>NZ_RQIV01000003.1:0-619446 GCF_003977705.1 Verrucosispora sp. FIM060022
GGGGGGGGGGGGGGGGGGGGGGGGGGGGGGGGGGGGGGGGGGGGGGGGGGGGGGGGGGGGGGGGGGGGGTGGGGGGGGGGGGGGGGGGGGGGGGGGGGGTGGGGGGGGGGGGGGGGGGGGGGGTGGGGGGGGGGTGGGCGGCTTGGGTGAGGGTGTGGGTTAGGGGGTGGAGGTCCGGCTCGGTGAGCGGGCTGACGGTGAGGCGTAGGGCGGGTGGGCTGGCGATGCGGAAGAGAGCGCCGGGGGCGGCTAGCCAGCCGGCGTCGCGCAGCATGGTGGAGGCGACGGTTTCGTCGGTCACCGGCACCCACACGTTGAGTCCGCTGCGGCCGTGTGCGGTCAGGCCACGTTCGGCGAGGGCGTCGACGAGTCCGCGGCGGCGGCGTTCGTAGCTGTCGGCGGCCCGTTCGATCAGGGCGGTCACCGCCGGGTCGCGCCAGAGGGACAGCACCAGCCGCTGCGCCACGGTGGAGACCCAGCCGGTGCCGACCCGGGTACGGCCGGCCACCCGGGCCACCGTCGTCTCGTCTCCGGCCAGCACGGCCAGACGCAGGTCGGGGCCGAAGGGTTTGCTCACCGAGCGGACGAAGGCCCAGTGGGCGGTCGCCCCGGCGAGCGGGTGCAGCGGTACGCGGGCCAGTTCGGCGGCGTGGTCGTCCTCGATCAGCAGGACGTCGGCGCGGCCGGCGAGCAGGGCACGCAGGGCGGCGGCGCGGTCGGCGGAGACGGCGGCGCCGGTGGGGTTCTGGGCACGACTGGTCACGATGAGCGCCCGGGCACCGGCCGCGAGCGCGGCGGCGACGCCCGCGACCAGTGGGCCGTCGTCGTCGAGTGGTACGCCGATGGGGCGCAGGCCGAGGGCGGCGATGAGGTCGAGTTGGTTGGCCCAGCCGGGATCCTCCACCGCGACGGCGTCACCGGGGCGCAGGTGGGCTGCGAGGAGTCGTTCGATGCCGTCGAGCGCGCCGCTGCTGAGGGTCAGTTCGGTGGCGGGTACGCCGTCGGCGGCGAGTCGCTGGCGGGCCGCCTCGGCGAACTCGGGCAGCGTGCCGGCGTCGGAGTAGCTGATCGCCGGGCCGATGGTGTCGGCGAGCGCGGCGAGGTGGGGGCCGAGCGGCGGCAGCAGCCGCGCGTCGGGTTCGCCTTTGGACAGGTCGCGCAGCCCGGCGGCGGATGGGGGGCGTAGTGCGGCCCGGCGGGCGGCCACCGGTGGGCGGGGGCGGACCCGGGTGCCGTGCCGGCCGGCGGTGACGATGAGTCCGCGTTGGCGCAGTTCGGCGTAGGCGCGGGAGACGGTGGCCGGGCTGACGGCCAGGTCGGCGGCGAGGGCGCGTACCGGTGGTAGCGGGTCGCCGGGGGCGAGGGCGGCGTCGCGGATGCCGGACTCGATGCTTGCGGAAATCTCGGCGGCTGTCGCACCGCTCACCTGATATCGTGCTGACACAAATTCAGCATTGTACTAGAACAAAGGTGGGAGCATGTACGCGCCGACCGCCCGCACCACCGCCAGTCGCTCCCGGGAGCGGATGAGTTACGACCGCGCCGCCGCCCACGCCGTCCTCGACGAGGCGTACCACTGTGCCCTCGCGTTCACTGTGGACGGTGAGCCTCGGGTGCTGCCCACCCTGCACGTACGCCTCGGTGACACGCTCTACCTGCACGGCTCCACCGGCAGCCGGCCGCTGCTGGCCGCCCGCGGTGACGGGCTGCCGGTCTGCGTGGCGGTCACCCTGCTCGACGCCCTGGTCTACGCCCGCTCGCAGGTCCACCACAGCGCCAACTACCGCTCGGTCATCGCGCACGGCACGGCCCGACTGGTCACCGACGCCGCCGAGAAGGCCGAGGTGCTGACCGCCCTGGTCGACAAGGTCGGTGCCGGTCGCGCGGCGGACAGCCGACCGCCGAACCGGCGGGAACTGGCCGAGACCGCCGTGCTGGCGTTGCCGTTGACCGAGGTCTCGGTACGCTCCCGTGCCGGTGGCGTCATCGAGGAGCCGGCTGACCACGCGCTGCCGCACTGGGCCGGGGTGGTCCCGTTGCGGTTGACCGCGGGCCTGCCCGAGCCGGACGTCGGGGTCACCACGCCCGTGCCGGCCTACCTGCGACCGACCCGCACGCCGTGGCACGAGCCCGTGGTGCTGCGCGGCGAACACGTGCTGCTGGAGCCGCTGGACCTGAGCCACACCGAGGGCCTGTTCGCCGCGACCGCCGATCCGCAGGTGTGGCAGCATCTCGGGTTCCCCCGGCCGGCCGCCGCCGACGAGTTGGCCGCCCACGTCGGCGCCTACCTGGCCGCCTGGCAGCGCGGTGAACAGGTGCCGTGGGTGCAGCGCTGCGCGGTGACCGGTGCGGTGGTCGGCACCACCTCGTACTACGAGATCGACCCCGACCGGCGGTCGGTGGCGATCGGGCACACCTTCCTCGGTCGGCCCTGGTGGCGTACCGGAGTCAACACCGAGGCCAAGCTGCTGCTGTTGGAGCGGGCCTTCGGCGACCTGGAGGCGGTGCGGGTGGTCTGGCACACCGACATCCGCAACGAACGTTCCCAGCGGGCCATTGAGCGGCTCGGGGCCACCCGCGAGGGCGTGCTGCGCAAGCACCGGCTGCGCCCGGACGGCTCGTGGCGGGACACCGTCCAGTATTCGATGACCGTCGAAGAGTGGCCGAATGCACAGGTCAGGCTGCGGGAAAGGCTTCGCGCGAAGGCACCTTCGGCCTGATGATGTCCAGCGTGCTGGGGATCACCGACATCTGGACGTACGTGCTGGGCACCGTGGCCATCGTGCTGCTGCCCGGGCCCAACTCGCTGTTCGTGCTCTCCACCGCCGCACGACGCGGGGTGGGTGTCGGTTACCGGGCCGCGGGCGGCGTCTTCGTCGGCGACGGGGTGCTGATGTTCCTCTCCGCGGCCGGGGTGGCGTCGCTGCTCAAGGCGTACCCGCCGGTCTTCCTCGTGATCAAGTACGCGGGTGCGGCGTACCTGGGCTATGTCGGGTTGACCATGCTGCGCGCGGCCTGGCGGCGCTGGCGGGACCGCAACGATCCCACCACCCCGCGGCTGATCGACGCCGCGCAGCCGGCGGAGATGCGCAGCCCGTTCCGCAAGGCGCTGGTGATCAGCCTGCTCAACCCGAAGGCGATCCTGTTCTTCGTCTCGTTCTTCATCCAGTTCGTCGACCCGACCTACCCCTGGCCGGCGTTGTCGTTCCTGCTGCTCGGCCTGATCGCCCAGGTGACCAGCGCGCTCTACCTGACCGCGTTGATCTTCGCGGGCACCTTCCTGGCCGCCCAGTTCCGCCAACGCCGCCGGCTCTCCGCCGGCGCGACCACCGCCGTCGGCGCGCTCTTCCTCGGCTTCGGCGTCAAGCTCGCCCAGGGCTGAGGTGCAAGGAAGGGCCCCTTGTTAACGCCTGAGGTAGTGAAAGGGCCCCCTGTTAACACCTCGGCTCCGGCGCGCGGGCGGATGGGTCAGGTGCCGTCGCCGCCGGTGCCGGCACCACCGGCCGTGCCGCCGAGGCCGTAGCCGGGCGGAATCGGCTGGTCGGGCGGGCGGCTGACATGCGCGGACTCGCTGATGTTCGCCGACCAGTCGGCGTGCGCCGCGGCGGCGGCGTGCCGGTTGATCGTCTCGCGTAGCCAACCGTCGACCGTGGCGGTCCAGTCCCGCTTGTCGGCGTCGACGTGCCAGCTCCGGAACCGGCTGATGCTGGTGTGGGTGATGCCCGCCAGCGCCAGCCGACGGTCGCACCAGAAGATCACCTCAAGGCCGGCGGAGTTGGTCACGAAGATCACCTCCAGCTCGGTGATCGGCCCGGCGTAGAGCGGGCCGACCCAGAACCCCCACCGCTGGTGCAGGGACAGGGTCTGCTCCACCCCGGGCAGCCGGCCGTCGATCAGACCGGACTGCCGCGCGCTGAAGCCGAGGGTGTCCAGCGCGCCGAGGATGTGCTGCTGGGTGGGGAGCGGGTGGACGAAGATCGGCACCATCGCGCCCTGGTCCAGCGCCGGTTCGATGGCCACCTCGGTACGCAGCCCCATCCGCAGGCTGAGCAGCGGTACGCCGCCGAGCGTGGTCACCGGGGTCTCCCAGGGCAGCGGGAACTCGAACGGGATCGACCGGGCCCGCCCCGCCCGTAGGACCAGAGCGTCGGACACCTGCGCCTGGTGGAACTGCACCAGGCGGCGGGGTGCCTCCGGGTCGTCCGGCTCGACCGTGCTGACCAGGCCGAGCCGGACATGGTAGACCGGCACGTCGACGGAACCGGCGATCAGGTTCACCCGCCCCGGCAGCCGTAGGCCGGGGCGGGTGCTCGGATTGGCCAACGCGGTCTGCACCGTCAGGCCCGTACCGCCCGGTGACACCCCCGTCAGCCGCATCCGCGTCGCTCCTACCTCAGCCGGCGTACCGCGCGGGGGATCGGGTCGGTTTCGTCGTCGAACTCACCGATGACCTCCTCCAGCAGGTCCTCCAGGGCGACGAAGCCGACCGGTCGGGTCGGACCGGCGCCGTTGCGGACCATGGCCAGCTGGGACTGGCGGGCCCGCATCACGGCCACCGCCTCGGTCACCGTCGCCGAGTCGGGCAGGGTGATCGCGTCGTTCATCAGATCCGCCGCGGTGGCATCGGGCCGCACGGCGGCGGCACGTACCGCCTCCCGTACGTGCACCAGACCGCAGACGTCACCGGCGGCGTCCAGCACCGCCAACCGCGACCGGCCGCTGTCCCGGCTGACCTGTTCGATCCGCTCGACCGGGTCGTCGCGGCGGACCGTCACCATCCGGTCGAACGGCTCCATCACCTGGGCCACCGTGGTGCCCTGCAGCTCCAGCATGCTGGTCAGCAGCTCGTGCTGGGCGGCACCGAGCAGGCCGTGCTCGCGGGACTGCTCCAGCAGCATCCGCAGCTCGTCCGGGCCGTGCACCTGCGCCAACTGGTCCTGCGGGTTGACCTTCGCCAGCCGCAGCATCGCGTTGGCCACCGCGTTGAGGGCCGACAGCACCGGCCGGGCCACCCGGGCGAAGGCCCGGAACGGCAGGGCCAGCAGCAGCGCGGAGCGCTCCGGGTGGGTGATCGCCCAGGACTTCGGCGCCATCTCGCCGACCACCAGGTGCAGGAAGGTGACCAGGCTCAGCGCGAAGATCAGCGCGATCACGTGGCTGGCGCCGGAGGGCAGGCCGACGGCATGCAGCAGCGGCCCGACCAGTCGTTCGATCGCCGGCTCGGCCAGGGCACCGAGGCCCAGCGTGCACAGGGTGATGCCCAGTTGCGCGCCGGCCAGCATCAGCGACAGCTCGCGTACGCCGTCGAGGGCGGCCTTGGCCGCCCGGCCACCGCCGACGGCCGCCTGTTCCAGGCGGTACCGCTTGCTCGCCACCAGGGCGAACTCGGCGGCGACGAAGAACCCGTTGAGGGCGAGCAGGATCACCGAGGTGATCAGCGCGAATCCGGTGCTCACGCGGTCACCTCCTCACGCCCGCCGGCCAACTGCAGGCGGACCGAGTCGGCCACGTGCCGGTCGACCGCGAGCACCTCGACCAGGGCTCGCGGGGAGACCTCGGCGTTGTCACCGTCGGCAGGCAGGTCGATCTCCAATCGGTCCCCGACCTCGGGCACCCGGCCCAGCTCGCGCATGACCAGACCGGAGAGGGTGTCGTACTCGGGATGTTCGGGCAGCGAGATGCCGGTGCTGTCGGCGACCTCGTCGATGCGCCAGCGCGCCGGCACCACCCAGGAGCCGTCGTCCTGCCGGGCCGGGGCCCGCTCCGGCGGGTCGTCCTCGTCGCGGATCGGGCCGACCAGTTCCTCGGCGATGTCCTCCAGCGTGATCACGCCGGCGAAGCCGCCGTACTCGTCGACCACGCAGGCCAGCTGACGGTGCCCGGAGCGCAGCCGGTCCAGGACCGTCGGCAGCGGCAGCGTCTCGGGCACCAGCAACGGTGGTACGGCCACCTCGCTGATCGGGGTGGTGGCGCGCTGCGCCGGAGGCACCCGGAGCACGTCGGAGATGCCGACCACACCGACCAGGTCGTCCACGCCCTCGGCACCGCGTACCGGGAAGCGGGACCGGCCGGTGTCGAGCAGTTCGACCACCCGGCTGATCGTCTCGTCGGCGCGTACGGTGTGCACGTCGACCCGGGGCACCATGACCTCACCGGCGGTCAGCTCGCGGAAGTCGAGCCCTCGATCGAGCAGCTCGGACATCTCGGCGTCGAGGTGCCCTTCCAGGCGGGACTCGGCGATGATCTGTTCCAGGTCCTCCGGGGTGGCGCCGCTGGGCAACTCCTCGATCGGCTCGATGCCGACCCGTCGCAGCAGCCGCACCGCGGCCCGGTCGAACAGCTTGATCAACGGGCCGGCGATCGCCATGTAGAACAGGGTGGACCGGGACAGGGCCCGGGCGACCGGCTCGGGGCGGGCGATGGCCAGGTTCTTCGGGGCCAGCTCGCCCACCACCATCTGCACCACGGTGGCGATGACCAGAGCCAGCACGACGGACAGCGGCAGCGTGACGCCGGAGGAGACGCCGGCCACGCCGAGCAGTTCGGCCAGTCCGGCGCCGAGGTACGGCTCGGCCACGTAACCGACGAGCAGGGCGGTGACGGTGATGCCGAGCTGGGCGCCGGAGAGCATGAACGACAGCCGCGCGGTCACCTCCAGGGCCCGGGCGGATGCCTGGTCGCCCTCGGCGGCGCGCTGCTTGAGCTTGCCCCGGTCGACGGCGACGTAGCCGAATTCCTGCGCGACGAAGTAACCCGTCGCGACGGTCAGAACGATGATCAGGAGAAGACCGACGAGGATCAACACGGGAAGCTCAGGGCTCCCGGGGTCGTCGGGTCATGTGGATGCCGGGGCTTACCCGGCTGGCTACTGCTGCCCTCCTGGGCAGAAGAGTCGATCATGCGGTCATTCTACCGGCCCGGCCGCCCCCGTCGTGTGGGCTGGGCGGCCCGTGCCTCCGGGATGTGAGATGTCCGCCGGCCCGAGCGTCACCGGGACACCGCGGTCATCAGCAGACCCATCCGTCACCGTCAGCGGTCGGCCAGTTCGTCGGCGTCGAGCAGGCCCCGATCGAAGCGCCCGGTGCGGTAGGCGGCCCGACCGATCATCTGGGCGGCAACCGGGGCGGTGGCCAACTGGAAGACGCCCACCAGCGCGACCATGCCGAGGTCGGAGAGGGTACGCAGCCGCAGCACCAGCCCGAGCAGCAGCAACAGCACGCCCAGCACCTGTGGCTTCGTGGCGGCGTGCATCCGGCTCAGCGTGTCGGGGAACCGCAGCACCCCGATGGCGGCGGCCAGGCTCAGCAACGCCCCGGCGACCAGGCTGACGGCACCGAGCCAGTCCGCCACGTCGGTCACGGTGAGGGCCCAGTCCACGGCGGGCGGCATCCCGCCCGGCCCGGCGGCGGGCGGCGTCACGACTGCTCCCGAACGGCGAAGCGCACCAGGGAGACCGAGCCGACGAAGCCGAGCAGGGCGAGCACCACCAGTACGGGCAGCGTGCTGGCGTGCCGGTTGAGCGCCGCCTCGGCGCCCACCGCGCCGACCATCGTGGCGAGCAGCATGTCGGCGGCGACCACCCGGTCGAGCAACGACGGCCCCCGGTAGAGCCGGACGAGGGCGAGCAGCGCGGCCATGGAGAGCAGGCCGGCGATCATCAGGCCGAGGAGGAAGGTCACGACAACTCCTTGTCGACGGGTACGGAGAGCACCTGACGCAATTCGGCGTTCGAGCCGACCGCGGCGACGATCCGCCGCTCCACGACGCGGACCTGCCGACGGGCGGCGACGAGATCCGCCGGGCCGTGCACGTCGAGCACGTGCACGTAGAGAACCGCGGCCTGCCGATCCGTCTCCACGATCAGGGTGCCGGGGACGAGCGACAGCACCTCGGCGGTGAGCGCCAGGTTGAGATCGGTGGGCACCCGCAGTCGGACCGCCACGATGGCCGAGCGCGGGACGTAGCCGGGCTGCACCGCGATCCGGGCCACGTGCAGGCTGGCCCGGATCAGTTCGCCGACGAACCGCACCGTGAACACCAGCAGCCCGCGCAGCCGCAGTCGACCGTCGAAGGTCACCGGCGGCAGCGGGAAGAACAGCACCACCGCCGCGGCCACCAGCATCCCACCCAGCAGATTCGCCCAGCTGAAGTCGCCCCAGAACAGGTTCCAGGCCACCACCAGCCAGCCCACCGCCAACGCCCGGTCGCGTCGACGTCCCAGCCGGGAACGCACACCCTGCGCGGGCGTCGCGTCCGGCTCCGGCCGGGTCACGGCGGCCCGCCCGGCAGGACGGCATGGATGTACGGGGTTCGTTCCCGCAGGTCGACCGCTGCGCCCGTGGTCACGTCGAACAGGGGGCCGGCCGCCACGGTCAGGGCCACGCCGAGGACCACCAGGGCCGCGGTGGCCCCGACCGTCAACATGGGCAGCGGTGCGCTCGAGTTGACTGTCACGCAGGGCACCCGCCAGAACGCCATGCTCCACGCCCGGCTGGCCACGTAGAGGGTGAGCAGGCTGGTCACCGTGCCGACCGCCACGAGCGTCCAGGGCAACGCTCCGCCGACGGCCGCGCCGGCCTGGAGCAGGCCGAGTTTGCCGAGGAACCCGGAGAACGGTGGGATGCCGGCGAGGTTCATGGCCGAGACGAAGAAGAGCAGTCCGAGCAGGGGCGCGACCCGGGCCAGCCCGCCGAGGCGGCGCAGGTCGGTGCTGCCGGTGCGTTGCTCGACCAGGCCGGCGACCAGGAACAGGGTGGTCTGGATGGTGATGTGGTGGACCACGTAGAAGATCGCGCCGACCAGGCCGGCCACCGTGCTGAGCCCGACTCCGAAGATCATGTAGCCGATGTGGCTGACCAGGGTGAACGAGAACAGCCGCTTCATGTCCGACTGGGCCACCGCGCCCAGGATGCCGACCAGCATGGTCAACCCGGCCACCACCAGCAGCAACGTGCCGGCCTGCCCGCCGGGGAAGAGCAGCGTCTGGGTCCGGATGATCGCATACACGCCGACCTTGGTGAGCAGGCCGGCGAAGACGGCGGTGACCGGGGCCGGGGCGGTCGGGTAGCTGTCGGGCAGCCAGGCCGACAGCGGGAAGACCGCCGCCTTGATGCCGAAGGCCAGCAGCAGCATCAGTTGCAGGCTCAGCCGGACCTCGTCGGGCAGGGCGTCCAGTCGGGCGGCGAGGTGGGCCAGGTTGAGGGTGCCGGTCGCCGCGTACACCAGGCCCACCGAGATCAGGAAGATCATCGAGGCCAGCACGTTGACGACCACGTAGGTGGAGCCGGTACGGATGCGCAGCCGGGTGCCGTTGAGGGTGATCAGGACGAAGCTCGCGGCGAGCAGCATCTCGAAGCCGACGTACAGGTTGAACAGGTCACCGGCGAGGAACGCGTTGGTCACGCCGGCGGTCAGCACCAGGTAGGTGGGGTGGAAGATGGCCAGCGGCGCGCTCTCGCCGGTCTCCCCCTGACCCTGGCCGATCGAGTAGAGCAGCACGCAGAGGGTCACCGCCGAGGAGACCACCAGCATCAGCGCGGCCAGTTGGTCGGCGACCAGCACGATGCCGACCGGTGCGGGCCAGGCGCCGATCTGGACGACAAGTGGCCCGTGCTGGTAGGCCCGCATCAGCAGCAGCACCGACACCAGCAGGGTGGCGCTCAGGCAGCCGACGCTCACCATCCGCTGCGGCAGGGGCCGATTCGCCAGCAGCAGCGTCAGTGCCGCGCCCAGCAACGGCAGCAGCACCGGCAGCGGTACGAGCGCGCTCATCGTCCGCTCCGGCCGGGCTTCGACGCGTACCGGATCATCCCGGCCCCTCCCCGCGCCGCCGCCCGGGTGCGGGCGCGTCGAGTTGTTCGGGGTCGAGTTCCGGTGGCTCCTCACCGAAGTCGACGGTCGAGACCTCCTTGCGCGCGGCGCGTTGCTTGATCCGCTGGTCCTCGATGTCGTCGGGCACCTCGTCGTCGCCGTCCAGGTACCAACTGCGGTAGCTGATGGCCAGCAGGAAGGCGGTGAAGCCGAAGGTGATCACGATGGCGGTGAGCACCATGGCCTGCGGCAGCGCATCGCTCATCGCCGCCGGGTCGGTGACCCCGGCCACCGGCGCCCCGCCGGGCCGTCCGCCGAAGATGATCAGCAGGTTGATCCCGTTGCTGATCAGGATGACGCCGAGCAGGACCCGGCTCAGGCTGCGTTCCAGCAGCAGGGTCACGCCGCACCCCACGAGGATCCCGATCGCGAGGAAGGACACCAGGTTCGCACCGGTACCGGTCACCTGCGCCGCCCTCTCCCACGTTCGACGGCGAGCACCCCGGGCCGCCCGCCCGAGGATTCGATGTTCCGGTCGACCTCGGCACCGAGACTGCGCAGCACGTCCAACGCCAACCCGATCACCACCAGGTAGACACCGACGTCGAAGAAGAGCGAGGTGACCAGGTAGAAGTCGCCGACCAGCGGCAACCAGAAGTCGATCTTGGCGCTCTCCAGCGCCTCGCCACCGGCGAACATGCTGGCCAACGCACCGCCGACCGCCACCGCCAACCCGGCCCCGAGCACGGTGCCGGCGTTGACCGGCGCGGCCTCGGCCAGTTCGTACCGACCACCGGCGAGGTACCGCATGGTCAGCGCCAGGCTGGCGACCAGCCCGCCGGAGAAGCCGCCGCCGGGCGCGTTGTGGCCGGAGAACAGCAGGTAGAACGAGAACAACACGGCGGTGTGGAAGATCAACCGGGTGACCACTTCCAGCACCAGGGAACGGTTGCGCTCGTGCAGGGTGGCACCGCCACGCAGCCAGACCGGTCGACCGGCGAGGACCTCGCCCCGGTCGACGTCCAGTCGACGTGGCCGGGGGCCGGTGCGGGACCGTTGGAAGACCAGGCTGGCCACCCCGGTCGCGGCGACCACCAGGACCGACAACTCACCCAGGGTGTCCCAGGCGCGGATGTCGACGAGCGTCACGTTCACCACGTTGCGGCCGTGTCCCTGCTCGACGGCGAGCTGGGGGAAGTCCTCCGAGATGCTGCGCGCGTGCCGGGCGGTTGCGGCGGCGACGGCGAGGCCGGCCACGGTCAGCCCCACGATCGCCCCGATCCCCCGTCGGAGCCAACGGCTGCTCCACAGCGGACGCACCGAGAACCGTTTCGGCAGGCGGCGCAGCACCAGCACGAAGACCGCGATCGTCACGGTCTCCACCAGGAACTGGGTCAGCGCGAGATCGGGAGCGCCGTACAGCACGAAGAACATCGCGGTGCCGTAGCCGGTCATGCCGACCAGCAGCATCGCGGTCATCCGGCGACGGGCGCCCACGGCGAGGAGCGCCGCCACGCTGATCACCACAAGCACCACCGGCTGGGCCGGCGTCAGCCACAGCGCGATCGGGTACTGCCACGGCTGGATGTACAGCAGCACACCACCGGGCACGGCGGCCAGCACCAGCAGGATCAGACCGAGGTACTGCGGCAGCGAACCCCGCTGGGTGACGCTTGTGACGTCCACCGCGACCCGGTCGAAGCGGTGGGTGACCCACTCGTACCCCTGCTGACCGGTGACCGGCGCGCGTACCCGCGCCAGCGCGGGGGCCAGCGGACGGCGCAACCAGAACACCACCGCGCCGCCGGCCAGGACCAGCACCGACAGTCCGAGCGCCAGGTTGAGGCCCGACCAGATCGCCAGGTGCGCGTGCACGGGCCCGAAACTCTCGGCGTACGGCCGCAGCAGGTGGTCGACCGGGCCGGCGGCCAACCCGGCGGCGAGCCCGACGAGGGCCAGTCCGGCCGGCGGCAGCAGCATCGTCGGCGGGATCCGCCCCAGCCTGGTCGGCGCGATCCCCGGGCGGCTGCCGAAGGCGCCCCAGAGGAACCGGAGGCTGTAGGCGACGGTGAGCACGGTGCCGACGACCAGCACCGCCAACACCACCGGTCGGTCGGTGAACGCGGCGAACACCGCCTCCTTGGCCACGAACCCGAGCAACGGCGGCACGCCGGCCATGGAGGCGGCGGCGAGCACGGCGACGCCGGCCAGCACCGGTGCGGCGCGTCCCAGCCCGGAGAGTTTGCGCAGGTCCCGGGTGCCGGCACCGTGGTCGATCACGCCGACCACGAGGAACAGCGTCGCCTTGAACAGCGCGTGCGCGGCCAGCATCGCCACGCCGGCCAGCGCGGCGTCCGCGGTGCCGACGCCGATCGTCACCGCCAGCAGGCCGAGTTGACTGACCGTGCCGTAGGCGAGCAGCAGCTTCAGATCGTGCTGCCGCAGCGCCGCCCAGCCGCCGATCACCATGGTGGCCAGCCCGGCGACCAGCACCACCGGTCGCCACGGCGCGGCCCCGGCCAGCACCGGGGCGAGCAGGCCGAGCAGATAGACGCCGGCCTTCACCATCGCCGCGGCGTGCAGGTACGCGCTCACCGGTGTCGGCGCCGCCATCGCCACCGGCAGCCACGAGGTGAACGGCAGCAGCGCCGACTTGGACAACGCGCCGAGCAGGATCAGCAGCACCGCAACCACCAGGTACGTGCCCTCGGGCAACGGGCGCGCGGCGATCTCCGACCAACGGTAGGTGCCGGCGTGGTGGCCGAGCATGATGAACCCGACAAGCATGGCCAGGCCACCGAGCGTGGTCAGGATCAACGCCTGACCCGCCGCCCAGCGGGCCGAACGCCGCTCGGCGCTGTGCCCGATCAGCAGGTACGACAGGACGGTGGTCAGTTCCCAGCAGACGTAGAGCAGGAGCAGGTCGTCGGCGAGGACGAGCCCGAGCATCGCCCCGGCGAAGCCGACCATGACGGCGGCGTACTGGGCCGTGCCGACGGCGTCCGCCGGCAGGTAGCGCGCGCTGTAGACCAGCACCACCGCGCCGACACCGCCGACCAGCAGCGTCATCAGCCAGGACAGGGTGGTCATCCGCAGCGCCAGGTCCAACCCCAACTGCGAGATCCACGGGTACGTCTCGACCACCGCGCCGCCGTGCGCCACGTCCGGCGTACGCACCAACGCCCACCCGAACGCGGCGGCGGGTGCCAGGGCCAGCGGGTAGCAGGCACGCGGTCCCCACCGACGCACCAGTAGCGGCGCCACGATGGCTGCCGTCAGGTGCAGGGTCAGCAGTACGAGCACGCGCGCTCCCGTCGAGGTGGGGCAGCGGCGCCCTTTTCGCGTGCTGGCGCCTAAGAGGGATCAGACGATAGTTTCACCGCAAGCCAGGCGACTTTGGCGAAAAAGCCCCATATCTGATGCACCTTGCCGCAATGGCATGACGGTCCTCGGCCAGCCGTGCCACCGCCGCTTCGGTGGCACGACGGCGGCTGCGCGTCGGACGCGGTGCGGGTGCTGCGCGTCGGACGCGGTGCGCTGGTGGTGGCCGGTGGCGCGCGGTCAGCTGTGCGAGGGCCGCGCCGGGTCGCGCGCGGGCTCCACCATCAGATCCGGCCGGCCGATGCGCCGCGCCGCCTCGTTCACCAGCCGCTGGGTGGCGGTCAGGGAGCGGACGGAGAGCAGTCGGCCCCGACTCTCCCGACGCAGCACGAAGTAGTGCACGGCAACCCGCACCTGTGCCCTGTCGGCGGCGCTGGCCTGTGCGGTGACGACGACCAACTCCCGCAGGCAGCTGGCGAGCCGTTCGGCCAACTCAAGGTCGGGGCCACGCAGCCCGGCACGCAGAGCGACGACCCGACTGTCGACCTTGCGGATCAGAACGTCGGTGCCGGATCCTGGGCCCCGCTGCTCGACGGCCATCCGACCTCCTCCCCGCTCATCACGCCGCGGGTGAAGTTACTTTATGTTGCCTGTCACAAGCAAGCAGTTAAGTAAGACTTAACGGATTAAGCGCTCAAACAGCGATGAGCCTTTTAATAACCCCCTAATCTCCTCAGTTTGCCCCCGGCGCCGGTCCGCGGATGTCGGTGCCTCGGTGCAGGATGGGCTGGTGGACTCCAGCGCAGCACCGACGGGCGACTCGACGCTCCCCCGTTTCGGTGCGGCGACCCGGGAATGGTTCAGCGCCGCCTTCGAGGCGCCGACGGCCGCCCAGGCGGGTGCCTGGACGGCGGTCGCCGCGGGCCGCAACGCTCTGGTCGTGGCGCCGACCGGGTCCGGCAAGACCCTCGCCGCGTTCCTCTGGTCGCTCGACCGGCTGGCCCGCGAGCCCGCCCCGGCCGATCCCCGACACCGGTGCCGGGTGCTCTACGTCAGCCCGCTCAAGGCGCTCGCGGTCGACGTCGAACGCAATCTCCGCACCCCGCTGGCGGGCATCCGGCAGGCCGCCAGCCGGCTCGGGCTACCCCCGCCGGAGATCACCGTCGGGATGCGTACCGGCGACACCCCGGCCGACGAACGCCGGGCCTTCGCCCGTACCCCACCGGACATCCTCATCACCACCCCGGAGTCGCTGTTCCTGCTGCTGACCTCGGCGGCACGCGACTCGCTGCGCGGCGTCGAGACGGTGATCGTGGACGAGGTGCACGCGGTGGCCGGCACCAAACGCGGCGCGCACCTGGCGCTGTCCCTGGAGCGGCTCGACGAGCTGTTGCCGGCGGCGGCGCAGCGGATCGGGCTCTCCGCGACGGTCCGACCGGTCGACGAGTGTGCCCGGTTCCTCGGCGGTGCCCGCCCGGTCGAGGTCGTCGCCCCGATCAGCGCCAAGACGATCGAGGTCAGCGTCCAGGTGCCGGTGGAGGACATGACCCACCTCGACGAGGCACCAGCCCCCGGGGACGAGCTGGGCGGTCCGCGCACCGCGTCGATCTGGCCCGCTCTGGAGGAGCGCGTCTACGCCCTGATCCAGGCCCACCGTTCGACAATCGTCTTCACCAACTCCCGCCGCAGCGCCGAGCGGCTCTGTGCCCGGCTCAACGAACTCGCCGCCGAGCAGCCGGTGGGCGAGTCGCCGACGGCACCGACCGGCGCCCACCGCACCCCGGCGCTGATGATGGCTCAGGCCGGTGCGGTGACCGGCGCCCCGCCGGTGATCGCCCGGGCGCATCACGGCAGCGTCTCCCGGGAGGAACGCCGGCACATCGAGGAGTCCCTCAAGGCGGGTCAGTTGCCCGCCGTGGTCGCCACCTCCAGCCTCGAACTCGGCATCGACATGGGCTCGGTCGACCTGGTGGTGCAGATCGAGGCACCGCCGAGCGTCGCCGCCGGTCTGCAGCGGGTCGGCCGGGCCGGGCACCAGGTCGGCGCGGTGTCGCGCGGCGTGGTGCTGCCCAAGCACCGGGGCGACCTGCTCTCCTGTGCGGTGGTCGCCGAGCGGATGAGCGAGGCCACCATCGAGGAGCTGCACCATCCCCGCAATCCGTTGGACGTGCTCGCCCAGCAGATCGTCGCGATGGTCGCGCTGGACCAGTGGCGGGTCGGGGACCTGGCCGCGGTGGTGCGCCGGGCGGCACCCTTCGCCGAGCTGCCCGACTCGGCCCTGCACGCCGTGCTCGACATGCTCTCCGGGCGCTACCCGTCGACCGCCTTCGCGGAGTTGCGTCCCCGGCTGGTCTGGGATCGCGCCACCGACGTGCTGACCGGTCGGCCGGGCGCGCAGCGACTCGCGGTGACCAGCGGCGGCACCATTCCCGACCGAGGGCTGTTCGGCGTCTTCCTGGCCGGCGCGCAACGCGCCGCCCGGGTCGGCGAGCTGGACGAGGAGATGGTCTACGAGTCCCGGGTCGGCGACGTCTTCCTGCTCGGCTCCTCCTCCTGGCGGATCGAGGAGATCACCCCGGACCGGGTGCTGGTCTCCCCCGCGCCCGGGCAGGCGGCCAAGATGCCGTTCTGGAAGGGCGACCAGCCGGGCCGCCCGGTGGAGCTGGGCCGGGCGATCGGGGCCCGGATCCGGACCCTGCTGCGTCACGGCGACGAGCAGGCCACGGCGGCGCTGCGGGCCACCGGGTTGGACGACTGGGCCGCCGGCAACCTGCTGGCGTACCTGCGCGAACAGCAGGCCGCGACCCGCGCGTTGCCGGACGACCGGACGGTGGTGGTCGAGCGGTTCCGCGACGAGCTGGGCGACTGGCGGCTGGCCGTGCACAGCGTCCTCGGCGCCCGGGTGAACGCACCGTGGGCGCTGGCCGTCGCCCGTCGACTCGGCGAACGCCACGGCCTGGACGCCCAGGTCCTGCCCTCCGACGACGGCATCGTCGTACGCCTGCCGGACACCGCCGACAGCCCACCCGGCGCCGACGTGGTGGCCTTCGATCCCGACGAGATCGCGCAGCTGGTGGAGGAGTCGGTCGGCACCTCGGCGCTGTTCGCCGCCCGGTTCCGGGAGTGCGCGGCGCGAGCGCTGCTGCTGCCCCGCCGGGACCCCCGCCGCCGGCAGCCGCTGTGGCAGCAGCGGCAACGCGCCGCGCAACTGCTCGACGTCGCCCGCGAGTACGCCGACTTCCCGGTCACCCTGGAGGCGGCCCGGGAATGCCTCCAGGACGTCTTCGACGTGCCCGCTCTGGTCCAGGTGATGCGCGACCTCGCCGGCCGCCGGGTACGCCTGGTCGAGGTGGAGACGCCCCGACCGTCGCCGTTCGCCCGCTCCCTGCTCTTCGGGTACGTCGGCGCCTTCCTCTACGAGGGCGACGCCCCACTCGCCGAGCGCCGGGCCGCGGCCCTGGCCCTGGATTCGGCCCTGCTCGGTGAGCTGCTCGGCCGGGTCGACCTGCGCGAGTTGCTCGACCCGGCGGTGCTCACCGAATCCGAGCGGCAACTGCGCTGGTTGACCCCACAGCGCCGACCCCGCGACGCGGAGGACGTGGTCGAGTTGCTGCGCCAGCTCGGCGACCTGAGCGCCGAGGAGTTGGCCGAGCGTGGCGTGCCGGTGGCGTGGCTGACCGATCTGGCGGCCGGCCGCCGGGTGCTGCGGGTCCGCATCGCCGGGCAGGACCGCTGGGTGGTGGTGGAGGACGCCGGTCGGCTGCGGGACGCGCTCGGGGTGGCGCTGCCGGTGGGGGTGGCGCAGGCGTACCTCGAACCGGTGGCCGACCCACTCGGCGACCTGGTCGCCCGGTACGCCCGCACCCACGGTCCGTTCCCGGCGGCCAGTTGCGCGGCCCGGTTCGGCCTGGGGGTCTTCGTGGTGGAGCAGGCACTGCGTCGACTGGCCGCCACCGGGCGGGTGGTCTCCGGCGAGTTCACCCCCGACAGCGTCGGCACCCAGTGGTGCGACGCGGAGGTGCTGCGTCTGCTGCGCCGCCGGTCCCTCGCGGCGCTGCGTCGGGAGATCGAGCCGGTGCCGCCCCGCGCGCTCGCCACCTTCCTGCCCCGGTGGCAACAGGTCGGCTCGTCGGCCCGGGGCGTGGAGGCGGTGGCCGCCGTCGTGGAGCAGTTGCAGGGCGTGTCGGTGCCGGCGTCGGCGCTGGAGCGGCTGGTGCTGCCGGTTCGGGTGGCCGACTACTCTCCCGCGTTGCTCGACGAGCTGTGCGCCAGCGGCGAGGTGCTGTGGGCCGGTGCCGGTGCGATCGCCGGCGGGGACGGCTGGGTCACGTTGGCCTACGCCGACGTCGCGCCGCTGCTGCTGCCCCCGCCGGACGACGCACTGGCGCGTACTCCCCTGCACGACGCGGTGCTCGACGCCCTCGGCGACGGTCAGGCATTGTTCTTCCGGGCGCTGTCCGACCGGGTCGGTGCCACCGACGACGCCGAGTTGACCACGGTCGTCTGGGATCTGGTCTGGGCCGGGCACCTCACCAACGACACCCTGGCGCCGCTGCGGACGGTGCTCGGCGGTGGCGGCGCGCACCGGGCCCGACCGGCGGCAACACGCGGCCGCTACCGACGCCCGGGGCGGGTGGCGCTGCCCAGCCGGGGCGGTCCACCGACGGTGGCCGGTCGGTGGTCCCGGTTGCCGGAACGCGACGTCGACCCGACGCGGCGGGCCGCCGCCCTGGCCGACGTGCTGCTGGAACGACACGGCGTGCTCACCCGGGGGGCGGTCGTGGCCGAGCAGGTGTCCGGTGGCTTCGCCGCGGTCTACCCGGTGCTGGCCGCGCTGGAGGAACGCGGTGCCGCCCGACGTGGCTACTTCGTCGACGGGCTCGGCGCGGCACAGTTCGCCGTGCCCGGCGCGGTGGACCGGATCCGCGCCCTGGCCGAGCCGCTGGACGCCACGCCGGCCCGGGGTGGCCCGGCCGTGGTGCTGGCCGCCACCGACCCGGCCAACCCGTACGGTGCGGCGTTGCCCTGGCCGGAACGGGTGGTCGACTCCGGCGACGCGGCGGCACCGGCCACCGGCCACCGGGCCGGCCGCAAGGCCGGTGCCCTGGTGGTGCTGGTCGCCGGTGACCTGGTGCTCTACGTGGAGCGGGGCGGGCGGACCATCCTCTCCTTCACCGACGACGCCGACGCCCTGACCGGTGCCGGAAAGGCCCTGGCCGACGCCGTCGGTTCCGGCGCGTTGGGACCGATCTCGGTGGAACGGGCCGACGGCGAGGCGGTACGCACCTCCGCGCTGCACGACGCGCTCACCGCCGCCGGTTTCCGGGCCACCCCACGCGGCCTGCGCCTGCGCGCCTGATCCCACCGGCGGCGGGGTCGCCCCCGCGCTCAGCGCAGGTCGGCGAGGACCTTCTCGTAGCGCGGTCGCTCGGCCTTCGGCGTCGACGCCTTCAGGTAGTTCAGCACCACCGTGCCCTTGCGGTACGAGACGCCGTCCCACAGTTCGGCCATGTCGGTGGCGCTGCCCTCGTCCGGGAACACGTACACCGCGATGCCGTCGGTGACGACCAGTTCGGAGCAGCCCAGCCCGAGCCCGTCCGGCCCGCACTCGTCCGAGCGGTCCCGCGAGTTGGCGACCTTGAGCCCGGCGGCCCGGAACGCCGCGATGACCTCCCGGGCGCTGGGCGCGTCCGCCTGGCGGGGCGGCAGCTCGATCGGCGGCGGGCTCAGCGGCAGCTTCGGCGAACTGCTCTCGGTGCTCGCCTCGTCCGACGGCGCGCCAGTGGACTCGGGTCCGGCGGCGGCGGTGGCGGTGGCTTCCGGGCTGGGCGGCGGCGGCGCGGTGCTGTCGGCCGACGTTACCGTCGGGGCGGCCGTGGACGGCCGATCCGGGTCATCACCGCAGGCGGTGAGCGCAACGGTGGCCGAGAGCAGGACGACGGCGGGCAGAATCTTCCGGTAAGTCACTCCTGGCAGTCTGCCGAACCCTCCGGTTCCCGGGCAGTGGCCGGTCGGTCAGTGCGCCTGTCGCCTATCCGCTATGGCGGGCGCTGCCCGGCCGGATGGCGGGCGCTGCCTGCGGGGGCCGGTCGCCGCACGTACGATCCGATGCCGTGACCAGTCGTACGCGCACCACCGGGTCGGCCGAGGTCGTCTCGCTGACCACCGACTACGGTCTGGCCGACGGTTTCGGGGCGGCCTGTCACGGGGTGATCGCCCGGCTCGCGCCGACGGTCCGGGTGATCGACGTGACCCATCTGGTGCCACCGGGAGACGTCCGGCGGGGTGCGGCGGTGCTCGCGCAGACCGTGCCGCACCTGCCGGTCGGGGTGCACGTGGCGGTGGTCGACCCGGGTGTGGGCACGGCCCGCCGGGGCATCGCGCTGGCCACGCCCGAGGGCCTGCTGGTCGGGCCGGACAACGGTCTGCTGCTCGACGCCGCCGCCGCGCTCGGCGGGGTGACCGGAGCGGTGGAGTTGACCAACCCACGGTGGCAGGCGGATCGGGTCTCGGCGACCTTCCACGGTCGGGACGTCTTCGCCCCGGTCGCGGCCCGGTTGGCGGCGGGTGGCGCGCTGGCCGACGCAGGCCGGGCCGTCGATCCGTCGACGCTTATCCGGCTGCCCGACCCGGTGGTCGAGGTGCTACCGGACGGCTTCACCGCCGAGGTACTGACGGTGGACCACTTCGGCAACGTGCAACTGGCCGCTGCGGCCGAGTTGCTGTTGCCGCTGCCGGACCGGGTCCGGATCCGCCGCGTGGGCGAGGAGGGCTGGGAGCGTACGGCGGTGCACGGTCGTACCTTCGGCGACGCCCCGACCGGCGCCCTGGTGGCGCACGCCGACTCGGCCGGCCGGGTCGCCTTGTCGGTCAACGGCGGCCGGGCCGCCGAGCTGCTCGCCGTCACTGCCGGTACGCTGCTGCGGATCGATCGACTCGCCGGCTGTTGACCGGCCCGCTGCCACACGCACGAAACGTCCACTGTGGAAGGCTGTCGGAGTGGAAGAACGCTGGGTGCCTGCCGCCTGTCCCTGCTGCGCCTCCCGCACCGGCGGCGGCACCTGTCCGGTCTGTTTCTGGACCGACGACGGGCAGGCCGACGCCGACGCCGACGTGGTACGCGGCGGGCCGAACGGCGACCTGAGCCTGACCATGGCCCGGCTCAACTTCGCCGTCTACGGTGCCTGCCACCCCCGCTACCAGGATGCGGTACGCCCCCCGCGGCCCGAGGAACTGCCCTGACCACAGGGCGAGCCGTAGCGGCGCCCAGCGGGTGCGAGGCGGGCCGGTGCCGCCTGACACCGGCCCGCCTCGACGCACCGGTTCAGCAGCGCGGCACCGTCCCGCCCCAGACCGTCGAGATGTACGCGTGGCTGACGAACTGCCCGCTGGCCAGCCGGTTCCACCGGTTGGTGGTGCGGTACGGGCCGGTCACGCTCTGCCCGGTCACGTAGCACTGGATCGGCACGTTGGCGTACTGGGCGGCCAGGCCGCGCGTCGCGTAGCTGGTGCCGGGGCCGCTGCGGATGTTCAGCGGTCCGTCACCGACCACACCCCGAGATCCGGTACCGGTCCACAGGTACGCCACGTCGACCCAGGCGTTCGTGGTCAGTTGCAGCCCGTCCCAGAAGGTGCCGTCGGCCAGGTCGATGCCGGCCGGGTTGAGCACCACCCGACCGAACTGGTCCCGTCCCCCGTTGTAGCCGGACTGGTAGGCGGCCTGCGCCTCCGGCCGACCCTGCGGCAGGTCCTTCCAGTTCTCCCGGACCGCGCTGGGGTTCCAGTAGTCGTCGCGGGTGTTCCACGGACCGACGTCCCAGACCGGGGCGTACTCGCATCGGCTGCCGGTGGTGGTGCAGACCCGGACGGTGTAGTCGCCGCTGTTGCGGGGTGACAGACCGCGCCGCGACGGCAGGGCCACGAAGTGGTCGCGGGCCACCACGACGTGCCCGTTCGCGGTCGTGTTGCCGACCAGGCCGATCCGGGTCGCGTACACCCGGTAGGTGAGGCCCGGGGTGGCGGCGGTGACGGCGACCCGGTCGGCGGTGAGCCGGACGGCGCGGACCTCGGCGGTCGCGCCGGACCGGCTCGCGGTGAGCACCACCCGGGCCTGCACCTGGCGGACCGGGCTGTCGAAGACGGCGGCCGGGACGGCGTCGCGCCATTCGGTCCAGCCGTGGGCCCGCCAGCCCCGGACCTGGACCGTCGCGGCGGCGCCGGGCCGGGTGGTGACGGTGACCTCGGCGCGGACCCGGGTCGCCGGTGCGGCGAGGGTACGCGCGGAGGTCACCAGCATGCCCTCGGCGACGGCGCTACGCCGTGCCGGGGCGGCGGGTGGGCGGGCGTCGGCCAGTCGCAGACCGGCCCGGGTGTGCCGCACGTTTACGTCGTCTGTGTCGACGACCGACAGATCGGCCTGCCACCGGTCGGTACGGGCGGCGGATGCGGATGCGGGGTGCAGGGCCACCGTGAGCACGGCGGCCATGGCGAGCGAGAGGACGGGGATGCGGAGATAATTCATGGGCAATCCTCCAGATATTTCCCCAATCCTGCCTAGGTACGCAGATCAACGAGAAGTGCGATACAGATAGCGATACACGCGAATTGCGCTCGGTCGGGGGATAATGCCGGGATGCCCGAGGGTGACACCGTGTGGAACACCGCCCGCGTCCTGGCTCGCGCGCTCACCGGGGCCCGGCTGACCGGCAGTGATTTCCGGGTGCCCCAACTGGCCACCACGGACCTCACCGGGTGGCGGGTGACCGACTGCGCCAGCCGAGGCAAGCACCTGCTGATCCGGCTGGACGAGCCGACCGACGCAGCACACTGGACGCTGCATTCGCATCTGCGCATGGACGGCACCTGGCGGGTGTACGCCCCGGGAGAACGCTGGAGCGCCCGCCCGGCCCACCTGATCCGGGTGGTGCTGTCCACCGCGACCTCGACCGCCGTCGGCTACCACCTGCACGAGGTGGCGCTGGTGCCGACCACCGAGGAGCATCGGCTCGTCGGGCACCTCGGCCCCGACCTGCTGGGGACGGACTGGGACCCGCAGGAGGCGGTCCGCCGGCTGGCCGACCGACCGGCCGAGAGCATCGCCGAGGCACTGCTGGACCAGCGCAACCTGGCCGGGGTCGGCAACCTCTACAAGTGTGAGCTGCTGTTCCTGCGCGGGATCAACCCGCGCACCCGCGTCGCCGACGTGCCCGACCTCGCCGGCCTGATCACCCTGGCGCACGACCTGCTCGCCGCCAATCGGGGACGGTGGACGCAGAGCACCACCGGGTCGCTGCGTCGCGGCCAGACCAGTTACGTGTACGGGCGACGGGCCCAGCCGTGCCGGCGGTGCGGCACCGCGATCCGCAAGGAGGAACTGGGTGAGCGGGTCACCTACTGGTGTCCCCGCTGCCAGCCCGCCCCGACCTGACCTGGTCGGACCGGCCGTTGTCGGGGTGGCGGGCGACAACACGCCGGATGAGCAGCAAATTGACACGATTGGGTACTTCCTTAACCGGCAGGTCACGTCGCATGCTGCGGTTGAGCGCTCACGGATAGTCAACGCAGCGCGATGTGGCCGACCACGTCGGGGTGGTGGCCGCCGCGCCCCGATCACCGGGAGAGCCATGGCCGTGTTCCGTAGACTCCGGTCGACCTGGCTCGACCGTGCCACCCGCAGTGACCGAAGCTCGTCCCCGACCGTCCCCAGTGCTCGCACCGGCCCGGCGGCGGTCACCGACGTCACGGCCGTACCCGAAGCGGCCGGCACCCCCGCACCGGCGAGCCTGGACCCGGCGGCGGCACCACGCTGCTTCGGCCCGGTGCCGAACCACGCCTACAGCCCCCTGCCGGCCCTCGACTCCACCGGCGCGGTGGTGACCGGCACCGGCATCCGCAAGTTCGTCGACCCACTGCCCGGCCTCGGCGCGTTGGGGCGTACCCCCCTCGGGGCGGAGCTGCCCGTCGCGGTGCCGGACACCATCAGTCACCCCGGCTGCGACTACTACGAGATCGGGCTGACCGAGTACACCCAACGGCTGCACCAGGACCTGCCGGCGACCCGGCTGCGCGGCTACCGACAGCTGAATCTGGGCACCGACAGCGACGGTCACAACACCGTCGCCCCGCCGTCGCGTGCGTGGCACCTCGGCCCGGTCGTCCTGGCCCGCCGGGGCCGACCGGTGCGGATCAAGTTCATCAATCAGCTGCCGGCCGGCCCGGCCGGTGAACTCTTCCTGCCGGTGGATCCGACCGTGCCCGCAGCGGGCGAGGGTCCGCTCGGCGGCCCGGCGCCGTACCCGCAGAACCGGGCGGTACTGCACCTGGCCGGGGCGCACACCGGTTGGATCAGCGCCGGCAACCCGTACCAGTGGATCACGCCCGCCGGTGAGATCACTCCCTACCCGACAGGCGTCGGCCTGACTCCGGTGCCCGACATGCCGCCGCCGGGGCCGGGTGCCACCACGCTCTACTACCCGAACGAGCAGAGTGCCCGGCTGCTGTGGTTCCACGACAACACCGTCGGACTGTCCCGGCTGACCATCTATTCCGGACAGATAGCGCTGTTCCTGCTCACCGACGAGGCGGAGGATCGGCTGGTCGCCGACGGGGTGCTGCCCGACGAGCAGTTGCCCCTCGTCTTCGAGGACAAGACTTTCGTACCGGACGACGCCCAGCTCGCCGCGCAGGACCCGACCTGGGACCGGCACCGTTGGGGAGCCCGGGGCAGCCTCTGGCACCCGCACGTCTACCAACCCCGACAGAACCCGTACCAACCCGACGGCCGCAACCCGACCGGCCGCTGGGACTACGGCCCGTGGTCCCGTACCGTGCCGGCTGCCGGGTCGGACGCGGCGGCGGTGCCCAACCCGCGCCACGACCCCGTCACCGAGCCGGACGAGCCGCCGGAGATGCCGGGCGTGCCGCATCCCAGCGCGGTGCCCGGCACGTACGGCGACACCGTGCTGGTCAACGGCGCCGCCTACCCGTACCTGGAGGTCGAACCCCGGGTGTACCGGTGGCGGATCCTCAACGCCTGCACCGACCGCTGGCTCAACCTCCAGCTGTACCGGGCCGGCTCGGACGAGCCGATGTGGACGCCCGAGGGTCAGCTCGTCGACGCCGACGCCGGTGAGGTGCCGATGGTCGACGCGGTACGGGCACCGGGGCGTCCGGCGGGCTGGCCCACCGACGGTCGACCCGGCGGGGTGCCCGACCCGGACGCCGGCGGACCCGAGCTGATCCGGATCGGCAACGAGTGCGGCCTGTTGCCGGCCCCCGTGGTGATCCCCAACCGGCCGGTCGGGTTCCGCTACGACCGACGGGATCCGGCCGTGCTCAACGTCGACGGGCACGCGCTGCTGCTCGCCCCCGGTGAACGGGCCGACGTGCTTGTGGACTTCGCCACCGTCGCCCCGGGCAGCACGCTGATCCTCTACAACGACTGCCCCGCGCCGTTTCCCGCCTTCGACCCCCGCTACGACCACCACACCGGCGCACCCGACCGTACCGCCGAGGGTGGCGCGCCGCCGTCCGTCGCCGGCTACGGCCCGAACACCCGGACCCTGCTGCAGATCCGGGTGGCGGGCACCCCGGCCACGCCGTACGACCTCAACCGGTTGCGCGAGCGGCTACCCACCGCGTACGCGGCCAGCCAACACCCCCCGATCGTGCCCGACCCGGCGTACGACCCCTGCTACGGCACCGTCACTGCCGGCGCGACCCGCATCCCCGTGCACGCCACCAGGGTCGATTTCACCCCCGCCGGTGCCGCCGCACCGGCTGCCCTGCCGCTGACGGTCAAGGCGGTCCGACAGGTCTTCGAGCCCGAGCACGGCCGCCTCACCGGGCGGCTCGGGGTGGCGCACCCGCACGCCGGGCCACGCACCGAGACCGTCCTGCCGCTCGGGCCGACCGACCCCGCCACCGAGGTGCTGCACGTCAGCGACCCGGCCGTGCCGGTCGGCGCGCCGGGCGACGGCACCCAACTGTGGCGGGTACGCGGCACCGGCCGCCAGAGCCACCCGGTGCGTTTCGACGGGCTGGACGTGCAGGTGGTCGGCCGGGTCGGGCGCGACGGCGCGATCCGTCCCCCGTATCCAGGGGAGCTGGGCTGGAAACAGATCGTCCGGGTCGACCCCGGCGAGGACGTGATCCTGGCGCTGCGCCCGGAGGCACCGCCCCTGCCGTTCAAGATCGGTGACAGCGTACGGCTGCTCGATCCGACCCGGCCGGTCGGTGAGCCGGTCGGGTCCACCCCCGTCAGTCCGCTGGACGGGCGACCGGCCTCGGTGGTCAACCAGTTGGTCAACCTGGGCTGGGAGTACCGCTGGTGCAGTGGCGCGGGCGGGCACCGCGACCAGGGCATGAGCCGCCCTCTCGTGGTACGCGTGTCACCCCGGGCACCCAGCGGGCTGACCGCCACCGCCGCGCCCGGCTCGGCGACCGCCCTACCGGCGATCAACCTGACCTGGACCGGCAACGGCAGCCGCCCACCGGCCACCAGCCATCTGCTGCAACGCGCCACCGACGCGACGTTCACCAGCGGGCTGACCGAGCTGACCGTGGCGGCCACCGCGACCCGGTACACCGACGCCACAGTCACCCCCGGCGTGACCTACCACTACCGGATCCGGGCCGAGAACGCGGTCGGCTGCTCGGCCTGGTCGAACAGCATCCCGGCCTCGGTGCAGCTCACCGCGCCGACGAAGCTGTCCGCGGCGATCCCACCGGCCGCGCCGCTGCGCGTCGCGCTGCGCTGGGCCAACCGGTCCTTCGCCACCGGCATCGACGTGCAGCGGGCCACCAACCCGACCTTCACCAGCGGGCCGGGCACCACCGCCATCGGCGTCGGCGACCATCACCTCGACCCGGCGGTCGCCCCCGACACCACCTACTACTACCGGGTACGCACCACCTACCTGGGTGCCGCCTCACCCTGGTCGACGGTGGCCACGGTGACCACCCCACCGGCGCCGGGGGTACCGACCTCGGTGAGCGTGGCCACCAGCACACCCGGCCCGGACACGGCGACGGTGATGTTGAGCTGGGCGGCGAGCACCCCCGCCAGCCAGGGCGCGGGCTTCACCGTGGAACGGGCCCTCGACGTCGCCTTCACCCGCGACCTGGCCACCTTCACCGTCACCGGCCGAGGCTTCACCAACACCGGCCTGGCCCGAGGAGTCACCTACCACTACCGAATCCGCTCGTTCAACGTCGTCGGCACCTCTCCCTTCACCCCACCCCTCCCCATCACCACCCCCGAATAACCCTCCTGTGTTGATCAAGAGGTTTGGTCTGGACCCGTCGCTCTGGAGACCAAAACCTCCTGATCAACGGGGCATTCCGGGGGTGGGGTGGGGGCGGAGTTCGGAGAGGGCGGAGGCGAAGCCGTGCAGGAGGTCGGTGGCCTCCGTGAGGCGGGTGGCGGCGGGGTGTTCGAGTTGGGGGCGGTACTCCTCGGCGAGGTAGCCGGCGGCGGCCACCACCAGACGCTCGTACGCCGTCACGCCGGCCTCCAGTTGGCCGGTGAGCGCCTGGTGCGCCTCGGCCAACGGTGGCCGGGCGTCGGCCGGCGCGAGGCGCAGGGTGCGCTCCACGCTGGCGACCCGGTCGGCCAGCTCACGCAGGGACTGCTCGGCGACGCTCGCCTCCGCGACCGCCGGCTCGGCGAGACCGGTGAGTCGGTCCGTCATCCCGGCCATGGTGGTGGCGGCCCGGTCCAGCCGTTCCCACGGACCGGCGGCGCTGGTGCCGCGCAGTGCGGTGCGGGTACGGACCCGGCGCACCTCGGCCACCACCCCGGCACCGGCGGGCAGCCGTTCCACGGCGGCCACCAGGCGGGCCCGGTTGCGGGCGGCGGCCTGGGCCGGATCGAGGGCGGGCGGAGCCGGCTGGGCGGCCAACGCCCGCAGGTCCACCCAACGCCAGGCGGCCAACGCGGTGGTGGCGCCCGCAGCGGCGGCCCAGACCGCGTCGGCCAGCCCGATCCCGGCGTACGGAGTCAGAATGACCGTCGCGCCGCCGAACCCACCGGCCAGGACGCTCCACCGACGCGCGGAGCGGCGCAGCTTGCCCAACCGCCGGAAGTACCGGGTGCGTTCGTCTGCTGCCACCGTGGCCTCCTCGATCCCCCGCTCAACCAGCGGCGCTGGTGTCCCCGGTGCCCCGGTCCCGATTCATGGTCGCCCTGATCTCGTCCAGTCGGGCGACGGCCGGGTCGGCGGTCGCCGGCTGCGGAGCGCCGACCGCGCCCTGCCCGGTGCCGGCACCGAGCTGCTCACCGGCCATGCTCGCCCGGATCTGGTCCAGCCGGGCGGTGCCGGCGGTGTCCAGGGTGGCCTTCTGGATCTCCAACATCCGCCCCTCGGCCGAGTTGCTGGCCAGCTCGGCACGGCCCATGGCGTTGGCGTAGCGCCGCTCGATGCGGTCGCGGACCTCGTCCAGGCTGGGCGTCGTGCCGGGCGCGGTGAGCGCCGACATCGACTCCAACGACGCGGCCACGCTCTCCTGCATCTTGGCCTGCTCAAGCTGGCTGAGCAGCTTGGCGCGCTCGGCCAGCTTCTGCTGGAGGATCATGGAATTGTTCTCCACCGCCCGGCGGGCCTGCCCGGCGGCGGCGAGCGCCTGATCGTGCAGCGTCTTCAGGTCCTCCGCGGCCTGCTCGGCGGAGACCAGCTGGGTGGCCAGCGTCTGCGCGGACTGCTCGTAGCGCCCGGCCTCGACCTCGTCACCCTTGGCCCGGGCCTGGTCGGCGAGGACCAGCGCCTGCCGGGCGTTGCTCTGCAACCGCTCGACGTCGGACATCTGCCGGGACAGCTTCATCTCCAGCTGACGCTGGTTGCCGATCACCGCGGCGGCCTGCTGGACCAACGCCTGGTGCTGCCGGTGCGCCTCGTCGATGGCCTGTTGGAGCTGCACCTTGGGATCGGCGTGCTCGTCGATACGGGCGCCGAAGAGCGCCATCAGGTACTTCCAACCCTTGACGAACGGGTTCGCCATCTCCGCGGTATCCCCTCAGTAACGTCGCTGCGCCAGCCCCCATGTCGGGTGGCCCAGCTCGGCCACCGGCGATGGTGGGTCCATCGTCCCAGCCGAGCACCAGCACGACATCCGTACCGGCGACGAGGGGACGTATGCGATCAACCCTACGCGGCGGTCGCCACCGCGACCATCCGCCACTGAGCCCTTCGCGCGTTCAGGCGGCGCAGACCACGTCCCGGTCGGTGCGGTCGGCGGGCCGGACCCGGGTGCTGCGCAGAGTCGCCTTGAGCGGGGACTCCTGACGCACCGAGACCGCGACACCGTCCGCGCTGACCTGGCGTACGGAGCGGTTCGTCGCCGCGCCCACCGTCGCGGTGACCGGGGTCGACTCGGCCGGCTCGTCCTGCATGGGCACGAGCACACCGGGCAACTGCTCGGCGAGCGCCACGGTGTCGCTCACCTCTCGCAGCAACTCGGAGAGGCGGGCGCCCAGCGCATCGCAGATCGCGGCGAGCAGTTCGCTTGAGGGTTCCTTCTGGCCGCGTTCGATCTCGGACAGGTAACCCAGGCTGACGTTGGCCGCGGACGAGACCTCGCGCAGCGTGCGGTGCTGCCCCTGCCGGCGCGCCCGTAGAGCGTCACCGATCACCCGGCGTAGCAGGACCATCGCACCTCCCCTGGGGGACAGAGTACGCCTGACCGTGCGGCCGGGCGGCGGCACCGGCTCCGATCGACGGAGCCTTCCCGCAACCGTACCCGCTATGGGCCGCCACGACATCCCACCCCGCCCGGCTACTCCGCTGCGTAACCGCCGCGGCCACCGCCGCCGGCCGCCGCCGTGACGCCTTCGGAAAGCTGCGCATGCTCGGTGAGCAGCCGCAACGCCTCGGTCACCGAGGCGCCCCGGATCTGGTCCCGCCCGCCGTCGAGGTGCAACTCGCGTACCTCGGTGCCATCGGGGCCGGCGACCGCGACGAAGACCAGCCCGACCGGCTTGCCGTCCTGCGGTTCCGGGCCGGCCACACCGGTGGTGGCCAGGCCCCAGTTCGCCCCGCAGCGCTGCCGCCCACCCTCGGCGAGCGCCGCCGCCACGTCGGCGTCGACCGGGCCACGCTCCGCCAGCAGTTGCGCCGGTACGCCCGCCAGCCACTCCTTCAGCTCGGTCGCGTACACCACCAGCCCGCCCCGGTAGACGGCGCTCGCCCCGGCGATCTCCACGATCGTGGCGGCCAGCAGTCCCCCGGTCAGCGACTCGACGGTGGCCAGGGTCTCCCGCCGCTCGGTGAGGCGGTGCACCACGCCGGCCGCCGCGCGGCCCATCGATCCTTCGGCTTCTCTCACACCCACGACTGGCATCCTTCCCGACCGGACCGGTTCCTACTCGCCACCAGGCGGGATTTCAGCTGGCAGAGGCGGCACGGCTCAGTCGCGAGCGCGTCGCAGCCGCAGGGCCTGGGCGATGTAGTCGAATCCGGTGACGACCGTCACCACGACCGCCGCACCCATGATCCAGGGACCGATCACGGCCAGCCCGTCCGGCATCGGCCACAGGTACCAGACGATGGCCAGGATCTGCAGGGCGGTCTTGACCTTGCCGCCACGGCTGGCGGCGATCACCCCCCGCCGGATCACCCAGAACCGCAGGGCCGTGATGCCGAGCTCGCGAGCGAGGATGAGCCCGGTCACCCACCAGGGCAGCCGGTCGTACCAGGACAGCAGCAGCAGGGCGGCACCGGTGAGCGCCTTGTCGGCGATCGGATCGGCCACCTTGCCGACCGCGGTGATCAGCCCGAACCGGCGGGCGATCCAGCCGTCGACCAGATCCGTCGCCGAGGCGACGGCGAAGATCAGGCAGGCGGTGATCTGCCACCCGGCGTGGGTCATGCCCGAAACGATCACCGAGGCGGCGAAGACCGGTACGAGCAGCAGCCGCAGGGCGGTCAGCCCGTTGGCGGCGTTCACCACCGGCACCCGGGCCGCCACCGGAGCCGGTGTCGACTCGGTCGCGCCGGTCATCGGCCCACGCTCGGGCACCCCATGCTGTCGTTCCCTCTCGTCTCGGCCCGCCGTCACCGTGTCGCGCCGGGCGCCGCCGAGATCATCTCATCCGGCACCGCCAGCAGGTCCACTCCCTCCGTGCCGGTCACGGTGGCCCGGACCAGGTCACCCGGGCGAAGCGCGGCCAGGTCGACGCCACCGTCGTCGGGCGCGACGAGGGTGGTCGAACCATCGACTTCCGGTGCCTGGTGCGCGGCTCGTCCCTCGACGACGTCGCCCTCGATCGAGTCGACAAGCACCTCGACTGTCGTGCCGAGCCGGTCCTCGGCACGCTGCGAGCACAGCTCGTCGGCGAGCGCGCTGAGCTTGTCGTACCGACGCTTGATGGTGGCGGCGGAGACCTTGCCGGGCAGCCCGGCGGCCTCGGTGCCGTCCTCGTCGCTGTAGTCGAACATGCCGATCGCGTCCAGCCGGGCCTCGGTCAGGAAGCGGACCAGTTCGTCGACGTCGGCCCGGGTCTCGCCGGGGAACCCGACGATGAAGTTGCTCCGGGCCCCGGCCTGAGGGTCCAATTCCCGCGCCGAGGCCAGCAGCTCCAGGAACCGGTCGGTGGAGCCGAAGCGTCGCATCCGGCGCAGCACGGGCTCGCTGGAGTGCTGGAACGACAGGTCGAAGTAGGGCGCGACCCCCGGCGTGGTGGCGATCGCCTCGATCAGGCCGGGGCGGGTCTCGGCCGGCTGGAGGTAGCTGGCCCGGACCCGGACGATGCCGTCGATCGCGGCGAGCTGCGGCAGCAGCTTCTCCAGGGCACGCGGATCACCCAGATCCTTGCCGTACGAGGTGGAGTTCTCGCTGACCAGCACCAGTTCACGGACACCGCTCTTGGCCAGCCACTCCGCCTCGGCGAGCAGCTCGTCCGGGGTACGGGAGACGAAGGCGCCGCGGAAGGCCGGGATGGCGCAGAACGCGCAGCGACGGTCGCAGCCGCTGGCCAGCTTGAGCGAGGCCACCGGCCCGCTGTCGAGCCGGCGACGCAGCACCGGGCGCAGATGCGCGGGGGTGTGCTCGTCGACGTCGGCCCCTCGGCCGTGCCCGGGCAGCGACACCGCGCTGTCCCGGCGGGCGACCGGGGTCAACGGCAGCAGCTCACGCCGGTCGCGGGGGGTGTGCGCGGTGAACTCGCGGCCCTCGACCACCGCGTCCAGCCGGGCCGCGATCTGCGGGTAGTCGTCGAAGCTGAGCACCGCCTGGGCCTCGGGCAGGCTGTCGGCCAACTCCCGGCCGTACCGCTCGGCCATGCAGCCCGCGGCGACCACCTTCGCGCCGGTGTCGGCGGCGGCCAGCAGCGTCTGGATGGAGTCCTGCTTGGCCTTCTCCACGAAGCCGCAGGTGTTGACCACCACCACGTCGGCGCCCTCGCCGTCGGTGGTCACCTGCCAGCCGTCGGCGTGCAGGCGGGCGGCCAACTCCTCCGAGTCGACCTCGTTACGGGCACAGCCCAGGGTCAGCAGGGCGACACGGCGACCGTCAGAAGAGGTGGCAGACACCATCCGAGGGTACCGGGCCGCCGCGCCCGGCCCGGCGGGGCGGGCGCGCCGTCCAACGGGTTGGGCACGCTGTCCACCAGGTGGGGCGGGGCGTCCAACGGGTTGGACGGGGCGGATCAGGTCGGGACGGCCGGGGCGAGGGCCCGGACCACCTGGTCGAGCAGGAACACTTCGGTGCCGGCCAGGCCGACCGAGCAGAAGACCGAGACCTGGTTCGCGTCGGTGCGGCCGGGCGCGGCGCCGGCCAGCACCGCTCCCAGGTCGCGCAACCGCGAGGCGTACGGCGCCTCGGCGGCCAGCATCGGTGGCACGTACGCCCCGGCCTGCGCCGGTGAGTCGGTGACCAGCACAGCGGCGGCGTCGAGGAGATCGGTGCCGAATTCGGCCCGGTCGCGCTGTTTGAAGCCGACCGCGTTGACGTGGGTGCCCGGGGCGAGGTCGGCGGCGTCCAGCACCGGTGTCGGGCTGGTGGTGGCGAGCACCACCACGTCGCGGTCACGCACCGCCGCGCGGGCGGTGTCCACGGCACGGGCCGGGACACCCAGCTCGGTGCGGACCCGGTCGGCGAACGTGGTCCGCCGGGCCGCCGAACGGCTGAACACGGTGACCTCACGCAGCGGGCGTACGGCGGCGGCCGCCCAGACCTGGGTCCACGCCTGACCGCCGGCGCCGATCACCCCGAGGGTGCCGGCGTCCGGGCGGGCCAGCGCGTCCACCGCGACCCCACCCAACCCGCCGGTACGCCGGGACCCCAACTCCTCCCCCACGGCCACCGCCCGCACCGCGCCGGTCTGCCCGTCGTGCAGCACCACCACCTGCTCGGCTCCCGGGTGACCGAAGGTGTCGTACGACCGGTAGCCGTACCACTGTCCGGTCAGGTGCCCGGCGGTGAGCACCATCCGGCCCCCGCCCAGCGGCGCGGCGGCCCGGGGCGGGGCCACCAGCCGCCCGTCGTACGCGGCCAGCAGAGCCCGGCGCATGGCGTCCACGGTGGCCGGTGCGTCAAGCGCGGCAGCGACCTGCGGATCGGAGATGAGCAGGGTCATGCCCCCCATCGTGCAACGTCAAGCAAGGTTGAGGTCCACCCGAGGTGATCGGCCTCACCCGAGCCGCGGCTTCCCCCGGTGCTACGGTCGGTCCCGGTGGCCCGCGAGGGTCCCCCGGACGAGTCGTGGGCGTACCCGGTCAGGCCAAGACGCCCCGTGCAAGGACCCGACTCGTCCCGTGCCAGGTGGCCCGGGCGACCGCGAAAGGTGACCCCGATGGCCTGGATCGTGCTGGTGCTCTCCGGACTGCTGGAAACGGCGTGGGCGATCGCCCTGGACCGCAGCGCCGGCTTCACCCGTCCCCTCCCCTCCGCGATCTTCGCGGTCACGCTGGTGCTGAGCATGGGCGGACTGGCGTACGCGCTGCGGGAGATCCCCGTCGGCACCGGGTACGCGGTCTGGGTCGGCATCGGCGCGACCGGTACCGCCCTGGTGGGGATGCTCGCGCTGGGCGAGTCGACAAGCCTGCCCCGGATCCTCTGCCTGCTGCTGGTGGTCGCCGGGGTGGTCGGCCTGAAGATCTACCACTGAGCCTCGGCACCGGGGGCGTGACGAACCGCACCAGTGGGTAGAGACCGGACGGCAGACGCAGACTCACCATCCGGAGGCAGACATGGCCACCAGCACCGTTCGTTCGACCAGCGCCGCCCGCATCTGCACCATCGTGGGCTTCGTGTGCGCGGTTCTCGCGTTGCTGCTCAATCCGATCCTCTTCGGAGTCATCGGTCTGGTCCTCGGTGTCGTCGGCGCGGTGCTCGGCGACAAGCCACTCGGCTGGTACGCCGCCGGCGCCAACGTGGTCGCCATGCTGCTCAGCATGTTGATCCTCAGCGCGCTCTGACCCACCAGCACGACGGGCCCGCCGCAGCACGCGGCGGGCCCGTACCGTGTCTGCCGGCGGTCAGTCCTCGTCGCCGCGCAGGCCCGCCAGGACCTCTTCCAACTCGTCCGGTTTGACAAGCACGTCGCGGGCCTTGGAGCCTTCCGAGGGGCCGACCACGCCCCGGGTCTCCATCAGGTCCATCAGCCGGCCCGCCTTGGCGAAGCCGACCCGCAGCTTGCGCTGAAGCATCGAGGTCGAGCCGAACTGCGAGGTGACCACCAGTTCGACCGCCTGCACCAGCAGGTCCAGGTCGTCGCCGATGTCCTCGTCGATCTTCTTCTTGCTGTCCTGCGCGGGAGCCAGCACGTCCGGTCGGAACTCCGGTTCGCGCTGGTCCTTGCAGAACTTCACCACGTCGTTGATCTCGCGCTCGGTGACCCAGGCGCCCTGGATACGGATCGGCTTCGAGGCGCCCATCGGCAGGAACAGCCCGTCGCCGCGGCCCAGCAACTTCTCCGCGCCCGGCTGGTCGAGGATGACCCGGGAGTCGGCCAGCGACGAGGTGGCGAACGCCAGGCGGGACGGCACGTTGGCCTTGATCAGGCCGGTCACCACGTCCACGCTCGGCCGCTGGGTGGCCAGCACCAGGTGGATGCCGGCGGCCCGGGCGAGCTGCGTGATCCGGACGACGGAGTCCTCCACGTCACGGGGGGCGACCATCATCAGGTCGGCCAACTCGTCGACGATCACCAGCAGGTACGGGTACGGCCGGATCTCCCGCTCGCTGCCCGGCGGCGCCTTGATCTCACCGTTGCGCACCTTGCGGTTGAAGTCGTCGATGTGCCGGACGCCGTTGGCCGCCAGGTCGTCGTAGCGCATGTCCATCTCGCGGACCACCCACTCCAGCGAGTCGGCGGCCTTCTTCGCGTTTGTCACGATCGGCGTGACCAGGTGCGGGATGCCCTCGTAGCCGGTCATCTCGACCCGCTTCGGGTCGATCAGCAGCAGCCGCACCTCGTCCGGCGTTGCCCGGGTCAGGATGGACACGAGCAGCGAGTTGAGGCAGCTCGACTTGCCCGCGCCGGTGGCGCCCGCGATCAGGATGTGCGGCATCTTCGCCAGGTTGGCCACCACGTAGCCGCCCTCGATGTCCTTGCCGAGAGCGACCACCATCGGATGGTGGTCGCTGGTCGCGGCGCGGGAACGCAACACGTCGCCGAGGGCCACGTTCTCCGGGTCGGTGTTCGGGATCTCCACGCCGACGGCGCTCTTGCCCGGAATCGGACTGAGGATGCGGACGTCCGGCGACTTCACCGCGTACGCGATGTTGCGGGAGAGCTGGGTGATCCGCTCGACCTTGACGCCGTGGCCCAGCTCGACCTCGTAGCGGGTGACCGTCGGCCCTCGGGTGAAGCCGGTCACCGCGGCGTCCACATCGAACTGTTCGAAGACGCCGGTGAGTGCGGCGATCACCTCGTCGTTGGCCTTGCTGCGGGTCTTCGGCGCGGCCCCGCTGCCGAGCATGTTCGCCGGTGGCAGGGTGTAGTCGCCGGCCAGGCCGGTCAGCGCGAGCTGTTCGGCCCGGGTCGGTGCCGGCGAGTGCTCCGGCGGCTCGGCCGGCTTGCGGCTCGCGGGCACCCGCGACGGCGGCTTGCGCGGCAGGACGATGGTCTCCTGGAGATCCACATCGCCCGGGTCGTCGAAGTCGTCCGGGTCGAGCGGCGGCGGGGTCCGCTTCGCGGGACGACGCCGGGCCGGCGTGACGGCCGGCTCGTCGGTGTCCTGTTCGGTCTGGCCGATCACGCTGCCGGCGAGCAGGCCGAGCCGCTCAGGGATCTTGTTGATCGGCGTCGCGGTGACCACGAGCAGGCCGAACACCAGCAGCAGGATCAGCAGGGGCACCGCGACCCAGGCGGTGACCGCCCGTTCCAGCACGCTGCCCACACCCGCGCCGACCAGGCCACCGGCGAAGTCCCGCTCACCCGGGTCACCCGGCTGCTGACCGATGTGCAGCATCGCGGCGGTGGCGATCAGCATGGAACCCCAGCCGATCCAGCCCCGGCCGCGGTGCTCGGGGTCACCGGGCTGGCGCATCAGCCGCCACGCACCGATGCCGAGCAGCACCGGCACCACCACGGAGATGGCGCCGAGGAAGAGCCGGACCGTGTCGGCCAGGCGGGCGCCGACCGGCCCGGCGGCGGAGAACCAGAGGGCTGCTGCGCTGAGCAGGGCGAGGCCGATCATCAGCAGCCCCGCGCCGTCCCGGCGGTGCTCCGGGTCCAGGTCACGGGCGGAGGCGGCCTGCCGGCCGACGGCGCGTACCGCCCAGCCGACGCCGTGGGCCAGGCCCATCCACAGTGCCCCGACCGCGCGACCGACGTAGGCGGCCGGACCGGGGCCCCGCGAGGTGGTGCGACGCCGCGCCGGGGCGGCCTTCTTCGCCGGTTGACGGGCACGACTGTTCGCGCCAGCACGCGGCGACGCGCCGCGTCGCCGGCTCGCTTGAGAGGTACGGCCCGCCATAGCATCACCGTAACGGCGGGTCCCGCGATACGCCGGTCTTCCTGGTCGGCTCCGCGTGTCGCAACGCGGTCCCCGCCACCTGCCGTGATATTTGCCTGGCGAAGGGATGCCCGATGGCGTCGCCGGAGTACGACGACGGTCTGGACGGCCCGCTGGCCGGGCATCCGGACACGCTACGACCGTTGACCCACGACCTGGTCGCCGCGGTGCTCGCCAACCGGGGCCACGCGGTCACCACCGACGCCGGCGGCAACCTGGTCGGACGATGGGCCGAGGCGCACATCTGGTTCCTGCGCGCCGGCGACCTCGGAGAACTGCTCCAGGTCCGTACGGTCGCCACGCACACCTTCCCGGTGGAGCTCGTACCGAGGCTGCACGAGTTCTGCAACGGCTGGAACCGGGACCGGTTCTGGCCGAAGGCGTTCGTGCACGTCGACGACGCCGGGCAGGCCCGGATCTGCGGCGAGGTCATCACCGACCTGGAACGGGGAGTGACACCGCACCAGCTGGACCGCCTGCTCGACCGGGGCATCGTCACCGGCTGCGGGCTGGCCACCGAGGTGGGGCAGATCCTGGGGACGGCACCCCGGTGAGCGGGTGGGCCACCGGCCGCCGCAGCCGGCCACGGATGTCGACGCCGGCCGACGGACGGGCCGACCGGGGTCCCGCCGACCTGCTGGCCGACGCGCGTGACAGGCCCGACGGCGAGGCGCGCATCGCCGAACTGGAACGCGTCGCCGCCCTCGCCGAGGCCACCGGCGATGCCGGGTCCGCGATGGACGCCTGGGCCGAACTGGTCGAGGCCCACCTGCGTGGCGGCCAACGGTGGCGGCTCTTCGAGCCCGTCCGGCGCTGCCTCGACACGGCCCGCCGGCCGCAGCGCCCCGGCGGCGGCACGCGCCCCGTCGGCCCGGACGACGAGACGCTGCGCCGCTACCAGCGGTACGCCGTCGAGGCCCTGCTCGGCACCTCCCGCATCGGCCTCGACCAGGCCCGGACCGTACTGGACGGGCTGGACGACCCGGCGCGCCACGACGGCGAGGCCCTCGTCGCCCAACTGCGCTGCCGCATCGCCGACCACGTCGGGGACGAGCCCACCGCCCGACACTGGCTGCGACGCTGGCAGACCGCCGGCCCGGACCCGGCCGCCGGCTGCCCCGACTGCCTGCCCGTACGCCAGGCCGAACTGCTCGCCGGCTGGGGTGACTGGGCCGAGGCGCTCGCCGCCGTCGAACCCCTGCTCGACGGTACGGCCGGCTGCACCGCCCAGCCCGAGGCCGCGTTGGCCGGTGCGCTGCTGCCGTGGTTGCGGGCGGGCGCGGCGCAGCGGGCGGCGCAGGCGCACGTGCGGGCGTACCGTCGCCACCGCGTCGCCCCGGACGGGTTCGACCACCTCGCCACCCATCTGCGGTTCTGCGCGCTCGGCGGCCACCTCGACCGTGGGCTGGAGATCCTCGTCGAGCAGGTGCCCCGGCTCGACCAGCCGCACGACGACCTGGCCGTGATGGAGTTCGCCGCAGCTGGCGCGCTGGTCTGCGCCCTGGCCGCCGAGGAGCGCGGCGACCGGACGGTACGCCGGCCGGCGTACCACGGGCGGCCCGCCGCGACGGTCACGGTGGCGGCCCTCGGTGCGGAACTGCTCGCGGTCGCCACCGAGTTGGCCGGCAGCTTCGACGCCCGCAACGGCACCGGACACCAGTCCGGCCGAATGGCTGCCTGGCTGGCCGAACGACCGTCGGCCCCGCCGGTGCCCCTGCCCGCCGACGAACCGATCGACGACGAGCCGATCGACGGCGAACCGGTGGACGGCGGGGAACTGGCGGGCGACGACGAGCCGGCGGGCGAGCGTTGGTCGGACGGCGGAACGGCGGGCGAGCGCCGGAGCATGGCCGAGGAGGAGTTGGGGGCGCTCTCCGTGGCAATGATCACTACGGTGTTGGACCGGCGAGGCGACCGGTACGCCCTCGACAGTGCCGGCACGGTGCTCGGGCGCTGGGGCGACGCGGTGATCCAGTTCCGGCGGGCCGGGGAACGCGGCGACGTGCTGCACGCGCGGGTGGTCGCCGACCGTCGACTGCCGACGGCCCGCCGGGCCGAGGCGTACGCCTTCTGCAACGGCTGGAACCGGGACCGGCTGCTACCCAAGGCGTACGTGCACGATCCCGGTGACGGTGAGCTGGTGTTGGCCGGTGAGGTGGTCACGGACCTGGCGTACGGGGTGGCCCCGGCCCAGGTGACGGTCCTGGTCGACGCGGCGGTACGGACCGGCGTCGCGTACGCCGAGGCGGTCGCCGCCCTGCCCTGACCCCGCCGGCGCTCGGGCCCGGCCGCGAGCAACCGCGAGCGGGCCCGACCGGCTGGCGTGCCGGCCGGGCCCGGCAGATCAGCGCTGGCCGCTCAGGGCGCGGAAGTTCTGCGTGGTGAGCAGGGTCAGGTTGTTGCGTTGCAGGATTTCGTTGATCGGCTGGTAGAACGTGGTGCCGCCACGGACGCAGTCACCCGAGCCACCGGAGGTGACGCCCTGGGCCTGGTTGCCCGAGATCCACGAGCCGCCGGAGTCGCCGGGTTCGGCGCACACGTTGGTCCGGACCAGCCCGCTGACCAGCCCCTCCGGGTAGCGCACGGTGGCGTTGCGGGCCTGCACGGTGCCGCAGCGGACCCCGGTGGTGGAGCCGGACCGGCAGATCGACGAACCGGCGGGCACCTCCCGCGAGCCGGCGACCCGGGCGATGCCGCCCCGGAAGTCGGTCACCTCCGGCAGCACCCGGGTGTTGCTGTTGACCTGCACGAAGGCCCAGTCGTCGCCGGGGAACGAGGATGCCCGGAAGACGCCCTGCAACTCCCCGTCCGGGCCGGAGGTGCGGGCACCGACCCGGCCGCAGTGCCCGGCGGTGACGTAGCCGCCGACCACCGCGAAGCCGACCGAGCAGCGTCCCGCGCCGACGAAGAACGGCTCACCGCCACGTACGTCGGCGAAGAGTCGCGGCTGCTCCTCGGTGGCCATCCGGACCGCCTGGCGCGGCACCCCGGCGCGGGCCACGAACCGCCACCCGGCTGCCTCGGCACCCGGCTGGGCGAGCACCACGAGACTGTTCGAGGCCACGTCGACGTACCAGCCGGAGACCTGCTGGGCGCGGGCGGCGCTGCGGTCCATTCTGGTCTTGAGCGCATCGAGCTGCCCGACCCCACGCTCGACCACCTTCGGCACCGCCCCGGCGGCACGGACCCGCGCCGCCTCGGCCGGGTCGGCGACCGCCACGTTCAACTGACTGCCGTCGGCGCTGAGCCAACTGCCGCCGTAGTCCGCCCCCAGCTCCGTCCGGAGCTGATCGACCACGCCGCTGGCCCAGCGTTCGGTCTTCAGCCGGGCCGCGACCTGGGTCTCGTCGAGGCCCAGATCCCGGCGCAGCGCCTCGACCACCTGCGGGTCGGCACCCTCCACCGCCGGACCGGCCGGCACCCGCGGCGCACCGCTGTCACCGGCGAACGACGGCAGGGTCACCGCCGCCGCCGCGCCCACCGCGGCCACCACGACACCGATGGCTGTCAATCTTCTGCGGTCCATCCGCCACGCTCCTCCCGGCGGGCGCGGGCACGCCTGCCGGGTCGGAGTACGGGCAGAACCGCCGGACGGTTCAGACTTCGACGACGGTGGGCACGATCATCGGCCGGCGCCGGTAGGCGTCGTTGACCCAGCGGCCCACGGTCCGACGGACGATCTGCTGAAGCTGGTGTGGATCGGTGATCCCGTCCGCGGCGGCCCGGTTCAGCGCCTCGGTCACCAGCGGGATCACCGCGTTGAACGCCGCAGCGTCCTCCGAGAAACCCTTGGCGGAGACGGTGGGACCGGCGACCACCTTGCCGGTGACCGAGTCGACCACGACGGTGGTGGCGATGAACCCGCCGTCACCGAGGATGCGCCGCTCGGTGAGCAGCGACTCGCTGACGTCACCGACGGCGAGGCCGTCGACGTAGACGTACCGACTCTTGACCCGCCCGACCAGGCTGGCGCGGCCCTCGACCAGGTCGACCACGTCGCCGTCCTCGCAGAGCACCACCCGGTCCGGCGCGACGCCGGACTCGATGCCCAGTCGCGCGTGCGCCCGCAGGTGCCGCCACTCGCCGTGCACCGGCATCAGGTTGCTCGGGCGTACGACGTTGAGCAGGTAGAGCAGTTCGCCGGCCGGGGCGTGGCCGGAGACGTGCACCTTGGCCACGTCCTTGTGCACCACCACGGCACCGGCGCGGGCCAGGCGGTTGATCACCCGGTAGACCGAGGTCTCGTTGCCGGGCACCAGCGAGGAGGCCAGCACCACGGTGTCGCCGGGGGCGATGGTGATGTGCCGGTGATCACCGCTGGCCATCCGACCCAGGGCGCTCATCGGCTCCCCCTGCGAGCCGGTGGACATCAGCACGATCTGCTCCGGCGGCATCGAGGTCGCCTCGTCCAGGCCGACGACCAGGCCGGCTGGGATGTTCAGCAGGCCGAGGTCGCGGGCGATGCCCATGTTGCGCACCATCGACCGGCCGATCAGGGCTACCTTGCGGCCGTGCTCCAGCGCCGAGTCGAAGACCTGCTGCACCCGATGCACGTGGGAGGCGAACGAGGCGACGATGATCCGGCCGCGGGCCTTCGCGAAGATCGAGTCGAGGACCGGGCCGATCTCCCGTTCCGGCGTGACGAAGCCGGGGATCTCCGCGTTGGTGGAGTCCGACAGCAGCAGGTCGACACCCTCGGCGCCGAGCCGCGCGAACCCGGCCAGGTCGGTGATCCGCCCGTCCAGCGGAAGCTGGTCCATCTTGAAGTCGCCGGTGTGCAGCACCAGCCCGGCCGGCGTACGGATGGCCACCGCCAGCGCGTCCGGGATCGAGTGGTTGACGGCGAAGAACTCACACTCGAACGGGCCGAGCCGCTCCCGGCCGCCCTCGCGCACCGTCAACGTGTACGGCTGGATCCGCCGCTCGGCCAGCTTCGCCTCGACCAGCGCCAGGGTGAACTGCGAGCCGACCAACGGAATGTCGGCCTTGTGGGCGAGCAGGTACGGCACGGCGCCGATGTGGTCCTCGTGGCCGTGGGTCAGCACGATCGCCTGGATGTCGTCGAGCCGGTCGAGGATGGGCCCGAAGTCGGGCAAGATCAGGTCGACGCCGGGCTGCTCCACATCGGGGAAGAGCACCCCACAGTCGACGACCAGCAACTTCCCGTCGTACTCGAAGACGGTCATGTTCCGACCGATGGCGCCGAGCCCACCGAGCGGGATGATCCGCAATCCGCCCTCCGGCAGCGGCGGGGGAAGTTGAGCCTCCTCGTTGTGCGCCTCGGTCACGCGCTCACCTCATTCTGTGACGCCGTCACCCGGCGTCCGTCCGGTCGTTTGATCATTCGGGAAGTGGTAGGCCCGCTGCCGCGCAGTCGGCGCGCAGCTGAGCCACCTGGTCCTCGGTGGCGTCCACCAACGGCGAGCGGACCGGGCCGGCCGGTAGGCCCTGCACGGTCAGGCCGGCCTTGACCAGGATGGTGCCCTGGGTACGGAAGATCCCGGTGAACAGCGGCAGCAGTCGACGGTGCAGCGTCAACGCGGTCGACATGTCCCCTGCGTCGTACGCCTCGATCATCCGCTTGGTGTCCGCGCCGCTGAAGTGCGTCGAGGTGCCGACCACGCCGACGGCACCGACGGCCAACGCGGGCAGCGTGAGCGAGTCCTCGCCACTGTAGTACGCCAGGTCCGTACGGCTGGTCACCCAGCTGGTGGCGGTCAGGTCGCCCTTGGCGTCCTTCACCGCGACGATGCGGCCGTGCTCGGCGAGCCGGACCAGGGTCTCGGTCTCGATCGGCACACCGGAGCGGTGCGGGATGTCGTACAGCATCACCGGCAGCCCGGTGGCGTCGGCCACCGCGGTGAAGTGTCGCAGCAGCCCCGCCTGGGGCGGCTTGTTGTAGTACGGGGTGACCACCAGCAGCCCGTGCGCACCGGCCTTCTCCGCCGAGGCGGCCAGCTCGATGGTGTGCCGGGTGTCGTTGGTGCCCACCCCGGCCAGCACCCGCGCCCGGTCCCCCACGGCCTCCACCACGGTGCGGATCAGCTGTTCCTTCTCAGCCTCCGTGGTGGTCGGCGACTCGCCGGTGGTGCCGTTGATCACCAGCGCGTCGTTGCCCTGCTCAGCGACGAGATGGTTCGCCAGCCGCGCGGCGCCGTCCAGGTCGAGCGTGCCCTCGGCGGTGAACGGGGTCACCATGGCGGTGATCACCCGGCCGAAGGGGCGGGACACCGCCCGTGCCGGGGCGTCAACGTGGTCGTGCGTCATGGTGACAACCTATCGGACAGCGACTGGAGGACTGCCGGGGAAGGGTGGCATGCGCCCCGGGCGGGCAGCGCCCGGAACCCGCTCAGGACTGCTCGGCGAGCGGGCTCGCCGCGACCTCGGTGCCGTCGGGCAGGGTCGAGATGACGAAGTCGGCGAAGACGTTCGGCGCGACCCGCTGCAACTGCCGCAGGCACTCCACCGCCAGCTCGCGGATCTCCACGTCGGCGTGCTCGGTGGCCCGCATCGCGATGAAGTGCCGCCAGGCGCGGTAGTTGCCGGACACCACGATGCGGGTCTCGGTGGCGTTCGGCAGCACGGCCCGGGCCGCCTGACGGGCCTGCTTGCGCCGCAGCGTCGGGTTGGGCTCGTCGACGAAGTGCCGCTCCAGCCCCTCCAGCAGCTCGTTGTAGGCCCGTACGCTCGCCTCGGCGGCCTCGACGAACCGCTTGTGCAGCTCCGGGTCCTCGGCGATCACCCGCGGCTCGACCATCGCCGCGTCCCGCTCCGGCACGTACCGCTGGGACAGCTGCGAGTACGAGAAGTGCCGGTGCCGGATCAGCTCGTGGGTGAACGAACGCGACACCCCGGTGAAGTAGAAGCTGACCGACCCGTGCTCCAGCACGGAGAGGTGCCCGACCTCCAGGATGTGCGCGAGGTAGCCGGCGTTGGTGGCGGTGGCCGGGTTCGGCTTCTTCCAGCTCTGGTAACAGGCCCGCCCGGCGAACTCGGCGAGCGCCTGCCCGCCGTCGGCGTCCGTCGACCACGGCACGTCCTGCGGCGGCTCAAAATGAGTCCACGCGATCAACCTGACCTGGGGCTGCACCATCTCCGGCATTCCGCGACTCTAACCCCACCCCTCCCCCGCCCCCACACCCTCCCCACCCCACCCACCACTCCGCGATCTTGCACTTGTGGTCGCCGAGATGCACCCTTCACCCCTTATGCCGCGACCAGAACTGCAAGATCGCGGGCGTGGGGAGGGCGGGGTGGGGGTGGGTTAGACGTAGAGGGTGGTGAAGGGGTACCAGGGGAGGTTGCGGGCTACGGAGAAGGCGAGCCAGGCGGCGAGGAAGACGCCGACCGCCTTCGGGCCGACGCGCAGCTCCGGCAGTCGCCAACCGAACGCCTGCTTGCCGGCCCAGGCGATGAAGAAGTACGCCAGGAAGGGCAGCGCGAAGACGAAGAGGAAATGGTGCCGGGCGGCGGCGGGCAGGTCGGCGTGCAGCACGTACCACAGCGCGCGGGTGCCACCACAGCCCGGACAGTCCAGCCCGGTGGTCAGCTTGAGCAGGCAGCTCGGCAGGGCGTCCGGCGCCGACCGGGTGGGGTCGCTGATCAGGGTGTAGCCGATGCCCGCGCCGACACAGCCGAGCGCGGCCAACGGCACCACCCAGCGGGGCGTACGAGCGTGCACCCGCGCGACGAACCGGGACAGCCGATCCGACTCGACCACCGGATAGCCGCCCGGATATCCCTGCGGCCACTCACCCGGCCCCACACCATGCGGCGCACCAGCCCCCGGCCCGACACCGCCCGGCCAGGCTCCGTCCGCCCCGGCAGGGGTCGGCCCCGCTTCGCCCCGCCCGACAGCACCGGGTACGGCGGCGGCCTGCCCGACACCGCTCGGCGCGGCGCTGCCCGATGGGGCACCGGGTGCGGTGGGGGTTGGTTCGCCGGTCGGCTGGTGCGGCTGGGCGGGCGGCTGGTCAACGCTCGTCACGAGCCTCACCGTACACCGGACACGCCCAGCAGGGCGGCGGCCAGCGGGGCGGCGAGGTCACCGGCGGCCGGCGGTGCCACCGCGTCCAGGCCCAGCCAGCCGGCCAGGCGGTACAGCTCGGCGGCCAGCGCCACGGCGGTCTCCCCCGGGTCGGCGCCCGGCTCGACCCAGGCGGCCGGCACCAGCAGCACGCCGGCCTTGCGGTCGGCCTTCAGGTCGACCCGGGCGGTGAAGCGTTCACCCTGCCGGAACGGCAGCACGTAGTAGCCGTGCACCCGCTTCGCCGCCGGCACGTAGATCTCGATGCGGTAGCTGAAGTCGAACAGCCGCTCGGCACGGGCACGTTCCCAGATCAGCGGGTCGAAGGGGCTGACCAGCGTGTTGCCGCGTACCCACCGAGGTAGCCGGGCGTCGGTGTGCAGCCAGGCCGGATGCCGCCAGCCCTGCACCGTGACCGGTCTCAGCTCCCCCGCCTCGACCAGCTCGGCGATGGCCTGCCGAGCCCCGGCCACCGGCAGCCGGAAGTAGTCGCGCAGCTCCGGCTCGGCGGCCACCCCGAGCGACCGGGCGGCGATGCCGACCAGGGTCCGGTACGCCTCGGCCGCGGTCGGCGTCGGCGCGGCCAGCACCTCGGCGGGCAGCACCCGTTCGGGCAGGTCGTAGCGGCGGGCGAAGGACGTGGTGCGCGTGGCGGCGCAGACCTCACCGGCCCAGAAGAGGAACTCCAGGGCCTGCTTGACCGCCGACCAGTTCCACCCCCAGTTGCCTGTCGTCCGGGGCGCGTCGTGCTCGATCTCGGCGGCGGTCAGCGGCCCCCGGGCAGCCACCTCGTCGCGGACCCAGGCCACCAGCTGCGGCTGTTCCTGCGCGATGCCCCGCATGCCGCCCCAGGCGTCGTCGTGCGCCCGGGCCATCCGCCAGCGCAGCGTCGGATGCAGCCCGACGGGCACCAGCGACGCCTCGTGGCCCCAGTACTCGAACAGCTCACGAGGCGCCCGGTAGGCGGCCGAGTCGAGCAACGACGTCGGGTAGGGCCCGATCCGGCTGTAGAGCGGCAGGTAGTGCGCCCGTTGCAGCACGTTCACCGAATCCATCTGGATCAGGCCGACCCGGTCGAGCACCCGACGCAGGTGCCGGCGGGTCGGTGCCCCGGTGGGCAGGGGGTCGGCGAAGCCCTGGGCGGTCAGCGCGATGCGTCGGGCCTGGGCGAGCGAGAGCGATTCCGGTGCGGCCATCGCAGGCAGGCTACGTCAGCCGTACGACACCCGTGCGCCACGCTGGACCTGCCGTCGTCGGCCGCGTAGAACGGCAGTCATGCCGACCATCCGCCGCGAGCAGGCCACCGACGCCGAGGCGATCGCCCGGGTGCACATCAGCGGATGGCGGGCCGGGTACGCCGGGATCATGCCGGACGAGGTGCTGGCTCGACTCAACCCGGTGGCCTGGGCACAACGCCGCCGCGATCTCGGCACCGCCGAACCGGAGCACCCGTTCACCACCCTGCTCGCCGAGATCGACGGCGTGCTCGCCGGGTTCACCACCTTCGGGCCGTACCGCAACAACCAGGACCGGGGCGACCTCGACCCGGCGTACGGCGAGGTGGTGGCGATGTACGTGGCACCCCAGCACTGGGGTGACGGCACGGCGAAGGCGCTCTTCGCGGCGGCCCGGGCGGGCCTGCGCGATCGGGGCTGGACGCAGTACCGGGTCTGGGTGCTGGCGGACAACCATCGGGCCCGCCGCTTCTACGAGCGGGCCGGGCTGTCACCGGACGGTGAGCGGTCGACCTATCAGGTGCCACTGTCCGGCGGGCGTACGCCGCTCGGACTGGTCGAGCTGCGCTACACCGGACGGCTCGACGACTGAGGCCGGTGGCCCGTCGGCCCGCACGGCTCGGCGTACCGGCAGGAAAGCCAGCAGCGCCAGGCTGATCCACACGTAGGTGTTGCTGAACACGAACCCGTCCAGCCCGGTGAAGTCCCTCTCCCACGCCCAGACGATCCGGCTGATCAGGAAGCCGTACCCGACGATCGCGCCGGCCAGCAGGAGGCGGCGTCGGCGGCTGCGCGACGGCGCGGCCACACCGCCCTCGACCAGCAGCAGCAGCGCCGGCAGCAGCCAGACCAGGTGGTGCACCCAGGTGACCGGGCTGACCAGGCACATCACCGCGCCGGTCAGGGCCAGGCCGGCGGTCTCGTTTCCGGCGGACACGGCGGCACGGGACCGCCACACCCACAGCGCCACCGTCGCCGCCACCAGCGCCAGCCAGGCCAGCGTGCTGGGGCTGGTCGGGTCGAGCCGGGCCACCACGCCACGCAGCGACTGGTTGGAGACGAACGCCAGCTCACCGACCCGGCCGGTGTTCCACAGCGCGGTGGTCCAGAACTCCCGGGAGGCGTCCGGGAACAGCGCCGCGGCGAGCACCGTCGCACCGGTCGCGGCGGCGACGGCGGTGACCGCGGCCCGGATGCGGCCGGTCACCAGCAGGTAGACGATGAAGATGCCCGGCGTGAGCTTGATCGCGGTGGCCAGGCCGATGCCGATGCCGGCCCACCGGCTGCCACCCGGCAGCAGCCGCAGCAGGTCCACCGCGACCAGGAACAACAGCAGCGTGTTGACCTGGCCGAAGTTGATCGTCTCGCGCATCGGCTCGAACGCGGCGGCGAGGCAGAGCGCCACCGCGAAGGCGAACCAGCGGGTCCAGCCGGCCCGGCGCGACACCGGGTCGAGCAGCCACCAGATCAACACCGCGCTGGTCGCCACGCCGGCGGCCACGCTCACCACGATCGCCGCATGCCAGGGCAGGTACGCCATCGGCAGCATCAGCAACGCGGCGAACGGCGGATAGGTGAAGCCGTACTGGGTGCCGGGGCGCAGGTAGTCGTAGAGTTCCCCGCCGTCGCGGGCCCACCAGACCAACGCCCCCCGGTAGACCTGAAGGTCGAAGAAGCCGTGTCGGGCCGCCGCCACGGACAGGAAGGCGGCCACCGCGACGGCGAGCACGACCACGACGACGATCTGTCCGACCGTCCGCCTGGCACCCTGCGCCACCGTCGCCTCCCTCACCCTGCGTAGGCTGTCGTCCCATGGCTCTCGGGTTTGTCCGCCCGGCGCGTCCCGAGGACGCCGGCGAGATCGCACGCATCCAGCTCGCCACGTGGCGGGTCGCCTACCGACGACTGCTGCCCCGGCACGTGCTGGCCAACCTCGACGAGGCGATGCTCGCCCAACGCTGGGAGGCTGCGGTGCGCCAACCGCCCAGCGAGAACCATCGGGTACTGGTCGCCGTCGAGCAGGCCGAGCAATCGTATCTGGTGGGCTTCGCCGCCTCCGGTCCGGTCGACGCCGAGGCGCTGGCCCCGAACGAGCCGGCCGAGGCCCTCGGCCCGGACGTGGTCGCGGTGACCGACCTGCTGGTCGAGCCCCGGTGGGGCCGCCGTGGACACGGCAGCCGGCTGCTGGCCGCCAGCGTCGACCTGTGGCGCGAATCCGGCTTCAGCACGGCCCTGGCCTGGGTGTTCGAGGGCGACCAGGCGTCCCGCAAGTTCCTCACCGCGGCCGGCTGGGAACCCGACGGCGCGGGCCGCGCGCTGGACGTGGACGACATGCTTGTCCCCCAGCTCCGCCTGCACGTCGCCGTCCCCACCGAGCCGACCGAGGCCAGCTGACCGGCGCCCCACCGCCTCCGCAACAAGCGCACCGTCTATTCCTTGGTAGCACACCGATTGGCGGACCGCTGGCTCTTCGCCGCCTACCAGAACACTCCGTTGGGCGGTCACTGACGATCGAGCGGCTCAGTCGAGCAGCGGGTCCAGGCCGACGGTCAGGCCGGGGCGGTTGCCGACCGCGCGGACCGCGACAAGCACGCCGGGCATGAACGAGACCCGGTCGTACGAGTCGTGCCGGATGGTCAACGTCTCACCGGTGGTGCCGAAGAGCAGCTCCTGGTGGGCGACCAGCCCGGTGGCACGAACGGCGTGCACGCGTACCCCGTCGATGTCGGCGCCCCGGGCACCGGCGACCTCGTCGGCGGTGGCGTCCGGCACCGGGCCCAGGCCGGCCTCGGCGCGGGCCGCGGCGATCAGGCGGGCGGTGTGGGTGGCGGTGCCGCTGGGCGCGTCGAGCTTGCGCGGGTGATGCTGCTCGATGATCTCCACGGACTCGAAGTGCCGGGCGGCGCGGGCCGCGAACTGCATCATCAGTACGGCGCCGATGCCGAAGTTCGGGGCGATCACCACACCCACGCCCGGCTTGCCGGCCAACCAGTCGCGCACCTGGTCGAGACGCTGCTCGGTGAAGCCCGTGGTGCCGACCACCGCGTGGATGCCCTGCTCGATGCACCAGCGCAGGTTGTCCATGACCACCCCGGGGGTGGTGAAGTCCACCACCACCTGCGCACCGGCGTCCGCGACAGCAGCCAGCTCGTCGCCCTGGTCCACCGCCGCCACCAGCGTCGTGTCGGCAGCGGCGTCGACGGCCTTGCACACCTCGGCACCCATCCGGCCCCGCGCACCCAGCACGCCGACCCGGATCGGCCCACCCATTTCCCGCTCGTCAGTCACGCGGCACAACCTATCCCAAGCGGCTCCGCAGCCACCGCCAGAGGCAGGAGATCCGGCGTGATCGACTCCGTTACGGCGCAGTGGCGGTATCCGGCCGACCGGGTTACCGCCATTACGCTGTCATGGAGTCGATCACCGCGCACGAAGCCGACAAGGGCGGTCGGGCGGTCAGAAGGTGCGGTTGGCGAAGGGGCCGACGACTGCCAGGGACATCGGTCGGGCGAGCAGGTCGGCAGCGAGGGTGTTGACGTCGTCCAGGGTGACCGAGTCGACCCGGTCGAGCAGTTCGTTGACCGGCATCAGGTTGCCGTAGAGCAGCTCACCCTTGGCCAGTCGGCTCATCCGCGAGCCGGTGTCCTCCAGGCCGAGCACGAACGACCCCTTGCTCATCCCCTTGCCCCGGGCCAGCTCGGCCTCGGTGATGCCCTGTTCGGCGGTACGCGCCAGTTCGGTCCGGGTCAGCTCCAGCACCTCGTCGACCCGGCCGGGCGCACACCCGGCGTAGACACCGAACAGTCCACTGTCGGCGTACTGGCTGGCGTAGGAGTAGACCGAGTAGGCCAACCCTCGCTGCTCCCGGATCTCCTGGAACAGCCGGCTGGACATGCCGCCGCCGAGCACGTTGTTCAGTACGCCGAGCGCGAAGCGCCGCTCGTCGAGCCGGTCGATGGCCGGGCAACCGAGGACGACGTGCGCCTGCTCGGTCTCCTTCACCTGCACCACAGTGCTGGCGGCCCGGGTGCGTACCGCCGGGGCGGCCGGTCGGTGCGGCGCGGGCGACGCCGGTTCGGTGTCCAGCGGGGTGCCGCGCAGCGCCTGCCGGACCAGCCGGACCACGGCGGCGTGGTCGAGGTTGCCGGCGGCGGCGATGACGATCTGCGGCGCGACGTACCGACGCCGGTAGAAGGTCTGGATCTGACGGCGGGTCATCGGAGTGACCGTGTCCGAGGTGCCGGAGATCAGCCGGCCCAGCGGATGGTCGCCGTAGACGGCCCGGGCGAACAGGTCGTGCACCTCGTCGCCCGGCTCGTCGTCGTGCATGGCGATCTCTTCGAGGATCACGCCCCGCTCGGTCTCCACGTCGGCCGGTTCCAGTACCGAGTCGGCGACCAGGTCACACATCACGTCGATGGCCAGCGGCAGGTCCTCGTCGAGCACCCGGGCGTAGTAGCAGGTGTACTCCTTCGTGGTGAAGGCGTTGGTCTCACCGCCCACCGCCTCGATCGACGAGGAGATCTCCAGCGCGCCCCGCTTGTGGGTGCCCTTGAACAGCAGGTGTTCCAGGAAATGCGCGGCTCCGGCCGTGGGCCCGGTCTCGTCCCGCGATCCGACCGCGACCCAGATGCCGAACGAGACGCTACGCATCGCCGGGATCGCCTCGGTCAGTACCCGCAGCCCGCTGGGCAGCACGGTGCGGCGCACCGTACCCCCCAGGGGGTCCTCGCTCAGCGTCCGGGTGACGGCCCGGGTCGAGCCGCCGGCCGACCGGATGGTGCCGACGGCGTGCCGGTCGGTGCCGGGTGGCGTCGCCCCCGGGCGCGCCACGGACGGGAACGAACGCCGGGTACGACTCACGGCAACCTGCTTCCAGTACGACGGGGGTGGACGGTGACGAACCGGCCGGGCGACTTCGTCGCCCGGCCGGTCAGCGGATCATTCAGTACGGGTGGGAGATCAGCTGTGCCGGGTGCGCCGGCGCGGCCGGGAATCGCCGCCACCTTCGCCGCCCTCGCCCCGCTCCGGGCCACGGCCGCCACGGTCGCCGCCGCGCTCCCGGTCACCCCGGTCACGCGGACCACGGTCACCCCGGTCACCACGGCTGGCCGGCCGCTCACCCTCCGCCTCGGCGGGAGCCGGTGCCTCGGCGCCCTCGGGACGGACCTTGTCCAGGTAGATCTTGCCGCGCTGGTCGATGTCGGCGATCTCGACCTCGACCCGGTCGCCGACGTTGAGGAAGTCCTCGACCTTCTCGACCCGCTTGCCGTCGCCCACCTTGGAGATGTGCAGCAGGCCGTCACGACCCGGCAGCAGCGAGATGAACGCGCCGAACGGTGCGGTCTTGACCACCGTGCCGAGGAACCGGTCACCGGCCTTCGGCATGGTCGGGTTGGCGATCGCGTTGATCCGCTCGACCGCCGCCTGCGCCGACGGGCCGTTGGTGGCGCCGACGTAGATCGTGCCGTCGTCCTCGATGGAGATCTCGGCGCCGGTCTCGTCCTGGATGGCGTTGATGGTCTGACCCTTCGGGCCGATCACCATGCCGATCTTGTCGACCGGGATCTTCACCGTGGTGACCCGCGGCGCGTAGTCGGACATCTCGGCCGGAGCCTCGATGGCCCGCTGCATCACGTCGAGGATGGTCTGCCGGGCCTCGTGGGCCTGCTGGAGCGCGGCGGCCAGCACGTCGGACGGGATGCCGTCGAGCTTGGTGTCGAGCTGCAACGCGGTGACGAAGTCCCGGGTGCCGGCGACCTTGAAGTCCATGTCACCGAAGGCGTCCTCGGCACCGAGGATGTCGGTGAGCGTGACGTACTGGGTCTTGCCGTCGACCTCGTCGGAGATGAGGCCCATGGCGATGCCGGCCACCGGGGCCTTCAGCGGCACACCGGCGCTGAGCAGACCCAGCGTCGAGGCGCAGACCGAACCCATCGAGGTGGAGCCGTTGGAGCCGAGCGCCTCGGAGACCTGGCGGATGGCGTACGGGAACTCCTCGCGCGAGGGCAGCACCGGGATCAGCGCCCGCTCCGCGAGCGCGCCGTGGCCGATCTCGCGACGCTTCGGCGAGCCGACCCGGCCGGTCTCACCGGTCGAGTACGGCGGGAAGTTGTAGTTGTGCATGTAGCGCTTGGACTTCTCCGGGGAGAGGGTGTCCAGCGCCTGCTCCATGCGCAGCATGTTGAGCGTGGTGACGCCGAGGATCTGCGTCTCGCCGCGCTCGAACAGCGCCGAGCCGTGCACCCGGGGCAGTACGCCGACCTCGGCGTTCAGCGGCCGGATGTCGCGCGGGCCACGCCCGTCGATGCGGACCTGCTCACGCAGTACCCGGTTGCGCACCTCGGACTTGGTCAGCGAGCGGAAGGCAGCCGACAGCTCCTTCTCCCGACCCTCGAAGCGCGGGCCGAGCTCCTCCACCAGGCGGGACTTGATCGCGTCCAGGGCTTCCTCGCGGTCCGCCTTGCCGGCGATCTGGAGGGCCTCGGCGACGTCGGCGCGAGCGAACTCGGCGACCGCGTCGTACGCGTCGTCCTGGTAGTCCAGGAACACCGGGAACTCGGCGACCGGCTTGGCGGCCACCTCGGCCAGCTCGCTCTGCGCCCGGCACAGCTCACGGATGGCCGGCTTGGCGGCCTCCAGACCGCTGGCCACGACCTCCTCGGTGGGGGCCGGGGCACCGTCGGCGACCAGCTTGACGGTGTGCTCGGTGGCCTCGGCCTCGACCATCATGATCGCGACGTCGCCGTCGGCCAGGGCCCGACCGGCCACCACCATGTCGAAGGTGGCCCGGCTCAGCTCCTCGTGGGTCGGGAAGGCGACCCACTGGCCGTCGACGTGCGCCATCCGGGTCGCCCCGATCGGGCCGGAGAACGGCAGGCCGGACAGCTTGGTCGACATCGAGGCGGCGTTGATCGCCACCACGTCGTACGGGTGCTGCGGGTCGAGCGCGAGGATCGTCTCGACCACCTGGACCTCGTTGCGCAGGCCCTTGACGAACGACGGGCGCAGCGGCCGGTCGATCAGGCGGCAGGTGAGGATGGCGTCCTCGCTGGGACGACCCTCGCGACGGAAGAACGAGCCGGGGATGCGGCCCGCGGCGTACATCCGCTCCTCGACGTCGACGGTCAGCGGGAAGAAGTCGAACTGCTCCTTCGGCTGCTTGCCGGCGGTGGTGGCGGAGAGGACGACCGTCTCGCCCAGCTGGGCGACGACGGAGCCGGCGGCCTGTCGGGCCAGCCGACCGGTGGAGAACGTGATCTCGCGGGTGCCGAAGGACCCGTTGTCGATCACGGCGGTGCGGGATTCGGTGCCGAGTTTGGTCTCGGTCATGGTGCGGCAATGCTCCTTCGCATCGGGGGGCCACGAGCGGGAGCTGTACCGACGGCCGGTCTTCGATCGAAGCGCCCGGGACCACCGACGAGATGCCGGAGGCCCGGAGGCCACTACCGGAGACCGGTACGCCGACGGCTCCCCTGTCTGGGTGCTCGCGGCCCGTGTCTCGAGTTGGGACGCCGACGGGGGAGCGGCCCGGTGGCCACTCCCCCGTCTCACGTCACCGGCGCAGGCCGAGCCGCTCGATGAGCGACCGGTAGCGGTTGATGTCCTTCTTCTGCACGTAGTTGAGCAGCCGACGGCGGCGGCCGACCAGCAGCAGCAGCCCACGGCGGCTGTGGTGGTCGTGCTTGTGCACCTTCAGGTGCTCGGTGAGATCGGCGATCCGCTTGGTGAGGACCGCGACCTGAACCTCGGGCGACCCGGTGTCACCCTCGGCGGTCGCGTACTCCTCGCGGATCTTGGCCTTTGCCTGCTGGTCGAGCGCCATGTTCTCCCTGTTTCAGTGGGTTGTCGATGCAGTCCGTGCGGGCCAGGCTGAATTGCTACAGGCTGGGCACCTTTTCCGGACCGTCCTCGCATCCGCGGCGTCGAGCAGACATGCGAGGACTCACGTCGGTCAGCCGACGTCTCCGCCAGCCTACCAGCACCTCGTCCCGATCGCCCGGATGAGGCCACTCAGTGCAGCGCCCGGCGGGTCAGTCCAGCGCTCGGCGGGTTCGCTCGACGTCCTGGGCGATCTGGGCCACCAGCGGTTCGATCCCGTCGAAGCGGATCTGCCCCCGCAGATGCGCCACGAAATCCAGGGCCAGCCGCTCGCCGTACAGGTCGCCGGTGAAGTCCAGCGCGTACGCCTCGACCCGACGTTCCCGCCCGGAGAAGGTCGGGTTGGTGCCGATCGAGACGGCCGCGCCCAGCGGCTCCCGTCGGCCGCGACGGATCAGCCGGGCGGCGTAGATGCCGTCGGCGGGAATCGCGGCGTACCGGTGGCAGAGCAGGTTCGCGGTCGGGAAGCCCAGCTCACGGCCGCGCTGGTCGCCCCGGACCACCACGCCCTCCAGCCGGTGCGGCCGGCCCAACGCGCTGGCCGCCGCCGTGACGTCGCCGGCATCCACGCAGGAGCGGATGTACGTCGAGGAGAAGACCGTGCCGGCCTCGGCCACCAGCGGGGCGCTCTCCACGGCGAAGCCGAAGGTACGACCGAGTTGCTCCAGCAGCGCCACGTCCCCGGCCGCCCGGTGCCCGAACCGGAAGTTGTCCCCCACCACCACCAGCGCGGCGTGCAGGTGTTCGACCAGCACGTCATGGACGAACGCCTCGGCCGGCAGCCGGGAGAACTCGGGCGTGAACGGCACCACACAGAGCACGTCGACGCCGAGGGCCTCGATCAACTCCGCCTTGCGGGCCGGCTCGGTGAGCACCGCCGGATGGGAGCCGGGCCGGACCACCTCCGCCGGGTGCGGGTCGAAGGTGACCACGACCGACTGCACGCCCAACTCCCGGGCGCGGGCCACGGCGTACCCGATGGTGGCCTGGTGGCCCTTGTGCACGCCGTCGAAGACACCGATGGTGACGACTGCGCGTCCCCAGCCCCCCGGCGCCGCGTCGTACCCCCGCCACCGCTGCATGCTGATCCTTTCCTGTCGCCGGTATGCCGGTGTCCCACCCCGGGCACCGGCCGCTGTCACGCCGGGGCGAGCACGATCTCGGCGCGGGCCCGGCCGGCCCGCTCGCTGACGATAGCGATCAGCTGGCCGGCGGGGTCGAAGACCGCGTACGGCCCCGGGTGGCCGACCGCGTCGAGTGGTCCGCCGTGGGAGAGCACCTTCGCCTCGTCCGGGCTGGCGTCCCGGCGGGTGAAGAACCGGGCGGCCGCCGCCGCCAGCGGCAGATCGACCACCTCGGGCGCCCGCTGCTCCAGCTCGTCGAGGGTGGCGGCCTCGGCCAGGGTGAAACCGCCCACAGCGGTACGCCGCAGGGCGGTGAGGTGCCCGCCGACCTGTAGCGCCAGGCCCGCGTCCCGGGCGATCGCCCGGATGTACGTGCCGGTCGAGCAGGCCACCTCGACGTCGACGTCCACCAGGTCGGGCTGATCGCGTCGGATCGCCAGGACGTCCAGCCGGGACACGGTGACCCGCCGGGCGGGCAGGTCGACGCTCTCGCCGTCCCGGACCCGCTTGTACGCCCGCTGCCCATTGATCTTGATGGCGCTGACCGCGCTCGGCACCTGGTCGATCTCGCCGGTCAGCGCGGCCAGGGCGGCGCGGATCGCCTCGTCGGTCACGCCACCGGCGGGTGCGGTGGAGATCACGTCGCCTTCCGCGTCGTCGGTGACGGTGGACTGCCCCAACCGGATGGTGGCGGCGTACGTCTTGTCGGCACCGATCACGTACGTCAGCAGGCGGGTCGCCCGCCCCACCCCGATCACCAGCACGCCGGTGGCCATCGGATCGAGGGTGCCTCCGTGGCCCACCCGCCGGGTACGCGCGAGGCGGCGCAGCCGCGCCACCACATCGTGCGACGTCATGCCGCCCGGCTTGTCCACCACGATCAGACCGTCTGTGCTCACGACGTGCAAGCCTGCCAGATCGACCCGGCGCGCTCGGCAGCGGACGACCGGCCCTCCGAACCCGATTTACGGCATGGAACCCGACTGTAACGATGAGCTGACAGCGGCGTCGGCCGACCCGGTGCCGCCGACCACGGGGAGACCGAGATGACCAGGGACGGCACACCCGCCGAGCAGCCCGCCACGGATGAGACGATCCGCCTGCGTACGCCTCGACAGGCGAGCACGCTGCCCGCCTGGATGCTCGATCCGCCGCCGCCGAGGCGCACCCTGGGCGTTCGGGTCGGCCAGGCGTTCGCCGCGCTGCCCGGCGCGGGCCGGCTGCGCCGTCGTTGGTGGGCCTGGCAGGACCGGGACCGCCTCTACCAGCGCTATCCCATAGCATTCAAGCTGGTCGCCATGGTCGTCTCCTGGGTCGTGGTGATGGCCCTGGTGCTGCTGGTCTACGCCCTCTACGGCCAGATCTGACCCCTGCGGGTGATCCGAGGCGGCCCGATCCGACCGACCCGGAAGGGGATCAGCTGGCGGTTCGTGCGCGACCTTCGGTGCGGACCGCCCCGGTGACCGCCCAGGCGCCACTGCGCAGGCGCAGCAGCAGGCCGATCAGCCGGATCACGACGAACAGCAACAGACCCGCCCAGATGCCGCCGAGGCCAAGCGCGAAGGCGTGGGAGAGCCAGATCGCGGGGAGAAATCCGCCGAGGGCGCCGACCACTGTCAGATTTCGCAGATAACGGATGTCACCGGCACCGATCAGGACACCGTCGAGGGCGAACACCACCCCGGCCAGCGGCAGCATGACGACGAACCAGGGCCAGGCCACCAACGCCTGCTCGTGCACCGCCGGGTCGGAGCTGAACCAGGTCGGCACCACGCCCGCACCGGCTGCCGCCAGCACGGCGAACGCCGCCCCGCAGACCGCACCGAACCGACCGATCCGCTTGGCCAGCGTGCTCGCCGCCACCGCGTCGCCGGCCCCGAGCGCGGCACCGACCAGCGCCTGCGCGGCGATCGCCAGCGCGTCGAGCACCAGCGCCGCGAAGAACCAGAGTTGTACCGCGATCTGGTGGGCACCGACCGCGGCGGCGCCGAACCGGGCGGCGACCGCCGTCGCGGACAGGAAGCTGGCCTGGAAGGCCAGGCCCCGGATCAACAGGTCGCGGCTGAGTACGAGTTGCTGGCCGATGACCCGCGGACGGGGTCGCAGAGCCACCCGCTCGGACACCAGTGCCACGGCGAAGAGCACGCCGGAGAGGGTCTGGGCGATCACGTTCGCCACGGCGGAACCGTTGAGGCCCATGCCCACGGGATAGACCAGCACCGGGCAGAGCACCGCGGAGAGCAGGTTGGGCCCGACCACGAACCAGAGCGGCCGGCGGGTGTCCTGCACGCCGCGCAGCCAGCCGTTGCCCGCCGCGGCGAGCAGCAGCCCGGGCGCGCCGAACGCGGCGATCCGCAGCCATTCGCCGGCGGCCCGGCCCACGTCACCACCGCCGGCCAGGGCGCCGGTCAGCGCCGGGCCACCCACCTGCATGCCGACGGCGACCAGCACACCCAGGGCCAGGGCCAGCCAGGACGCCTGGACACCCTCGGCCACCGCGGCGGCCCGGTCGCCGGCACCGAAGCGGCGAGCCGCCCGCCCGGTCGTGCCGTACGCGACGACGGTGCCCACCCAGGCGGTGAGGGTCATCACGGTGCCGCCGACGGCGACCGCCGCCAACGGGACCTGGCCGAGGTGTCCGACGACAGCGGTGTCCACCAGGACGTAGAGCGGCTCGGCGGCAAGGACCACAAGGGCCGGCAGGGCGAGCGCGGCGATCCGGCGCAGCGAGGCGACCTGGTCGACGGCGGGGGTGGAGTGGCTCATCGCCGCCGATACTGGCACGCGATGTGTAAGGAGACAAGACCGGGGCGCTGCTTACCTTCGGCGGATCGCGTCACACCGTCGGGCGAGCAGCGGAGGGTCGGACGGAGCAGAAGAACTGCCGGACGGTGACGCCGTACGCACGGAGGCGGCTCGGCGTCACCGCCGGTCGCGTACCGTCACTGACGGGTGTCCATGGAGGTCTGCAGGGCGCGGCGGGCCTGCTCGCGGGCCTCGTCGGTGGTCTCGGGCTTGGGCTTGGCGGCCATGGTGGAACCCCTTCCAGGGCGCGCGTCGCCGAACACGGCGGCGCGTCACGGGCGGTGTCGCTGACGGCGCCCGGCCACGGACTCCGGGGTCGCCGGAGCGGTGGATGGACGACCTTACGGCCCGGGTCGGTCGACCCTGGAGGAAAGCGGCGCAGGGTATGGCTCCGCCATCCTGACCTGCGCCATAGTGGCGTCGGCCGATACCCAAGCTATCGTTCAGGTCCACATGTTGTCCGGTGTTCCCGACATCTGGACAGGTCCACCCCCGTCACCGAGCCAGGAAATGCCACCCCACCCACCACCAGAAACCGAACAGCCCGATCCGACCGACCGGGACCGGGCCCACCTCGTAGCGCATCACGTAGGCGCAGACCTCACCGAGGGTCGGAATCCGTGAACCCTCCCGGCGGGCCAGCCACTCCACCAGCCCGAACAGCGCCAACCCGAGCAGAAATCCACCGATCGCGACTGCCCGCATCATCGCCGCACCAGCCCCCAGAACGCCGACAGCCACACCAGCCAGCCGGCCGATCGCACCAGCCGGTCCTCCAACAACGGGTCCGCCAGCAACGAGAAGGTGGGGAAATCCTCGCCCGCGGCCGAGAAAAACGTCGCACCTTCGAAGACGCCGAACACCAGCACCGGCAGCGTCCACCAGACCGCACCCGAACTCAGCCGCTGCGGCGCCGGTCGGCGCGGCACCCGGTTCGACAGACCGAGCCAGATCAGCGCGCCGCCGGCACCGAAGACATAGAGGTTGGCCTCCGTCGAGAAGGACGGAAAACGACCGCCGACCAGGGAGAGAGCGACGAGCACCGGCACGCTGACGACCGGGCGTTCCCAGGTACGAGGGGCGTCGAGGGTGAGATCGTGGGGCTGCTCCATCATCCGATTCTCCCGATCCTGTCCAGGTACGGAAATGTCGACACCCCCGGAAGCGACCCTGATATCACCCCTGCTGGTCGACGCCTTCCCGCACCGCAGGCACGTCCAGTTCGGTCCGGATCCGCTCGATGACCTCGTCGACGGTCCCCCGGGCGGTGAAACCGGCGGCGAGGCGATGCCCCCCACCGCCCAGCGCGACAGCCACCCGACTGACGTCGACCGCGCCCTTGCTGCGCAGCGACACCGCCCACTCGGCCGGCCCGGTCTGCTTGACCACACAGCTCACGTCGGCCTCCGCGGTGCACCGCACCGGGTCGATGAGGGCCTCCAGCACGTACGGTCGCTGCTCGTACCGCGCCAGGTCGTCGAGCGTCGCGTAGGTCCATACCAGGCCGGTCCCACCGGCGGCGGCGGGTTCCAGCCGGGCCCGACCGAGCACCTCTCCGAAGAGTCGCACCGCACCGAACGGACGGTTGTCGAAGATCCGCCGGGAGATCTCGCCGGGCCGGATGCCGGTGGCCAACAGCCGGGCCGCCATCTCGTGCACCGACGCGGTGGTCGCGTCGAACCGGAACGAGCCGGTGTCCGTGCTCAGCGCGACGTACAGGCACTCGGCGATGCCCGCATCGAGCGGTACGCCGAGCCGAGCCAGCAACTCCTCCGCGACCACCGACGTCGCCGCGGCACCCGGGTCGACCAGGTTGACGTCACCGAAGCCGGGGTTCGACGCGTGGTGGTCGAGCACCAGGGCGGTGCCGGTCCCGGTCAACCGGCCGGCCAGGTCGCCGAGGCGCGACGTGCTCGCCGCGTCGAAGCAGATGACCAGATCCGGCTCCGGCTCCGCCTCCGTCGCCGGCACCAGCAACTCCATGCCGGGCAGCCCGCGCAGCGGCTCGGGAACCTCCGGCGGGCCGGGGAAGGTCGCCTGCAGCCGCCCCACGCCGAGCCGGCGCAGGCCGAGCCCGAAGCCGAGCATGCTGCCCAGCGCGTCACCGTCCGGGTTGACGTGGCAGATCAGCAGCACCCGGGCGTCCGGTGGCAACCGACGCACCGCCGCCACTGCCGCCGCCCAGTCGGCCTCGGTGGGACCCGCCGATCCGGCAGGTGTGCCCGCCGACCGGTCCTGGACCGAACCGGAGGAACCCGGCTGCTCCGGAACCGCACCGCCGATGCCGACCCGCGCCGCTCCCGGCGGCGTGTCGGCCGGCCCCACCTCGGTCGTGGCACCGCCGGAGGGGGCGGTCACCGCCGGTCCCCGCCCCGGGCCCCGTCGGAGTCGGCACCCTCGGCCTCGTCGCCGTCCTCGGCCTCGTCGACGTCCTCCAGGCGGTACGGCTGGGCGTCACCGGCGTACGCGGCCCGGGCCGCGAGGCGCTGCACCTCGGCGTCGGCGTTACGGGCCGCCGCGAGCAGATCGTCGATGTGCTTGACCTGATCCTGCACGTCGTCGAGAACGAAGGTCAGGGTCGGCGAGTGCCGCAGGCCCAGCGCCTTGCCGACCGTGCTGCGCAGCATGCCCTTGGCGCTGTCCAGCGCGGCGGCGGTGCCCGCCTGGGCCGCCGCGTCACCGAGCACGGTGTAGAAGACCGTGGCGTCGCGAAGGTCGGCGGTGATCCGGGCGTCGGTGATCGTGATCATGCCCAGCCGCGGGTCCTTGATCTGGCTCCGCACCACCGACGCGACCAGTTCACGCACCCGTTCCGCGTGCCGGCGTACCTTGGCCGGATCCGTCATCTCGCCACCTCCACGGCGTGCCGCTACCGACCGGACCGGATGGCGCCGTACGCCACCGGCCGGACCGGCCCTGACAACTCGAACCCTACCTGCGCCGCACCCGCCCCCGCGCGGGGCGGCCGATGCCCCGGTCAGTCCTCCTCGCCGTGCAGCCGGCGGCGTACCGACAGCAGTTCGATCTCCGGCCGACCGGCCACCATTCGCTCACAGGAGTCGAGCACCTCGCGGGCGTGCGCCGCCTCGGCAGCCACGACCGCCACACCTATCTCCGCTCGCCCGTGCAGGTCGAGCGCGCCCACCTCAGCGGCCGAGACCTCGAAGCGGCGCAGCGCCGCCACGATCGGCCGTACGTACGATCTCTTGGCCTTCAGCGACCGGGAGTCGCCCGGCAGCAGCAGGTCGAATACTGCGGTTGCGGTGTACATCGTCTGCGGACACTACCCGCACCCCACCCCACATGATCAAGGGGTTTACGCCTTTCGGCGTAAACCCCTTGATCAGTGCGTCACCGCAGGATCAGGCGCGAACCTTCTCCCGCATCTCGAAGGTCTCGATCACGTCGCCGACCTGGACGTTGTTGTAACCACCCAGGGTCAGACCACACTCGAAGCCCTCGCGGACCTCCGTCGCGTCGTCCTTGAAGCGCTTGAGCGAGCTGATCGTGAGGTTGTCCGCCACGACCGTGCCGTCGCGCAGCAGGCGCGCCTTCGCGTTGCGCCGGATGACACCCGACCGGACGATGCAACCGGAGATGTTGCCGATCTTGGACGAGCGGAACACGTCGCGGATCTCCGCGGTGCCGAGCTCGACCTCCTCGTACTCCGGCTTGAGCAGGCCCTTGAGCGCCGCCTCGATCTCCTCGATGGCCTGGTAGATGACGGTGTAGTACCGGATCTCCACGCCTTCGCGGTCGGCCATCTCGCGGACCTTGTTCGAGGCCCGCACGTTGAAGCCGATGATCGTGACCGGCTCGGACGAGGCGCTGGCGAGCATGACGTTGCTCTCCGTGATCGCGCCGACGCCCCGGTCGAGGACCTTGAGCTGGACCTCCTCGGGAATGTCGAGGTTGAACAGCGCGTCCTCCAGGGCCTCCACCGAACCGGAGACGTCACCCTTGAGGATGAGGTTGAGCGACGTCTTCTCGCCCTCCTTGAGCTGCTCCATGAGCGTCTCAAGGGTGGCCCGGCCACGGGAGTTGGCGAAGGCCGCCGCCCGCCGCCGTGCCTGGCGCTGCTCGGCGATCTGCCGCACCGTACGGTCGTCCGCCGCGGCCAGGAAGGTGTCGCCCGCGCCCGGCACCGCGGTCAGACCGAGAACCATGACCGGACGCGCCGGACCAGCCTCGGTGACCTGGTTGCCGTTCTCGTCGAGCATCGCCCGGACCCGGCCGTGCGCCCCACCGGCGACGATCGAGTCGCCCGCCCGCAGGGTGCCCTTCTGCACCAGCACCGTCGCCACCGCACCGCGGCCCTTGTCCAGGTGCGCCTCGATGGCCACACCCTGCGCCGGCCCGTCGATCGGAGCGGTCAGCTCCAGCGACGCGTCGGCGGTCAGCAGCACCGCTTCGAGGAGGTCCTCGATGCCGATGCCGGGCTTCGCGGCCACGTTGACGAACATGGTGTCGCCGCCGTACTCCTCGGCGACCAGGCCGTACTCGGTCAGCTGCTGGCGGACCTTGTCCGGGTTGGCCTCCGGCTTGTCGACCTTGTTGACCGCGACCACGATCGGCACGTCCGCCGCCTTGGCGTGGTTGAGCGCCTCGATGGTCTGCGGCATCACGCCGTCGTCGGCCGCCACCACCAGGATCACGATGTCGGTGACCTGGGCACCACGGGCACGCATGGCGGTGAACGCCTCGTGACCCGGGGTGTCGATGAAGGTGACCGCCCGGTCCTCGCCCTCGTGCGGGACGTGGACCTGGTAGGCGCCGATGTGCTGGGTGATGCCACCGGCCTCGCCGGCCACCACGTTCGCCTTACGGATCGCGTCGAGCAGCTTGGTCTTACCGTGGTCGACGTGACCCATGACGGTCACCACCGGCGCACGGCTGACCAGGCGGTCCTCCGCGACCTCGGCGTCGAGGTCGATGTTGAACTGCGCGAGCAGCTCGCGGTCCTCGTCCTCCGGGCTGACGATCTGCACGTTGAAGCCAAGGTGCTCACCCAGCAGCAGCAGGGTGTCGTCGGAGCACGACTGGGTCGCGGTGACCATCTCGCCCAGGTTGAACATCTCCTGGACCAGCGAACCCGGGTTGGCGTTGATCTTGTCGGCGAAGTCCGACAGCGAGGCGCCCCGGGAGAGCCGGACCGTCTGCCCCTGACCCCGGGGAGCACCCGAGCTCATGGTCGGAGCCGACAGGTTGTCGAACTCCTGTCTGCGCTGCTTCTTGGACTTGCGACCACGGGTCGGCTTGCCACCCGGACGCCCGAAGGCACCGGCGGCACCGCCGCCACGGCCACGACCGCCACCACCCGGACGGCCACCGCCGCCGGCCGGCGCACCTGGCCGGAAACCGCCGCCGGCACCGGCACCACCACCGGGGCCGCCACGGTAGCCACCGCCACCGGCACCACCACCGGGGCCGCCACGGTAGCCACCGCCACCGCCGCCACCACCGGGGCCGCCACGGTAGCCACCGCCACCGCCGCCACCACCGGGACGACCGGCACCGCCGCCGCCACCGGGACGACCGGCGCCAGGACCACCCGGACGACCGGGACGCTGGCTCGGCATCGACGCCGGGCTGGGCCGCGGCGGCATGGACGCCGGGCTCGGACGGGGCGGCATGGACGCCGGGCTCGGACGGGGCCCACCGGCACCGGCGGCCGGCGGACGCTGCTGCTGGCTGCCCTGGATGCCGAACGGGTTGTTACCGGCACCCCGCGCCGGCGGACGGCCCTGCCGGCCACCAGGGCCGGGGGTCGGACCACCAGGGCGGCCCGCGGCCGGGGAACCCGGACGGGGCGGCATGTTGCCGGGGCCGGGACGGGGACCCGGACGGGCGGTCCCTTCCGCCGGGGGCTCCCGGCGGACGTTGTCACGCTGCTGCTGGCGGGCGGCCTGCGCGGCCTTGACCGCAGCCTCCTGCTCAGCCTTCAGCGCAGCCGCACGCGCCTCGGCGGCGGCCACCTCGATGTCGTGAGCGCTCGCCGGCTTGGCGACCGGGGCCGCCGGCGGCGGCGGACCGGGCACCGGGGCCTTCGGCTTGGGCCCGGGAGCCGCCGGACGCCGAGGCGGCGTCGGCTTGGCGGTGATCCGGGGCTCGCCGGGGGTCGGCGACGGGGTCGGTGCCGCCGGAGCCGGCGCGGCCGACGGCGCAGCCGCCGGAGCACCAGCTCCACCGGAGGCGACGAAGGCGCTACGCAGCCGCCGGGCGACCGGCGCCTCGACGGTGCTCGATGCGGACTTCACGAACTCGCCCATTTCCTTCAACTTGGCGAGAACGGTCTTGCTTTCGACCCCGAGCTCCTTTGCAAGCTCGTGTACGCGGGCCTTACCTGCCACTGCACTCCTCACTCCGAGGTCGTGCGGGCAGCACCCGCAGCGACCTCACTCGTGCACTTGAAGCCTGGTCATTTCTGGGACTTCATCGTGTGCTCATGCTGGTCGTCCTACCTTGCTAGCGAACCTCGCCCGACCGGATGGCCGGACGTGGTGGTTGACGCGTCAGGTACTCCGCGAGGGCTCCGTCATCGGGAACCCCGGCGAGGCGCAGTGCCCGCCCGAAGGCGCGGCGCCGCACTGCCTGCGCGAAGCAGGCCGGATCCGGGTGCATGTTCGCTCCCCGACCCGGCAGTCTGCGGGCCGGATCGGGTCGGAGACCGTAGCCAGCCTCGTCGTCGATCGCGACGATCCGCAGTAACTCACTGGCCGGCGCACGCTGTCGGCAGCCCACACAGGTGCGCTCCGGCGGCGTGCGTCGTACCACTGGTGGAAGTCTACCCCTAGCTGCCCGAGACCGCGCCGCCCGGTTCCCGGACCTGATCGACTCCAGGGCGACCGGCAGCGCCAGCCTGCTCGGCATCGGACCGAATGTCGATCCGCCATCCGGTCAACCGGGCAGCAAGCCGGGCGTTCTGCCCTTCCCGCCCGATCGCCAGCGACAACTGGAAATCCGGGACGGTCACCCGCGCCGCCCGGTTCGCCAGGTCGACCACCTCGACCCGCAGGGCCTTGGCCGGAGAAAGCGCATTACCGACGAAGGTGGCCGGATCGTCCGACCAGTCGATAATGTCGATTTTTTCGCCGTGCAGCTCGCTCATCACAGCCCGGACCCGCTGACCCATCGGACCGATGCAGGCACCCTTGGCGTTGACACCGGGCGTGGTGGAGCGCACAGCGATCTTCGTACGATGACCCGCCTCGCGGGCGATCGCGCTGATCTCGACGGTGCCGTCGGCGATCTCCGGCACCTCCAGCGCGAAGAGTTTCTTGACCAGGTTCGGATGCGTACGCGACAGGGTGATCTGCGGGCCGCGCATGCCCTTGGCCACGTGCACCACCACGCACCGGATCCGCTCACCGTGGGTGTACCGCTCCCCGGGGACCTGCTCCGACTGCGGCAGGACACCTTCCAGCTTGCCCAGGTCGACGGTGACGATGCCCTTCTCGGCCCGCGCCTCGTGCGCCTGCACCACCCCGGTCACCAGGTCGCCGTCGCGGCCCACGTACTCGCCGAAGTGCACCTCGTCGGTGGCCTCCCGCAACCGCTGGAGGATCACCTGCTTGGCCGTCATGGCGGCGATCCGACCGAAGTCGTGCGGAGTGTCGTCCCACTCCCGGACGACACCGCCCTCCGGGTCCATCTCCTGGGCGTAGACCAGGGCCGCGCCGCTCTTGCGGTCGATCTCCACCCGGGCGTGCGACTGGGCACCCTCGGTGTGCCGGTACGCGGTCAGCAACGCGGTCTCGATCGCCGCGAGGATCGTGTCGAACGGGATCTCCCGCTCGCGCTCGAGTGCGCGCAGCGCCGCGAGGTCGATGTTCACCTCTCCTCGTCCTCCACATCATCTTCGTCGTCGACGTCTTCTGATTCGGGTAGTTCGTCGAGGCGGCTGAACTCGACCTGCACCCGGCCCGGGCCGAGATCGGCGTACGGCCACTGGACGCGCTCACCGTCGACCTCCAGCGCCACGGACTCGTCGTCCGCGGCGACCACGCGACCGGTCACCTGCCGGTCGCCCGCCGGTCGGGCACCGGACTCGCCGGCGCCCCGGACGGTCACCCGGACCAGCCGGCCGACGTTGCGTCGCCAGTGCCGGGGCAGGGTCAACGGACGGTCCACGCCCGGTGAGCTCACCTCAAGCTGATATTCACCGGCGACGATGTCGCCGCCGCTCTCCTCGGCCGCGTCCAGCGCCGCCGAGACCGCCCGGGAAACGTCCGCCACCGCGTCCAGGTTGATCCCGCCGTCGGCGTCCACGATCACCCGGACCACGTGCCGACGGCCGGCCCGGGAGACGGACAGGTCCTCCAGGTCGTAACCGGCGCTGTCGACCACCGGCGCGATCACCGCGCGTAGCCGCTCCCGGCGGGCGGCAAGGTCACCCCGGGCACCCTGGCCGTCACGCGGGGCCGGGCCGCCACGCGGTCGCCCCGCCGTTCTGGTGGCACGGCCACGCTGCGTCATCTGTCCGACCCTTCCACTGCTCGCCGACTGCCATGCCGGCACGCCACCGGTGCGGACGCGCCGGTGGCTGCGCAGAGCGTAACGCGCCCGCCTCCGGACGGCCCGGGCGGCGCACCGACGCCACCGCCGTACACGGGCCGTGGTGATGGTGTTGACTTGTCCGGTGGCGATGGGCAGAACGACTCGGCGGGACGGATCCTCCCCGCTCTCCCGACGCGCGGTGCTGCGGGCCGGCGCGTTGCTGGCGCTCGGCGGGGCCGCCGCGCCGCTGACCGGATGCGGCTTGCTCGACCGCGACGAGCCGCCCCGGCCGGACCCGCTCGCTCCGCTGATCGACGAGTCGCTGCGTCTCGCGGCGGGGCTGCGCTCCGCCGCCGACGCCCATCCCGACCTGGCCGCCCGCCTCGTCCCACTGGCCGAGACACATGAGGCGCACGCCACAGAACTCGCCCGGGTGACCGGCACGGCCCTTCCGTCGGGGTCGCCGTCCGGATCGGCCGCCCCACCGTCACCGGAGCAGCCGGCGGGCCGGGCCGCCACCCTGTCCGCGCTGCGCAAGGCCGAACGCGCCGGGCGGGACTCGGCCACCGCGGCCTGCGCCGCCGCACCCGGTGACCGGGCAGCGCTGCTCGGCTCGATCGCCGCCGCGCGGGCCACCCACCTGGAGGCGCTCAAGTGATGACCGCACCGACCGGCACCGAGGACCCGCTCGCCGCCGCGCTCACCGCCGAATACGCCGCGATCTGGGCGTACGGCCCGATCGGGGTACGCCTCGCCGACGCCGAACGCAAGGCCGCCGTCGAGGCGGAGGACGCCCACCGCGGCCGGCGCGACGCACTGATCCTGGAGTTGAGTACCGGTGGCGCCGCCGTTCCGCCGGACCGACCCGGCTACGCGCTGCCCTTCCCGGTCACCGACCGGGCCAGCGCGCTGCGGCTCGCGGTGGAGGTCGAGGAGCGCACCGCGGCGTTCTGGCGGGCGGTGCTGCCGGCCAGCACGGGTGCCGAACGGGACCGGGCACTGAGCGCTCTGATCGAGTACGCGGTACGGGCCACCCGCTGGCGACGGGCCGCCGGGATCACCCCGCTGACCGTGGCGTTTCCGGGCCGTCCTGGCTGAGCAGGCAGGCCCCGCGAGCCGCCCAGCGGTTGCGATCTGACATACCAGGTATGCATACTCCGCAGCATGTCCATCCGCCACGGTCTGCTCGCCCTGCTCGAACGCGGCCAGATGTACGGCTACCAACTGCGCGCCGCGTTCGAGGAGTCGACCGGCTCGACCTGGCCGCTGAACATCGGGCAGGTCTACACCACGCTGTCCCGGCTGGAACGTGACGGACTGGTCCGATCCCTGCCGGAGAGCGAGGCCGGGCAGCGGCCGTACGAGATCACCGACGCCGGGCGGGCGGACCTGGCGCTGTGGTTCGCCACGCCGATCAGCCGCACCGACCGCCCCCGCGACGAGTTGGCGATCAAGTTGGCATTGGCGTTGACCACGCCCGGGGTGGACGTCCGCACGGTGGTGCAGAACCAACGCACCGCCACCATGCGTACATTGCAGGAGTTGACCCGGTTGAAATACACCAGCGACCGGCCGGAGGATCTGCCCTGGCGGTTGGTGCTGGACGCGATGATGTTCCAGGCCGAGGCAGAGGTGCGCTGGCTCGACCACTGCGAGACGAGTCTGGTGCGACACCGCCCCCCGGCTTCCGGCCCGACGCCCACCTCCGAGGCGGTGGGCTTCAGGGATGAGGAGGCGCGACGGTGAGTTCGGGCAACGAACCGACACCTGCCCTTTCCAATCGCAGCGGTCAGCCGGGCGCGGGGGGCCAGGGCAGCGCCCCGACCGCGACGACGACCGACGCGGTGCTGGAACTGCGTGACGTACACCGCACCCACGGCAACGGCCCCGCCGCCGTCCACGCCCTGCGCGGAGTGAGCCTGGTCGTACGCCCCGGCGAACTGGTCGCCGTGATGGGTCCCTCCGGCTCCGGCAAGTCGACCTTGCTCACCCTGGCCGGTGGCCTGGACAGCCCGACCTCCGGTGAGGTGCACGTCGAGGGCCAGCCGCTGCACGCCCTGGACCGCAGCGGCCTGGCCCGGTTGCGGCGACGCCGGATCGGCTACATCTTCCAGAACCTGAACCTCATCGGCAGCCTGACCGCGGTGGAGAACGTCGCGCTGCCCCTGGAACTCGACGGGACGGGTGTGCGCCGGGCCCGGCGGCTCGCGCTTGACGCGCTGACCGAGGTGGGCATGTCGGAGCTGGGCGATCGGGTTCCGGACCAGCTCTCCGGCGGTCAGCAGCAGCGGGTGGCGATCGCCCGGGCCCTGGTCGGCGAGCGTCGCCTCGTGCTGGCCGACGAGCCGACCGGGGCACTGGACTCGCAGACCGGGGAGGCCGTCCTGCGGCTGCTGCGCCGCCGGGTCGACGCGGGCGCCGCCGGTGTGCTGGTCACCCACGAGGCCCGACACGCCGGCTGGGCAGACCGGGTGGTGTTCCTGCGCGACGGCCTGGCCGTCGACTCGACCGCACCGCTGGTCGGCATCGAATCCCTGCTCTCCGGCAGCGGCCGGTGAGCGAGCAGGGACGCCCGAGGTTCGGTAAGGCACGGACGGCCGAGTTCGTCGGGTCGTGGCGCGCCGCGCTGCGCATCGCCCGCCGGGAGGCGAGGCGAGCGCGCGGCCGTACCGCCCTGGTGCTGAGCATGATCATCCTGCCGGTGCTGGCACTCACCTTCGTCGCGGTCAGCGTGGACATGTCGCGGCTCACCGCCGACGAACGACTCGACCGCCAACTGGCAGCGGCGGACGCCGAGCTGCGACTCGTCTCCCGCGCCGGCCCGATCACCCAGAGCGGCAACGGCGACCACTGGAACGTGGCGGTCGAGAACGACGACGAGACCACCGAGGTTCCGCGGCCGCCCAGCACGCAGGAGATCGCCGCCCTCCTTCCCGAAGGCAGCCACGTCCTGCCGGTGGTGCGCTGGCTGCCGATCACCACCTGGGATGACGACCAGGACCACATGCACGAGCTGACCGCGTCCGTGGTCGACCTGACCGATCCGCTCGGACGCGGACTGGCGCACATCCACGCCGGCCGGGCACCAGTCGGTGCCGACGAGATCGCGGTGAACCCGGCCGCTCGGCGCAAGCTCGGCGTAGCCCTCGGTGACCAGGTCAACGCCAGCAACGGCAGGCAGAGCTGGACGGTCGTCGGAGTGATCGAGGCTCCCGATCAGCTGAGCCCGGCAGCGATCCTGCACCCCGCCGGGGTGCCACCGGGCGCGGTGGAAATCGACCCTGTCTTCCTGGTCGACCTGCCCGGACCGATCACCACCGACCTGTTCCGCCACCTCAACGACCACGGCGTGGTGGTGACCACCCGGACTCCCGCGCCACCGACGGAGTACGACGCCGCGTGGCGCGGCGGGATCGGGGCGCGGGAGGAACTCAGCCTCGGGGTGCTGATCGGCGGACTCGGTCTGCTTGAGGTGGTGCTGCTGGTCGGCCCGGCCTTCGCCGTCGGGGTACGGCGCCGACGGCGGGAACTCGCGCTGGTCGCGGTGGCCGGTGGCGACGCCACCCAACTGCGCCGGGTGGTACTCGCCGACGGTGTGGTCCTCGGCGCCGTCGGTGCCCTGCTCGGCATCGCGCTCGGCATCGGTCTGGCCGTGGCCGGTCGACCGTTGATGGAGGAGTTCGTCTTCCAGCACCGCTTCGGCGGGTACCGTTTCTGGCCCGCCGCCCTTGTCGTGATCGGGCTGGTCGCGGTGCTCGCCGGGGTGTTGGCGGCCCTGACACCGGCGTGGATGGCCGCGCGACAGGACGTGGTGGCCGGGCTCGCCAACCGGCGTACGCCTCCGGTGCACTCGCGGCGGTGGCTGATCGTCGGCCTGCTCCTTGCCGCCGGTGGGGCCGCGGTGGCCGCGCTCGGTGCGGTGGTGTCCTCGGATTCGGTCACCCTCGCCGGGCTGCTGGTCGGTGAACTCGGGCTGGTCTTCGCCACCCCGACGCTCGTCGGGCTGGTGGCCCGGGTCGGCCGGTTCCTGCCACTCGTGCCCCGGATGGCACTGCGCGACGCCAGCCGCAACCGGTCCTCGGCCGCGCCCGCCATCTCCGCGGTGATGGCCGCGGTCGCCGGCAGCGTCGCACTCGGTCTGCTGCTGGTCAGTGAGCAGGCGCGCGACGAGGAGCGGTTCCGACCGTCGTTGCCGGACCGCAGCGTGCTGGTATCGGTCGACGGTGCGCCCGGCGACCATTCGCCTCCCACGCTCGCCGAGATCACCGAACCGGCTCGCGAACATCTCCACGCCCGGGCCATCGCCCCGCTGATGTCGGCCGGTTGCGTGCGGTTGCCGGACAACTGTCTGATCACCGCGACGTTGCCGCCCGAGCGGGCCTGCCCGTGGCGAAGTGACCGGACGCTCAGCGAAGCCGAGCAGCTCCAGGCCCGGGCCGACCCCCGCTGCCAGGGACGACCCGACGACTACTTCGGTCTCACCTTCCGGGTGGCCGTCGACGACGGGTCGGCGCTGCCGATCCTCACCGGTGCCGGGCCGGATCAGGTCGCCGCCGCCACCGCCGTGCTGCGCGCCGGCGGAGCGGTGCTGACCGACCCCCGCTACGTGGTGGACGGTCGAGTGGAGTTGCAGGTGCTCCGCCACCTCGACGAGGAGCGGCAGGAGCAGGTGCGGACCCTGGAGGTGTCCGGCCACGCGCTGCACCACGATCTCGACATGAAGTGGCTGCTGCTGTCTCCGGCCGCAGCCGACCGGCTGGGACTCGTCACCCGACACACCGGCTGGGCGATCGGCAGCGATTCCGTACCCGAGCAGGAGCAGCAGATGCGGTTCAACAGCGCGATCCGCGCGCTCGGACCGCTCGGGGTGGAAATCTCGGATTCGCATTACCGCAGTGGCACGCTGGCCGGGTTGCTCCTGCTGGCCGGGGTCTCCGCGGTGGTGACGGTGGGCGCCACGGCGAGCGCCACCGGCCTGGCCGCGGCCGAGGGTCGCGCCGACCTGTCCACCCTCGCCGCGGTCGGCGCCAGTCCGCGCGTACGTCGACTGCTCTCCCTGTGCCAGGCCGGTGTGATCGCCGTGCTCGGCTCGGCGCTGGGCATCGTCGCCGGCCTCGGCGCAGCGATGATCATCTTGCTCTCCAGCAACCAGCGGTACGTGGACACCTGGCCGATCGAGCCGCCGTACCCGGTGATCGTGCCCTGGATCACCCTGGGCGTACTCGTCGCGGTGCCGCTGGTGGCGATGGTCGGGGCGGCGTTGTTCACCCGCTCCCGGCTGCCGGTGGAACGACGGATGGACTGAGCCGGGACACTAGGAGAATGTCCACTCTGGGTTCCCTCACCCGCCGACTCGGACGGTACCGCTGGTTCGGTGCCGCCATGCGCCTGCTCGTCCCCGCCGACCGGCTCGTCGGGCGGCTCACCCGGGGCCGGGTGGTGGCGCTCGGGCTCGTACCGTCCCTGGTCATCACCACGACCGGTCGCCGCTCCGGCAAACCCCGCAGCAACCCCCTGCTGTACGTACCCGACGGCACCTCGTACGTCGTGATCGGCTCCAACTGGGGACAGACCCACCAGCCGGCCTGGTCGCTCAACCTGCTGGCCAACCCCGAAGCCGAGGTCGACGTCGGGGGACGACGCATCCCGGTACGCGCCGAGTTGGCCACCGGCCCCGAACGCGACCGCCTGTGGCAACTGCTGCTCGACGAGTGGCCCGCCTACCAGGCCTACGTCGAACGATCCGGCGGCCGCCAAATCCGCATCTTCCGCCTAACCCCCACCACCCCCTAGCCCCTGCCCCTGCCCCTGCCCCGTCGATCTTGCACTTTTGGTCGCTGAATTGCGGCTTAAGTCGCTTTCACCCCGACAGAAAGTGCAAGATCGACGGTGCGGTCGGGGCGGGGCGGGGGTGGGGTGGGGGTGGGAGGGGTGGGGGTGGGGGGAGGGCTAGCCTAGGCCGCCTTGGACGCCGATGAGGGTGCCGATGGCGTAGGTGGCTGCGGCGGCGGCGGCGCCCAGGAGCAGTTGGCGCAGGCCGCCGGTCCACCAGCGACGGTTGGTGAACCGGGAGACGACCGCGCCGGCGACGAAGAGGCCGAGCCCGCCGACCGCCAGGGCCAGCGCCAGGCTCGTCGCACCGAGCAGATACGGCAGCAGCGGCACCAGCGCGCCGACGGAGAAGCAGAGGAACGACGAGGTCGCCGCCGTCCACGGGTTCGGCTGTTCGTCCGGGTTGACGCCCAACTCCTCCTGCACGTGCACGCGCAGCGCCGTCTCCGGGTTGCGGCGGATCGCCTCGGCCATCTGCCGGGCGAGGTCCTCCGGCAGACCTCGGGCGACCCAGATCTCGGCCAGTTCCCTGGCCTCGCCCTCGGGGTTGCGTTCCAGTTCGCGCCGTTCCTTGGCCACCTCGGCGGCGATCTGCTCGTTGGCCGACCGGACGCTCGTGTACTCCCCGAGCGCCATCGAGATCGCGCCGGCGACCAGACCGGCGGTGCCGGTCAGCACGATGTTGCGCGGCGACACTCCGCCGCCGCCCACGCCCGCGATCAGCGCGATGTTGGTGACCAGGCCGTCCATCGCCCCGAAGACGGCCGGCCGCAGCCAGCCGCCCGAGACGTCCGCGTGGTGCGGCTCCCGAAGCGCCGCCGGAGTCTCGGTCACGGCAGGGTCAGGATCTCGTGACCGTCCTCGGTCACCACGATGGTGTGCTCGAACTGGGCGGTCCACTTGCGGTCCTTGGTGACCACCGTCCAGCCGTCGTCCCAGAGGTCGTACTGGTAGGTGCCGAGAGTGATCATGGGCTCGATGGTGAACGTCATGCCGGGCTCCATCACGTCGGTGGGCCGAGGGCTGTCGTAGTGCGGCACGTAGAGCCCGCTGTGGAACGCCTCACCGATGCCGTGGCCGGTGAAGTCACGGACCACCCCGTAACCGAACCGCTTGGCGTACGACTCGATGACCCGGCCGATGACGTTGATCTGGCGGCCCGGGGCGACCGCCCGGATGCCGCGCATCATCGCCTCGTGGGTCCGCTCGACGAGCAGCCCGGCTTCCTCGCTGACCTCACCGACGCAGAAGGTGGCGTTGGTGTCGCCGTGCACCCCGCCGATGAAGGCGGTGACGTCGACGTTGATGATGTCGCCGTCGGCCAGCACCGTCGAATCCGGGATGCCGTGGCAGATCACCTCGTTGAGGCTGGTGCAGCAGGACTTTGGGAAGCCCTTGTAGCCCAGTGTCGACGGGTACGCGTCGTGGTCGACGAGGAACTCGTGCACCACCCGGTCGATCTCGTCGGTGGTGACGCCGGGCTTGCAGTGCTCCCCCGCAAGCTGCACGGCCTGGGCGGCGATCCGCCCGGCGACCCGCATCTTCTCGACGGTCTCCGGAGTCTGCACGTGCGACCCCTGCCACGGCCGGGGCGCCTTCTTACCGACGTACTCGGGCCGGGCGATGTTGGCGGGCACCTGCCGCCACGGGGATTGCCTGCCTGGGGTCAGCGGCGCACGGACGGTCATGCGGCAAGCCTATCGCCGAGCGCTCGGTGACCCCCAACACCGTCCGGGACCGACGGTTGTTGCCACACCAGGAACGCTGTGTCAAGGTGTCAGCGTGGATCAAGGGAGCGCACCTCCCGTCTTCTCCGCCGTCGCGGAGACCGACGGTGATCACCTCATCGTGGTGGTCACCGGTGAGGTCGACATGGCCACCGCCGACACCATGCTGCAGGCCGCGCTCCGCGAGCCGGCGGCCCGGGTGACCCTCGACCTGCGGGCGGTCACCTTCTTCGACTCGGCGGCCATCCATGCGGTGGTTCGACTCGCCGGCCACTATCCGGGCACCCTGACCGTGCTGCCCTCCCGACAGGTCACCCGGGTGCTGGAGATCGCCGGGCTGGGCGGGCAACCCTGGCTGCCGCCCGGCTGACCGGCCGATCGACGCAGAGATCAAGTGCGGCGGTCGGGAGGACTCAGTCCTCCAACCTTCGGCGCAGGGTGACCTGCGTCCCTTCTGGGGTGTGGTCGACCGACAGCTCCCCGAGTGCCCGGATCAGCGACAGGCCCCGGCCCCGGAAGCCCGAACCTGTCGACTTGCGCCACCGGCCGGTGTCCCGCACCGTCGCCACGACCTCCCGGTTCTCCACCGACACCTCGATCTCGATCACCGGCTCCACCGGGTCGACCGGATGCTCGATCGCGTTCGCCGCCGCTTCGGAGACCGCCACGGTGAGGTCGAACAGGTCGGTTTCGCTCACCTCGTGCGCGACGAGGAAGTCCTCAAGTCGCTTGCGGAGCACGCTCAGCCGGGTCGGGTCGGCGGGCAGCCGCAGCGCGAACCGGTTGAGTTCGGTGGCCTCCAGAGCGAGCACCGCCACGTCGCCGCGGCGCGGCCGGTCGGCGACCCGGTTGACCACCGTGTCGACCAGATCCGCCACGTGTTCGCTGGCCCGCGCGGCGTCGGCCCGCAACTGGGTCAGGGCCACGTCGATGGCGACCTGCCGGTCCTCGATCAGCCCGTCGGTGTAGAGCAGCAGACGGTCACCGGCCCGCAGCTCGCCGGAGACCGTCTCGTACGCCGCGCCGGGGATCGCTCCGACCGGCGGACCGAGGGCCCGGTCGTGCAGGAACGCCACGTCGCTGCCGCGGATCAGCAGCGGGGACGGGTGGCCGGCGCTGGCGTAGCGCAACTGCCCGGTACGCGGGCTGAACCAGAGGCAGAAGACCGTGGCGAAGGTACGCGACTCGGTGGAGTCCACCAGCCGGTTCAGTCGGGTCAGCGACTCACCCGGGTCGAAACCCTCCAGCACGTACGCCCGCAGCGCGTTGCGCAGCTGACCCATGGCCGCCGCGGCCGGCACGCCCTTGCCGACCACATCGCCGATCACCAGGACGAGTTCGTCGTCGTCGCGGGCGACGACGTCGTACCAGTCGCCGCCCACCTCGACGTCGGCGCTACCCGGCAGGTAGCGGCTGGCGACCACGGTGCCGGGCAGTTGCGGCAGCGTACGGGGCAGCAGACTGTGTTGCAGGGTGGTGGCGATGCGGTGCTCGGCCTCGTAGAGCTGAGCGTTCTCCAGCCGGACGCCGACCAGTCGGGCCAATTGGGTCAACGCGGCCTCGTCGGTGCCGATGCCGTCCACGGACGGCCGCCACACCCGCAGCTCACCGAGCTGCCGTCCGGCGACGCCGGTCAACGGCAGCACGAAGGACGGGTCGACCGGCGCGGTGCCGCCGCCGTCGGCCTCGTACCGTGCCCCGCCGGCGGCGACCACGACCCGGACGGCCTCGGCGAGGCTGAGCGCGTGCCGGGCCGCGACCTGGAGCACGTCGGCGGTGGACCGGGCGGTGTTCACCGCGACCGCGGCGTCGGCGAGGGCGCGCAGCCGGCGGATGATCTGGCCGCGCAGCTGGCCGAGTTCCACGTTGGCGCGGACCCGGGCGATCAGCTCCTGCCCGGAGAAGGGCTTGGTCAGGTAGTCGTCCGCGCCGACCGACAGCCCGGCCACCTCTTCGGCGGAACCGGCTCGGGCGGAGAGCAGCACGATCGGGACGTACCGGGTGCGGGGGTCCGCGCGCAGCGCGGCGACCAGGCCGAATCCGTCCAGCCGGGGCATCATCACGTCGGTGAGCACCAGGTCGAAGGCGACCTCGGTGGCTACCCGCAGCGCCTCGACGCCGTCGGTGGCGGTCACCACGTCCCAGGTCGGCCCGAGCAACCGGGCCACGTGTTCGCGCAGGTCGGGGTTGTCGTCGACGACCAGGATGCGGCCGTGCGAGCCGGCCGGGACCGATCCGGGGGTGGGCGTGGCGTGGTCGTCGCTGGTCCAGCGAGCCGACTCGGCCACGAACAGCGGGGCCTGCCGCAGCTCGCGTTCGGTGGGGTCGGCGTCGGCGACCCGCTCGGCGGGCAGGTGCGCGGTGCCGAACGGGATGGTGACCGCGAAGGTGCTGCCCTTGTCGACCTGACTGCTGGCGCTGACCTGCCCGCCGTGCATCTCGACCAGTTCACGGACCAGCGCGAGCCCGATGCCGGTGCCCTCGTGGCTGCGGGAACGCACTCCCGGCACCCGGTGGAAGCGTTCGAACACGTGCGGCAGTTCGTCCGGGTGGATGCCCACGCCGGTGTCGGTGACCTCCAGCCGGGCCGCCCCGTCGACCGGCCGGACCCGGATCTGGATCTCGCCGTCGAAGGTGAACTTCACGGCGTTGGAGACCAGGTTGAGGACGATCTTCTCCCACATGTCCTGGTCGACGTAGACCGGCTCGGCCAACGGCGGACAGTCCACCACCAGGCGCACGCCGGTGCGTTCGGTGGCCGAGCGGAAGGTGCTGGCCAACCTGCCGGTGTAGTCGGCCAGGTCGGTGGGCTCGTAGTGGGCGGCCAGCCGGCCCGACTCCAGGCGGGAGAAGTCCAGCACGGTGTTGACCAGCTTGAGCAGTCGCAGCCCGTTGCGGTGCATCACGGTGAGCCGCTGGGTGTACGCCTCCGGCAGCTCGGGATCGGCGAGCATCTCCTCCAACGGGCCGAGCACGAGCGTCAGCGGCGTACGGAATTCGTGGCTGACGTTGGCGAAGAAGTTGGTCTTCGCCAGGTCCAGCGCGGCCAGTTCGGCGGCGCGGGCCCGTTCCTGCTCGTACGCCCGCTGTTTGCCGACCGCCCGGGAGATCTGGGCGGCCACCAGCTCGAAGAAGGTGCGGTAGTCGTCGGTGAACGGCAGCCGGCGGGCCACGCCGAGCACCAGGACACCGGCCGGCTCGTTGGTCGCGCTGATCGGCAGCACCACCACCTCGTCGGCGGCTCCGGTGGGGACCCGGCCGAGCAGATCGACGGTGGGCACGGTGACGGCGGCACCGGTCATCGCGACCTCGACAAGCCGGCTCGCCGGATCGGCGGGCGCGCTGTCGAGCCCGGTCATTCCGGCCCGACGCAGGTGCCCGTCGCCGGCGTCGAGATAGAGCAGGGCGAAGGGCACGTCCGCGCGATGCCGGTCGAGCACGGCCGTGACGGCGCGGCCGAGGTCCTCGATGCTGCCCGGGTCGGCCAGTTCCGACCCGAGTTCGGCCAGGGCGCGCAGCCGGCGTTCACCGAGCACCCGGCCGGTGGTCTCGCTGCAGATGCAGAGGACGCCGTGGATGGCCCCGTCCGCGCCACGGATCGGGTCGTAGGAGACGTCGAAGTAGACGTCCTCGACGAAGCCGTGCCGGTCGAGCAGAAAATGGTGGTCCTGCGCCTGGTACGCCTCGCCGTCGCGCAGCACCCCGGTCAGCAGCGGCCCCAGCACGTCCCAGGTCTCCGCCCAGTGTTCGCGGGCCGGCTGCCCGAGCACGGCGGGATGCTTGTCGCCGATGGTCGGCCGGTAGGCGTCGTTGTAGAAGGCGCGTAGCTCCTCGCCCCAGAACACGACGATCTGCGCCTTGGAGGCGAGCATCGTGCTCAACGCGTTGCCCAGCGCGTCGGGCCAGTGCTCCGGGACGCCCAGCGGACTCGCCGACCAGTCATGATCGCGCAGCAACCGGCCCATCTCGCCGCCCCCGGCGAAGGCTGCCGCGAGAAGAGGCGGAATCCGGCCGTCCGTCCCGGACGGATAGCCTCCGCCCGCACCCCCTTGGGCCGAGTTCATGCAGCCTCCCCGGCCGTCCACATGCGCTCCGATCATCTCTGCCGCGTCCGCCTTCTACCCCGACGGGCCAGCAACGTAACGCATCAGGACTGCCAGACGCTGCTTGGAGCCGCCCGGTCCGCGACACCACCCGGGCCGATCACCGTTCGCATCGAGGCAATCACAGCGGGGTGACATACGCTCCGGTGATCCCGCCGTCCACCACGAACTGTGCAGCGGTCATGAACGATGCGTCATCGCTGGCCAGGAAGGCGACCGCGGCGGCGATCTCGCTCGGCTCGCCGAAACGCCCCATCGGCACGTGCACCAGCCGACGCGCGGCGCGTTCCGGGTCGGCCGCGAACAACTCCCGCAGCAGCGGGGTGGCCACCGGGCCGGGACACAGGGCATTGACCCGGATGCCCTCCCGGGCGAACTGCACGCCAAGCTCCCGGGTGAGCGCCAGCACGCCACCCTTGCTCGCGGTGTAGGCGATCTGCGACGTCGCAGCACCCATCAGCGCCACGAAGGAGGCGGTGTTGATGATCGATCCCCGGCCCTGCCGACGCATGTGCGGGATCACGTACTTGCAGCAGAGGTAGACGCTCGTGGTGTTGACCCGCAGCACCCGTTCCCAGGCGTCCAGGCCGGTTTCCAGGATCGAATCGTCGTCCGGTGGGGAGATGCCGGCGTTGTTGAAGGCGATGTCCACCCGTCCGTACCGCTCGACCACCCCGTCGAACAGGGCCCGCACCGCCGCCTCGTCGGCCACGTCGGCCGCGACGAAGCTGCCGTCGACCTCCTCGGCGGCCCGTCGACCGGCCTCGGCGTCGATGTCGACGCAGACCACCTGCGCCCCCTCGGCGGCGAACCGGCGTACCGTGGCCAGCCCGATTCCGCTGGCCGCTCCGGTCACCACGGCGACCCGGTCCTGCAACCGTCCTGGCATGCTCACTCCTCTGTGCTGATGAACACGTTCTTGACGTCGGTGAAGGCGTGCAGCGCGTCGGGGCCCAGTTCCCGGCCCAGCCCGGAACGCTTCATGCCGCCGAACGGGGTCCAGTAGCGCACCGAGGAGTGCGAGTTGACGCTGAGGTTGCCCGCCTCGACCGCCCGGGCCACCCGCAGCGCCCGGCCCACGTCCCGGGTCCAGATCGAGCCGGACAGGCCGTACTCGGTGTCGTTGGCCAGCCGGATCGCGTCGGCCTCGTCGTCGAACGGGAGCACCGAGACCACCGGGCCGAAGACCTCCTCCCGCCAGTGCCGGTCGGCGGGCGAGTCGGCGAGCAGCACCGTCGGGGCGTACCAGTAGCCGGGGCCGGAGGGGCAACCGCCGGTGAAGGCGACCCGCGCGTCGTCGACGTAGCCGGCGACCCGGTCGCGGTGCCCGGCCGAGATGAGCGGCCCCATCTCGGTCTCCTCGGCGGCCGGGTCACCGACCCGGAAGGCCTGCACCGCCGGTTCGAGCAGTTCGAGGAAGCGGTCGTGGACCGACCGCTGCACCAGCAGCCGGGAGCGGGCGCAGCAGTCCTGGCCGGCGTTGTCGAAGACGGCGTACGGCGCGGTGGCCGCCGCCCGTTCCAGGTCGGCGTCGGCGAAGACCACATTCGCCGACTTGCCGCCCAACTCCAGGGTCAGCCGTTTCACCTGGGCCGCGCAGCCGGACATGATCCGGGTGCCGACCTCGGTGGAACCGGTAAAAACGATCTTGCGTACGGCCGGATGGGTGACGAACCGTTCGCCGACCACGTCACCCCGACCGGGCAGTACGGTGAACACCCCCTCGGGCAGGCCCGCTTCCAGCGCCAACTCGGCCAGCCGCAGCGCGGTCAGCGGGGTCAACTCGGCGGGTTTGAGCACCACCGTGTTGCCGGCGGCCAGGGCCGGGGCGAAGCCCCACGCGGCGATGGGCATCGGGAAGTTCCACGGCACGATCACCCCGACCACGCCCAACGGCTCGTGGAAGGTGACGTCCAGCCCACCCGCCACCGGGATCTGCCGTCCGGTCAGCCGCTCGGGCGCGCCCGCGTAGTAGTCGAGCACGTCCCGCACGTTGCCCGCCTCCCAGCGAGCATTGCCGACGGTGTGCCCGGCATTACGCACCTCCAGCCCCGCAAGTTCCTCCAGATGCGCATCCACCACCGACGCGAACCGCCGCAGCATCCGCGCCCGCTCCCCCGGCGCCACCCCCCGCCACCGCTCAAACGCAACCCCCGCCCGCGCAACCGCCGCATTCACCTCCCCCACCGAACACCCCGCAACCTCCCCCAACACCACTCCCCGAGCCGGATCCCAAACCACCCCCACGCCCTACCCCCTCTCCCTCAACGCCCTCAGCGCCCTCAACACCCCACCCACCCCTACCCACCCACCCACCCCTACCCACCCACCCCACCCACCCCGCCCACCCCGCCCGCCTCAGCCCGTCGATCTTGCACTTTTGGTCGGGACAAATAGCCGCTAACCACCACGAAAGGGCGACGCAAAGTGCAAGATCGCGGCGGAAAGGAGGGGCGGGGGTGGGGAGGGAGGGTTAGAGGCGTTCGAAGCCACGGGTTAGTTCCCAGTCGGTGACGGCGGCGTCGAAGGCGGAGAGTTCTACGCGGGCCATGTTGGCGTAGTGGGCGACCACTTCGGCGCCGAAGGCTTCACGGGCCATGGTGGAGGACTCCCAGAGGGTGAGGGCGTCGCGCAGGGTGCCGGGGACGCGGTCGGCCTCGGCGTCGTCGTACGCGTTGCCGGTGCACTCCGGTGGCAACTCCAGTTCCTGCTCGATGCCGCGTACCGCGCCCGCCACCAGCGCCGCAATCGCCAGGTACGGGTTGACGTCGGCGCCGGGCACCCGGTTCTCCACCCGCATCCCCTGGCCGTGCCCCACCAGGCGCAGCGCGCAGGTGCGATTGTCCGTGCCCCAGCGCAGCGCGGTCGGCGCGAACGAGCCCGGCTGATACCGCTTGTAGGAGTTGATGTTCGGGGCGAAGAGCAGGCTCAGCTCACGCATGGTGGCGAGCAGCCCGGCGAGCACCCGCTGCCCGGTGACGCTCAGGTGTGCCGGGCCGTCGCCGAGCATCGCCGAGCCGCCGGAGGCGTCCCGCAACGAGAAGTGGATGTGGCAGGAGTTGCCCTCCCGGGCGTTCGGCTTGGCCATGAAGGTGATCGACATGCCCTCCTGGGCGGCGATCTCCTTCGCCCCGTTCTTGTAGATCACGTGGTGGTCGGCGCAGGCCACCGCCTCGTCGTACCGGAAGGCGATCTCGTGCTGACCGAGGTTGCACTCCCCCTTCGCGCTCTCCGGGGTCAGCCCCGCGCCGGCCATCTGGTTGCGGATGCGCCGCAGCAGCGGCTCGACCCGGGCGGTACCCAGCAGCGAGTAGTCCACGTTGTACTGGTTGGCCGGGGTCAGGTCGCGGTAGCCACGCGCCAACGCCTGCTCGTACGAGTCCCGGAACAGCACGAACTCCAACTCCGTGCCGGCGTACGCGGTCAGCCCGTGCGCGGCCAGGCGGTCCAGTTGACCGCGCAGGATCTGCCGGGGCGAGGCGACCACCGGACCGCCGCCGTCCGGCCACTCCAGGTCGGCCAGGAGCATGGCGGTGCCCGGCTGCCACGGCACCCGGCGCAACGTGTCGAAATCCGGCTTCATCACGAAGTCGCCGTAGCCGCGTTCCCAGCTCGACATCGCGTACCCGTCGACGGTGTTCATGTCGACGTCCACGGCGAGCAGGTAGTTGCACCCCTCGCTGCCGTGGCCGACCACCTGATCGAGGAAGTACGGCGCATGGAACCGTTTGCCCTGCAACCGGCCCTGCATGTCGACGAGCGCCAACGCCACCGTGTCGATCTCACCCTCGGCGACGGCGACCCGCAGTTGTTCCAGCGTCAGCGGGGCTTTCCTCATCCGCGAGCCTCCATCACCAAGGTCTACCGGCCGCGCCGATGACCGTCAATGGGCCGCTCCGCTCGTACCCCGATCCCCTGCCCTGACAAACCGACCACCGCTCACCTCCGGTCGCGCCGCCGCGCCCAGCCGAGAAAGCGGTCGTACAGATCCGGGGTGTGCTCGGGGTTGAGCTGGGCGAGCTGATCGCGGGCCTGGACCATCAGCCCACCCAGGTAGAGCAGCAACCCGAGCCGGTCCCTGCGGTACTCCATCAGCAGCGCCAGCCGGGCCGGCTGACAGGGCCACTCGGCACCGCAGTTGCGGCACCGCCAGAGCGGACGCATCGCCACATGGGGAATCACCCGCCGCCCCATCAGCGCACCCACCGTCTGCGGCCTGCGGCGTCGCCCCAAACCCCGAGACAAGGTACGGCGAACGGACGCGAACGAACAGACATGTCGACCCCTCTCGGCTCTGGAGGGGGCCACCCCGCCCGGCCGAAGCAGGGCGACCCCGCGCAGGAGCCCACCCCACCGCCGATCCCGACAGAGCAAGCCCGCAATGGTGACAGTTTGGTGAGGACAGCACTACTGTCGATACACGCTCAGGGCATCCGCGCAGTTCAGCAGGGTGATCGGGCAACGGTGAGCAACCCACCATCGACGCTGAGCAGAGGTTGGGGAATTGATGGGAAGTGCCACGGATTATGTGCTGGGCGAGTTGCGCATGTTCCGAACCGCACTGGGGCTGAGCCAAGACGAATTCGGCCGGAGCATCGGCTACTCCGGCTCTCATGTCAGCTCTGTGGAGACCGGTGGCCGCCCTCCCACCAGGGACTACATGAAGGCCATCGACGCTCAGCACCACACCGGTGAACGCTTCGCCCGGATGCTCCGGGAACTGGGGCAACTCGATGCCGACCCACCTTGGCTGCGGGAATGGATCGAGTTCGAGCGGGAGGCGACCACCCTGCGGTGGTTCGAGCTGGCCTACGTTCCCGGCTTGCTTCAGACCGAGCGATATGCCCGCGCCACCCTGATCGGCGGCCGGTTCAGTCCGCCCGAGGTGGACAAGGCAGTGACGTCCCGGCTGGAGCGGCAACTGATCCTCGAACGTGAGCACCCGCCACAGTTCATCGCCGTGTTGGACGAGGCGATTCTCCGTCGACCGGTGCTCGACCAGCCGGGCCTGATGGCGGAACAACTCGACCACCTGGCCGAGCAGGCACGACGCGAGCACATTCAGGTGCACGTCGTGCCGTCGGATGCTGGCATGTATCTCGGCCTGGCTGGTCAGTTCATCATCGCCGAGCTACCGGACGGCACCCGAACCGCACATGCCGACAACCAGCTCACCGCACAGATCATCGACGCACCCGCTGACATCGCTAAGCTGGCGAAGACGTGGGAGATCGTGCGGAACGAGGCGCTCCCCCGCCGGCAGTCGTTGGAGCTGATCAAGGAAGTGGCGAAGTCATGGACATGACGGCCGCGCAGTGGCGGAAATCGACCAGGTCCGGTGGCAACGGCGGGTCGTGTGTCGAGGTTGCCGACAATCTGCCGGGGGTCGTGCTGGTCCGGGACACCAAGGACCGGGAGGGCGGCACGCTGCGCCTCACGCCGTCGTCGTGGCAGTCCTTCGTCGACCTCGCCAGGCAGATCGGTCCCGTGGGCTGACCGCTTAACGTCGTACCCGCCCGAACAATGGTGGGCATGTCGCAGCCGACCACGCACCGCCACCATTGCATCGACTACATCGAGTTCACGGTCACCGACCTGGCCGAGGCCAAGCGGTTCTACGCCGAAGCGTTCGGTTGGCAGTTCACCGACTACGGCACGGCGTACGCCGGCATCCAGGGCGGTTCCGGCGCTGAGGTGGGCGGCCTGCGTCAGGTGCAGCAGGCACGCACGGGCGGCGGTCCGTTGGTGCTGCTCTACTCGGCCGATTTGGAGCAGAGCGTCGAGGCGGTCGAGAAGGCCGGTGGCACGGTGGTGGCAGGGTCGTACGAATCCCCGGTGGTCGTCGCTTCCACTTCACCGATCCGAGCGGGAACGAGCTGGGCGTCTGGGCCGAGGCGTAGCCCTGCGGATGTCGCCGGCGGAACGCTTGCTCCTCACGTGGCGTCAGGTCACATAGTCGGTGGCGTGGATGAGCTCCTGACCGTCGGGCGGGTGGCGCGGTTGACCGGCGTCAGCGTCCGCACCCTGCACCACTATGACGAAGTCGGCCTCCTGGTGCCGTCGGCACGGACCACGTCGGGGCACCGGGCGTACTCCGCCGAGGATGTGGAGCGGCTCCGGGAGGTGCTCGCGTACCGGCGGCTCGGTTTCGGGTTGCGGGAGATCGCCGATCTGGTGGGCGACCCGGCCACCGACGCGGTCGCGCACCTGCGCCGGTTGCGTGGCCTGCTGGTGGACCGGCAGGACCGGGCCGCCGCCATGGTGGCGGCCATCGACCGGGAGTTGGCGGCGCGGGCGATGGGGGTCACGACGCCGCAGGTGCCGCTGAAAGCGTTCGGTGCCCGGTTGTACGACGCCATCGGGTCGGCGTACCCGGCGACGCGGCGCACCGAGCCCCGGATCGCCGCGCGGGTCTGGGCGGCGCTGGGCGACGCACGGACGGTCCTGAACGTCGGGGCGGGCACCGGCTCCTACGAGCCGCCCGACCGCGAGGTCACGGCGGTGGAGCCGTCGGCGGTCATGCGGGCCCAGCGTCCCCCGGGCGCGGCACCGTGCGTGGCCGCCGCTGCGGAAAGCCTGCCGTTCGAGGACCAGTCGTTCGACGCCGCGATGGCCTTCAGCACCATTCACCACTGGCACGACCCGATCGCCGGGCTGCGCGAGATGCGGCGGGTGGCCCGGCGGGTGGTGGTGTTCACCCACGATGCCAGTGACACCGGTTGGCGGCACCGGTTCTGGCTCACCCGCGACTACCTGCCCGAGGTCGTCGACCTGGTGGCCGACCGTCCGCCGGTGGACCAGGTGGCCCGCGCGATCGGGGCCCACATGGAGCCGGTGCTCATTCCGTGGGACTGTGCGGACGGCTTCTTCGAGGCACACTGGCGCCGCCCTGAGGCGTACCTGGACGAACGTGTCCGCGGGGCGGTGTCGGTATGGGCCAGGGTCGGCCCGCAGGCGCAGCGACGGGCGGTAGAGACGCTCCGCGACGACCTCGCGTCCGGCCGGTGGGTCGAGCGCAACCGCGAGATCCTCGCCCTCGACGCGGCGGAACTCGGCCTCCGTCTGCTTGTGGCCTGACCGGCGCTGGTGAGCGGATCAGCGGCCCGGCGGTGGTGCGGGGTTCTCGCTCAGCCGCGCGGTCTGGGTTTCCTGCACGTGGCGGGCGGTCTTCAGGAAGTCGAGGATCGTGGCGAGCTGGTCCCCGCTGTACCCGCCGAGGGCCCGGGCGCCGGCCTCGCCGACGGGTAGGTAGATGTCCTGTTCCACGGCGCGGGCGGTGTCGGTGGCGGTGACCAGGACCCGTCGTCGGTTCTCGGCGTCCCGGGTACGGGCCACCAGGCCGGCGCGTTCCAGCCGGTCGATGACCGTGGTGGTCGCCGCCGGGCTGATCTTGAGGGCGCGGGTGAGTTCCCCTGCGGAGAACGGCCCGTCGTTGGCGAGGACGAGATCCAGCGCCCGCAGGTCGGTGCGGTTGAGCCCGAGCCGAGCGGCGGCGGCCTCGTCGAAGGCGTCGAAGCTCTGCTGAAGCAGCCGTAGCTGCATCGCCACGTCCCGGATGAGGCCATCTTTCGACATTCGAAACCTTCTGCTATCGTAAAATCAGATGATCGAAGCGATCCTAGCCCACGGGGGGCGTAGATGACCATGGACGACCGCCAGATCCGCGACCTGTTCGATCGACTCATGCGGGCCTGGACCGACAACGACGCCGCCGCCTACGGGGCCTGCTTCACCGACGACTCCGACTACGTCTCCTACGACGGAACCCGAGCCGTCGGTCGCCACGACATGCAGGAGGCCCACGATCGACTGTTCCGCGGCGTGCTCGCCGGGTCCGCACTCGTCGGCGACATCGAGTCGATCCGGTACGTCGCTCCCGGAGTCGCGATCGTCCACGGCACCGCGTCGGTGCTGATGCCCTGGCGCTCCAGGCTGCCCAGGCGACGCCTGTCCCGCCAGACCCTCGTCGCCGTACGCACCGACCAGGGCTGGCGGTTCACCGCACTGCACAACGGACGAGTGCGCCCCGTGCAGATCCCGGCCCCGGACTCGCTGCCCTCCCGCATGGCCCAGGCCATGGGTCACGCAGCCCGCCGCCTCGGCATGGGCCGAGCCACCGCCCGCATCTGACCGGCACGCCGGTTCATCGGGCGGGCCCGGCCGCCCGCCCGTCCACGCTCACTCGACCACGCTCCCGGCTCAGCCACGTGCACCGCATCTCCGTCACCCGGCCTCGCCGGACAGGCGGTCGTGTCGCCCTGTCAGGGCCGCGGCAGAGCTGCCAGGATTGCGGGCACGAGCCGACTGTGCACTGAGGAGACGACGTGAGCGACTGGAACGACAAGATCATCGCCGAGTTTCGGGCCAACGGCGGGCAGGTGGGCGGCCATTTCGCGGGCCAGCCGCTGCTGTTGTTGCACACGGTCGGCGCCAAGAGCGGCCTGCCGCGCGTGAACCCGGTGATGTACCAGCAGGTGGACGGCGGCTACGCCGTGTTCGCCTCCAAGGCGGGCGCACCCACCAGTCCCGACTGGTATCACAACCTGCTCGCCCACCCCCGGGTGCAGGCGGAGATCGGCACGGAGACGGTCGAGCTGGTCGCCCGAGTCGCCGACGACGACGAGCGGGAGCGGATCTGGAGCGCGCAGAAGGCGGCGTACCCGTTCTTTGCCGAGTACGAGCGCAAGACCACCCGTCGGATTCCCGTCGTGGTGCTGGAGCCGGTGCGCTAGGCGTCGCCGGGATCTTCGCCCGCCGGCTGGGCGGCGGGCCTCGGGGCGGACGTGGTCAGGATGACGTGACCGCGGAATCCGGGACCGAGGACGATCGCCGCACGGCCGGCGGGCGGGGCGCCGAGGGCACTGCTTTCCGCCGCCGGTATCGCGGGAGCGAAGTCCGGCCCGCCGAAGTCCCCGGCGTCCGCGTCACCGTCACCCATGATCACTCCCCTGTCGTCGGCGCCTGCATACGCCAGGATATCTTGTCTTCCACTATATTAGGGGGATGAGTGCTCGGGCTATGACCGAACCGGCCTTCTTCATCCTCACCGCGCTGCTCGACGCCCCGCGCCACGGCTACGGGATCGTCGCGGAGGTCGCGGACCTGTCGCAGGGGCAGGTGCAGTTGAAGATCGGCTCCCTGTACGGAGTTCTCGATCGACTCGTCGGTGACGGCCTGGTCGAGTTGGACCGCGAGGAGGCGTGGCAGGGGCGATTGCGCCGGTACTACCGGGTGACCGAACAGGGCCGCGCCGCCCTCGCCGCGGAGGCGCACCGGCTGGCCGCCAACGCGCGCCTCGCCTCCACCCGGTTGCACGAGCAGCGGAACCCGATCACGGGGACGTCGTCGTGAGTCGCCTGGAGGAGCGCTACCGCCTGCTGTTACGCCTGCTGCCCGCCGCCTACCGGCAGGAGTGGGAAGACGACATGGTCGCCGCCTTCCTGGAGAGCATGGACACCGGCGACCCCGAGACCACCGCGTACCTCGCCGACTACGGCCGGCCGAGCCTGTCGGAGGCCGCCAGCATCGTGGCGCTCGCGGTGCGGCTGCGCCTGCGCGCCGACACGTCACCCCGCTCGCGGGTGTGGGGACACGCGGTGCGGCTGGCGACCCTGATGCTGCTGCTGACCCACGCCGTCATGGTCACCGGCAGCATCGCCGTCACCCTGTGGTACGCCGGGAAGCTCGCCTGGCTGCCCGCTCCGGCACCCGAGTTGACGCTCAGCACACCGGCGAGCATCTGGAGTACGACGTGGCACCTTGCCGGCTACGCCTGGTTGCCGGCCTACCTCGCGCTCGTCCTCGGCTACCGACGCGTGGCCCAGGCGGTCGCCCTGATCGCCATCGTGCCCCCCGCGATCACCGTCGCGATGGCACAGGCCGTCGGCGACGTACCGCTGACCGTGTCGCCCTGGGCGATGCGGCTCGTCGACGTCGCTCTGCTCCTCGCCATGGCGGCCTTCCCCCACGGTGCCGCACCCGTGTCACGCCGGCCATGGCTCCTCGCGTTACCGACCGGCATCTTCCTCGTCGCCCTGCCGCTGTTCAGCCTTCAGGCGGTCGAACCGGCGCTGAGACTGCTGGACTGGCCGGGCCTGTTGTGCACGGCGGTCGCTGTGGCCATGGCGGTCCACCTGACCGCTCGCGCCACCGGTCGATCGACGCGCACCCTGCCGTGGTCACTGGCGTTCACGCTGCTCGCCGCAACCGCGCTCGTCCTGCGCGCCGCTACCCTGCCCGACTTCCTCGACCAGGCAGAGCGCACGACGCTCACCACGATCGCGTTCGTTCAGGTCATCGCCGTGCTCGCGGTAGGCGTACCGCTCGCGGTGTCGGCCCTTCGCGCGCTGCGCAACGTTCCCTCGGCCCCCGCCGCCACCCCGAAACCCACCACACCGTCGTAGCAGCCGGTCACGGTCCGAGATTCCGCGCGCCCGGCAAGCGTAAAAATGGCAGAGCCAGCGGTTAGCCTGCCGTCATGGGGAGCGCGGAACTGGATGAGTTGATCGTCGCGGATGCCGATGCGCTGCGCGACTGGTTGTCGGCCCACCACGCCACGTCGGCCGGGGTCTGGCTGGCGCTGACCAGAAAGGGTGGCACCGTCACCACGCTGACCTGGCAGCAGGCGGTCGACGAGGCGCTGTGCTTCGGTTGGATCGACGGGCAGGCCCGCAAACGCGACGAGGAGAGTTCCTGGATCCGGTTGACTCCGCGCCGGTCCCGCAGTTCGTGGTCGCAACGGAACGTGTCCCATGTGGCCCGGCTTGAGGAACAGGGGCGGATGCAGCCGTCCGGCCGCGCTGCGGTGGAGGCCGCGAAGGCGGACGGGCGTTGGGCCGCCGCCTACGCCCCGCCGTCGGAAGCGGAGGTGCCGGCCGATCTGCTCGCCGCCATTGCCGCCAACCCCGCTGCTCAAGCCATGTTCGACGTGCTCACCAAGACCAACCGGTTCGCCCTCATCCACCGTCTCAACGCCGCCAAACGGGCGCAGACCCGCGAGCGGAAGATCGTCGAGTTCGTCGCCATGCTGGCCCGCCACGAGACGGTCTACCCGCAGAAGGCCAGGCCCTCGACGCCGCCGACCGGCTAGTCGGGTCGCGATCCTCGGATGAACTGGTCGACGGCGGCCGGCACGAGACCGTCGACCAGGTGCGGTGGGACCAGGTTGCCGTTGATCAGGGTGGCGATGCCGTGCAGGGTCGCGAACAGCACGATGCCCACCTGCTGCGGGTCGCCGGGGGCGAGTACGCCCTGCTTCTGCCCCTGCACGATCAGATCGTCAAGCAGTCCGAACGCCGCCGCGGCGGCGGCGACGAGCCGGTCGGCGCCTTCGCGGTGCTTGCCGGCGAACATCAGTTCCAGCAGCGCGGCGTCCTCGGTGGCGAACCGCAGGTAGGCGGTTGCCACGCCGTGCAGGCGAGGCTCGAACTCCGGCCCGGCGGCGGCGAGCGCCGCGCGCAGTTCCGCGTCCAGGCGGGCGAATCCGGCCTCCGCGAGCGCGTCCAGCAACGCCTGGCGGTCGGGGAAGTGCCGGCGCGGCGCGGCGTGGCTGACCCCGGCCTCCCGCGCCAGCTCGCGCAGGGAGAGCTGCTCCGCGCCGTGTTGGCGCAGGCTGCGCTCGGCGGCGGCGAGCAGTGCCGCACGGAGGTTCCCGTGATGGTACGCGGACATGGGCTCCACTCTAACGGAATGTAGTCGTTGACATCATTGTTGTCAGTGCATACATTGTTTCCCATGACAACATTCACGCCCGGTCAGATCCCTGCCATGAACAACCGGACCGTCGTCATCACCGGCGCGAACAGCGGCATCGGCCGCGCCGCCGCCCGCGCGCTCGCCGCCAAGGGCGCCCGCGTCGTGCTCGCCGTCCGCGACCCCGCAAAGGGACAGGCCGCCGCCGCGACCATGGCCGGCGACGTCGTACGCCGACTCGATCTCGCCGATCTCGCCTCGGTGCGGACGTTCGCCGAGGAGTCCAGCGACCCGATCGACGTGCTGATCAACAACGCCGGCCTGATGGTCCCGCCGCTCGGCCGCACCGCCGACGGCTTCGAACTCCAGTTCGGCACCAACCACCTCGGGCACTTCGCGCTCACCAACCTGCTGCTGCCACGGATCCGGGGCCGGGTGGTCACGGTCTCCTTTAACGGGCACCGGGCCGGCACGATCGACTTCGACGACCTCAACTGGGAGCGCAAGCCCTACCGGGCCTTCCGGGCGTACGCGCAGTCGAAGTTGGCGAATCTGCTCTTCACCGCCGAACTGCAGCGCCGCCTCACCGATGCCGCCTCACCGGTGCTCGCGGTCGCCGCGCACCCCGGCCTGGCGGCCACCAACCTCATCGGGCACCTCGACGGTGAACCCCTGCGGAGGCGTCTGGTGCACACGGTCGCGGTCAACTTCCTGGCTCAGAGCGAGCAGGACGGTGCGCTACCCACGCTCTACGCGGCGGTGGCCGACATCCCGGGCGGCAGTTACGCCGGCCCCGGCGGCCTGCTGCAAGGACGCGGCGCACCGAAGCTCGTCGGCCGTTCCAAGGCCGCCCGGGACGCTGCCACCGCCCGTCGCCTGTGGCTGGCCTCCGAAGAACTGACCGGCGTACGGTTTCCGCTGCCGGTCACCCCGTCGCGGAGCCGGTGACCCCGGCCGGTGGCCCCGGCCGGTGGCCCCGCAATTGCGTTGCCGGGTACGTCGGCGTACCCCATCCTTGGGTTTGTGACCAGGCCCGATCGCGACGGGCCGACCCGGGCCCTCGGAACGGCCCGGCAGCCGCGGCGGCGCGGGGAACGTCACCTCTCTCTCGGGTACGGCGCTGCGCCCTACCCTGGCTCCGCCCCGCGCCGCCCGGTCCCCAGCAAGCCCGGCCCTCAGTGAGCCCGGTCCTCAGCAAGCCCGGCCCTCAGTGAGCCCGGCCGTCAGGTCAGCACCAGGCCGGCCACCCAGAGTGCGCCGATCACCACCCCGGCGAGGAACTCGATCAACATGGCCAGGCCGGCGGCGGCGACCGCCTGCTTGGTAGCGGGCCAGGCCAGTCCGGTGTCGCCCAGCCGCAGCCGTTCCATCAGGAAGATGCCGACGACGAACCCGATGATCAGCCCGACGACGGGGATGACGAAGAAGCCGACCAGACCGAGCAACGCCCCGACGAGCAACGTGGCGGTGGGTACGCCGGCCCGTTTGAGGTTGCGGCCGGGCCAGAGGTACTTGACCACGGTGCCGCCCAGGGCAACCACGGTGGCCGCCGCGAGCACCAGCCAGCGGCCGGCGCCGGCCTCACCGAACAACGCCCACACGAGTACGCCGCCCCAGCACAGCGGCAGGGCCGGCAGGCCGGGCACCACCACCCCGGCCAGCCCGGCGAGGATGGCCAACGCGGTGATCACCGAAACCACGGCGCCGGTCTCTGTCAGGCTCACGGCTCCCCATCCGATCGCTTCATCTGTTAAAAGGGGGCCCTTTCTCTACCGCAGGCGTTAATAAGGTGCCCTTCCTTACCCGCCGGCCAGGCGGGTGGAGATTGCTGCGGCGGGCGCTGGTGGGCCGAACAGGCGCCCCTGAGCGGAATCGCAGCGTAGCGCCCGGAGCCGCTCGGCCTGCGGCTCGGTCTCCACCGCCTCGGCGGTCACCCACAGTTCCAGAGCGTGGGCCAACCGCACCAGCGCGTCGACGATCCGCTCGTCGCGGTGGTCGGCGGCATCCGGCTCGTCGCCCCGGATGCCCTCGACGAACGGCGCGGCCAGCTTCAGGCAGGTGATCGGCAGCCGACGCAGGTACGCCAGGTTCGAGTAGCCGGTGCCGAAGTCGTCGACGGCCAGCCGGACCCCGAGCTCGGCCAGCCGGTACAGCGTCCGCAGCGGCTCACCGCCGGAGCCCATCACGGCGCTCTCGGTCAACTCCAGTTGCAGCAGTTCCGCCGGCAGTCCACTGCTGGACAGGGCATCGGCCACGGTGTCCACGATCACCGGAGCGTCGGCCTGCCGGGCGGCCAGGTTGACGCTGACCACCAGCCGCGCCTCGGGGAAGTCGACGTGCCACCGACGGGCGTCCCGACAGGCCTGCCGCAACACCCACTCGCCGAGCCGGACGATCAGACCGGTCTCCTCGGCCAACCCGATGAACCGGTCCGGACCGATCAACCCCAGCTCCGGATGCTGCCAGCGGACCAGCGCCTCGACCGCCAGCATCCGACCGTCCAACAGCGACACGATCGGCTGGTAGTGCAGCACGAACTCGTCCCGGTCCAACGCCACCGGCAGTCCGGCGAGCAGGGTCGACCGGGCGATGTCCCGGGCGCTGCGCTCCGGGTCGTACACCGCCCACCGGCCCCGGCCCTCGGCCTTGGCCCAGTACAGCGTGGTGTCGGCGGCCTTCATCAGCTCAGCGGCGCTGGTGCCGACGAGGTCGGAGGCGACGATGCCGACGCTGGCCGAGACCATCAGCTGGTGGTCGTCGATGAAGACCGGGGCGGACACGGCGGTCAGCGCCAGTTCGGCCACCGCGATCATGTTGTCGACCCCGGCGTCGCCGTCGACCAGGATGACGAACTCGTCGCCGCCCATCCGGGCCACCAGGTAGCCGTACTCGGCCACGCAGCCGGCCAGCCGCCGGGCGATCGTCATGAGTAGCCGGTCACCGACGTCGTGCCCGAGGCTGTCGTTGATCGCCTTGAAGCCGTCGAGGTCGAGGAAGCAGACTCCGACCCGGCCCGAGGCGCTGAGCAGGCGGCTCAGTGTCTCGAAGAACAGCGTGCGGTTGGGCAGTTCGGTAAGCGGGTCGTGCAGCGCCTGGAAGCGCAACCGACGCTGGAGTTCGTACCGTTGCGTGATGTCCTCGGCAACGGCGATGGTGAACCGGGGCCGGCCGTCGTCGTGCCGGATCAACGAGACTGCCAGGTCCGTCCAGACGGAGGTGCCGTCCTTGCGGTAGTACCGCTTCTCGACCCGTGCGGATTCGTGTTTGCCCTCGATCAGTTCCCCGTACAGCTCCCACATGCCGGGTGCGTCGTCGTGGTGGAACAGGGCCGTCACGTTGAGCTGGCGCATCTCCTCGATGGAGTAGCCGAGCAGGTCGGCGAAGGGCTGGTTGACGTCGATGATCTGCCCGTCGACGTCGGCGATGCCGATGCCGATCGCCGCGCCCCGGAAGACCGCCCGGAACCTGGCCTCGCTGTCGCGCAACGCCCGCTCGACATCGTCGCGGGCCTGCCACGCCGACCGTGCGATCCGCTCCTGCTGGGCGAAGGTGCGATCACGCAGCGCGCGGGCGAACCCGGCCGCGAGCGCGCCCTGCGCCACCGCGATCCGGTCGTCGAGCCCGGTCGACCCGCCCAGTACCTGGTCGGGCAACCGGTCGGCGAGCGAGCGCACCGACCACTCGATCATGTCCGGTTCGGTCAGGTGCGCCTCGACCAGGGCCTGACCGACCTCCGCCGCCACCGGGGCCACCTCGTCGGCGTGCAGCAGCGCCTCGGCCAGCCGCAGGGTGTACGACAACAGCAGCCGCTCGGTGTCGGCCGCGCTCATCGGTACGAAGCCGAGCCGGCGTACCGCCTGCGCCCACTCGGTCGCGTAGTTGTGCGCGCCGGCCGGATCGACGGCACGCCCTCCGGGGGCACCGACGGCCGACATCAGGTCACCCCGCTACGTCGTCGTTGCGAGCCACCGCGCCGAAGGCACCGAAGCGTTGCGCGTCGGCGGCCACGTCGGACGGCGAGTCCGGACGCCACAGCTCCATGTGCACCACGCCCGGATCGAGGATCGTCCAGTCGCCGAAGAACGAGGTGATCTCGGCCCGCGACCGGAGCGTGATCTCGGTGCTGGTACGCGCCGAGAGCCGCTGCGCGTCAAGCATCTCCTGCGGCTGGTCCTCGAAGGTGGAGTGCGAGATCACCAGGTGGCTGCCGGGTGCGGCGGCGGCCCGCAGGGTGGCCAGGATGTCGCCGGGCCGGTCGGCGTCGGGTACGAAGTGGACCACGCCGGCCAGCAGGATGCCCAGTGGCCGGTCGAAGTCGAGCAGGTGCAACGCCCGGGTCTCGGCGAGAATCCGCTGCGGGTCGCGCAGGTCGGCGTGGATGACGCCGGTCGACTCGTTGCCGGCCAGCAGTTGCCGACTGTGCGCCACCGCCACCGGGTCGATGTCGACGTAGACCACCCGGGCCTGCGGGTTGGCGGCCTGGGCGACCTCGTGCACGTTGCCGACGGTGGGGATGCCCGAGCCGATGTCGAGGAACTGGTCGATGCCGGCGTCGAGCAGCACGCGTACGGCCCGGCGCAGGAACTCCCGACCCGCCCGCATGGTCGCCGGCAGGTTCGGCGTCATCGCCGCGATCTGGTCGGCCAACTGCCGGTCGACCTCGAAGTTGTGGGCACCGCCCAGGAAATAGTCGTACACCCGGGCCGCGCTGGGCCGGGAAAGGTCGATCTCGATGGGTGCTCCGTCCGGCTGCTGCACTGGTTACCCCAAGTCGTCGCGACGGACCAAGTAACGCTGCCTACTCTAGGCCCGCGCGCCACACCCTGGGAGATCCACAACCGCCTTTGTCCGGCGACCGTGCCGGCGCGCCCGGTCAGGCGGCGCCGGCCCGGCGATCAAGCAGCCTCGACCCGGCCGTCAGGCGGCTTCGAGCAGCATGGAGATGCCCTGGCCGACGCCGACACACATGGTGGCGACGGCTCGGCGGCCGCCCCGGCGACGCAGCTCCAGCGCGGCGGTGAGCGCGAGCCGGGCGCCGCTGGCACCGAGCGGGTGGCCCAGCGCGATGGCCCCACCGTTCGGGTTGACGTGTTCGGCGTCCTCGGGCAGGCCCAACTCCCGCAGCACCGCGACGGACTGGGCGGCGAACGCCTCGTTCAACTCGATCACGTCGAGGTCGGTCACGGAGAGGCCCTGCCGCTGAAGCAGTCGCCGGGTCGCCGGCACCGGGCCGATGCCCATGATCCGCGGCGGCACCCCTGCCGTCGCCGTCCCGACGACGCGGGCCAGCGGGGTGAGACCGTACTCCTCGACGGCCCGCTGCGAGGCGACCAGCAGCGCCACCGCACCGTCGTTGACCCCGGAGGAGTTGCCGGCGGTCACCGTGCCGCCGGTACGGAACGGGGTGGGCAGCGCGCCCAGCTTCTCCATCGAGGTCTGCCGGGGGTGCTCGTCGACCTCGACCAGCCGCGTCTCGCGCCGACCGGCAGGCACGGTCACCGGCACGATCTCCTCGGCCAGCCGGCCGTCGGCCTGCGCCTTGGCGGCCCGCATCTGCGAGCGGTACGCGAACTCGTCCTGGGCGAGCCGGTCGACACCGAACTCGACGGCGACGTTCTCCGCCGTCTCCGGCATCGAGTCGACCCCCCAGCCCTGCTCCATCAGCGGGTTGACCAGCCGCCAGCCGATCGTGGTGTCGTACATCTCGGCGGCGCGGGAGAAGGCGCTGGTGGCCTTCGGCATGACGAACGGGGCCCGGCTCATGCTCTCCACCCCGCCGGCGACCATCAGATCGGCCTCCCCGGCGACGATCGCCCGCGCGGCGGTGGCCAGCGCGTCGAGGCCGGAGCCGCAGAGCCGGTTGACCGTGCTGCCGGAGACCTGCTCCGGCAGGCCGCCGAGCAGCGCCGCCATCCGGGCCACGTTGCGGTTGTCCTCACCGGCCTGGTTGGCGCAGCCGAACACCACGTCGTCGGTGCGGGACCAGTCCACCGACGGGTGCCGGGCGACCAGTTCGCGGATCACGTGCGCGGCCAGGTCGTCGGGGCGTACGCCGGCGAGGGCGCCCGCGTACCGGCCGATCGGGGTGCGGACACCGGCCACCAGGTATGCCACGGTCATCGCGAGTCCTTCGGGGGTGGGAAGGCAGGGGTGGGGAGCGTCCAGCGGATCAACCAGGACGTCCTGCCGCCAGGATATCGCCGCCGAGTCCGGATAGGTTTGTCGGCATGGCAGGAGCCCAGTTCAGCGCGGAGACCAGTGAGGCCGGCGCGTTCGTCCGTCAACCCAACCGGTTCACCGGTCGGGTCACCCCGCACTCCGGTTCGCCGCCCGGTGCCGGGCCCGACGAACAGGACCGCTGGCCGCTGGAGCCCGGCCGGTACCGGCTGATCTGGTGCCGGGCCTGCCCGTGGTCGCACCGGGCGCTGATCGTCCGCAATCTGCTGGGCCTGGACGAGGCCATCTCACTGGGCACCGTCGATCCGATCCGCGACGAGCGGGGCTGGCGGTTCACCCTCGACCCGGACGGCTTCGACCCGGTGCTGGGCGTCGGCTTCCTCGCCGAGGCGTACCTGGCCACCGATCCCGACTACACCGGCCGGGTCACCGTGCCGGCGCTGGTCGACACCGTCACCGGGCGGGTGGTCACCAACGACTATCCGCAGCTCACCCTGGACCTGTCCACCGAGTGGCGGCGGCTGCACGCACCGGACGCACCGGATCTGTACCCGGTCGAGCTGCGCCCGGAGATGGACCAGCTGATGGCAGACATCCACCGCGACGTCAACAACGGCGTCTACCGGTGCGGCTTCGCGACCTCCCAGCAGGCGTACGACGAGGCGTACACGGCGCTGTTCGCCCGGTTGGACGCGCTGTCGCTGCGGCTGGCCGAGCAGCGGTACCTGATGGGCGACACGATCACCGAGGCGGACGTGCGGCTGTTCGTCACGCTGGTCCGCTTCGACGTGGCGTACCACGGACACTTCAAGTGCAACCGGCGCAAGCTCACCGAGATGCCGGTGCTGTGGGCGTACGCCCGGGATCTGTTCACCACCCCCGGTTTCGGGGAGACAGTCGACTTCGACCACATCAAGCGGCACTACTACGCCACCCATGACGAGATCAACCCGACCGGCATCGTGCCGCTCGGCCCGGACCTGCACGGCTGGACGACGCCGCACGGACGTGGCTGAGCGCCGAGCCACGGACGTGGCCGAGCGCCGTGCCGCGGGTGTGGTCGAGCGCCGTGCCACGGGCGCGGCGGTCTGCGTGCTCGTCGGCGCGGTCGCGGCGACGTTCGCCGTGGTCGCCGGTCCCGGCCCGGGCCTGACCGGGTACGTCAGCGAGGCCGGCGTGGCCGACAGCATCTACGCCTGGACGTACCGGCTCGGGGTGCTCACCCTGGGTTCCGCGCTCCTGCTGCTCGCCGCGGCCCTACGCGACCAGCCCGCTGACGACGCCGCGTCCCGACCGGCGCGACAGCCCGACAGAGCCGTGCGGATCGCGGTGGTGCTGCTCGTCGTCGGGGCGGTGGCCACCGCCCTGTCCGGCGCGGTGACCTGTAGCGACGGCTGCCCGTTACCGCCGTTCGAGACACCCACCGTGGCGGATCTGGTGCACGGCGCGGCGAGCATCGTCGCCGCCGGTGCCACGGTCCTCGCCATGATCGCGATCCTGTTCTCCCGGGCAGCAGCGGAGCCGCTGCGCCGCACCGCCACGATCTGCGTGGCGGCGGCCCTGCCGCTGGCGGGCGCGCTCGGCCTCGCCATGCTGCTCGTCGGCCGGGGAACGCTTGCCGGCGTGCTGGAACGACTGCTGCTGCTGGTGATCGTCGCCTGGGGTGTGGTCACCGCCACGATCCTGGCGACCGCGAGAAGATGAACCCATGAGTACGTTGTTCACACCGCTGACGCTGCGCGCGGTCACCCTGCCCAACCGGATCGCGCTGGCCCCCATGTGTCAGTACAGTGCCGGCCCCGACGGCCTCCCCCACGACTGGCACCTGGTGCACCTCGGTACACGGGCGGTCGGTGGCGCCGGCCTGGTGATGACCGAGGCGACCGCGGTGCTGCCCGAGGGACGGATCAGCCCGCAGGACACCGGCATCTGGTCCGACCGGCACGTCGACGCCTGGCGTCCGGTGACCCGGTTCGTGGCCGCCCACGGCGCGGTGCCCGTCGTACAGCTCGCGCACGCCGGGTTCAAGGCGTCGACCTACCGGCCCTGGGATCCGCATCGGGGCGGAGTACCCGACGCCGAGGGCGGGTGGACTCCGGTCGGGCCCACCGAGCAGCCGTTCCTCCCGGAGTACCGGACGCCGACCGCCCTGGACGAGGCGGGCATCGCCGCCGTGGTGGAGGCGTTCGCGGTGGCGGCCGACCGGGCACTGGCCGCCGGATTCGCCGCCGTGGAGGTGCACGCGGCACACGGCTACCTGCTGCACGAGTTCCTGTCCCCGCTGACCAACCACCGCACCGACGCCTGGGGCGGCGACCGGGCCGGGCGGATGCGGCTGACCCTGGAGGTCGCCCGCGCGGTCCGCGCCGCCGTCGGTGAGCAGGTGCCGGTACTGGCCCGGATCTCGGCCACCGACTGGGTCGAGGGCGGCTGGACGGTCGACGACAGCGTGGCGCTCGCCGTCGAGCTGGCCCGGGCCGGGGTCGACCTGGTCGACTGTTCCTCGGGCGGGGCGTCGCCGAACGCCACCGTCCCGGTCGGCCGTGGTTACCAGGTGCCGCTCGCCGCCCAGGTGCGCCGGGAGGCGCAGGTGCCCACCGGGGCGGTCGGCCTGATCGTCGAGCCGGAACAGGCCGAGGCGATCATCGCGGACGGCGAAGCCGACCTGGTGCTGCTCGGTCGCGAGCTGCTGCGTAATCCGTACTGGCCGCGCCAGGCCGCCGCCAAGCTCGGCGCGGAGACCACCTGGCCCGAGCCGTACCTGCGGGCGGCCTGAAGGCCCGAGGCTGAGCCCGGCAGGTCACACTGCCGGGCTCAGCCCGCTGGGTGGCACTGCCGGGCTCAGCCCGCCAGGTGGCCCCACTTGTCTTCCAGGTCGCACCACGGCCCCTGGGCCGCCACCACACCGTCGGTGAGCACCACGACATGGTCGGCCCGCACCAGCGCGGCCCGCTTCGACGTGGAGCCGACGACTGTCACGCCGTGTTCGCGCAGCGCCTGCCACAGTGCCAGCTCGGTGGTGACGTCCAACGCGGAGGAGACGTCGTCGGCGACCAGCAGTTCGGTACGCGGCGCCAACGCCCGGGCCAGCGCCAAGCGCTGGAGTTGGCCGCCGGAGAGCCGGGTGCCCTTGTGCCCGATGAGCAGCCCGAGCCCGCTGCCGGTGGCCGCCAGGTCGTGTTCCAGCTGGGCGGTGGCCACCGCGTGCCGGGCGTCGACCGGATGCCCGAGGGTGATGTTGTCGGCGACCGTGCCGGAGAGCACCCGGGGCAACTGGCCGACGTAGCCGACCTGGTTGGGGCGCAGGAACAACTCCGGCTCGGTGACCGGATCGTCGTTCCAGGTCAACTGCCCGATGTGCGGGGCGATCCCGGCCAGGGCGCGCAGCAGGGAGGACTTGCCCGAACCGACCGGGCCGACGATCAGGACGAGCTGGCCACGCTCCACGGTCAGGTTGACATCGCGTACCGCCACGGTGCCGTCGGTGTGCCGTACGCCGAAATCGGTCAGCTCCAGCCGACGCAGCGGGGTACGCGGCGCCTGCGGTGGGGCGGGCGCCGTCCCTGCCATGAGATCGACACCCGGGATCCGCGCCGAGTACGCCTCGACGCCGGCCATCTCCACCGTCCGACGCGTCCACACCCGAGCCGACGGCACCTGCGAGACCAGTGACGCGGTGGTCCACGCGAACCAGCGGGCCGCGCCCAGCGTGGCGACCGCGACCAGCGCCGCCCCGGCGGTCAGACCGCCGGACAGATACAGCGCCCAGACGCCGATCGGCAGCAGGCCGCTGGCCAGTGCCGGGGTGGACCGGGCCCACACCTGCACGGCGATCTCCCGACGCTGCCGGTCGCTGCGGACCGTGTCGAGGCCGGCCAGGTGCGTCAGTACCGGCCGGGTGGCCCCGGCGAGCTTCACCGTCCGGGCCGCCGAAAGGCTGGACACCAGCGCGGTGGCGAAGGCGGCGCGGGCGGCCACCGTGTCGCGGGCCGCGCGTTCCAGTCGCGGCCCGAACGCCGTCGCGGCCAGCCCGGACAGCACCATCGTGCCGATGAAGAACAGCCCCGGCACCACGCTGTCGGTGACCACGGTCATCACCACCAGCAGGATCACCGCGACCGTCTGATCCAGCACGTTGTCGGCCAGTTGGACGACGCGTTCGGTGTCACCGCCCTGGGCCACCACCTCGGCGGGGCTGTGCCGACTGATCCGGCGTGGACCGGTCTGCCCGTGCACCAGGCGGGCACTGATTCGCAGCATCTGCCGGACGAACCAGGCCGGGAACCACAGGTGGGTCCAGTAGTTGGCGGGAATGGCGAGGATCAGGCCGGCCGCGATGCCCAACGCGGGCAGCCACGGACTACCGGTGCCGTCCACCACGTCGACCCAGAGCCAGGCCAGCAACGGCCCGTCCAGACCGAACACGGTCAGTACGGAGAAGATGCCGATGGCTGCCAGGCCGTAGCGGGGATCGTTGAGGCAGAGCCGGACGATCTCCCGCATCGTCTGGAACCGGGACGCCGGTCGACGCTCCACCCCCGGCCCACCTGCCGGCACGTCACCGCCGCCCTCGGTACGCCCGCCGCCCTGGCGTCCCTCGACCGGCTCGACCGGTTCGGGTCCGACGACCGGCGCGGGATCGTCGGCGGACCGCTCGACGCCCGGCATCGACGATCCGCCGCGTTCACCGCCGAGCGGGCCACCCGACAGCGCGGCAGCGTCGGGGAACGCGCCGGCGGCCAACTCCGTCGAGGCGGCCCCGACCAACGCCGGTTCACCCTGCGCGCCGTCGGATTGCACGAGCACGGCGGCGTCGTACGTGTCCGCGTGGCTGGCCGCGAGCAGCTCGGCGAAGCGGCGGGAACTGGCCAGCGGGCCGGCCTCCACCACCGCGCCGTCGGCCAGCACCACCACCTCGTCGCACTCGCGTACGGAGGAGAGCCGGTGCGCGATGACGATGCCGATCCGGTCGCGCAGCAGCCGCGAGGTGGCCCGCTGTACCCGTGCCTCGGTGACCGGGTCGAGCCGGGCGGTGGCCTCGTCCAGGATCACCACGTGCGGGTCGCGGACCAGGATGCGGGCGAAGGCGACCAACTGCTCCTGCCCGGCCGACAGCACATGCCCGCCCTCGCCGAGCCGAGTGTTCAGGCCGGCGGGCAGCTCGGCGATCCAGCCGGCCAGGTCCAGCTCGTGCAGGGCCCGTTCGGCGGCGTCGAGCAGTTCGGGGTCGAACAGCGCCACGTTCTCGGCGAGGGTGCCGGCCAGGATCTCGGTACGCTGCGGCACCACGGCGATCCACCGACGTAGCTCCTCCACGTCCAGGTCGAGCACGTCCCGCCCGCCGAGCAGCACCGTGCCGGCCGGCACGTCGACAGCCCGGGTGAGCACCTTGGCCAGCGTCGACTTGCCCGAGCCGGTCCGCCCGACCAGCGCGTACGACCGGCCGCGGACGAAGGTCAGGTTGACCTCGCGCAGCGCCGGACCCCGCTCGGCCTCCGACTCGACCGGGTAACGGAAGGTCAGGTCACGGATGACCAGGTCCCCGTCGACCGGGGAGTCGCCGCCGGTCGGTTCCTGCTCGGCGTTCTGCAGCAGTTGCACCCGACCCCAGGCGCCGAGGGCGTACTGCACGTCGGGCACCATCCGGCTGACGTGTTCGACGGTCATGCCCAGGGAGAGCGCGAGCAGCCAGATCGCGGTCAACTGGGCGGCGTCCACCCGGCCGGTGCCGAACGCCCACACCCCGCCCAGCACCACCAGCGCGATGCCGGCCCGGGTCACCCCGGCCGCGATGGCGTTCACCTGCGCACCCATCCGCCAGACCCGCAGTCCGCGGCGGAGCACCTCGGACGCCCGGCGGGCGTACAGGCGCAGCACGTACGGCCGGGCCAGGCTGGTGCGTACGTCGTCCTGGCCGTGGATGGACTCCTCCATCACCGCCGCCAGGTCGGACCAGGCCGCCTCCTCCTTCATCCGCGCCGGGGCGATCCGACCGGCGGGCCGGCGCAGGGTGACCGCGAGCAGGACGGTCACCAGCAGCATGCCGATTCCGGCCGGCCACCAGACGGTGATCGCGACCAGGGTGGCCACCACACCCACCGCCAACGACTGGGCCAGCCGGATGCCCGGGCCGCGTACCCCGGAGGCCACGTCGTAGACGTCACCGTCGATGCGGTCGAGCATCTCCCCGACCGGCGTCGTCTCCAGGGCGGGCACGGGTTGCCCCAGCGCCACCCGACAGAGCCGGCGGCGCAGGTCGGCGGACCAGTCGGCGGTCACCCCGGCCATCACCAGGCTGACCACCAGGTCGCTGAGGACAGCGGCGGTCAGGGCGATCGTCAGCAGCACGAAGAAGACGACGGACCGGTTCACCAGCACCGGCCCGGCCAGCGCGGCGGTGGCCGCCTGGCCGATGCCGCCCATCACGACCAGAACGGCCACCAGGGTCATCCTGCGGGGCGAAGTGACCCACAGATCACGAAGCAGTCGCACGGGTCGCGTCCTCCGGTGTGATGGCGAAGGTTCTAGCCTGAGGGCAGGACCGTGCCGCTTCAACGCCTTTTTTGCGCAATCCGGCCCGACCCGTTGCTTTCCGCCGGGTCGCGTGCCGCAGTCACCAGCGGGGGACCACCGGGGCAGTCAGGCGGCTCAGAACAGCACGGTCGCCAGCGTGCCGACCGGGCGGAACCCGCACCGCTCGTAGACCCGCCGGGCGGGCAGATTGAAATCGTTGACGTACAGGCTGACCGTCGGGGCGACCCGGTTGAGCGCGTCGCGCACCACGGCCGCCATCGCCGCCGTCGCGATCCCACGCCCACGCCACTCGGGCGCCACCCAGACCCCCTGGACCTGCGCCGTGTGCCGGGTGACGACCGCGAGCTCCGCCTTGAAGACCACCTGACCATCGACAATCCGGGCGTACGCCCGACCCGAGCGGATCATCTCGGTGACCCGGCGGCGGTACCCGCGCCCGGCGTCCTCGGCCAGCGGCGAGACGCCGACCTCCTCGGTGTACATCGCCACGGCCGCCGGAAAGAGCAGGTCGAGCTCACTGCCACGAACCAGGCGTACGTGCGGGTCGGCGGGGACCCTGGGCAACGCCTCGGTGGCCAGCAACGGCTGATTGGGGCGTACGTCCCGGGCCGGCCCCCAGGTGTCGGAGAGCCGGTCCCACAGTTCCAGCACCGCGTCGGCCCGTCCCACGATCGACGAGCAGATCCGGTCCTCACCGGCGAGCAGATCGGCGAAGGCGGCGGTCGCCTGTCGGGTGGCCAGCACCGGGGTCAGGTTGCCGCCCAGCCAGCAGACCGATTCGAGCTGCCGGCGGGAGCCGTACCCGAGCACCCGCCCCTCGGCCCGCCACCACGCCAGCCCACGCGCGGCGATCCGCTCCGCGACCTGCGCACCCGCGTACGGGTCGAGGTCGAGCAGCCGCTCGACCGCGCGACGCTCTGACTCACCCAGTTGCCGCACCGGCGCCGTCAGCACGGTTACCAGCCTGCCAGATCCGTCCGAGTCGTGTTGGCGGACGGTAACCGTCCCCGCCACCTTCCGCGTCGAGGGCACCCGACACCCCATTCCCCCGCTCAAGATCGCGCTCGATCACAGATCGAGTGGTCTCGTCACGAGCACAAGCCACTCGATCCCACATCGAGCACGATCATGGGCGACTGTGGGGTGGGTCAGTGGACGGTGACGGTGGCGCCGGGGATCAGGCCGCGCAGTTCCTCGGGCAGTTCGGCGCCCATCTCCTCGGCCAGCCGCAGCGCCTCTTCGATGAGGGTCTCCACGATCTGCCCCTCGGGCACGGTCTTGACGACCTGGCCCTTGACGAAGATCTGCCCCTTGCCGTTGCCGGAGGCGACACCCAGGTCGGCCTCGCGGGCCTCGCCGGGGCCGTTGACCACGCAGCCCATCACGGCCACCCGCAGCGGCACCGGCAGCCCTTCCAGGCCGGCGGTGACCTCCTCGGCGAGCTTGTAGACGTCCACCTGGGCACGCCCGCAGGACGGGCAGGAGACGATCTCCAGGCCGCGCTCGCGCAGCCCGAGGGACTCCAGGATCTGGTTGCCGACCTTGATCTCCTCGACCGGCGGCGCGGACAGCGACACCCGGATGGTGTCGCCGATCCCCTCGGCCAGCAGCGCGCCGAAGGCGACCGCCGACTTGATGGTGCCCTGGAAGGCCGGGCCGGCCTCGGTGACGCCCAGGTGCAGCGGGTAGTCGCACTGCTCGGCGAGTTGCCGGTACGCCCGGATCATCACCACCGGGTCGTTGTGCTTGACCGAGATCTTGATGTCCCGGAAGCCGTGCTCCTCGAACAAGGAGCACTCCCACAGCGCCGACTCGACCAGCGCCTCGGCGGTGGCCTTGCCGTACTTGGCGAGCAGCCGCTTGTCCAGCGAGCCGGCGTTGACCCCGATCCGGATCGGCGTACCGGTGGCGGAGGCCGCTGCGGCGATCTCCTTGACCTTGTCGTCGAACTGACGGATGTTGCCGGGGTTGACCCGCACGGCCGCGCAGCCGGCGTCGATCGCGGCGAAGACGTACTTCGGCTGGAAGTGGATGTCGGCGATGACCGGGATCTGTGACTTGCGGGCGATCGCCGGCAGCGCCTCCACGTCGTCCTGGCTGGGCACCGCGACCCGGACGATCTGGCAGCCGGAGGCGGTCAGCTCGGCGATCTGCTGGAGAGTGGCGTTGACGTCGGCGGTCAGGGTGGTGGTCATCGACTGCACGGAGACCGGCGCGCCACCACCGACCGGCACCGAACCGACCATGATCTGGCGGCTCGCCCGGCGGGGGGCCAGCGGCGGCGGCGGTACGGCAGGGATACCGAGGCTGACAGCTGTCACTTCAGGCACTCACCTTGGGAAGAGGGTGATCGGGTTGACGACGTCCGCAGTGATCGTGAGCAGGGTGAACACCCCACCGATCAGGATCACCACGTACGTGAAGGGCATCAGTTTGAAGTAGTCGACGCGGCCCGGGTCGGGGCGGCGCAGTCGCGCGTACACCCAGGAGCGGGCCCGCTCGAACCAGGCGATGGCGATGTGGCCGCCGTCCAGTGGCAGCAGCGGCAGCAGGTTGAACACCCCGATGAAGAAGTTCAGCGAGATGAACAACATGATGAAGATTTCCCAGGCGTTGTTGGCGACGGCCTCGCCGCCGAGCACGCTGGCGCCGACCACGCTGATCGGGGTGTCGATGTCGCGTTCGCCGCCGGTGATGGCGGTCCAGAGCGCGGGAATCTTCTCCGGCAGGCGCTGCAACGCCTTCGCGGTGGCCACCGCCATGTCGCCGATGAAGGTGCTGGTCGCGCCGACGGCCTCCACCGGACCGTAGGAGACCAGACCCGGGGTGCTCAGGACCAGGCCGACGCCGAGCGCGGAGACCTCGGTGACCGGGCCGTCCGGGTTGTCGATCGGCGGACGCTTGGTGGTCGCCAGGGTGGTCTCGGTGGTGCCGGGCTGGCCGTCGCGCTCGTACCCGATGGTGGCGGTGCTGCCCGGGGTGGTGGCCCGCAGCGTGGTCAGCAGCTCGCCGTAGTTGTTGATCGGGGTGCCGTTGATCGAGGTGATCCGGTCGCCGTTGCGCAGCCCGGCCGCCCCGGCGGGGCTGGCCGCGTCGCCCGCGGCGCACTCCCGGTAGGTGGTGTCCGGCAGGACGCAGTCCTGGATGGCGATCACCGCGGGCTCGGCGCGGATCTGCTGCTCGTCCCGCGGGAAGTCGGGGTTGGGCAGGCCGAAGGTCATCGCCGCCAGCCAGGCCGCGAAGATCGCCAACCCGAAGTGGGTGATCGACCCGGCGGACATCACGATGGTCCGCTTCCACACCGGGTAGCGCCACATGGCCCGCTTCTCGTCGCCGGGCTCGACGTCGTCGTCCTGCGGCGTCATGCCGACGATCTTGCAGAAGCCACCGAGCGGGATGCCCTTGAGGCCGTACTCGGTCTCGCCCCGCTTGAAGGAGAAGATCGTCGGGCCGAAGCCGACGAAGTAGCGGGTGACCTTCATGCCGAAGGCCTTGGCGGTGAGCATGTGGCCGGCCTCGTGCAGGCTGACCGAAACCAGGATGCCGAGGGCGAACAGCGCCACCCCGAACGCGAACGACATCAAGCTCCTTCCACCGCAGCAGCGATGATCTCCTGCGCGTGCGCGCGGGCCCACGACTCGGCTTCGAGTACGTCCTCGACGGTACCCGGTTCACCGAAATCGGGAGCTCCCTCCAGCACTCGCTGTAGCGTGTCGACGATGCCGAGGAAGGGCAGTCGCCCGGCGACGAACGCCGCGACGCACTCCTCGTTCGCCGCGTTGTAGATCGCCGGTCGGCAGCGCCCCGCCTCACCGGCCGCCTTGGCCAGCGCCACCGCCGGGAACGCCTCGTCGTCGAGGGGCGCGAACTCCCAGGTGTGACTGGTCGTCCAGTCGACGGCGGCGGCGGCGTCCGGCACCCGGTCCGGCCAGCCGAGGCCGAGGGCGATCGGCAGCCGCATGTCCGGCGGGCTGGCCTGGGCGATCGTGGAACCGTCGACGAACTCCACCATCGAGTGGATCACCGAGGTCGGATGGATCATCACGGTGATGTCGGCGTACGGCACGTCGAACAGCTCGTGCGCCTCGATCACCTCCAGCGCCTTGTTGACCATGGTCGCCGAGTTGATCGTGACCACCGGCCCCATGTTCCAGGTCGGGTGTGCCAGGGCCTGCTCGGGCGTGACGGCTGTCAACTCGTCGCGTCGCTTACCCCGGAAGGGCCCACCACTGGCGGTGACGATCAGTCGGCGTACCTCGGCCCGGGTGCCGGAGCGCAGGCACTGGGCGAGGGCGGTGTGCTCCGAATCCACCGGGACGATCTGCTCCGGCCGCGTCACCGCGGCCTTGACCAGCGAGCCGCCGGCGACGAGGGACTCCTTGTTGGCCAACGCGAGCGTACGACCGGCGCGCAGCGCGGCCAGGGTCGGCGCCAGCCCCAGGGACCCCACCACCCCGTTGAGTACGACGTCACAGGGCCACTGCGCCAACTCGGTCATCGCGTCCGGCCCGGCCACGATCTTGGGCAGCTTGAACTCCCCGCTGGCCCAGCCCCGCCGACTGGCCTCGGCGTAGAAGGCCAACTGGAGGTCCTGAGCGGCGGAAGCCTTGGCCACCCCGACCGCCTCGACGCCGAGTTCGAGCGCCTGGGCGGCGAGCAGGCCGACGTTGCCGCCACCGGCACCCAGCGCCACCACCCGGAACCGGTCCGGGTTGCGTCGCACGATGTCGATGGCCTGGGTACCGATCGACCCGGTAGAACCCAGCAACACAAGATCACGGGGGGAACTCACGCCGCCCATTCTTCCCCACGCCGCTGGGCGAGAAGGAAGGGCACCTTATTAACGCCTGCGGTAGAGGAAGGGCCCCTTGTTAACAACGAGCTACCCGCAGGAAGAACGGCACTGCGGCGGCAGCGCACTCGCGCGGCCGGTCGATGACGTCCCTGCGCCGGTGACCCGCAGACACGATCTCGCCGAGCAGCACCGCCGTGGCGATGTCGACGGCGCAGCGGCCACCACCTGGCCAGCGAACCACACCCTGCCGGCGTCAAGGCCCTAACCGCCCGTCCCGATCTCCTTCCGGTCAGACCCTGCCCTGTCACACTGTCCAGCCCTGCTGATCGTCAGGCCATCCGACGTGATCGACACCGTTACGCCCGAACGGCGGTGTCCCACTGCCGTGGTCACCACCATTCCGCCGAATTGCTGAGTGATCATGGCTGGGCCGGGCGGACACACACAGCATTGCGAGCCTTCGGCTGACCTCAACAACCTGAGGGCCTGAGCACTTCGCTGCGACGGCTCTCGCCGACTTCGCCGTCGCCGATCAATCGAGCTGCGCGCGGCGGAGGGCTTCGCGGGAGAGGAAATCGGCTCGGCGGATGACCTCCGGGAGGCGGTAGCGCGGGCTCAGGTCGAGGGTCAGGGTGGTTGCCTGGTCCAGGGTGGTGCGGTGGCCCACCGACACGAACACCGGCTTGACTCCGGTCTGCGTACGCAGCACCCGGCCCAGCACCTCGCCGTCGGCCCGCAGCGGCAACCAGTCGCCCCGGCTTCCGCCCGGCTCGTCGTACCCGGCGACGAAGGGGGTCTTCGCCACCCCGAAGGTCGGCAGCCCGGCGACCACGCCCAGGTGACAGGCCAGCCCGAAGCGTCGGGGATGGGCGATGCCGTACCCGTCGCACACCACCAGGTCCGGGCGCGCCGCGAGCCGGTCGAGCGCCGTCAGCAGGATCGGCACCTCGCGAAACGCCAGCAGCCCGGGAACGTACGGGAAGCTCACCTCGCCGGGCACGACGGCCGACTCCACCTCGACGCCGGTGGCCAGGTCGAAGACCACCGCGGCGGCCGTGACACGCGGCGACGATCTGTCGTACGACACGTCGACGCCGGCCACGAGTCGTGGCGCGGTGGTGAGGTGTTCGTGCAGGTCGAGACGCTGCCGCAACTGTTCCTGGATGCCCTCGGCCTCCGCCACCGTCGCAGGAGCCACCAAGGCAGGAGCTACCGAGGCAGGAGCTACCGAGGCAGGAGCTACCGAGGCAGGAGGGGCGGGCTGCTCACCGGGGTCGGGTGGTCGGGTCACGCCGGGCGGGCCAGGACGAAGGTCTCCAGCTCCTCGCCGCCGTACCAGTCGCTGCGGCGACCGACGGGTGTCATGCCGAGCCGGCGGGCCACCGCCATCGAGGCGGTGTTGCCGGGGGCGATCACCGCGTGGATCAGCGGTGTGCCGGTGGCGAATTCCCGTTCCATGCAGGCGCGTGCGGCTTCGGTGGCGTATCCGTTGCCCCAGGCTTCCGGGTGTAGGTGCCAGCCCACCTCGATGTCATCGGTGAGCACCTGCTCGTCGCGCCCCGGCAACGGCTTGATCATCACCGTGCCGACCACCACGCCGGTCTCGCGCACCTCGACCGCCCACAGGCCGTACCGCTCGCCGTACGCCGCGTGTCGTCGGTGCCACCTTGCCAGCAGCTCGGCCGCCTGTGCCGGGTCCGTCAACGGGAACCTCGATGCGGCGCCGAGCCACTGGGCGATCTCCGGCCGGGAGTAGATCTCGAACAGCCGGGCCAGGTCCGCCGGCCGATCGGTCCAGTCCCGCACGAGTAGCCGCTCGGTGGTCGCGATCGTCATGAACCATGATCATAATTATCGCCGACCTGGCCGCAACACCATTTGGAACACGACGGGCGATCCAGGTAGACCTTGGCACCCCGATCAGCTGGTGGAGCGAACTTGCCCCGGCCGATGCATCGCGCACCGGCCGGGGCAACGATCACCCGAGCTGGTCAGTTCACCACCACAGGGCGGCGGCGACCTGCGGGTACAGGCCCTCGGGGTGAGCCCGGAACAGCGGCTCGGTGCCGAACAGGGTCACGTTCGCCCCCTTCGCCACGCCACTGACCACTACCGCGTGACCGGCGGCGGCCTCCTGGCCACCCCAGTGCCCGGCGAGGAAGAAGCCCTCGGCGGCCAGGCGCTGGTCGACACGTACGCCGTCCCCGACGCGGGTGAAGTACTGCGGTGCGTCGACGAACGCGGTCGGCAGCGCGTTGCCGGTGATCGGCGAAGCCGGGTCGTTGACCACCTTGACGATGCCGTTGGCGTCGCTGCGTCCCGCCGCGATTGTCACGTCGAGTAGCCCGGCGCGGTCGTTGAACTGCTTTCCGCTGGCCCCGCGCCCGACGATGGTGCCGCCGTCGGCCAGCCACTGGTTGAACGCGGCGGCCTGGGTGGCGTTGAGGCTCAACGGGTTGAACGCCGTCGTCGAGACGAAGAAGGCGTCGAAGTCGGCGAAGGACAGGATGCCGTTGTTGAACGCGGTGTGCGTCACCGAGATCGGCTGGAAGCCCATCTGCTGCAGGGCGAAGATCTCACCACCGTTGGCGGCGACACCGAGGCGCGTCTTCGACACCGGGGTGGTGTTGCGGACCTGCGGCGGGGTCATCCGGATGAACTCCACCCCGTACGCCTCGGCGACCTGGCGGACGACGGTCAGGTCACCGGGCACCACGAAGGTGCCGTCGGCGGTCCGGGACAGCCGTACCCCGTCGTTGAGCAGCTGGTTGACCGCCTGGATGCCGGCCACGGAGTCGACGACCAGGCCGTAGTGGGCCTGCTTGCCCGGCGGCACGGAACCGGTGGCGCGGGCCTCGGTGACCGTGCGCAGCGCCTTGTCGTCCAGGGTGACGTTGCCGTCCACCTGCTGCACGGTGGCGCCCCAGAGGTGACCGTGGCTCCAGGCCGAGATGTCGTACATCGCGTTGAAGTCGTTCGTCACGTCCCGCCCGACCCCGAGCAGGGTGCTGGCCAGGCCCCGCTTGGCCTGACGCATGTCGACGACGTAGGTGCCGGCCTCGTAGTGGGTGCCGCCCAGCTTGAACGGCCGCGAGGCGCGCTGCACCTCAAGGTCGTTGTCGAGCATGAACTGCACCAGCCGGGCCGCCGCGGTGGCGCTGCGCTGGTCCTTGCCGGCCGGGATGACGTACGCGCGGGCGAAGTCCTGCAGGTGCGTCTTGACGTTGTCGCCGCGGGCCAGCGAGATGGCCAGCGGGTCGTCGATCGGCCGGGTCGACTCACCGTCGACGCCACGGCGGAACCACTCCAGCTGGTTGGCGAGCAGTTCCTCGCGGTTCTGGGTGGCGTACTCGAAGTTGCCGCGGATGGTGGCGGCGGCGACGGCGGTGTTGATCCGGGTGCGCTCGTGGCGCTCGGCGACGGTCAGGTTGCCGCGCGGGTTGAGCGGCACCTCGATGGTGTGGCCGATGGCGCCGTGGTACATGGCGTACATCGGGGTGAAGATCGGCGGCCAGTCGTCCCAGCCCTGGGTGCGGTCCCGGAACGGGATGTCGTTGCGCCGGGTGCCGTCGGAGTTGACGCAGCTGGCCCGGGTCTCGCCGGTGGCCAGCACGGCCCGCTCCATGGACAGCCCGTTGCGCAGCGCGTGCTTGATGTACAGGTCGTACTCGTAGTTGTCGCCGTGCGGGCCGGTGGTCGGCTCGATGAGCGTGCAGTTGACGTACCCGTGGATGTCCAACATGGTCAGCGGGCTGTAGCGGACCAGCTGGGCCCGCACCGCGCGGACCTCCGGCTGCGAGGCCGTGATGTAGTCACGGTTCATGTCGAAGCCATTGGCGTTGGCTCGGGTCGCGGCCACCCGGCCGTCCGGGTTGTTGGTGACCACGAAGGCGAAGACGTGCTTGTTGAGCATGTCCACGATCGCCGGGTCGGTGGAGAACGCCAGGTCCTGCAGGATCTGGAGGCTGGCGTCGGTGCCTTCCCACTCGTTGCCGTGGATGTTGTTGTTGACGAACAGCGGGGTGCGCCAGTTGGCGTACCCGCCGGCGGCCAGCTTGGCCTGCGCCGCGTGCGGGTCGTTGATCCGCAGGTCCGACAGCTGCTGCCAGGTCTTCCACTGGGCGTCGCTCATCGGTGCGGTGGCCACCACCAGGTGCAGGTCCCGGCCGAGCACGGACTGGCCGATCACCTCCACGCTGATCCGGTTGCTGCGCTGCAGGTTACGCAGGGCCGCCGGGATGTCGTGGTACGGGATGAGGTTGAGCGGGATCGACGCGTCGGTCAGCTCCACCGGCACGTCGACGATGACATCGTTGCGGGGTTTGCCCGGCAGTTTGGCCGTTGCGGCCGGCTGGGCGGGCTGCCGTCCGGGGGCGTCGGCGGAGCGTCCACGCTGGCCGGGGCCGACGCCGAAAGGCAGCTCGGTGTCGGACTGGCCGCGCGGTGAGGCAGCGGCCGGGCCGCGCTCCGCCGGGTCGGGGGGTGCCGCCACGGCGGCGGACGCCGGTCCGAACAGCAGCGCCGCGGAGATCAGGGCTATCAGTGGTCGTCGTACAGCCACGCAGATACCTCGCTTCGAGGAGTGGGCGCAAGGTGGCGACTCTTGATCGCCAGCGCCGATGATTGGCTGTTCTACCAGCGACGACAGCACAAGTCGATAGCCGAGCCAGCGGGAGCGCTCCCCTGCCTATTCGCCGGTCAGGACGAAGGTCTCCACTTCGGTGCCGCCGTACCAGTCGGTGCGTCGGCCCAGACTGGACATACCGAGCCGCCGACAGACCGCCATCGACCGCTCGTTGCCCGGCATCACCACCGCGTACACCTGGCGGTTGCCTGCGGCGAACTCGCGGGCCAGCACGGCGCGGGCCGCCTCGGTGGCATAGCCGTGGCCCCAGGAATCAGGGTGCAGATGCCAGCCCACCTCGATGTCGTCGGTCGGGGTGTGGCCGTCGGCGCCGGGCAACGGCTTGAGCAGTACGCTGCCGGCCACCGTCCGGGTGTCGCGGACCTCGATCGCCCAGAGGCCGTACCGCCCGTCGTACGGGGCGTACCGCTGCCGCCAGGTGGCGAGCCGCTCGGCGGCCTGGTCGGGGTCGAGCAGCCGGCCCGCTCCCCCGCCGAGCCAACGCATCACGTCCTCACGGGAGTAGATGTCGAAGATCCGGGCGAGGTCGTCCGGCGAGTCGGTCCACTCTCGCAGCACGAGACGGTCGGTGCTGGCTACGGTCATGGCTGGCGATCCTAACGTCGCCGCGAACCCCTCGACGCGACCACGCGAGCACGCCGCCCGCCACCCTGCCGGCGCAGCCCAGGCGTGAGCGGAGCCGGTACGGGGAACAGGGGCGTGATGGGCGAGGCATGGCGGCGGACGAAGCGGATCACCCGGGCCGCCTTCCGGCCGGTACGCGGACGGGATCTGTCGTTGCACGCCGCCGCGATCACGTTCTACGGTGCGATCGCCGTGGTGCCGGTGGCCCTGCTGGCGATCTGGCTGACCACGCTGGTGGCGGGCGCCGACCGGGTACGGCGGCTCACCTCGTACGCCGTGGAGGCACTGCCCGACGCGATCGGTGCGCCGCACGCGGTGGCCGCCCTGGTCGAGGCCGGGGTGGATCTGACGCCGTGGCTCGCGCTGGCCGCCGTGCTGCCCGCGTCACTGTACGGCGAAGGGCTGCGTCGGGCGTTCGTCTCGGTCGCCGCGCCCCGCTCCGATGAACACCTGATCGGCTGGCGGGGTCGGCTGTTGCTGCTGCCCCTGCTCGCGCCGGCCCCGGCGCTGCTGCTGGCCGTCCTGCTGGCCCTGCCGACCACCACCGGCCTGGTCCGCCGGGGCGGCTGGGCCGGCGCGCTCGGCGTGGTGCTCTCCTTCCTGGCGGTGTGGCTGGTGCTCACCCCGGTGCTGCTGTGGGTGTTCCGGGTGGTCGGTCGCGCGTCACCGGACTGGCTGTCGGCTCTGCTTGTGGGTTCGTTCACCGCGGCGAACCTCTCCGGTTTCCTGCACGGCTTCGTGCTGTTCGCCTCGCTCCCGCTGGACCTGGGCGTCCCCTTCGGCGGCCTCGACGAGGTGGGTGCCGCCGTCGCCGTCCTCCTGTGGCTCTACGTCTTCCACGTCATCGTCCTGGCCGGCTACTCCGCCACCCTCGCCCTGTCCGGGTGGCGTGACCGCAGGCGACGCACCGCACCGGTCACCTCCTAGCCGAACGCGACAGCATGTCGCACTGCGGTCCGCCCGCCTGGATGCGCCGCAATCCCGAGCGGTCGATACTGACCCGCACGGAGCGACAAGGTCATTCCGCGCCAGGCACCTACATACCGGGGTATCAGGAGGAGTAATCAGATGACGGACACGTCTGCACCCACCACGGCGGCCGGCAAGCCGCTCGGCTCGACCGTACGACTGCTGTCGATCCTGGTGATCATCGCCGGGCTGGTCATGCTGGCCGCCGGAGCCACCACATGGTTTGTCGTGCAGAGCCAGCTCGCCGACGAACGCATCACCGTCTCCGACGACGCCGACAACTTCGCCGGCAAGCAGATCAAGGGCCCGTTCACCGCGTACGCGGAGGCGGAGGTCATCGAGAAGCACGCGCTGGAGGCCAGCGGCGGCAAGACCTATGCCGAACTCGACCGGGAGGACCCCAACCGGCAGGTGGTGATGACAGGTTCGTTCCTGCGCTCGTCCCTGTTCACCTCGGTGGTGTCCTTCGGCGTCGCCGCCCTGGCGATGGGCCTCGGGGTGGTGCTCGCGCTGATCGGCTACGCCCTGTTGGCCGTCTCCCGTCAGCTCAACGCCATCACGCCCGCATCGTCGAGCACCTCCTGACCATCCGAGGGCCGGCCACGAACCCCTCGGCGTTGGTGGCCGGCCCGCTACGGGTACGAACAGATCAGGCAGGTCGCGGGTTAGGGTGCGGGGATGACGGGTGAGCTGCCGGGCAGAGTCGACGTGGTGGTGGTCGGGTCGGGGCACAACGGGCTGGTCGCGGCGACCCTGCTGGCCCGGACCGGGCTCGACGTGCTGGTGTTGGAAAGCGCCGAGGTGATCGGTGGGGCGACCCGTACCGAGAACCCCTTTCCCAAGGTGCCGGCGCTGCGGCACTCCACCGGGTCGTACCTGCTCGGGCTGATGCCGCCGGAACTGCTCGCCGCGCTCGACGTGCGGATCCCCGTGCTGCGTCGCGACCCCCACTACTTCCTGCCCACCCCCGGCGGGGTCGGCTCGCCGTACCTGCTGTTCGGCACCGACACGAAGGCCACCCGAGAGCAGCTCGCCGAGTTCTTCTCCCCCGCCGACGTGGCCGCCGACGACGCCCTCCAGGCCGAACTGGCCGCGCTGCGGGCCGACCTGGCCCCGGCCTGGCTGGCCGAGCCGCTCGACGTCGAGCAGACCGCACAGCGTTACGTCCGTCCCGAGTTGCAACAGGTCTTCGTCGACCTCGTCCGGGGCTCGGTCGCCGACTACCTGGCCCGCTTCGAGTTCCGCTCCGAGCTGCTGGTCAGCATGTACGCGGTCACCGACGGCCTGTCCGGGCTCAACGCCGGCCCGGACGACCCCGGCACCGGTCACAACTTCCTGGTGCACAACATGTGCCGGCTACCCGGTGCCGGCGGCACCTGGATGATCGTCGAGGGCGGCATGGGCACCGTTTCGGGCACCTTCGCCGATGCGGCCCGCGCCTCCGGTGCCCGCATCGTCACCGGCGCACCCGTTACCGCGATCACGCTGGACTCAGGTGCCGCCAGTGGCGTGGTGCTCGCCGACGGCCGCGAGATCGGCGCCGAGGTGGTGCTCGGCGCCTGCGACCCGTACCGGCTGATGGAGCTGTTGCCCGACGGGGCGCTGCCCACCGCACTCACCGATCGGATGGCGGCAGTCCGACGCACCGGCACCACTCTCAAGCTCAACCTGGCGCTGCGCGGCCTGCCCCGCTTCTCCTGCCTGCCGAAGGACGCGCCGAGCCCGTTCGGCTCCACGATCCACCTGCTGCCCGGGTCGGCGTCGCTGACCTCCGGCGGTGGTGAGTCCCCGATGGCGGCCCTGCGGGGGATGTGGGCGGACGTGCAGGCCGGGCGGCTGCCGGCGGAGCCGACCATCGAGTGGTACCTGCACACCACCGTCGACCCGTCGCTGGCCGACCCGGACGGGCACCACTCGTCGGCGCTGTTCGTCCAGTCGGTGCCGTACGAGTTGGCCGGCACCACCTGGGAGGCGGCGCTGCCCGGCTACGTCGACCAGTTGGTGGCCATCTGCGAGCGGTACGCCCCCGGCACCGCCGACCTGATCGCCGACGCGGTGCCGCTTCCCCCGCCCGGCATCGAGACGCACTTCGGCATCACCGGCGGGCACATCCACCACGTCGACAACACCGTCTCGTTCACCGACCGGATGCCGTACGCCACCGGGGTCGACGGGGTGTACGCGGGCAGCGCCGGCTGTTACCCGGCGGGCAGCGTGATCGGCGCCGCCGGGCACAACGCGGCTCAACGCATCCTCGCCGACCTCGGCCGCTGAGCGCGCACGGGACGAGGTGCAAGGAAGGGCACCTTATTAACGTCTCGCGTAGTGAAGGGGCCCCTTCTTAACACCTCGGGCAGGCGGCCTAACTCGTCGGTTGGGCGACCTCGGTCTCCTCGCCGACGCGGTGCGCCCGGACCTTGTGCCCGACGCTGGTCAGGCAGCGGCCGCTGGGCAGGTCGAAGCGCCAGCCGTGCAGCTGGCAGGTGAGCTGGTCGCCGTCGACGATGCCGAAGCGGCTCAGGTCCGCCTTCAGGTGCGGGCAGCGGCGCTGCACCACCCAGTCGCCGAGGGTGATGTCCTCGGCGTCGACGGCCCGTTCGTGCTCGTCGTACCAGCCCTCGGCGTACTGGAGACGCTCGGTGGACAGGCACTTGAAGAAGGCGTACACGAACTCGTTGTACTGGCCGATCCGGGCGGCGGAGAACCGGCAGGACAGGAAGAGCGAGTTGACCCAGTCCACCTCGCCGATGTGCAGCAGGTGCTCGACGAGCGCCCGCTCGGTACGGAACCGGTACCTGACCTTCTCGTCGGCGTACGGCCGCACCTGCTTGCCGGGGAAGTCCACCACGATCGACTCGATGCTCTCGCCGTCGTAACCGACCAGGTCGAAGCGGACCGGGCCGCCCACACCCTTGGCCAGGTAGATCGACTCGTCGAGCAACGGCTCGATGCGCTGCTTCAACTCCTTGAGCACGTCGATCTCGGGGTGCCGCCAGGACGCCTTCTCCGCCTCGATGATCGGGCGCTTGCGCTCGCGCATCTCCTCCAGGTGGGCCACCTTGTTGGCGAAGAACTCCTCCACCGGCACCGGGTGGGTCGTCGTCGCGCCGGAGGTGGTGATCTCGGAGACGCTACCGGGCAGCAGCACGATGCCGTTGGTACCGCCGACCTTGGCGTACTCGGCCAGGAAGACCGACTGGTCGGGGAAGATGTTCCCCTCGTCGCCGAAGATGTCGTTGAACTGCCACAGCTCGTCGTCGAGGAAGCAGGGCGGGCCGGCGATCGGGAAGACGTGGTCGGCCTTGAGGTCGTCGATGTAGCGCCAGGTGCGGTCGAACTGCCGGTCCCGCTTCTGCTTGCCGAACGCGGTCTTCGCCGACTGCGGCAGCTCGTAGACCATCGGGTACCAGATCGCCCCGGAGAACTGGAGCATGTGGGCGTGCACGTGACCCAGCTCGGCGAAGGTGCTCAGGTCGGTGGGGCGGGCGTCGTTCTGGTTGAGCAGCCGCACCCCGTCGTACTCCACCCACAGCGACGAGTCACCGATCGGGCCGTCGGTGGGGCTGGTCAACGCCTGGATCATGATCTTCAGGCCGCCGTCCAGCTCCACGACCTCCTCGTTGCGGGTCTTCAGGAACTTCGTGAAGCCCAGCGCGCGGAACTCGTCCTCCATCTCGGAGGTGGGGAACTCGGGCAGCAGCACGGTGGCCTTCTTCGACACGTACCGCTTCAGGTGCGCCGCGTCGAAGTGATCCCGGTGCAGGTGGGAGACGTACAGGTAGTCGACGTCGCCGAGGGTCTCCCAATCGAGCAGGGAGTTGTCCGGGAACGGGAACCAGGAGGCGAAGTAGGCCGGGTTGACCCACGGGTCGCACAGGATGCTGCCCGCGCCCGTGTCGATCCGCATGCTCGCGTGCCCGGTACCGGTCACTCGCACCGCAGTTCCCCCTCAAGAAGACAAATCAAGGCGTACGCCGAAACGCTACCGGAGGTAGCGTGCTCGCCGTCCCTCGACACCGGTAGTCCCCTCCGGCCCGGGGATGACGGGCCCTTCGGCCCGGGCGCTCGCTTTCGGACCGGCCCGTTCGGCGCGTCACGCCGGTCAGTCCCGGGTGATCTTTTCTCTATCGGCCGGACCCTGCGCCAGGGCCGTCAGCGGGCGTGCCAGACTAACCGGAGATCCGATCGCGAGGGAAGGACCGACCAGTGGCAGGAAGCGAGCCGGTAACGTCGCCAGACCAGCACAAGCCTGGGCACCGCAAGTCCGGGCGGATCGGCGCGATCCTCACCGCACTCGCGCTGCTGGCGATGCTCTGCGGCAACCACGAGGGCAGGGTCGAGAACCTGTGGCTGATCGGCCTGGCCGCGCTCCTGCTGCTCATCGTGATCGGCGACGCCGTGCTGCGCCGCAACGGCCTGCGTTCCTGACCCCGCCGCGGTCCTGACGCCCGAGGCTTGGACACCCCTCGGCAGCCGCAACCGGCGCGGGGGTGCTGACGCGGGGCCGAACGGCATGACCACCGGGGCCGTTCACGTCCGGCAGACACGAGTAGGGCCCGCCTCCGACAGCGGAGGGCGGGCCCGATTCGTCGTCGCCGGTCAGCGGCCGAAGAGGATGTCCTGCACGTTCTTCAACGCGGCGTCGACCTCCGCCTCGAAGTAGCCGCCCTGCACCAGGCCGAAACGCAGCGTGTCCAGGTCCTTCGGGTTCACCGGCATCGGGTTACGCCCGGCCATCCCGCCGAGCAGGCTGTCGAAGAACCGGTCGACCTGGTCGGGGTCGTACCCGCTGCCGAACCGACGCACCTGGAAACTGCGCCGGATCTGGTCCACCCGGTAGAGGTCGCTGCCGGGCGGGCCGGCCATCGGCGGGCCACCCATCGAGGGCCCGGCCATCGGCGGCGGACCCGCCATCGACGGACCACCGAGTGCCTGCTGCGGCACCGCGGGCGGTCCCGCCGGGCCGCGACGCGGGTCACGATCCGGCATGCGGATCTCCGCAGTCATATCGGTACGGGCGCGCCGGCCCGCCTCGAAGCCGTCGAAACGCGGCTCGTCCGGCGGACCGTACCCACCAGGACCATCGGGGGGACCGTAACCGCCAGGACCGTCAGGCGGACCGTAGCCACCGGGGCCGTCCGGGGGGCCGTAGCCACCGGGGCCGTCCGGGGGGCCGTAGCCACCGGGGCCGTCCGGGGGGCCGTAGCCGCCCGGCCCGGCGGGCAGGCCGCGCGGCGGAGCACCATGACCCATCGGGCCACCCGGGGGGCCCATCGGCGCGCCTGGCCCCATCGGGCCGCCAGGGCCGCGGGGTGCGTCGTAACCGCCGCGAGGTGCGTCGTAGCCGCCGGCGAAGGCGCCGGTGGGCTCGTCGTAGCGGCCGTACGGGCCGGCCTGCGCCGGCATCGGCCGGGGCGGCATCGGCGGCTGCGGCACCGCCGACATGCCCCGGTCCTCGCGCATGGGCGGACCCATCCGCTCCGCCGGCCCCATCCGCTCCGCCGGGCCCATCCGGGTCTCGCCACCGGCGCGGGTCTGACCCCGCTCCTCCAACTCGGCCAGCTGCCGCTCGACCCGGTCGAGGTGCAGGTCGACCTGCCACTCGTCGTAGCCGTTGAAGCGAACCCGGAAGACGACGTCGTGGACCTCCTGCGAGGCCACCGGGGCACCCACCGGCTGGCCGGCGAGGGTCGCCTCGACCCGGTCCAGGAAGGCGTCCACCTCGTCAACCTTGTATCCCCGGCGGAGCGCCTTACGCCGGAAACGCTGACCCTGACTCGCCACTATGTCTCCTGGTCTCGTTCGCCACGCCCGGTCATGCCGACGGGTTTCCGGCCGGGTCGGTGCCCATGTCCTCCGCGGCGGCCAGCTGCCCACACGCCCCGTCGATCTCGCGACCTCGGGTGTCCCGTACGGTGGTGGACACCCCGGCGTCGCGCAACCGCCGGACGAACTCCCGCTCCACCGGCTTCGGGCTGGCGTCCCATCGGCTGCCCGGAGTCGGATTGAGTGGAATCAAGTTCACGTGGGCCAGCTTGCCGGCCAGCAGCCGCCCGAGCAGATCAGCTCGCCACGGCTGGTCGTTCACGTCCTTGATCATCGCGTATTCGATCGACACACGACGCCCCGTGCGAGCCGCGTACGCCCAGGCGGCGTCCAGCACCTCGGACACCTTCCAGCGCTGGTTGACCGGCACAAGTTCGTCGCGCAGCTCATCATCGGGGGCGTGCAGCGACAACGCAAGAGTCACCGAGAGGTCTTCGCTGGCCAGTCGGTGGATGGCCGGCACCAGGCCGACCGTGGAAACGGTGATGTGGCGCTGCGACAGCCCGAGGCCCTCGGGCGCCGGCGCGACCAGCCGACGGATCGCGGCCACCACCCGGTTGTAGTTCGCCAGCGGCTCGCCCATGCCCATGAAGACCACGTGCGACAACCGTGCCGGTGAGCCCACCACCGCGCCGGAGGCGGCCACACCCGCCAGGTAGACCGCCTGGTCGACGATCTCGGCGGTGGAGAGGTTCCGGGTCAGACCGGCCTGGCCGGTGGCGCAGAACGGGCAGGCCATGCCGCAGCCGGCCTGGCTGGAGATGCAGACGGTCACCCGATCCGGGTAGCCCATCAGCACGCTCTCCACCAGCGCCCCGTCGTGCAGCCGCCAGAGCGCCTTGCGGGTCGCCCCGTCGTCGCAGGCCAGCTCGCGGACCGGGTTGAGCAGCCGGGGCAGCAGCTGGTCGGCCAGCCGAGCCCGGGAGGCCGCCGGCAGGTCGGTCATCTGCGCCGGGTCGCGCACCAGCCGGCCGAAGTAGTGGGTGGAGATCTGCCGGGCCCGGAACGCCGGTTCACCCAGACCGGTGACCAGGGCTTTCCGGCCGGCCAGGTCAAGGTCGGCGAGATGTTGCGGTGGCATCGACGCCCGGCGCGCGCCAGGCGCGTCCGGGTCGACCGGGATCAGTGGCAGGCTCGTCATGGCCCGTCCAGTCTGGCACGCCCGGCGTGGACCGCATCCCTCCGGAGGGTGCGGATCGGGTCCGGCCACGTCCGCGACCAGGCTGCGTGGCCGTGATCCATGCCTCAGTTCACCGCCGGCACGAGGACCACGAGCAGCAGGTACGCCGTCGGCACGGCGAACAGGACCGAGTCGAGGCGGTCCATCAGGCCACCGTGCCCGGGCAGCAGGTTGCTCATGTCCTTCACACCGAGATCCCGCTTGATCATGGATTCGGCGAGGTCACCGAGGACGGCGGCACACGACACCGCCACCCCGAACACGGCACCCCACCACGGTGCCACGTCGAACAGCAGCCAGAGCAGCAGGGCGCTGCCCAGCGCCGCCGCACCGACCGACCCGGCGAAACCCTCCCAGGATTTCTTCGGGCTGATCGTCGGGGCCATCGGATGCTTGCCGAAGTTGGCGCCGGCGGCGTACCCCCCGGTGTCGGAGAGCACCACGGCGACAAGCGTCACCAGAATCCGCAGCGCCCCGTCGTCCGGCGACGACGCGAGCAGCGCGGCGAAGCCACCGAGGAAGGGCACGTACACCGCGATCAACGTGGCCGCGGTCATGTCCCGCCGGAAGTTGGCCATGCCGTCGCCGAGCCGCCAGACGAGCGTGCCCGCGATCGTGACCAGCAACCCCAGCAGCAGCGCGTCCAGACCGCCGAACCAGCCGATGGTGACCGTCAGCACCCCACCGACGATCAGGGGAACCAGTGGCACCACGGCGCGGGCCCGGCGTACCGCGCGGGACATCTCCCAGATGCCCACCCCGAATGCGGCGGCGAGCACCAGCAGGAAGGACGGCGTGTAGAGGAAGAGCGGGAGCAGGACCACAGCCCCCAGGCCGAGCCCGACCGAGATGGCCGCCGGCAGGTTCCGGCCGGCGCGGCTCGGCGCAGCGGGTTTGCCGGGGCTCCCCGCCGGCCGGTCGAGGTGCGACGCGGGCTGCTCACCGGGGCTCGATGCGGGTTGCCCGTTGGTGGGCCGCCCGGCGCGACGACGGCCGCGGTGACGGCGTCCGGGCGGCGGATCGTCGGCCTCCGGTTCGTCGCCGGGCACCGGGGCGAACTGGGCCGTCGGGGCGTCGTCGTGGTCGAGGCCGACACCGGCAGGTATCCGCTCGATCTGCCCGGTCGGGGCGTCGTCGTGGAGCAGATCGGCAGCGCCACGGACCGGTTCGATCTGGGCGGTGGGGGTGGCGTACCGCTCGGCGTGCGGATCAGCGGCCCAGGGGCCGGGATCGAGGTTCGGGTCGGGCCAGGGCAGTTGGGCGGGCTGGTCCGGCCGATCCCAGCCACGGGCCTCGGCGCCGCCGTAGGGGTCGAGGTGGGACATCACGCACCAGAGGGGAGCGGGACGAAATCCACCACTTGCCGTACAACCACTACCATCCCCTACCCGCGCGAGGCGCTCCGTTGAGATTTGCCGGCCGGCCGGTTGACCGATCCCCACCCTTCACCGCCGGGCCACCGGGAATCGTGCCGAGCCTACTGCACCTGTCCGCCCCACAGGCCGCACCAGTACCCACCCACACCCTCGACCCCGCCGTGTTGCTCGCGAAGCTGTCACCACGAGTGCGACGACTGACTTCAGGATCAACCGGACGGGGACGGGGGTGCAGTGGGTGGGCTGGGCGCACCGTGGATCACGGCGCGAGGTCAGACCTCCAGGAGTTCGGTCTCCTTGTGCTTGACCAGTTCGTCGACGTGCGCGACGTAGCGCTGGGTGAGGTCGTCCAGTTCCTTCTCCGCGCGCCGGCCGTCGTCCTCGCCGACCTCGCCGTCCTTGACGAGCCGGTCCAGCTCTTCCTTGCCCTTGCGGCGAATGTTGCGGATGGCGACCTTGGCTTCCTCGCCCTTGTGGCGCGCGACCTTGATCATGTCGCGGCGGCGCTCCTCGGTCATCTGCGGGAGCAGGATGCGCAGCTGGTTGCCCTCGTTGTTCGGGTTGACCCCGAGGTCCGAGTCGCGGATCGCCTTCTCCATGGCATTGATCTGCGAGTTGTCGTACGGCTTGATGATGGCCATCCGCGGCTCGGGAATGGCCACCGACGCCATCTGGGTCAGCGGCGTCGGGCTGCCGTAGTAGTCGATGATGATCTTGGAGAACATGGCCGGAGTGGCGCGGCCGGTGCGGATGGCACCGAACTCCTCCTTGGCGTGCTCGACCGCACGCTCCATCTTCTCCTCGGCCTCGAGGAGGGTGTCGTCGATCACCGTTCTCCTCGCCTCCTTCTTGTGCTCGTCGTGGGGCTTGTCGGGTCACCGGGACCGTCGGGGTGAGGTCGACGGTCGCTTCAGGTGGTGATCAGCGTGCCGATCTTGTCGCCGCCCACCGCCCGGACGATGGTGTCGTCTCCCTGGGCGCCGAAGACCAGCATCGGCAGGCCGTTCTCCATGCAGAGGCTGAAGGCGGCGGCATCGGCGACCCGCAGGTTGCGGCGCAGCACCTCGGAGAAGGTGATCGAGTCGAACTTGCTGGCGGTCGGGTCGATCCGCGGGTCAGCGGTGTAGACCCCGTCGACGCCGTTCTTGCTCATCAGCACCACGTCCGCGTGGATCTCCAGCGCACGCTGCGCGGCCACCGTGTCGGTGGAGAAGTACGGCATGCCCGCCCCGGCGCCGAAGATGACCACGCGGCCCTTCTCCAGGTGCCGGATCGCGCGCAGCGGGATGTACGGCTCGGCGACCTGGGCCATCGTGATGGCGCTCTGCACCCGGGTCTCGATGCCTTCCTTCTCCAGGAAGTCCTGCAACGCGAGGCAGTTCATCACGGTGCCGAGCATGCCCATGTAGTCCGCCCGGGCCCGGTCCATGCCCCGCTTCTGCAGTTCCGCGCCCCGGAAGAAGTTGCCACCGCCGACCACCACAGAGACCTGCACCCCGCGTCGTACCACGGTGGCGATCTGCCGGGCGATGGCCTGTACGACGTCCGGGTCGACGCCGATCGCACCGCCGCCGAACACCTCGCCGGAAAGCTTCAACACCACCCGCCGGGACCGGCCGGGCGGTGGCGCCGTCGGGTCGTCCGCCGCCAGCGTCCGGTCACTCACAACCTGCGTCATCCGCCCGTCCTTCCCCCACCGGTGCACCGGGTGCGTATCTGCCGCTGCCGACCTTATGGGACGAGGAGGCCGCGGTGCTTGTCGCGTACACCGGCGGCCTCCTCGTCGTGTCGTTGCTCAGCCCACGGGCGCGGCGCGCCCGACGGCGGCTCAGGCCTGGCCGACCTCGAACCGCACGAATCGGGTGACCTCGATGCCGGCCTCGGCCAGCACCTGCTTCACCGTCTTCTTGTTGTCGGTGACCGACGACTGCTCCAGCAGGACGAAATCCTTGAAGAAGGAGTTCACCCGGCCCTCGACGATCTTCGGCAGCGCCGCCTCGGGCTTGTTCTCCTCGCGGGCGGTCTGCTCGGCGATACGCCGCTCGGACTCGACGACCTCGGCCGGCACCTCGTCACGGGTGAGGTACTGCGGACGCATCGCGGCGATCTGCATGGCCGCACCACGGGCGTCGGCGTCGGCGGCCTCGTCGGCCTTGCCGGTGTACTGCACCATCACGCCGACCGCCGGGGGCAGGTCCTGGGCCTTGCGGTGCAGGTAGACCGCGACCGTGCCGTCGAGCTTGGCGAAGCGGTTCAGCACCAGCTTCTCGCCGATCTTGGCGGACTGCTCCTGGACCAGATCGGCGACCGGACGGCCGTCGATCTCGCTGGCCAGCAGCTCCTCGGCGTTGCTCACGCCGGAACGCTCACCGTGCTCGACCAGCTGCTGGGCCAGGGCGATGAAGGCGTCGTTCTTGGCGACGAAGTCGGTCTCGCAGTTGAGCTCGAGCATGGCCTGGCCGGCGTGGGCGATCAGCCCGTTGGCGGCGGTACGACCGGCCCGCTTGCCGACATCCTTGGCGCCCTTGACGCGCAGGATCTCGACGGCCTTGTCGAAGTCGCCCTCGGCCTCGGTCAGGGCCTTCTTGCTGTCCATCATGCCGGCGCCGGTCAGGTCGCGGAGCTTCTTGACGTCCGCGGCGGTGATCTGGGACATGGCTCTCTCTTCGGTGTTGAGATTGCGATGGGATGGTCTGAGGTGCCGGTTACCCGGATTCGGGAAGTTCGTGCCGACCTGGTCGCCGCCGGTCACCATCGGCGAACCGACGGTGACCGGACGGCGGCGGAATCACTGGCCGGAAACGGCCGCCGGCTGCTCGGCGGGAGCCTGCTCGGCCGGGGCCTGCTCGGCGGCGGGCTCCTCGTCGGCCTTCTTGGGCTCCTCGAGCAGCTCGCGCTCCCACTCGGCCAGCGGCTCGTCGGTGGCGACACCCGCCTCCGGCTTCTCGTCGCCACCACGGCGACGACCGGAACGGGCGATCAGGCCGTCGGCGACGGCGGCGGCCACGACCCTGGTCAGCAGCTCGGCCGAGCGGATCGCGTCGTCGTTACCCGGGATCGGGAAGTCGACCTCGTCCGGGTCGCAGTTGGTGTCGAGCACCGCGATCACCGGGATGCCCAGCTTGCGGGCCTCGTCGACGGCGATGTGCTCCTTCTTGGTGTCGACGATCCAGACCGCGGCCGGGAGCTTCTGCATGTCCCGCAGACCACCGAGGGTCTTGGTGAGCTTGATCTTCTCGCGGGAGAGCTGCAGGGTCTCCTTCTTGGTGTAGCCGGCGGCGGTGCCGCTGAGGTCACCGAGGGCCTCCAGCTCCTTCATCCGCTGCAGCCGCTTGTACACCGTCTGGAAGTTGGTAAGCATGCCGCCGAGCCAGCGGTGGTTGACGTACGGCTGGCCGACCCGGGTCGCCTGCTCGGCGATGGCCTCCTGGGCCTGCTTCTTGGTGCCGACGAACAGAATGCTGCCGCCCTCGGCCACCGTGTTGCGCACGAACTCGTACGCCTTCTCGATGTAGTCGAGGGTCTGGCGCAGGTCGATGATGTAGATGCCATTGCGCTCGGTGAAGATGAAGCGCTTCATCTTCGGGTTCCAGCGCCGGGTCTGGTGCCCGAAGTGAACACCACTTTCCAGCAGCTGACGCATGGTCACGACGGCCATGGTTCGTACTCCTTGGGGTCCCTGGTTCGTCCGCTCGGCCGGCGGCCGAGTGGCCTGGTGCCCGGTCGTCGGCCAGGATGGGCCCGACAGGGTCGGGACCAGGGAGGCCGCCGCCGCACGACGACTTCGTGAGGAGGGCACGCGAGGTCGACCGCGCGAGGCGGTCGCCAGTCGACCAGTGTACGCGCCCGCCCCGCCGCCCGACCCCCGGGTGCAAGGAAGGGGCCCTTGTTAACGCCTGCGGTAGAGGAAGGGCCCCTTGTTAACAACCGCCGAACGCGAGGTCAGCCGGCGGCGAGCGCCGCAGCGAGGAAGAGCGCCAGCCCGACCGTCAGGTAGGCCGTCGGCGGCCGCAGCCAGCCACGCGCCCCGTCGGCGAGCGAGAACCCGGTCGTCCGCAGCCCGTACAGGCCGACCGCGAAGATCGGCAGACCGGCCACCAGGAAGGTGCCCACGAGCACGTCGGCGGCGGAGACCGGGTCCGCGGTCGCCCCGTGCAGCAACACCCGCAACGCCGGCACCTCGAAGATCACCACCAGGACGGCGAAGAGTACGGCCAGCACCGGCCGGCGGGTCCGGTAGACGCCGTCGCCGCTGGGCGGCCCGGCCGGTACGCCCGGCACCTGGTAGCCGCCCTCCCCGGTCGTCGGCCGGAATCCGGTGTCCCCGGCGGCCTGCTGGTCGCCGGTGTTTCCCGCCGCCAGGTCGCCCCGGGGCGCCACCGGCGGCATCGGCCCGGTCGGCTGCTCCAGCGGATTCATCGCCTCCGTGCCCCGCTTCGCCTCCACGATCGGGTACCCGGTCAGCGGCACGGACCGGGCCGGGTCACCCACCACCGACGCCAGCGGGGCCGGCTCGTCCACCGCCGACGCGAACGGCGCCGGATCGCTCACCACCGGAGCGAACGGGGCCGGATCGTTCAGCAACGGGTCTGCGCCGACCGGCGCGGTGGTCTCCCGGGCGGCACGCCTACCCGGACGTTCGGTGGGCAACTCGCCCGAAACGTCCGGATCGGTCGACCCGGCTCGTCGGGCGCGTGAGGCCCGATAGCGCTCGGGCTCCGCCGGGATGTCGGCGAGCGGGTCCACCCCACCGAAACGTCGCGCGGCGGTGTCGTACCGGTCCTCGTCGTCGATCCGCTGCTCGGGGGGCACCGGCGTGTCGTCCCGGTACCGCGCCTGGGCGGTATCGCGCCAGTCCGGGTCGCCGTAACCGTGGTCGCGGTCACCGGGATACCAACCCGACTCGTGGTCATCGGCAAAGCTACGTCGTCCGTCCACGCCCGGCACCGTATGCGACCGGCCGACCGACCGCCATTCGACCCCGGCCCTGGCCAGCGGCGGGGAAGGGCAATTCGACCGGGTACGCAGAGTAAGAAGCTGATTCGTCACTCAGCTTCGCTTTAGCACACCGAGGGCATGATCGTTTGTCTGTCCACAGCACCTCCGGTCGTCCACAGGCCGCACCGGTGGGGGCACCTCGACCGGCCCGCTGCGGGCAGGGTGCCGGCCATGACCAAGCGGAACCAGGCGGTCGGCGGGTACGGGGAACGATGCGCCGTCCGACACCTGATCGAGGCAGGGCTGCGCCCGGTGGCCCGGAACTGGCGCTGCCCCTCCGGTGAGATCGACATCGTCGCCTGGGACGGGCCGGTGCTCGTCATCTGTGAGGTGAAGACCCGCCGCAACCACGACTTCGGCACCCCGGCCGAGGCGGTGGTCCGGCACAAGGCCCGCCGGCTGCGTCGGCTCGCCGCCGCGTGGCTGGCGGCCACCGGCACCACCGCCGACGAGATCCGCTTCGACGTCGTCTCGGTGCTGCTGCCGCGCGCCGGCCGGGCCCAGGTCGAGCATCTCAAGGGAGCGTTCTGATGAGCTACGCCCGGGTGCTCTGCGTCGGCCTGGTCGGCGTCACCGGTCACCTGGTGGAGGTGGAGGCGGATCTCGCGCCCGGCCTGCCCGCAGTGGTCATCTCCGGGCTGCCGGACACCGCGCTGCACGAGGCGCGCGACCGGGTGCGGGCCGCCGTGGTCAACTCGGGTCAGCGCTGGCCGAACCGCCGCATCACCCTCAACCTGCTACCGGCCACCCTGCCCAAGTTCGGCTCGGCCTTCGACCTCGCGATCGCGGTGGCACTGCTCGGTGGCTCCGGCGAGTTGCCCCTGGCACCGCTGGACGGCGTGGTGATCCTCGGCGAACTGGGCCTGGACGGGACCGTCCGGCCGGTACGGGGCGTCCTGCCGATGGCCGCCGCCGCGGCCCGGGCCGGCGTCGAGCGGGTGATCGTGCCGGCCGCCAACAGCGCCGAGGCCGCCGTGGTGCCCGGGCTGCGCGTCCGGGGCGTGGACACCCTGCACCGGCTGATCGCGTTCGTCCGCGACGGTGCGCCACTGATCGAGCCGCCGACCCACGTACCGGCACCCGCCACCTCCGGTCCCGACCTGGCCGAGGTGGCCGGGCAGGGGCTCGGCCGTCGAGCCCTGGAGGTGGCTGCCGCCGGCGGCCACCACCTGGCGCTGATCGGCCCACCGGGTGCCGGCAAGACGATGCTGGCCGAGCGTCTGCCGTCAATCCTTCCTGAGCTGGACGACGACGCCGCGCTGGAGGTCACCGCCCTGCACTCGATCGCCGGGCTGTTGCCGGCGGACGGTGGGCTGCTGCGCCGCCCGCCGTTCCAGGCCCCGCACCACACCGCGACCATCCCCGCCATCGTCGGCGGTGGGCCAGGACTGGCCCGGCCCGGCGCGATCTCACTGGCCCACCGAGGGGTCCTCTTCCTCGACGAGGCTCCGGAATTCAGTCGTGCCGCCCTGGAAGCGTTACGCCAACCGCTGGAGCACGGCCGGGTGCACCTGGCCCGCAGCCGGGGCGGCGCGGAATACCCCGCCCAGGCCCAGCTGGTGATCGCGGCGAATCCGTGCCCATGCGCCAACCCGGCCGGCGACGACCGTTGCGAGTGTCCCCCGCAGGCCCGCCGCCGCTACCTGGCCCGGCTCTCCGGTCCGCTGCTCGACCGGATCGACCTGCAGGTGCGGCTGCTGCCGATGCGCGCTGCCGAACTCATGGAGGCCGGCACGCAGGAGTCCTCCACGGCGGTGGCGGCCCGGGTGGTCGCCGCCCGTGCCGCGGCGGCGGATCGCTGGTCGGCGTTGGGCCGCCGACTCAACGCTGAGGTGCCCGGCACGCGGCTGCGCCGGCCGCCGTGGCAGCTGCCCGCCGCCGACACCGCCGAACTACGGGCCCGGCTGGATTCGGGGTCGCTCTCCGCCCGCGGCTTCGACCGGGTCATCCGGCTCGCCTGGACGATCGCCGACCTCGACGGGCGCGCCCGACCGGACCGGCACGACGTCGGCGAGGCCATCCACCTCAGGACGGGAGAGGCAATATGAGCAGGTACGACGAGACGACGCTGGCCCGGGTCGCGTTGACCTGGCTGGCCGAGCCGGGCACCCGCTCGGTGTACGCGCTGGTCACCGAACTCGGCCCGGTGGCCGCCCTGGAGTTGCTGCTCGACGGCGCCGCGCCGTACGAGGACCTGCGCGACAGCGTGGCGGCACGCAGCCGGGCCGGAGACGCCCGGGCCATCGCCGCCGAGGCCCTCGATCGCGGCGAACGACTCGGCGCCCGGGTCGTCGTGCCCGGCGACGACGAATGGCCCGGCACGGTCGAGGAACTCCGCAAGCTTCGGCTCTCCGACGCGCGCCGCCGGGTCGACCGGGAGACCGCCCCACCGCTCTGCTTCTGGGTACGCGGACCGTGGCCGCTGGCCGAGGCGCTGGACCGGTCCGTGGCCGTGGTGGGGGCGCGAGCCGCCACGCCGTACGGTCTGCACGTCGCCCGGCAGTTGGGCTACGGCCTGGCCGACCGGGACTGGACGGTCGTCTCCGGCGGCGCGTTCGGCATCGACGCCGCCGCGCACCGAGGTGCGTTGAGTGCGGGTGGCCGGACCGTCGCGGTGCTCGCCTGCGGCGTCGATCGCCCCTATCCGGTGGGCAACACGGCGTTGTTCGACCGAATCGCCGACTCGGGGCTGCTGGTGAGCGAGTGGCCACCGGCCGCCGAGCCGCTTCGTCCCCGTTTCCTCATCCGCAACCGGGTGATCGCGGCCGGCACGAAGGGCACCGTCCTGGTGGAGGCGGCGGCCCGCAGCGGCGCGACCCAGACCACCAGACGAGCCCTCGCCCTGAACCGGCCGGCGATGGTGGTGCCCGGCCCGGTCACCTCGGCGATGTCGGTCGGCACGCACGAGATCCTGCGCGAGGAGCCGGGGGCCCGCCTGGTGACCGGTCTCGCCCACGTGCTGGAGGAGGTGGGCCGGATCGGCGAGTTGGCCCCGGTGCCGCGCGGCCCGGACCGACCCACCGATGTGATCGACGACGATGCGCGGGCGATCGTGGAGGCGATGCCCCGCCGAGGCACGATCGGCGTGGACGACCTCGCGGCCCGAGCCGGCCTGGCCGTACGCACGGTGCTGCGCAAGATGTCCCTGTTGGAGGAGCTGGCCCTGGTGGTACGCCGCGACGACGGCTACGCCCTGGTCCCGCCGCGCCGCGCAGGCTGAGCGGCAGTATCGGTGCGCGGCAGGTTCGCGGGCGCCACCGCCTCGTCCTAGGCTGGGCCGCGTGGGGGGTACCGAAGACCGCAACACCCGCGGCACCCGGGCCGTGCACGCGGCGCTGCCGGAGCCGCTGCGGGACGCGGTGGACGAGTTCGCCCGACACCTCGCCTCGGTCCGCAACCGCTCGGCCCACACCGTGCGGGCGTACGTCGCCGATCTGGTGTCCCTGTTGGATCATGCCCACCGGATGGGCTGCGCCGAGGTGGCTGAGCTGAGCCTTGACACGGTACGCAGTTGGCTGGCCAAACAGCGGACGATGGGAGCGGCCCGGGCGTCGCTGGCCCGGCGGGCAGCGGCGGCACGCACCTTCAGTGCCTGGGCGCACCGGGGCGGGCTGCTACCCACCGACGTGGCCGCCACGCTGGCCAGTCCCCGTCCGCAGCGCACCCTGCCCACCGTGCTCCGCACCGACCAGGCCGCGCTCCTCGTCGAGGCACCGACCCGCAACAGCACCAGCCCCACTCACCCCACCCCCGACGACCACCCCGTTGATGACCACCCCGTTGATGACCACGCCGACAGACACCGCACCGCCGATGCCCACCCCACCGCTGACGGGCACGGCACCGCCGGCGGGCCGGTCGCCGCTGAGACCGGGGACGGTGCCGGGGCGGAAGAAGTGGTCGCCGAGGCGGTGCGGTTGCGGGACCGGGTGCTGCTGGAGTTGCTCTACGGCACCGGAGTGCGGGTGAGCGAGGCCTGCGGCATCGACGTCGCCGATATCGACCATGGCCGGCGGGTGGTTCGGGTCCGGGGTAAGGGCGGACGGGAACGGGTCGTGCCGTACGGCTCGCCGGCCCAGCGGGCCCTCGACGAGTGGCTGCGGCGGGGACGGCCGGTGCTTGTGGTTCCGGGCTCCCGCGACGCGTTGCTCCTCGGCGTCCGGGGTGGCCGGTTGAACCCGACGACGGCCCGCCAGATCGTCGGGGCGTACGCACAGGCCACCGGCCTGCCCCGGATCGGCCCGCACGCGCTGCGCCACTCGGCCGCCACCCACCTGCTCGAAGGCGGGGCGGACCTGCGCGCGGTGCAGGAGTTGCTGGGGCACTCGTCGCTGGCCAGCACGCAGGTCTACACCCACGTCTCGGTCGACCGGCTCCGCGCCGCATACCGCCAGGCCCATCCCCGCGCCTAGGGACTGCACAAGATCCATCACGACGGGCCGGGGACAGCGTTACGATCATCCGGTGAGCGTCCCGTTGCCTCCTGAGCCGATCCCGGGCGCTCGTCTGCTCTTCTCCCTCGACCCGGCGGTCAGCCACCTCAACCACGGCTCGTTCGGCGCGGTGCCGATCACCGTGCAGCGGGCCCAGCAGCGGTTGCGCGACGAGATGGAAGCCGATCCGCTGCGCTTCTTCACCCAGGGTCTGGTCGACCGGATCACGCACGCCCGCCGGCACCTGGCCGGCTTCCTCGGCGCCGACCCGGACGGCACCGCCCTGACCGTCAACGCCACCACCGGCGTGGCCGTGGCGTTGCAGTCGGTCGGGCTGCGCCCGGACGACGAGGTGCTCACCACCGATCACGGCTACGGTGCGGTCGACTTCGCCGTCCGCCGGGAGTGTCACCGCACCGGGGCGACCCATCGGGTGCTGCGGGTGCCGCTGTCCGCGACCACCGAGGAGATCGTGCAGATCGTCCGGTCCGGGCTGCGTCCGGGGCGTACCCGACTGGTCGTGGTCGACCAGCTCACCTCGGCGACGGCGCGACTGTTCCCGGTGGCTGCCATCGTCGGCGTGGCACGGGAACACGGCGTGTCGGTGCTTGTCGACGCCGCCCACGCGCCCGGCATGCTGCCGGCTACCGTGCAGAGCATCGGCGCCGACTTCTGGGTCGGCAACCTGCACAAGTGGGGGTACGCGCCCCGGGGCACGGCCGTCCTCGTGGTCTCCCCGCCCTGGCGGGAGCGGGTCGAACCGCTGGTGGTCTCCTGGGAGCAGGAGGCGGGCTTCCCGGGCCGGGTGGAGTGGCAGGCGACCGCGGACTACACCGGCTGGCTGAGCGCCCCGGTGGGGCTCTACGTCCTGCGTACGCTCGGCGTGGACCGGGTGCGTGCGCACAACGCGGCGCTGGCCGCGTACGGGCAGCGGGTGGTGGGGGACGCTCTCGGCGTGCGACCGGCCGACCTGCCCGACCCCGGCGGACCTACGGTCGCCATGCGGATCGTCCCGTTGCCGGCGGGCCTCGCCACCACCATGGACGGCGCGCGGGCGCTGCGGGCCCGGATCGCCGAGCGGCTCGCCGCCCAGGTCGCGGTCAACACTTGGGACGGGCGGGGCTGGCTGAGACTGTGCGGCCAGGTGTACAACTCGCCCGACGAGTACGACCGGCTCGCCGTGCAACTGCCCACCCTGCTCGACCAGCGCTGAGCGGCGCGTCGGCAAGCGGCAGCAGCCGGGTCCGGCCGAGACCGAGCAGGGCCAGCGGGTCGAGGTAGTCGTCGCCCCGGCGCAACCCCCAGTGCAGGCAGGCGGCCTGCGGACAGCCCGCGTGGCCGGGCAGCAGAACTCCCAGCACGGTGCCCGCATGCACCGACGTGCCGACGGTGACCGCCGGTTCCACCGGCTCGTAGGTGGTGCGCAGCCCGTCGGCATGGGCCACCGAGATCACCGGACGGCCGGCGACCATGCCGGCGTACGAGATCGTGCCGTCACCGGCGGCCCGGATCGTCGCGCCGGCCGGCGCGAGCAGGTCCACCCCACGATGGCCGGCCAGCCAGGGACGAGGCGGCGGATCGAACCGGCGCACCGGCCGGGGCTGCCCGTCGACCGGCCACCGGTACCGCCCGACGCTGTCCGCCGCGACGACCCTGGACGGCGGCACCAGCGCGGACGCCGAGACGACCAGGCCCTGATGATCGGCGGCCAGCGACATCGCCGTCGGCAGCGACGACGAGGGCGGCGGCGGGTACGTGACAAGTGGCACGAGCAGGAGGGCGCAGAGCGCGCCGGATCGGGTCACCATGGCGGCGAGTGTGCGCGTCGTCGGCGCGGCTTCGCTGCCCGGCCGGCCTCGCCTGTGGACGACGCCACGCCCTGTGGACAGACCGCGCCGACGCAGTTGATCTGCTATGGCGTGACGCGGCGACCGAGGGCGATGGCTGCTGCGGAGGCGACGCGGAGAGCCGGACGGGGCCGGGCACGCCGATGTGGACCGATCACGGGCGGGTGGGGGCCGCCGTGACGACAACGGACCGAGGATCAGCCGCCGAAGCCGGAGTCGGCGGGCAGCGAGATGTCGGGCTTCTCCAACTCCTCGACGTTGACGTCCTTGAACGTCATCACCCGGACGTTCTTGACGAACCGGGCAGGACGGTACATGTCCCACACCCAGGCGTCATGCATCTCGACCTCGAAGTAGACCTCGCCGTCGGAGTTGCGCACGTGCAGGTCGACCTGGTTGGCCAGGTAGAACCGCCGCTCGGTCTCCACCACGTAGGAGAACTGACGGACGATGTCGCGGTACTCCCGGTAGAGCTGCAGCTCCATCTCGGTCTCGTACTTTTCGAGGTCTTCCGCGCTCATCGCACTCCGCCTTCCATGACCACATCTTCCCCCACCGGCGCTGGACGCTGACGCTGCTCGCCCAACGCCACGCCGACGGTACCCCCTGCGAAGCCTGAGCGCTCCATCGGCTCGTCCCAGCTTGCGCCCAGCGGTCGACGTGAGCGGGGCGGGCGGCCGTCCAGGCCGGAGACGGCAGCGACGTTGACATAGGAGAACCGGTGTTCCCGGCACGGACCGTGCTCGCGCAGCGCCGCCGTGTGGTCGGCGGTGATGTACCCCTTGTGCTCGGCGAAGCCGTAGCCGGGGTGCTCGGCGTCGAGGTCGACCATGATCCGGTCCCGGGTCACCTTGGCCAGCACGCTCGCCGCCGCCACGCAGGCCGCTACCCGATCACCCTTCCACACGGCGAGACCGGGCACGTCCAGACCGTCGACGCCGAACCCGTCGGTCAGCACGTACTCGGGTCGCACGGTCAGCGAGGCCAACGCCCGGCGCATCGCGGCCAGGTTGCACACGTGCAGCCCGCGGGCGTCGACCTCCTCGGCCGGGATGACCACCACGGCGTACGCCAGGGCACGCGCGACCACCTCGTCGTACACCCGCTCCCGGCTGGCCGGGGTGAGCAGCTTGGAGTCGGCCAGGCCGTCGATCTCGCCCCGCCGCCCCTCCGGCAGCACCGCAGCGGCGGCGACAAGCGGCCCGGCGCACGCGCCCCGGCCGGCCTCGTCGGCACCGGCGACGTGCCGGAAGCCACGCCGCTGCAAGGCCCGTTCCAGCGCGTAGAGCCCGGCCTCCCGGCGCACCACCGTGCGCGGCGGGGTCAGCACGGCGCACCGCCGGCCGTGGCCGGGGCGCCGGTCAACGCCCGGGTCAGGATCGCTGACAGCTCCTGCGGGTAGCACCGCTCGGCGGTGCTGCGCAGCTCCTCGGCCGACCACCACCGGTAGCCGTCCACGCTGCCCCGCTCCGCCTCGCTGAACCCGGTGGTGTCCACCTCGTGGGTGGCCACCCGCACCAGGAAGAACCGCTGCTCCTGCCGGTACCACACCCCGTCGAAGGAGAACTCGGTGATGTCGGCGTGCACCGGTTCACCGAACTCGGCCACAGGCAACCGCAACCCGGTCTCCTCCGCCAGCTCACGCGCCGCGCCGTCGGCGTACGTCTCCCCCGGGTCCAGACCGCCGCCGGGGGTGAACCACCAGCGTCCGCCCTGCGGCTGGGCCGGATCGAAGCCGCGGAAGAGCAGCAGCCGATCGGCCCGGTCGACCAGGAGCACCCGGGCGGCGCGCCTCGGGGTGTATCGCGTCACCGCACCAGACTGCCAGACGTCACCGACAACGCCCACGTCGCCGTCCCAGCCGGCCCGCCGGCACCGTCAGGGTGCCGGAATCGCCTCGAACCCCTCGGGCACCGTGAGCAGGGTGGCCCGGTTGAACGGCCAGAAGACGGTGAAGGCCCGGCCCACGACGTCCTTCTCGGGAATGGTGGCCGCGGTGACGTTCTCGCCGGACTGCTGATAGTGCTCCAGCGAGTCGCCGGAGGCGGAGCGGTGGTCGCCCATCACCCAGAGCCGACCCTCCGGTACGACGACATCGAACTCCTGGTCCGCCGGCTTGTCCCGCTGACCGTCGAAGGAGAAGATGTACGGCTCGTCCAGCGGCACCCCGTTGATCACCAGACGGTCCTGCGCGTCGCAGCAGACCACCCGGTCACCGCCGACGCCGATGACCCGCTTGATGAAGTCCTCGCCCGCGGGGTTGCCGCTCCACTCGACGGGCGCCTTGAAGACGATCACCTCGCCGCGGTGCGGTGTCCGGAAGTTGTACACCAACTTGTTGACCAGCACCCGATCGTCGATCTTGAGAGTGTTCTCCATGGACGGCGACGGGATGAAGAAGGTCTGCAGTACGAAGGCCCGCACCAGTACCGCGACCAGGATCGCCACCCCGAGAAGGATGGGCAGTTCCTTCCAGAAGGAGTGGCGCGGCTTGTCGGTCTGCTCGTCAATCACGGGAGGAGCCTACGTTGCCCGGATCGGTGCCACCGCGTCGAACGCGCGAGAACGGAGAGTACGGCTGCGATCGGAAGTGCCAGGAAGGCACCGCCCTCGGCGGTGGGCCGCACCGCCGGCGCGGCACCGCCGGTGGCCGTGACCGGTGACGGCACGTCGGCGAACGTCTCCGGGATGGGCAGGGTGTGCCAGCGGTTGGAGGGCCAGACCACCGCGAAGGCTCGTCCCACCACGTTGTCGATCGGCACCGTGCCCTGGCAGCGGGCGTCCTGCGAGACGAGACGGTGGTCGCCGAGCACGAACATCTGCCCGGGCGGGACCACGATCTCCTCGAACCGCCGGGAGCGGCACTCCTGCGCGTTGGGGGGCAGGTCCAGTGGCGAGTCGCGCAACACGTACGCCGACTCGTCCAGCGGGGTGCCGTTCACCAGCAGCCGCCCCTGGTCGTCACAGCAGCTCACCCGGTCACCGGGAAGCCCGATGACGCGCTTGATGAAGTCCTTCTCCCCGGGGCGGCTCAGCCCGACCAGGTCACCGACGGTGCGGCCGAGGCGGTCGACGAAGCCGTCGGCCGGCTCCACCTCCACCTGCGGGACCCACTTGTCGGTGCCCCGGAAGACCACCACCTCGCCGCGCTGCGGATCCCGCACGTTGTAGACGACCTTGTTGACCAGGACGCGGTCACCGACGAGCAGGGTGTCCTCCATCGACCCGGAGGGGATGAAGAAGGCCTGGAGCAGGAACGTGCGGATCAGCACGGCGAGGCAGAAGGCGACGACGAGCAGCAGCGGCAGTTCCTGCCAGAGCGGCATCTGCGGCTTGTTGCGCCGGCTGCGCCGACGCCAAGGATCAACCGAGCCGCTGTCGTCAAGCGCCTGTACCACGCGCACTCCCCGGTCCACAGAAACGACTACCGCCCGGCAGTCTCGTCGAGACTCCCCGGGCGGTAGTGGAGGTCACCCGCCGTGCACGGCGGGTCGCCGCCGCGCTGCGCCCGTACGACCAGGGTAGTGCGACCCCGAGCGTACGACACACGCGCAGCTTAGGCGGCGTGGCGCAGAGCGAGGTCAGCTCGGCTGCTTCTCGCGCAGCTCCTTGATCTTGGCCTTCTTGCCCCGCAGCTCACGCAGGTAGTAGAGCTTGGCCCGACGGACGTCACCGCGGGTCACGACCTCGATCCGGTCGATCGCCGGGCTGTTGATCGGGTAGGTCCGCTCGACACCGACGCCGAAGCTGAGCTTGCGAACGGTGAAGGTCTCGCGCAGTCCGTCACCCTGGCGGCGGATGACGACGCCCTGGAAGATCTGGACCCGGGACCGGTTGCCCTCGACCACCCGGGCGTGCACCTTGACGGTGTCACCGGCACGGAAGTCGGGAAGGTCGGTGCGCTTCGACTGGGCGTCAAGGGCGTCCAGGATGTTCATCGCTGCGTCCTCGTGAGGCTCACGGCGCACCGTCAATCGGCGCGCGGATGGGTGATACTGATCCCCGGGTGGTGGTCGCTGACACCAGACCCCGGTCGGGGATCCTCGCAGCCGTCCACGGCGCAGACGACTGCGGCAACCCCTCTACTTTGCCACATCGGGTCCGGGCACCGGAAACCCGGCCCGGTCCAGCGCCGCCACGTCCCGTTTGTCCAGCTCCCCGGGGTCGAGCGCGGCGAGCATGTCGGGCCGACGTCGGGCGGTACGCGCCAACGCTGCGTCCCTGCGCCAGCGGGCGATCCGACCGTGGTCACCGGAGCGCAGCACCTCCGGCACGTCCAGCCCCCGCCAGGTCGCCGGCTTGGTGTACATCGGCGCCTCCAGCAGCCCGTGCGCATGCGACTCCTCGGCCAACGAGCCGGCGTTGCCAAGCACCCCGGGCAGCAGCCGGACGACCGCCTCCAGGATCACCAGCACCGCGACCTCGCCACCGAAGAGCACGTAGTCGCCGAGGCTGACCTCGGTGACCGGCATCCGGGTCGCCGCGTGGTCGAGCACCCGCTGGTCGATGCCCTCGTACCGGCCGCAGGCGAAGAGCAGGTGCGGCTCGGCGGCCAACTCGTACGCCAGCGCCTGGGTGAACGGCACGCCGGCCGGGGACGGCACCAGCAGCCGGGGCGCAGCCGACTCGGCGGGGGCCAGGGCGTCCAGCGCCGCACCCCACGGCTCGGGCCGCATCACCATGCCGGGCCCGCCACCGTACGGCGTGTCGTCGACGGTGCGGTGCACGTCGTGGGTCCAGCTCCGCAGATCGTGTACGGCCAGCCGCAGCGTGCCGTTGGCCCGCGCCTTGCCGATCAGCGACAGGTCCAGCGGAGCGAAGTACTCCGGGAAGATCGACACGATGTCGACGCGCATCAGGGGTGCTCCGCGGGATCAGAGGTCGAGCAGGCCACCGGGCGGGTCGACCACGACGCGACCACCGGCGAGATCGACCTCGGGGACGATCGCCTTGACGAACGGAATCAGCGCGGTACGCCCCTCGGGACGACGGAGCACCAGCAGATCCGAGGCGGGTGCGTGGTCGATCCGAGCCACCTCGCCGAGACGCTCGCCGGACGGGGTGACCACGGCCAGCCCCACCAACTGGTGATCGTGGAACTCCTCCGGATCCTCCGGCGGTGCCACGTCGGCGCTGTCCACGGTGAGCAGGGTGCCCCGCAACGCCTCCGCGACGTCACGGTCCAGTACCCCCTCGAAGGCGACCAGCAGCCGCCCCTGGTGCCAGCGGACAGCCTCCACGGTCAACGCGTCGGGCACCTCGTACCGCTCGCCCGGTTCGGCGGCCGGCTCCTGGCCGCCCCGGGGAACCACCCCCGGCATGGTGGCCAGCACCACACCGGGGGCGAACCGCGTATCGGGCTCGTCCGTACGGACCTCCACGGTGACCTCACCGCGGATGCCGTGCGGCTTACCGATCCTGCCGACGATGAGCAGCATCAGTACGAGTCGACGATGTCGACGCGCACGCCGCGCCCACCGATGGAGCCGATCACCTGGCGCAGTGCCTTGGCGGTCCGACCGGACCGCCCGATCACGGTGCCCAGGTCCTCGGGGTGCACGCGAACTTCGAGCCGCTTGCCCCGACGGGAGTCGACCATCCGGACGCGTACGTCATCGGGGTGGTCGACGATGCCCTTGACCAGGTGCTCCAACGCCGGCCGCAGTGCCATGTCAGGCCTGCTCGCCGGAGTCCGCAGCAGCCGGCGCCTCGGCCTTCGACTCCTCGGCCTTCGGCGCCTCAGCCTCGGCCTTGGCGGCCTTCTTCGCCGGCTTGGCCGGAGTGTCCGCCACACCGGCGGCGGCCTTCGCCTCGGCCTCGTAGGCGGCCGTGCGGTCGACCCGCTCCGGCGCCACCTTCAGCGGCGGCGGGGCCGGCAGGCCCTTGAACTTCTGCCAGTCACCGGTCAGCTCCAGCAGCCGCTGCACCGCCTCGCTCGGCTGAGCGCCGACGGACAGCCAGTACTGGACCCGCTCCGACTTGACCTCGATCACCGAAGGGTCTTCCTTCGGCTGGTAGATGCCGACGAACTCGATCGCCCGGCCGTCACGCTTGGTGCGCGAGTCGGCGATGACGATGCGGTACTGCGGGTTGCGGATCTTGCCCATCCGCAGGAGCCGGATCTTTACGGCCACGGTTGTTTCGCTCCTGTTGCGATCTCACCGGCCCAGGTGGGCGGTGTGCACGGGTGAGCGCCAACCGGCACAGTGGGGTTGGGCCGGAGACTGCTCGGGTGGACTGGCGACGCGACCGGGTTAGAGGGCGCCGGACGCGCGCCGGATACCAGCCAGCCATTCTGCCAGATCCACCCCGGATCCCTCACATCGGACCAGGGCGGGTCACCCGAACCGGCCCGTATGTGACCCAGAACACACCGAAACAGCCAGCTCGGCGCAGGTGGGCGACTCAGCGCACGGGTGGGCGGTCCCAGCCGGCGGGTAGCCACTGCGGGGTTTCCCACTCCGGGGGCGGCGTGAAATCGCACCAGGTGCCGTCGAACGGGAACTCACCGGCCTCGGCCAGGGCGATCACCCGCTTGCCCTCGGCTCGTACGGCCGCCTCGTCGGTCACCCAGTAGTGCTCCGGGAAGGCCAGCCGCTCGACGAACTCGCCCTCGTCCTTCCACTCCCAGCTGCGGTCGGGTCGGACCCACACGTCGAGATCCTGGTCGATGATGTCGATACCGGCCAGCCCGCCGTCGTCCCACCGGACGCCGGTCTCCTCCAGGTTGACGTACCACCCGGTGAACCGCCCCTGCGCGTCCCGGAACCACCAGACGGAATGCGCCGCCCCGGCAGGCAGGAACTTCAGCAACGGCGGCCCGTTCCACCGCCCCTGCTTCAGCTGAAACGTCGGAGTGAGCCACTCGGCAAACGGAACCGCCCGCATCCCCAGCCCGGCAGCGTTCACCTCCCCCGCCACCGCCGACCCCTCAGCCACCCACAACAGCAGCCCACGCTCATCGTCGCTGATCACCCGGGCGGGCCGCACCCACCCGATCCGCCCTCGCCGCACGTTGCGGTGCACCACCAACCGCCCCACCTCAAACCTCACGCCCCGACCCTACCGCCCCCAATCCCCGCGATCTTGCACTTCTGGTCGCCGAAATACACCTTTTCCTCGGGTTTACCCCGACAGAAAGTGCAAGATCGACGGGCAGAGCGGGGGTGGGGTGGGGGTGGGTGGGGGTTAGTAGGCGCGGGCGAGGATGGCGGTGAGGTTGGGTTCGTCCTCGGTGTCGGGGACGGAGTTGTCGGCGCGGACCAGGCAGCGGACGGTGACGCCCTGGGCGTTGGCCTTGGCCTCGCCTTCGACACCTACGGCCGACCACGGGACGCGGGCCCAGCCGGTGGCGGCCGCCTCGATCGCCTCGTCGAGGGTGGCGACGTCGATGGTGCGGGACTGACGGAAAGCCAGGGCCTGGTCGTGCAACGCCTGCTGGTCGGCGTCCAGCGCGGCGAGCACCGCGCCGACCACGTCCGCGATGGGGGTGGGGGCCTTCGAGCCGTCCGTACGCCGGACCACGACCGCGTTGCCGGCGGCCAGGTCGCGGGGGCCGACCTCGACGCGTACCGGGTAGCCGCGCAGCTCGGCGTCGACGGCCCGGCGGCCGAAGGGGGTGTCGGTGCGGTCGTCGAGCATGACCCGGACGCCGGCGTCACGCAGCGCGTCACGCAGCTTGGCCGCCGCCTCGCCGACACCCTCGCCGTCCTTGACCACCATGACGTACGCCTGCACCGGCGCCAGCTTCGGCGGCACCCGCAGCCCGTTGTCGTCGCCGTGGCACATGATCAGACCGCCGAGCATCCGGGTCGAGGTGCCCCAGGAGGTGGTCCAGGCGTGCTCCCGACCGCCCTCGGCCGAGGAGTAGCTGATGTCGAACGCCTTGGCGAAGTTCTGCCCGAGCTCGTGGCTGGTGCCGAGTTGGAGCGCCTTGCCGTCACCCATCATGCCTTCACAGGTGTAGGTGGCGGTCGCCCCGGCGAACCGCTCCCGGGCGGTCTTGAGCCCGACCACCACCGGGATGCCGAGCACGTTGACCATCAGGTCCTCGTACGCCTCGTGCAGGATCTTGCGGGCGTAGGCCCGGGCGTCCTCGCGCGTGGCGTGGGCGGTGTGGCCCTCCTGCCAGAGGAACTCGCTGGTGCGCAGGAAGATCCGCGGACGCAGCTCCCAGCGGACCACGTTGGCCCACTGGTTGAGCAGCAGCGGCAGGTCCCGGTACGAGTCGATCCACTTGGCCATGAACTCGCCGATGACCGTCTCGCTGGTGGGGCGTACCACGACCGGCTCGGCCAACTGCTTGCCGCCGCCGTGGGTGACCACCGCCAGCTCCGGCGAGAAGCCCTCGACGTGCTCGGCCTCGCGCTTGAGGTAGCTCTCCGGGATGAACAGCGGGAAGTACGCGTTCTCCGCCCCGGCCGCCTTGATCCGGTCGTCCATCTCGGCCTGCATCCGCTCCCAGATGGCATAGCCGGCCGGTCGGATCACCATGGTCCCCCGCACCGGCCCGTTGTCGGCCAGCTTCGCCTTAGCGATGAGGTCCTGGTACCACCGGGGGAAGTCCTCAGCCCGGGGAGTAAGCACGCGCGCCATAACCGCACATCCTATGCAGGGGCGGACAGGGCAGCGCGATCGGGCGCGACATCACCACCATCAGCCGCCATGTCCTCCCCTGCCCCGGTTCCGGGTCCAGGCGCAGTACCGGCTCGACGTGCGGTACGTCGGGTCAGCGGATGACCCGGCCCCGCAGCACGATGCGGGCAGGCTCGCGAACCACCCGCAGGTCCCGGCGCGGGTCGTCGGAGTAGACGACGAGGTCGGCGAGGCCACCGTCGACCAGGCCGGGGAAGCCGAGCCACTCCCGGGCCCGCCAGGTGGCGGCGGCGAGCACGTCCTCGGTGCTCATGCCGGCCTGCTCGTGCAGCAACAGCATCTCCTCGGCGGCCAGGCCGTGGTCGATGCCACCGCCGGCGTCGGTACCGACGAAGATCGGCACCCCGGCCTCGTACGCCGAGCGGACCACCTCGGGGAAGCGGTCCCGCAGGGCGATCATGTGGTCGGCGTACCCGGGGAACTTGGGTCGGGCCTGGTCGGCGATGTGGCCGAAGGTCTGAATGTTGATCATTGTGGGGATCAACGCGGTGCCCTGCCGGGCCATCAGGTCGATCAGGTCCAGGCTCAACCCGGTGCCGTGCTCGACGGAGTCCACCCCGGCCCGCACCATGATCTCCACGGCCGACTCGCTGAAGGTGTGCACGGCGGCGCGTACCCCGGCGGCGTGCGCGGCGGCCACCGCGGCGGCCATCGTGTCCGCGTCCCAGGCCGGCGCCAGGTCACCGACCCCCCGGTCGATCCAGTCCCCGACCAGCTTGACCCAGCCGCTGCCGGCCGCGGCCTGCTCGGCCACGGTCGCCGCCACCTGGGCCGCCTCGACCTCCACCCCGATGTCGCGCAGGTAGCGCCTCGGCGGCGCGATGTGCCGCCCGGCCCGGACCATCCGGGGCAGGTCGGGTTCGTCCTCAAGCTCCGGGTACGGGAAGGGCGAACCCGCGTCCCGGATCGCCAGCACACCCGCGTCCCGATCGATGCGCGCCAACGTCCGCGCCTGGTCCAGCGAGGTGATCGGGGTCGCGCCCCGGGCGATGCCGATGTGGCAGTGCGCGTCCACCAGCCCCGGCAGGACGAAGCCGCCATCGACGATGGTCTCGGCGCCGGGCACCGGTTCGAAGGTGATCCGGTCGCCGACCAGCCACAGATCCCGGACCTCGTCGTCCGGCAGGAGCACACCGCGCACATGCAGAGCCATGCGCACAGTCCTACCGGATCACTCTCCGTCGCCGGCGAGGAGCCCCGCCCGCCGTACGGTCAGCGAGGCGGCTGACCGCCCTTGCCGAGCTTGTTGAAGTCGATCTTCGGGAGCTTGAAGCCCGGCGGGAGGCCCTGACCGGCCGCCAGGTCCTCCGGCTTCATGCCCGGCGGGAGTTGCGGCATGCCGCCCGGGAAGCCACCGGGCATGCCGGCACCGGTACGCGGCCGACCGCCGCCCTTCGTACCCTTGCGCTTGTTCTTCGGGCTCTTGGTGGCCTTGCGCCGGCCGCCCGGCAGGCCCATCATGCCGCCCATCTGCTTCATCATCTTCTGCGCGTCGGCGAAGCGGTTGAGCAGCTGGTTGACGTCCATCACGGTGACCCCGGAACCGTTGGCGATCCGGGCCCGACGGGAGCCGTTGATGATCTTCGGGTTGGTGCGCTCGGCCGGGGTCATCGACCGGATGATCGCGGTGATCTTGTCGAAGTGCTTGTCGTCCACCTCGGCGAGCTGGTCCTTGACCTGCCCCATGCCGGGCATCATGGCCAGCACGTTGGCGATCGGCCCCATCCGGCGCACCGCGATGAGCTGGTCGAGGAAGTCCTCCAGGGTGAACTGCTCGCCGCCCATCAGCTTGGCGGTCATCTTCTCCTTCTGATCGGTGTCGAAGGCCGCCTCGGCCTGCTCGATCAGAGTGAGAACGTCGCCCATGCCGAGGATCCGGCTGGCCATCCGGTCGGGGTGGAAGACGTCGAAGTCCTCCAGCTTCTCGCCGGTGGAGGCGAACAGGATCGGCTGCCCGGTCACCTCACGCACCGACAACGCGGCACCACCGCGGGCGTCGCCGTCGAGCTTGGAGAGCACCACACCGGTGATGCCGACGCCGTCGCGGAACGCCTCGGCGGTACGCACCGCGTCCTGACCGACCATCGCGTCGATGACGAAGATGACCTCGTCGGGGTCGACCGCGTCGCGGATGTCGGCGGCCTGCTGCATCATCTCGGCGTCGATGCCGAGCCGGCCGGCGGTGTCGACGATGACCACGTCGCGGGCGGCACGGCGGGCGTGTTCGAGGGACGCCTTCGCCACCTGCACCGGGTCACCGACGCCGTTGCCGGGCTCCGGGGCGTACACCTCGACGCCGGCCCGGCCACCGAGCACCTGGAGCTGCCCGACGGCGTTGGGACGCTGGAGGTCGGCGGCGACCAGCAGCGGCTGGTGGCCCTGGGCCTTGAGCCAGCGGGCCAGCTTGCCGGCGAGGGTGGTCTTGCCGGAACCCTGGAGGCCGGCGAGCATGATCACGGTCGGCGGCTGCTTGGCGAACTGGAGCCGACGCCCCTCGCCGCCGAGGACGGTGACCAGTTCCTCGTTGACGATCTTGATGATCTGCTGGGCCGGGTTGAGCGCCTGGGAGACCTCCGCACCGCGCGCCCGTTCCTTGACGTTCGCGATGAAGCCCTTGACCACCGGCAGCGCGACGTCGGCCTCCAGCAGCGCGAGGCGGATCTCGCGCGCGGTGGCGTCGATGTCGGCGTCGGTGAGGCGTCCCTTGCCGCGGAGCTTGGTGAAGATCCCGGAGAGGCGGTCACTCAAGGTGTCAAACACGCGAACATCCCGATCGTCGTCTTCGGCGGGCACGGTGCGGACACGCGGGTGGCGTCCAGCCCACCGCTAGCCTAGCCCGACCCCGCTTCCCCGGCCCGGCCCAGCCGCCCCCTTTACCGCCGGCAACCCCTCCCACACCCCGCTCCCACGCCGCCCTGCGAGGTGTGCGGGCCGCACCCCGCAGGGCAACGACGCCGCTGCGCGCGCAACATCAGGGAAAATGCTGCCTCGTCGGCTGGTGAGGCAGCATTTTCCCCGAAACTGCTGGCAGCACGTTCTCGGAGACGCCGCCAGGGCCGACTACACGGCGGCGAGGACGGCGGCTTCCAGGCGGGTGCGTTCGTCGTCGGAGGGCCAGCCGCCCACCAGGTAGAAGACGTCGACCACGTCCCCGCCGAGGGTGGCGATGCGGGCCGCGCGGACCTGGGCGCCGGCGGCGTCCAGCGCGCTTGTCACCCGGTACAGCAGGCCGGCGGCGTCCGCGGCCCGCAACTCCAGCAGTACCGCGTCGGTGGCGGCGTCCCGGTGCCAGACCACTCGTGGTTCGGCACCGGCCCCCCGTGCGGCCAGGGCCCGTCCACGCAGTCGCTGGGTGACCGACACGTCGCCACCGACCGCCCGACGCAGGTCGGAGCTGAGCGCCACCGGCTCGGGGGGCAGCCCGTACCGTGGCTGCACCCGGCACTCCACCAGGGCCCGCCCGTCCACCGTCGAGGCGTCCGCCGCGAGCACCTCCAGGCGGTGCAGGGCCAGGCAGCCGGCCACCGTGGCGAGCAGGCCACGCCGGTCCGCCGCGGCCACCGCCACCCGGTCCCCGGTCAGGTGTACGACCGGCAGCGGCCCCGCCACCAGCGCCGGGTCCGGTGCGGGCGGCTCGGGTACGGTGCCGGTGTCGAGCGTGGTGCGGACCCGGGCCACCAGTTCGGCGATCAACCGGCCCTTCCAGTCCGACCAGGCGCCCGGCCCGGTGGCGGCAGCGTCCGCCCGGGCCAGCGCGTGCAGCAGGTCGAGGGTGGTGACGTCACCGACTGCCTCGGCCACCCCGGAAATGGTCACCGGATCGGCCAGGTCGCGGCGGGTGGCCACCTCGGGCAGCAGCAGGTGCAGCCGGACCAGGGTGCCGATCAGTGTCGCCTCGGCGGCGGGCAGGCCGATCCGGGCGGCCATCGCCTCGGCGATCGGCGCACCGACCGTGGAATGGTCACCCGGCAGACCCTTGCCGATGTCGTGCAGGAAGGCAGCGAGCAGCAGCAGGTCGGGGCGGTCCACGTCGCGGGTGTGCCGGCTGGCCTCGAAGGCGGTCTGCACCAGGTGCCGGTCGAGGGTGAACCGGTGCACCGGGTTGTGCTGGGGCAGGCTGCGCAGCCGGGTCCACTCCGGCAGCCAGCCGTCGATCAGCCCGTACCGGTCACAGGTCTCCCAGGCGGGCAGCAGCCCCGCACCGGCGCCCAGCAGGGTGGTCAGCGCGGCTCGGGCCTCCGCCGGCCACGGCGTGGGCAGCGGCGGACAGTAGGTGGCCAGCCACTCGCAGGTGGCGCGGGCGATCGGCAGCCCGGTGACCGCCGCCGCGGCGGCCACCCGTAGCGAGAGGTTGGGGTCGGGGCGGGCCCCGATGGCGGTACGGGCCAGCACCAGTTCCCCGTCGTGCTCGACCACGTCCCGGGCCACCGGCCGACGCAGCGGCCGTCCGTCGGCACCCCGGCGACGACCGGAACGCAGCCGGTCCGCGGCGCGGAAGGCGTCGTGCAGAGCATGACTGACGGTACGGGCGTCACCGGCCACCCGGCGCAGCAGCGCGTCCCCGTCCCCGGCCGATCCACCCGGGCCGGCGGTGTGAGCGGTGTCAGGGCCGCCGGGTGCTGCCTGGCGCAGGCCGAGCAGCGCGGCGACCCCCTCCCGTTCCTGGGCCAGCAGCCGGTCGACGCGCCGGCCGACCTGGTGATGCAGCGCGTCGCGGGTGTCCAGCAGGCGCAGGTGGGCGGCGTGCACGGCGGGCCGCAGCGCGTCGGTGATCCCGGCGATCGCGATGGCCCGCAGGATGCCGACGTCCCGCAGGCCGCCGGCCGCCTCCTTGAGGTCGCCCTCCAGCAGGAAGGCCAACTCGCCGTGGGCCTGCCAGCGGGCGACCGTGGTCTCCCGCAGCGGGGCCAGTTGGCGTACGGCGGTGCGCCGCCAGTGGTCGGTGGCGCTGCGGATCAGCGTGTCGGCCAGGTCGGGGTCACCGGCGACGAGACGGGCGTCGAGCAGCCCGAGGGCCACCTTGACGTCGTCCTGGGCGACCGACAGCGCCTCGGCGACGGTGCGTACGGAGTGGTCCAGCCGCAGCCCGGCGTCCCAGATCGGGTACCACAGCTCGGCGGCCAGCTCGTCGATCCCGGCCACCCCGGAGTGCACCAGCACCAGGTCGAGGTCGCCGTAGGGGGCGCACTGCCGCCGGCCCAGCCCACCGACCGCGAGCAGGGCGACGCCCGGCCGCGGTGGCAGCAGCCGGGCCAGCCAGGCGTCGTACGCGTCCGAGCGGGCCCGACGCGCGGTGGCGCCGATCCCGGCCGGTACGCCGACGACCTCGTTGACCTTCGGTGCTGCCGTGGGGCTCGAAGCCGAGGCTTGCCGAGAGATCAACGAGGTCATCGACGGTGTCTCCTTACAGGGCGTCCAGGCCGCGCTCGCCGGTGCGTACCCGAACGACCTCCTCGACTCCGGTCACCCAGACCTTGCCGTCACCGATCTTGCCCGTCCGGGCGGCACCGACCACCGCGTCGACGATCTTCTCGACGTCGATCTCGTCGGTCAGCACCTCCACCCGGATCTTGGGCAGGAACTCGACTGTGTACTCGGCACCCCGGTAGACCTCGGTGTGCCCCTTCTGTCGCCCGTAACCCTGGACCTCGCTGACAGTCAACCCGGCCACGCCGAGGGCGTGCAGGGCCTCCTTGACGGCGTCCAACTGGTGCGGCTTGATGACCGCGGTCACCAGCTTCATGTCCAACCCCTCCATCTCACGAACGTTAGCCGGCGACCTTTTCGCTTACCGCTTCGGTGGGCTCACTCTTCGGCTTGGCCGAGGAAGCGATACCCGCGGCGGCGAAAGCCCCGCCACCACCACTCGTGGAGCTGAACTCGTACGCGCTCTCCGCGTGCTCGGCGTTGTCGATGCCCTCGACCTCGGCCTCGGCGCTGGCCCGGAAGCCGATGGTCTTCTCGATCGCGAACCCGATGATGTACGCGACCACGAACGAGTAGACAAGCACCGCGATGACGCCGACCGCCTGCAGACCCAGCAGCTTGATGCCGCCGCCGTAGAGCAGACCGTCGTTGCCCTCACCGGCCAGCACCTCGATGGCCAGGAAACCGATGAGCAGCGAGCCGATGATGCCGCCGACCATGTGCACGGCGACCACGTCGAGCGAGTCGTCGTACTTGAGCTTGTACTTCATGCCGACCGCGAGCGCGCAGATCGCACCGGCGATCAGGCCGAGGGCGATGGCGCCCAGCGGCTCCAGGAACGCACAGGCGGGGGTGATGCCGACCAGACCGGCGACCGCGCCGGAGGCCGCACCCAGGGTGGTCGGCTTGCCGTCGCGCAGCCACTCGACCACGATCCAGCCGAGCACCGCGGCGGCGGTGGCGACCTGGGTGTTGATCAGCGAGATGGCGGCGGTGCCGTTGGCCGCGCCGGCGGAGCCGGCGTTGAACCCGAACCAGCCGAACCACAGCAGACCCGCACCGAGGAGCACCATCGGCAGGTTGTGCGGCTTGAACTTGTCCTTCGGCCAGCCAACCCGCTTGCCGAGTACGAGCGCCAGAGCGAGCGCGGCGGCACCGGCGTTGATGTGCACCGCCGTACCACCGGCGAAGTCGAGCACGCCGAGCTCCATGATCCAGCCGCCGCCCCAGACCCAGTGCGCGACCGGGAAGTAGACCAGGGTGGCCCACAGCCCGGCGAAGAGCAGCCACGGGCCGAACTTGGCCCGGTCGGCGATCGCACCGCTGATCAGAGCGACGGTGATCACGGCGAACATCAGCTGGAAACCGGCGAACAGCAGATCGGGAATGCCGCCCTCGGTGCCGCTCTCCAACATGCCACGCAGACCGGCGGCGGAGAGATCACCGGTGATCCCGCCGATGTCCTCGCCGAATGCGATGCTGTAGCCGTAGAACACCCACAACAGGCTGACCAGGCCGATCGCGCCGAAGCTCATCATCATCATGTTGAGCACGGACTTGGATCGCGTCATGCCGCCGTAGAACAGCGCCAGGCCGGGCGTCATGAGCAACACCAGCGCGGCAGAAGTCAAAATCCAGGCGGTGGCACCAGAATCTAGCTCCGGCACGCTGCCTCCTCTCGGGTCGTTTTCCCTCCCTCCCGGCATCGCGCAGCATCGCCCGTACGCCGGTTGGCCGGAACTCTCGTCGTCGGCTGTTTCGACGAGGGGCCCCGACTGGTTTCCGGTGCGTCACGGCTTGTTTCGGACGTGTGAAGAAAACCGCACAGCTCCACGCTTCGACGGGGGTGGATCAGCCATTTGGTGATGGTCTATCCCCCGACGGGTTACTGCAGGGCGGATTCCAGGGCACGCCGCTCGTAATCGAGCAGTCGAAGATCGCGCATCGGCCGGCGCAGGTGGCCCTTGTGCACGATCCGCACGAAGGCCGGCTCCCCCGCCGCAGCCATCCGCCGGATGCCCTCGACGTGGTCGATGATCCGCTTGCGGATGGTCCCGATCAGCCGGTGGCGGTCGCGGGGGATCAACCCGTACGCGTCGGCGAACAGCCGCAACCGGCGCGGCCGGTCCGGACGCTTCCAGCCCAGGGTGATCGAATCCCGGTCGGAGAAGATCGGCACCCAGGTCCAGGCCGCGTACGCCACGTCGTAGATCCGCGCGCCGGGTGAGGCGAGGTCGAAGTCGATCAGCCCGAGGGTGCCGTCCGGACGCCAGATCACGTTGTGCGGCGCGGCGTCGTGGTGGCAGATGACCTCGGTGTCCGGTGGCGGCGGCCCGAACGAGCGCCACACCGCGTTCGCCGGCGGCGCGAAGCCGTACTGGGCGTCGTGGAACATCCGCAGCATGGTGGCGACGGTGACCAGCGCCTCGTCGGTGACCCAGTGCGGGGCCAGCGGGTATTCCCCGCACTCCCCCTCCAGGTACGACAGCACCTCCCGGTTGCGCTCGTCCATGCCGAGCGCGCGGGGGGCACCGGTGAAGCCCACGTACTCCAGGTGGCGCAGCAGGGCGTGCACCGACGGCGTCCACGGTCCGGCGTTGCGCCGGACCGTGTCGCCGACCCGCACCACGGTGCTCACGTTGCCGCCGTGCAGGGGGATCTCCTGCGAAGTCACGTACGGTCTCCCGAGGCGCTGCGACGGGTGGCTCGGGTCGCGCCAGCCCGCGTACGCGCGATTGTCTCTGGTCACCCGAGGTTACGCGGCCGGACCGGGGGCTTCGGTGCCCAGCAGCGCGTCGACGAACTGCGCGGGGTCGAACGGCGCCAGGTCGTCCGGGCCCTCGCCGAGCCCGACCAGCTTCACCGGGATGCCGAGCTTGCGCTGCACGGCGATCACGATGCCGCCCTTGGCGGTGCCGTCGAGCTTGGTCAGCACCACTCCGGTGACGTTCACCACCTCGGTGAAGACGCGGGCCTGCTCCAGACCGTTCTGCCCGGTGGTGGCGTCGAGGATGAGCAGGGTCTCGTCGATCGGGCCGTGCTTCTCCACCACCCGCTTGACCTTGCCCAGCTCGTCCATCAGGCCGACCTTGTTCTGCAGCCGGCCGGCGGTGTCCACGAGCACGGTGTCCACGCCGGTGTCGATACCCCGCCGGACCGCGTCGAACGCGACGCTGGCCGGGTCGGCGCCCTCCGGGCCCCGGACGGTCTCCGCGCCGACCCGTCCCGCCCAGGTCTCCAGCTGGTCGGCGGCGGCGGCCCGGAAGGTGTCGGCCGCGCCGAGCAGCACGCTGCGACCGTCGGCGATGAGCACCCGGGCGATCTTGCCGCAGGTGGTGGTCTTGCCGGCGCCGTTGACCCCCACCACCAGCAGCACCGCCGGCACGCCCTCCTTGGGGGTGGTCCGCAGCGAGCGGTCCAGCTCCGGGTCGAGCGCGTTTACCAGTTCGGCGGCGAGCAGGGCACGCAGTTCGGCGGCCGAGCGGGTGCCCAGCACCCGGGTCCGCTCGCGCAGCCGGTCGACGATCTCGCGGGTGGCGTCGATGCCCACGTCCGCGGTGATCAGGCTGTCCTCGATCTCCTCCCAGACGTCCTCGTCGAGGCGGTCGCGGCTGAGCAGGCCGAGCAGGCCCTTGCCGAAGGCGTTCTGCGAGCGCGACAGCCGGGACCGCAGCCGGACCAGCCGGCCGGCGGTCGGCTCGGGCACCTCGACGGTCGGGGTCGGCGCCTCCACCACCGGCGGCGGCTCGACCAGGATGCCGGTGGACAACTCGGCCTCCGGGGCCTCCACCGGCGGCCCGGCGAGATCCTCCTGCGTCCGGGTGTCGACCTCCGTGCGCGGCAGCGGCGGTGCCGGCCGCCGGCGCAGCCTCGGCACGACCAACCCGATGCCGCCGAGGATCAGCACACCGAGCAGGGCGAGAACGATGAGGAGGTAGTCCTTCATGCCGAAATCCTGTCAGATGCCGCCGACCGCGTCTCAACCACCGCTGCCCCGCACCCGGCGCGGGGCGGCGGTAGTCTCGGCCACAGCCAGCAGTGGTGCGACGGCCGGCCGGGTAGTAGAGGTCGAAACACTCTCATCTGGAGGTCCCACATGCCCGCCGAGCTGCTCATCGGCCCCCTGCTCCGCCGGGTGGTCGGCACGCGGGCCACGGTCTGGGTGGAGACCACGGCCCCGGCGGTGGTCACCGTCCGCACGGCCGACGGCGCCACCGGCACGACGAACACCTTCACCGCGTACGACCACCACTACGCACTGGTGGTGGTCGACGGGCTCACCCCGGACAGCACCACGGCGTACCAGGTCTTCGTCGACGACCAGGAGGTCTGGCCGCTGCCCGACGGGCGTTTCCCGCCCAGCGTGATCCGCACCCGCGCCGCCGAGGACCGGGATCAGCCGGTCCGGCTGCTGTTCGGCTCCTGCCGGGAGACCACCCAGCACGCCACCACCCGCAAGCTGCCCCCGGACGCGCTCGACGCGTACGCCCGGCGGATCCTGGCCGACCCGGACCCGGCGGCCCTGCCGGACCTGCTGGTGCTCCTCGGCGACCAGGTCTACGCCGACGAGACCTCGCCGACGGTGAAGCGCCTGCTGCGCCGACGGCGACGCCGCCCGGCGGGCGCGCCCAGCGACCAGGTGGTCAGCTTCGACGAGTACACGAAGCTCTACCTGGAGTCCTGGGGCGACCCGGAGATCCGCTGGCTGTTCTCCACCGTGCCGAGCGTGATGATCTTCGACGATCACGAGATCATCGACGACTGGAACACCTCGGCGTCCTGGCGCGCGGACATGCGCGAGCAGCCCTGGTGGGCCGAGCGGATCACCAGTGGCCTGGCGTCCTACTGGGTGTACCAGCACCTGGGCAACCTCTCCCCCGACGAGATCGCCGCCGACCCGATCTTCGCGAAGGTGACCACGGCGGGGGACGCCACCGGGGTGCTTCGCGAATTCGGCCAGCGGGTGGACACCGAGGCAGACCTGGCACACGACATCGAACGGTGGCAGGCGGTGCAGTACCAGTGGAGCTACTCGCTCGACCTGGGTCGCACCCGCCTGGTCATGCTGGACACCCGGTGCAGCCGGGTGTTGCAGCCGGGCCACCGCGCGATGTTGCCGCCGGGCGAATGGTCCTGGTTCGTCGACCGGGTGCACGGCGACTACGACCACCTGGTCGTCGGTTCCTCGCTGCCCTGGCTGCTGCCGCCCGGCATCCACCACGTCGAGGCGTGGAACGAGAAGCTTGCCGACTCGTCCCGGCCGTGGCTCGCCGCCCTCTCCGAACGCCTTCGCCGCGGGCTGGACCTGGAGCACTGGGGTGCGTTCCGCCGTTCGTTCGACGCCATGGGTGCGCTGTTCGCCCGCGTCGGCGGCGGCACACCGGGTGAACCCGACGACCGCAAGGGTGCCGGCCCGGCGTACCCGCCCCCGGCGTCGATCAACGTGCTCTCCGGTGACGTGCACCACTCGTACGTGGCCCGGGTCCGGTTCGCCGATTCGACCGTACGCACCCCGGTGCATCAGCTGACCTGCTCGCCGATCCACAACCAGGTGCCCGCCGGGATGCGTCCGCTGATGCGGTTGGGCTGGTCCCGTGGGCCGGCCGGGGCGACCCGGGCGCTGGCCCGTACCGCCGGCGTACCCCGGCCGCAGGTGCGCTGGCGCAAGCTCGCCGGCCCGTACTTCGGCAACGCGGTGGCCACGCTGACCCACGCCAGCCGGACCGCCGACGTGGTCATCGAGGGCACCACAAACGACGGCCACCTCCGCCAGGTAGCCCACCACCGCCTGACCCCGTGAAAGGAAGGGCACCTTGTTAACGCCTGGCGTAGTAGAAGGGCCCCTTGTTAACACTGCGGGCGGGGTAACCAACCGGTACGGGGCGACTAACGCTGTGGTACGGGGCAGTCAGCGGACGGTCACCCCGGCTCCGTAGTCTCGTCGCCGTGGACGACGATCTGCCGGAGCGCCTGCGCGAGGTCGAGGACGAACTGACCGCCCTGTTGCGGCGCGGTCGGGCCCTCTCGTGGGAGATCGCCAGCGAGGTACACCCGAATCTGGAGCCGAACGCGTACGGGCTGCTGCTCTGGCTGCGCCGCTCCGGCGCGATCCGGCTCACCGACCTGGCCGCCCGGCTCGGGGTCGGCAAGGGCACGCTCAGCCGGCAGATCCACAGCCTGGAGACCCTCGGTCTGGTGAGACGGGATCCGGACCCGAGTGATCGGCGGGCCGCGCAACTCAGCCTCACCGAGGAGGGCCAGCGCCGGTTCGACGCCGCTCGGGCTCCCCGACTCGGACAGATCCGTCGGGCGCTGCAGAGTTGGCCGCAGCAGGACGTCGAGGAGTTGGCCCGGCTGCTCCGCCGCTTCAACGACGCCTGGGGCTGACGCCGTCCCACCTGACGCCGTTCCGGCGATCCGGCGATCCGGCGATAATCGAGTCGGATTTTGACCGCAATTCCGACGTAACGGCGCTATCAGCGACACTCTCCGGCCAGACGGGCGGAATAGAGCCCTCGCCGAGCAAGTTGTTGCTTCAGGCAACCAAGTCGTACGGTTGCCTCCGGCAACAATTTCCACTCCGCTTGGAGGCTTCTCCATGACTCAGGCGAGCGCTCCCGCCCGAGCGATGCCCGTACAGATGAGTCACCGGCAGATCCTGGAGGCCCTCTCCGGTCTGCTGCTGGGCATGTTCGTCGCGATCCTGTCCGGCACGGTCGTCGCGAACGCGCTGCCGAGAATCATCACCGAGCTCAACGGCAGCCAGTCCGCGTACACCTGGGTGGTCACCTCGACGCTGCTGGCCACCACCGCGACCACCCCGCTGTGGGGCAAGCTCGCCGACCTGACCAGCAAGAAGATGCTGGTCCAGCTCTCCCTCGCCATCTTCGTGCTCGGCTCGGTGCTGGCCGGGCTCTCGCAGTCCACCGGGCAGCTGATCGCCTGCCGGGTGGTCCAGGGCATCGGCGCCGGTGGTCTCACCGCGCTGGTTCAGGTGGTCATCGCGACGATGATCGCGCCACGGGAACGGGGCCGCTACAGCGGCTACCTCGGCGCGGTGATGGCCGTCGGCACCATCGGCGGTCCGCTGATCGGTGGCGTGATCGTGGACACCTCCTGGCTCGGCTGGCGCTGGTGCTTCTACGTCGGCGTGCCCTTCGCGCTGGCCGCCCTGGTCGTACTCCAGCGGACCCTCGACCTGCCGGTCGTCCGCCGCAAGGTGAAGATCGACTGGTGGGGTGCCACCCTGATCACCGGTGCCGTGTCGCTGCTGCTGATCTGGGTCTCGCTCGCCGGCAACCAGTTCGACTGGGCCTCCTGGCAGACCGCGGTGATGGTGACCGGCGCGCTGCTGCTCGGTGCCGCCGCCGTACGGGTGGAGACCCGGACCAGTGAGCCGCTGATCCCGCCCCGGCTGTTCCGCAACCGCACCATCACCCTGTCGGTGGTGGCCAGCATCGCCGTCGGTGTGGGCATGTTCGGTGCCTCGGTCTTCCTCGGCCAGTACTTCCAGATCAGCCGTGGGGCCAGCCCCACCATGTCCGGCCTGATGACCCTGCCGATGATCCTCGGCCTGCTGGTCTCCTCCACCGTGGTCGGCCGCATCATCACCAACACCGGCCGCTGGAAGCGTTACCTGGTCGCCGGCTCGGCGCTGCTCACCGTCGGTTTCGCGTTGATGGGCACGCTGCGGGCAGACACCCCGTACTGGCAGGTCAGCATCTACATGGCGATCATCGGCGTCGGTGTGGGCATGTCCATGCAGAACCTGGTGCTCGCCGTGCAGAACACCGTCGAGCCCCACGAACTCGGCGCGGCCAGCTCGGTGGTGGCGTTCTTCCGCAGCCTCGGCGGCGCGGTCGGCGTCAGCGCCCTGGGCGCCCTGCTCGGTCACAATGTCACCCGCTACCTCAGCGAGGGGTTGGCCGCGCTCGGCGTACCGAGTTCGAGCGCCGGCGGTGGCACGTTGCCCGACGTACACGCGCTGCCCGCACCGATCCGGGCCGTGGTGGAGTCCGCGTACGGGCACGGGGCCGGAGACATCTTCCTGGCCGCCGCACCGTTCGGGCTGATCGCTCTGATCGCTGTGCTGTTCATCAAGGAGGTGCCGCTGCTGCGGCACACCGGTGGCCCGCTCACCGACGAGGTGGAGCAGGAGTCGACGGTGGCCACCGGTGGCGCGACGGCCGTGATCCGCACCGGCGTACGGGACTGACCCGACATGGACACCATGGATCGTCAGCAGTACGGCCCGCAGGCCCGCGCGGTGCCCTATGAGCGGGGCACCGACGGGCCGCGGGTGGTACTGGTCGGTGTGGACGGCACCCGGACCTCGCTGCGCGCCGCGTCGTACGCCGCCGGTCTGGCTCGTCGACAGGGTGCCCGGCTGGTGGTGGTGTTCGTCAGCTCGCCGGCCGGCTTCGCCGCCATGATGTCCGGGGTGGTGGCGGAGGCGGTGCAGCAGACCCACGACGAGCTGGCCGAGGATCTGCGCCAGGAGTGCCGCCGCAGCGCCGAGGAGCTGGACGTGCCGGTGACCTTCCTCTGCCGACGGGGTGACGCGTACGCCGAGCTGTGCGCCGCGGCCGACGAGACCCGGGCGGACCTGGTTGTGGTGGGCTCGTCCGAGCAGGCCGGGCATCGCCTGGTCGGCTCGGTCGCCACCCGCCTGGTCCGCACCGGCCGCTGGCCCGTCGTCGTCGTACCGTGAAAGGAAGGGCCCCCTGTTAACGCCTGGCGTTGTACCGGGGCCCCTTCTTAACGCCGCAACCACAAACTCGCTCGCACTTGTCGTACCCGGGCCGCACGATGACCGGCATGACGTGGACCGCACCGGCGATCGACCGCCGCAACGAGCCCTACCGTGCCGACGAGCGCACCATGCTGGAGGGCTGGCTCAACTACCACCGGGACACATTGCTGCTCAAATGCGCCGGGCTGACCGGCGAGCAGCTACGGACCGCGAGCGTGTCGTCGTCGACGCTCACCCTGCTCGGTCTGGTGCGGCACATGACAGTCGTCGAACGGTGGTGGTTCCGGCAGTGTTTCGCCGGTGAGAGCCTGCCCGAGCTGTACGACTTCGACGCCGACCCGGACGCCGAATTCAACACCGTGGACAGCGCCGACCCCGAGGCCGACCTCGCTGCCTTCCGCGCCGAGGTCACGGCCGCCGACGCGGCCACCGCCGGCCACGACCTGGACGAGGTCTGCACAGTCAAGCGCCGCACCGGCACCGAGGAGATCAGCCTGCGCTGGATCTACCTGCACATGATCGAGGAGTACGCCCGGCACAACGGGCACGCCGACCTGATCCGCGAGGCGATCGACGGGGTGACCGGCGAGTGACCGGCCGCCGTCAGCAGGCCAGCGCGGCCCGCAGGTAGCGCAGGTCCTCCGGCCCGTTCCAGCGGTACGCCGACAATCCGGCCACCCGGGCCCCGCTGATCGCCCGGTCCTCGTCGTCGACGAAGAGCACCCGGTCCGGCGGGGTCTCCAGGGCCACGCAGGCTGCCTGGAAGTACTCCTTGGCCGGCTTGTGGATGCCGATGGCCGAGGAGTTGACCACCACGTCGAGTTCGTCGGTGAGGTCGAGCGCGGTCAGGTCGGCGTCGAGCTGGTCGGTGGCGTTGGTGCCCAACCCGACCCGGATGCCGGCGGCCCGCACCTCGCGGATGAACGCCAACACCTGCGGGTCGACCTCACCGCGGTAGCGCTGCCACTGCTCCACGGCCGCGCGGGCCCGGTCCGGGTCGCCCACCGACGGGGTCAGCGCGTCGGCCACGCTCGACATCCAGTCGGTGTGGCTGACCCGGCCGGTGAGCACCGGCTGGAGCAGCCCCCAGGACGTGGCGATCTCCCCGAGCACGCCGGTGGAGAGGCCGTACTCCCGCTCCACCCCGGCGGCGACCGCCGGGTCCCAACGCCGCAGTACGCCGTCGAAGTCCACCAACAGCGCTGTCGCGCGTTCCCGAGCCACTAACCGTTCTCCTCGCCGCGGCTTCGCCGCTCGTCGTCCGTGTCGGCCCGGTTGAGCCGTTGACTGATCACCTGGGTCACCCCGCCCCGCATGGTCACGCCGTACAGGGCGTCGGCGATCTCCATGGTCCGTTTCTGGTGGGTGATGACGATGAGCTGACTCTTCTCCCGCAACTGCGCGAGCAGGGTGATCAGCCGACCCAGGTTCACGTCGTCGAGCGCCGCCTCGACCTCGTCCATGATGTAGAACGGGCTGGGCCGGGCGCGAAAGATGGCCACCAGCATCGCCACCGCGGTCAGCGACCGCTCGCCACCGGAGAGCAGCGACAGCCGCTTGATCTTCTTGCCGGGCGGGCGGGCCTCGACCTCGACGCCGGTGGTCAGCAGGTCGTCCGGGTCGGTGAGCACCAGCCGCCCCTCCCCACCGGGGAACAGCACGGTGAAGACCTGCTCGAACTCCCGGGCGGTGTCGGCGAAGGCGCTGGCGAAGACCTCCAGGATCCGCTCGTCGACGTCCTTGACCACGGTGAGCAGGTCCCGCCTAGTCGCCTTGAGGTCCTCCAACTGCTCGGAGAGGAACTTGTAACGCTCCTCCAGCGCGGCGAACTCCTCCAACGCCAGCGGGTTGACCTTGCCGAGCAGGGCCAGTTCGCGTTCCGCCTTGGCGGCCCGTTTCTCCTGCACCGGGCGCTCGTAGCGGACCGGTTCGGGCACCGGCAGGCCGTCGCGTTCCGCGGCGGCCACCTCGGCCTCGGTGGGCGGCACCGGCTGACTCGGGCCGTACTCGGCGATCAGCGTCTCCACGGTCAACCCGAAGTCCTCGGCGGCCTTGGCCTCCAACTGCTCGATGCGCAGCCGCTGCTCGGCCCGGGCCACCTCGTCGCGGTGCACCTGACTGGTCAGCCGCTCCAGTTCCGCGCCGAATCGTTTCGCGGCGGCCCGCACCTCCTGAAGTTCCGCCTCGCGGGTGGCCCGTGCCCGGGCCACCGCGTCACGCTGCTCCTCCGCCTGGGCGATGCTGGTGGCCAGCCGGGTCAGCGCCTCCCGAGCTCCACCGGCCACGGCCCGGGCGATGCCCGCGCCCCGCACCCGCGCCGCCCGCCGGGCCGCGGCCCGCTCCCGCGCGGCCCGTTCGGCGGCGGCCTGCCGGCGCAGCGAGTCGGCCCGCCCGGCGATGGAGGACACCCGCTCCTCGGCGGTACGCACCGCGAGCCGGACCTCCATCTCGTTCTGCCGGGCCTGCGGCACCATCGCGGCGAGCTGGTCACGTTCCTCGGTGGAGGGTTCCGCGTCGATCGGGGTCGCCTCCGCCAGGCGCAGCCGCTCCGCCAACTCGGCCAGGGCGGTCAGGTCCCGTTCCCGGGCCGCCTCGGCGCGGGCCCGCGACTCGCCCAGCCGGTCGGTCTCCGCCTTGGCGGACCGGGCGGCGGCACCCAACTCGGCGAGCCGGCGGGCGGCGGCGTTGCGGTGGCTCTCCGCCTCCCGCTTCGCTGCGGCGGCATGCTGCACCCGCTCCTTCGCCTCGGTCACCGCGGCCCGCGCCTCGACCAGTTGTTCGCGCAGTTCCGCGCTGGTGCGCTCGGCGGCGAGCCGGTTGGCCCGGGCCTCCTCGACGGCCGCCTGCACCTCGATGTAGCTGGGTGCCTTCGCCGATCCACCGGCCGCCGCGTACGCCCCGACGACGTCCCCTTCCCGGGTGACCGCCCGCAGCTCGGGGTTGCCGGCGACCACCTCCGCAGCGGCAGCGAGGTCGTCGACAAGCACCACGTCCCGCAGCGCCCGGTGCACCGCCGGTCGGATCCGCGCGTCGCACTCGACCAGGTCGGGTGCCCAGTGCGCGCGGTCGGGCAGCTTGGGACGCAGCGCGTCGGCGGAGCCGGACATGCCCGGCCCGGCCGGGCTGCCCACCAGCAGGCCGGCCCGCCCGGCGTCGGAGATCTTGAGCAGCCGCATCGCCTCGACCGCCTCGTCCACCCCGCTGACCGCGACCGCGTCGGCCAGCCCGCCGAGCGCGGCGGCGAGCGCCGCCTCGTGGCCGGGGGCGACGGTGAGCAGGCCGGCGAGGCTGCCCAGCAGCCCCGGCACCTGGTCGGCGCGGGCCAGCAACGCTCCGGCGCCGTCCTTGCGGCGCAGGCCGAGGGCGAGCGCTTCCTCGCGGGCCTTCCAGGTGGCGGCGTCCTTCTCCGCCGCCCGCTCGGCGTCGGAGAGCGAACGGACCGTCGCCTGCGCCTGCTCCTGGACGCTGACCGCCTCGGCGTGCCGGGCATCCAGGTCGGCGTTGTCGCGGTCGGCCTCGGTGGACTGCTCGGCGACGGCGTCCAGGTCGGCCTGGGCCCGCTCGGCCCGGGCCATCGCGTCGGCGTGCGCGGCGGCGAGCCGCTCGATCTCCTCACCGGCGCTGGTGGTCCGGGCGCGGGCCGAGTTCACCTGACCGGTCAGCCGGGCCAGCCCTTCGCGCCGGTCCGCGATCGCCTTCGCCGCAGCGACCAGTTCGCGTTCCGCCGCCGCAAGCTGCCGTTCCAGTTCCTGCCGGTGTTCCACCGCCTCGGCGAGGCGGATCTGGTCGTCGGTGAGCGCCGCCCGCAGCTCCTCCTCCTGCTCCCGGACCCGTTCGGCCTCGGCCTCCAACTGGTCCGGGTCGCGGCCCGGTCGCTCGTCGTCCGGGGTGGCGCTGAGGTGTCGCAGCCGCTCCATCGCGAGCTGCTCGATCGAGCGGAACCGCTCCTGCAACGCGGAGAGCTTGTACCAGGTGTCCTGGGCAGCGGCCAGCAGCGGCGCGTCGGCGGCCAGCGCCTCCTCCAGCTCACCGAGGCGGGCCTGCACCTCGGTGTGCTCGGCCTCCACCTCCTCGCGCCGCTGTCGCAGCGCGGTCTCGTCGGCGATCTCCCGGTCCAGGGTGGTCCGCAGGGTGGCGAGATCGTCGGCGAGCAGCCGCAGGCGGGCGTCACGCAGGCTGGCCTGGATCACCGCGGCGCGGCGGGCCACCTCGGCCTGTCGGCCGAGCGGCTTGAGTTGACGCCGCAGCTCGGCGGTGAGGTCGGTGAGCCGGTTCAGGTTGGTCTGCATCGCGTCGAGCTTGCGCAGCGCCTTTTCCTTGCGCTTGCGATGCTTGAGGACGCCGGCCGCCTCCTCGATGAACGCGCGCCGATCCTCCGGCTTGGCGTGCAGCATGCCGTCGAGCCGGCCCTGCCCGACGATGATGTGCATCTCCCGGCCGATGCCGGAGTCGGAGAGCAGTTCCTGGATGTCGAGCAGGCGGCAGGTGTCGCCGTTGATCTCGTACTCGCTCTCGCCGGAGCGGAACATCCGGCGGGTGATGGAGACCTCGGTGTACTCGATCGGCAGCGCGCCGTCGGTGTTGTCGATGGTCAGCGTCACCTCGGCACGACCGAGCGGGGCACGACCGGCGGTGCCGGCGAAGATGACGTCCTCCATCTTGCCGCCCCGCAGCGCCTTCGCGCCCTGCTCGCCGAGCACCCAGGCGATGGCGTCGACGACGTTGGACTTGCCGGAGCCGTTCGGGCCCACCACGCAGGTGATCCCCGGCTCCAGCTTCAGCGTCGTCGCGGAGGCGAAGGACTTGAAGCCCTTCACCGTCAGGCTCTTGAGATGCACCTTCTCGATCCTCGTCCGGTGGCCGCCGTACCGTCGCCCGGCTGCGCGGACCCTGGTAAACCCGCAGAGTAACCCGGCACCAGGTGGGCTGCGCGACGCGACCCACCCGCCGGCACGCCGCGAGCGTTCCTTTTCACAGGTGTCGGACGGTTTGGCTTCGGCCTCGGAGGGCCTAGTCGATCATCAGGCCACAAAGTCGATCAATGGTGCACAGAATTGCGCGCCGGCACTTGGTGTCGGCGCGCTTTTTGTGCGGTGGTGCTATTCGGTTGTGGCGGCCAGGTGGATCAGGTCAGCGCGGGCTCGGCAAGACGGAGCAGATCATCCGCCTCTGCCGCAGCCGCCGCGAGCCGATCGTTCTCGGCACGCAGCCGCGTGATCTCGAACTCCAGTGACTGAACCCTGGCACGCAGTCGGGTGACCTCGTCGAGCAGGCGCCGGTCGGGCGCTGCACCTACGTGGCCGAAGAGGGCCTTCGCCATGTTGACTCCTTGAATTGCGCTGCCGGAGAGGCCGGCCAACGCGCGCCCTTGTATACGCGACTACCATTCCCACGAATTCTGGGCACGGCCGGGCGCGACTGGCGACATCTCTATATTGAGCCGACAGCCCCTGTTTCGTCAAGTTCACGCAGGCCGTAGATCATTTCGACGTCTACCCGACCCGTCGCGGGAGGCTGCCACACGGCGCGGACACACTCTGTCCGGACACCCCAACTCTACGCACCGAATCGCCGGAATACCTCACCCGGATGTACAGGGTCCTCTTAACTCTTCCTTAGCCACATTGCTGCTGCTCAGACCGACCACGTAGCGTCACCCCGGCCCCTAACCGACCCGTGGAGGCGACAGGCGTGCACGGCTGGAACGACCCGCTCGACCCGGATGCCACCCGGCGGCCAGCGCCACCGACCGACGACCCGGCCTGGCTGACCGACCGCCCGGCACCGCGCTCGTCGTACCTGTTCGGTGACGAACCGGAGAGTTCGTCCGACCGGTGGTACCACGACCAGCCCACCGAGCAGTGGCACCGCCCACACCGACCCGCCGAGGCGGGCTATCCGGCACCGGCCCACCCCCGCTGGGCCGACCAGGACGGTGCCGGCCAGGACAGTGCCGGCCAGCACCATCGGGACACCGCCTGGTCGACCGAGGGCCACCACGGCGCGCCGAGCCACGGCCGGCACGACGGCGGTTGGCGCGCCGACGAGCCGACCACGCAGGTCAGCCGCTGGTCCGACCAGCACGACGGGCAGCAGCCCGCGCGGCACGCCGCCCCCGACCCGCACCACGACAACCAGGGGTACGACAACCAGGGGTACGCCGACACCCGGCCGCCCTACACCGGCCAGGCCCCCTACGGCGCCCAGCCCTACGGTGATCAGCCTTACGGTGCGCAACTGCCCTACGCCGGTCAGCAGCACTACGGGCGGGGTGACGAGGGCCAGTGGTACGGGGAGGGGTCCTACGGCGTACCGGAGGATCGGGCCACCGCCCGGACCGAGGCGGTGGCCGACGCGTCCGGGACCGACGCCCGGCCGTCCCGTCGTCGCCTGTCGCGTCCCCTGGTGCTGGGCGGTGCCGCGGCGGCGGCCACCCTCGCGGTGAGCATCGGCGTCGCGGCCCTCGCGCTGCCCGGCAACGACGCGCCGACCAGCACCACCGCCGGTGAGCGTCCGGTGGCCACCGGACCCGCGCTGCTGGAGACCGACGAGTCGGTCGACGTCCTCGACCCGCTCGACTCCCCGAGCCCCAGCCCGAGCCCGAGCGTCTCGCCCAGCGCCGCCACACCCTCGCCGTCGCCCAGTCAAGCGGTGAAGCCGAAGCCAACCCCCGCGCGCAGCAGCACCGCACCCTCCCGGCAGAGCGCCGAGCGTCGGGGCAGCCCGAGTCGCGGTGCCACGGTCACCGCCTCGCCGTCCAACCCGGCCGGTGCCTCGCAGGCCGCCCAGGTGGTCGACCTGGTCAACGCGGAACGGGCGAAGGCCGGCTGCGGCGCGCTGACCGTCGACGAGAAGCTGACGACCGCGGCCCAGCGGCACAGCCAGGACCAGGCCGACAACCGGAACATGTCGCACACCGGCAGCGACGGCAGCGACCCGGGAGAGCGGATCGACCGAGTCGGGTACGCCTGGCGCACGTACGGCGAGAACGTCGCCTGGAACCAGCAGTCGCCCGCCGCTGTGATGGACGCCTGGATGAACAGCCCCGGTCACCGGGCGAACATCCTGAACTGCGCCTTCACCGAGATCGGCGTCGGCGTGGCGAGCAGCAACGGACCGTACTGGACGCAGGTCTTCGCCGCGCCACGCTGAGTGCGGCGGGCGCGGCACCGGAACTCGTCGCGTTCCGGTGCCGCGCCACGTCCAGCCGCGAATCCTTGTCGGGTCTGCGCTCGTTTGAGTGGGTGAGGTACGCCGACGGCGTACCGGCTCGGGCGGCGTCCCGCCGCCGGCGCAACCTGCGGAGCTGGCGATGCGGATCGGGCTGGGCGGGGCACAGGTACGACGGGCGATGCGCGCCGGCCTGGCCTGCACCGTGCTCGTGTCACTGGCCGCCTGCCGGCCGGATCTCACCCCGCCCGGCGCACCGACGAGTTGGCCGTCCGCCTCGGCCCGGCTGTGGCGTTGGCAGTGGCAACTCGACGGCGTGCTCGACGTGACGGTCGAGGCGGACGTGTTCGTCCTCGATCCGGTCAGCACCACCGCGGCGCAGACCGCCGACCTGCGGGCCCGTCACCGTCGCCTGGTCTGCCAGGTGCACGTCGGCACGGTGCATCCGGACGATCCGGACGCGACCCGGTTCCCGCCGCAGGTCCGCGGCGCGACAGCCACCCCCTCCGGCCGTACCTGGCTGGACGTACGCCGATGGGACGCCCTGCGGCCGGTGCTGGCCGACCGGTTCCGGCTCTGCCGCGGCAAGGGCTTCGGCGCGGTGCTGCTCGCCGACGCCGATGGCTACACCCACTCCCCCGGCTTCCGGCTGGATTTCGACGACCAGTTGCAGTTCAACCGTCGGGTCGCGGCGTTGGCCCGTTCGCTGGATCTGTCTCCCGGGCTGCGGGGCAACCTCGGGCAGGTCGCCGCGCTGGCGCCGGACTTCGACTTCGCGGTCGACGAGGAGTGCGTACGGCTCAAACGGTGCGACAAGCTGCTGCCGTTCGTCGACGCCGGCAAGCCGGTGTTCCACGTCGAGTACACCGGCGGGCTCACCGACTTCTGTGTCACAAGCGTCGGCTACGGGCTCGCCTCCATCCGCAAGCACCGCAGCCTGGACGCCTGGCGGCTGCCCTGCCCCGTACCGTGATCGCCGTCAGCCGCGCAGCGTGGCGCGGGGACGGGGCTGGCAGCGCGGGCAGCTGTACGACGACCGGTTCATGAAGGCCTCCCGACGGATCGGCGCGCCGCAGCGCCGACAGGGCTGCCCCTCACGGCCGTAGACGTTCAGCGACCGGTCGAAGTAACCGCTCTCCCCGTTGACGTTGACGTACAGCGCGTCGAAGCTGGTGCCGCCCGCCGTGATCGCCTCGGTCAGCACGTCGCGTACGTGGCCGAGCAACCGCCGTACGGCCGGGCCGGTCAACGCGTCGGTCGGTCGGGTGCCGTGCAGTCCGGCCCGCCACAGCGCCTCGTCGGCGTAGATGTTGCCCACCCCGGAGATCAACGTCTGGTCGAGCAGCGCACGCTTGACCTCGGTACGGCGGCGGCGCATCGCGGTGACGAAGTCCGCGTCGGAGAACTGCGGATCCAGCGGATCCCGGGCGATGTGGGCGATCTCCGCGGGCAGCGTCGCGCCGCCCTCGCTGACCGAGAGCCCACCGAACGTACGCTGGTCGACGAAGCGCAGTTCGGGACCGTCGTCGGTGAACCGGAAGCGGACCCGCAGGTGCGGCTCCTCCGGGGCGGCGGCCGGTTGCAGCAACAGCTGCCCGGACATCCCGAGATGCCCGATCACCGCGTCACCGCTGTCCAGCGGCAGCCAGAGATATTTGCCGCGCCGGCACACGTCGAGCACGGTCCGACCGGCCAGCACGTCGGCGAAGTGGGCGCCACCGGCCACGTGTCGACGCACCGCACGCGGGTGGCGTACCTCGACGGACTCGATCCGTCGGCCGGTGACCCAACGCGCCAGCCCCTGCCGGACGGTCTCCACCTCGGGCAGCTCAGGCACGGGGTGCCTGCACCTGCGGCTGACCGGCGTCCACGACAGCCCGCCCGTCGTCGGCCGCGACCTCCGCCGGCTCGACGGTCACCGCGGCGACGGACGGCTCATCGACCGTCGCCGGCTCGGCCCGGTCGGCTTCGGCATCGGCTTCGGCCTGCGCGTTCAGGGTCCGCCAGGCCGACTCCGCAGCCCGCTGCTCGGCCTCCTTCTTGCTGCGCCCGTCGGCACCGCCGTACCGGTTGCCGGCGACCACCACCCAGGCGGTGAAGGTCTTCAGATGGTCCGGTCCGGCACCCTCGATCCGGTACTCCGGCACACCGAGACCCAGCGCCGCGGTCAACTCCTGGAGGCTGGTCTTCCAGTCCAGGGCGGCACCCCGACCGGCCGACTCGGCCATCAACGGGTCGAACAGCCGGTGGATGACCTCGGCGGCGGTGTCCAGCCCGTACTGGAGGTAGATCGCGCCGAGCAGCGCCTCCAGGGTGTCGGCGAGGATGCTCGCCTTGTCCCGACCGCCGGTGGTTTCCTCACCCTTGCCCAGCAGCAGGTAGGGGCCGAGCCCGTCCGGGCCCAGCCCGCGCGCCACGTCGGCCAGCGCGCGCATGTTGACCACGCTGGCCCGCAGCTTGGCCAGTTGCCCCTCGGGCAGGTCCGGGTGGTTGTGGAAGAGCGCGGTGGTGATCACCACGCCGAGCACCGAGTCGCCGAGGAACTCCAGCCGCTCGTTGGTCGGCAGGCCGCCGTTCTCGTACGCGTACGAGCGGTGGGTCAGGGCCCGCTCCAGCAACTCCGGGTCCATTGACACGCCGAAGGCTGCCTCGAGGTGGCCGATGGAGGGCCGCCGTCGCTTGTCGATGCTCATGATGTGCGTACCTCAGTGTCGGTCGTGCGATCGGTGCGGTCGGTGGCAAGCAGCGCGGCGACCCGGTCGGTGGCAGCTCGCCGCCAGAGGTGAGCAGCCAGCGCGATGCCGGAAGCGATGTCGGCCGGGCGAGCGGCGCCGTGACAGACCACCACGGTGCCCGCCACCCCGAGCAGCGCGGCTGCCCGCGGCGCGCCCCCGTCGGGCGGTGGTCCGCCCGCCATGGCGTACGCGCCCTCGATCGCCTTGAGCAGCACGTTACCGGTGAACCCGTCGGTGACCACCACATCGGCGCGCGTGCCGAGGCAGACGTCGTACCCCTCGACCAGGCCCACGTACCGAGCGTCACCGGGCAGTTCCGTAGCGCGCAACATCGGGTCGGCGAGGCGTCGGGGCCGGTCACCCTTGCCCGGTTCGGTGCCCACGGAGAGCAGCCCCACCCGGGGGGCGTCGAGACCGTGGGCGATGGCGGCGTACGCGGCGCCGAGCACGGCGTGCCGGGCCAGGGTCGCCGGACTCGGCTCCATGGAGCCGCCGACGTCGAGCAGGACGACCGGTCCGGAGACGCCGGGCAGGGTGGCGGCCAGGGCCGGCCGTCGGATCTGCGGCCAGCGGCCGAGGCCGAGGGCGGCAGCGGTCACGGTGGCGCCGGTGGACCCGGCGGAGACCAGCGCGTCGGCCTGGCCGGCGCGGATCGCGGCGACGGCCGCCCGGACCGTGTTCTCGGCGCGGGCCGCAGTGAGATCGTCGGCCGTTTCGACGGCGGTGCGCGCAGGTCGCAGCGTCAACCGGGCACGTTGGGCCGGGTCGAGGGCGTCGACAAGCGCACCGGCGGCCCTGGTCGGGCCGACGAGCAGGAGGTGCAGATCAGGGTCGGCGCGCACCGCCCGTAGAGCGCCGTCCACCACCACGTCGGGAGCGTCGTCCCCGCCGAGGAGGTCAACGGCGATCCGTGCGGTTCCCGGCTCCGTGACGACGCCGGCCGGGGAGAGCCGGCCGGCGTCGGCGGGAGCAGCAGGCGATCGCCGGGGTATGCGCGTCGCCCGACCTGTGGTCGGAGACGTCACGCGGCGTCCGGGTCAGACCTCGAGGACCTGGCGGCCGTTGTAGGTGCCGCAGACGGAGCAGGCGGCGTGCGGCAGCTTGGGGGACTTGCACTGCGGGCAGGCCACGGTCGCGACCGCCGCGGCCTTCCAGTTCGCCCGGCGGGACCGGGTGTTGCTGCGCGACATCTTGCGCTTGGGGACGGCCACGGTTCTTACTCCTCTGTACGGGTCAGTTGCGACAGGCCCGCCCAACGCGGGTCGACCTGCTGGTGGCTGTGGTCCGCCGGCAGATCGTCCCAGTGCACCCCACACTCGGAGCACAGTCCCGGGCAGTCCTGGCGGCAGAGCGGGTTGGTCGGCAGTGCGAGCACCACCGCATCCCGCAGCGCCGGTTCCAGGTCGATCAGGTCACCCTGCAATCGACCGACTTCGTCCTCTTCGGTGGTGGCGTCCGTGGTGCTGTTCTCGTACGCGTACAGCTCCTGGATCGTCACCGTCACCGAGTCGTCGATCTCGCGTAGGCAGCGACCGCACTCGCCCCGGATCGGACCGCTGACGGTCCCCGACACGAGCACGCCCTCGGACACCGACTCCATCCGCAGATCGAGGTCGAGGTCCGCGCCCTCCGGCACGCCGATCAACTCCACGCCGAGGTCCGACGGTGCCTGAACCACCCGTTCGACGGTACGCAACGCACCAGGTCGGCGCGGCAGCTCCCTCGTGTCGAGGACCAGCGGCGACCTGGGGTCGAGTGGAGAAGGCGAGTGTTTGGGCATAGTCAGACTCCGGCCGGTGAGAGGCCGACAAACGAGGTTACCTGGACGGGCACTCGAACGTCGAACCGGGGGCGGCCCCACCGCTGGCGGCGGGGCGGATGCGGGTGGCGGGCCGGCCGCCGGTTTCCGGACGGCCGTCGGGCTCCGGTCGACTGCCGGTTTCCGGACGGTCGCCGGTTTCCGGACGGTCGCCGGCTCTGGTCGGTGGCTGGAGGATCGCGGCACCGATGCGGTCGCGCCGCTCAGAACGGTAGCGGCCGCTCCGTCTCCTCGCCACCGAAGGTGCCGATCTCCCGCAGCGCGTGCATCTTGTCCCGCCCGCGCTCGATGGAGGCCAGTGCCCGGGTGAGGAACTGCTCGAAGTTGGCCAGCGCGGTGTCGACGTAGTCGTCGACCTCCTCGCGGAGGCGCTGCGCCTCGGCGCGGGCCTCGGCGATGATCCGGGCGCCCTCGTGCTCGGCGGAGACGGTGATCTCGTTCACCGAGACCAGGCGGGCGTGCTCCGCCTCACCCTCACTGATGATCCGGTCGGCCTCCCGCTTGCCGGCCTCCATGATCTTGTCGCGCTCCTCGAGGAGTGCCGCGGCCCGGCGTAGGTCTGCCGGCAGTTCGGCGCGCAACTCGTCGAGAGCACCGATCATCTCGCCCCGATCGACCATGCAGTTGTTGCGCGACATCGGGACGGAGCGCGCCTGCTCCACCATGGCAATCAGTTCCTCGATGCGGTCGAGCGGGTCCACCGGCACCTCACTCCTGTCGTTGGTCAGACCGACCTACATCATGCGGGCTGAAGCCAGTCTCCCGCCTCACCCAATGATGTCGTCCCCCACCCCACCCAACCGCCACCCCTCCCCCCGGCGCGTCGCCCACCCCTTGCCCCCCCGCCCCCCTTTGTCCCCGCGATCTTGCACTTCTCGTCCCCACAAAAGCCGCACACGGGGCATATCCCCGACCACAAGTGCAAGATCGACGGGAAGAGGAGGGTGAGGGAGGAAAGGGGGAAGGAAGGGGTTAGGCCGGGGGTGGGGGGGTCAGGCGGGTTTTGAGGGCTTCGCGGACTATGTCGGGGACGTGGGGGGTTACGTCGCCGCCCCATTTGGCCACGTCCTTGACGAGGCTGGAGGAGAGGAAGGAGTAGAGGGGGTTGGTGGGCATGAACAGGGTTTCGACGCCGGCCAGGCCGATGTTCATCTGCGCCATCTGCAACTCGTAGTCGAAGTCGCTGACCGCTCGGATGCCCTTGATCAGCACACTTGCCTGCTGGGCTCGGCAGAAGTCCACCAGCAGCCCGCGGAAGGACTCCACCCGGACGTTGTCATAGGAGGCGGTCACCTCGCGGAGCATGGCTATCCGCTCCTCGACGGTGAACAGTCCGGTCTTCGACTGGTTGATCAGTACGCCGACGATCACCTCGTCGAACAGCCGGCTGGCCCGGCCGACGATGTCGAGGTGACCGTTGGTGACCGGATCGAACGAGCCGGGGCACACCGCACGTCTCATGATCGGCGACCGTACCAAAGCGTGGTCTCGCCGTAACGACGACTGCGCTGGCCAGTGATCCCTTCCACCCAGTCGACCGGCCCGCTGCGGGTGGATCGTTCCACCACCACCATGGCGTCCTGGGCCAACCAGCCACCGTCGACCAAGGCGGTGAGCATGGCACGCACCCCGTCGTCCGACAGCGAGTACGGCGGGTCGGCGAAGACGACGTCGTACGGCTCGCCGTCCGGGCCGGCCGCCAGCACGGTGCTGACCTTCCCGGTGACCAGCCGTGCGGCGGGTGCCGCCCGCAGGATGGCCATGTTCTCCCGGATCACCCGGGCCGCCCGGGCGTCGGATTCGACGAGCAGCACGTGCCCGGCCCCACGGGACAGCGCTTCGAGGCCGACCGCGCCCGAGCCCGCGTACAGGTCGGCGAAGCGCGCCCCGACCAGGTCGAGTTCCGCCTGCACGGAACTGAAAAGCGCTTCGCGTACGCGATCGGCGGTGGGTCGGGTGCCGGAACCCGGCGGTACGGCGATGCGCCGACCACCGAGGCTGCCCGCCACGATCCGGGTCATCGCCCCCTCCCGACCATGCCGTAAGGGCCGACCCCACACCCGCGCACACCGTCGAGCCTGCTTCTGCTCATGGCGCCGACGCTACGCGACCTCCGGGTGACCCCCGCAACGAACCACACCGCCTGAAGTCGCCCAGATCGATCCCATCCGATGCAGGCCGCCTCAGGCGCATCACTCTACGTAGAGCAACTATTTCATGTTCATCACATCATCCTTAGTGCTCGCTGAGGGCTGTCTCGATATCGACGATCTCGCTAGGGTCTGCCCGATAACCGGCTCATCGATGCCGGATCACCGCACGGGAGGCACCCTCTCCGGCGCGGCACAGCTCCGCCGACGCCGTCCGTTCCTCCCGCGCCGCCCCTGACGCTTCTTCACCCCGGGAGTACGCGTGTTCCGACCCAAGCTGTCGCTACGGCGACCGCTGGCTGTCCTGGCAGCCGCCGTCATCGGCTCGACCGGCGCAGCGGTGGTGGCGGCCACTCCGGCCAGCGCCCACCACACCACGATCACCGGCACCGTCGACTGTGACCGGCTCACCGGCGAGCGGGTGATCACGTGGACGGTGGTCAACAGCGAGCGCGGCAAGACCGCCACCATCACGGGTGTCACGGCCGATCCGGCGACCCCGGTCCTGCTCGTGGCTGAGGGCACCGATGCCACCGCCGAGCTCAAGGGCACCCCGATTCCGAAGGCCGGCCAGGTCCAGGGGGTCCAGCGGGTTCCCGGCGACACCCAGCGCGCCACGCTGACTGTGGAGGCCGCCTGGTTCCAGAAGGGCGACTCGCAGCGCAAGAAGCCTCCGACGTCGAAGGACCACAAGACCATCGAGCTCGGCGCCGACGGCACGTGTGCGCCGGCACCGAAGTGCGTCGACGCCAGCGACGCCAAGTACAGCCACACCTTCGACGGCCCGAAGGGCACCGCGACCGTCAAGCTGGCGGGTGACCTGCCGCTGTGCGGCGAGGAGAAGCAGTACTTCACCCTGGTGTCGTACTTTGCGCCGCGCCCGCAGTTCGCCACCCCGCAGTACGTCTACGGCACGCCGGACAGCGACTTCCTCGGCGGCACCCAGACCGAGATCGAGCTGAAGGTCGACGTCCCGGACTGCCACACCCAGGTCGACCTGATCTGGGGCGGGGTCGACGAGGTCATCGACCCGCTTGTGGAGAACGGCCCCCGCTACGGCTCCAAGAAGCTCGGCGACCGGGGTGCTCCCGGCAACCGCTCGACCGGCCCGCAGGGCTGGTACAACGGCGGCAAGAAGAACTGCACCACCCCGGCGTCCACCTTCGCCTCCGCCTGCGACGGCACCGTCACCGTCTCGCTGAGCAACGACGGCTCGATCTCCAAGTACCCGGTCGAGTTCGAGGTCCGGGGCGAGAACGGCTTCTCTGAGAAGGTCACCGTCGAGCCGGGCAAGGCGAACAACGAGACCGTGGTGCCCGCCGAGCACGCCGGCGCGATCGAGGTGCTGGTCGACGGCGAGGTGATCGACAACGGCACCTACGAGTGGGAGCGCCCGGAGGACTGCCCGCTGCCGACGATCACCGCCGACGCCACCTGCGAGACCTTCGCGCTGACCGCGTCGAACCCGGAAGGTGCCCAACCGGTCAAGGTGGACTTCACCTACGGCGACAAGACCGAGAGCCGTACGGTCAAGCCGGGCTCGTCGGAGTCCGTCACCTTCCCGGCCGGCGACGACGAGGCGGCGCTTGTCGCCCTGCCGGAGCTGGACCTGGAGCTCGAGGTCGTCTACGCCCCCGAGGGCTGCGGCGGAGGCGGAGGCGGCGAGGAGCCGCCCGGCCTGCCGGTGACCGGTGTCGCGGCCGGTGGCATCGCCGCAGGCGCCATCGTCCTGCTGGCGGTGGGCGCGGTGCTGTTCGTCATGGCCCGGCGGCGGCGGATCCACTTCACCGCCTGAGCCGCCCCTGAGGGTGCCCTCGCCGCACTGAGGACACCCCGCAACACCTGACCCGAAGGCGCGTCGACCACACGTCGACGCGCCTTCGGCGTTCCCGCCCCGTGGCGGCAGTCGCTCGATCCGGGATTGAGTGCCCTCCGAGCGACGCCAAAGCCACTCGATCCCGGATCGAGCGCGATCACCCGACGCCGAAGCCACTCGATCTCGAATCGAGCGCGATCATGGTGAACGCGGCGGTGACAAAGCGCGAGGCGGGGTCAGCCCTTTTCGAGGTATTCGGCGCGGTCGGCGTCGACCAGGGCCGCGACCGAGGCGGCCAGCGCCGGCTGGCGGGTCAGGTCCGGGTCCTCCTCGACCAGCGTGATCGCCTCCGCCCGCGCGTCGCGGATCAGGTCGGCGTCCCGCAGCAACGACAGCAGCCGCAGGTGGGAGCGCCGGCCGGACTGGGCGGCACCCAGCACGTCGCCTTCACGCCGCTGCTCCAGATCCAGTTCGGCGAGCTTGAAGCCGTCTGTGGTGGAGGCGACCGCGTCCAGCCGCTCCCGGGCGCTGGTGCCCTCGGTCGCCTCGGTGACCAGCAGGCAGAGCCCGGGGGCGCTGCCCCGGCCCACCCGTCCGCGCAGTTGGTGCAGCTGGGAGACGCCGAACCGGTCGGCGTCCAGCACCACCATCATTGTCGCGTTGGGTACGTCCACACCGACCTCGACCACCGTGGTGGCCACCAGGACGTCCAGCTCACCGTTGGCGAAGGAGCGCATCACCGCGTCCTTCTCGTCGGCGGGCAGCCGGCCGTGCAGCACGCCGATGCGCAGCCCGTGCAGGGGCCCGTCGGCCAGCAACGGCGCGACCTCGGTCACCGCCAGCGGTGGGCGTCGACCGGTGTCGTCCACCGCCGGTGGTTCCTCCTCGGCGCCGGTGGTGGAGTCACCGATGCGCGGGCAGACCACGTACGCCTGATGGCCGTTGGCGACCTCCTCGCGCAACCGACGCCAGGCCCGGTCCAGGAAGGCCGGTTTCTCGGCGGCCGGCACCACGTGCGAGGCGATCGGTGACCGGCCCCGGGGCAGCTGCGAGAGGGTGGAGATCTCCAGGTCGCCGTAGACCGTCATGGCGACCGTCCGAGGGATCGGCGTGGCGGTCATGACCAGCACGTGCGGGGGCTGTTCCGCCTTGGCCCGCAACGCGTCGCGCTGCTCCACCCCGAACCGGTGCTGCTCGTCGACCACCACCAGACCGAGGTCGGCGAAGTCGACGCCCTCGTACAGCAGGGCGTGGGTGCCCAGCACGATGCCGGCGGCGCCGCTGGCGACCTCGGCCAGCGCCCGCCGTCGGGCTGCCGCGCCGAGTGAGCCGGTGACCAGCTCGACCCGGGTGGCGTGCTCGGCGGCGCCCAGCTCACCGGCCTGGGCGAGCGGGCCGAGCAGGTCGAGCATGCCTCGGTAGTGCTGGGCGGCGAGCACCTCGGTCGGGGCGAGCAGCGCGGCCTGCCCGCCCGCGTCGACCACCTGGAGCATGGCGCGCAGCGCCACCACGGTCTTGCCGGAGCCGACCTCGCCCTGCAACAGCCGGTGCATCGGATGGCCGCGGGCCAGGTCGGCGGCGATCTCCGCACCCACGTCGCGCTGACCACCGGTCAGCTCGTACGGCAGCCGGGCGTCGAAGGCGTCGAGCAGGCCACCCGCACGAGCCGGCCGGGCCCTCGCGGGTGAGGCGGCGGCCTGGTGCTTACGCCGGACCAGGGTCAGCTGCACGGCGAACGCCTCGTCCCACTTCAACCGTCGACGGGCCCGGTACAGCTCCTCGCGGCTGGACGGCCGGTGGATCTCCCGCAGCGCGCCACCCAGCCCGACCAGGTTCCGGCTGGCCCGTACGCCCGCGGGCAGCGGGTCCTCCGGCGGTGCCACGGTGTCCAGCACCACCCGGACGCAGCGGGCGATCACCCAGGTCGGTACGGCAGCGGCAGCCGGGTAGACCGGGATGAGTGCCCCGGCGAACTCCTCGATCTGTTCGGTGGCCGCCGCCTCGCCGTCGGTCTGGTCGCCGAGCAGGACGTACTCCGGCCCGTTGAGCTGCCGTTTGCCCCGGAAGTCGGTGACCTTGCCGGCGAACAGTCCCCACCGGCCGGGCCGCAGTTCCCGCTCGCGCCACGCCTGGTTGCCGAAGAAGGTGAGGGTGAGGGTGCCACCCGAGCCGTCACCGACGGTGACCTCCAGCAGGTTGCCCCGGCGCTGCCGCATCGGGCGTACGGCGGTGCGCTGCACCTGAGCCAGCACGGTGACCTGCTCGCCGACGTCGAGCGCCCGGATGTCGGTGTGCTCGCCCCGCTCGTCGTAGCGGCGCGGGAAGTGGTAGATCAGGTCACCGGCGGTGTGCAGGTCGAGGTGGCCGGCGAGGGCCTTGGCGGTCTTCTCGCCGACCAGCTTCTTCAGCGGCGTGTCCAGGGTCGACGCCTCTGCGGTCATTCGACACCCACCAGCAACGGATAGCGTGGCTGCCCACCCGGATACGTCTGCACCTCGACGAACGGCCAGCGTCGCGTGATGTGCGTGCACACCGCGTCGGTCAGCCCGTCCGGCGCGTCCGCGCCGACGAGCAGGGTGACCATTTCACCGCCGCCACCCAGCATCCCGTCGACCAGGGCGACGCAGGTGTCGATCAGGTCGGTGCCGATCAGGTGCACCTCCCCCTCGACCAGGGCGAGCACGTCGCCGGTGCGGCAGGGGCCGGCGACCGTGAGCGCGTCCCGCCCGGCGTGACAGACCTCGGCGTACCGGCAGGCCCCGGCGGCCTCGGCCATCGCGATCACGTCGTCCTCGAAGTGGCGGCGTGGATCGCGTACGGCGAGGGCGGCCAACGCCTGCACCGGTGACCGGGTGGGCACCACGCTGACCTTGACGCCCGCCCGGTGCGCCTCCTCGGCGACCTGGTTCGCCACCGCCTGCGCGTCCGGATCGTTGGGCAGCACCACCACCTGGGCCGCCCCGGTGCCGAGCACCGCCTCCAGCAGTTCCCTCGTGGAGGGGTTGCCGGGCACCACGACCGCGCCCTCCCCGGCGAGCAGCTCGGCGATCCCGGCACCGGCGGCGACCACCACGGCGGCCCGGCCGTCGGACACCGGTGCGGGGGCGGGCGGGCGCTGGTCGGCGAAGCGGGTCACCGAGATCTGGTACGGGCGGCCGGCCACCACGCCCGCCTCGATCGCCGCCCCGACGTCGTTGACGTGCACGTGCACCTGCCAGGTGTCCTCGTCGCCGACCACCACCAGGGAGTCACCGAGGGCGTCAAGCGTGTCGCGCATCCGGCTGACCGCCTCGGGCTCGGCGTCGAGCAGGAACTGCACCTCGTAGGCGTACTCCGGGGAACCGGTCTCCCGGGCGGCGGTGGCCGGCGGCGGCGCGTTGCGGGCGGCGGTGGGCGCCGGCGCGGGTCGCTCCGGACTCTCCCCGGTGATCACCTCGACCAGGGCGTCCAGCAGCAGGCACAGCCCTCGCCCACCGGCGTCGACCACGCCGGCGCGGGCCAGCGCCGGCAACTGCTCGGGCGTACGGGCCAGCGCCTGCGCCGCGGCTCCGGCCGCCTCCCGGGCGACGACCCGCAACTGCTCGCTGTCGGCCTGCTCGGCCGCGCCGGCGGCGGCGGAGACCACGGTCAGCACGGTGCCCTCCACCGGGCGGGCCACCGCCGCGTAGGCCGCGCCGGTCGCGGCACGCAGCGCGGCGGCCAGCTCCGGGCCCCCGACCGTCGGGGTGGTGGCCAGCGCGTCGGCGAAGCCGCGCAGGATCTGCGACAGGATGACGCCGGAGTTGCCCCGGGCGCCGAGCAAGGCACCCCGGGCCATCAGCCGCAGCGCGTGCCCGTGCGGGGTGGCGGCGCCGTCGGCGACGGTGTCGAGGTCCATCGCCAGCGCCTGCTGCGCCGAGGTGAGGGTCAGCACCAGGTTGGTGCCGGTGTCGCCGTCGGGCACCGGATAGACGTTGAGCTCGTCGATCTCCCCCTGGTGCCGCTGCAACGCGGCCAGCCCGCTGGCGCACCAGCGGCGCACGGCGGCGGCATCGAGGGTGTCCAGCACGCTGGGAAGCCTACTGGCGTACGCTGACAGTCGCTGCAAGGCCGGGCGTGTCCGGCAGGCGCCGGGCATCGTCCGTTTTCTCGCCCCTGCCCGGTGGCGGTGACCCCCGCGGCGGGGCGTGACCGCTGATGCCGAGCCCGGTTGGGCGGGGCCTTCCACCATCGGGTAACCTGGCCAGGTTGCCCGGGCTGCGCCTGGCGGCGACCTCATGAACGTTTCAATCCCAGGAGTATCCCGTGGCTAGCGTGTGCGACGTCTGTGGCAAGGGACCGGGCTTCGGCCACAACGTGTCCCACTCGCACCGGCGGACCAACCGCCGCTGGAACCCGAACATCCAGTCGGTGCGTACCCCGGCCGGTGGCGGCACGACCAAGAAGCTCAAGGTCTGCACGTCCTGCATCAAGGCGGGCAAGGTCACCCGCGCCTGACGCGGTAACACCCACGATCTGTGATGCCGGCGGGCCCTCGGTGGCCCGCCGGCATCGTCGTGTCCGCATGTCCGCCGCCGCCCGCCGGAGCGGCTGTTAACAAGGGGCCCTTCCTCTACCGCAGGCGTTAAGAAGGTGCCCTTCCTTTCACCTCAGAGGGTGCGGCCGAAGGAGAGGCAGCCGGGCTCGTCGGCGTAGTAGCCGAAGTTGGGGATGCGCTCGTAGCCGGCCGAGGTGTACATCGCGATCGCCTCGGGCTGCCGGTCGCCGCACTCCAGGATGAGCCGCTTGCGGCCCTGCTCGCGGGCGGAGCGTTCGACGGCCGCGAGCACCGTGCGGGCCACGCCGCGGCCACGGGCCTGCGGTGCGGTGTACATCCGCTTCAACTCGGCGGTCTCGCCGTCGGTGCCGTGGCTGCGCCAGCCACCGCAGCCGACCGGCTGCCCGTCGAGGTGGGCGACGAGGAAGGTGCCGTGCGGCGGGGTGAACTCACGCGCGTCGACAGGCGTCTCGTCGCCGTCACCGCCGTACCGGGCGCCGAGGTCGGCAAGCGCGGAGGTGATCAGCCGCTGTGCCACCGGAGAGTCGAACGGCACCACGTGGATCTCGATTTCGTGCACCAGTGAAGCGTACGACCGCAGCGACCCGTCACCGCCGCCGACCTGGGCCGACAGCCTGCGGCAGTGACCGACCACTCACTCAGCCCGCTCACTCAGCGGAAATGGTCCCAGCCGGTCGGGCCGTCGAACGGCGCGCCGTCCACCGTCACGCCCCGGCCCTCGGCGACCCGGCCGACCTCGCGCCACCCGTCAGGCAGCACCGTCTGAGACGGGAAGGTCGCGACCAGCGCATGGTCGTCGCCACCGGCCAGCAGCCAGGCGTACGGGTCGACGCCGAGCGCCTGCGCCGCGTCGCGCATCTGCGGTGGCACCTCGAAGGCGTCCCGCCGCAGGTCGATGGCGACCCCGCTGGCCTTCGCCACGTGCCCCAGGTCGGCGAGCAACCCGTCCGAGACATCGATCATGGCGGTGGCGCCGAGCCGGGCGGCCGCCGGACCGGCGGCGTAGGGCACCTCCGGCCGCCGGTACGCCTCGACCAGCAGGCGGGGCGTCCGGAAGCCGCGGGACAGCACGGTGAACCCGGCCGCCGCGTAACCGGTGCGCCCGGCCAAGGCCACCAGGTCGCCCGGTCGGGCACCGGCCCGGGTGACCGGCGACCGGCCGGCCAGGTCGCCCAGCGCGGTGACCGCGATGGTCAAGGTGGGGCTGGCCGACATGTCGCCGCCGACCACGCTGGCGCCCACGCTCGCCGCCTCGGCACCGAGCCCGTCGGCGAGCTGCTCGACCCAGCCGGTCTCCACGTCAGCCGGCACGCAGAGCGCCACCAGCAGGGCCGTCGGCTCGGCACCCATGGCCACCACGTCGGCGAGGTTCGCCGCCGCCGCCCGACGGCCGATGTCGTGCGCCCCGGCCCAGTCCCGGCGGAAGTGCCGCCCGTCCACCAGCACGTCGGTCGAGGCGACCACCCGGGCGTCCGGCGCGGTGACCACCGCCGCGTCGTCGCCGGGGCCGAGCAGCACCGTCGATCCGTACGACAACCGGGCGGTGACCCGGTCGATCAGGCCGAACTCCCCGACCTGTGCGACGCCCACACCGCCGCTGTCGCCCCGCTCGCTCACCGCTTCTCCTTGACCACCGATAGGGATCACACCTGGTCCGTAAGGTACTTTCTCCCTTCAGGCCGTCTGGCAGGCGGCGACGGAGGGAGGTCGAGTCGTGGTACAGGCGTACATCCTCATCCAGACAGAGGTCGGCCGGGCGCGTGACGTGGCCGGTCTCATCGCGGATCTCCCCGGCGTGGTCCGGGTCGACGCGGTGACCGGGCCGTACGACGTGGTCGTGCTCACCGAGGCGAACACCGTCGACGAGCTCGGCAAACTCATCGTCAGCAACGTGCAGATGGTGCCCGGCATCACCCGCACCCTCACGTGTTCGGTGGTGCGGTTGTAAGTGTCCAGGATTTCCGAATCCCCCGGCGAGACCCGGCGTGCGAAGGACGCCGCACCGGCAGCCGACCGGACCAACCGCACCGCCGCGCTGGTCGCCACGGCCGTGGCGCTGCCGGTGGCTCTCCTGGTAGGCACCCTGGCCTTCGTCAACCTCGCCCCGGACAGCTCGACCGCCACCCCGGATCCCTCGCCGAGCGCGGCCCGACCGCAGTCCACCGCGCCGGTCGAGATGGCCGCCCCGGCACTGGCCGAGCGGCCGGCGACCGTCTGCCGCGCCCTGCTGTCGCAGCTGCCCGCCTCGATCCGCGACCTGCCGCAGCGGCCGGTAAGCGCCGGGCCGGAGCAGAACGCCGCGTACGGCGATCCGGCCCTGACGGTGGCCTGCGGCGGGACCGAGCCCGAGGTGGCGCCCACCGACCACATCTACCTGGTCAACGCGGTGTGCTGGCACGGGGTGGAGGAAGCGGACGCCACGGTGCTGACCACGCTCGACCGGGAAACCGCGGTGACCGTACGCGTGCCGCACTTCTACGGCGAGGCGTTGCAGTGGGCCGCCCCGATCGCCAGCACGGTCGTCGCCTCGGTCCCCTCGGCGGGCCCGGTCCCGTCCGGCTGCACCTCCTGACCCGGCCGCCCGCAGTCGGCGTCGGCCGGGCCAGGCCGGTCAGTAGTGGCCGGTGCCCCGGGTCAGGGCGGTACGGATGAGCCGGTCGACAAGCTTCGGGTACTCCAGCCCTGAGGCCGCCCACATCCGGGGGAACATCGACGTCGGGGTGAAGCCCGGCATCGTGTTGATCTCGTTGAGGTAGATGTCCAGTTCCGGGGTGACGAAGAAGTCGGCCCGGGCCAGTCCGGCGCAGTCCAGCGCGGTGAAGGCCCGTACGGCGTAGTCGCGCACCTGCCGGGCGACCCGCTCGGGCAGGTCGGCCGGGACGTCGTACTCGCAGGCCGACTCCGCGTCGATGTACTTGGCCTCGAAGTCGTAGAAGTCGTAGTCGCCGACCACCCGCACCTCGGCCAGCACGGACGCCTCGGGCGTGCCGCCGGCCTCGCCCTCCAGCACGCCGCACTCGATTTCCCGGCCGACGATCGCGCCCTCGACCAGCACCTTGCTGTCGATCTCCCGGGCGATGGCGATCGCGGCCTCCAGGTCGGCCCAGTCGCTGACCTTGCTGACGCCGAACGACGATCCGGCCCGCGAGGGCTTGACGAAGACCGGCAGGCCGAGGCGCTGCTTGTCCTCCTCGCTCAACGTCATGCCACTACGCAGCACGGCGTACGGGCCGATCGGGATGCCCTCGGCGGCGCAGATCTTCTTGGTGAATTCCTTGTCCATCGCGGCGGCCGAGGCGAACACCTTCGCCCCCACGTACGGGATGCCCGCCATCTCCAGCATGCCCTGGATGGTGCCGTCCTCGCCGTAGGCGCCGTGCAGCACCGGGAAGACCACGTCCACATTGGCCAGTGCCCGAGGCCCTTCGGTGGGGTCGAGCACCAGCAGGCCGCTGCCGGTCGGGTCGGCTCGCAGCACGATGTCGGCCCCCGACTCGGCGGTGATCTCCGGCAGCCGGCGCGAGTTGATCGCCAACTCGGTCGGGTCGCCGCTGGTCAGCACCCACTGACCCGCCCGGGTGATGCCGACCGGCACCACCTCGAACTCGTCGGGGTCGAGCGCGCCGAGCACGCTGCCGGCGCTCACACAGGAGATGCCATGTTCCGGGCTGCGGCCGCCGAAGACGATCGCCACGCGGGTCTTGCCTGGGGTGGTCACTGCGGTCACCTTTCCGGGACGCACTGCTGGCGCTCTCCCGGATGACCTTACTGTGCGTGGCGAGATCGGGAAGTCGATACCCCACGAGACCGCAAGGCAGGCGCAATCGGTCAAGGAGCCCTATACCGTACGTGACCAGACGGGTGCGTCAGCCGGCCAGTTCCCGCTCGCCGAAGGCGTGCCGCCGGCCGATCGCGATCACCTTGACGCGCTGCCGACCGGCTCGCACCATGCCCAGGGCCATGAACGCGCCCGCGATCCGCTCGGCCGCCTCACGGCTGCTCGCGCCGACCACCTGGCGGCGACGTTCCGGGGCGAGGCGCTCGTTGCGAGCACCGCCCTCGCAGGGGCGCACGTCGGTCAGCACCACCAGGAATCGGGTCATCGCCGCGCGCCGCCCACCGCCGGTCGGGCCCGTCGTAGCGGCCGCGAGATTGCCGGACAGTATCTGCGCACGTCGCTCTCCCTCCGGTGCCGCCTCAAAGGCTCGTGGCGCGGCACGCGGCGGCCGGGTACGGGGGAATAACCCGACCGCCGCGCGCCCCATCCCCTCCGGTCGCTCACCGCCACCGTCGCCACGACAACCGGCGGTGAGGACGTGATGACAGCCTGACACCTTCACCGCCGTGAATGCAACTCCCACTTACGTTTTCTCATGTACACGATCCCGAATACATGCGACCATCGATGCATGGCACCGAAGACCGCCCGCGCCCGACGACTCGGCATCGCCCTGCGCCAGCACCGTGAGGCCGCCGGCCTCACCCTGGAGGCCGCAGCCGACGAGATCAACAGCACCCGCAGCACGCTGTCCCGCTACGAGAACGCGCAGACGCTCGTCAGCCCGGCGACCGTACGCGCGCTGCTCACCCTCTACGGGGTCGGGGCGGACGACGTCGCGGCGGCTGTCGCGTTGGCCAAGGACGCACGCAAGCCCGGCTGGTGGGTGTCCTATTCGTACCTGCTCGACCGGCGCACCATCGACTTCATCGCGTTGGAGGCCGAGGCCACCGGCATCGCCAACTTCGAACCGTCGGTGGTGCCGGGGCTGTTGCAGACCGCCGACTACATCCGGGGCGTGATGCGGGGCGGCCCGCACACGCTCAGCGACAACGACGTCGAGGAGCGGGTCCACCTGCGACTGGACCGCCAGCAACGACTCACCGGTGACGATCCACCGATCTTCGACGCGATCCTCGACGAGGCCGCGCTCCTGCGCCCGGTCGGTGACGAGGCCGCGATGCAGGGCCAACTGCGGCACCTGCTCAAGATGAGCGAGCTGCCGAACATCACCGTGCAGCTGATCCCGTTGGCCGCCGGTTACCACCGGGGCACGCGGGGCTCGCTGCACATCCTCGAGTTCGCCGACCCGGAGGACCCGATCATCGCCTCGGTGGAGACGGTCGCCGGGCAGATGGTCCTCGACCGGCCCGGTGACCTGCGAACCTGCACCAAGATCATGGAACACCTGCGGACCGTCGCGCTCAGCCCGTCGGCCAGCCGCGACGCATTGATCAAGATCCTGAAGGGACGGTAGACGATGACACCGACGACCAACGCCACCCCGGCGGTGGCCGGATGGCGCAAGAGCAGCCACAGCGGCGACGAGGGCGCCTGCGTGGAGGTGGCGGTCGTACCCGGCACGGTGGCGGTACGCGATTCCAAGGACCCGGACGGCCCGCTGCTGTTCTTCGCGCCGTCGGCCTGGACCGCCTTCGCCGAGACACCGCCGCAGCGCTGATCCACGGGTGAACCCATAGCCGCTGACCGGGCCGGTAAGGGCACCGCCGGCCCGGTCAGCCCACCCGAGCGATCAGTGGCCGACCAGCGGCGGCGGCACCGGCAGTTCACGGGCCGCCGCCAGGGCGGCGAGGGCGGCTCCCCGAGCGCCGGCCATGTCCCGCTCCGGCACCAGCGCGAAGGTGGCCGACGCGGCCTGCTCGTCCCGCAGCACGGTGTGCTCGCGTACGGTCGCCAGGAACCAGTCACGGAACTCGGGGGCGGTTTCCACCACCCCACCGCCCACGAAGTAGGCGTGCGGATCGGTGAAGTTGGCCGCGATGGTGAACAACGCCCCGAGCGCCCTGGCCTGCTGGGCGAAGATTTCCCGGGCCATCTCGTCGCCCCGCTCGCCGTAACCGCGCACCAGCTTCGCCGCCAGGGCCGGCGGCTCACCGGCCAGCGGATGGTCCGGAAACCGGGTGAGCCAATACGGCAGCAGGTTGCGCTCGATCGCGGTCAGCGAGGCGATGGACTCCACGTCCCCGGCGAAGCCGCAGGCGCAGACCGGCACCGGCTGACCCGGTGCGAGCACATCGGTCAGCGGGACGTGCACGTGCCCCAGCTCGCCGGCCATCCCCGCCGCGCCGGCGATCACCCGTCCGTACTCGACCAGACCACCGCCCAGCCCGGTGCCGACGATCGCCGACACCGACGACCGGTGCATCGCGTCGACTCCGAAGTGGACGTGGTGGGCGTAGAGCGCGGCGGCGTTGCCGTCGTTGTGATAGATCACCGGCAGCCCGAGCCGGCGTTCCAGGGCACCCCGGATGTCGTGGCCGCGCCAGGCCGGTTGGGAGAAGTTCGTCGACCCCTTCGACGAGATCACCCCGGTGGCGCTGGCCGGACCGGGCGTGTCCAGCCCGACGGCGCGCACCTGGTCGCGGGACAGCCCGGTCAGGGCCAGCACACCGTCGAAGGAGCGGGCCATCGCCTCGACGGCGGCCTGCGGGCCGGCGCGTACCTCGCTGGGGGTCTCCACGAGCTGATCGACCAGGAAGCGTCCATCGAGCGTGAGCACCGTGGCGTTGTTGCTCGTACCGCCGTTGTCGATGCCCACGACCACAGTTGTGTCAGCCACCGGTCAACCGCCTCCCACCCGATTCGATCTGACGTGAGGCTAGTTCTCGCTCCCCTGCCCCGCCATGCCGACCGGCCGTCGGGCCGTCATCGCGGTGGCCGCCAGGGACTCGTCGCGGAACGTCGACGGCAGCAGCCCCGCCTCCGCCAGCACCGTCGCGAGCAGGTCGACCTGCGACTGGCCGACCTCCACCACCAGGTGCCCGCCGGGAGCGAGCCACCTCGTCGCGTCGGCGGCGAGCCGGCGCAGCACCGCCAACCCGTCCGGGCCGCCGTCGAGCGCCACCAACGCCTCGTACTGGCGCGACTCGGCCGGCAGCAGGTCCAACGCCGCCGTCGGCACGTACGGCGCGTTCGCCACCACCAGGTCCAGGGTGCCGCGCCAGGTCGCCGGCAGCGCGTCGAACAGGTCACCGGCGTAGACCGGCACGGCCAACTCGGCGAGATTGCCTCGGGCACAGGCCACCGCGGCCGGGTCCACGTCCACCGCGGCCAGCAGCCGTGGGGCGTGGAGTCGACGCGCCAGCGCCCGGGTGAGCGCACCCGAGCCGCAACACAGCTCGACCACCCTCGCCGCCGGCCCGGTCACCGCCTCGGCCGCCGCGACGAGCGCCGCGGTCCGCGCCCTCGGCACGAAGACACCGGGTACGACGGTGATCCGCTCGCCGCAGAACTCCGCCCAGCCGAGCAGGTACTCCAGCGGCTCCCCGGCCACCCGCCGGTCGACCAGGACCGCGAGCGACCGCGGGTCGTCGGCCGCCTCCACGAGCAGCCGCGCCTCGTCCTCGGCCCAGACACAACCGGCCCGGCGTAACCGGTGGACCGTGGCGGCCCGTACCGCCGAGGAGACGGCGATCATCTAGGCGCTGGCATCCAACGCGGCCGACACGTCGGCGATCAGGTCCACCGTGTCCTCCACGCCGCAGGAGAGCCGCACGAAGCCCGCCGTGGTGTCGTCACCCCACTGGGCCCGCCGGTCGGCGGTGGTGTGCAGGCCGCCGAAGGAGGTGGCCGCCGAGACCAGCCGGGTCGCGTCGAGGAACCGGGCGACCCGTTCGGCGTCGCCCAGATCGAAGGAGAGCACCCCCGGCATCCGGCGCAGCTGACGCGAGGCGACCGGGTACGCCGGATCGTCCGGCAGGCCCGGCCAGCGCAGCCCGGTCACGTCGGCACGGTCGGCCAGCAGCCGGGCGATGGCCTCGGCGTTGGCGCTCTGCCGAGCCAGGCGCAGGTCGAGGGTGGCCAGCGAGCGGTGCGCCAGCCAGGCGTCGAACGCCCCGGGCACCGCCCCGGTGTTCGTCCGCCAGGCGGTGAACCGCTCCACCAGCTCCGATGACCGGGTGGCCAGGTATCCCAGCAGCAGGTCGGAGTGCCCGGTCAGGGCCTTGGTGCCGGAGGCGACCACCAGATCCGCGCCAAGGTCCAACGGGCGCTGCCCGAGCGGGGTCGCGGTGGTGTTGTCGACCGCCAGCAGGGCACCGGCGGCGTGCACCCGCTCGGCCAGCGCCGGCAGGTCCACCACGTCGAGGCCCGGGTTGGCCGGCGTCTCCACAAGCACCAGGCGTACCCCGTCGAAGGACGGGTACGGCCCGGCGGTCGGCGCGAGCAGCACCCGTACCCCGTTGCCGGTGAGCGTGTCGGTGGCGAACGCCCGGACCGGGAAGTACCCGTCGGCGGGCAGCACCACCGCGTCACCGGCGCGCAGCAGCCCCAGCAGCAGCCCGGTGATGGCCGCCTGGCCGCTGGCGAAGACCCGGCACTCGCCGCCCTCCAGCTCGCCGATCGCCGCCTCCAGCAGTCGCCGGGTGGGGTTGTCCGGGCGTCCGTACCCGTTCGGCGCCGCCTCCGGACCGTGTCGGGGATCGAGATGGTACGGCGCGGCGAAGACCGGCCCCGGCAGGAAGGGCTGTCCCGGTTGCGGTGCGGGCAGGCCGGCGCGCACGCACCGGGTGCCGTCACCGTCGGCCGGAAGTCGCTGGGGTACCTCGTTCTCGCTCATCGGCTCATTCCGGTTTCGTGGTACGGCTCATCAGGGCGCGTACCGCGACCCGCGGGTCGACGCCCTCGTGACAGACCAGCTCGACCTGCTCGGTGATCGGCATCTCCACGCCGTGCGCGCGGGCCAGGTCGCGGATGGCCAGGGCACTCTTGACCCCCTCGGCGGTCTGCCGGGTGGCCACCCGCGCCTCCTCCAGGGTGGCGCCCCGGCCCAGGTGCTCACCGAAGGTGCGGTTGCGCGCCGACGGCGACGAACAGGAGGCGACCAGGTCACCCATGCCGGCCAGGCCGGCGAAGGTGAGCGGGTCCGCGCCGAGGGCCACCCCGAGCCGGGCGGTCTCGGCCAGCCCCCGGGTGACAAGCATGGCCCGGGTGTTGTGACCGAAGCCCATCGCGGTGGCGATGCCGTACGCGAGGGCGATCACGTTCTTCACGGCGCCGCCCAGCTCACAGCCGATCACGTCGTCGTTGGTGTACGGCCGGAAGTACGGCGTGGTGATGGAGCGCTGCACCAGGGTGGCCCGGTCGACGTCGGTGCAGGCGACCACCGTGGCGGCCGGCTGCTCGGCGGCGATCTCCGGCGCCAGGTTGGGGCCGGAGACGACCACCACCCGGTCCGCGGCCACCTGCGCCGTCTCGACGATCACCTCGCTCATCCGCTTGGTGGTGCCGAGCTCGATGCCCTTCATCAGTGAGACCAGCGTGGCGTCGGCGTGCAGGTGCGAGACCCACTCGGCGAGGTTGCCCCGCAGCGTCTGCGACGGCACCGCCAGCACCACCATCTCCGCGCCCTTGATCGCCTCGGCGGCGTCGCCGGTGCCGGTGACCCGATCCGGCAGCACCACGTCGGGCAGGTACTCCGGGTTGCGCCGTTCGGTGCGGATGACGTCGGCGATCGGCTGCCGCCGGGCCCAGATGGTGACGTCCCGCCCGGCGTCGGCGAGGATCTTCGCGAACGCCGTACCCCAGGAACCGGCGCCCAGCACCGCGACGTGCCCACTCACGCCGTCGCCTCCGGGCGCCGCTGCTCGATGTTGGTCCGACCGCCGCGCTGCCACAGCGGTGGTGGTGTGCCGCCCCGGATCTCGGCGAGCATGTCCCGCAGCCGCAGCATGATCACGTCGGTCATCTCCTCCAGCACCGCGCGGCTCGGGGCGGCACCGGCCCACTGGCTCAGGTCGATCGGTGGCCCGGCCACCACGGTCACCGGGATCCGGGGCCGCGGGTTGAGCCGGGAGCGGTGCGGGTCGAAGATGCGCTCCGGCCCCCACATCACCACCGGCACCACCGGGGCGCCGGTCGCCAACGCCAGTCGAGCCGCCCCGGTCTTGCCCTTCATCGGCCACAGGTCCGGTTCCCGGGTGATGGTGCCCTCCGGGTAGATGATCACGGCATCACCCTCGCCGAGCGCCTTGATCAGGGCGTCCAGCGACTTGGCCGCGTCGACCGTCCCCCGCTCGACCGGGATCTGCTTGCACCGGTGCAGGATCCAGCCGATCACCGGGACCTTGAACACGCTCGCCTTGCCCAGGAACTGCGGCCACCGGCCGGAGTCGTAGATGAAATGGGCGGCGACCAGCGGGTCGGCGTGCGACATGTGGTTCGCCACGATGATCATCGGGCCCTCGGTGCCGAGGTGCTCCATCCCCCGCCAGGTGCGCCGGGTCCAGATCGTCATCACCGGCTTGACCAGCACCACGGCCAACCATTGCCAGAACCCCAGCCTGCGCCGACCCACCGTGCCTCCTCGTGCCCGCCCCGTCCACCGGAGGAACCGGTGACACCCGCAGCCGAAATCATGCCTGCTCGCCCCTGGTACGGCCAGTGAGGGTACCGACGCGCGGCTGGCAGGATGACAGTGTGAGTCAGCCATGGACCGTGGTGGTACCGGTCAAGCGTCTGACCGCCGCGAAGACCCGGCTGCGCGGCGGGCTGCCCGGCGTGCCGCACGAGGAGTTGGCGCTGGCGCTGGCCGCCGACACGTTGGCCGCGGTGGGTGCCTGTTCGCCGCTGGTGCAGATCCGGGTGGTCACCGACGATCCCCGGGTGAGCGCGCTGGCCCGGCTGGCCGGCGCCCAGGTGCTGCCGGACGCCCCGGACGCCGGCCTCAACGCCGCGTTCCGGCACGGTGCGACCGGTGCCGCCGGGTGGGTGGCCGGGCTCACCGCCGATCTGCCCGCGCTGCGCCCGGCCGAACTGGCCGCCGCGCTGGCCGAGGCCCGCAGGACCCCGGCAGGCGTACGGTCCTTCGTCAGCGACGCCCCCGGCAGCGGCACGGTGCTGCTGGCGGCACCTCCCGGCGTACCCCTGGATCCCCGGTTCGGGCCCGACTCGGCCACGGCACACGCGGCCAGCGGTGCCCGCGCGTTGGCCGGTGACTGGCCCAGCCTGCGTCGGGATGTCGACACCGCCGACGACCTGCTGGCCGCGGCCCGGATCGGGCTCGGCCCGCGCACCGCGGCGCTGGCCGCCGGCTGCCCGACCGGCTGAACCCCGGCTGGACCGCCCGCTCGGCCGGTGGAGACCCGGCCGAGCCGCGTCCCGTGTACGGTGCTGGGCATGCAGGGCACGGTGGCGACCTTCGACGCGGCGACCCGCAGCGGCCTGCTGCTGCTCGACGACGGCACCGAGTTGCCCTTCCCCGCCCGTGCCTTCGACGCCTCCGGGCTGCGGCTGCTCCGGCTGGGGCAGCGGGTCCGGGTGGAGACCGACACCGGCGGTGACGTCGTTCGGGTGACGTTGCCGACGATGCCCTGACATCCCAGCTCAAGTTCAATTTGTGTTAACCCGCATCGGGTGATTATGGGCGGGTGAGCACCCCTCGCGAACGCCCGGACCACTCCGTCGGCACCGACCCGGCCGCCTCCTCCGCCGGGCTGGAGGAGGTGCTGGACCCGGTCTCCGGGGCTGGCCTGCCGGAACCCGCCGACCAGGAGACCTCGTTCGATCGGCCGCTGCCGGAGGACCGGTTCCTCAACCGGGAGCTGTCCTGGCTCGACTTCAACGCCCGGGTCCTGGCGCTGGCCGAGGACCACCGCACGCCGCTGCTGGAGCGGGCCAAGTTCCTCGCCATCTTCGCCAGCAACCTCGACGAGTTCTACATGGTGCGGGTCGCCGGGCTGAAACGACGGCTCACCGCGGGCCTGCCGGTGCGCGGCGGCGACGGGCTGCCCCTGCGTACCCAACTCGAACTGGTCGCCGCGAAGGCGGCCGACCTGGTCGCGCGGCACGCCGCCTGCTTCATCGACGACGTGTCGCCGAAGCTGGCGGCGGAGGGCATCCGGGTGCTGCGCTGGTCCGACCTCGGCGACAGCGAACGGGACCGGCTGCGCAGCTACTTCCGCGAGCAGATCTTCCCGGTGCTCACCCCACTGGCGGTCGACCCGGCCCACCCCTTTCCGTACATCTCGGGCCGGTCGCTGAACCTGGCCGTGTCGGTACGCGACCCGGACGGTGGGGCCGAACTGTTCGCCCGGGTCAAGGTGCCCAACAACGTGCCCCGGTTCGTCCGGGTCGACCGGGACCAGCCCGGCGTACGGATGCTGCCGGTGGAGGACCTCATCGCGGTCCACCTCGGTCAACTCTTCTCCGGCATGCAGGTGGTCGAGTGCCACCTGTTCCGGGTCACCCGCAACGCCGAGGTGGAGGTCGACGAGGACCGCGACGAGGACCTGCTCCAGGCCCTGGAACGGGAACTGGCCCGGCGACGGTTCGGTCCTCCGGTCCGGCTGGAGGTCGCCGCGTCGATCTCCGATCACATGCTGGAGTTGCTGGTCCGCGAACTGGACATGGACGCCCAGGACGTGCTGCGGGTCCGAGGACTGCTCGACCTGTCCGCGCTGTGGCAGCTCTACGGCGAGGCGGACCGGCCCGACCTGAAGGATCCGCCCTTCGTGCCGGCCACCCATCCCCGACTCGCCGAGGGCGAGGTGCCGCGCAGCGTCTTCGCCACCCTGCGCGACGGGGACGTCCTGGTGCACCACCCGTACCACTCGTTCGCCACAAGCGTGCAACGCTTCATCGAGCAGGCCGCCGCCGACCCGCACGTGCTGGCCATCAAGCAGACGCTGTACCGCACCAGCGGCGACTCCCCGATCGTGGACGCGCTGGTCGAGGCCGCCGCGGCCGGTAAGCAGGTGGTGGTGCTCGTCGAGCTGAAGGCCCGTTTCGACGAGGTGGCCAACATCGGCTGGGCCCGCACGCTGGAACGCGCCGGGTGCCACGTGGTCTACGGGCTGGTCGGTCTCAAGACCCACTGCAAGACCGCCCTGGTGGTACGCCAGGAGGGCAACCAGATCCGCCGCTACTGCCACATCGGCACCGGCAACTACCACCCCAAGACCGCCCGACTCTACGAGGACTTCGGCGTGCTCACCGCCGACCCGGAGATCGGCGCCGACCTGACCGACCTGTTCAACGTGCTCACCGGTTACAGCCGGCAGACCGCGTACCGGCGACTGCTGGTGGCGCCGCAGGGCATCCGGGGCGGCCTGATCGAGCGGATCGAACGGGAGATCACCCAGGTCCGGCTCGGCATGCCCGGCCTGGTGCAGTTCAAGGTCAACTCGCTGGTCGACGAGGCCGTCACCGACGCCCTGTACCGGGCCTCCCAGGCGGGCGTACACGTCGACCTGATCATCCGGGGGATGTGCACGCTGCGTCCCGGCGTACCCGGGCTCTCGGACAACATCCGGGTCCGTTCCATCCTCGGCCGCTTCCTGGAACACTCCCGGATCTTCCGCTTCGGCAACAACGGCGACGCCGAGTTCTGGATCGGGTCGGCCGACATGATGCACCGCAACCTGGACCGACGGGTCGAGGCACTGGTCCAGGTCAGCGACCCGGTGGCCCGCGCCGAACTGGACCACGTGCTCCAGGCCGCGATGAGCCCGGACGTCGACGCGTTCGAGTTGAGCGCCGACGGCAGTTGGACGCGGCGCAGCGGCACGCCGACGACACCGCTGGTCCACCTGCAGGATCTGCTGCTGCGTCGGGTCGGCAGCACCGCCGGGTGAGCGGTGCGGGCATAGGCTGAGCAGATGGTCAACGAGGAGGACCTGGCGGTCGCCGGCCGCCGGCAGGACCCGCACACCGGATCCGGCGTGGCCGTGATCCGGGCGGCCGGCGGGGTGGTGTGGCGGCCGGCGCCGGACGGCAGCGTCCAGGTGTGCCTGGTGCACCGCCCCCGGTACGGGGACTGGACGTTGCCGAAGGGCAAACTGGAGCCGGGCGAGCATCCGCTGCTCGCCGCCGCCCGGGAGGTCGCCGAGGAGGCCGACGCCCAGGCCGTACCGCAGGTGCGCCTGCCCAGCGTGCAGTACCGCAGCGAGGGCCTGCTCAAGACGGTCGACTACTGGTCGATGCGGGCGGTGGGCACCGGCGGTTTCCAGCCCGGCACCGAGGTCGACGACATGCGCTGGCTGGATGTGGACGATGCGGTGGCGCTGGTCAGCTACCCGCATGACGCCCAGGTGCTGGCCGCGTTCGCCGCGCTGCCCCAGGCCACCGCGGCGATCCTGTTGGTCCGGCACGGCCACGCCGGTGAGCGACTGGGCTGGTCCGGCCCGGACACCGGCCGCCCGTTGGACGCCCGAGGCTGGTCCCAGGCACACGCGTTGGCCCCACTGATCGCGCTGATCCGCCCGACCCGCCTGATCTCCGCCTCGCCCCGCCGGTGCGTACAGACCCTCGACCCGGCCGCCGCGTTGCTCGACCTGCCGATCGAGATCAGCGGTGACCTGGACGAGCCACGCGCCGGACAGCAGACCGACGAGTGCGCGCTGGCCGCCGCGGCAGCCCTCACCGCGCTGGCGGCACAGGGCGCGCCGGTGGCCGCCTGCAGCCAGGGCAAGGTCATCCCCGGTGCGCTGGAACGGCTCGTCGGCCAGCCCGGCGACTACGCCACCGGAAAGGGCGGCGGCTGGCTGCTCGCCTTCACCGGCGACCGACTACTCGCCGCCGACCGCCTCTGAGCAACCCCGCACCCCCGCCAGCGCCGCGCAGCCTCACTCCCCGCGCTGACTCTGAGCGCCCCCGCACCGAAGACGGAGATGTGTCCGGGGTCGTGCGACGACCGCCTGCCGTCACTGCGGTGTGCCGGGTGGCAGCTTGAGGGTCACCGCGACCGGCAGGTGGTCGCTGGCGGTGCTGGCGATCGCGACCGGATCGGTGGTCGGCAGGTCCGGGGAGACGAAGATGTGGTCGATCTGCGTGCGCGGATCGTCGGCCGGGCTGGTGGGCAGTGGGCGTACGGCCGCGAAGGCGTCGACCAGCCCGGCGTCGGTGAGCGCCGTGAACGCCGGATCGCCCGGCTCGGTGTTGAAGTCACCGGCCACCACCAGCGGCCTGCCGTCGGCGTACGCGGTGGCGAACTCGGCGACCGCTCGGGCCTGCACCACCGGATCCGTACCGGGTGGGGGTTGCAGGTGGGTGCTCACCACCGCCAGCCGCACACCGTCGCTGAAGTCGACGGTGACGCCGAGAGCCTGTGCACCGGTGGGTGCGCCCACCGCGGGTAGCGCGCGGGTCTGCGCCTGCCGGACCGGCCAGCGGCTCAGCACCGCATCGCCCCAGAGCGCCCCGGCGGCCGGCGCGAAGACGTACGGCATCTCCAGGCGGGTTGCCAGCAGGTGCAGGGTGTCGTGGCCGCCGTTGAGCAACCAGCCGCGGTCGACCTCGCTGAGCAGCACCACGTCGGCCCGCCCGATCGCCCGGTCGAGAGCGGCCAGGTCGAGGCGCCCGTCCAGACCGAAGCCCATCCGGATGTTGTACGCCACCAGCCGTATTTGCGTCGGCGGTCCGGGCCGGTTCGTCGCCGTCAACCACGGCCCGTGCATCACCGCGGCGACGAGGGCGACCAGGGCGGCCAGCAGGGCCGCCAGCAACGCCCGTACCGGCCGGGCAGCAGTCACCGGCCGCGTCAGCTCGGTGGTGGCGTCGACCGGAGCCACAGCGGCATCTGACGCCGATTGCCGCCCACCGTGCGCGACGGCACCCACCACCACCGCCACCACGACGGGCAGCCATCCGTTGGGGTAGCCGATGTCGTAGGCGGCGTAGAAGAGCACCGTCGCGACGGCGAAGACCAGCATGCCGCCGATCGCCGCGTACCCGCGCCGGGCGACGGTCGACGGACCCCGCTGGGCGGTCGTGAGGGCCAGGCAGCCACCGAGACCCGCTGCGGCGAGCAGCATCGCGACGCCGAGGGCCGAGGGTGGCCCGTACCCGAACAGTAGCGTTCCGGCCAGCAGCAGCACCGGGAACAGCGGACGCAGGCGGCCCTGCGGCGGCGGGTACAGCGCGCAGAACACGAACAGCGCCACCGCGCCGGTCAGCGGTGCCAGGGCGAACAGGGGCGGTTCGGCGGTGCCGGCGTGGCCGAACCAGAACGAATTCGCGGTGCCGGCGACCGCCGGTGACAGCGCGAGCATGCCGCCCAGCAGCAACGACGGCCCGGCGAGCAGCCAGCTTCGGGCCGGCGGCATTGTCGCCGCGTCGGCGTCCCGCTCGTCGACGTCTGGTCGCCGGGCGGACGCGACCGCCGCGACCAGCACCAGCGCCACCACGGCGACACTGGGCAGCCACGCCTGCCACCGCCCCCACCACACCGGGTCGTGGGTGGCGAACATCGCGTGGCCGAGTGCCCCGACGGTCAGCCCGTAGACCAGTCCGGGCACCGGATGCGTGACCTGACTCGCGGTCGCTGCCAGCCACACCAGCCCGGCCAGCAGGCCGGCGGTGGCCAGCCAGAGCTGCGTACGGCCGCCAGGAACCGCGGTGAGGGCCAGTCGGGCGGCGCCCAGTACGACCAGGGCCACCAGACCGACAGGACGGGCACCGACCCGCACGACGAGGGCCGGTGCGGCGAGGGCGAGCACGAACCAGCCGAGCGCGAACGCGCCGAGCAGCTCGGCGGGGGTCGACGCGGCCTGCCCGAAGATGGTGATGACCGACGGCAGGAAGACGCGGAGCACGTCGGTGAGGACGACGAGGCCCAGCGCCAGGGTGACGGTGGCGAGGTGACGGTGGCGCAGCACGGTTCTCATTTCGCCGAGGATGTGCGGCGATTCTGGTGCCGTACGGCGCGTCGGTCAACGCCTGCAAGGCGATCGGACCCGGACACGACGAAGGGCGCCCACCGGTGTGGTGGGCGCCCTCGTCGTACGACCGGCTCAGCGTCGGGTTGCCGCCTTCTTGGCCGGTGCCTTCTTCGCCGGAGCCTTCTTGGCGGCCGTGGTCTTGCTGGCCGCCGTGGTGCTCTTGGTCGCGGTCTTCTTCGCCGGAGTGGCCTTCTTGGTGGTGGTCTTCTTGGCCGCGGTGGTCTTCTTGGCCGCCGTGGTCTTGGCCGCGGTCGTCTTCTTGGCCGCTGCGGTCGTCTTCGTCGCGGTGGTCTTCTTGGCCGCCGTGGTCTTGGTGGCGGTGGCGGTCTTCTTCGCCCCGGTCGCCTTCGCCCCGGTCGCCTTCGCCCCGGCGGCCTTTGCGCCGGCCGCCTTCGCGCCGGTGGTCTTGGCGGTGGCTGCGGCTACCTTCTTCGCCGCCGCCGTGGCCTTCGGCACCTTGCCGCTGGCCACCATCTCCTTGAACCCAGCGCCGGGGCGGAAGGTCGGCACGGAGGTCTTCTTGACCTTCACCGCCTCGCCGGTACGCGGGTTGCGCGCTGTTCGAGCGCCCCGAACGCGCTTCTCGAACGCTCCGAATCCGGTGATCGCCACCTTCTCGCCCTTGGTGACCGCCGCCTGGACCTCAGCGAGGACCGCGTCTAGCGCGGCCGTCGCCGTTTTCCGGTCCCCCAGGCGAACGGCGAGCGCCTCGATGAGCTCGGCCTTGTTCACGACTTCCTCCTGATTGTGCAACTGACTCGACGCGAGCCATTCTGCGCGCACGGTATGCCCTGTGCTGCCGGGACACAAACATTCGGTGGAAAAAAGCCCTTGTGTCGTAACGGATTCGCCCCCACCGGTGGCACCGGTGGGGGCGAAATCGGCGATGGAACGCGGCGAACGGCTATGCGACCCGGGGCAGGAAGGACGGCCGGGTGGCCTCGAAGGTACTGATCTGCGCCTCGTGCCGGAGGGTGAGTCCAATGTCGTCCAAGCCCTCCATCAGCCGCCAGCGGCTGAAATCGTCGAGCGGGAACGACCACGTGGCGGCACCGGCCTGGACCTGGCGGGTGGCCAGATCCACGGTGATCGCGGTGGCGGGGTCGGACTCGACCAGACCCCAGATCTCCTCGACAGCTTTCAATTCCAGCTCTACCGGAAGCAACCCTTCCTTGAGCGCGTTGCCGCGGAAGATGTCACCGAAGCCGGGTGCGATCACGACCCGGAACCCGTAGTCGCGCAGCGCCCAGACGGCGTGCTCGCGCGAGGATCCGGTGCCGAACTCCGGGCCGGCGACGAGAATCGATGCTCCGGAATAAGATTGATCGTTGAGTACGAATCCCGGGTCCTCGCGCCACGCGCTGAACAACCCGTCCGCGAAACCGGTACGGGTCACCCGCTTCAGGTAGACGGCCGGGATGATCTGATCCGTGTCCACGTCGGAACGGCGCAGCGGCACCGCGGTGCCGGTGTGCACGGTGAACTTCTCCATCTGTCGCAAGCCCTTCTACAGATCGGCGGGAGCAGCCAGTCGGCCGGCCACTGCGGTCGCGGCGGCGACCGGCGGACTCACCAGGTGGGTACGCCCACCCCGACCCTGGCGACCCTCGAAGTTCCGGTTGGAGGTCGAGGCGGAGCGCTGCCCCGGGGAGAGCGTGTCCGGGTTCATGCCCAGGCACATCGAGCAGCCGGCGAAACGCCACTCGGCACCGGCGTCGGTGAAGACCTTGTCCAGCCCTTCGGCCTCGGCAGCCTCCCGCACGGCGGCGGAGCCGGGCACCACCAGCATGCGTACGCCCTCGGCGACCCGCTGACCGCGCAGCACGTCCGCGGCGGCCCGCAGGTCCTCCAGCCGGCCGTTGGTGCAGGAGCCGACGAAGACCACGTCGACGGCGAGGTCCCGCAGCGGCGTGCCGGGCCGCAGGTCCATGTACTCCAGCGCCCGACGGGCGGCGGCCCGCTCCGCGTCGGTGCCGAACTCCTCCGGGTCCGGCACGACCGCGCCCAGCGGGGCACCCTGCCCGGGGTTGGTGCCCCAGGTCACGAACGGGGTGATCTCGGCGGCGTCCAGGACCACCTCGGCGTCGAAGGTTGCGCCCTCGTCGGTGGGCAGCGTCCGCCAGTAGGCCAGCGCCGCGTCCCAGTCGGCGCCGGTAGGCGCGTTGGGCCGCCCCTTGAGGTACGCGAAGGTGGTCTCGTCCGGCGCGATCATGCCGGCCTTGGCACCCCACTCGATCGACATGTTGGCGATGGTCATCCGGCCTTCCATGGACAGCGCCCGGATGGCCTCGCCCCGGTACTCGACGATGTGCCCGCGCCCGCCACCGGTGCCGACCTTCGCGATCAGCGCGAGGACCAGGTCCTTCGCGGTGACGCCGGGGCCGAGCTGACCGTTGACGGTGACCGCCATGGTCTTCGGCCGGGCCTGCGGCAGCGTCTGGGTGGCCAGCACGTGCTCGACCTCACTGGTGCCGATGCCGAAGGCCAGTGCCCCGAAGGCGCCGTGGGTGGCGGTGTGCGAGTCGCCACAGACGATGGTCATGCCGGGCTGGGTGAGCCCGAGCTGCGGGCCGATGACGTGCACGATGCCCTGGTTCTCGTCGCCCAGCGGGTGCAGCTTGACGCCGAACTCGGCGCAGTTGCGGCGCAGCGTCTCGATCTGCGTGCGCGAGGTGGGGTCGGCGATGGTGAGCAGGTCACCACGGCGCTGCTGGAACGAGGGATCGGCGTACCCGGTCGGGGTGTTGTGGTCCTCGGTCGCGAGGGTGAGGTCGGTACGGCGCACCGGGCGCCCGGCGAGCCGCAGCCCGTCGAACGCCTGCGGGCTGGTCACCTCGTGCAGCAGGTGCAGGTCGATGAAGAGCAGATCGGGCTCTCCCGCGACAGACCGGACGACATGCGCGTCCCAGACCTTCTCGGCCAAGGTTCTCGGCTGAGTCGTGGCTCCCACCATCTGGACATCCTAAATTCTGGGAGGTAAATTTCGGCTTGTGGGACACAGTATGAGCGGTGTCGGCGTTCTCGACAAGGCGGTGGTCATCCTGGCCGCCTGTGTCGACGGCGCCAGCCTGGCCGAACTCGTTGAACGCACCAAGCTGCCCCGAGCCACCGCACATCGGCTGGCCCAGGCGCTGGAGATCCATCGGATGCTCGTCCGGGACACCCAGGGGCGGTGGCGCCCTGGCCCCCGCCTGGGTGAGCTGGCCAACGCCGCGCCGGACGTCCTGCTGACCGCGGCCGAGCCACTGCTGGCCGCATTGCGGGACGCCACCGGCGAAAGCGCCCAGCTCTACCTTCGCAGAGCGGACGAACGGATCTGCGTGGCCGCCGCCGAGCGAGCCAGCGGCCTACGGGACACCGTCCCGGTCGGCTCGGTGCTGCCGATGACCGCCGGGTCGGCGGCCCAGATCCTGCTCGCCTGGGAGCCGCCCGAGGCGGTGATGCCGCTGCTGCCCCGGTCCAAGTTCACCGGCCGCACCCTGGCCGAGGTACGCCGCCGCGGCTGGGCGCAGAGCGTCGCCGAACGCGAGCCGGGTGTGGCCAGTGTCTCAGCCCCGATCCGCGACCGTACCGGCCGGGTGATCGCCGCCATCAGCATCTCCGGCCCCATCGAACGCCTCGGCCGCCGCCCCGGCGAACGCCACGCCATGGCCGTGGTCCGAGCCGGCCAACGCCTCTCCGGCCTCTAACCCCGGCCTCCCCCTCCCCCACCCACCCTCGCCCCGTTGATCAAGAGGTTTGCGGCTACGAACAGCCGGTTCGAGACGCAAACCTCTTGATCAACTCAGCCAGGGAGGGGTGCCCGCGAGCGGGAGGGGGTGGGGGTATGGGAAAGCCCGCCTCGCCGGGGGCGAGACGGGCTTGATGTGGTAGCCCCGACCGGATTCGAACCGGCGCTACCGCCTTGAGAGGGCGGCGTCCTGGGCCGCTAGACGACGGGGCCAGAACTTTCCTGGTTCACCGCCGTCTCCGGCGGTGCGGCAGTAGTCTAGCGGCGTTTCCGCCCGCTGTATCAGCGGGGTGGGGTGGGATCGGCGTGCCGGCCGCGCGCTGGACCGGAGGCAGGCGTGAGCTGGTCTTCTACCTCCGTGCGGGGTCGGGACCGACTCGGGGGCGAGCACAGCGGGGCGCGGTCCGACGCTGGCGGGGACCTGGGCAGGGAGCACTGGAGAGGCGGAAAGCGAAACGGCTCGTCCCTAGGTGGGACGAGCCGTGACTTTCTACCTGTAGCCCCGACCGGATTCGAACCGGCGCTACCGCCTTGAGAGGGCGGCGTCCTGGGCCGCTAGACGACGGGGCCAGAACATAATGCGACACCACCCTAGCGGTGGTGCCGCCGAACTCTACCAGACCTCCCGGCCGAATCCCTTGCGGATCTTCGGCCGGATTCCTACCAGAATCCAGCGTCCTCGGTTCTTACGAACCTCGGCTGCGCTGGGGTACCAGGACTCGAACCTAGACTAACTGAACCAGAATCAGTCGGGCTGCCAATTACCCCATACCCCATCGGCCCCTTGCGGTGCCGGGATCAAACTTTACCCTCCCGGCACCGGCAGGCCAAATCGACTTCCCCAAACCGCACCTGACCTGCTGAAACGCCCCGGTCAGGTCGCGGATACCACCGGATTGGTCAGGTCGCCGATCCCCTCGATCCGGACGGTCACCGTATCCCCGTCCACGAGCGGGCTAACCCCCGCCGGGGTGCCGGTCAGCACGACGTCGCCCGGCAGCAGGGTCATCACGTGCGAGATGTACGACACCAGGGCGGGCACGTCGAAGACCATGTCCCGGGTACGGCCCAGCTGACGGACCTCCATCTCCTCCGGTTCGCGCCCCACCTCACACCGGATCTCCAGGTCGCGCACGTCGAGGCCGGTGGTGATCCAGGGCCCGATCGGGCAGAACGAGTCGAATCCCTTGGCGCGGGTCCACTGGCTGTCGGTGCGTTGCAGATCCCGGGCGGTGACGTCATTGGCGCAGGTGTAGCCGAAGATGGCCCGCTCGGCGGCGGCCCGATCGGCGCGGCGGGCACCGGGTGCGCCGATCACCACCGCCAGTTCCGCCTCGTGCTCGACCTGCTTGCTGAACTCGGGCAGCCGGATGGCGTCGCGGGGACCGATGACGGAGGTGGACGGTTTGAGGAACAGCAGCGGCTCACTCGGCACCTCGCTGCCGTGCTCGGCGGCGTGCTCGGCGTAGTTGCGGCCGACGCAGACCACCTTGCTGGGCAGGATCGGTGAGAGCAGGCGGACGTCGGACAGCGCCCACCGGGGGCCGCTGAACGTTATCTGGCCGAACGGGTGCCCGGAGATCTCGGCGATGGTGAGCCCTTCCGGACCCGCCCCCGGCTCCCCCTCGACGACCCCGAACGACATTCCCTTGGCATGAGCGAAACGAGCGATACGCACCCCGCCAATCTAGCCCCGCCCCCGGACCAGCTGCGGCAGCTTACCCCCGACGATCACCCTCGGTGCCGGATTCACCGCTTCGTACCCGCCCGACGACACCGCCCACCTAGCGTCGGCGGCGGAGGTTCGTTCGTATGCCTGCATCGACACGACACCACAGGGCCCTCGCGGCGATCGTGCACTGCGTGGGGTTTCTCACCGCCGCCGTACCGGCGTTGCCGGCGCTCACCACCGCGGACGCCGCGGCGGCGGGGCGTCCGCACCCGGCAGCGGCGACGGCGGAACCCACGATGCCCTCGGCGCCGCCGGCCGTACCCACTCCGACAAGGGTCGCCTCGCCAGTTCCGAAGCCGAAGGTCAGCGTGATGGTCGCACCGGCGAGCACCCCGCAACCCGGCTACCGGATCGAGGTGCGCAACGCCGGCAACGCCCCGGTGGACACCACCGTGCGCCAGGAATTACCCCAGGGGGTGTCGGCAACCGCGATCAGCGACGGCGGTCGGCAGGTACGCCCCGGCGGGTCGACGGCGACCGAGGTGACCTGGCGGGTGAAGTTGCCGCCGCGCAGCACCACCACGCTGGACACCACGCTGACCGGTACCGCGGCCCAACAACCGGTGACCGCCCCGGCGTGCGCCTTCGCCGTCGACGGTCGTCAGCCGTACGACTGTGCGACCGCCACCTGGACGGCACCCGGCGCTACCGCGGCGGCCCCCTCGACGCAGACCTCGGGGTGGCGCGGTCAGGTCCCCGCGCTGCTGGCCGGCGCGGCCGTGCTGCTGGCCCTCGCCGTGGTGGGGTTCGTCACCTGGCGGCGTCGGCGGCCCCCGGTCGCGGCCGCGCTGGCCTCGGACGGGCCGGGGCGGATCTATCCGCGACCGGCCGCGCCCCGACCCGCCACACGTCGGCGTACCCCACCGGTCTGGTTGATCGTGCCGGTGGCCGCGACGGTGCTGGCGGCCACGCTCGGCACCGCCGCGTGGACCGCCACCCGTCGGGTCGCCGCGATCGACACCGACAGCCAGCCGACCAACGGGGCGTGGAAGGGCAGCGGGGTCAGCGGTGGACTGGGCGTACCGCTGCGCGAGGACGCGTTCGAGTTCACCGTCTACCGGATGACCTGCGATCCGGGTCAGGGCGCCCGGCAGTGCCAGGCCACGGTCGGGGTCCGGAACCTGGCCCCGGAGCACCACAGCTGGCACGGCAAGCTGCAACGGGCGTACCTGGCGAACGGCAACTGGGTCACCACCGACGAGCAGGCCACCCGGCGGGCCAACCAGGGGCGGGACGTCTTCGCCGAGCCGATGGCGGCGGGCAGCCGGCTGGTGCTGCCGCTGGTCTTCACCGTCAACGGCGACGAGGCGCCACAGCGACTGGAGCTGCGCAGCGGGGTCTTCTCCGCCGGAGTGCGGGTGGACGTGCCCTGATCAGCGGTCCGGCGGCGGTCGTACCCTGGGACGGTGACCGCCGCCTGCGCCCCCGCCGGCTCCGACCGCCTGCCGGCCGCCGTCTGGCTGCCTCGCGCATGGGCGCACGAGGAGCGTGCCGACGCCCTCACCGCCGGGCACCGCCGGCGTCGGGCCGCGCGGCAACGCCACGCGATCGACGACTTCCTGTACGAGTACTACGGCACCAGGCCATCGGTGCTGCGGCGCTGGCATCCCGGGGTGGGTGTACGGCTGGAGCCGGGACCGGACGGCCCGGCACCGAACGGGCAGTGGCGGTGGTACGTCACCGACTCCGACGGCCTGGTGGGTTTCGACGCGGCGGCGTTCCTCGCCGACCGCGCCGAATCGGTACGCTTCATCAGCCGCCTGCTCTCCGCGATCGCCACCCGCCCGGCCTTCACCGGCTGCTTCGGGTTGCACGAGTGGGCGATGGTCTACCGCCAACGCGAGCACCGGCACCCGCTCCCGCTGCGACTCGGCCAGGACGGCACCGACGCGGTGGTCGAGGCGCACCAGATCAGGTGCTCACACTTCGACGCGTTCCGGTTCTTCACCCCCGAGGCCGTCGGCCTCAACCGGCTGCGGCCCACCCGCGCCAGCCAGGTCGACCTCGACCAGCCGGGTTGCCTGCACGCCGCGATGGACTGTCACAAGTGGGCGACCAAGCTCGGCCCCGCCGTCCCCGGCGAGCTGGCGTTGGACTGCTTCGAGCTGGCTCGGGACATCCGGCTGCTGGACATGCAGGCGTCGCCGTACGACCTGTCGTCCTACGGGGAACCGGCGGTGGCCATCGAGACACCGGAGGGCAAGGCCGAGTACGTGGCGCGGCAACGCGAGTTCGCGGAGCGCGCCGGTCGACTCCGGGCTCGGCTGATCGAGGTCTGCGCGACGCTGTTGGAGACAGTCGAGCAACCGGCACCGGCCTGACGCCCACGCCGAGCCGGACCGGGGATGGGGGCCAAGCCGAGCCGGACCACCGCTGCGGGGCTACCTGGTCGGTAGCCCCGCAGCGGTGGTCATGACCGGGAGCAGTGGGCCGTCGGCGTGGTGTTGGTGCTGCCGGCGGAGGCCAGGAAGCCGAAGGTGGTCTGCGCACCGGGCGACAGGGTGCCGTTCCAGGCGGCGTTGCGCGCGGTGACCACTGCGCCGGTCTGGGTCACCTCGGCGCTCCACGCCTGGTTGATCCGCTGACCGTCGGTGTAGTCGAGCCGTACCACCCAACCGGTGAGCGGGGTCGCACCGTTGTTGCTGACCGTCACCTCCGCCTGGAATCCGCCCTGCCACTGGCCGACGAGACGGTAACTCGCCACGCAACCGCCCGGCGGCGGGGTCGCCGGCCCCGTCGGCGTGACCGTGGGAGTGGGCGTGACCGTCGGCGTCGGCGTGGGAGTCGGCGTCGGGATGCCGGTCAGGGCCGACACCAGGGCCGGATACCAACGGTCGGACATCTTCTGGTCGCCGGCGGCATTGGGATGCACCCCGTCGTAGGTGTCGGTGGCCGTGTTGAAACCGGTCCACTGGTCCACCACGACGATCGGCGACTGCGTGGTGGTCTTGCCCGCCGCCCAGCCGTCGATGGCGTTGTTGAGGGCCACCGCCCGCTGGCCGCACTCGGGGCAGCTGCTCGGCGCCATCGGGATGATCTTCGCGACCAGGATGCGCATGGTGGGGTTGCTGGCGCGCATCTGATCCACCAGCCTGCTGTAGGCGGCGAGGATCGTGGTCGGGGCGATGTTGCTCCACACGTCGTTGGTGCCGAAGTGCATGAGCACGATGTCCGGGCGGGTGGCCGACAGCCAACCCGGCAGCAGGTTCTGGTTGGCCACGGTGGTGGCCAGGTAACCGCCGTGGCCCTCGTTGTCCCCGTCGTACGGCTGACCGCAGCCCTGCGGGCCGAGGGTGCCGACGAAGTCGATGGCGGTGTGCCCGGTGGACTGGAGGCGGTTCCAGAGCAGTGCACGCCAGCAGCCTGGTGAGCCGGTGATGGAGTCGCCGAGCGGCATGATCCGTACCGGATCGGCGAGCGCTGCCGTCGCGGCGACCGGCGAGGCGTACTGGCTGGGGAGGGTGGTCGAGGAGGGTGGCGCGGACCAGGCGGTGACGGTGAGGACGACGGCCGCGAAGCCGGCGGCGGCGTTGCGCAGAGACCTACGGAGCATGGTGGTGGAACTCCTGTCACGTGTCGTTGGTGGTGTGACAGCCCGGTCGCTCCCGCGCGCATTCAATCAACAAAAACGAAAATCATCAATGTTTGCGCTGCCATGTCACCACGTGACTAGTCGCCGTCCACCCGGCGGTCGCGCTTGCGCTGGGAACGGCGCTTCTTGTCGGCCAGCCGCCGCTCCTTGGCCCCCCGCGACGGCCTGGTCGGCCGACGCGGCGGTGGTGGTGGCGCGACCGCCTCACGCAGCAGCGCCACCAACCGCTCCCGGGCCGCCTCTCGGTTGGCCAACTGGGCCCGGTGCTCGCTGGCGGCGATGGTCAGCACGCCGTTGACCAACCGCCCGGCGAGCCGGTCCAGCGCCCGGGCCCGCAGCGACTCCGGCAGGCTGGGCGAGCCGGCCAGGTCGAAGCTCAACTCCACCCGGGAGTCGGCGGTGTTGACGCCCTGCCCGCCCGGCCCGGATGACCGGGAGAAGCGCTCCCGCAACTCGGTGGCGGGCACGACCCACCGATCGGTCACCCGCAGTCCGTCGTCCACGCCCTGAGGCTAGCGCCCCGGCCGCTCGTCGGGAGTACTGCTCGGGTTCGGTGGCGCAGGCTCCGACCCGTCCTCGCCACCGGCCGCGGCATAGGCGACCGCCCCGATCAACAGCAACAGGATCACCCCGATCTTCGTGGTGACCACTTTGATCAGCAACCAGGCGGCACGGCGAGCGCCGGGCACGGTCTTCTTGGCGGCCTGGTAGTCGTTCCACCCCCGCCGGGCGCGGGCGTACGACGAACCCACGCCAGTTCCGATGATGAGGCCCACCAGCAGGAGGACCGCGATGAGAGGACGCTCCACCCACGCCAGTATCCATACTCAGCGTAATATTTCCATTCTCCGATCATCGATCGCCGGAATCCGACAGTTCGCCCGATCACCCCGTAATCGGACAGTCGCTCTCCGTGATTTCAGCCGCCCTTGCCGATGATCGTGTCGGCGGTCTGCTGCACCTGTTCGATGGGGATGGCGAAGCCGATGCCGATCGAACCGTTGCCGTCGATGGTGGCGATGGCGGTGTTCACCCCGACCACCTCGCCTCGGGCGTTGACCAGCGGGCCACCGGAGTTTCCCGGGTTGATCGACGCATCGGTCTGCACCGCCCGGTGCCGGTTGTCCCCGAGGCGCACCTGACGGTCGAGCGCGCTGACGATCCCGGCGGTGACCGTGCCGGACAGCCCGAGCGGCGACCCGACGGCCAGCACCGGCTCACCGACCCGGGTCGAGCCCGGCTTGGCCAGCGGCAGCGACGCCAGCCCGGCGGACGCCGGCACCTTCAACACCGCGAGATCGCTGCCCGGCTCCCGGCCGACCACCTCGGCGCCGAACCGGCGGCCGTCCGGCAACTCCACCGTCACCGGACCACCGCGCCCCTTGGCCAGGATGTGGTCGTTGGTGATGATGTGCTGCTCGGAGTCGACAGCGAAGCCGGAACCGGTGGCCCCACCCACCAGCACCGACACCACCCCGGGCACGGTCTTCTCGGCGGCGGTGACCAGTTCGGCCGGCACCGGCGCGGCCGACGCCGCAGCCGGTTCGGGAATTCCCCGACTGGCCACCCAACCGCCGGCCACCGCCCCCGAGCCGGTCGACAGGGCCAGCACCGCCAGCCCGGCCATCAGCCGACGACGCCAACCCCACGCCGCCCCGTCGCGCGTCCCGGCGGCCTGCCCCGTCCCGTCCCCGCCGTACGGGTCGAATTCCGGCGAAACGAACCACGGCCCCCGGGGCTCGCCCAGTCCGGTCTGCACTGCCATACCTACGCTCCTCACGTCTGCGGCCGCTGCCGCCCCGGGCCGACACCGGTCCCGCCGACCGATGCCGGTCGAGCCGGGTCAGGGCAGGCGGGAAAACCAGCGCATCGAGCCGAACGCCGCGCCCATCGCGAACACCAACCCGAGCCCGATGAAGCGGGCCGAGATGTCCTGCCGTTCCTTGCGCCAACCCACCGAACTGCCGATGTCGTCGTAGACGGCATGCAACTCGTCGCTCGTGTCGGCCTGGTGGAAGGCGCCCCCGGTCTGCTCGGCCACGGCCTGCAACGTCTCCCCGTCCACCGGCACCTGGATCGGCCGCCCGCCCCGGTCCACGAAGCCACCCGGCGTACCGAACGAGATGGTGTGCACCGGCACCTCGAAGGCGACCGCCTCGGCGGCGGCCTCCATCGGATCCATGCCGGAGGTGTTCGCGCCGTCGGAGAGCACGATGATCCGGGCCGGCGGTGGTTGCGTGGTGGCCTGCTCGTCCAGCGCCTTGACCGCGCCCAGCGAGGTGCTGATCGCCTCCCCGATCGCCGTGCCCTGCACCCCGGTGATGCCTTCGGCGAGGCGTCGGATCCCGTCGTGCAGCGCCTCCCGGTCGGTGCTCGGCGGGACCAGCACGGCGGCGCTGCCGGCGAAGGCCACCAGCCCGACGTTGAACTCCCTGGGCAGCCCGTCGACGAAGTCCCGGGCGGCGCTCTTGGCCGCGCTGAGCCGATCCGGGTCGACGTCGGTGGCGAGCATCGAGGTGGAGACGTCCACGGCGACCATCACGGTGGCGCGTTCCCGGGGCACCCGTACCTCGGCCGTCGGCCGGGCGAAGCCGACCACGAGCAACGCCAGCATGGCCAGGAAGAGGCCGGCCGGCAGGTGACGACGCCAGGTCGGGCGCTGGGGCGCCACCCGGTCGAGCAGGCGCAGGTTGGTGAAGCGGACGGCGTACCGGCTGCGGCGGCGCTGCGCCACCAGGTACGCCACGGCCAGGGCGGCCACCCCGAGCAGCAGCCAGAGCCGGATGGGCGACTCCCAGATCATGCCGCGCCTCCCCGCCTCGGAGCGGCCGGTGCCAGGGCCAGCCGGCGCTGGGTGTGCACGTGCCGCACGATGTCCGCCGCCCAGTCCCGGTCGGTACGCAACGCGAGGTGGGTCGCCCCGGCCCGGCGCAGTGCCTGCCGGAGTTGGTCCCGCTGCGCGGCGGCGGCTGCCGCGTACCGTTCGCGCAGCCCCGGGTCGCCGGTCCAGACCTCGCGTCGCCGGCCGGTCTCGGGGTCGGCGAGCGTGATCAGCCCGACGTCCGGCAGCTCCAGTTCGCGGGGATCGACGACCTCCACCGCGAGCACCTGATGCCGGACGGACAACCGACGCAGCGGACGTTCCCAGCTGGCCGGTGAGCGTGGATCGTCGGGCAGCCCGTCCAGGAAGTCCGAGATCACCACCACCAGACCGCGCCGGTGGGCCGTCCGGTGCACCGCCGCCAACGCCGCGGACAGGTCGATCTCGTCGGCCGTCCGGTGGCCGTCCGGCTCGCCGGTCTGCCGGGGCGCGGCCAGCAGCCCGCGCAGCAGCCCGATCAGGTGGCTGCGCCCGCCCCGGGCCGGCACCCGGTGCAGCCCGTACGGGGTGAGCACCTGTGCGCCGAGCCGGTTTCCCGCCCCGGCGGTCAGGAAGCCGATGGCGGCGACCGCTGCCACGGCCAGTTCCCGCTTGTCCAGTTCGGCGGTGCCGTACTCCATGCTGGGGCTGGCGTCGACCAGCAGCCAGGTGGTCAGCTCCCGGTCGGCGTCGACCTCCCGCACGTGCGGGACGGTGGTCCGGGCGGTCACCGACCAGTCCATCCGGCGTACCTCGTCCTCACCGGGCCGGTACTCGCGGCTGCCGGCGGGTTCACTGCCCGGTCCGGGCAACAGCCCGCGACGCTCGCCGTGCAGCAGGCCGTCGAGGCGGCGGGTGACGGTGAGTTCGAGCCGACGCAGCCGCTGGTTCGGGGTGAGGTCGGTGAGCGTCGGGTCCGCCGCTACGGGCACCGGGAAGCGCCCGCGTCTCATCACGCGGCCGCCAGATCGGCGACGTACTCCGGCTGGCCGTTGGCCACCCTCGGCAGCGGCACCACGTCGACCAGTCGGTGCACCACCGACTCGGCGCTGATCCCGTCGGCGACCGCGTCGAAGGAGAGCACCAGCCGGTGGGCCAGCACGTCCACGGCCAGGTCCCGGACGTCGTCCGGCAGCACGTACTCCCGACCGCGGAGCAGGGCCTGAGCCCGCGCGGCGGCAACCAGGCCGAGGGTGGCGCGCGGGCTGGCACCGTACGCGAGCAGGGGGGCGATCTCCGGCATGCCGTACCGGGCCGGGTCGCGGGTGGCCAGGATGAGCCGGACGATGTACTCGGCGATGGCGTGGTGCACGAAGACCTGCCGGGCGCGCAGCTGGAGTTCCCGCAACCGGTCCGGCCGCAGCACCTGGTGCGGCCGGGGACGGTCGGCGCTCATCCGGTAGAGGATGGCCAACTCGTCGGCGCCGTCCGGATAGTCGACGACGATCTTCATGAGGAAGCGGTCCCGCTGCGCCTCGGGCAGCTGGTAGACCCCCTCCGACTCGATCGGGTTCTGGGTGGCCAGCACGAGGAAGGGCTCCGGCACCGGGTAGCTGCGCCCGCCGATCGAGACCTGACGTTCGGCCATCGCCTCCAGCAGCGCCGACTGCACCTTCGCCGGAGCTCGGTTGATCTCGTCGGCCAGCACCAGGTTGGCCATGATCGGTCCGAGCTCGACGTCGAAGCTCTCCTTCGAGGCCCGGTAGATGCGGGTGCCGACGATGTCCGAGGGCACCAGGTCGGGGGTGAACTGGATCCGGGAGAAGGTGCCGCCGACGACCGTCGCGAGGGTCTGCGCGGCAAGTGTCTTGGCCACCCCGGGAACGCCTTCCAGCAGGCAGTGCCCGTCGGCGAGCAGGGCGATGAGCAGGCGTTCGACGAGCTGATCCTGCCCGACGATCACCCGTCTGACCTCGTTGAGCGTCTGCTCCAGGTCGGCCGCGGTCGCGTCCGGATCGGCCGGGCTGGGCAGGCTGGCCATGGTGTCCGAGATGTCCGTCACGGTGCTTGCTTCCCGAGCCGACCGTCGGACAAACGTCGGAATTTCCGGCCTTCGCCCACCCAGACCGCGCGGCAACGCCGTTACGACCTGGACCGGTCGGGAGCACGCAGACCCGGCCGGGCGGCACCGTCGAGGAGCTAACCGGGCACGGCACGCACCGTCGCCGGCCCCCACGAGAGGGACCGGCGACGGTACGGGTACGACCTGCGGATCAGCGGTGCACGAGGAGGTGGAACGGCAGGTCGGCGGGGCTGCCGGTGGAGTTGCGGGTCTGGATGAAGACGCCGTTGGGGGTTTGCAGGCGAGCGGCCACCACGGCCTCCCCACCCGCCGGGATGCAGCACGCGTCCGGTCGGCCGATCGTGGCGACGTAGACGCCGCGGGTGACATTGGAGCCGAACTGCACCTCGTACTGCCCGACACCGTACTTGATGACCACGCCGTCACCGCGCGCCTTGGTGCCGTTGCCGTTGACCACCGTGGCGTAGAAGCCGACCGCCTGGGTGCCGATCGAGTCGCCCTTGGCCAACGTGGCCTTGGCGCTCTTCAGCGACGCTGCGGTGACCGCCGGCTGCTGGCCACCACGAGCGGCCGTCTCGACTGCACCGGTCGTGGGCTTCGCCGCAGCGATCCCGCCACCGGCCAGGGCCAGCGCCAGGGCTGCGATCGCCACCGCAGCCGCCTTACGTCGGAAAAAACCGGTCATGACAAATCTCCTTGTGACCGTGGGGATGCGGCCGACCCGCCAGGTGGGGATCGGATATTGCCTGACTCCAGGCGGGCGACAATGAGCGGAAACCCCGGCGGGATCACGCCTTCAGAGGACCGACCAAATAGTGGCTAACATGGGGCCTGACCTGGGGTTTCCACCCTCGGCATACCGCCCGACCAGCAGAAACGTAACACCGGAAAACACCAATGGTCAACGTTCGATCATGGACAGAATCAACCGGAAGCAATCCCCGCGGCAATAGTGAAAAGCGAAGCATCGCTCATTCATGAAATTGCTTTGATCGTGTACGACCGCCTGCTGCCGTTCTTTCGTCGGTGCCATGCGCGGCACCGACCCAGTAGCCTCTCGCTGTGAAGATCACCGACGCGGGACGCCGACGGATCGGCACCGCGATCTGCTGGTTCGCCGTGGCGCCGGGCGCCGGCTGGGCCCTCGCCCGAGTGGCGGGCCTGGACCGCGGACCACTTGTGCAGTTGCTGGCGTTCACGCCGTACGCGCTGCTCGGGACTCTGGTGCCGCTGTTGCTCGCGCTCGCCCTGCGGCGCCGCTGGCCGGCGGTGGTCGCGGCGGTGGTCACCACGACGCTTGTCGCGGTGGTGGCGCCCCGGGCGCTGCCGTCGACGCAGCCGGCGGTCACCGGTCCGACGGTACGGCTGCTCACCGCCAACCTGCTGGCCGGCGCCGCCGACCCGGCCACGGTGGTCGACCTGGTCCGCACCGAGCGGGTCGACGTGCTGGTCGTGCAGGAGTTCACCCCATCGGCGCAGGCCGAACTGGACCGGCTCGGCCTCGACCGGCTGCTGCCGTACCGGCACCTCAACCCGGTGGTGGGCACGCCCGGATCGGGTCTGTACGCCCGGCACCCGATCAGCGGCGGCGGCATCCGCACGCTGCGCGGTGGCTGGGGTTTCACCCAGGCGTACGCGACGGTCGCCGTCCCGGGCGCACCCGAGGTACGCGTCGAGTCGGCGCACCCGGCGGCACCGTACGCGCTGGACCAGACCGGTCACTGGCGCACCGACCTGGCCGCCCAACCACCGGCCACCCCGCAGGGGGCGCTGAGCGTCCTCGCCGGAGACTTCAACGCCACCCTCGACCACGGGCCGCTACGTGCGCTGCTGCGTACCGGCTACGTCGACGCCGCCGCGGCGGTCGGAGCGGGGCTCGTCGGGACCTGGGGGCCGTACGACGGCGACCGCATCCCGCCCGTCACGATCGACCACGTGCTTGTCGACCGGCGCATCGCGGTACGCGACGTGAGCGTCCGCCCGCTGCCCGGCAGCGACCACCGCATGATCCTGGCCGAACTGGCCCTTCCTCACGCCCTGCCGAGGCCGTAGGTGAGGGCGTCGACAAGCGCGTGCCAGCTCGCCTCGACCACGTTGGGGTGCACGCCTACCGTGGTCCAGCCGCCGCCACGGCCGTTCGCCGTCTCGACAAGCACCCGGGTCACCGCGCCGGTGCCGTGGCTGCCCTCCAGGATGCGCACCTTGTAGTCGGCCAGCTCGAAGTCCCGCAACTCCGGGTAGTGGCGGCCCAGGCCGACCCGCAGCGCCTCGTCGAGGGCGTTGACCGGGCCGTTGCCCTCCGCCGTGGCGATCACCCGCTCACCGCGTACCCGGATCTTCACCGTCGCCTCGGAGACCACCGCGCCGTCCTCGCGGTGCTCGACCAGCACCCGGTACGACTCCAGCGCGAACGGCCGTACCGGCGCGGCGTCCGGCAGTTCGGAGCGGACCAGCAGCTCGAACGAGGCGTCCGCCGCCTCGAACGACCAGCCGCCGGCCTCCAGCTCCTTGACCCGGTTGGTGACCCGGGACAGCGCCTCCGGATGGCCGGCCAGATCCAGCCCGAGCTCGCGACTCTTGAGCTCGATGCTGGCCCGGCCGGCCATCTCGGTGACCAGGATCCGCATGTCGTTGCCCACCACCTCGGGTTCGACGTGGTTGTAGAGCAGCGGATCCACCTTGATCGCACTCGCGTGCAGTCCCGCCTTGTGAGCGAAGGCTGCGGCCCCGGCGTACGCCTGGTGGGTGTCGGGGGCGATGTTGGCGATCTCAGCGATGGCGTGGGAGACCCGCACCATCTGCTCCAGGCAGCCCTCCGGTAGGACCGGCAGCCCGAGCTTGAGTTGAAGGTTCGCGACGACCGCGAAGATGTCGGCGTTGCCCGGCCGCTCGCCGTACCCGTTGGCGGTGCCCTGCACGTGGCGTACGCCCGCCTCGACGGCGGCGATGGTGTTGGCCACCGCGCACGCGGTGTCGTTCTGGGCGTGCATGCCGAGCAGTTCGGGGGCCACCCCGATGCGGTCGGTCAGGTCGGTGATGGCCGCCGTGACCTGCGAGGGCAGCATTCCGCCGTTGGTGTCGCAGAGCACGAACCGCTCGGCGCCCGCGGCAAGGGCGGTCTCCACCACCGACGCCGTGTACGCCGGGTCGTGGCGGTAGCCGTCGTAGAAGTGCTCCCCGTCGACGAAGACCCGACGGCCCTCGGCGACCAGGTGGGTGACCGTGTCGTGGATCATCGCCAGGTTCTCCTTGGCGGTGGTCCGCAGCGCCCGCTCGACGTGTCGCAGGTCGGCCTTGGCGACCAGCGCGATCGCCGGGGTCTGCGCGTCCAGCAGGCCACGCACCTGGGGATCGTCGGCGGCGACCGTGTTGGCCCGGCGGGTCGCACCGAAGGCGACAAGCACCGCGTGCCGCAGCTCCAGCTCGGTGCGCGCCCGGCGGAAGAACTCGGTGTCCTTGGGCACCGCGCCCGGCCAACCACCCTCGATGAACCCGACGCCGAACTCGTCGAGCAGTCGCGCCACGGCGAGCTTGTCGACCACCGAGTAGCTGACCCCCTCGCGCTGGGCACCGTCGCGCAGGGTCGTGTCGTAGACCTGGAACGTCATGGGGATCCCTTCATCTGGCACCGGCCGGCGCAACAAAAAGACCCCCCGCGGGTGCGGGAGGTCTGCGCGCTCGGCGGAGGGAAGGCCGGCGCGCTAGTTGCCAATAATGCGGGCGGTGCTGTTCACGCTCTGCACTCTGCCACCCGGAAGCGGATCTGGGAGGCAGAATCCACATCTCGGGACGATGAGTTGGGTCTCATTCTGGGTCACGGGTGTAGGCCGAGTCGTACGGGGTAGGAGTTTTCGGGACAACGGAACACGTACCTCCGAGACGACTGATCAAGTCGAGGCAGGAGAGATCCCATGGACAGGCTCGACCCGAACACCACGAACGCCACGCCGGACCCCGCTCTGCGCGCCGTTGACCGGGACGTGGTCACCACCGGCGGCGCCACCAACGCCTTCGACCCGTGGAGCTACCGCGACGAGGCCGGGGTCGCCGGCACCAACCTGATCGGCTACAAGGTCGAGGCCACGGACGGCTCGATCGGCAAGATCGACAGCGACAGCAGCGAGGTCAACGCCAGCTACCTGGTGGTCGACACCGGGCCGTGGATCTTCGGCAAGAAGGTCATGCTGCCGGCCGGGACGGTCAACCACGTCGACCACGACGAGCAGAAGGTCTACGTCGACCGCAGCAAGGACCAGATCAAGGCCGCGCCGGAGTACGACGACACGATCAACGACCCGTCGTACCGGGACAAGCTCGGCGGGTACTACAACGACACCTACGCCGCGACCCCGCCCGGCGGGCTTCGCTGAGCCACCCTGACGCACTGAATCGGTGTAACGGCCGGTGGGAATGGTTCTCACCGGCCGTTACCGTGTCCGGATGGACGCGATCGAAGACAGACGCAGAATCCCCTTCACCGCGATGTTCAACTTCCGCGACGTGGGCGGCCATCGCGGCCTGGACGGGCGCACGGTGCCCTTCGGCCGGCTGTACCGCTCCGACTCGCTGCACCGGATGGACGGTGCGGACCGGGACGCGTTCAGCGCCCTCGGCGTACGCACGGTCGTCGACCTGCGTCGCCCGCAGGAGGTCGAACGCGACGGGCGGGTCCCCGACCTCGACGGTCTGACCTACCGCCACATCCACCCCGAGCACGCGGACTGGTCCACGCAGCCGTACCAGCCGGAGCAGGACCTCGCCCGCTACCTCGCCGACCGGTACGCCGACCTGGCCCGTACCGGCACCGCCGGGCTCGCCCAGGCGATCGGCCTGATCGCCGACAGCGCCAACGCGCCGGTGGTGGTGCACTGCGTCGCGGGCAAGGACCGCACCGGCATCGTCTGCGGTCTCACCCTCTCGGCGCTCGGTGTCGACGACGCCGAGATCGCTGCGGACTACGCGCTGAGCAGCGAGGCGTCGCAGCGCTTCGCCGCCTGGATCGCCACCGCCTACCCCAACCTGTCCCGGCTGCCCGCCGCCTACCTGGCCTCACCGGCCGAGACGATGCTGCTGTTCCTGGCCGAGATCCGCCAAGGGTACGGGTCGGTCGACGACTACCTGCGCCACGCCGGGGTCACCGACGAGCAACTCGCCGCGCTCCGCACCCACCTGCTCAGTTGAGCCGACGCTCGGCGTCCACGCCAGGTCCTGTTAAGAAGGGGCCCCTGCACTACCTCAGGCGTTAACAAGGGGCCCTTCCTTACCGCTCAGACCGGCTAGAAGACGCGGTGCACCCAGTTGTGGGGGTCGGCGGCCTTGCCCCGCTGGAGGTCGACCAGTTGCTGACGCAGCGCCATGGTGACCGTGCCGGGCTCGCCACCGCCCATGGTGAACTCCCCGTCCGGGAAACGGACCCGACCGATGGGCGTGATGACCGCGGCGGTGCCGCAGGCGAAGACCTCGCGCAGCCGACCGCTTGCCGCGTCCGCCTGCCAGTCGGCGAAGCTCACCGGCCGCTCCTGCACGGTGTGTCCGGCCGCCGAGGCCAGGGTGAGCACCGACTCCCGGGTGATGCCGGGCAGGATCGTGCCGGTCAGCGGTGGCGTCACCACCGAGCCGTCGTCGTAGACGAAGAAGACGTTCATGCCACCCAGCTCGTCGACGTACCGGCGCTCCACCGCGTCGAGGAAGACCACCTGCTCACAGCCGTGCTCGGCGGCCTCGGCCTGGGCGGCCAGCGAGGCCGCGTAGTTGCCGCCGCACTTCGCCGCGCCGGTGCCGCCGGGGGCGGCGCGGGTGTAGTCGGGCGACACCCAGACCGTCACCGGCTTGACCCCGCCGGAGAAGTACGCGCCCACCGGCGAGGCGATCACCGCGTAGAGGTACTCGTTGGCCGGGCGGACGCCGAGGAAGACCTCGCTGGCGAACATGAACGGCCGCAGGTAGAGGCTGCCGTCCTCGCCCTCCGGAATCCACTCGCGGTCGATCTCGATCAGCCGGTGCAGCGAGTCGACGAAGGTCTGCTCGGGCAGCGTCGGCATGGCCATCCGGGTGGCCGAGGTGTTGAACCGGGCCGCGTTGGCGTACGGCCGGAACATCGTCACCCCGCCGTCGGCCGTGCGGTACGCCTTCATCCCCTCGAAGATCTCCTGCGCGTAGTGCAGCACCGCGCTGGCGGGATCCATCGGGATCGGCCCTCGCGCCTCGACCCGGGCGTCGTACCAGCCCTTGCCGTCGGCGTAGCGGATGGTGACCATGTGGTCGGTGAAGACCCGGCCGAACCCGGGGTTGGCCAGCAGCGCGTCCCGGTCGGCGGCGGATACCGGCGCGGGATTCGGACGGATCTCGAAGTCGAGCTTGTCACCACCGCTCATCGCGCTGACCTCCCTGGGGGATGACGGCATGCGCCGACCGCACGCCGCAAAGATATGTGCCAGAAACTTACCCCGAACGGTCGTTCAGCGGGTAGGCGCACCGGTCGGTGGCACCGTCGGGTTCCCGCTTCGAGGCGACCGTTCGACAGGTCGCGATCCACTACCGCCGGTTACGACGGTCGGTCGGAGTCAGGCCGCTACCTGGGCGGCGATCCGATCGCCCACCTCGGCGGTGCGTACCGCCTCGCCCGGGGTACGGGCGGCCAGTTCCGCGCCGACCGCGGCGGTGATCCGGGCCGCGGCGTCGGCGTGCCCGAGCTGGTCGAGCAGCAACGCGGCGGAGAGTACGGCGGCGACCGGGTCGGCCAGCCCACGCCCGGCGATGTCCGGCGCGGAGCCGTGCACCGGCTCGAACATCGACGGGTAGCTGCCGTCGGGGTTGATACTGCCGCTGGCGGCCAGGCCGATCCCGCCGGTGACCGCGGCGGCGATGTCGGTGAGGATGTCACCGAAGAGGTTGTCGGTGACCACCACGTCGTAGCGCTGGGGCTGGGTCACCAGGAACATCGCGGCGGCGTCGACGTGCTGGTACTCGGTGCTCACGTCCGGGTACTCGGCGGCGACCGCCTCGAAGGCACGAGCCCACAGCGAGCCGGCGTGGGTGAGCACGTTGGTCTTGTGCACCAGGGTCACCTTGCGCCGTTCGCGGCGGCTGGCCCGGGCGAAGGCGTCGCGGACCACCCGCTCCACCCCGTGTCGGGTGTTCAGGCTCTCCTCGGTGGCCACCTCGGCCGGGGTGTCGCGGTGCAGCGTGCCACCGGCACCGGCGTACAGCCCCTCGGTGCCCTCGCGGACGACCACCAGGTCGACCTCGCCGGGCTTGACCGTGGCCAGCGGGCTGGTCACGCCGGGCCAGAGCCGCGACGGCCGGAGGTTTACGTACTGGTCGAAGGAGAAGCGCAGCTTGAGCAGCAGGCCCCGCTCCAGCACGCCGGGCGGGACGGTGGGGTCGCCGACCGCGCCGAGCAGGATGGCGTCGTGCCCGGCCAGCTCGGTCAACACCGAGTCCGGCAGCACCTCGCCGGTGCGGTGGTAACGTGCCGCACCGAGGTCGTACTCGGTTGCCTCGACCCCGGGCAGGGCCGCATCGATGACCTTGCGGGCCTCCGCGACCACCTCGGGTCCGATCCCGTCCCCGGCCACCACCGCGATGCGTGCCACGTCCGTCAGCTCCTTCGCTCGTATCGGCTAGACGGTACGCCGCCGTCCCGCCCCCCGGTACGAGTGTTCCACTTTTCGGGATACGAGACACACACAGCAGCTTCTCAGCGTTCGCTCACGCTGCCGTCATCTGCGGTCCCTAACGTGAGCCCGACGGGCTGGGCAGGCCCGGACGACCACCACGAGGGGGTGGCCGGTCGTCGAGGAAGGGGCGGACGCGATGTGGACCGACGAGCAGCCACGTACCCGCTGGGTCGACCCGGCGGCGTTTCGGTACCGCCGGCCCGACCTGCGCCTGGGCGCCCGCGAACCGCGTCCTGACCGCGCCGGCCCGGCCGTCGACGACCGACTCACCGTGCGTCACACGGTTCGCACCTCGACCGCCGACTACACCCTGCTGCTCAACGCACCGGCCTGGCTCGGTCGCCGCGGCGTCGGCGACGCGCTCCGCGACGCGGTGGCCGAACTACGGGCGATCGACCTCACCTACGGTCCGAACCGTCCGGAGAGTCTGGTGTCCCGACTGCGCCGGGGCGAGATCAGCCCCGAGTCCTACCCGCCGTTGGCGGACCTGGTGGACCGGTGCAGCGCCATGCGGGCCGCCACCGACGGCTGGTTCGACGCCTGGGCGGTGCCCGGCGGGTTCGACCCCGGTGGCCTGCTCGGCGGGTGGGCGGTCGAGCGGGCCGCGGCCCGGCTCCGCGCCGCCGGCGTCCAGGACTACGCCGTGCTGACCGGTGCCGACCTGGTGGTACGCGGTCACGCCGGGCACGGCGGCCCGTGGCGGGTGGCCGTGCACCATCCGACCGACCGCCGCCGGCCGCCACTGATGCTGGAGATGACGGCGGGCGCGATCGGCACATCCGGGGTCACCGGCCGGCGCGGGCACGTGGTGGACCCGCACACCGGCGAACCGGCCGACCAGATGGTGGCCGCCACCGTGGTCGGCCCGAATCTCGCGGTCGCCGATGCCTACGCCACCGCGCTGTACGCCGCCGGCCCGAGCGGGTTGAACTGGTTCCGCTCCGGATCGGACTACCGCGCCCTGATCGCCAACCACCACTGAGCTCTTACCGGTGCCGCCGGTCCCCCCGGCGTCGTCGCTGGGGCGTCCATCGTGGAGAGCAGCGATCGGCCTCCACGGCCGCGGCAACGGCTGTGGAGGCCGGTCGACGACGAATGCGCATGGCTCACGCAATCGAGGGGTGCGGGCTGGCCGGCCGGGACATCGACCTCGCCACCCGAAGACGGGCCGCGTCGCGAGCTGCCAGAAACCGCATCGGTACGCTAGCGAATCCGCGCGTTTCCCGGCAAGGGTTCCACAGGGGACCATCCACCCAGTCCGGTCGACTCGCCGGACGCCTTGTGGTAGGGGCGTTTTCGACAAGGTGAATCGCGGATGGCACGCTGTCGGCCGTGAGTTTCGATCTGAGCGTGTGGGCCCTGGCCGACGGGGCGACGCCTGAGGACGTGCGAGCGGCGGTGCAGCGGTGCCGGGAGGGCCAGCACGGCCAGCGCCAACCGGATCCACGGGTGGTCGCCTTCTACCGGGCGATCACCGCCAGCTATCCGGACCGGCCGGCGGTGCCGGGTAGCCCCTGGGCGGTGGCACCACTGCACGCGGCAGCCGACCATGTCGAGTTGAATCTCGACCCGGCCTGCGCGGACCAGGTGCTGCTCGACATCGAACGGCTGGCCGGAGAGCACCGGCTGATGCTGTTCGACGCCCAGGACGGCTCGGTCTATCCGCCGCCGGCCGCCCGGCTGCCCGGCTGACCAGCCCGCCCCGCACAACTGAGACGGATACGACCAGGGGCCCGGCCGAAACCGGGCCCCTGGTCGCCATGTGCGTGAAACGGCTACTCGTCGCGCAGGTCCGCCGCGCTGGCCGAGGCCGCACCGATCGAGTCGGCCGCCGAGGTGAGCAGGTCGGCGCCGAGCGCCTGGTCGACGGTGAGGGTCATCAGCGTCTCGCCGCCGGCCTCCCGACGGGCCACCTGCATCGCCGCGATGTTGATGCCGGCCTCGCCGAGCAGCGTGCCGACGGTGCCGACCACGCCCGGACGGTCGGCGTAGCGGAGGAAGAGCAGGATGCCCTCCGCCCCGATCTCCACGTCGAAGCCGTCCACCTCGGTCAGCTTGATGATGTCCCGGGTGCCGGCGTGGGTCACCGTGCCGGAGACGCTGACCGTACGACCGTCGGGCAGGGCGCCGCGCACGGTGACCAGGACCGGGTGCTCCACGGTCTCGGCCTGGGTGGTCAGCGCCACCTCCACGCCACGCTGGGCGGCCAGGTGCGGCGCGTTGACGTAGGTCACCTGCTCCTCCACCACGGAGCTGAACAGGCCCTTGGTGGCGGCGAGCTTGAGCACCGACACGTCGTGGTTGACGATCTCGCCGCGTACCTCGACGGTGACGCTGGCGGCGACGCCGCCGGCGACCGCGGTGAAGGCCCGGCCGAGCTTCTCGGCCAGCGGCAGCAGCGGACGTACGTCCTCGGCGACCACGCCACCGGCCTGCACGTTCACCGCGTCCGGCACGAACTCGCCCTGCAACGCCAGCTTCACGCTCTTGGCCACGGCCAGACCGGCCTTGTCCTGCGCCTCGGCGGTGGAGGCGCCCAGGTGCGGGGTGGCCACCACGTTGTCGAAGGCGAACAGCGGCGACGAGGTGCACGGCTCCTTGGCGTAGACGTCCACCCCGGCACCGGCGACCCGGCCCTCGGCCAGCGCGTCGGCGAGCGCCTGCTCGTCGACCAGCCCACCGCGGGCGGCGTTGATGATCCGTACGCCCGGCTTGACGATCGACAGCTCCTTCTCACCGATCAGGCCCACGGTCTCCGGGGTCTTCGGCAGGTGGATGGAGATGAAGTCGCTCTCCCGCAGCAACTCCTCCAGGCCGACCAGGCGTACGCCGAGCTGCGCGGCCCGGGCGGGCTGGATGTACGGGTCGTACGCGATCAGCCGGGTGCCGAACGCGGCGATGCGGGACGCGAAGAGCACGCCGATGCGGCCCAGGCCGACGACGCCCACGGTCTTGCCCTGCAACTCCACGCCTGTGTACTTCGACCGCTTCCACTCCCCCGCCTTGAGGGCGGCGCTGGCGGAGGCGGTGTTGCGGGCGACCGCGAGCAGCAGCGCGACGGCCTGCTCGGCCGCGGAGACGATGTTGGAGGTGGGGGCGTTGACGACCATGACGCCCCGCGCGGTGGCGGCCGGCACCTCGACGTTGTCCAGACCCACGCCGGCCCGGGCCACGACCTTCAGCCGGGGTGCGGCGGCGATCGCCTCGGCGTCAATCTGGGTGGCGCTGCGGACGATGACGGCGTCGGCCTCGGCGAGTGCGGAGAGCAGAGCCGGACGGTCGGTGCCGTCGACGTGCCGGACGTCGAAGTCGTGGGCGAGCACCTCGATTGCGGCAGGAGCGAGTTCTTCGGCGATCAGTACGACAGGAGTCATTGGTCCTCGTAGATGTCGTCAGAGCGGTCGGCCAGCGCTGGACGCTGCGCTGCGCCCGGCGTGGGCTGGGCCATGGCCGTCAGGTGCAGCGGCCTGGAACACCTACCCGCGATCGTAGGGGCCCGGCCGCCCCACATACCCCGCAGTACGGGGTGAGTGCCCTCACAAACCGGACGTGACGTGCGTGTTAACGACCGTTGTCCGGCCGCTCACAGCACGGCACCCGCACCCGGCGTCGGGGAGAACGCCGGGTGCGGGTGCCGTTGGGGTGAGACTGCTCTCAGTGCGCCGACGAGACCTCAGGCGGTCTCGGTGATCGGACGGTCCACCCAGCTCATCATGCCGCGCAGCTTGGCGCCGGTCTCCTCGATCGGGTGAGCCGCGCCCTCGGCCTGCCACTTGCTGAAGTTCGGTCGGCCGGCCTCGTCCTCGGCCACCCACTCGCGAGCGAACTCGCCGTTCTGGATCTCACCGAGGATCTTGCGCATCTCGTCCTTGACCCGGCTGTCGATGACCCGCGGGCCCCGGGACAGGTCGCCGTACTCGGCGGTGTCGGAGACGCTGTACCGCATCCGGGCGATGCCGCCCTCGTACATCAGGTCCACGATCAGCTTCAGCTCGTGCAGGCACTCGAAGTAGGCCACCTCGGGGGCGTAGCCGGCCTCGGTGAGCACCTCGAAGCCGGTCTGCACCAGCGCCGCCGCACCACCGCAGAGCACCGCCTGCTCGCCGAAGAGGTCGGTCTCGGTCTCCTCGGTGAAGGTGGTCTTGATGGCGCCCGCCCGGGTGCCGCCGATGCCCTTGGCGTACGACAGGGCCAGCGCGAGGGCGGTGCCGCTGGCGTCCTGCTCGACGGCGACCAGGCAGGGCACGCCCTTGCCGTCGACGTACTGCCGGCGGACCAGGTGGCCGGGGCCCTTCGGGGCGACCATCGCCACGTCCACGTCGGCCGGCGGCTTGATCAGGCCGTAGCGGATGTTGAACCCGTGCCCGAAGAACAGCGCCTTGCCCGCGCTGAGGTTAGGCGCGATCGACTCGGCGTAGATGTGGCGCTGCGCGGTGTCCGGGGCGAGGATCATGATCACGTCGGCCTCGGCCGCCGCGTCGGCCGGGGTGAGCACCCGCAGGCCCTGCTCCTCGGCCTTCGGCCGGCTCTTCGAACCCTCGGGCAGACCGATCACCACGTCGACACCCGAGTCGCGCAGCGACAGCGCGTGGGCGTGGCCCTGGCTGCCGTACCCGATCACGGCGACCTTCTTCGCCTGGATCAGGCCCAGGTCGGCGTCGTCGTCGTAGTACACCTCAACGCTCATGACTTCCCTTTCGTACGGCGGCCGATGCGGCCCGTCGTGGCTGTGGTTACGCCCGGCCCGCAGGCCGACCGGTGGTGATCAGGCGGCCCGCAGGGCCGGGCCGGCGGTGATCGCACGCGGACCGCGCCCGATCGCGACCAGGCCCGACTGGACCATTTCCTTGATGCCGAACGGCTCAAGGTCGCGCAGCAGCGCGTCGAGTTTGTCGGGGGTGCCGGTCGCCTCGATGGTGAGCGTGTCCGCGGCCACGTCGACCACCCGGGCACGGAACAGGCTTACCGTCTCCAGGACCTGCCCCCGGGCGTTACGGTCGGCACGCACCTTCACCAGCAGCAACTCACGGGCAACCGAGGTCGACGGGTCCAGCTCGACGATCTTGAGTACGTTGACCAGCTTGTTGAGCTGCTTGGTGACCTGCTCCAGCGGCGAGGAGTCGGCGTTGACCACGATGGTGATCCGCGAGACGTCCGGGTTCTCGGTCTCGCCGACCGCGAGACTGTCGATGTTGAAGCCGCGCCGGGAGAACAGCCCGGAGACCCGGGCCAGCACACCCGGCTTGTTCTCCACCAACACAGAGAGCGTGTGCATCGTCATTAGATATCGTCCTCGTCGAAGGTCGGGCGGACGCCGCGGGCGAACATGATCTCGTCGTTGCTGGTACCGGCGGCGACCATCGGCCAGACCATCGCGTCCTTGCCGACCACGAAGTCGATGACCACCGGTGCGTCGTTGATGGACATCGCCGCCTCGATCGTCTTGTCGACGTCCTCGGCGGTCTCGCACCGCAGTCCGACGCAGCCGAGCGCCTCGGCCAGCTTGACGAAGTCCGGAATGCGGTGCTTGTGGGTGCCCAGGTCGGTGTTGGAGTAGCGCTCACCGTAGAACAGGGTCTGCCACTGGCGGACCATGCCGAGGTTGCCGTTGTTGATCACGGCGATCTTGACCGGGATGCCCTCCAGCGCGCAGGTGGCCAGCTCCTGGTTGGTCATCTGGAAGCAGCCGTCACCGTCGATGCCCCAGACCACCGTGTCGGGCCTGCCGACCTTGGCGCCCATCGCCGCCGGCACCGCGTACCCCATGGTGCCGAGGCCGCCGGAGTTCAGCCAGGTCTGCGGCTTCTCGTACGAGATGAACTGGGAGGCCCACATCTGGTGCTGGCCGACCCCGGCGACGTAGATCGCGTCCGGGCCGGCGATCTCGCCCAGCCGCTTGATCACGTACTGCGGGGAGAGGGTGCCGTCGGAGGGCTCCTCGTAGCCCAGCGGGTAACGCGCGCGCAGGTCGTCCAGCTGCGTCCACCAGTCGCCGAGCTCGGCGACCCGTCCGGCCGCCCGCTCGGCGGTGACCGCCGCGAGCAGCTCGTCGATGACGTACCGGGCGTCACCGACGATCGGCACGTCGGCGTGCCGGTTCTTGCCGATCTCGGCCGGGTCGATGTCGGCGTGGACCACCGTGGCGTCCGGCGCGAACGAGTCCAGCTTGCCGGTGACCCGGTCGTCGAACCGGGCGCCGAGCGCCACGATCAGGTCGGCCTTCTGCAGTCCGTAGACCGCGGCGACCGTGCCGTGCATGCCGGGCATGCCCAGGTGCTGCCGGTGGGAGTCGGGGAACGCGCCGAGCGCCATCAGGGTGGTCACCACCGGGATGCCGGTCAGCTCGGCCAGCCGGCGCAGCCCCTCGGTGGCCCCGGCCTTGAGCACGCCACCGCCGACGTAGAGCACCGGGCGGCGGGCGGTGGTCATCAGCCGGGCCGCCTCGCGGATCTGCTTGCCGTGCGGGTGCATGGTCGGCCGGTAGCCGGGCAGATCCAGGGTGGGCGGCCAGGCGAAGGTGGTCTCCGCCTGCAGGACGTCCTTGGGGATGTCCACCAGGACCGGGCCGGGTCGACCGGTCGAGGCCAGGTGGAACGCCTCGGCCAGGATGCGGGGGATCTCACTCGCGTTCTGCACCAGGAAGTTGTGCTTGGTGATCGGCAGCGTGATGCCCTGGATGTCCGCCTCCTGGAAGGCGTCCGTGCCGATGGCGGGCCGGGCCACCTGGCCGGTGATCGCCACCAGCGGCACCGAGTCCATGTACGCGTCGGCGATCGGGGTGACCAGGTTGGTCGCGCCCGGGCCGGAGGTCGCGATGCAGACACCGACCCGGCCGGTGGCCTGCGCGTAGCCGGTCGCCGCGTGGCCGGCGCCCTGCTCGTGCCGGACCAGGATGTGCCGGACGGTCGAGTCGTACAGCGGGTCGTACGCCGGCAGGATCGCGCCGCCGGGGATACCGAAGACGACGTCGACGCCGAGCGCCTCCAGGGAGCGCACCAGCGAGCCGGCTCCGGAGACCTGAGCGGGGCGTACCGCCGGGGCCGTGGCGGCGGCGCGGGTGTGGTCGTTGTCACCCGTGGTCTCGGCGGAGCCACGGGCGCGCCGGACGGAGTGGGCGAGCGTCTCTGGTGTGGGTCTCGTCATGGCGATTGCCTTCGGCTGGAGTTGGTTGGGCTGCTCACACTGTGCTCGCGGGCGGGCCGCGGGCGATGGGTCGACGGCAACAAAAAAGCCCTCGTGCCAGATGCACGGGGCCAGCGCACTCTCAGACAGGGAGAGTGCGCTCAGATAAGTACTCGCAGCGACCGGTACGACATGGCTCAAGACTGACGCATCTCATGCGATGAGTCAACTGATCCCACATTTTGGTTCACGGACTTGGCGTGCCACCCCCCGACAGGCCCCCTGCACCCGGCTTGACGTGCTCTGATGTGCCGTTTCCGACCCTCGGCGCCGGCGTCGGCCCGGATGCCGGATTCCCCGGCCGTGCCGGTCGGGCCCCCGGCGAGGTGGCCGCCTCCAGCATCGCCTCCAGGTGCTCGGCCGGTACGCCCCAACCGAACAACGCGCCCTGCCCGAAGCGGCAGCCGGCGGCCACCACGGCGGCCAGCTCGGTGGGCGTGGTGACCCCCTCGGCGATGACCTCCAGGCCGAACTGGTGACCCAGCCGCATGACGATGTCGACCATGGGCGCGAAGGCCGGGCCGTCGCGCCCGACCGGCCGGACCGGCTCGTGCTCGGCCACCAACCCGTGGTCGATCTTGAGAATGTCGATCGGGAGTCGGCGCAGCTGCCCCAGCGAGGAGTAGCCGGCACCGAAGTCGTCCAGGGCGATCCGCACACCGGTGCGCCGCAGCGCCGTCAGCCGACGGATCAGCTCGTCCAGATCGGTGGCGACCGCGTGCTCGGTGACCTCCAGCACCAGCCGCTGCGGCGGGACGTGGTGGGTACGCAGCGCCTCGGTCACCTGGGCCACGTAGGCGGGGGCGTGCAGTTCGCGCGGTGAGACGTTCACCGACACCCAGACGTCGTGTCCCTCGGCGAGCCACCGGGACAGTTGACGACAGGCCTCGTGCAGCACCCAGGCACCGAGTTCGGCGATGATCCCGGACTCCTCGGCCAGCGGGATGAACTCGTCCGGCCGGACGTTGCCGAGTTCCGGGTGGTGCCAACGCAGCAGCGCCTCCGCGCCGACCGGGCGCACCGACGGCAGGGAGGCCACCGGCTGGAAGACCAGCCGCAGCTCGTTGCGGCCGATCGCGCCGCGCAACTCGTGCTCCAGCGTGGTCCGCCGACGCAGCAGCCGGTCGTACGCGCCGTCGTAGCGCTCGATCCGGTTCTTGCCCCGCTGCTTGGCGTAGCGCAGCGCCAGATCGGCGTGCCGCAGCAGCAGTTCGACGTCCGGCGTGTCCGCCCAGGTCGCCAGACCGATGCTGACCGAGCAGAAGACCGGCCCCTCGGGCTGCGGGTAGGCCCCGCCGAGCACCTTCAGCAGCCGCTCGGCGACCGCCCCCGCCTCGGCCGGCCCACCGTGCATCAGCACCGCGAACTCGTCCCCGCCGAGGCGGGCGGCGAGGTCGCCGGGGCGCAGGTTTGCCCGCAGCCGCTGGCCGACCTCGACCAGCACCGCGTCACCGACGTCGTGGCCGCGCATGTCGTTGACGTTCTTGAAGCCGTCCAGGTCCAGGCTGAGCAGCATGCAGGGGGTGTCCGCCGCCGCGCACCCGTGCAGCGCCCGCAGCAGCCCGCGCCGGTTGGCCAACCCGGTCAACGCATCGGTGTGCGCGAGCTGCCGGAAGTGCGCCTCCCGCTCGGCGAGCCGCCGGGCGTACGCCCGGACCTGGTGCAGCGTGAGGTGTTGCCGGGCGACCAGGGCGAAACCCTCCACGCTGCCGGCGACGATGCCCAGTGCGTCGAACCGGCCGTCCTGGAGGAGGTGGTACATCGCCGAGCCGGCCATCGCGGCCATCGGGACGAAGGCGTACTCGCCGTCGTGGCGGATCACGTCGGTGGTGAGCTGCCCGGCCGGGTCGATGCGGCTCATCGCCACCGCGGCGGTCAGCAGGCCCACGGCGAGCACCACCAGGCTCATCGAGGTCATCGCGGGACCGACCTGACAGAGCCCGGTCGCCACGCCGAGGCCACCGCTGGTCGCCACGGAGATGCCGGCGCCCAGCACGGCGAGGCCACGGCGCGGCGGTCGGGCCCGCAGCACCAGGATGATGGCGAGGCCACTGCACAGCGCCGCGCTGATCGAGGCGAGCAGGATCGCCGGGCAGGCCATCGGGGTGGCGTCGCCGAGGACTCTGGTCGGCTCGGAGAGCAGCACCCAGCCGACGAACCACAGCGCGGCGCCCACCACGACGCTGTCCAGCGCGAGTCGGGCGGCCGCGCCGACCGAACCGGCCACCCCGGGCATCCGGAGCAGGCCGGCACAGAACAGCAGGCCGCTCACCGCGGTGCCCACGGCGACCGCACTCGCCCAACTGGTGCGTTGCGGCTGCTCGTGCGCCCAGTGTTCACTCGCGCTCAGCGCACCCGCGGTGGCCAGCAGCAGGGTGACCAGGGACACCGCCGCCGCGCCGGTGAACAGCACGTACGCCTGCCGATGGGGGCCACTACGACGCCGGGCGGCGGCGGCCAGCAACACACCGGCCACGATGGCGACCAACGCGCTCAGCACCGCGGCGCCGATCATGCCCGGGGGTGTGTGCACGGTCTCAACTTTGCCGGATCACCGCCGTCCGTGGGGATCTGGTGTGCATCTGTTGGGACACAGTGCGCTCGCCTGTCCGTTGCCGGTTCGCCGGTGTCAGACTGGTACACATGCCTGAGCTGCGGTCGAAGACCTCCACGCACGGTCGGACGATGGCCGGTGCCCGGGCCCTGTGGCGGGCCACCGGGATGACCGACGACGATTTCGGCAAGCCGATCGTCGCCATCGCGAACAGTTTCACCCAGTTCGTCCCGGGTCACGTACACCTCAAGGACATGGGCGGCCTGGTGGCCGACGCGGTGGCCGAGGCCGGCGGGGTGGGTCGGGAGTTCAACACGATCGCGGTCGACGACGGCATCGCCATGGGCCACGGCGGCATGCTCTACTCCCTGCCCAGCCGGGAGTTGATCGCCGACGCGGTGGAGTACATGGTCAACGCGCACTGCGCCGACGCCCTGGTCTGCATCTCCAACTGCGACAAGATCACCCCCGGCATGCTGCTGGCCGCGCTGCGGCTCAACATTCCGACCGTCTTCGTCTCCGGCGGCCCGATGGAGGCCGGCAAGACGGTGGCCATCGAGGGCATCGTCCACTCCAAGATCGACCTGATCGACGCAATGATCGCCTCCTCCAACGAGGCGGTCACCGACGACCAGCTCGGCGAGATCGAGCGTTCCGCCTGCCCGACCTGCGGCTCCTGCTCGGGCATGTTCACCGCGAACTCGATGAACTGCCTCACCGAGGCGATCGGGCTGGCGCTGCCCGGCAACGGCTCGACGCTGGCCACCCACGCCGCGCGGCGGTCGCTGTTCGTCGAGGCCGGCCGCACCGTCGTGGACATCGCCAAGCGGTGGTACGACCACGACGACGACTCGGTGCTGCCCCGGGTGGTGGCCTCCCGGGCCGCGTTCGAGAACGCCGTCGCCCTGGACGTGGCGATGGGCGGCTCGACAAACACGATCCTGCACCTGCTGGCCGCCGCCCGCGAGGCCGAACTGGACTTCACCGTCGCCGACATCGACGCGATCTCCCGCCGGGTGCCCTGCCTGGCCAAGGTCGCCCCGAACTCCCCGCAGTACCACATGGAGGACGTGCACCGGGCCGGTGGCATCCCGGCCATCCTCGGCGAGCTGAACCGCGCCGGCCTGCTGCGCCGGGACGTGCACGCGGTGCACTCCCCCACTCTGGAGCGCTGGCTGGCCGACTGGGACGTGCGCGGCGGCTCGGCCACCCCCGAGGCGATCGAACTGTTCCACGCCGCGCCGGGCGGGGTGCGCACCACCGAGCCGTTCTCCACCACCAACCGCTGGTCCACCCTGGACACCGACGCCGCCGAGGGCTGCATCCGGGACCTGGAGCACGCGTACAGCGCCGACGGCGGGTTGGCCATCCTCTACGGCAACCTGGCACCGGACGGCTGCGTGGTGAAGACCGCCGGGGTGCCCGAGGAGTGCCTGACCTTCCGCGGCCCGGCGAAGGTGTACGAGTCGCAGGACGACGCGGTGACCGCCATCCTGGCCAAGGAGATCGTCGCCGGGGACGTGGTGGTGATCCGCTACGAGGGCCCCAAGGGCGGCCCCGGCATGCAGGAGATGCTCTACCCCACCTCGTTCCTCAAGGGCCGAGGGCTGGGCCGGGCCTGCGCGCTGCTCACCGACGGCCGGTTCTCCGGTGGCACCTCGGGCCTGTCCATCGGCCACGCCTCCCCCGAGGCCGCCGCAGGTGGGCTGATCGCGCTCGTGGAGCCGGGCGACGAGATCGTCATCGACATCCCGAACCGGTCGATCGAGCTGAACGTGCCGGCCGACGTGCTGGACGCCCGACGGGTCGCCCAGGAGAAGCGGGATCGCCCGTACACCCCGGTCGACAGGCAACGCCCGGTCTCCGCGGCGCTGCGCGCGTACGCCTCGATGGCCACCTCGGCCAGCGACGGCGCGTACCGGCGCGTCCCCGAGTGAGCTGGACACCAGGGATGGGCGCACCGACGTTCATCCCTGGTCTGTCTCTCACGGGCGACACCCACCACGACTGAGGACCCGCGCGGTCACCGACGCGCTGTACGGACCGCGCGCACGCTGAGCCCGGCAGCACGATCGTCGATCACGGTTCACCCTGCCGCCATGCCGTTTTCGGTAGCGTGGCGATCGTGAATCGTGAATGGGGAGGTACCTCGATGGGTGCGAGGCGGAGGGTCGGTGCCGGTGTCACGGCGACGCTTATCGCGGTGACGGCGACGCTCACGGTGCCGGCACCGGCGGGTGCCGGTGGACGGCACCCCGCACCGGTACGGGTGGCCACGTTCAACGCCTCGCTGAACCGGGACACCGCCGGTGGGCTGGTCGCCGACCTGTCCCGCCGGGACAACGCCCAGGCCGCCAACGTCGCCGAGGTGATCCAGCGGGTACGCCCCGACGTACTGCTGATCAACGAGTTCGACCACGACCCGGTCGGCCGGGCGTTGGCGCTGTTCCAGGACAACTACCTCTCCGTGCCCCGCAACGGCAGCCGGGCCATCCGCTACCCGTATCGGTACGCCGCCCCGTCGAACACCGGCGTCCCCTCCGGCCACGACCTCAACAACGACGGCACCGTCGGCGGGCCCGACGACGCGTACGGCTTCGGTCTCTTCCCCGGCCAGTACGGCATGGCGGTCTACTCGGCGTACCCGATCGACGTGGCGAAGGTCCGTACGTTCCAGACGTTCCGCTGGCGGGACATGCCCGGCGCCCTGCTGCCCGACGACCCGTCCACCCCCGAGCCGGCCGACTGGTACTCCCCGGCGGAACTGGCCGACCTGCGGCTGTCCTCGAAGAGCCACTGGGACCTGCCGATCCGGTTGCCGGGCCGTACCGTGCACGTGCTGGCCAGCCACCCGACGCCGCCGGTCTTCGACGGGCCGGAGGACCGCAACGGCCGCCGCAACCACGACGAGATCCGCTTCTGGGCCGACTACGTCTCCCCCGGTCGGGGCGGCTACATCTACGACGACGCCGGGCGGCGCGGCGGGCTGCGGCCCGGCGCGGCCTTCGTGATCGCCGGGGACCTCAACGCCGACCCGTACGACGGGGACAGCGTGCCGGGCGCGGCGCAGCAACTGCTCGACCACCCCCGCGTCGACGATCGGGTCGTGCCGGCCAGCGCGGGTGGCCCGGCCGCCGCCCAGCGGCAGGGTGGCGCGAACCTAGACCACCGCGGCGACCCGCGCTTCGACACCGGCGACTTCGCCGACACCAGCCCCGGCAACCTGCGGGTCGACTACCTGCTGCCGAGCCGGGGTCTGCCGGTCCGTGCCGCCGGGGTCTTCTGGCCGGTGCCGGGTGACCCGCTGTTCCGGCTGGTCGGCGACTACTCCCCCGCCCTGCCGGGCGGCTTCCCCACCTCCGACCACCGACTGGTCTGGCTCGACCTGCGCTGAGGTGAGGCTGCCCGCGGAACGGCGTCCGGTCCTCGTTCGCTGGTCAGGCGGGGGCGGGCAGGGCGAGGACGCGGGCGTACGCGATGGCCGCCGGGGTGTCGGGGAAGATCAGGTTGTCGCGACGGAGTTGGTCGGCCACGCCGAGGGTGTCCAACACCTGGTCGTGACCGGGATCGATGCCGGAGAGCAGCACGGTGATGCCGCGCCCCTGAAGCCGGCGGATGGCGTCGCCCAGCACCTGGGCACCTGTGGCGTCGATGGTGGTGACCCGGGCCATCCGGAGGATGACCACCCGGACGTCGGCCACGTCGGAGAGCTGGAGCAGGAAGTTGTGTGCGGCGGCAAAGAAGAGCGGCCCGTCGAGCCGGTAGGCCACGATGTGCTCGGCGAGCAGGGCCTGCTCCTCGGCGGTGTGGTCGTCGGCGTCCAGGGGGACCTGTTCCATCTTGGCGCTGCGGGCCACGGCACGCAGCGCCACCACGATGGCGACGGCGACGCCGACCGCCACGGCGGTGACCAGGTCCCAGATGACGGTGACGGCGAAGGTGAGCACGAGCACCAGCGCGTCGCCCCGGGTGGCGCGGGCCAGCGCCCACAGCGAGGCGGCTTCCACCATCCGTACCGTGGTGGCCAGCAGGACCCCGGCGAGCGCCGCGAGGGGGATCCGACCGACAAGCGGCGCGGCGGCCAGCACGATGCCGGCCAGGGCGACGGCGTGGGTGAGCGCGGCGAGCCTGGACACCGCGCCGGCCCGGACGTTCACCGCGGTACGTGCGATCGCCGCGGTGGCCGGGATGCCGCCGAACAGCGGAGACGCCAGGTTGGCCAGCCCCTGCCCGAACAGTTCCCGATCCGGGTCGTGCCGCTGGTCGACAGTCATGCCGTCGGCGACGGTGGCCGAGAGCAGGCTCTCCAACGCGGCAAGCGCCGCCACCGCGAATGCGGCGGGCAGCAGGACCCCCACCGCGCCGAGGTCGAGGAAGTCCAGCGACGGCGCGGGCAACGTCTGCGGCAGGGCGCCGATGCGGATCAGGTCGACCGGTACGAGTTCCGCGATGATCGTGGCGGCAGCCACGGCCAGCAGCGAGAACGGCACGCCGGGACGCCACCGGGCACCGACAAGCATCACCACCGCGACACCGAGGGCCACCGCGATCGCGGCCGGGTGCGGGTGTACGACGAAACGGGCGACCGCGTCGGCGGCCACCGCCCAGACCCGCTCGCCCTGCGCATCGGTGACGCCGAGCGCGGCCGGCACCTGCTGCAGGGCGATGACCACGGCGATGCCGGCGGTGAAGCCCTCGATCACCGGAACGGGAAGATACCTGACAAATCGCCCGAAGCGCGCGAAAGCCAGGACCAACAGGATCACCCCGGCCATCGCGCCGACCAGCAGCACGCCGTTCGCGCCGAACTGCGCCACGATCGGCACCAGCACCACAGTCATCGCGCCGGTGGGCCCGGAGACCTGGAGGTTGGAGCCGCCGAAGACGGCGGCCACGGCACCGGCGACCACGGCGGTGATCAGCCCGGCCTCCGCGCCCAGCCCGGAGGTGACCCCGAAGGCGAGGGCCAGGGGCAGCGCGACGATGGCGACGGTGAGCCCGGCGAGCAGGTCGCGGCGGGGCGCTCGGCGTACCGCCTGAAGGTCGGCCTGGCCGGGCAGCAGGGCACGGACCCGCCCCCACGCGGCGGCCAGGGCAGGACGCGGCGTGGCGGGAGTCGCCGCCTCGGTGCCGTTCACTGGCTCGCCCCGCCGGCCCGCAACTCGTCGAGCAGGCCGTCCCGGTCGGCGAGCACCGCGCCGAGGATCCGCCGGCCGGCGGCCAGCAGGTCGGCCACGTCGGGGGTGCTCAACGCGTACATCACCAGGGCGCCGTCCCGGTAGGTGGTGACCATGCCGGCGCGGCGCAGCACGGCGAGCTGCTGGGAGAGGTTCGACGCCTCGACGTCGATGGCGGCGAGCAGGTCACGCACCGGCTTGGGGCCGTCCTGCAGCAACTCCAGCACCCGGATGCGGACGGGATGCCCGAGGGTGCGGAACAACTCCGCCTTCGCCTGGTACAGCGGCACCGACACGCCTCAGCCTCCTTCGCCGCACCCGGACGGGCACACTGAAGACTTTAGCACTTGAAGGATTCTTCAAGTCAGTAGGTCGTCCGCTACCGGGCCGGGCGGTCCGGCCTCACCTCAGATGCCGGGCGAAGAACCGGTTCGCGTCGTCTCCCTCGAACTGCGGGACGCCGGTGTGCCCGCCCATGTTGGCGTGCAGTGTCTTCTCCGTTGAGCCGAAGGCGTCGAACAGCTCCAGGGCCTGCTGCCGGTCGTTTCCTTCCTCGTCCCACTGCAGCAGAACCTGTAGCGGAATGCTGACCTTCCGGGCCTCCTCGAACATGGCGCGGGGCACGAAACTACCGGCGAACAGCAGGGCGGCCACGATGCGCGGCTCGACCACCGCCAGCCGGACGCCAATGGCGATGATCCCGCCCGAGTACCCGACCGGGCCGCCGATCTCGGGCAGCGAGAGCAGGGCGTCCAGGGCGGCCCGCCATTCCGGGACCGCCTGGTCGACAAGTGGCAGAACAAGCCGGTCGACGACCTCGTCGCCGACTGGCTCGCCGGCCTGCAGTGCCCGGCGCAGCTCGGTGCGGGCCTCCTCGACGGCGACGAGACGGGGCCGGTTACCGCCACCGGGAAGCTCGATGGTGGCCGCGGCGAAGCCCTCCGCTGCGCAATGCTGGGCCCGGGCCGCCAATCGGGGATACATCGTCGGCAGTCCGCCGGGGTGGCCGATCAGGATCACCGGCGCCGGAGCGGATACGGATGCGGGCGTCCACAGAATGCCGGGAATCTCGCCGAGGGTGAATTCGCGCTCGAGGACGCCGTCGTTGAGGCGCTGTTCGGAAGTGAACTCCATGGTCGTGCCTTTCGGGAGTGCTCGTGAACGGCGCTCCCGGACGACCTATCGCCCGACCGTGACAACTGAGTGGAGCACCCATGTCGACCCATTCACGGATACCACCTCCTCGCTCTCCCCACGGACTCCGCGAAACCTAACAGCGCCCCCCACCCCCCGCCACCGCATTACTACGCACCCACCTCTCCCAGTAAACGTTGATCAAGAGGTTTGCGTCAGATCCGGCCGGATTCCAGACGCAAAACTCCTTGATCAACCAGTGCCAGTGCCAGTGCCGTGCGGTTGGAAGTCGTTGACGCAGCGGAGGGTGGGGTGGGTGGTGAGGGCGGTGGGGTCGAGCGGTGGGGTCGAGTGGACGGTGAAGGTCGTCGACTCGCCGGGAAGCAGGGTGATCAGGGCGTCGTCGACCTGGGCGGACGGGTCGAGTCGGTCGGGGAAGAGGGTGAGGTCGCGCAGGATGGTGCGGGCGGTTACCCGGACCAGTTGGCCGCTGTCGGTCGGCTCGACCGTGGCGTCGTACTCGGCCGGCGGGTAGTCGATCTCGCGGTCCTCGGCGAAGAACCAGAGCGCACGGCCAACGGGATCACCCGCATCGGCGATCAGCAGTTCGCGCCGGGCCTCGTCGGGCCGGGTCAGCTCCGCCGGCAACGCCAGGTTGACCGTGTCGTACGCGGGGACGTCGAGTTCCAACGTGGTCTTCGCCTGTGGGTCCCCGGCGACGGTCAGCCGGCTGATCGTCACCGACGCCCGCCAGGGTTGGCCACCGTCGTTGACCGCGACCAGCACCAGCCCACCGGCGTCGGTTCGGAAGCCGTCGCCGGACCGGCCATCGGTGCCGGACTGACCGCCGTCGCGGGGCTGCACGGTGAGCAGCCGGTCGGCGTACGCCCGGCGCAGCGCGTACCACAGGGGTTTGCGTCGGCCGTCGCCGTCGATGGCCGACCAGGAGGTGACCGGCCAGCAGTCGTTGAGCTGCCAGACGATGGTGCCCATGCACCGCCCCCGGTGGGAGCGGAAGTGCTCCACCCCGAGTTGGATGGCACGGGCCTGGTTGAGCTGGGTGAAGTAGTGCCAGTCGTCGAAGTCGCGCGGCGCGGGCAGGTGGGCGTCCAGCCCTCGGCGCAGTTTCGCGTCGCCGTCGGTGGCCTTCTGGTGGTGCGCCATGCCGGGCGAGTCCGGGGCGAGCGGCTCGTCGGAAAGCGCCCGGCGCAGCGTCGCGTACGCCGGTGGGCCCTGGTAGCCGAACTCCGCGACGAACCGGGGCAGATAGTCGCGGTACTTCACGTAGTCGTCGGTGTTCCACACGTCCCAGATGTGCGTAGTGCCGTACGCCGGGTCGTTGGGGTGAGTCTGCTCGCTGCCCGACCAGGGACTGCCGGGCCAGTACGGGCGCGTCGGGTCCAGCTCGGCGACGATGCGGGGCAGCAGGTCCAGGTAGTAGCCGCGCCCCCAGGTGCGCCCGGCCAACTGCTCCTGCCACCCCCAGTCGTGCCAGCCCCAGATGTTCTCGTTGTTGCCGGTCCACAGCACCAGCGACGGGTACGCCGCCAGCCGGGTCACCTGCTCGGCGGCCTCGGCGGCAACCTCACCGGCGTACGGCTCCTCCTCGGGGTAGGCCGCGCAGGCGAAGAGGAAGTCCTGCTGCACCAGCAGGCCACGTTCGTCGGCCAGGTCGTAGAAGTCGTCCGACTCGTACCGGCCGCCGCCCCAGACCCGCAGCAGGTTGATGTTGGCGTCGACGGCCTGGTCGAAGCGGTGGGCCAGCCGCTCGCGGGTGACCCGGGTCGGGAAGACGTCGTCGGGGATCCAGTTCACCCCCCGGACGAAGACCGGCACCCCGTTGACGTGCAGGGTGAACGGCGCGCCGTGGGCGTCCGGGGTGGTGTCGAGGCGTACCGAGCGGAAGCCGATCCGCCGGTGCCAGGCGTCGAGGGTGGCGCCGTCCGGCCCGTGCAGGGTGACGTCCAGGTCGTGACGGGGCTGGTCGCCGTGACCGCGCGGCCACCACAGGGCGGGCCGCGGCACGTCGAGGGTCAGCGTGGCGCTGCGCTGTCCCGCCGCGACCGTCGTCTCGGCGGTCACCCCGGCCACCTGGGCCCGCACGGTGAGCGGCAGGTCGGCCAGCCGGTCCACCTCGACCTGCACCGCCACCCGCCCGTCGACGCCGTCGAGGGTGACCAGCGGGCGTACGGTGGCCAGCCGGGCGACCGACCAGCCGTGCAGGCCGATCTCCTGCCAGATGCCGGCGGTGACCAGGGTCGGTCCCCAGTCCCAGCCGAAGTTGCAGGCCATCTTGCGGATGAACTGGAACGGCTCCGGGTAGGCGTTGGGCCGGTCACCGAGGCGGTCGCGGTGCGCGTGGGCGTACCGGTAGGCGGAGTCGAAGCGTACGGCCAGGGTGTTGTTCCTGGGTTGCAGCAGCGAGGTGACGTCGAAGCGGTAGCCGCGATGCATGTTCTCGGTGCGGCCGACCTCGACGCCGTTGACGGTGACCGTGGCGACCGTGTCGAGCCCGGCACAGACCAGGTCGAGCCGCTGGTGGCTACCGCTCGGGCGGTCGAAGGTCGTCTCGTACGCCCAGTCGGTGTGCCCGATCCAGGCCAGCGCTGTCTCGTTGTCGTCGAGGTACGGGTCGGGGATCAACCCGGCGGCGAGCAGATCGGTGTGCACGCAGCCGGGCACGGTGGCCGGCACCGTCACACCGTCGACCTCGGGTGGCACCTGCGGGCCGGACATCGCCCGCAGGGTCCAGCCGTCGTGCAGCGCCTGCCGTAGCGGACCGGTCCCCCGCGCGTCGCTCACGATTTCACCGCGCCTTCCATGATTCCGCGGACGATCTGCCGACCGCCGATGACGAGCATGATCAACAGTGGCACCGTTGCCACGAACGCACCGGCCAGCACCCGCCGGTAGATGACGTAGTTGCCGCTGGCCAGGTCGGAGACGGCCACCATCGAGGTGGGGTAGTCGCTGCCGTTGAGGGTGATCAGCGGCCATTGGAAATCGTTCCAGGTGGCGACGAAGGTGAGCAGACCGAGCACCGCGAGGGCGGGACGCACCGCGGGCAGCGCGACGGTCCACCAGATCCGCATGGTGCTGGCGCCGTCGATCCGAGCCGCCTCGATCAGCTCGTCGGGCACCGCGTTGACGATGAACTGTCGCATGTAGAACACCCCGAACGCGGTGACCATGCCGGGCACGATCACCGCCAGCAGGGTGCCGTTCCACCCCAGCTTGCCCATCACGATGTAGAGCGCGACGATGCCGAGTTGGTTGGGCACGGTCAGGGTCAGGATCACGAAGAGCATCAGCGCCCGACTGCCCTTGAAGCGCAGCTTGGCGAAGGCGAAACCGGCAAGCGAACAGAAGAAGAGCACCGAGGCGGTCACCGCGGTGGCGACGATGACGCTGTTCACCAGGGAGGCGGCGAAGTAGACGTCCTGGAGCGAGAAGACCTCGTCCAGGTTCGCCAGGAACCGGTCACCGGGGATCACCACCGGCGGCAGCTGCGAGGTGGCCTCGTCGGTGCTGGTGGCGATGACGAACATCCAGTACAACGGGAACGCCGCGAACAGCGCGGTCACCGCCAGGAACAGGTAGGTGCCGATGCCGGCCGGGGTGTCCTGCGGGGCTCGGCCTCGGGTGGCGGGCCGTTTACGCGGTGCCTGCCGGGGTCGCTCAAGAAGGCTCATCCACGTCCCCCCGAGATGCGACTGGTAAGCGCGGTGTTCAGCGCGGCGACCACCAGGATGACGAGGAAGAGCGTCCAGGACATCGCGGCGGCGTAGCCGAGGTTGAGGTCCTTCCAGCCCACCTTGTAGATCAGCTGGGCGACGGTCTGCCACTCCCCGCCCGCGCCACCCCGGGCGGCCTGGGCGTTGAGGTCGAACAGCATCGGCTCGGTGAACAGTTGCAGGCCGCCGATGGTGGAGAGCGCCACCGTGAAGATGACCACCGGTCGGATCATCGGCACGGTGATCCGCCAGAGCTGCCGCCACGGCCCGGCGCCGTCGAGCGCCGAAGCCTCGTAGACGTCCCGGGGGATGGACTGCATCGCGGCCAGGTAGAGCAGGGCGTTGTAGCCGACCCACTTCCAGTTGACCATCGTGGCGATGGCGATCCAGGAGTGCAGCTTGTCGGCCCGCCAGTCGATCGGATTCTCGGTGCCGATGCCGACCAGCCCGAGCGCCCAGTTCGCCATCCCGAGGTCACGGGCGAAGAAGACGTTGAACACCAGCGTGGAGGCGGTGATCGGGGTGATGTACGGCAGCAGCACGCTGACCCGCCACCAGGTCTGCGCCCGCAGCCGGCGGTTCAGCATCGACGCGATGACCAGCGCCAGCAGCAGTTGCGGAACGGTGGAGAGCAGGAAGATGCCGAAGGTGTTGTAGAGGGCGTTGCCGAAGTCGCCGTCGGTGAACAGTCGACGGAAGTTCTCCGTACCGGCCCAGCCGGTGCGGTCCGGCTCGTCGAGACGCCAGTGGCGCAGCGCCACCACCGCGTTGAAGACCATCGGAAAGAGCCCGAAGACCACGAAGAGCAGGAAGAACGGCGCGATCAACAGGTACGGCACGTACCGCACGTCGAAGCAGTGCAGCCGATCCCGCCAGGTCGTCGACCGGCCGGTGGGCGGTTGCCGGGCGGCCGGTCGACGGGTGGCCGGTTCGGGAGCCGTGGCTCGGCTCACCTGCCGGCCTTCTCGGCTTCCTTGATCGCCTCGGCCCAGGCCGCGTCCGATGCGAGCGTGCCGTTCTGCACCCGGTTGATCACGTTCTCCACCGCCACCCGGGTCGGCCCGTTCTTCCGGCCCAGGTACTGCGGCGTCAGGCCCTCGGCCATCTTCGGGAAGATCTGGCCGACCGGGGCCGAGTTGAAGAACTCGTTCTTGAAGTCGGCGATCGCCGGATCGCGGTAGAGGCCGGGCTGCGAGGGCAGGTTGCCGACCGTCTTGAAGACCTCGATCTGCTGCTCCGGCTGGACCAGCCACTCCAGGAACTTGTACGCCTCGTCGACGTTTCTCCCCTGCTTGGGGATGGTTAGGAAGGAGCCGCCCCAGTTGCCACCGCCACCCGGCACCGCGGCGATGTCCCACTTGCCCGAGGTGGCGGGCGCGGTGTTCTGGATGTGGCCGAGCATCCACGCCGGGCAGGCCAGCACGGCGAACGAGCCGTTGGTGAAGCCCTTGTCCCAGTCGGCCTGGAAGCTGGTCAGGTTGGCCGACAGGCCGGCCTCGACGGCCTTGACCGCGTAGTCGAAGGCGACCTTCGGGCCGCCCTGCATCTGCAGCTGCTCGCTCGGGTCGTAGAAGCCGACCGGCTGCTGGCCGAGGATCGGGTTGAACAGGTTGGTGGCGTTGTCGAGGAACTTCTTGTCCGTCTCGGCGACGTAGCGCTGGCCGACGGAGATGAAGTCGTCCCAGGTCGGCCAGAGCGCGGAGACCTGGTCGCGTTCGGTGGGCAGGCCGGCGGCGGCGAACAGGTCGGTGCGGTAGCACATCGCCAGGCCGCCCACGTCGGTGCCGAGGGCGATCTGGGTCTTGCCGTCGGCCGACAGCGACTGCTTCCACTTCCACGGCAGGTAGTTGCTCTCGTACCGGCCCGCGCCCTTGTCGAGCAGGTTGACGAACTGGTCGGCCTGGCTGCGGAATTGGACCATGAAGCCCTCGTCGATGGCGGCGATGTCGGGCGCACCGGAACCGGCGATCAGTTTCTTCTGCAGGTCCTCGTGCTGGGCGTTGTACTCACCCGAGTTGAGGGCGATCTTGACGTTGGTGTGCTCCGCCTCGTACCTGGTCTTGAGCTCCTGGAGGCCGAAGTCGCCCCAGAAATTGATGGTCAAGGTGACCTGACCGGCACCGCTGCCACCACCGGTGGTGCTGCGTCCACTGCAGGCGACGACGAGTGAACCGACCGCCAGTGCCACGGCTGCGACGCGCAGCCAACGAGGCGAAGACCGTTTCATGACCCATCCTCCAAAGACGAGTGGGGACCGCCCCCATAGATCGAGACACGTCGACTGAACCGGATAAGTGACGCCACCGTACGGGGGCACTTCCCGAGTGTCAACGACGAGTTAACGCCGCGGTCAGAACGTGATCTCCGGAGCGCAAAGCCCTGCACTGATCACCACTTCAGGCCGAACACCTTCTCGTCGAGCAGCCCGAGGCGGACGCCGTTCCTCGGACTGAACCGAACAAGTAGCGCCGTTCAGGCCCACACCTGGTCGATGGCGGTCGACGGGTAGCCTGTCCAGCGGACAACGGACTGGCTCAGGGGGGCGTACGCCGGTGAAGCGGCCCACGATCGCGGATGTCGCCCGCCGGGCGGGGGTTTCCAAGGGCGCGGTGTCGTACGCGCTCAACGGCCAGCCCGGCGTCTCCGAGGCGACCCGACAACGCATCCTCGCCATCGCCGCCGAAATCGGCTTCAGTCCGAGCAGCGCGGCCCGGGCCTTGTCCGGCGCGACCGCCCGGGCGATCGGCCTGATCCTCGCTCGACCCGCCCAGACGCTCGGCATCGAACCGTTCTTCATGGAGTTGATCAGCGGCGTCGAGGCGGAACTGTCCGCCCGGTCGTACGCGCTGACCCTGCAGGTGGTCGCCGACGCCGACGCCGAGATCGCGGTCTACCGCCGGTGGTGGGGTGAGCGGCGGGTCGACGGGGTGCTCGTCTGCGACCTGCGCACCGACGACCAGCGGGTGCCGGTGCTGGAGGAGTTGCGGCTGCCCGCCGTGGTGATCGGCGGGCCGACCGGCACCGGCCGGCTGGCCAGCGTCTGGTCGAACGACGCGGCGGCCCTGGTGGAGACCGTGGAATACCTGTACGCCCTGGGGCATCGCCGGGTGGCCCGCGTCGCCGGCCTGCCCGACCTGCTGCACACCACCATCCGCACGCAGGCCTTCACCGAGGTGTGCCAGCGCCTCGGTCTCGCCGAGGCGGTCGTCGCCTCCACGGATTACACCGGCGAGGAGGGCGCGCGGGCGACCCGGCGGCTGCTCAGCTCCCGGATCCGCCCCACCGCGGTCATCTACGACAACGACGTGATGGCCATCGCCGGCCTGTCGGTGGCCCAGGAGATGGGGCTTGCCGTCCCCACCGATCTGTCCATCGTGGCCTGGGACGACTCGCCGCTGTGTCGGCTGGTGCATCCGCCACTGACCGCAGTGGGACGCGACATCCCCGCCTACGGCGCACATGCGGCCCGGCAGCTCCTGCAGCTGATCGAGGGCGCCCCGGCGACGGACCTGGAGGACGAGCAGGCACACCTGACGCCTCGCGGCAGCACCGGCCCGCCCGGCGTGGGGGCGTGAACCGGTTAAGCATTCACCGCGAGGTGGACGGAAACTCCTCGAAGTACGCCTCGACCCGCTCGGCCGTGGCGGGGCGCGCCAACTCGTACCCCTGGCCGTAGCGGCACCCCGCGCGACAGGCCGCCTCCACCTGATGGGCGGACTCCAGCCCCTCGGCCACCAGTTCCGCGCCCAACCGGTCGGCAATGGTGACCACCACGTCCAGCAGCGGGCGGTCCCGGCTCGCCTCGGTCACCTCGGGACCCACCTTGAGCAGGTCGATCGGCAGTCGCCGGAGCTGGGCGAGGGAGGCCTGCTCGGCCCGGAAGTCGTCAAGCGCGGTGCGGATGCCCATCGACCGCAGCCCGGCCAGCCGCGCCACGACGGTCGGCAGCTCGGTGCAGACCCGCGGCTCGGCCACCTCGATCACCAACTGGTCCGGTGTCACCCCGTGTGCGGCAAGCACCGCCGCCGTCCGGGGTACGAAGTCCGGTGAGATCAGTTCGCGGGTGGTGACGTTGACCGCCATCCACAGCCGCCGCCCGCCCACGGACCACTCCGCCACCTGCCGGCAGGCCCGGTCCAGCACCCAGACGCCCAGTTCACCGACGATGTCGAGATCCTCCGCCACCGGCAGCAGTTCGGCCGGAAACACCGTGCCGAGGACCGGGCTGCGCCAGCGCAGCAGCGCCTCCGTACCGACCGGCAGCCGGTCGGCGAGCCCGATCACCGGTTGGTAGACCAGATCCAGCTCGCCTCGGGCGACCGCGCCGGGCAGTTCCCGCTCCAGATCCAGCCGCCGGACCAGTTGCTCCTCCAGGTACGCGTCGTACCACTCGATTCGGTCCCGACCGAGTTGCACCGCGCGTCGGCGGGCCAGGTCGGCTTGGCGCAACACGTCCTCCGGGCGGCCGTGAGCCAGTTCGGCCAACCCGACGCTGGCCCGCGAGCGCAGCACTGCGCCGGACACCTCGTACGGCCGGTCCAACGCCTCGAGCAGCCGAGCGCCCAACGCGTAGGCCAGCAGCGCTCCGGCACCGGTGACCACCGCGAAACCGCTGCCGGCCAGGTCGATCACCTCGTCGTCGGCGGCCGTCACGGCCCTTGCCCGACGGACGGCCTCGGCGGCCACGTCGTCCCGCGCGGACACCCCGGGCACCTCGGTGAGGTGCAGGTCCACCACCAGCAGGGTGCCGCCCGCCGCCTCCGACCGCGCCGTCAGCGCCCGCAGCAGCGCGGCGCGTCCGACCGGTACAGGTTCCCCGACGACCGCCCCGCTCCCGGCCCCGGCCCTGCTCCGGACCTCGGTCCCGGTCTCGGCGGTCTGAGCCGGCGTGATCTGAGCCGGAGCGGTCTGCGGAGCGACGGTGAGCAGTTCACGGGCCACCAGGGCGGGTACCGCAGCGAGGGCGAGCACGACTGTGGTGTGGTCGGGTAGTTGCCCGGACTGCAACTGGTGCACGATGGCCAGTACCACCCCGACCGCCGGAACCACCACGCGCGGCCAGACCACCGGGGCGGTCGGTGGCGGTTCCCCGGCCGCCTCCACCACGCGCCGCACCCCGGCGGCGGTCAGCAGCACGCCGGTCACCAGCGGCGCGACCGCCAGCAGGGCCGTGCGCCCGGTGCCGGTACCGGTCGGCAGCGCAGCCAGCAGCGTCAACGCGAGCAGGGTCAGTCCCGCGCCGGCTCGGCAGCGGGTGATGCCGGACGCCCGGTCCGGCCCGGTCAGCAGGGCGAGCACGGTGCCGGTCAGCAGACCGGTGGCCATCGCGGCGACCAGGCGCACCGGGGTCGGCACGCCCGCGTACGGCAGCAGCAGCCAGGCGGTGAGCACCAAACAGGCACCGGCCACGGCACCGTCGAGCAGTCGACGCCACCACAGCCGGGCCGGCGTCGCCGCTCGACGCGGCAGGCTGAACAGGCCGCCGCCGAGCAGCGCGGCGGTGCCGGCGAGCCCGGCGACGGCGGCGGTCGAGCGGCCACCGACGGCGACCAGCGGCAGCACCGCCGCGGTCAGACCGGCACTCACCACCGCGGCGTGCAGCAGGGCAGCGGCCCGACGCGGCCGGGCGGCCCGACGGCGGGCGAGCCGCCCACCGGGCGTACCGAGGGTCGGGGCATCGGGGCCGGCGGCGAGCCGGGACAGCCGTACGCCGGCCAGCGTCGAGCCGGCCGCACCGGCGAGCGCCACCACCGCCAGCTCCGGCATCGACCCGGCCGCACCGACGACGACGAGTACGGACACCACCGCGAGTACGCACGTCTCCGGCAGGGCGGAGCGTCGGACGATGGCGCGGAACACGGACGCGACAGGCACGACATTCGCCTTCGTGAGGGGGCACTGGGGCGGTGCGGCGGTGCGAGGGCGGACAATTGGTCGGCTACTCATCCCCGGAAACGAGCAAGCACGCAACCAGTGACGCCCATTGAGCCAGATCACTGTACGCGGTCGGATGACCACACAGAATCAGGCCCCCCGGACAACCCGGTTCGCAGCCCGGTGCCGTCCGGGCCGGTGATGGTGGGATCATCGAGGGGTGAGCCGCACCGATACCACCCGATTCCGACACCACCAGGCCATCCTGGTCGGGGCGATCATCGCCACCATCGGCGCCCTGCCGCTGGCCGACGCCCGCGCGTACCTGCTGCCGGTGCTGCTGGTGCCCCTGGCGGTGGCCGTCTGGGCCTGGCGGGCCGGCACCGACGCGAATCCGCACGGGCTGCGGCTACGGGCGCTGCTCGGCGACCGCCTGATCCGCTGGGACCAGATCGTCGAGCTGGGCGGCGACACCCGCGGCCGGGCGGTCGCCCTCCTCACCGACGGCCGGCGACTCGTCCTGCCCGCGGTACGCCACGTCGACCTGCCGCTGCTGGTGGCGGCGGCCGAGCGCGGCGAGCCGGTGGCCGACCGCGACGACGTCCCGGTGGCTCAGTAGCCGTCCACCACCACGTTGTCGGGCTGCTCTCCGGCGACGAACCGCCGGATCTGCTGGCCCACCAGGCGGTACGCCCGGGGCAACAGGCCCCGTACCGAGCCGGCCACGTGCGGGGTGATCAGCACGTTCGGCAACTCCCAGAGCGGATGATCGGCCGGCAGCGGCTCCGGGTCGGTGACGTCCAGGGCCGCCCGGAGCCGACCACCGGCCACCTCGGCGACCAGCGCCTCGGTGACGACCACCGGTCCTCGGGCGGCGTTGACGAGCAACGCGCCGTCGCGCATGGCGGCCAGGAACGACTTGTCGACCAGGCCCCGGGTCTGCTCGGTCAGCGGCACCAGCAGCACCACGACGTCGACCTGCGGCAGCAGGGTGGGCAGCGCGTCGACCCCGTGCACGCCCTGCTCGGGGCGAGCGGTGCGGGCGACCAGGTCGAACTGCACCTCGAACGGGGCCAGCCGGTCGCGCACGGCGGTACCGATCGAGCCGGCGCCGACGATCAGAATCCGCTTCCCGGCCAGCTCGTCGGTCGGCGCCACCTCGTCGTACACCCACCGCCGCTGCGCCTGGGCGCGGACCATCGCCGGGAAACCGCGCAGCTGGGACAGGATGGCGGTGACCACCCACTCGGCGGTCGACGGGTCGTGCACGCCCCGGGCGTCGCAGAGCACGACTCCCGGCGGAATCCGCCCGACCCAGGTGTCCGCCCCCGCCGAGAGCAACTGGACCACCGCCAGGTCGGGCAGTTCACTCAGCAGGGCGGTGGCCGCCGCCGGGGCGAGGAAGGGTGGCACCCAGAAACGCACGCCGGACGTCGACGACGGCAGCCGGGCCGGATCACTCATCGTCTCGACGACGACCTCCGGCGGCAGCTCACCCAGCAGGTCGTGGCCGGTCTCGTGCGGAATCCATACCTTCACGCCCGCTGACGATAGCCCTCGCGACGGTTACCGCCGCCGAGGGGCCGCGTACGCGCACACCGACGCCCGCGTCCGCAGCGGGCTACCCTGGGCCGGGTGAGCGCCAGTCCCCCAGTCTCCCGCGCCCGTAAGCTCCGTACGCTTCTCGCCGCGTCCGGCGCGACACTCCTGCTGGCTGCCGGTTGCAGCCTCGGCGAACCGGAGCCGGACCCGGCCGGTAAGCCCCCGAACCTGCCCAGCCCCTCGGCCAGCGCGGGCGACGGCGGCCAGGAGGTCGTCGCCACCGTGCTCGCCAAGGGGTTGCGGGTGCCGTGGGGCATCGCCTTCCTGCCCGACGGCGGTGCCCTGGTCACCGAACGCGACACCGGCCGGATCGTCCAGGTCGGCCCCGAGTCGTCCCCGGACGGCCTGCGGGTCACCGAGGTGCAGACCATCGACGACGTGGTCGCCTCGGGCGAGGGTGGCCTGCTGGGCATCGCCGTGTCACCGAAGTTCGCGCAGGACCGGACGGTCTTCGTCTACTACACCGCCGAACAGGACAATCGGATCGCCCGGCTGCGGCTCGGTGAGGAACCCACCCCGATCCTGACCGGCATCCCCAAGGCGGGCATCCACAACGGCGGCGGGCTGGCCTTCGGCCCCGACGGGCAGCTCTACGCCAGCACCGGCGACGCCGGGGACACCGACCAGTCACAGGACGTCAAGCAGCTCGGCGGCAAGATCCTGCGGATCACCCCGGAGGGCAAGCCGGCACCCGGCAACCCCTACCCCGACTCGCCCGTCTGGTCGCTGGGCCACCGCAACGTGCAGGGCATCGCCTGGGACGGCGACCGGATGTACGCGGTGGAATTCGGTCAGAACACCTGGGACGAGATCAACCAGATCACCAAGGGCAAGAACTACGGCTGGCCCGAGGTCGAGGGCAAGGGCGACGACGAGAAGTACGTCGACCCCATCGTGCAGTGGCCGACCGACGAGGCGTCCTGCTCCGGGCTGGCCGCCGTCGAGCGGACGTTGGCCACCGCGTGCCTGCGCGGCCAGCGGCTCTGGCTGGTCGAGCTGACCGACACCGGTACGGTGCTCGGGCAGCCCCAGGCGCTGCTGACCGAGCAGTACGGGCGACTGCGTGCCGTGGCCGCCGCCCCGGACGGCTCGATCTGGGTGAGTACCTCCAACCATGACGGCCGGGGTCGACCCGCCCCCGAGGACGACCGACTGTTGCGACTTGTTTTCGCAGGTGGCGGAGCTGGGCGAAGCTGAGGCACCCTCGAAGCACCACACCTCAGGTTTGTCAAGATCCTTCGGCGGGCAGGTCAGAATCTCACCATGGGCGATCAGGAACACGAGCAGCCGGAGCACGGCCGACAGGCCGAGACGCCGGCCCGCCGTCAGCGCCGGTTTTCGTCACTACGACGGACCGGTGCCGCGCCGCGCCGCCCCGGGCGGCTCACCGGCGTACGCCGGGTCGGGGTCGCCCTGGCCGTGCTGGTCGTCACCCTGGCCGGTGTGCTGCTCGGCACCCTGGCCGGCGGGCAGGTCGGCACGGACATCGGCCCGTTCCGGGCCAAACTGTCCCTTTCGCCGGCCGTCGACGGTGGTACCACCGTCAAGATCCCGCCGCTGGGGGCGCTCCTGCTCAACAGCCACGACGGGCCGACCCAGCTGACCGTCGAGCTGGGCGCGCTGGACCAGAGTCGGGTCGAGGCGCTGTTGGACGACCCGGCGAGCCTGAACCGGGCCACCCAGTCGGCGGTCGACGAGGTCCATGAAGGGGTGCTGCGGCTCGGGCTGCGTACGCTCGGTGCCACCGTGCTGGCCACCGTGCTGCTGGCCCTGCTGGTCTTCCGCAACACCCGCCGGGCCGCCTGGGCCGGCACACTGGCGCTGCTGATCACCGCGGGCAGCCTGGGCACCGCGGCGACGACGATCCGACCACAGGCGATCGAGGAGCCGACGTACGAAGGGCTGCTGGTCAACGCACCCGCGATCGTCGGTGACGTACGCAAGATCGCCAACGACTACACCCGGTACGCCGAGCAGCTCCAGCGCCTCATCGGCAACGTCACCCAGCTCTACACCACCGTGTCGGCGCTGCCCGTGTACGAGCAGGAGCCGGGTACCACCCGCGTGCTGCACATCTCCGACATGCACCTCAACCCGACCGCCTGGCAGCTCATCCGTACCGTGGTGGAGCAGTTCGGCATCGACGTGGTCATCGACACCGGCGACATCACCGACTGGGGCAGCGAACCGGAGGCGTCCTACGTCGGCTCGATCAGCCTGCTCCGCAAGCCGTACGTCTACATCCGGGGCAACCACGACTCGGGGCGTACGTCCGCGGCGGTGGCCCGCCAGCCGAACGCGATCGTGCTGGACAACGCGACCACCACGGTCGCCGGGCTCACCATCGCCGGCATCGGCGACCCCCGCTTCACCCCGGACAAGAGCACCTCACCGGCCGCCGGCGGCCCCATCCCGCCGACCGCCGACGAGCTGACCGCCACGGGTGAGAAACTCGCCGCCACGATCCGCAGCGCGCCCACGCCGGTGAACATCGCCCTGGTGCACGACCCGGTCATCGCCACCCCGCTGTCCGGCACCACCCCGCTCGTGCTCGCCGGCCACATCCACCGCCGGCAGATCGACCAACTGCCGGAGGTCCCCGGCCAGCAGCCCACCACCCTGATGGTGCAGGGCTCCACCGGCGGTGCCGGCCTGCGCGGCCTCGAAGGCGAGGAGCCCACCCCGCTGACCATGACGGTGCTCTACTTCGACCAGGAGAAGCAGCTCCAGGCGTACGACACCATCACCGTCGGCGGCACCGGCCAGGCCCAGGTCAACCTCGAACGCACCGTCATCAACCCCCCACCCACTCCCCTAACCACCCCCACCCCCACCACCCCAACCCCCACCCCCACCCGCTAACCCACCCCCCTCCCCCCCTCCCCGCCCCACCTGCCCCGACCTCCCCGCCCCTGCCTCCGCGATCTTGCACTTTTGGTCGCCGAAATGCCTGGTTCGGCATGATTTGCAGCGACTAGAAGTGCAAGATCGACGCGGTAAGGGTGCGCGACGCAGCGAGGGTGCGCGGTGAGGGCGTGCGACGGGGTGAGGCAGGCGCGGTGAGGGGCGCGGGTGGAGGTGTGGCGTGGGGTGGGTGGCTAGTGGAGGGAGAGGGCGGCCAGGGCGGCGTTGACGATGCTGCCGGGGAGTAGGTCGTGCAGGTCGTAGAGCTCCTCGACGCTGCCGGACTGGCCGAACTCGTCCACCCCGAGTGGCACCGCCGGGGCGGCGAGGGCCGAGCCGAGCCAGGCCATCGCGTGCGAGGCGGCGTCGTGCACGGTGACCACCGGCACCCGGTCGGCGAAGGCCGACCGCAGGGCGCCGGGCACGCTGGGCACGGTCGCCGTGCGTACGCCCTGGCGTAGGGTGCGCTGCCAGGCCCGGTAGAGCCGGTCGAGGCTGGTGACGTCCACGACGTGAGCGGCGACGCCCTCCTCGGCCAGTTCCGCCGCGGCGGTCAGCACCTCGGGCAGTACCGCACCCGAGGCGGCCAGCTGCACCGTCGGGGCCCCGGCCAGGTGCGGGTACGCCTGGTGGGCGTCGACCAGCCGGTACGCCCCGGCGAGCACCTGCCGCCGCAGCACCGCGTCGCCGAGCCGGGCTCGGGCCGTCTCGAAGGGCGCCTGGTCCACCGGCCGGGTGCTCAGCCGGAAGTAGTACGCCCCGTCCTCGGCCGGTGCCGCGGTCGCCGCAGGCTGGTCCGGGCCGGCGATCTGCCCGAGCGCGTCGCAGAGCAACCAGTCCAGGCTTGTCGCGTACGCCGGTTCGATGAAGGTCACCCCGGGCAGTTCCAGGCCGACGCTCGCGGTGATCGTGGACTGGTGGGCGCCGCCCTCGGGAGCGAGGGTGATGCCCGACGGGGTGCCGGCGACGACGAACCGGGAGCCGGAGTAGGTGCCGTAGAGGAAGGCGTCCAGACCACGCAGCACGAACGGGTCGTACACGGTGCCGACCGGCAGCAGCGGCTGCCCGGACAGGTCCCACGCCAGGCCGAGCTGTCCGAGCAGCAGGAACAGGTTCATCTCGGAGATGCCCAGTTCGATGTGCTGCCCGTCGGGGCTCTCCGTCCAACGCAGCATCCGGTCTTCCGACCAGGACCGCTGGGCGGTCGGCGCGAACACCCCGGTCTTGTTGATGAACCCGGCCAGGTTCGTCGACGTCGCCACGTCCGGCGCGGTGGTGACCAGATACCTGCCCACCTGCGGATCCCGGGCCAGGTCGACAAGCACCCGCCCGAAGACCTCCTGGGTGGAGATCGGCTTCGTGGCGCGTACCTTCGTGGCCTGTGGGACGGTGACCCCCAGCGCCCGCTCGCGGGGCGCGCGGGACAGCGACTCCCGACGCTGCCCGGCCCGGATGCCCGCGGGCGAGGCCGGGTCGAGACGGTCCCACTCGGTGTCCGGGGTCAGGCCGAGCGCCGCCCGCAGGGCGTCGACCTGCTCGCCGGAGAGCAGCGCGGAATGGTTGCGCGGATTGCCGGCGATCGGCAGACCCCAACCCTTGACCGTGTACGCGAACACCACGCTCGGCCGGTCGGTCACCGCGTCGCACTGGGCGTACGCGTCGAGCAGCGCCGCCAGGTCGTGCCCGCCCAGGTCGGTGACGAGCGGGCCCAACCGGTCGTCGGGGATGTCCGCGACGAACGTGGCCACCGCGTCCGGCGCGCCGTCGAGGAACTGCTTGCGCAGCGCCGGCCCGGTCAGCCCGAACAGCGACTGGTACTGCTCGTTGGGCATCGCGTCGATCCAGTCGCGCAGCGCCTCGCCACCGGGCTGGGCGTACGCCTCGGCCAGCTTGCGGCCGTACTTGACCTCGACCACGTGCCAGCCGGCCGCTTCGAACTGCCCGCGCCACTGGTCGATGCGTACGCCCGGCACCACCCGGTCCAGCGACTGCCGGTTGAAGTCGACCACCCACATCACGTTGCCGAGCCCGGTGGTGGCCGGGTCGGCGACCGCCTCCCAGATGTTGCCCTCGTCCAGTTCGGCGTCACCGATCAACGCCACGAACCGCGAGTGGGGGCGGGTGCCGAAGTGCGCGTCGACGTACCGACGGGTCACCGCGGCGAACAGCGGCGCGGCGGCACCCAGGCCGACCGACCCGGTGGAGAAGTCCACCCCGTCCGGGTCCTTCGTCCGCGACGGGTACGACTGCAGGCCACCCCGGGCCCGCAGCCGGGTCAGGTAGGACCGGTCCAGGTTGCCCAGCAGGTACTGGATGGCGTGGAACACCGGCGAGGCGTGCGGCTTCACCGCGACCCGGTCCTCGGCGTCCAGATGCGCGAACCACAACGCCGTCATCGCACTGACCAGCGACGCACTGGACGCCTGGTGCCCGCCGACCTTCACCCCGTCTCCGGTCATCCGCTCCCGGTTGGCGGCATCCACGATCCGGGTGGCCAGCCACAGCACCCGCCGCTGGATTTCGTCGAGGACATCGATGTCGTGCTGGTTCACGGTGGGCTCCAGGGGCATCGCCGTTGACGCCCGGTCGGGGACAGGGGTGGTGGTGCCGTGACGTGCCGACGTCAGGGTCTGTGACGCGCCGCCAGAGCGCCGAGGTTGGTCGCCGGCTCGGCTATCGAGTCGAATGTTAAGAAGGGGCCCCTCCTCTACGCCAGGCGTTAAGAAGGGGCCCTTCCTTACACCTCAGACGCCGAGGCGGGAGAGGATCAGCTCGCGGACGGTCTTCGCGTCTGCCTGGCCACGGGTGGTCTTCATGACCGCACCGACCAGGGCGCCGGCGGCGGCCACCTTGCCGCTGCGGATCTTGTCGGCGATGTCCGGGTTGGCGGCGATCGCCTCGTCCACGGCAGCGGTGAGCGCGCCCGTGTCGGAGACGACCTCCAGACCCCGGGCAGTCATGATCTCGGTGGGCGAACCCTCGCCGGCGACCACACCCTCCAGCACCGTACGGGCCAGCTTGTCGTTGAGCTTGCCGGCGTCGACCAGGCTCTGCAGCTCGGCGACCTGCGCCGGGGTGGCCCCGATGTCGGCCAGCTCCACACCCGTCTCGTTGGCCCGCCGGGACAGCTCGCCCAGCCACCACTTGCGGGCGGCGGCCGGCGAGGCACCGGCGGCGACCGTCTGCTCGATCAGCTCGACGGCACCGGCGTTGAGCACCGACTGCATGTCCGCATCCGACAGACCCCACGCCTCCTGGAGGCGACGGCGGTGCAGCCGGGGCAGCTCCGGCAGGGCGGCCTTCAGCTCGGCCACCCAGGCCGGGTCGGGCGCGATGGGCACCAGATCCGGCTCCGGGAAGTAGCGGTAGTCGGTGGCGGTCTCCTTGGACCGGCCCGGGGTGGTGTCCCCGGTGTCCTCGTGGAAGTGCCGGGTCTCCTGGGTGATCCGACCGCCGGCCTCCAGTACGGACGCCTGGCGCAGCATCTCCGAGCGGACGGCCCGCTCGACCGAACGGAGCGAGTTGACGTTCTTGGTCTCGGTGCGGGTGCCCCACTCCTCGCCGGGCCGGTTCAGCGACGTGTTGACGTCACACCGCAGCGAACCTTCCTCCATGCGGACGTCGGAGACGCCCAGCGAGCGGATCACGTCACGCAGCTCGGTGACGTACGCGCGGGCCACCTCGGGGGCGAGCGCACCGGTGCCGGGGATCGGCTTGGTGACGATCTCGACAAGCGGAATGCCGGCCCGGTTGTAGTCGACGAGCGACTCGGTGGCGCCGTGGATGCGACCGGTGGCGCCGCCGACGTGCAGCGTCTTGCCGGTGTCCTCCTCCAGGTGCACCCGCTCGATGCCGATGCGCACCAGCTCCCCGTTGACCTCGACGTCCAGGTAGCCGTCGAAGCAGAGCGGCTCGTCGTACTGGCTGATCTGGAAGTTCTTCGGCATGTCCGGGTAGAAGTAGTTCTTCCGGGCGAACCGGCACCACTCGGCGATAGAGCAGTTCAGCGCCAGGCCGATCCGGATGGTCGCCTCGATGGCGGCCTTGTTCGCCACCGGCAGCGAGCCGGGCAGACCGAGGCAGACCGGGCAGACCCGGGTGTTCGGCTCGCCGCCGAAGTCGGTCGGGCAGCCGCACCACATCTTGGTGTTCGTGCCCAGCTCGACGTGGGTCTCCAGGCCGATCACCGGCTCGAATCGCGCGACGACCTCGTCGTACGCGGGCAGCGTCGTGGTCATGAGAACTCCAGCTTTGCAGGCGGTAGCCGGCCCACGGCGGCATCCGGACACAACGCCGCCAAGCCTAACCGCTCGACCCGGCCCGCCTCGGCGGGGCGTCACCCAGGTGTCGGACCGCGTGTCACTCGGGGGCGCGGAAGCGCCGATGACGGTTGACGGTCAGCACGAGCAGGATCCCGCCGATGGAGAACGCCAGGACGCTCAGCAACAGCAGCACAAGTGTCGAGTTCGAGCCGGTGACCGGCAGCCACGCCCCGCTCGTCTTCGACGGCGACGGGACCGGCGCGGCAGGGCTCTCCGACGGCGTCGGGGTCGGCTCGACCGCTGTCGGCGTGGCCGTGGGCGCGGTCGGTGTGGCGCTCGGAGCGGTCGGGGTCGACGTGGGGGTCGACGTCGCGGTGGCGGCGACGACCAACTCCACCTCGGCGGTGGCGCTGGTCTTGGCACCTGCCGCCCGGACCATGAAGTCGAACGTGCCGGCGCTGCTCGGGGTGCCGCTGAGTCGGCCGTCCGTGGCGAGGGTGAGCCCGGTCGGCAGAGTTCCGGCGGCCAGGGCGAAGGTGATGTCGTCGTCACCGGTGGCGGTGAACCGGAACGAGTACGGCTGCCCGACCCTGCCGGAAGGCGGGTTGCCCGAGGTGAAGGCGGTCGCGGCCTCGGCGACCACGATGGTGATCTCCTGCTCGCCGAAGAAGTCGTTCTTGTCGGTCATCCGCAGCGTGGCGGGGTAGGTGCCGGCCGTGGTCGGCGAACCACCGAGCGAGTTACCGACCACCAGCATGCCCGGCGGCAGGCTCCCCGTACTCACCGACAACCGGTACGGCTCGGTGCCACCGGTCGCCTCGACCGTGTGGATCGCGTACACCTGACCCAGGTACATCGGCGTGCGGGGCGCGCCCGAGGCGATCTCGATCGTGGGTTCGCGCACCTCGATCGTGGCTGTCTGCTCGGCGAACTGGTCGGCCGCGTCGGTCATCCGCAGGGTGAAGGTGTAGGTGCCCGCCGTGGTCGGCGAACCACCGAGCGAATTGCCGACCACCAGCATGCCCGGCGGCAGGCTCCCCGCACTCACCGACAACCGGTACGGCTCGGTGCCACCCGTCGCCTCGACCGTGTGGATCGCGTACACCTGACCCAGGTACATCGGCGACCGGGGCGCGCCCGAGGTGATGGTGACGGCCGCCGCTGCGGCCGGGGGTGCGATGCCCAGCAGCAACGCGAGCACCATCGTCAGGGCCATGACCGGGCGCAGTGTCTTCATCGCACATCCAGGTCTGATCAGAACGGCTCGCGTTCGCCAGCGACCAGCCGGTCCAGCCGACTCGCAGTCATCCAATCAGGAAGCTTGATGACGGACAATTACCCGAACGGTGACCAGCGTGTCGCGGTGGCGGTGCGGGCCGGGCCGATGGCCGCGCACGGCGACCGCGCCGACGCCCCTCGGGTGACCGCAGCGGGCGCGCGACGGTGCCGTGCGCAGGCGGCGGTCGGCCGCCTGCGCACGATCGATCACAGCGTCGGTGGGGTGAGCGTGCCGACGGCGCTCTCCAGGGCGGCGGCGACGCGGTACATCCGGTCGTCGGCCATGGTCGGGGCCATCACCTGCAGGCCGACCGGCAGCCCGTCGGCCAGACCGCACGGCACCGAGATGCCCGGACCGCCGTACAGGTTGGTCGGGATGGTGAACAGGTCGGCCAGGTACATCTGGTACGGGTCGGAGGTGCGCGCCCCGAGCGGGAACGCCACGAACGGGGTGGTCGGCGAGATCAGCGCGTCGACCTGCTCGAACGCGGCGGTGAAGTCGCGGGTGATCAGCGTACGGACCTTCTGGGCCTGCCCGTAGTAGGCGTCGTAGTAGCCCGAGGAGAGCGCGTACGTGCCGATCATGATGCGTCGCTTGACCTCGGGGCCGAAGCCGGCCTCCCGGGTCAGCGACATGACCTCCTCCAGCGACCGGTTGCCGTCGTCGCCGACCCGCAGCCCGAACCGGACCCCGTCGAAGCGGGCCAGGTTGGAGGAGCATTCGCTCGGCGCGATCAGGTAGTACGCCGGCAGCGCGTACTTGAAGTGCGGGCAGGAGACCTCGACGATCTCCGCGCCCAGCTTGGTCAGCGTGTCGACGGCCTCGTGGAAGGCGGCCATCACACCCGGCTCGGCCCCCTCACCGGCGAACTCGGTGACGATGCCCAGCCGCACCCCGCTCAGGTCGCCGGTGGCGCCGAGTTTCGCCGCCGCCACCACGTCCGGCACCGGCGCGGCGATCGAGGTCGAGTCGCGCGGGTCGTGCCCGCCGATGGCCTCGTGCAGCAGCGCGGCGTCGAGCACCGTACGCGCGCAGGGGCCGGGGGTGTCCAGCGAGGAGGAGAACGCCACCAGGCCGTAGCGGGAGGTGCCGCCGTAGGTCGGCTTGGCACCGACGGTGCCGGTGACCGCGCCCGGCTGACGGATCGAGCCACCGGTGTCCGAGCCGATCGCCAGCGGCGCCTCGTACGCGGCCAGCGCGGCGGCGCTACCACCACCGGAGCCACCCGGGATGCGGTCGGTGTCCCACGGGTTGCGGGTCGGCCCGTACGCGGAGTACTCCGTGGAGGAGCCCATCGCGAACTCGTCCATGTTCGTCTTGCCGAGCATCACCGTGCCGGCGGCCTGCAGCCGCTGCACGATCGTCGAGTCGTACGGCGGACGCCAACCCTCCAGGATCTTCGACCCGACGGTGGTCGGCACACCCTTGGTGGTCAGCACGTCCTTGACCGCGACCGGCACCCCGGCCAGCGGGCCCAGCTGCGCACCGGCGGCCCGCTGGGCGTCCACCTCACGGGCGGCGGCCAGCGCGCCCTCGCTGTCGACGTGCAGGAAGGCGTTGATCTGCCCGTCGACGGCGGCGATCCGATCGAGGTGCGCCTGGGTCACCTCGACGGCGGAGGTCTGCCCCGAGGCGACCAGGCCGGCGATCTCGACGGCGCTCAACTTCGTCAGGTCACTCATGCCGCCACTCCGCTTCGCCCCGTGCCGTCACCGAGCACGATGATCCGCTCGCTCACGATGCCACATCCTCGTCCAGGATCCGCGGTACGCGGAACCGCTGCTCCTCCGCGTCGGGTGCACCCGACAGCGCCTCCTGCGGGGTCAGGCACGGCGTCACGACGTCCTCGCGGAACACGTTGGTCAGCGGCACCGAGTGCGAGGTCGGTGGGATGTCGGCGGCGGCGACCTCACCGACCTGGGCTACCGCCTGGAGGATGACGTCGAGCTGGCCGGCGAAGGTGTCGAGTTCCTCCTCCGTGACGGCGAGCCGCGACAGTCGCGCCAGGTGCGCGACCTCCTCGCGGGAGATGGCGGCCATCGGTGCCCCCTTCATGGCTGTCCTGCGTCTGCCTGCGCCCACCGGAGTCGCTACGACCCGTGGTGACGCCCAGCGAGTCTATTGTTCCGTGCCCGACCGGGCGCTGGCGGCTCCCCGGACGCCGATCCGCACCCCCGGATCGGCTCCCGCGGATCAACGGCGCTGTCTGCGGGTCAGCGAGGGTGTCGGCGGGGCAGTTCCGCTTCGTCGGAGGTGGCGAGCGGGCGCACCGGGCGGTAGCGGGCCAGCCAGGCGACCAGTTCCTCGGCCGGCATCGGCCGGGCGTAGAACCAGCCCTGGGCGGCGTCACAGCCCGCCGCGTGCAGCATCCGCCAGGTCCGCTCGTCCTCCACCCCCTCGGCCACCACCCGCAGCCCCAGCGCCTTGGCCAGCTCGATGGTCGACCGTACGATCGCCGCGTCGTCGCTGTCGTCGACCATGCCGAGGACGAAGGACCTGTCGACCTTCACCTCCGACAGCGGCAGCCGACGCAGATGTTGCAGGGACGAGTAGCCGGTGCCGAAGTCGTCCAACGCGATGCCCACGCCGATGCGGTGCAGCTGGGTGATGGTGGCCAGCACCCGACGCGGATCGGCCATCAAGGCGCCTTCGGTGATCTCCAGCTGCAGCCGCTCGGGGGCCACGCCGTAACGGGTCAGCCGGTCGGCGATCTGCTCGGCGATCTCGCCGGTGTGCAGGTCCCGCACGCTGACGTTGAGGGCCGCCCGCAGGCTGACGCCGGCCGCCGACCACTTCGCGAGCTGCTCCACCACGTCGTCGACGACCCGGCGGGTGAGCAGCCGCATCACCGCGCTCTGCTCGGCGACCCGGATCAGCTCCTCCGGGTCGACCATCCCCCGACGGGGATGACGCCAGCGCAGCAACGCCTCCACGCCGACCACCTCGCCGGTGGCGATCTCGACCTGCGGCTGGTAGTAGAGCATGATCTCGCCCGCGTCCGGGGCCGACTCGGCGGAGTCGTCGGGATCCGTGGGTCGGGCCCACACCTCGCCGTCGTGAGGTGCCGGCGGGGTGGGCTGGATGCTGCGGCGCAGGATCGGGTCCGCGGCGGTCACGATCTGGTTGATCAGCTCGTCGTCGTGCACCCCGGTCGGCAGCCGGCGGCGACGTCGACTCCACCAGCTCTGGCCGGTACGCCCGTCCACCGGTGCGGCAACGGTCATGCTCGCGCCGTCCCCGCCGCGTACCGGGGGCGTGGCCTCCGCTGCGTGCGGCTGGCCCGTCGGTCCCCCCTCCAGCACCCGACGCAGGTCGGCCAGCAGGCCGAGTCGCTCGGCGGAGTTGTGGTCGGACTCGGCCGTGTAGACGGCGACGGTGTCGTTGCGGTGCTTCGCGTCGTACATCGCCACGTCGGCGTGGCGCATCAGGGTGGCGAAGTCCTCGCCGTGATCGGGATAGAGGGCGATCCCGATGGAGCCGCCGACATCAAGCGGCAGCCCGTCCAGCGGCACCGGCTCGGCCAGCACCCGCACCACCTGATCGGCGAAGGCGCGGGCCTGCCCGACCTCGGTCAGGCCGGTCATCACGATGGCGAACTCGTCGCCGCCGAGCCGGGCGACCAGGTCCGGCGGTTCGACCACGCCGGTCAGCCGGGCGCTCACCTCGACCAGCAGCCGATCGCCCACCGCGTGCCCCAGGGCGTCGTTGACGTTCTTGAACCGGTCCAGGTCGATCAGGAGCAGAGCCAGGTGGGCGTCCGGCTCACCCCGTGCGGCGCGCTCGGCGTGCCGGTGCACCTGCTCGTTCACCTCGGCCAGCAGCGCCTTGCGGTTGGGCAGACCGGTGAGCGGGTCGAGCGCGGCGAGTTGACGCTGCTCGACGGTGAGCCGCGCCATCCGGTACACCGCGAACAGCGGCACCAGCACCAGCGGGACCAGGGCCGCGCTGGCCCGGGCAGCGGTCATCAGGATCGGGGCGAGCAGCAGCAGGGAGCCGGTGGAGAGCAACTCGAACGGCAGGCCCCGCCAGGCGTTCGGCCACCACCGCTCGCCGAACCGCAGCCGTACGGCGGCGGTGACCAGGCCGTAGTTGACCAGGAACCAGGCGACCCCGGCACCACCGATCGCCGCGACGTCCGCCCAGCTCAGTGGCCCGCCGTCGAACGCGGCACCGGGCCCGAGCCGACTGACCGCGTACGCGGCGCCCAGGGAACAGGCGTACTGGGCCGCGTTGAAGGCGGTACGCCACGGCGCGTGGCCCATCCGGACCCCGGACACCAGCACGGCCACCGCCTGCACGGCGACGGCGGGGCCGAGCCCCCAACCGAGCAGGATCGCGAAGGTGAAGCAGCTCGACGGGTAGACCGCCGAGGTCTGTCGCTGGCCGGGTGCCACGAACGGGCGCGCGTCGCAGGCCACCGCGAGCACCGCCATCGTCCAGAACGCCACCGGCAGCGCGTCCAGCGTCGTGGCCAGGGACGCCAGCGCGCCGGCCGAGACCAGCACGGCCACCGCGAGCACACCGGCCACGAAGGCGGTGAACTGCGCCGCCCGTCCGGGCGGGACCAGGTTGCGCGGGTCGGGCGGCTCCATCACACCTCCCGGTACGGGACTCGGCACGTGCTTTCACGTGCCGTGACCCAATGAAACGCCCCTGGCAGGGGTTTTCCCTCCGCGACAGTCACGAATCGGTCGTAGTCGTGACTAAGTTGGTATCCGCCGCGGGTGCGATGAGGGCCTACTCGTCGACGCGGGCCACCTCGCGGGCCGCCTCGACCCCCGCGTCGAGCAACACCTGGAACCCTTCCTCGTCGAGGATGGGCACCTTCAGGGTGGCGGCCTTGTCCGCCTTGGACCCCGGGTTGTCACCGACCACCACGAAGCCGGTCTTCTTCGACACCGAGCCGGAGACCTTGCCGCCGCGCGACTGGATCGCCTCGGCGGCCTGGTCGCGGGAGTATCCACTGAGGGTGCCGGTGACCACCACGGTGAGGCCTTCCAGCGGGCGCGGGCCCTCGGCCACCGCCTCCTCGGCCATCCGTACGCCCGCCTCGGCCCACTTGCGGACCACCTCGCGGTGCCAGTCGACGGCGAACCACTCGCGGATGCTGGCGGCGATGGTCGGGCCGACTCCGTCGACGGACGACAGCTCCTCCTCGGAGGCGTTGTCGATCGCTTCGATCGAGCGGAAGTGCCGGGCCAGGGCCTGCGCGGCGGTCGGCCCGACGTGCCGGATGGAGAGCGCCACCAGCACCCGCCACAGGTCACGTTCCCTGGCCACGGCGAGGTTGTCGAGCAGCTTGGTCGCGTTGCTGCCGAGGCTGCCGTCCTTGTTGACGAAGAACGGCGACCGGGCCAACTGCTCGGCGTCGAGCGAGAACAGGTCGCCCTCGTCGGTGATGATCTGCGCGTCGAGCAGGGCGGCGCCACTCTTGTAGCCGAGCGCCTCGATGTCGAACGCGCCGCGCCCGGCCAGGTGGAACACCCGCTCGCGCAACTGCGCGGGGCAGCTGCGCGAATTCGGGCAGCGGATGTCGACGTCGCCCTCCTTGGCCGGGGCCAGCGGGGTGCCGCAGGCCGGGCAGGTGGTGGGCATGACGAACGGTCGGGCGTCCGGCGGGCGCAGATCGACCACCGGGCCGAGCACCTCGGGAATGACGTCGCCGGCCTTGCGGATCACCACCGTGTCGCCGATCAGCACCCCCTTGCGCTCCACCTCGCGGGCGTTGTGCAGGGTCGCGTACGCCACCGTGGAGCCGGCCACCTTCACCGGTTCGAGCAGGGCGCGGGGGGTGACCCGACCGGTGCGGCCGACCTCGACCTCGATGTCGAGGAGCTTGGTGTTGACCTCTTCCGGGGGGTACTTGAAGGCGATCGCCCAACGGGGTGCCCGGCTGGTCGAGCCGAGTCGTCCCTGGATCGGCACCGGGTCGACCTTGACAACCACACCGTCGATCTCGTGCTCGACGTCGTGCCGGTGCGCGGCGTAGTGGGCGATGTAGTCGCGGACGCCGGTCAGATCCGGCAGCACCCGCCAGCGGTCGCTTGTCGGCAGACCCCACGCCTTCAGCGCCGAGTACGACTCGGACTGGGTGCTCGGCTGGAAGCCCTTGCGGGCCCCGATGCCGTGCACCACCAGGCGCAACGGTCGGGACGCGGTGATCCGGGGATCCTTCTGCCGCAGGCTGCCCGCGGCCGCGTTACGCGGATTCGCGAACGGCGCCTTGCCCTGCTCGACCAGACCGGCGTTGAGGTCGGCGAACGCCTCGACCGGGAAGTAGATCTCGCCGCGCACCTCGATGAACTCGGGGACCGGGCCGTACTCGGCCGAGTCGGTCAGCCGGCTGGGCACATCCCGGATGCTGCGCACGTTGGCCGTGACGTCCTCGCCGGTGCGCCCGTCACCTCGGGTCGCCGCCCGGATCAGCCGCCCGCCCTGGTAGGTCAGGTTGATCGCCAGCCCGTCGACCTTCAGCTCGCACAGGTAGGGCACCGGCCCACCGGCGTCCCGCTCGACCCGTTCCGCCCAGGCCGCCAACTCCTCGTCGGCGAAGGCATTGTCCAGCGACATCATCCGTTCGGCGTGCGCGACCGGGGTGAAGTCGGTGGAGAAGGTGCCGCCGACGCGTTGGGTAGGTGAGTCCGGCGTCCGCAGGGCGGGGAACTCCTCCTCCAGCGCGGTCAGCTCGCGCAGCTGCCTGTCGAACTCGGCGTCGGAGACGGTCGGCGCGTCGAGCACGTAGTAGCGGTACTGATGCTCGGTCAGCTCCTGACTGAGGGTGGCGTGGCGTTCCCGCGCCTGCGGGGTCGGCTCGGCGCCCGCCGCCGCCTCCTGCTCCGCGCTGAGCGGCTGACCGCTCGCCTCTTCGGACACGCTGCCGCCTCCGGCCACCGGACCTCCCGTGATCGTGCTACCCCCGCACGGTAGCGCCCGGGTGGGACAACCCGGCCGACCAGGGCAGCAACGAGCCGCTGCCGAGGCCGTGCCGGTCAGTCTCGCCCCGCCGACAGGGCGGTGAGTTGGTCGGCGTACTCGATCCGCTCGGCCCACCCGGCCGGCCAGGCGACCATGCCCTGGGCCGCACCGACGAACGCGCCGGCGAGCGCGGCGATGGAGTCGGAGTCACCGCAGGTGCGGGCACCCCGGACGAGGGCGCCGACCGGGTCGTCGGCGTGCCGCACGGCGCAGTAGAGGGCGGTGGCCAGGGCCTCCTCGGCGATCCAGCTCTCGCCGGTGAGGCGGCACGGGTCGCCGCCGTCGTCAGGTGCGGACAGCGCCGCGTCGAGCCGACGCAGCGCCGCAGCGCACTCGTCCCAACCGGCGGCGATGAACGCCTCGGGCGTAGCGGCGTTCGCGCGCCGCCACAGGTCACCGAGCCAGTCGGCCCGGTAGACGGTCCGTTGCGCGGCCACCCGTTCGCCGAGCAGGCCGGGCAGCTCGGCCAGGCCGACGCCGGTCCGCAGCAACCAGACGGCGTACGCGGTCAGCTCGCTGGCGGCCAGACCGGTCGGGTGACCGTGGGTGAGGCCGGCCTGAAGGTGGGCCAGCCCGGCGAGGGTGTCCAGGTCGACGTCGAGCAACCCGACCGGGGTGACCCGCATGTTGGCCCCGCAGCCCTTCGAGTCGATCACCGTGGCCTGCTGCCACGGCAGGCCCCGGGACAGCTCGGCGCAGGCACGTAGACAGGTCATCCCCGGTGCCCGGTTGTTGTCCGGGCTGGCTGCCCAGGCCAGGAAGCGTTGCCTCAGCAAGGGCTCCACCGCCTCGGGCGTGAGTTGCGGGGCGTCGTGCAGCGCCCAGGCCACCGCCAGCGCCATCTGGGTGTCGTCGGTGACCAGCACCGGGTCGCCGACCAGGTCCCGAGGGCCGGCCGGCCCGTACTGCTCGTCGATCTCGGCGACGCTGAGGAACTCGGTGGGCTTGCCCAGGGCGTCACCGAAGGCGAGCCCGAAGATCGAACCGGCGACTCGACCCGGCGCAGGAGTGGTCATGGAGGCGATCATGCCGTTCACCGGCAAGCCCGGGCCACCACCCCCAGGTGGCCCGGGCTTGCATGGTCGTCGAGCCGGGTCGCCGGGTGCGTCAGTCCCAGCAGAGGCAGAACGGGTGACCCACCGGGTCGGCGTAGACCCGGAAGCCGTCGCCCTCGCCGGGCAGTCGCCGCGCGCCCAGCGCCAGCACCGCCCGCTCCGCCGCCTCGACATCGTCGACCGTCACGTCGAGGTGCAACTGTTGCGGCCGTTCCGGATCGGGCCAGTCGGGAGGACGCAGGTCCGGTGCCCGCTGGAAGGCCAACCGGGGCTGATGGCCGGGTGGGCCCCCGAGCACCACCCACCCGTTGCCCTCGGAGTCCTCCTCCATCAGCGGCAGGCCGAGCAGCTCGGCGTAGAAGCCCGCCAGGGCCCGGGGGTCAGGACAGTCGATGACAGTGGAACGGAGTCGTCCAATCATGTCCGTCATCCTGCCCACCGGGTACGACGGGAAACGTCACACCTCGGCGAGCCGACGACCCGCGTCCCGGCAGGCGGCCAGGACGGCCCGGGCGTACGCCGGAGTTGCCCCGGCCAGCCCGCAGGCAGGAGTGACCACCACCTGCTCGGCGAGTTGGGCGCGGGGGAAGCCCAGCCGGTCCCAGAGCCCGCGTACCCGATCGGCGACCTGCGCCGACGTCGGCGCGCCACCGGCCGGCGGTGCTGTTCCCGGGCGGCCGCGAGGCGTCGGCTGGCCACCAGGCGTCGGTTCGCCGCCGGGTGGTGGTGACGTCGGCACGGCACCGGCCAGCAGGCCCAGGCCGGCGTCCAGCGCCTCGCCCAACGGATCCAGCTCGGTCACCCGGCTCAGGTCGAGCGCCACCCCGACCGCACCGGCCGACCGGATCAGCTCCAGCGGCACGTCCGAGGCGCAGCAGTGCACCACGGTCGGTACGCCCGCCGCCTCGATCACCCCGCGCAGCAGCGCCCGGGCCGTTTCCGATTCCACGGCCCGGTACGTGCCGAGGCCGCTCTCGGTCGGCACCCGACCGGCCAGCACCGTCGGCAGCGAAGGCTCGTCCAACTGGAGCAGCACACTGGCCCGGGGCAGCCGGCGGGCCACCGCCTCGACGTGGCCGCGCAGCCCTTCGGCGAGGGAGCCGGCCAGGTCGCGTACGGCGCCGGGATCGCGCAGCATCCGGCCGCCGATCGGCAACTCCAGCGAGGCGGCCAGGGTGAGCGGGCCACCCGCCTGGATCTTGATGGTGCCGGCGTACTCCTCGGCCTGCTCGGCGAGCTGGTCGAGGTCGCGTTCCATCAGGTCACGTGCGCGACGCAGATCCTTGCCGGGCCGCGGCGCGACCCGCCAGCGCGCGGCGTACAACTCCACCGGCAACTCGACGAGCAGGCCGGCGGTACGCCCGATCAGGTCCGCGCCCGGCCCCCGGGCCGGCAACTCGGGCACATGTGGCAGGGCGGGAAGTTCGCCGAGCACGATCCGCTGTGCCTCGGCGATGTCGCTGCCGGGCAGCGACCCGATCCCGGTCGCCGCGCCCACCGGCCAAGGCCAATCCCGATCACTCACGGCAGCACCCTACCGCTGCCGTGACCCACCCGGCCGCCACCACCGGCAGACCGGCCACCCGGCACCGTTGGCACGACCGGCACCACCAGCACCGCCGCCAGCCGGGGTGGGAAGAGGCGGGGACGGTCAGTCGGTGATGGTGGCGGAGCCGAGGACGATGTCGCCGGCCGGGTCGGGGCGGTAGGCCACGATCGCCTGGCCGGCCGCCACCCCGCGAACCGGCCGACGCAGGTCGGCGTGCAGCCGGTCACCGTCGACGGTGACGACGGCGGGCACGACGACACCGTGCGCCCGCAGCTGCACCTCGCACTCGATCGGCTGCTCGGGGCGCGCGCCGCCGGTCCAGACCGGACGGGTGGCGGAGACGGTGGACACCTCCAACGCCTCGGCCGGGCCGACGGTCACCGTGTTGGTCTTGGGCGTGATGGACAGCACGTACCGGGGTCGCCCGTCCGGGGCGGGCCGGTCCAGGTGCAGGCCACGTCGCTGCCCGATGGTGTACGCGTACGCCCCGGCGTGCTGGCCCACCACGGCGCCGGTGGTCGCGTCGACCACGTCGCCGGGCGACTCGCCGAGCCGCTGGGCGAGGAAACCTCGGGTGTCGCCGTCGGCGATGAAGCAGATGTCGTGCGAGTCAGGCTTGTCGGCCACGGCCAGGCCACGCTCGGCGGCCTCCTGCCGCACCTGGGCCTTTGTCGAGTCGCCGAGCGGGAACATCGACCGGTCCAACTGCTCGCGGGTGAGCACGGCCAGCACGTACGACTGGTCCTTGGCCTCGTCGACGCTGCGGCGCAGCAGGCCGTCCGGGCCCAGCCGGGCGTGATGGCCGGTGACCACCGCGTCGAAGCCGAGAGCCACCGCCCGGTCCAGCACCGCGGCAAACTTGATCTTCTCGTTGCAGCGCAGGCACGGGTTGGGGGTACGCCCGGCCGCGTACTCGGCGACGAAGTCGTCGACCACGTCGGCGTGGAACCGGTCGGCCATGTCCCAGACGTAGAAGGGGATGCCGAGCACGTCGGCCGCGCGCCGCGCGTCGCGGGAGTCCTCAAGCGTGCAGCAGCCCCGCGCGCCGGTGCGATAGGTCTGCGGGTTGCGCGCCAGAGCCAGGTGTACGCCTGTGACGTCGTGACCGGCCTGCACCGCCCGCGCCGCCGCCACGGCGGAATCCACGCCGCCGGACATCGCCGCCAACACCCTCACCCGGACCACTCTCCCTTCCCGTCGAGCCTATCCCCCGCGCCGGCACTTGCCGGTGACCGGTACGGCCGGTGTTAACAAGGGCCCCCTGCTCTACCGGAGGCGTTAACAGGGGGCCCTTCCTTCGCTGTCAGCGAGGGCTGCGTTGGGCGGCGCGACGGGCTCGTTCGACCGCCCCCGGGAGGGCCGCGATCAGGGCGTCGACGTCGGCGGAGGTGCTGGTGTGGCCGAGGGAGAACCGCAGCGACGAGCGGGCCCGGTCGTCATCGGCACCCATCGCGAGCAGCACGTGCGAGGGCTGCGCCACCCCCGCCGAGCAGGCCGAACCGGTCGAGCAGTAGATGCCCTGGGCGTCCAGCAACAGCAACAGGGCGTCGCCCTCGCAGCCGGGGAAGGAGAAGTGCGCGTTACCGGGCAGCCGGTCGTCGGGGTCGCCGTTGTAGACGACCTCCGGTACCGCCTGCCGTACCCGCTGGACGAGGTCGTCGCGGAGCGCGGCCACCCGGGCCGCGTACTCCTGCTGGCCTTTCACGGCGGTCTCGACGGCGACGGCGAAGGCGACGATGCCGGCGGCGTCCAGGGTGCCGGAGCGCACGTCGCGTTCCTGCCCGCCGCCGTGCAGCAGTGGGACGGCGGCCACGTCCCGGGCCAGCACCAGCGCACCCACCCCGACCGGGCCACCGAGCTTGTGCCCGGTCACGGTCAGGGCGGCGACGCCGCTGGCGGCGAAGTCGACAGGTACCTGGCCGACCGCCTGGATGGCGTCGGTGTGGAACGGCACGCCGTACTCCACCGCGACGGCGGCCAGATCGGCGATCCGCTGCACGGTGCCGACCTCGTTGTTCGCCCACATCGCGGTGATCAACGCCACCTGATCGCCGTGCTCGGCGAGTTCGGCGCGCAGCGCGTCGGGGTGCAGCCGGCCGACCTCGTCGACCGGCAGCCAGCCCACCTCGGCGTTCTCGTGCCGCTCCAACCAGTCCACCGCGTCGAGTACGGCGTGGTGCTCGATGGCGCTGGAGACCACCCGGCGACGTCGGGAATCGGCGTCCCGGCGGGCCCAGAAGATGCCCTTGACCGCGAGGTTGTCGCTCTCCGTACCGCCACCCGTGAAGATCACTTCGGAGGGCCGGGCACCGAGGGCGGCGGCCACCCGTTCCCGTGACTCCTCCACCCGCCGACGGGCACGTCGACCGGACGCGTGCAGGGAAGACGCGTTGCCGACCTCGCGGGCGGCCACGACGTACGCCTCGAGTGCCTCGTCGAGCACCGGGGTCGTCGCAGCATGATCCAGGTAAGCCATCACGACTCAGCCTAACGACCGCTAGCGCCCCGACCGCAGGCTGGATAACCCGACGTCGACATCAGAGCGGCACCGCGGTCACCACGATGTTGTCGCGGTACCGGCGGGCCTCGGCGTCGAAGGGCCCGCCGCAGGTGATCAGAGTGAGTCGCGGCCGGCCGTCACGGGCGAAGTAGCGCGCCAACGGGATCTTCGTCTTGTCGTACTCCTCGCGCGCCACCACCCGGTAGGTCCGCTCGATCCCGTCGTCACCGGTGGCCGTCAGCGTGTCGCCCGGCGCGAGGTCCCGCAGCCGGTAGAAGGCGCCCCGGCCCTGCTCGGCGCTGTCGACGTGGCCGGCGATCACCACCGAGCCGGTCTCGGCGGCGAGGCCGGGGCCGTAGCGGTACCAGCCGACCTGGTCGACGCTGGGCGGTACGTCGAACTCGCCGGTGCGCCTGTCCACGCCGACCGGGTCGACCCGGGCGGTGACGTCGATCGCGGGGATCCGGAGCCGGACCGGCGGCACTGTTCCGGTGTCGCCGGGCAGCGCCCCCGGGGCGACCGGCACCGGGGTTGACCCCGCCGACGACGCACCGAGCGACGACGCACCGGCCGACGGACTCGGTTCGGCGAGCGCGGCGGCCTGGTCGGCGCCGACGCTCCCGTCCGGCCGGGACACCACGGCCAGCACGGCCGCCACGGCGAGCGCGGTGGCGCCGGCGGCGACCGCCGCCAGCGCCCCACGGTTGACCTTGCTCACCGGCGGCCCGACCGGACGACTACCGCCCGCGCCCCACCGGCGACCAGCAGCAGGACTCCGGTGCCCGCCAGCGCGTACCACCAGAGACCCAGGCCGGTGTCGGCCTGGCCACCGGTGCCGCTCGGCACTCCGGAGGGCGCCGAGTGCAGGCCGTCGATGGTCTGCGCCACCACGGTCAGGTTCTCCGCCTCGGCGGAGCCGGTGGCGTAGACGATCGTGGCGGTGCCCTCGCGCAGGTTCAGGTCGGCCGGCCCGATCACCACCGTGTCGGTGCCCGCGAGCACCACGTCCGCCGAGACGCTGCCCGCGTCCACGTCGGCCTTTGCCTCGTTCGGGTTGGTCAAGCCTTCGAAGACCGGGCTGCCGCCGGCCCGTACGTCCACCGCCGGCGCGGCGGCGGTGTGCCGGACGATCAGCCGGGCCTTGCCGGCGTCGACCTTGGCGGTGTCGTTGACGAACGGGGTGATCGTCGGCTCACCCTCGGCGTCGAGGTGGGCGGCGATGCTGATGTTCGCCCCGCCCGGCACCTCGGCGTCGTCCGCGGTCAGGATCGCCTGTCCGATGGGCTCGCCGGGCTTGGTCAGGGCGATGTCGTACGACCCCTCCGGCAGGTCCAGCGGGCCGGCCACGTCGCCGGGCTTGAAGTTCTCCAGCGTCTTCTCCCCGTTGACGTAGACGTCGACGGGGGTGTCCGGAATGCCGTGGACGACGGAGACCTTCGAGGTGGCGGCGTACGCCGGGGTGGCCGTCGCGATGCCGGCACCGACGAAGGTCAGCGCGGCGACCGCGCCACCTGCGGCGGCCCGGCGAAGGTACGCGAACTGCATGTCTGCCTCCTGCTGTTTCGTGCTGGTTCGTCAGGCTTGCTGTGCACCCCGAGTTACGCCGGCACCTCGCCGCCCGGATGCGGTTGGAGGCGACTTTCTTTTTTCGTCCGAGAGCGCATCCAACGGGCACCCGGCGGACGAAAAGCAGTGGAGGAGCCATCGGGCTGACGGACGGGTCGCGGAGCCACGCCGGGCGACAGAGGGGACGGCACTGGTGCGAGCTACAGTCGGGCATGCCTCCAACCAGGCGAGCCGTCTCGTGACAGAGATCCGGCAGCAGCCGGACACTCCCGAGGACGAGTTGGCCCGACGCTTCCGCGCCGGTGACGAACGGGCGCTGCGCGAGGCGTACGAGCGTTACGGGCGGGCCGTCCTGCACCTGGCCACCAGCACACTTGTCAACCGCAGCGACGCGGAGGACGCGACCCAGGCCACCTTCGTCGCCGCCTGGCTCGGTCGGGACACCTTCGATCCGACGAAGGGCTCGCTGGTCGGCTGGCTGCTCGGAATCGGCCGGCGCAAGGTCATCGACCGCCTGCGCTCCTCCGCGCGGGAGAGCCGGGTGGTCGAGACCGTACGCCAACTGCCCGAGCCGGTGCCTCCCGGCAACGACCCGGACACCGTGGTCGACCGGTTGGTGGTGGCCGACGAGTTGGCACGGCTGCCGGACGAGCAGCGACGCATGTTGGAATTGGCGTTCTTCGACGATCTGACCCACCAGCAGATCGCGGCGGTCACCGGGGTGCCGCTGGGCACGGTGAAGAGTCACATCCGGCGGGGCATGGCGAGCCTCAAGCGCAGATGGGAGGTGGACGGTGCAGCATCTGGAGCACGACCGGCTGATATTTCTGGCGCTCGGTGAGGGTAAGGCGGACAACGCCGACCGCACCCATCTCGACGCCTGCTCGCACTGCCGCGCCGAGTTGGCGGGTCTGCGTGAGGTCGCCGGTCTCGGTCGGTCCACCCAGTCCCTGCGTGACCTGCCCGACCCGCCGGAGCACCTCTGGCAGGGCATCACCGCCGAGATCAGGACGGCTGAGCAACTGCCCACGCTGACCACCGCTCGGCCGCAGCCGGCCGATCAGCGGGACGGTCCGGTCGCGCCGCGGTCGCGCCGACCTCGACGGTGGGTCCGGTACGCGGTCACCGCGGTCGCCGCCGCCGCGGTCGGCATCGCCGGCACCGCCGCCGTGCTGCGCGAGGGCACGCCACCGCCACCGCCGGTGACGGCCAGTGCCCAACTGGCCGCGTACGGTTCGACCCCGCCACAGGCCCGGGGCGACGCCCGCGTGCTCGGCACCGGAGAACTGCACCTGCACGTGGCGAATCTCCCGCCCGTGTCGGGGTATTACGAGGTGTGGCTGATCAACCCGCAGAACATGGAGATGTTCTCGATCGGCGTTCTCGGTGGCGGCTCTGACGTACTCTTACCGCTGCCGCCGAACGTGGATCTCGGGCAATATTCTGTCGTCGACGTCTCCGCCGAGCAGTTCGACAACAACACCGCCCACTCCGGCGACAGCCTGTTGAGGGGCTCCCTGACGGGCTGATCGGCGGGCCGGTTCAGCTCCCCGGCCCGCCGATCAGCTCCCATACGGCGCGGCCGCCGCCCGGTTGAACCGGACGGCGGCCGCGACTGTCTCGGGCGGATGCCCTACTTGCGCTTGCGGATCTCCTCGGCGGCCTGCGGGACCACCTTGAACAGGTCACCGACCACGCCGAAGTCGGCCAGCTCGAAGATCGGCGCCTCACCGTCCTTGTTGACCGCGACGATGGTCTTCGAGGTCTGCATGCCGGCCCGGTGCTGGATCGCGCCGGAGATGCCGAGCGCGACGTACAGCTGCGGGGAGACGGTCTTACCGGTCTGCCCGACCTGGAACTGGTGCGGGTAGAAGCCGGAGTCGACCGCCGCGCGGGACGCGCCGACGGCGCCGCCGAGCAGGTCGGCCAGCTCCTCGACCAGCTTGAAGTTGTCCGCGTTGCCGACCCCACGGCCGCCGGCGACGACTACACCGGCCTCGGTGAGCTCGGGGCGGGAGCCCTTCTGCTCGGCCACCCGGTCGACGACCCTGGCCAGCTTGTCGGTGTCGCTGACGGTCACGGTGAGCTGCTCGACCGCCGGGGTGGCGGCGGCCGGGGCCGGGGTGACCGAGTTCGGCCGGACGGTGACCAGCGGCAGGCCCCGGGTCACCTTGGAGGTGACGATGGTCGAGCCGGCGAAGGCCACCTGGGTGGCGGTGCCGTCGGCGGCCAGGGCAACCACGTCGGTCAGGATGCCGTTGTCCAGCTTGACCGCCAGCCGGGCGGCGATCTCCTTGCCCTCCTGCGAGGAGGCGAGCAGGACGGCGGCCGGCTGCACCCGCTTGACCAGGTCGGCGACCACGGTGGCCTTCGGCGCGACCAGGTAGCCGTCGATCTGCTCACCCTCGGCGGCGTAGATCTTCTCCGCGCCGTACTCACCCAGTTTGGCCGACAACGCGTCGGCGGCACCGGCCCCGCCGAGCACCACGGCCGACGGGGTGCCCAGCTCACGGGCCAGGGTGAGCATCTCAAGAGTGACCTTCTTGACGCCGAACTCGCGAGTGGCCTCGACGACGACGAGAACCTCAGACATGTCCCACACCCCTCACACGAACTTCTCGGTGGCGAGGAACTCGACAAGCTGCACGCCGCCGGAACCCTCGTCGGTGACCTTCGCGCCACCGGAGCGCGGTGGACGCTTGCTGTGCTCCACGACCGCGCTTGTCGCCCCGGCGAAGCCGACCTCGTCCGCGGCCACGCCCAGGTCGGCCAGGGACAGCGTCTGCACGGGCTTCTTCTTGGCGGCCATGATGCCCTTGAAGGACGGGTACCGGGGCTCGTTGATGGTGTCCCACACCGAGACGATGGCCGGCGTGGTGGCGGTGACCACCTCGTAGCCCTCCTCGGTCTGCCGCTCCACGGTCAACGTGCTGCCGTCGACGGTGAGTTTGCGGGCACCGGTCAGCGCCGCGACACCGAGCCGCTCGGCGAGCATGTGCGGCATCACCTGCACCCGGCCGTCGGTCGACTCCGACCCGCAGAGCACCAGGTCGGCGTTGAGCTGCCCGAGGGCGGCGGCGAGCACCTTGGAGGTGGCCACCGCGCACGAGCCGTGCAGGGCGTCGTCCACCACGTGCACCGCCTTGTCCGGACCCATCGACAGCGCCTTGCGGATCGACTCGGTCGCCCGGTCCGGACCCATGGTCAGGATGGTCACCTCGCCGCCGTGCGCTTCCTTGATCTTCAACGCCTCTTCGATGGCGTATTCGTCCATCTCGTTGATGACGTTGTTCGCCGAACCGCGGTCGACTGTGTTGTCGTCACTGCGCAGGTTGCGGTCCGCGCCCGAATCGGGCACCTGCTTGACGAGTACGACGATATTCATCGCGCTTCGACGACCCTCCTGCTGTGGTGGTGTGATCACTTGCCCGGGTATCGGGCGCAGCCTCGCTCCTTAATGACCGTTAGGTCAACCGGAAGCCGCTGTGCGGTTGCCCACGACGCAATGTTACCTGTCAGTAGCTTTGCCTTCCGGGCACACCCCGAGTGACTCAGCTCACCGACATTCTGCCGTCCCTGGGCACCGTCGCCGAACCGGCACGCGCCGACCGCCTCGGGCCGCCGGCCCGCTTCAGGCCGCCGGATCGCCCAACGCCGCCGCGATCCGCTCGATGACCTGCGCCTCTGCCGCACTGATCCCGTTGTGGGCCCGCGCCGTACGATCGGCGGCGGCCAGCACCACCGAGCGGTAGATCGCGACGTCCTCCGGCGCCTTCTCGGTCAGGGTCCTGACCGCCTGCCGCAGCGCGGGCAGCACCACCGACTCGACCTGCGACTGCGAATCACGCGGCAGCTTCGGCAGCGGGCCACTGCTCAGCGCCGCCTTGACCACACCACTGGCGTCGGCGATCGCGCCGGCGGCGGCGAAGCTCTCGCGGAACATGGCCAGCACCCCCGGGTCGGCGTTCGACACCAGGAACACGGCGCCGAAAGCCCCCGTCTTGAGGATCAGCATCTCCTCGTCCGTCAGCGACTGCGCCATGATCACGGAGTGTAGACGTAGGGCGTGGTGCTGGTGACCGGGACGAGCCCGAGCCGCCCCAGCAGTGGACGACTCTCGTCGGCGGCGTCCACCTGCAACAGGGTCCGGTCGCGCTGGCCGGCGAGCCGCGCCCGGTAGGTGACGAGCGCCCGGTAGACGCCCTGCCGACGCCACTGCGGATGCGTCGACCCGCCCCAGAGGGTGGCGAAGGTGGTGTCCGGCGGGTAGCGGACCCAGCCGGCGCTGATGACCGTCTCCCCCGCCTCGGCCACCACGACCGTGATCGCCTGCGGATCGGCGGCGATCTCCCGTTGCAGCCCGTCGGCGAGGCCGGACACATCGTGTCCCCACAGCTCGGTCTCCAGCGCCGCGATCCGGTCCAGGTCCGCGCGGGTGGTGACCTCCCGCAGGCGTACGCCCTCGGGCACCACCGGCAGCGCGGAGGCCAGCGGGGCGACCGGGCCGACCATGACGGTCTCCTGGGCCTGCGGCACGAAGCCGGCCGCGCGCAGCCGCTGCGGCAGGTCCGCCGGCTCGTCGTGGCCGTGCAACTTCCACTCGACCGGCTCGCCCCGCTCCCGGGCCACCGCCGTCTGGCGGGCGATCAACGCGTCGAGTTCGGCGTCGACCGCCCCGCCGAGGTCCCGGTAGGTCACCAGGCCGACGTCATCGAGGCCGAACACCCGGAACAACGGTCCGTCCTGCTCCACCCGTGCGCCCTGCGGTACCGGGTCAGGCAGGCCCGGCCGAAGCTGGGCGTCGTACGCCGCACGCAAAGTGGTCACATCAAGATCCGTCATGTTTCCAGGCTATGCCCAGTTCGCACCGGATAATCACCACCGTGTGGCAAAGGATCAGGAATTGGTTCGACCCTGATGAGCTTCGGTCGGTGGGCACCACCCCCGACTACCGCTTCTCGCTGGCCAACGAGCGGACCTTCCTGGCCTGGCTGCGTACCGGGCTGGCCCTGGTGGGTGGTGGACTCGCGGCCGCGCAGTTCCTCCCGGCCCTGCCGCTGCGGCACCTGCGCGAGGCGATCTCCATCGCGTTGCTGCTGCTCGGCGGCGCGGTCGCGGTCCGCGCCATCGACCACTGGGCACGCGTCGAACGGGCCATCCGGCTCGACCAGCAACTGCCCGCGTCCCGCTTCCCGGCCGTACTCGCCGTGGTGGTGGGGCTCGGCGCGCTGCTGCTGGTGGTGGCGGTTCTGGCCGGGGCGCTGGGCGGATGACCGCTGTACGCGACCCCGGTCTCCAGCCCGAACGGACCCGGCTGGCCTGGCGTCGCACCATGCTGGCGGTGACCGTGGTGACGATCCTCGCCGTCCGGCTCGGGCTCACCGGCGGCCGGGTCGGTGCGCTGCTGACCGCGCTCGCCATCCTCGGCTGGGGAGCCACGATCACGCTCTGCTGGCGACGGGCGGTCGGCAGCGGCGTACCCGACACCAGCGTCCGTACGCTCTCCGCCGTGGGCCTCTGCGTCGCCGGTCTCGCCCTGATCGGCGTCGTACTGGTCGTGTGCGGGGTGTGAGCATCGACGGGGAGTAGGACATGATGGGTACATGGCCCGGCTCTACATCCTCTTTTTCCTGGTGCAGGTCGTCCTCGCCGTCTGCGCTCTGATCAGTTGCCTCTCGGCCGAGGAGGAGGACGTTCGTCACCTGCCCCGGATCGCCTGGGTGCTGATGATCCTGTTCTTCCCGGTGATCGGCTCGATCGCCTGGTTCCTCGCCGGCCGCAAGCGCAACCCCGCCGGTGGTGGGGTGTTCTCCGGCGGAGCTCAGCCCGCCGTACGCCGGCCGGCCCGGCCGCTCGCGCCGGACGACGACCCCGAGTTCCTGCGCTCGATCGAGGAGCGCTCGCGCCAGGAGGACCAGGAACTCTTCCGCCGCTGGGAGGAGGACCTGCGCAAGCGCGAGGACGACCTGCGCCGCCGCGAGGGCGACCCGCCCCGCGAGGAGCCCCGCCCCGAGGTGTGACCACCCGGGGCAGGTCGCCCCTTGCTCAGGCCAGGTTGGACGAGCGCGGGTAGGCGTCGGCCGGGTCGGTGATGACGTTGACCAGGTAGGGCACCCCGGCATCGAAGGCCCGCTGCAGGGCCGGGCCCAGGTCGGCCGCCTTGGCGACCGTCTCCCCCGCCCCGCCCAGGGCGGTGACCACCTGGTCGTAGCGCAGCTCGGGCTGCAGGTCGGCGGCGACGTCGTAGCCGTACATGGCCCGCATCGGGTGCTTCTCCAGACCCCAGATGCCGTTGTTGCCGACCACCATGACCACCGGCAGCTTCTGCCGGACCAGGGACTCCACGTCCATCAGCGAGAAACCGGCCGCGCCGTCGCCCATCAGCACACAGATCTGCCGGTCCGGGTGGGTGACCCGGGCGCCCATCGCGTAGCCCATGCCGGTGCCGAGGCAGCCGTACGGGCCCGGGTCGAGCCAGGTGCCCGGCTGGGCCGGCTCCAGGTAGCGACCGGCGTACGAGACGAAGTCCCCGCCGTCGCCGATGGTGATCGCGTCGCGGGCGAGGACCTTGCGCAGCTCGCCGTAGACGCGGGCCGGGCGGATCGGGTCCGTCTCGGCGGCCATCTCCTCGGCGTCGCGGGCCTTCGCGGCGTCCTCGGCGGTACGCAGCTGCGCCACCCAGTCGGTGTGGTCGGCCCGGTCGCCGGTGTATCCGGCCAGGGTGGTGAGGATGGCACGCAGGTCACCGGCGGGCGCGACGGCCGGCTGCACGTGCGTGGCCCGCTGGCTGGGCGCGTCGACGATGTGCACCACGGTGGCGTCGCCGAAGTCGCCGAAGGAGAGCCGGAAGTCCAGCGGGGTGCCCACCACCACGACCACGTCGGCACCCTTGAGCGCCACCCGCCGGGCCTTGGCGAAGGCCAGCGGGTGCTCCGGCGGCAGCGCGCCGCGGCCCATCCCGTTGGTGAAGACCGGCACGTCGAGGGCCTCTGCGGCGGCGCGCAGGGCCGCCACGGCGTCACCGGCGTAGACGTCGGAGCCGGCAATGACGACCGGCCGCTGCGCCCCGGCGATCAGGCCGGCGGCCTTCGCCACCTCGTCGGGGTCGGCCTCGACCGGGTCGAGGGCCGGCCCGGCCGGCAGGTCGGCGTCGCCGGTGGAGAAGATCGCCTCCAACGGGAAGTCGAGGAAGACCGGGCCCCGGTGCGGGGTGAGCGCGGTGGTCAGCGCCGCGGCGACGGCCCGGGGGATGTCGTCGGCGCTGAACACCGTCTCGGCGTGCTTGGTGACCGGGGCGACAAGCGGCAGGTGGTCCATCTCCTGGAGGCTGCCGGAACCCCACCGGAACTGCGGTGCCCGCCCGCCCATCACCAGCACCGGCGAGGCGTTGAAGTAGGCGCTGGTCAGACCGGAGATGCCGTTTGTCACGCCGGGGCCGGCGGTGAGCACGGCCAGGCCGGGGCGGCGCTGCAACTTCGCCACCGCCTCGGCGGCGAAGACGGCGGACTGCTCGTGCCGCACGTCGTAGAGCGGGAAGCCGGTCTTGTGCGCGGCGTCGTAGAGCGGAAACACGTGCCCGCCGGAGAGGGTGAACATCTCGCGTACCCCGTACGCGCGCAGCGCCGCGAGGGCGAGCTCTCCGCCGTGGCCTTCGATCCGCTCCGTCATCGCCGCTCCCTCTCGTCGCCTGACCGGAGTCACACGCTACTGGCCGGTAGGAGAAATGTGAACCATTCTCAGCGACCGGTGAAGTCCGGTTTGCGCTTCTCCACGAAGGCGACCATCCCCTCGCGCCGGTCCTCGGTGGCGAACAGCGCCGCGAAGAGTTGACTCTCCCAGGCCAGACCCGAGTTCAGGTCCATGTCCAGGCCGCCGTCGACCGCGAGCTTGGCCGCGCGCAGCGCCTGCACCGGCCCGTTGAGGTACGGCTTCACCAGCGCCACCGCCGCGTCGTAGACCTCGGCGGCCGGGACCACCCGGTCGGCCAGGCCGATGCGCAGCGCCTCCTGGGCGTCCACCATCCGGCCCGACATGATCAGATCCTTGGCGCGGGCCGGGCCGATCAGCCGGGCCAGCCGCTGGGTGCCACCGGCACCGGGGATGATGCCCAGCTTGATCTCGGGCTGGCCGAGCTTGGCGTCCTCGGCCACCACCCGCCAGTCGCAGGCCAGCGCCAGCTCGCAGCCGCCACCGAGGGCGTACCCGGTGATCGCGGCGACCACCGGCTTGGGGATCCGGGCGATCGCGCCGAGCGCGCTGGACAGGTCGGCGGCCCGAGCAGCCATGTCCACGTAGGACATGTCGGCCATCTCCTTGATGTCCGCGCCGGCCGCGAAGACCTTCTCGCCGCCGTACACGATGACCGCGCGCACCTGCGGGTCGGCGGTGGCCGCCGTCGCGGCGGCGCGCAACTCCTCCTGGACCTGAGTGTTGAGCGCGTTCATCGGTGGCCGCTCCAGCCGAATGGTGCCGATGCCGTCCCCGGTCTCCAGCCGCACGAACTCGCCCACGCTGAGCCTCACTTCCTCGTCGAAGTCGCCTGCCAACCTTACGACCAGCCGCCGTCGGCACGTAGTCTGGCTGCCAGTCCCGCGCCCCGGAGTTCCCATGGTCACGTACTACGACGACAAGTCGGTCCAGGTCACCTCCACCGCCGTCACGGTCGACGGCGACGCCTACCCGCTGGCCGAGATCACCGAGGTCTGGCACCACCAGGGCAGCCGGTCGTGGCGGGTGCTGATCGGCCGGGGTGCGCTCGGCGCGGCGATGATCGGCCCGCTGGTGGCCGCCGTTCTCGGCATCGCGTTCGCCGTCTGGCTCGACGGCTCGGCCACCGTCACGGTCGCCGTCGTCGGCGTCTCCATCCTGATCGGACTGGCCGCCGGGCCGATCGCCGACCAGCTCTTCGAGTACTTCGACAGGTCGTACGCCCGGGGCAGCCGCCCTCGCGAGGTCTGGATCCGCTGGCGGGGCCACCCGGTACGCCTGCTGTGCACCCCGGACGCGCTGCGCTTCGGGCAGATCTACCGGGCCGTACAACGCGCCATGGAAGCCCAGGTGCAGGGCCGGGCCGCCCGCTAGCCGACGTGTTCAGGACAGCAGGGCCGGCCTCAACTCGCCACCGAGATTGATCGCGCCGACCACCCCGTGACCGGCCGGGTCGTACACGTTCGTGGTGTTGTTGCGGCGCATCAGTTCCCGCACCGGCTGCGGCAGCGGCGGCGGATCCGACAACGCGGCGTTGATCTGCCGAGCCGCCGAGATCAGCCGGAGGACCAGCTCGGCACCGTCGGTGTCCGGCCGCACCCGGCCGTACTCCCAACCGGTGGTGGTGAGGTCGAACAGCTCGAAGACCGCGGACAGCACCGGGGCGGGGTCGGTGGCCTTCACGACCCGGGACGCACGGTCGCCGAGCACCGTGGCCGCCGCGGCCACCTGCACGTACGGATGCAGGCCGCCCGGCGGATCGAACAGCGGCCACCGCAGCGCCGAGGCGGCCTCCCGCCACAGCACCCGATAGTTGCGACGATCGACCACGAGCCGGTAGCCGGTACGTCGGTGCAGGTCGGCGGCTTGCGCCAGCAGATCCGTGTGGGCCGCGTCGGCGACCTCGCGCACGATCCGGGTCGCCACGACCAGACCGTCCTCATCGTCCAGCAGCCGCGTGATCTCCTCGATCTGATCACGGGCACGGACCTGGCTGCGGCTGCCGAAACCGTGCCGGACCTGCTGTAACAGCGCCTCCTGCCGGCCGGGATCGTGCTCGACCTGCCGCCCACCCAGCACACGCTGGAGCCACCCCATAGAGCCTCGTCTCCGCAGTCACCTCAAGACGCGGCGATGTTAGCGTGCCGCCCGCACCGGCGAGCATCGTCGGGGCCGGTGCCGACGATCCGGCGTGGATTTCACAGGTGCCGCCGGGCGCACCGAGGGCAGCCGATCGCCACAGGGTGACGACGCCATCGCCATGGGTTGCCGGAAGATGGTTAGGCTTAGTGATGGCGCTCTATTACCAGGACGACACGGTGCAGGTTTCCTCGGAGTCGATCCGGGCCGGAGGACACGTCATCCCGATCTCCGAGGTCACCTACGTCTGGCATCAGAAGGGACGCACCACCCTCGCGGTGCGGGGGCGGGTGCTCGGCCGGGGCGTACTGGTGCTGCTGCTGTCCCTGCCCCCGCTGGTCGGGCTGGTCTGCGTACTGTCGCTGGTCTGGTCGGCACCGGACCGGGGTTGGGTGCCGGCGCTCGTGGTGCTGGTGGCCTGCCTGGTCATCGCGCTGGCGCTGGTGCCGTTCCTGGAGATCCCGCTCGGCTGGCTGGACCGCTCGTACGAGCGCGGCAACCGGGTCCAGGAGTTGTGGGTGCAGTACCGGGGGCAGGAGGTCATGATGTTGCGCACCCCGGACGCGCTGCGCTTCGGGCAGATCTACCGGGCGGTGCAGCGGGCCGTGGAGCAGCAGGGCGACCACTGGTGAGCGGCCCTCGCCCGCCCGAGGAACACTGGAGCCCATGGTGATCCCCCTTCCCCGGCCGACCGCGGTCGTCGGCCTCACCCGTTCCGCCCTCGACTCGGCCGCGTCCTTCGCCGCGATCCCGGCCCGCGCCTTCGCGGTGCTCGACGGGGTGGAGGCGTTGCTGACCCGGATCAACGGGGTGGTGGATCGGATCGAGCAGACCCTCGACCGGACCGACCAGGTGCTCGCCGACGCCGAGGTCGCCGTCCGGGAGGTCGCGGTGATCAGCGCCGCCGCGACCGTCGCCGTCGACAACGCCGGCACGGTCGCCGCCGCCGCAGCCGACGTGGTGGCGCGGGCGGAGAAGGTGTCCGGCCAAGCCGCCGAGACGGTCGGCGCGGCGGCCGAGGCGACGGCCACCGCCGCCGAACTGCTGGCCGCGTACGAGCCGGCGTTGCGCCGGGCCGCACCGATGGCCACCCACTTCATCGAGCAGCTCAGCCACGAGGAGGTGGCTGCGGCGGTACGGCTGGTCGACGAGTTGCCGAAGCTGCGCCAGCACCTCACCGCCGACGTGATGCCGATCCTGGCCACCCTGGACCGGGTCGGCCCCGACCTGCACGACCTGCTCGACGTCACCCGGGACCTCAAGCTCGCCGTGGCGGGCATCCCCGGCCTGGCGATGCTGCGCCGACGCGGCGAGAAGCTCAACGACGACGGGAGCTGACCGCGGGCGGAGCCGTTGGTCAGCAGTCGCAGCCGACGGCCGCGCGGGGCGCGGTCAGGTCGTCCACCGGTCGACGGATCGACCCGGTCGCGGTGACCACCGGCAGGCCCTCGCGGACCCAGTACTCGTAGCCGCCGCGCATCCGCTTGACCGGGTAGCCGAGCCGGGCGAAGGCCAACGCGGCCCGGGTGGCACCGTCGCAGCCGGGACCCCAGCAGTAGGTGACCACTCGCGTGCCGGCCGGGACCACCCGTGCGGCCTGCTCGGCGATCCGGGCGGTGGGCAGGTGCACCGCGTCGGGCAGGTGACCCTGGGCCCAGGCGGCCTCGCCCCGGGAATCCACCACGACCAGGTCGGGCACCCCGGCGGTGAGGTCGGCGTGCACGTCGGCGACGTCGGTGGTGACGCTCAACTCGGCCAGGAAGTGGGCGATGGCGGTGGCGGGCTCGGCGGCCGGTACGGCGAAAGCGCGGGTCATGGGAACGATCCTGGCCGCCGCCCGGGCACGCGGACGAGTGGCAGGGACGACGTACTGCGCTAACATCCCGCCATGGCTCCGGTCGCCCGCACCGTCGCCGTGCTGGCGTACCCGGGAATGTCGGTCTTCGAGACCGGCATCGTCACCGAGGTCTTCGGACTCCCCCGCCCCGAACTCGGCGTGCCCTGGTACGACCTGCGGCTGTGCGCCGAGCGGCCCGGCCCGGTGCCGGTGATCGGTGGCGCCACCCTGCACAGCCCGTACGGCCTGGACGTGCTGGCCGAGGCCGCAACGGTGATCGTGCCCGGGGTCTGCGACGTGCACGCGACACCGTCTGCGCAACTGGTGGCGGCGCTGCGTCACGCGCACCGGGCCGGCGCCCGGCTCATGTCCATCTGCTCGGGCGCGTTCGCGCTGGCCGCCGCCGGTCTGCTCGACGGTCGCCGGGCCACCACCCACTGGCGGTACGCCGATCTGCTGGCCCGCCGCTATCCGGCGGTGACCGTGGATCCCGACGTGCTCTACGTGGACGACGGTGACGTGCTGACAAGCGCCGGCAGCGCGGCCGGTCTGGACCTGTGCGTGCACGTGGTACGGCGCGACCATGGCGCGGCCGTGGCCAACGCGGTGGCCCGCCGGTTGGTGACCGCGCCGCACCGCGACGGTGGGCAGGCACAGTTCATCGAGGCGCCGGTGCCGGCGGGGGCGGACGACGACCGGGTCGCCGGCAGCATCGCCTGGGCGCTGGCGCACCTCGCCGAGCCGGTGACGGTGGCCCGGCTGGCCCGGCAGGCGCACATGTCACCGCGCACCTACCTGCGGCACTTCGCCCGGGCCACCGGCACCAGCCCGATCCGCTGGCTTGTCGACCAGCGGATCCGGGCCAGCCTGGCGCTGCTGGAGACGACGGATGCGCCGGTCGCGCAGATCGCCGCGGCGGTCGGGTTCGAGACCGCGGTGACGTACCGCCACCACTTCACCCGGGCGATGCGGACCTCACCCTCGGCGTACCGGCGGGCCTTCCGCGCCCATGACGGGGCGGCGACGGCCTCCGTCGACCGGTGAGGCCGGGTCAGGTGGCGGGGAGGTAGAGCTGATCGATCTCGGCGCGGTGCGGCAGCGACACGCTCGCGCCGAGCCGGCGTACGCAGGCCGCGCCGGCCGCCGCCGCCCAGCGGACCGCGTCGACCAGGTCGCGGCCCTCACCCCAGGCCACCGCGAGCGCGCCGGTGAACGCGTCCCCGGCGGCGGTCGAGTCGACGGTGTCCACTGTGGTCGCGGGCACGTGCACGGCGGTGCCGTCCCGGTCGCCGTACCAGGCGCCCTGCGCGCCGAGGGTCAGCACCGCCCGGGGCACCAGGTCGAGCAGAGCCTGGGGCTCCTCCCGCCCCCGACCGGTGTACGCCTGCGCCTCGTTCTCGTTGACCACCAGCAGGTCCACCACGGCCAGCAGCTCGGGCGGGAGCGGCAGCGCCGGTGCGGCGTTGAGCACCACCCGGGTCCCGGCAGCGCGGGCCGCGACCGCCGCCTCGGTCACCGTCTCGACCGGAATCTCCAGCTGCGCGACAAGCACGTCGGCATCGCGTACGGCGGCGAGTTCGCTCTCGGTGAGCGCCCTCAGCGAGTCGTTGGCCCCCGGCGTGACCAGGATGGCGTTCTCACCCTCGGCGTTGACCATGACCAGGGCCACCCCGGAGGCGCCGTAGGTGGTGCGCAGCTGGCTGGTGTCCACCCCGGCGGCGGTGATCCGGGCCCGCAGGGTCACCCCGAACGAGTCGGAGCCGATCGCGCCGAGGAAGGTGCAGGCGGCACCGGCACGGGCGGCGGCGATCGCCTGGTTGGCACCCTTGCCACCGGGCACGGTGACGAAGTCGGTGCCGAGGGTGGTCTCCCCCGGGCGGGGCAGGTTCGGCGCGGTGGCGACCAGGTCCATGTTCGCGCTGCCCACCACGACGACTCGGGTCTGTGGCACCGGAGCCTCCTGCGTCTTGTTAACAGGGGCCCCCTGCTCTACCGGAGACGTTAAGCAGGTGCCCTTCCTTACACCGCCTCAGGCGGCGCGGGCGGTGAAGCGGTCGCCGGTGCGGTCGACGAGCAGCGGCAGGCCGAAGGTCTTGGTGAGGTTGTCGGCGGTGAGGGTCACCTCCAGCGGGCCCTGCGCCATCACCGCGCCGTCGCGCAGCAGCATCGCGTGGGTGAAGCCGGGCGGGATCTCCTCGACGTGGTGGGTGACAAGCACCAGCGCGGGGGCGTCCGGATCCTGTGCCAGCATGGCCAGGCGGGCCACCAGGTCCTCCCGGCCGCCCAGGTCGAGCCCGGCCGCCGGTTCGTCGAGCAGCAGCAGCTCCGGGTCGGTCATCAGGGCCCGGGCGATCTGCACCCGCTTACGCTCCCCGTCGGACAGGGTGCCGTAGTCGCGGTCGGCCAGTGCGCCGGCACCGAGCTGGTCGAGCAGGGCCAGGGCGCGGGCCTCGTCGGCCGGGTCGTACTCCTCCCGCCAACGGCCGACCACCGACCAGGCGGCGGTCATCACCACGTCGCGGACCTTCTCGTCGGCGGGCAGCCGCTCGGCCAGCGCCGCCGTGGTCAACCCGATGCGGGTACGCAGCTCGTTGAGGTCGGTACGGCCGATCCGCTCGCCCAGCACGTGTGCGACGCCCTTGGTCGGGTGCAGCCGGCCGGCGGCGAGGTTGAGCAGGGTGGTCTTGCCGGCGCCGTTGGGGCCCAGCACCACCCAGCGTTCGTCCGCCTCCACCCGCCATTCGACATCGTGCAGCAGGGCGGTGCCGGACCGGCGTACGCCGACGCCGTCGAGGCTGACCACCAGATCCGCGTCCATGGATGCAGGGGCGGGTGTGGCGCCACCGGCGCCAGCGATCAGGTCACCAGTCACCCGCCCATCCAACCACGCATCGCGTGCCGCCCCCACGGGCGGGCGCTGCCACCGTAGGGTGAGCGCCGTGTCGTTGCTCACCTGATCCGGAGGGGCCGTTCATGCCCAGTCGTCGTCGGGGCCCCTCCGCGTGAGCGGGGTCATCGAAATCGAGGGTCTGCGGAAGACTTTCCGCAGCGTACGTAAGGGCCACCGGGTCGCCGTCGCCGGCTTCGACCTGCTGGTCGAGGCCGGTCAGGTGCACGGCTTCCTGGGCCCCAACGGGTCGGGCAAGACGACCACCCTGCGGGCGTTGCTCGGGCTGGTCCGCGCCGATGCGGGACAGATGCGGGTGTTCGGCGCCGACGCACCGCAGTCGCTGCCCCAGGTGGCCCACCGGGTCGGCGCGATCGTGGAGAGCCCGCAGTTCTTCGGCAACTTCACCGGCCACCGCACCCTGCGGCTGCTCGCCCTGGCTGGTGGCGTACCGGTCAGCCGGGTCGACGAGGTGCTGGAGCAGGTCGGCCTGCGCGATCGTGGCCACGATCGGGTAAAGGGTTACTCGCTGGGCATGAAGCAGCGACTGGCCGTGGCCTCGGCCCTGCTCAAAGGGCCTGAACTGCTGATTCTCGACGAACCGGCCAACGGGCTGGATCCGGCGGGCATCCGGGAGATGCGGGACCTGATGCGCACGCTGGCCGGCAATGGGGTGACCGTGCTGGTCTCCAGCCACATCCTGGCCGAGATCCAACTGATCTGCGACCACGTCACGATCATTTCGCGGGGGCGGCGGGTGACGGCCGGCCCGGTGACCGAGGTGCTGGCCGGATTCGACCGCAACGAGTGTCTGGTCCGCGCCGACGACCTGATCCGGGCCGAGCAACTGCTGCAGGCCGCCGGGCTGACCGTCACCGCCCACGCCGACCACCTGGTGGTCGGTGGGGTACCGGACCCGACGCTGATCAGCCGGACGCTGGGCGAGCAGGATGTCTGGGTACGCGAGCTGACCCCGGTACGGCCGGATCTGGAGAGCGTCTTCCTGGAGTTGACCGGTGCCGGGCAGCAGCCGACGCTCCCTCGGCAGACCGACGGTGGATCCGCACCCGGCCCGTCCGGCGCACCGTCGATCGACCTCGACGAGTTCCGGGGGGTGCAGGCGTGAACCTGATCCGCGCCGAGGCGGAGCGGCTGGCCGCCCGCCGATTCGTGCAGCTGATGGTGCTCCTGCTGATGTTGGCGTTCGTGGTGACGGCGGGGACCACCCTGGCCAGCTCACACACACCCACGAGCGCCGAAGTGGCCGCGGCCGAGCAGCAGGCCGCCGCCGAGCGCAGCGTGATGGAGCGGGAGCACGCCCGCTGCCTGGCCCGGGACCGCGGTGAGGCGTGGGCCCACGACGGCAACCACTACCTGCCCGCCGATTGCCGCGAGATCGATCCGGTGGTGCAGGGTTGGTCGCCGACGGCTGCCAACTACCTCACCGACGTGTTCACCTTCACCCAGCAGGCCGAGGCGCTGCTGTACTTCCTGGTGGCCTTCCTGGTGCTGTTCGGCTTCCTGGTCGGTGCCTCCTACATCGGCGCCGACCTGAACTCCGGCGGGGTGGTCAACCTGCTGCTGTGGCGACCCCAGCGGCTGACCGTGCTCGGCACCAAACTGGGCACCCTGCTCGGCGCGGTCCTGGTGTTGTCGGTGCTCGCCTCGGTGGCGTACCTGGTCACCTTCTGGGTCATCGCCCAGGTCGCCGGCTATCCGGGGCCGACCGATGCGACCTTCTGGGCCGACCTGGCCGCCCGGTGGGGCCGGGGCGTCGGGTTGGTGGTGTTCGCCACGGCGATCGGCTTCGCCCTCGCCACCATGGGTCGGCACACCGCGGCGGCGGTCGGCGCGGTGCTTGCCTACCTGGTGGTGTGGGAGATGGGCGGGCGGATCATGATGCAGATCCTGGACGTCTCCCGGCCGGACCAGCTGCTGCTCAGCAACTACGTGGGCGCGTGGCTGGCCGGCGAGCTGCGGTTCTGGGACGCCACGCCCTGCGCCGACGCCTTCACCGGGTACTGCAATGGCACGTACCCGCTGACCTGGCAACTGGCGCTCGTGGTCCTGCTGCTGTGCACCGCCGGGCTCACCACCACCGCGTTCGCCGTGTTCCGCCGCCGCGACCTGATCTGACGCCTGCGTCGGCGCTCAGCCGACCGTGGAGCCGAAGACCTCGTCGCGGACGGCGTCGAGGGCGGTGCGCAGTGCGCCGCGCAGGATCGGCTCCTCGGGCAGGCCGGTGGGCACCACCCGGGGGCGGACCAGCGTGATGGCGGCGACCTCGTGCTGCACCCGCTCGGCCAGCGCGGCCCCGCCGGCCTGGCCGACCTCCCCGGCGAGCACGACCAGCGGCGGGTCCAGCACCACGCAGGTGCTCGCCACACCGAGGGCGAGTCGGCGGGCCACCTCGTCGAGCATCGGTCCGCCGGCCGTACCGGCGGCGATGGCGGCCTTCACCGCCTCGGCGGCGCCACCGTCGGGGTAGCCGTGTTCGCGCGCCAGGGCAAGGATCGCGTCCGCCCCGGCGACCTGCTGGAAGGCCGGCTTGGCGCGGCGGGACACGTCGCGTGGGATCGGTGCGCCGGGCACCGGCAGGTAGCCGATCTCGCCGGCCGCGCCGCTGCTGCCGTGGTGCAGCCGCCCGCCCAGCATGATCGCCAGACCGACGCCGGCACCGATCCAGACCAGCACGAAGTCGGACATGCCCTGGGCCGCGCCGGACTGCGCCTCGGCCACCGCGGCGAGGTTGACGTCGTTCTCGAAGACGACAGGGGTGTCCAGGTCGTCGCGGAGCGCGGCGAGCAGGCCGCGGTGCCAGCGGGGCAGGTTGAACGCGAAGGTGATGTCGCCGGTGCCCGGATCGACCAGGCCGGGGGTGCCGAGCACGATCCGCCGTACGCTCGACAGTTGGGCGCCGGCGCTGCTGGCCGCCTGGACCACGGCGTTGTGCACCACGCCCACCGGATCGTCGGTGTCCTTCGTGGACTGTTCCACCCGGCCGGCGACCGTGCCGGTGATGTCGGCGCAGGCGGCGACCACCCGCTCCGGACCGACGTCCACCCCGACCACGTACGCGCTGCCCGGTCGCACGGCGTAGAGCTGGGCGTTCGGCCCGCGCCCGCCGGCCTGTTCACCGACCCGGGTGACCAGACCGCGTTCCTCCAACCGTTCCACCAGTTGGGACGCGGTGACCTTGGACAGGCCGGTCAGCTCACCGATCCGGGCCCGGGTCAGTGGCCCCTGCTCCAGCAGCAGTTCCAGCGCCGCACGGTCGTTGAGAGCCCGCAACAGCCGTGGGGTGCCGGGGAGCCGGGTCGCACTCATGCCATGTCCTCGAATTTGGTGAGCTTTGCAAACTATGACTTTGCTACGAACGGGTAGCCGTAGCGTATCGGCAGGGTGGAAACGGATCGCTCAGCCGATCCGGCACCACGATCAGCGCCGCCGGCACCGGAAGGAGAAACCGTGCGGCTGGATCCCGGACTTCGCCGGCTCGCCCTGGGCACTCTGCTGGCCGCGTACCCGGGGTCGACCCCACCCGACTGGGCGGTCGAGTTGGTCGCCGACGGACTGGCCGGGCACACCCTGTTCGGCCGCAACATCGACGAACCGGCACGGGTGGCGGCGAGCACTGCCGCGTTGCGCACCGCTCGGGCCGACGTCCTCGTGGGCATCGACGAGGAGGGCGGCGACGTGACCCGGTTGGCGCACGCCACCGGCAGCCCGTATCCGGGCAACGCGGCGCTCGGCGCGATCGACGACGAGGCGTTGACCCGGGACATCCACCGGGCCATCGGCGGGGAGTTGGCGGCGCTCGGCATCACCGTGAACCTGGCGCCCACCGTCGACGTCAACAGCACCGACGACAACCCGGTGATCGGCACCCGGTCGTTCGGCGCCGATCCGGCACGGGTCGCCGCACACTCCGCCGCCGCGGTCGCCGGCCTCCAGGCCGCCGGGGTGGCCGCCTGCGCCAAGCACTTCCCCGGGCACGGCGCGACGGTGACCGACTCCCACCACGAACTGCCCACCGTGGACGTGCCGCCGGAGGTGCTGCGTCGCCGAGACCTGCCGCCGTTCGCCGCGGTGATCGCGGCCGGAACCAGGGCGGTGATGACCGCCCACATCCGGGTACCGGCCCTGACCGGCGCGGCGCCGGCCACGTTCAGCCGGGCCGTCCTGGTCGACCTGCTCCGCCAGGAGTACGGCTTCACCGGGGCGGTGATCACCGACGCGTTGGAGATGAAGGGTGCCGCGCTCGCGGCCGGCGGGATCGCTCCCGGCGCGGTACGCGCCCTGGCCGCCGGCGCGGACCTGCTCTGCATCGGCGCCAAGGTGGACGCCGGCCTGGTCGAACGGGTGGCCACCGAGATCGTCACGGCGGTGGGCGACGGCCGGCTGGCGCGGGACCGGGTCGAGCAGGCCGCCGGACGTGCCGCGGAACTGGCCGCGTGGACCCGCGACACCGGCCCGACCACCGTCGCCGCCGCCGACCTGGGGTACGCGGCGGCCCGCCGTGCCGTCCGGGTGGAGGGCTCACTGGCCGGGTTGGACCATCCGCTGGTGGTACAGGTGCACGCGCGGTCGACGGTCGTGCAGGGGCGGGTGCCGTGGGGTCTCGGCCCGCACCTGCACGGCACCGAGCTGATCGAGGTGGTGGCCACCGAGGCCGACCCGGAGGAGCTTCGGCGGCGGGCCGGCAACCGGCCGATCGTGCTTGTCGGCCGGCGGCTGCACCAGTTGCCCGGCGGGCCGGAGCTGGTCGCCGCGCTGGCCGGTACGCATCCGGTGGCGGTGGTCGAGATGGGCTGGCCGGCCAGGTGGCGGCCGACCGGCACGCGGGCCTTCGTCATCACCTACGGCGCCAGCCACGCCAACGGTCTAGCCGCCGCCGAGGTGCTGGGTCTGGCCGGCTGAGGCGTACGCCACTCTCGACCGTCGCTCTTGAACGTGTTCAAGTTCCACCCTACGCTGGCTCGTGTCGATACTTGAACACGTTCAAATTGGAGCGCGGTGGCATGGACATCAAAGTCTGGATGTACCTGGTCTACCTGGCGGTCAGCATCGGTCTGACCGTCTGGGTGGCCCGGACGCTGGCCCGCAACGGGCTGGTCTTCCTGGAGGAGGTGTTCTCCGACGAGCGGCTCGCCCGCGCCGTGAACAACCTCCTGGTGGTCGGGTTCTACCTGCTCAACCTCGGCTACGTGACGGTGGCGATGCGCCACTCCGAACCGATCGAGTCGACAAGCGAGGCCATGGAGGAACTCTCCTGGAAGATCGGCCTGGTGCTGCTGGTGCTCGGCGCTCTGCACTTCTTCAACGTCTTCACCCTCAACCGCTACCGGAAGAGCCGGCTACGTCAACTGGCCACCGCACCGCCGCTGCCGCCGGCCGGCTTCCTGCCGATGCAGCAGCCCCACCCGGCCGCCGCGCCCGGCCAGCGCCCGGCACACCCGGCCGCATACCCACCGGTGCACCCGGCCGCACGTCCGCCGGCGAACCCTCCGGCGAATCCGCCCACGAACCCGCCGGCGCCGCCCCGATGAGCACCCACGGCCCGGACCGGGCTGGTGGGATGCCGGATGCCACCACGCACGGGGGTGGTGGCATCCGGTACTTCACAGTCCTCTACGACGCGCACTGCCCGATGTGCCGGGCGGCACGTGGCTGGCTGGCGTCGCGGGCGCAACTCGTACCCCTGGAGTTCGTGCCGGCCGGCTCGGCCGAGGCCCGGCAGCGCTTCCCCGGCCTGGACCATGCCGCGACCCTGCGCGACATCACGGTGGTGGCCGACACCGGGGCGGTGTACGTCGGCGACGGCGCCTGGTTCGCCTGCCTGTGGGCGCTTGCCGAGTACCGGGCGACGGCCGAGCGCCTGGCCGCACCGCACCTGCTGCCGTTGGCTCGACGGGTGGTGGCCGCCGCCTCGGCGCTTCGCGAACGTGTCCGCGAAGCGGGGCCGCCGTCGCTCGACGGTCCGGCGGGATACGGTGGCCCGGATGACCGACCAGTCTGTGCCGACGACCGCTGCGGGTGAGGCGACGACCGCCCGGGGCGAGCAGACCCGGCAGTTGATCCTGGAAACCGCGATGCGGCTGTTCCGCGAGCGCGGGTACGCCCGCACCACCATGCGCGCCATCGCCCAGGAGGCCGGGGTGGCGGTCGGCAACGCCTACTACTACTTCGACTCCAAGGAACGCCTGATCCAGGAGTTCTACACCCGGACCGAGGAGGAGCACCGGGCCGCGGCACGACCGGTGTTGGAGCGGGAGACGACCTTCGCCGGCCGACTGGCCGGGGTGCTGCACGCGGCCATCGACGTGTCGACCCCCTCGCACGACTTCGCAGCCAGCGTCTTCAAGGTCGCCGCGGAGCCCACTTCACCACTGAGCCCCTTTTCGCCCGAGTCGAGCGGCCCGCGCCAGGCCTCCATCGCACTGTTCGACGAGGTGTTGAGCGGCTCCACCACCAAGGTCGACCCGGAACTGCGTCCCCACCTGCCCGAACTGCTCTGGCTGGCGTACATGGGGATAGTGCTCTACTGGGTCTACGACCGCTCGCCGGGGCAGGCCCGTACCCGGGCGCTGATCGACGGCGCGGTGCCGTTGATCGACCGGCTGGTCTCGCTCTCCCGGCTGCGGGTGCTGCGGCCAGTCACCCGGCAGATCGTCGAACTGCTTCGCACCCTGCGCCACTGACCCGTTTGCGCTGGTCAAGTCCACTATTGGACAGCAGTGAATCGACGTTGGATGCTTGCCGTGGAAGCAATCGGATACGTAGCGTGATCGGCAGCGAGCCGCACGCGGACCTGGGGGGAGGCTGCGGACCGTGGATCCGGCCCGGGATCCACGGTCCGCGCCCTGCCGTCGCAGGTCAACTGGGGTAGACCCCGTACGACCGCCAGCCCCGGTCCGGGAAGCCGGCCGCCTCGGCGACCCTTGCCGAGGCAGCGTTGGCCCGGTCGTGCAGATAGGTCGGCACGGCACCCTCGTCGAGCACCCGCCGGGCCGCCTGGGCGACCAGCCGCCGTGCCAGTCCGCGCCCGCGGGCTGAGGGCACCGTGCCCACCGCCAGCTCGTGACCGAAGTGGTCGTGCCGCTTGATCCCGACACCGGCCAGGTAGCGGCCCTGATCGTCGCGGACCACCAGCACGGGCCGGTCGAACAGCCGCAGCCAGGACGGCAGGCCGAGGATGGTGGGGGCGACCCACTCGCCGACCTCGGGCAGTGGCGCGGGTGCCATGGTCCAGCGGAACACGTCGTCGTGCACCGCCCAGCCCGGCTCGCCGACCGCCGCCGGCAGGGTGGGCAGCAGCGTGTCGGGCCGGCGGGCCAGGTCGCGTACCGCGGCGACCCGGTCGGTCGGTACGGACAGCACGGTGCTGGCGCCGGCGGTGACCGCGATCGCCGGTCGCAGTCGACCGTCCCAGGCCGGCTGACTGCGTCGCCAGGAACCGACCACGTGCAGTCCCGCGGGTGCCGGCCACCGCCCCAGCCAGGTGGCCAGGTGCAACTGGAGCCGCCGGTCACGCACCGTCCACCTCCTGCGCCGTCGCTGCCGCCCGCCCACCGTACGACGGATCGGGGCTGCGACGCCGACCGTCCGGCCGGAACGCGTCGGCGCGAGACCTCGGCACGAGTGACCTCGGCGTGATCTTCGCTGGGCACCGGAACCCCGGTCAGCGGTCTACCGTCATACCCAATTCCATACATGTACAACTTTCTCTGGAACGGTGGGCTCATGCCGATGCAACCGCACGACCGTCACCAGCAGGACCTCACCCGGATCTGGCCGGACGGCCGCGCCGCGCGACGATTCCCCGACCAACCGCCACACCGCAGCCGCCGTACCGGCCCGCTGTCCTGGGAGGCGCTGAACCGACTTCCGGTGGGCAGTTCGGCCCGCCATCTCAACACGCACTGACCCGGCGGCGACCGCCGTTTTCTCCCCGCCGCAGCCCGAGTGGCCGCGCCGACTCCGACGGCGAGCCAGCACCGCCGTTCGCACACCTGTCGGGTAACGTCTGCTGGTCCTCCGACCGGTTACGACAGGAGCTAGCGCACCCATGGGCAAGAAGACGATCCGCGTCTCCGACTTCAGCGGCACGGTGCTGGGCCCCGACGACGAGGCCGTCCGCGTCGTCGTCCTCGAGCACCCTGACCTGGTGGCCGGGCCCGTGCAGCTGGACGCGACACCGGCGGAGGTGGAGAGCCTCGACGACGCCGCGCTGGACGTGGCGGTGATCGAGATCCATGACCGGCACGGCCACGGCGAGCCGCGCCGGGTGGTGCTGACCGCGAGCGAGTTCGACGCGATGGCCACCGACATGCCGATGGCCCAACTGCTCAAGACCGCCGAGCGGGTACGCCCGCCCAAGGCGCGGCGGGCCACCGAGAAGATCGACTACGGCACCATCGAGCACGCGGGCAAGCCGCACCGGGGGCGGGTCACCGAGGAGGAGGCCCGGCTGGTGCGCGAGCACCTCGACGAGGTGAACAAGCGCCTCGCCGACACCGGCCTGCGCCAGATCGACCCGGCCGACCCGGAGCACGCCGCCCGGTACGGCTTCCCCACCGCCGACTGATCGCCTATTCGAACACCCGGAGCTTGTCCAGGGTCGCCACGATGTTCGCCTCCGTGGCGGCCTTGGTCACCCCGAGCCCGGTCAGCACTCCGTCGCCGTCCTCCTGCTCCAGCAGCGCCAGCAGGATGTGCTCGGTGCCGATGTAGTTGTGCCCGAGCCGCAGCGCCTCCCGGAAGGTCAGCTCCAGCGCCTTCTTGCCCGCCGCGTCGTACGGGATCAGGTCGGGCGCCTCGTCGGCCGCCGGTGGCAGCGCGGCGGTGGCGGCCTCCCGTACCGCCTCGGCCGACACACCGGCGGCGGCCAGCGCCTTCGCCGCCAAGGCCTCCGGCTCGGCGAGCAGCCCGAGCACCAGGTGCGCCGGGGTGGTGTGGGCGCTGCCGGCGGCCTTCGCCTCGTTGTGCGCGGCAGCCACCACGTTGCGGGCGCGCGGGGTGAACCGCTGGAAGCCCTCCTGCGGGTCCATCGTCCCGGCGACGAAGCGCTTCTGCGCGGCCTGCTTGCTCACCCCCATGCTGCGGCCGATCTCGGTCCACGACGCGCCGGAGCGTCGGGCCTGGTCGACGAAGTGGCCGATCAGATGGTCGGCCACTTCGCCGATGTGGTCGGCGACCAGGACCGCGCCGGCGAGTTGGTCGAGGGCGTCGGTGTGGGTCTGCTTGATGGTCTGGATCAGGTCGTCGAGCCGGACCGTGCTGGTCATCTGGACAGGATTCGTCATGCGTCAACCGTAGGTTGACGCATCACTCCCGTCAACCCCAGGTTGACGCCGCGCGCCCGGACAAGATCGTTGTTAACAACCTTGACTATATTCATTCATATCGACAGACTGCGATAAGGAGAGCGCTCTCCCTCCCTCGCCGGGCGTCCGCTCAGTCCGTCCACCTCAAGGAGATCAGCCATGTCCGTCATCTCCCGCAGGCTCCGACGGCCGGCCGCCGTCCTGGTCGCGGCCCTCGTCGCCAGCACCCTCGTCGTACCCGTGAACGCCACCCCGGCCGCCGCCGCCATCGGCGGGCTCACCTGGCAGGACGAGTTCAACGCCCCGGCCGGCACCCCGGTCGACCAGTCCAAGTGGCGCTTCGACATCGGCGGCCACGGCTGGGGCAACAACGAACGGCAGTACTACACCAACAGCACCAGCAACGCTGTGCACGACGGCCAGGGCAACCTGGTCATCACCGCCCGGCGGGAGAACCCGGCCAACTACCAGTGCCACTACGGCCGGTGCGAGTACACCTCGGCGCGGCTGCTGACCGCGGCCACCTTCAACCAGGCGTACGGCCGGTTCGAGGCCCGTATCAAGATCCCCCGGGGGCAGGGCATCTGGCCCGCGTTCTGGATGCTCGGCAGCGACTTCGGCAACGTCGGCTGGCCGGCCTCGGGCGAGATCGACATCATGGAGAACGTCGGCCGGGAACCCAACACCGTGCACGGCACCATCCACGGGCCTGGCTACTCCGGCGGCGGCGGGATCACCGGCAGCCGCACCATCGGGCAGCCGCTGGCCGACGCCTTCCACACCTACCGGGTCGACTGGGAACCGAACATCATCCGCTGGTACCTCGACGGCCAGGAGTTCTTCCGGGTCGACCCGAGCCGCCTCGGCGGCAACCGCTGGGTCTACGACCACCCCTTCTTCATGATCCTCAACGTGGCGGTGGGCGGTAACTGGCCCGGCTACCCGGACGGCAGCACCCAGTTCCCGCAGCAGATGCTCGTCGACTACGTCCGCGTCCACGGCTACGTCCCGGACGGCAACACCGGCACCACCCGCATCCGCGGCCAGCAGAGCGGTCGCTGCATCGACATCCCCAGCGCCAACCCGTACGACGGCGCGCCGCTGCAGATCTGGGACTGCAACACCACCGCCGCGCAGGCGTGGACCTTCGCCGCCGACGGCACCATCCGCGCCATGGGCAAGTGCATGGACCCGGCCTGGGCCGGCACCGCCAACGGCACCGAGGTCAACCTGGTCACCTGCAACGGCAACCCGGCCCAACGCTTCACCCTCAACGCCGCCGGAGACCTGGTCAACCTCAACGCGAACCGCTGCGTCGACGTCCGGGACAACAACCCCGCCAACGGCGGCCGACTGCAACTGTGGGACTGCACCGGTGCCGCCAACCAGAAGTGGTCGCGGGCCTGAGCAGACACCATCGCCGGGGCGCATCGTCGTCGAACGATGGTGCGCCCCGGTACGTAAGCGTCGGTGACGGGCGCGGTGGGTAGTAGCCCGCAACAGTCACCGAGGTGCGGGAGGCGAGATGGACGACGCGCGGACGAGCGGCGGGCGACAGCTCTGGTGGTGGCTCGGCGGCGTGCTGGTGCTCGTGGTGGTGGTGCTGGTCGCCAGCTGGACCTGGGTGACGGTACGCGGCGACGGGCGAGCCGGGCACGTCGTCACCGGCGCCGCCGACGATCTCCAGGAGGCCACCTTCGTCCTGCTCGACGGCGCGGACGTGATCCGGGTGCGCACCGCCGACCTGGGCGAGGACGCCTACCGGGTGTCCACCCCGCGCGACGCCAGCGTCCGGCCGGCCGTCTCGCGCACCGACGACACCCTGATGACCAGCCTGCGCGGCACCGGTAAGGACGGTCCGGCGATCGTCGAGGTGGTGCTGCGCGAGTCGGTACGCTGGCACATCCGGCTCGACGGCGGAGCCAAGGAGCAGCACCTGGACCTGAGCAACGGCCAGGTCAACGGGGTCGAATTCACCGCGGGCGCGAACCGGATCGAGCTGACGCTGCCCGCACCCACCGGCACCCAACGCGTCGTGCTCGGCGGCGGCGCCAGCCAGGTCGTCGTACGCCTCGGCACCGATGCGCCGGTCCAGGTGCGCGCGGGCGGTGGCGCCGGCTCGGTCACCATCGACGGCACCACCCACTCCGGGGTAGCCGGCGGCAGCACGTTCACCGCCCCGCAGTGGGAGACGGCCACCGACCGCTACGACATCGACGCGACCTCCGGGGTATCGCACCTCTCCGTCGAACGCGCCGACGCCGGTCGCTGAGCACCGGCGAAGAGTCGGTCGAGCTGGTAGTCCAGCAGGGCGAGGGCCGCCTCGGGCGTCCGCATCGCCGCCATCACCCCGTCGGCCAGGCCGGTCGCCAGGGCCAGCAGGTTGACCGCCTCCGCCTCGACGTCGCACTCGTCGGAGACCTCGCCGGCTCGTTGCGCCGCGCGGAGCAGGTCGCCGAGCAACGCCTCCAGATCGCGGGAGTACCGGCTGTAGGAGAGCTCGGCCAGCGCCGGGTCGGTCAGTGCGAGCGCGTGGTAGGCGGCGAAGACGGTGTACGCGGCGCGCTGCTCGGCGTCGACGGGGATGATCTGGACCAACCAGGCGCGTACGCCGTCCCGGCCGGCACCGGTCGGCATGCTGCCGGCGACCCGCCGGCCGACCATCTCGGCCTGGTGTCGCAGGCCGGCGAAGAGCAGCTGCTCCTTGCTGTGGAAGTAGTACTGCACGGTGCTGACCGAGACGCCCGCCTCGGCGGCCACCGTCCGCATGCTCGCGGCGTGCAGCCCACGACTGGCCGCGATGCGCAGGAGCGCGGCGAGGATCTGCCCTCGACGCTCGTCGTGGTCGGACAGTTTCGGCACCGTCACCCTCCCTGGTCACCTTTGGTAGTACGAGTGTATAGTACGGCCGTACCACCAAGACGGGGAGGTTCGCATGGCGAAGACCAGGCAGACGAAGGTCGGCCGATTCACCAGCGACGCGACGCGGGAACGCTTCCTGCAGGCGTACGACGTGGCGATGCAGGCCTGGCCGCAGCCCCGGCAGGAGTTCGACGTGCAGACCCGGTTCGGCACGGTCCGCGCCTACCGCCACGGCGCTGGTCAGGGCCAACCCCTCGTGCTGCTGCACGGGGCACAGGGCAACTCCGCCAACTGGTACCGGCACGTCGCCACGCTCGGCGAGCACCACCCCGTCTACGCGCTGGACTCCGTCGACGACCCGGGCCGCAGCGTGCAGTCCGCACCGGTACAGGACAGCGCCGACGACGCCGCCTGGATCGAGGAGACCCTCGCCGGCCTCGGACTTGACGGCGTACACCTGGTCGGCATGTCCTACGGCGGCTACCTGGCCCTGGCTCACGCGGTGCACCAGCCCGCCCGGCTGGCGTCGGTCACCCTGCTCGACCCCGGCGGGCTGCAGAAGGTGCCGGTCAAGTTCTACGCCAACCTGATCGCGGGTGCCCTGGCGACGTTGGCACCCCGCAGCACCCGGGCCTGGTTCGCCGACCGGCTGGCCAACGCCGCGCTCGTGGAGCCCGCCGAGCAACTCGCGCCCGTCATGATCGCCGCCCGGTACTGGCGCTCCGGTCGGGCCGCTGCCGCCCGGCCGTTCACCGACGACGAACTGCGCTCCATCGGCGTACCTGTGCAGTTGGTGGTGGCCGAACGTAGTTCGCTGCTGCATCCCGCGCAGGCGGTGGCCCGGGCGGAGGCGTTGATTGCGTCGGTGCGCGCCGAGATCGTGCCCGGGGCCGGCCACGGCCTGCCGTTGGAACGTCCCGAGTTCGTGAGCCGGCGCATCCTCGACTTCGTCGCCTCGGTGGGTAGGCTCGCCGGCGAGTGAGGGGAGGTCGCCGGAGATGCGGCTGCACGTCGGCTGTGCCATGTGGACACACAAGGCGTGGCAGGGCCGGCTGCTGGCGCATCCGCTGCCGGCCGAGGAACGCCTGCGGCACTACGCCGGCTGGTGCGACGCCGTCGAGGGCAACACCACCTTCTACGCGACCCCGGCGCGGGACACCGTGGCCTCCTGGGCACGACAGACCGACGCGAGCTTCCGATTCGTGCCGAAGCTGCCGAAGGTGGTGACGCACGACCATCGGCTCACCGACGTCACCGAGCCGATGCGGGCCTTCCTGGACGCGATCGAGCCGCTGGGCCCCCGCGCCCACGCGCTCTGGGTGCAACTCCCCCAGTCGTTCGCGCCGACGGACGTACCCACTCTGGCCCGCTTCCTGCGCCGGATGCCGAGCAGTCACCGGTGCGCCGTCGAGGTACGCCATCCCGAGTTCTTCACCGACGCCCGGGCGGCGCGAGAGCTGACGGAGGTGCTCACCCGGGCCGGTGCCGAGTGGGTGCCGTTCGACACCACCGCGTTCTTCGCCAGCCCGCCGACCAGCGACGCCGAGCGGGACGCCTGGGTGAAGAAGCCCCGCACCCCACTGCGTACGGAGGCGCTGACCGACCAGCCGATCGTCCGCTATCTCGGCCGTGACGACCCGGACCGCACGGTCGACGGATGGCAGCGCTGGGTCGACATCACCGTCGGCTGGCTGCGCGAGGGACGTTCACCTACCGTCTTCATCCACACCCCGGACAACGCGCAGGCGCCGACGCTCGCCCGCCGCTTCCACGACGAGGTACGCGCCCGCCTGCCCGAACTGGCGCCCCTACCGAGGCCGATCCCGGTCGAGCCCACAACCCTCTTCTGAACGCTCCGTGCGCCCGGTGACCGCCGGCGGCGGCACCGGCAGCGACCGGCCACCCGGCGAAGCGTCGCCGGAGGGCCGCCCCGGACCGCCACCGGAGCGGCGGGTCACCCGGTAGGCGCGGGCGAGCTGGCCCGGCCAGCCCAGGAAGCGATCGAACATGTCGACGGCGCTGCCGGTGACGCTGGGGCTGAGCCGGTGCAGGTCGTCGATGGCGTCGCACAGGCAGCCGGCCAGGTAGAGGCGCAGGCTGACCGGGTTGCCGGCATAGTCGGCGAGCAGGGCGAGCTTGGCCTGCGTGCACGGCCACGGTTGACCGCACCGGCGACACAACCACAGCGGGCGCATCGGTGGATGTTCCGCGGGTTCGGTGGCCGGCAGCGGCGGGGGCGGCTGCTCGATGTGCTCAGCCACGACCACCCCACCCCCGGAGTTCGTTTCCCGGGGAACGAAACTGACACGTCCACTCCGGGACGTCCACGCGTGACCGACGGCACCTCACACAGTGGGAGACTGCGTGACCGACCCATGGATAACGGAAATCGGGTCAGGCCCAGGGATCCCGTACGACGAACGCGCTGTCGGCCGCGAAGGCCGAGCTGCCGTCGGGAACGTCCAGCCAGAAACCCCCGTCGCGGTGGTGCACCACGTGCGACGGGTAGTTGTACGACCGCAGGGTCACCGATCCGCTGCTTGCTCCCGGCTCAGGGCAGAAGGTCGCGTCCTCGCGGAAGATCGTCGAGTTCTCCTCGGGGCTGAGCTGCACCTGCATCCCCCAGTGCCGCAGGTAGCGACCGTCGGTGGCGAGCAGGGTGACGCAGTTCGGGTCGGCCAGCCCGCGTTGGACGGCGAAGGTGGCTCGCTGCCGGGCCGATTTCGGGCTGGACCCGTCGACCGTGCCGAGGGTGGCGTACTTGCCGTCGTGGCTGAGGTATCGGCCGGCCTTCCTGGCCGACTCCAGTGACCAGACGCCCACACCGATGGTGCCCGGTGCGATGGCCGGCCGGCTCGACGGCGGCGTGGCCGACGACGGCGGTGGCGCGGGTGGCGCCGGTGGTGGTGCGACCGGCGGCGACGGGACCGGGGACCGCCGGGCCAGGGACGGCTGGGCCGGGGAGGTGGTGGGCGACGGCGCGATGCGCCCCGCTGCGGGCGCCACCGAGGTGGGTGCCGCGATGGCCGGTGGGGTCGGCGTCGCCCCGGACTGCACCACGACCGCCACCGCACCGGCGAGCAGGACCGCACCGGCAGCCAGGCCCGCCATCGGGTGGGCACCGACCACCTGGGAGATCTTGCCGAACAGCAGAGCGGGCGTACCTCCGTTGGTGGTCGCCGCGGTGGAGGCCGCCACCAGCGTCGGCGTGGCCACGGTGGTCGTGGTGGTCGTGGTCAGCAGGCCCTTGGCGGCGAGCGCGGCGACGAGCCCGGCCGGCACCGCCAGCGGCGCGATGCCCAGCAGCAACCGCTCGGTCGGCACCTGGCCCCCGGTGCACGTCGAGCAGGTCGAGCAGGCGCGGGTGTGCCGGGCGATCCGCTTGCGCCACACCGGAGTGGGCGCGCCGTCCCAGCCGTCGACGGCGGTGGCCAGCCCGGCGCAGCGCGGCTGCGCGGCGAGTGCCGCGACGATGCCACGGCTCAGTTCGAGTTGTTCGCGCATCCGTTGCAGGCGTACGCCGACGTGCGCGACCCGGGTGTCACAGGCGGCGGCCACCTCCCGGCGGGTCAACTGGCCGGCGCACTCCTGCCACCACAGGGCCAGCATCGGGCGGTGCGCGGGGTCGAGCCAGCGGCTCGCTTCGACGACCTGACGGCGCTGGTCGGTCAGGTGCAGCCGCAGAATCGCCTCGTCCGCGACGTCGCCACCGGCGGCCAGCAGGTCGGCAGGGTCGACGGCGCTGGCCCGGTGGGTGGCGGTGCGCACCCGCTGGCGGTGGCTGGCGATCTGCCGTACCGCGATCGCGACCAGCCAGGACCGGAAGCTCTCCGGGGCACGCAACGCGGGCAGGTCACGGATCACCCGGACCAGGGTCTCCTGCACCACATCGTCGATGTCGGCGTGACCGTGCAGGGCCCGACCGACGATGTTGTAGAGCAGCGGCAGATGCGCGGCGATGAGCTGCTCACGCGCCGACCTGTCGCCCGACCGCGCCGCGGTGACGAGTTCCACGTCATTCGCAGTGATCGTCATCCAGCACCCGCCCCAATGTGGAGTCTTCCGCCGAGCACGACGTCACACCCTAACCAGAACCGCCCCGATGATCGAGTCATCCTCGGCTTTCATTCAGTGAAAGCTGTGGTCCCGATCACGCGTGGGTCACGGGATGATCCGGCTGGTTCGTCTCAGGAGGAGGTCCCCATGGCGTTCGCACGTGACCAGTGGTACGTGGCGGCCTACGGCAGCGAGGTCGGGCGGGAGTTGCTGGCCCGTACGGTGCTGGGTGAGCCGTTGGTGCTGTACCGCACGGGTGCCGGGGAGGCGGTGGCACTTGCCGACCGGTGTGTGCACCGGCGCTACCCGTTGTCGGAGAGCCGGCTCGATGGCGACACCATCGTCTGTGGATACCACGGCTTCACCTACGACCGGACCGGCTCCTGCGTCTTCGTGCCGGGTCAGCAGCGCATTCCGCGTACCGCCCGGGTGGCGGCGTACCCGGTGGTGGAGCAGGACTCGTTCGTCTGGGTGTTCATCGGTGACCGGGACCGGGCCGATCCGGCCACCATCCCCCGCGCTCCCTGGCTGACCGACCCACGCTACGCGGTGGTGCGCGGGATGGCACCGCTGAACGCGCGGTACGGCCTGCTGGTGGACAACCTGATGGACCTGTCCCACGAGACCTATCTGCACGGTGGCTACATCGGCACGCCCGAGGTGGCGAACACCCCGATCACCACGGAGGTGGACGACGAACGCGGCATCGTCTACGTCAGCCGGCACATGGACGACGCCGAGTGCCCGCCCTTCTACGCGCGTTCCACAGGCATCCAGGGCCGGATCACCCGCTGGCAGGACATCGAGTACCACCCGCCGTGCCTGTACCTGCTGCACAGCCGGATCGCGCCGCAGGGCGTCTACCCGCCGGCGCAGGGCGAGGACAACGAGGCGTTCCACGCCGAGATCGTGTACGCCATCACCCCGTCGACCGAGCACACCACGTACGACTTCTGGGCGGTGGCCCGGGACTTCGCCATCGACGACGAGTCGGTGAGTGAGTACCTGCACCAGAGCAACCACACGGTGGTCATGCAGGACGTGACCGCGCTGAACATCCTGGAGCAGGTGATCGCCGCCGAACCGGAGAAGTACCAGGAACTGAGCATCAACATCGACACCGGCGGCCTGGCGGCCCGGCGGCTGCTGGCCCGCCTGGTCGATGCGGGGAGGGTGGAGGCGACCCGGTGAGCGGGCCGACCGGCATGCTCACCGGTGACCGGGTCTACCGGATCCACTGGATGCCGGGCACCGACATCCTGCGCGGAGTCTGCCACTGCGGGGCCGAACGGGTCGCCGAGGAACCGGTGGAGCTGTGGGAGTGGCTGCTCGCCCACCCGCAGGGCCACCGCTCCCCCGCCCCGCCCGCGCCCGAGCTGCCGACCCGGACGGCGGTGCCGGCGTGACCGAGTGGGACCTGGTGGTGACCGCCCGGGAGCAGGTGGCCCGCGACGTCGTCGCACTCACCCTGGGCCGCCCCGACGGGGGTGACCTTCCGCAGTGGACTCCGGGCGCACACCTGGATCTGCTGCTCGGCCCGGACCTGGTTCGCCAGTACTCGCTCTGCGGCGACCCGGCGGACCGGTCCGGGCTGCGGATCGCGGTGCAGCGCGAGCCGGACGGGCGCGGCGGCTCGCGGCAGGTGCACGACCGGCTGACGCCCGGCGCCACCGTCACGGTGCGCGGTCCCCGGAACAACTTCGCGCTGGTCGCGGCAGCGCGATACCTCTTCATCGCCGGGGGCATCGGCATCACCCCGATCGGCCCGATGGTCGCCGCTGCCGACGCCGCCGGTGCCGACTGGCGACTGGTGTACGGCGGACGCAGCCGCGCCACCATGGCCTTCGCCGACGCGCTGCGGGAGAAGTACGGCGACCGGGTGACCCTGTGCCCGCAGGACGAGACCGGCCTGCTCGACCTGCCGGGACTGCTCGGCCGCCCGGAGGCCGGGATGCTGGTCTACTGCTGTGGCCCGGAGGCGCTGATCACGGCGGTGGAGCAGCACTGTCTCGGCTGGCCGCCCGGCTGCCTGCACGTCGAGCGGTTCACCCCGGCATCCGGCGTCGACGGCGTCGACACGACAGTCGAGGTGGAACTCTCCATCTCCGGCCAGACGCTGACGGTGCCGCCCGGTACGCCGATCCTCCAGGCGGTCGAGGAGGCCGGCGTGCAGGTGCTCTCCTCCTGCCGGGAGGGCACCTGCGGCACCTGCGAGACCACCGTGCTGGCCGGGGTGCCGGACCACCGGGACAGCCTGCTCACCGAGGAGGAACGGGCGGCCGGGGACACCATGATGATCTGCGTGTCCCGGGCCCGTACGCCCCGGCTCGTGCTGGAGCTGTGACGCGCCCGGCGCAGGCGGGATGATGGCGGGGTGGACGCGCAGCCCGGCCGATCGGTCACCAGCAAGGTGCTGGCGCTGCTGGACGCGTTCACCCCCGCCACCCCGGCGTTGACCCTGACCGAGCTGGCCCGCCGCGCCGGGCTGCCGCTGCCCACCGCCCACCGCCGCGCGGCGGAACTGGTCGCCTGGGGCGCGCTGGAGCGTGGCGACGACGGGCGGTACCGCATCGGCCTGCGGCTGTGGGAGGTGGGTTCCCTCGCACCCCGGGGTCTGGGGCTGCGGGAGCTGGCCCTACCGATCATGGAAGACCTCTACGAGGTCACCCACGAGAACGTCCAGCTCGCCGTCCGGCAGGGCCTGGAACTCGTCTTCATCGAGCGGATCGCCGGGCGGCACGCGGTGCCGGTGCTCACCCGGGTCGGGGGGCGGTTCGCGCTGCACGCCACCGGGGTCGGGCTGGTCCTGCTCGCCTACGCGCCGGCCGAGGTCCAGGAGCAGGTGCTGGCCGCACCGCTGGAGCGCTACACCGAGCTGACCATCACCGACCCGAGACGGTTGCGTCGGTGCCTGGCCGAGGTACGTCGGGTCGGGTACGCGGTCAGCGACCGCCAGGTCACCATGGACGCGCTCTCGGTCGCCGCGCCCATCCGGGGATCAGACGGTGTGGTGGCCGCCATCTCGCTGGTGGTGGCCCACGACCGCGCGGACCCGTTGGCGCTGGCGCCGCTGGTGCAGGCGGCAGGCCGGGTGCTGTCCCGGGCGCTGGGCACCTCGTACCGCCGGCCGCCCGGTCGGGTGCCGTCGCCGACGCGTTCTGAGACGCAGTAATTTATCCGGATGTCCGACCTCCATCACGCGCTGGAGCCGCCCACGGACGGCGCGGCGGCGGTCGGGCGGGCGCGGGCGCAACGGCTGCTTGTGACGTTGCTCGGGGACTACTGGCGCGCCGGGCACGCGCCGCTGCCCTCCGGCGGCCTGGTCGCGGTGCTTGCCGAATTCGACATCGCGCCGGCCAACGCCCGCGCGACGCTCAGCCGGCTGACCCAGCGCGGGGTGCTGGAGCGGACCAAGGAGGGCCGCCGGACCAGCTACCGGTTGACCGAGTCGGCGGCGCAGATCCTGCGGCGCGGGGGCCGGCGCATCTTCGCCAGCACCGACGAGAGCAGCTGGGACGGCAGGTGGACCCTTATCGCGTTCACCCTGCCGCTTGACGACGCGAACCAGCGTCGGCTGCTGCGGGCCCGGCTGCGCTGGTTGACCTTCTCGCCGTTGTACGACGGCACCTGGGTCACCCCGCACGACCGTTTCGACGAGGTACGCGAGCAGTTGAGCGAGCTCGGCGTCAGTGATGCGGTGGTGTTGCGCGCCACCGACCTGGATCTGCTGCCCGGTGGCCGGGCCCGGCTCGAGGCGGCGTGGCGGATCGACGAGTTGGCTGCCGGCTACCAGTCCTTTCTGGAGCGTTACCGGGATCTGGTCTGGCCGGCCGCCGCGGGCGAGGTGTCACCCGCGCAGGCGCTCGTGCGGCGTACCGAGATGGTCAACGACTGGCGGGCGCTGGTGGGCGAGGATCCCGACCTGCCGGCCATGTTCCTGCCCGCCTCCTTCCCCCGCGCCCAGGCGCGGGCGATGTTCCTGGAGACCTCCGCGGCGTTGGCCCGGCCGGCGCAGCAGCGTTTCGAGGAGCTCGTCCAGACTCCCGACCATGCGGCAGACGGCGCGAAGTCGCGTCTGAAGTAGATACATTGCAGATTCGTTGACGCGCGATCAGAATTCGCATTAGGTTCCCCGTGCACATGTGACCAGGAGGTCCAGCCGCCCGTTCCCGGCTGAAAGGGGCCCTGCTATGCACTCACGTCGATCCCGGGAGAAATCTCCGCAACGAACCTGGAAACTCGCCCTGACCGCGATCGTCGCCAGCACACTTGTCGGCGGCCCAGCGGTGCCCGCCCTGGCCGCACCGCCGCCCCAGGCAGGCGTCGACCGCACCTTCGACGTGGAGGTCGTCTCCACCCGCGCCGACCTGGTCAGCGGCGGGGACGCCCTGGTCCGCATCGGCGTGCCCCGCAACGTTCCGCCGCACCAGGTGAAGGTCCACCTCGACGGCCGCAACCTGACCAGCCAGTTCCGCCCGATCGGCGACGGTCGTACGCTGCTCGGCCTGGTCGACGACCTGGCGCTGGGCGACAACACCCTCCAGATCCGGTCCAACGGCAACGGGCAGGGCCGCCCGACGGCCGACGTGACGCTTGTCAACCACCCCGCGCAGGGCCCGGTCTTCTCCGGCCCGCACATCCCGCTGTTCTGCACCGCCTCCGGCAGCCCCTGGAACCTCGGGCCGGTCGACGAGAACTGCCACGTGGCGGCACCCCGGGTGACGTACCAGTACCGCACCACCGCCGGCAGCTTCACCGCCCTGCCCGACGGCCCGCTGCCCGGCAACGTGGCCACGACCACCACGATCGACGGCCGCACCGTGCCGTACGTCGTACGCATCGAGCGGGGCACCATCAACCGGGCGGTCTACGAGATCGCGCTGCTGCACCAGCCGGGCACCGCCCTGCCCGACCCGTGGACGGCCACCGACGGCTGGAACGAGCGGCTGGTCTACACCTTCGGCGGCGCCTGCGGCATCGGCTACACCCAGGCCACCAGCACCGGCGGGGTGCTGGACCACGGCCTGCTCAGCCGGGGTTACGCGGTGGCCAGTTCCACGTTCAACGTGTTCGCCAACAACTGCAACGACGTGACCTCCGCCGAGACCGCGATGATGGTCAAGGAGCACTTCATCGAGACGTACGGGGTGCCCGCCTTCACCATGGGCTGGGGTGGCTCGGCCGGCACCATGCAGCAGTTGCTGATCTCCAACGCGTACCCCGGCATCATCGACGGCGTGATCGGCCAGATCGGCTACCCGGACGAGCGCTCCACGACCGTCAGTGGTCACGAGTGCCGCTTCATCAGCCAGGCCGCCTCCGCCGCCGGTCTGTCCACCGCGCAGCACACCGCGGTGACCGGCTTCGCCAGCCCGAACACCTGCTTCGGCTACCAGTTCTTCGACGGTGTCGACTGGCCGGCCAACTGCCCGAGCCACGTCCCGGCGGCGCAGCGGTACCACCCGGTCACCAACCCGACCGGCATCCGCTGCGCGATGGCCGACTTCATCTCCAACGTGTACGGCGTCGACCCGGCCACCGGCTTCGGCCGGCCGATCATTCCGGACACGGTCGGCGTGCAGTACGGCCTGCAGACCCTCCAGGCGGGCACGATCAGCCCGGAGCAGTTCGTCCGGCTCAACGAGGGCATCGGCGGCCTCGACGTCCAGGGCAACCGCACCCCGCAGCGCACCTCGGCGGACGTCGACGCGATCAAGGTGGCGTACGAGACCGGCCGGGTCAACCAGTTCGACGGCGGTCTGCGCTGGACGCCGATCATCGAGACCCGGGGCTACACCGACCCGTCCGGCGACTTCCACGACCGGTTCCGGTCCTGGACGATGCGGGAGCGGATCGTCGCGGCCAACGGCAACGCCGACAACCACATCAGCATCACCGCCGCGCCGGGCGCTGCCGCCAACACCGCCTCGACCCTCGCCCTGGAGGGCATGGAGACCTGGCTGACCGCCCGGACCGCGCTGGCCGCGGCGCAGCCGAAGCTGGACGACGTGACGTTGACCCGGCTGTCCCGGCCCGAGGGCCTGGCCGACGGCTGCATCGCGGCCAACGGCGACCGGATCACCGAGGCGCTGACCCTGGACCCGGCGGCCCAGTGCAACCAGCTGTTCCCGTTGCACCGCAACCCGCGTGTGGTCGCCGGCGGACCGACCACCTCCGCCGTGCTCAAGTGCCAGCTCACGCCCCTGAACCGGGAGTCGTACGGGGTGAGCTTCACCGACGAGCAGTGGCAGCGCCTGCAGGCGGTCTTCCCCGGCGGCGTCTGTGACTGGTCGAAGCCCGGCGTGGGTCAGGTGCCGCTTGCCGACACCTGGATCCGCTGGTCTCCCGAGCCCCAGGTGCGACCGGTGCTGCCGGTCACGGTGACCGTGCAGGCCCGGTGCATCGCCGGCCGGGCGTACGTGGCGGTGCAGGTGCGCAACGACCACGTCGCGCCGGTGGAGATCGCGCTGGAGACCGCGTACGGCGAGCGGTCGTTCGCGGGCGTGGCACCGGGCGGCAACGCCTTCCAGCAGTTCGCCACGCGGGTGGCGGCCCTGCCGACCGGCACGGCGACGGTACGTGTCACCGGGTCACTCGACGGTGAGGCGGTGACGACCGCGGTGATCCGCGGACACGCGGCCGTCGACTGCGCCGCGTAGCGGTCGCACGGGTGCAGACCGGGACCGGGCGGTGCCATCGCAGGTGCCGCCCGGTCACGGCGTCAGTCGGGGAAGGCCAGCAGCCGCAGCAGTTGGGCCAGCCGCTCATGGTCCTGCGGCGTGACGGCGGCCAGCAGGCCCAGCTCCACGGCCCGCGCGGATTCCTGGGCCTGAGCGAACAGGGCCCGACCGGCGTCGGTGGCGACGAGGACGTTGGCGCGACGGTCGGCGGGGTCGGTCTGGCGCTCGACGAGCTGGCGTTTCTCCAGCCCGTCGACGAGCGCCACGACCTGACTCGGATCCAGCCGCAGGAACTCGGCAAGTTCCCGCTGGGTGGGACGGACGTCGTCGGCGGCGAGCGCGAGCACCGAGTAGGAGCGGGCCTTGAGCCCGTGTTCGGCCAACGCCGCGTTGGCCGCGGCGAGGGTGAGGGCGTTGGCGCGGGCCAGCAGAAAGCTCAGGTCCCCGGCGAGCACGCTGTCCCGCAGCCGGTCGCGTCCGGTCGGCCGGGTCTTTCCGATAGGGGACATGACGACGATGGTAGCAAGCTTCACAAATAATTGACTTTTTCAACGGTTCGTGCTCAGATCGGCGTGGACGCAAAGGAGCACCTCTATGTCACCACTGGACGGCAAAGTCGCGATCGTCACCGGATCCGGTCGAGGTCTCGGCCTCGCCTACGCCAAGGAGCTGGCCCGCCGGGGGGCGTCCGTCGTGGTCAACGACGTCGATGCCGGTGTCACAGCCGACGCGGTCGCGGCGATCCAGGCGTCCGGTGGGCGGGCCGTCGCGGTGACCGCACCGGTCGGCCCCACCGAGACGGCGAAGCAACTGGTCACCGCCGCGGTCGAGGAGTTCGGGCGACTCGACATCCTGGTCACCAACGCGGGCGTGCTGCGCGACACGGTGCTGTGGAAGATGAGCGACGACGACTTCGACACGGTGATCAACGTGCACCTGCGCGGCACCTTCACCACCGTGCGCGAGGCGGTGCTGCACATGCGGCAGGCCGGCGAGGGCGGCCGGATCATCTGCATCGGCTCGCCCACCGGGCAGCGGGGCACCTTCGGCCAGACCAACTACGCGGCCGCCAAGGCGGGCATCGTGGGCATGGTCCGCACCTGGGCGCTGGAGCTCAAGCGGGCCGGCATCACCGCAAACACCGTCGTACCGGTGGCAGCGACCGCGATGACCGCGACCGTGCCCTACTTCGCCGCCGCCGTGCAGGCCGAGGCGAACGGCGAGCCGATGCCCGCGTTCTTCCGCCACGACCTCGGCTTCGGCACCGCCGACGACGTGGCCGGGCTGATCGCCTTCCTCGGCTCCGACGCGGCGGCCGGGGTGACCGGCCAGGTGATCGGCGTCGGCGGCGACCGCCTGCAGATCTGGACCCACCCGGAGGCGGCGCTGACCGCCTACCACGAGGGCGGCTGGAGCTACGAGGCGCTGGTGCAGGCCTGGCCGACCGAGTTCGCCGCCGCCCTGCAGAGCGTCGGCGAACGCTTCCCCGAGCTCCCCGAGGAGTTCCAGCCCGCGGCCTCCTGACCGCCCCTGACGCCACCCCGCCCGACGAAGGTGCCCCTCATGTACCAGCCCGCGATCGACCTCGACGCCGTCACGGCGATCGACATGCACGTCCACATCGAGGTCGACGACCACGGTCACGCCTCGCTGCCCGAGCCACTGGTGGCGGCGGTGTCGAAGTACTTCCGCACCGACGGGCCGCGACCGGCCGTCGACGCGGTGGCGCAGTACTACCGCGAGCGCAACATGGCCGCCGTCGTCTTCACCGTCGACGCCCGTACGCAGCTCAAGCATCCGCCGTTGTCCAGCGCCGACATCGCCCGCGCCGCGGCCGAGCACGCCGACGTGCTGATCCCCTTCGGCTCGGTCGATCCGCGCACCGGTGAAGCGGCCCTCGAACTCGCCGCCCGCTTGATCTCCGACGAGGGCGTACGCGGCTTCAAGTTCCACCCCACCGTGCAGGGTTTCGACCCGAGCCACGAGAAGTACGCGCCGCTGTGGGCGCTGATCGAGCGCGCGGGCCTGCCCGCCATCTTCCACACCGGACAGACCGGCATCGGCGCGGGCACATCGGGCGGCTACGGGCTGCGGCTGGGGCTGTCCAACCCGATGCTGCTCGACCCGATCGCCGCCGACTTCCCGGACCTGCAGATCATCATGGCCCACCCGTCGGTGCCGTGGCAGGACGAAGCGCTGTCGGTGGCCACCCACAAGCACAACACCTGGATCGACCTGTCCGGCTGGAGCCCGAAGTACTTCCCGGCCGAGTTGGTGCGCTACGCCAACTCGATGCTCAAGCACCGGGTGCTCTTCGGCACCGACTATCCACTGATCACCCCCGACCGCTGGCTGCGCGATGTGGCGGCCACCGACCTCAAGCCCGACGTGCTTCCGGGCATCCTCAAGGACAACGCGGCCCGACTGCTGCGCCTTGCCCGGTGACGACGAGAGGAACCGCCATGACGACCACCATCGCCTACGACCAGCTCGCCGACCTCGCCGGCACCGACCTCGGTTACACCGAGTACCGGACGGTCACCCAGGACCAGGTGAACCTCTTCGCCGACGCCACCGACGACCACCAGTGGATCCACGTCGACCCGGAGCGGGCGAAGACCGGCCCGTTCGGCGCGCCGATCGCGCACGGCTTCCTCACCCTCTCGCTGGCCGTCCCCTTCTGGACCGAGCTGCTGGAGGTCAAGGGGGTGACCACGAAGGTGAACTACGGCCTGGACAAGGTCCGCTTCCCGGCGCCGGTCACTGTCGGTTCCCGGGTGCGCATGCGGGCCACCATCGCCGAGGTCACCGAGGTCCGGGGTGGCTACCAGATCGCCGTCGACCAGACCATCGAGATCGAAGGCGGCGCCAAGCCGGCGGTCGTCGCCCGTGGGCTGTACCGCTTCTACGCCTGAGCCGGCGCTGACAGGCTTCACGCCCGAGCGGGGGGTCAGCCGGGCCGGGTGAGCACACCACCTCCACCACCAGGAGACTGATGATGCACCAGCACGGAATCGGCGTCTGGATGGCCAAGCGTCGACTCAAGTCCCCCGACAAGGTCGCCCTCGTCCACGGCGAGGGCTCGACGTTGACGTACGCCCAACTTGCCGACGCCACCGACCGGGTCGCCGCCGTGCTGCGCGACCAGGGCGTCGGCAAGGGCGACGCGGTCGCGTACCTGGGTGAGAACAGCCCCGAGTTCCTCCAGGTGATGTTCGGCGCGGCGCAGCTGGGGGCCGTCTTCGTCCCGGTCAACACCCGGCTCGCGGCACCGGAGATCGCCCACGTCCTGGACGACTCCGGTGCCCGGGTGCTCATCCACGACCCCGAGTTCGCGTCCCGGGTGGCCGCAGCCGTGCCGGCCGCGCGGACGCCGCACGTGGTGGTCACCGGCGACGGCGACGCGGACCGACCGGGGCTGGCGCGACTGGCCCGCACCGCAGCCACCGATGCCGCAGGTCCCGTCGCCACCGATCACGGGGACCCGGCGGCGATCGTCTACACCTCCGGCACCACCGGTCGTGCCAAGGGCGCGGTGCTGACCCACGGCAACCTGACCTGGGTCGCCATCAACTGCGTGGTCGACTACGACGTCGTCTCGACCGACGTGGCACTGATGATCTCGCCGCTGTTCCACGTCGCCTCGCTGGGCATGGGCGCCCTGCCGGTCATCCTCAAGGGCGCCACGATGGTGCTGGAGAAGGGCTTCGAGCCGGGACGCGCGCTGGCCCAGATCGAACGGCACGGCGTCACCATGCTCAGCGGAGTGCCCACCACGTATCAGCTGATGGCCGACCATCCCGACTGGGCCTCGACCGACCTGTCCACGCTGGCGAAGCTGACCTGCGGGGGTTCGGCGGTGCCGCCGCGCATCCTCAACGCGTACGAGGCACGGGGGTTGTCGTTCTCCCAGGGTTACGGGATGACCGAGGCGTCACCGGGCGCCACCTCGCTGCCGCCGCACATGACCCGCGCCAAGCAGGGCAGCGTCGGGCTGCCGCACTTCTTCACCGAGGTACGGATCACCGACGTGAGCGGGGAGCCGGCGCCCACCGGCAGCGTCGGCGAGATCGAGATCGCCGGGCCGAACGTCTTCCCCGGCTACCACGGGCTGCCCGAGGCGACCGCCGACGCGTTCACCCCGGACGGGTGGTTCCGTTCGGGCGACCTCGGCTACCTGGACTCCGACGGCTACCTGCACATCTCCGGCCGCCTGAAAGACATGATCATCTCCGGTGGGGAGAACATCTACCCCGCCGAGATCGAGCAACTGCTCGGCGAGTTGGAGGGGGTGACCGCGGCGGCGGTCATCGGCGTGCCCGACGAACGGTGGGGCGAGGTGCCGTGGGCGATCGTGACGGTACGCGACGGCGCGGCGGTGGACGTCGAGGCCGTACGGGCGTACCTCGACGGCCGGCTCGCGCGCTACAAGCTGCCGAAGAACGTCATCATCGTGGACGAGTTGCCGCGGACGGCGTCGGGGAAGGTGCGGAAGGCGGACCTGCGCGCCCGTTTCGGCGTCTGACCGAGGTGCGGGCGGCGACGAGTTCGGCGAACTCCGCGGCGGACGCCTCGGCCAGCTTCTCGTGCATCCGGCGGTAGGTCTCCGCCGACCGGGTGGCCGGCCACTGCTCGTCCATGAACTCGGCCGGCAGCCGGGGATCGGCGCGCAGCAGCGCCAGCCAGTCCGCCACCAGCATCGTGCGTACGGTCAGCGCGCTCGGTGCCAGCGCCACGGCGGCCGGGTCGTCCCACACCTCGATGAAGGCCAGATGTTCACGCCGGATCGCCTCGATGTCCCAGGCGGCGCGCACGCTCTCAGCGATCGGAAAGCCGTCCAGCTCCCGGGCGTGGAACGCCATGACGGTGTGCGGTGGCAGATCCTGCCGTAACGGCTCCAACGAGCCGGCGAGGTCGACCTCGCCGGGCGCGAGCCACAGGCCGTCCCGGATCGGCGCGAACCCCTCCCAGGTAAGGGTCGAGCGCAGCCGGTGCCGCAGCATCCGCTGGCCCTCGGGAATGGAGAAGGTGACAAGGGTCCACCCGTTGCCCTGCGGGTCGAACGGCCGAGGGCCACGGACCCGGTCCGTTGCCTCGCGCAGCACTGCCGCACCGTGCTCGGTCAGCGAGAACAGCGTCTCCCGACCGTTCCTGGTGCGGGCGAGGATGCCGCTGCCGACCAGGCGGTCGAGGGTCGCGCGGGTGGCCGGCGCGGCGACGCCGGCCGGTTCCAGCACGCTGATCAGGGCACTGGCCCGGATCGGCCCGGTTGCGGCGTCGACCACATGCTCACCGAAGAAGGCGAGCAGCAGTTGCTTCGGCTGACGGCTACGCACAGCCCTCCCTTTCGGCGAATCCGTCGTGGCGGCCGCAGCGGTCACCGCGCCGGTTGCGCGTCGACAGTCTTGCCACGCTTGGCCCGCTGGATCTGGTCGTAGACGTGGGTCCGCAGCTCGGTGAACCGGGGCAGGGCGCGGGTGGTGATCTGATCACGCGTAGGCGGCAGATCGATCGCGAGGTCCTCTTGAACCCAGGTCGGCGACTTGGACAATACTAGAACCCGTTCTCCCAGGTAAACCGACTCGTCGATGTCGTGGGTGACGAAGAGGATCGACATGTTGCGGCTGGTGTGCAGCTCGCGGACGAGGTCCTCCAGGTCCGCCCGGGTCTGCGCGTCGACCGCCGCGAACGGCTCATCCATGATCATGACTTCGGGCTGGTACGCGATGGCCCGCGCGATCGCCACCCGTTGCTGCATGCCCCCGGAGAGCTGCCACGGATGGCTGCGGGCGGCATGGTCCAGCCCCACCGCGACGAGCGCGTCGGTGACCAACTTCTCCCGCTGGGCGCGGCTGAGCTTCTTGTGCCGCAGCGGCAGCTCGACGTTGCCGCGTACGGTCAGCCACGGGTAGAGACTGCGGCCGTACTCCTGGAACACCACAGCCATGGCCGGGCTCGGCCCGGTCACCGGCGCACCGTCCATCTCGACCACGCCGCTGGTCGGGCGCAGCAGACCGGCCAGGCACTTCAGCAGCGTGGTCTTGCCACAACCGGACGGCCCGACGATGCAGACCAGTTCACCGGCGTTCATCGTGAAGCTGATGTCCCCGATCGCCTCGACGTTGCCGGTGGCCGATTCGTAGACCTTGCGCAGATGCTCCACCCGCAGCAGGGTGCTCCGGTCAGGCACGGTTGACCTCCCTGAGTCCGTGGTACCAGCGCAGCACGCGCCGCTCGACGATTCCGAAGACGACGGCGAGGAAGACGCCGACGAGACCGAGCAGGAGGATTCCGCTCCACATCTCGGCGATGAGGTAGTTGCGCTGGAAGTAGGCGATGCGGTAGCCGAGCCCGGCGGACGAGGCGAACATCTCCGAGATCACCATCAGGATGAGCGCGACCGACAGGCCCTGCCGGACCCCGGCCATGATGCGCGGGCTGGCCGCCGGCAGCACCAGGAACCAGAGCCGCTCCCACCAGGTGACCTGGAACGAGTCGGCGGTCTCGGTCATCACGCTGTCGGTGGCCCGTACGCCCTCGATGGTGTTCAGCAGGATCGGCCAGACCGCGCCGGAGACGATGACCACGACCTTCATGGTGTCGGTGATGCCGAGCAGCAGCATCGCCACCGGGATCAGCACCGGCGGTGGGATGGCCCGGAAGAACTCCAGCAGCGGTTCGAGCAGTTCGCGCAGCCACTGCATCAGGCCGATGATGGTGCCGGCGGCGATGCCGACCACGATCGAGGCGGTGATGCCGAGGCCGAGGCGGTACAGGCTGGGCAGTACGTCCTCGACGAACGCGGGCCCGACCCAGGTGTCCACGAAGGCTTCGAAGATCGTCAGCGGGTCGGGGAAGAACCGGTTCGTCGACCTCGTCGCGAGCAGCCCCCAGACCACCAGCAGCAGCATGGGCAGCCCGAGCGAATAGCCGAGACTCGCCGCGATCCGGGAGCCGACCCCGGGCCGACGCGCGACGTCGGGCCCGGCCGTGCGCTCGGCGACGGCGATCCGGTCAGGGTGCTTGGTCACCGGGCCTGCTCCCCTCGGATCGACTCGTGCCAGGACAACGTGCGCCGCTCGACGAACCGGAAGACCAGGTTGACCGCGAGCCCGAGCAGGCCGGTGACCACCACGAAGGCGTACAGGCCGACGGAGTCCCCGGCGGAGCGGGACAGCTCGATCATCCGCCCGAGGCCGGGGTTGCCGATCACCATCTCCGCGGTGATGGCCAGGATGAGTGCGACCGCCGCGGCGAGCCGCACCCCGGTCATCAGGTACGGCAGGGCGGTCGGCAACACCAGGTGGGTCAACTGTTCGCGGCGGGTCAGCCCGAAGCTGCGGGCGGTGTCCCGGGCGACCGCGTCGACGTCGGCCACGCCGTAGATCACCTGCACGAACACCTGCCAGAACGATGCGTAGATGATGATGACCAGGGCGGCCTGCATCTGGATGCCGAACATCAGCACGGCCAGCGGGATCAACGCCACCGACGGGATCGGCCGCAGGAACTCGATCATCGTGTGCGTGGCGCGTCGGAGGAACGGCACCAGGCCGACGACCGTGCCGAGGACCACGGCGGCGAACGTGGCCACCGTCAGTCCGATCGCCCAGGACTTCATGGTGGACCCCAGCCGCCGCCAGAACGCGAGGTCGACGGATTCCTCGGCCAGCCGCGCGAACACGTCCGTCACGTACGGCAGGTACTGCGAGTTGATCAGGCCCAGCGTCGGGATCAGCTGCCAGACGACGAGGAATCCGGCCAGGCCGGTGAGGCCCAGCAGCGCCTTGCGCAACCCACGCAGGCGTCGGGTGGATGGGACAGCCATGTCACTCCCGTGAACAAGCGGCGGCGACGCCCTCCCCGGTCTCCGGCACCGGGGAGGGCGGGCAATCGCGGGCTACTTCTGCTGGATGAGCCGGTCGAGGTTCGGCTGCTTGTCGAGCACGCGGTACTTCTGGGCGAGTTCCGCGAGCGTCTGCAGGCTCGTCCGGTCAAGGTCCCACCCGAACTCGGGCAGCTTCACCGAATCCGCCACCGGCTCCGGCAGTTGCAGGTTGTCCTTGATGGCCTGCCGGACCGCCGTCTCGTTGGCGGAGTCCTGGGCCCACTGGAGCGTCTCCTTCATCGCCGCCGCGAAGTCGTCGACGAGCTTGGCGTCTTTCTCCGTACGCTCCTTGGTGGTGATCGTGGTCAGCGTGGTCAGACCCGGCACGACCGCCTGGTAGGGCGCCACGATGAAGGTGTCGCCACGGCTGCGCAGCTGCGTGACGAACGGCTCCGGCACCCAGGCCGCGTCGATGTTGCCGGCCTCCAACTGCGCCGGGGCGTCCGGGAAGGCGACCTCGACGAACTTGATGGTGGACGGGTCCCCGCCGTCCTTCTCGACCGCCGCCATGATCGTCACGTCGCCCGCCGCGCCCAGGCTGTTCACCGCGACCCGGCGACCCGCCAGCTCGGCCGGCCGGGTGATGCCGGACTTCGCCGAGGCCACCACGGCGTTGATGTCGTCACCCTCGGCGTACGAGGAGGCGTAGTTGCCGATCATGACCACGCCGAGGTCCTGGAGGTCGGCCCGGAACGGGCCGAAGGGCTGGCCGATCGCGAAGTCGATGTCGCCGTTGAGCAGTGCCGGAATCGCCTGCGCACCACCCTGGGCGGGCAGCACCTCCACGCTGAGGCCGCGCTTGGCGAAGATGCCCGCCTTGATGCCGCCCCACAGCGCGGCGGTCTCGGTGATGGGCAACGCCGCGACCCGGACCTGGCGCAGGTCGCCGTCGGCCGGGTCGGACGGGGAGGACGCATCGGAATCAGTACATGCGGTGAGGGCGATCGCGGTGGCGGCGATCAGCCCGAGTGCGATGACCTTCTTCATTGACGAGGCCCTTCCTGGGCGGGGGTGGTGGGGTGCGTCAGAAATCGGCGGATGCCACGGATCTGCAGGTGACCTACCACTGTGTGAGAGGTCACGTCGCTGTGTTGGCCATGGTCAGTCACCCGGCACCGGAAGTCAAGAAATTCTGACGCCCGTCATGAATAAGTTGAACAACGACGCAACGCCACCCACCGCAGCCCGGCCCTGGTAGCAGATACGGGGAAAGTGCTGTCTCGCCGACTGACGAGGCAGCACTTTCCCCGAAGTTGTCCGGACTTCCCGGTGCATCCCGGCGGGCACCGCGCCGCGCCTCGCGTCAGCGGGTCCTGGGCGGGGGGAGGGTTTCAGAGGTTCACGGTCGGCTGTGTGCCCTTCAGGCTCGCAGGTCGCGCAGGGCCTTGAGTTCCGCCTCGGTCAGCGGGCCACGCGCCTCGGCGGCGAGGCACTCGGCCAACTCGGCGCGGTTCTTCACGCCCAGCACCACGGTCGCCACACCGGGCACGCTGAGGGCGTACCGGTGGGCCAGGGAAGCCGGCGACTCACCGAACTCGGCGGCGAGCGCACGGAACGGCTCGGCTCGGGCGAAGTCGACCGCGACCGGCGAGTCGTCGTCCACGGCCCGGTCGATGCCCTCGGTGAGCGCTCCCGCCGCCACCGCGCGGATCGCGATCACCGAGACGCCGTCGTCGACCGCGGCCTGACGAATCTCGTCGTTGCGAGGTTCGGCCGACGACCCGAGCAGCCACATGTCGCCGCTGAGGTCGAGGGCGTTCACCACCGCCTGGACCGCGTCCGGACGCGGCTGCCGGCGCATCGCCTCGATCACGGTCTGCGGGTGGCCGACCCCGGTCAGCCCCCAGGCCCGGATCTTCCCTTCGGCGCGCAGCCGTTCGAAGGTCGGCACCACCTGGTCGAGGTAGAGGTCCCAGCCCAGCGTCCGGGGGGTGGGGCCGGTCCAACCGTGCGGGTGCAGTTGAGAGTGGAGCAGGAAGAGATCCAGGTGCTCGCGACCGATGCGGTCCAGGGTCGCGTGCAGGCTGCGGATCATCTTCTCCGGAAGGTCACCACCATCCTGCTCGGGAAGCTCGATCTTGCTGGTGACCAGGACGTCGGCGGCCGGCATGGCGCGTAACGCGGCACCGGCGACGTTCTCGGCCGCGTAGCCGTCACCGTAGGTCGGCGCCAGATCGAGCATCGTGACACCACCGTCGATGGCCGCCTGGACGGTCGCCACCGCCTCGGCGTGGTCGGTCGCTCCCCAGACGTTACCGATCCCGCCCCCGCCCAGGGTGAGCGCGCTGACGCTGCCGAGACGACCGAAATCCCTGCTCTGCATGCCTACCTCCGCGACTGATTCCCGCCACACTCCGGACGGGACGATGAATCACATCAATGCGCTGGCCCGTGCACCCTGAGCCCGGAACAGCGTCGCATACCGGTCCAGACAACCCTGGACGCTGAACTCCTCGATGGCCCGCTTCGCACCCTCACGCCGGGTTGCGGCGTCCCAGCCGAGCACGTCCAGCAGCGCCGCGCGCAGCCCGACCGGGTCGCGCGGTTGGACGATCCGGCCCATCCCGGTGGCCAGCACCGGATACCGTCCGCCGGGCAGGTCGGTGGTGACCGACGGGATGCCGCACATCATCGCCTCGGCCTGCGCGATGCCGAAGGACTCCGCGATGGAGGGCAGGGCGAACGCGTCGATCGAGGCGTAGAAGTCGTTGATCTGCTGGCCGCGCAGCAGACCGAGGATCCGGATCCGGGGATCGCGTTGCGCGGCGGCCCGGATCCGGTCGATCACGCTGCCGCCGGCGACGGTCAGGTAGTCGCCACCGAGCAGCAGCCGCGCCTGCGGGTCGGTGATCTCGGCGAACGCGGCCACCAGGTAGTCCAGGCCCTTGTCCGGCACGATCCGGCCGAGGAAGCCGATGTGCGGGCCGTCGGTCTCCCGGAAGGTCGGCTCGCCGCCACGGCGGTCCAGGCAGGGCGCCGGAATCGCCGAGCGCTGGCTGGACCGCAGGATCGGCCAGAGTTCGGAGTACTGCGCCTGGTCGTCGCTGTTGACGACGACGGCGTCCGAGCGGCGCAGGGTGATCCGCGACGACACCCGTACGGCCGCCATCGCCGCCCGGGTCACCAGGGTGGGCGGCAACCAGAGATCGATGTGGTACGTGCTGACCACCGGCACCCCCAGCGGCAGGGCGGTGATCAGCGCCCCCTCCAGCATCGGCAGGTGCAGGTTGACCACCTGCGAACGGCGGGCGATCCGGCGTACCAGGGCAGGGAAGCCCGGGCTGACCGGGCCTCGGCTGATGGAGGCGACCACCGGGCTGCGGTAGACGTCGACGCCGTTGCGGCTCTCCCGCAGCGGCAGCGCCGGGTCGTGCCGGACGGCGACCACCGCCACCCGCCAGCCCCGCTCGACGAGGCCCTCGGCGAGCACCCTGGCCACCTCGGTCAGCCCGCTGACGTACGGCGAGTAGTAGTTGACCGCGACGCAGAGGTCGTATTCACGGGAGTTCTTGCTGCTCACGGGTTTCTCCAGGGTGTCGTTCGGTTACCGGAGCTGCCAGATGCTGGTCAGCATCGCCTGGGCCAGCACCGCAGCCCAGAGACCGACGTTCACCAACATGGCGCGGTCCCGGAAGAGGTCCTCGACCGGATCGCCGCCGGAGCCGCCCATGGCGATCATCTGCAGGTAGCGGTGCACCGCGAAGGCGGCGAACGGGAAGGTCAGCCCGGCGGTGACCGGCCCGTACGGCGGCGTCTGCGCCCAGATGAACGCGACGTAGCCGACCAGCGCCGCCACCAGGTTCACCAGCACGACCTGATCCAGGAACGGGACCGAGTACGCCCGCAGCGCCGGCCGGTGCTCCCCCGCTTCGCCACCGGCGGCGGACAGGGCGGCGAGTTCGTGGCGTCGCTTGCCGAGGGAGAGCGCGAGGCAGGCGCAGTAGACCCCGATCAGCAGCGCCGGTTGGACGGCGATGCCGACGGCGATCGTGCCGGCCAGCACCCGCAGCACGAACCCGACGGAGACGACCGACACGTCGACCAGCGGCTGGTGCTTGAGCGCCAGGCAGTACCAGAGGTTGATGGCCAGATAGCCGGCGACGATGACGCCGACCAGGACGGGCAGCAGCATCAGCAGGGCGGCGGTGCCGGCGAGCAGGACGACCAGCAGCGTCACCGCGGCACCGGCGCTCACCCGCCCGCTCGCCAGGGGACGGTTGCGCTTGACCGGGTGCAGCCGGTCGCGCTCACGGTCGCGCAGGTCGTTGAAGATGTAGACGGCCGAGGAGGCGGCCAGGAAGCTCAGCAGGGTGCCGAGCAGCGGCACGACCTGGGTCACCGCGGTGGCCGGGGAGGCCACGAGCGGCGCCAGCAACACCAGGCTGCCCTTGATCCACTGGCGAGGTCGGAGCAGGATGAACAGCCCGCCGACGCGGGCCAGGGGTCTCAGCGCCTGTACCGCGACCACCGGGTCGACGGAGACCACAGGCAACTCGGGTGACGAGGAGCTCGGCGCTTCCAGGGCGTGCTTCATGGCGGACCTCTCCTTGCTCCGTGGAGTGTCAGAACAGCGCCTTCGCCAGGCTCAGGGCGCCCTGCTTCCAGGGGTCGCGGTGGGTGCGTCCGGCGCTGCGCCGCGTCCCGGCGGCGTTCGCCCGCCACCAGTCGTACGTCTTCAGCAGGGCCTGTTCGTTGCTGAACCGGGGACTGAATCCGAGCTGCTGCACGGCCCGGTCGATCGAGACGTACGAGTCGCGGGTCAGCTTGTGCACGAGTCGCTTGTAGACCGGGGAAAGCCGCGTGGCCGCGAGAACACGTAGCACGGCGACGGCCGGCCCCACCGGCATGGCCAGCACCCGCTTGCCGTGGCCGGCGGCGTCGAGCACCGCCTGGAAGTCCTCCCGCAGAGTGCGGAACTCCCGTGCGCCGATGTTGAACGTGTCGTTCGCCGTGTCGTCGGGTGCCTCGCAGATCAACTGGATCGCCGCGCAGAGATCCTCGACGTCGAGCATCTGGGTGGCGACGTCGCCACCACCGATCAGCGGAAAGTGGCGGCCTTCGTCGGCCCACTCGAAGAGCATGGCGAACAGACCGAGACGCTCCTCGCCGAGGAAGGTCTTGGGCCGCACGATCGGTGCGCAGAGCCCTTGTGCACGATGCCGGAGCACGGCGTTCTCGGCGCCGAGCTTGGCGGCCGAGTACGGGTCGACCGGCTCGCAGGGGTAGTCCTCCGGAGTGGGGCAGTCCCGGGGAAGTCCGTAGACCGCCGTGGAGGAGATGTGCACGAAGCGGTCCACACCTGCCCGTCGGGCCGCCTCCAACGCCGACACGGTGCCGTCCACGTCGACGGATCGGATGTCCGCGGAGCGGTGGCTCGGCAGGGCGGCGGCGGAGTGGATGACCACGTCGGCACGGCGGAAGGCGCGGGTCATGGCGTCGGCGTCGCGCACGTCGGCCTGGATGAAGCCGGCCCGATCCCGCACCCTCGGCGCGAGAGGTCGGATGTCCACTCCGGTCCAGGTCACACCCGGCCAGTCTCTGGCCAACAACGCGGTGCCCAACATGCCCGCGGCCCCGGTCACCACTGCGTGCACTTCCACCTCCCGTGTCGAAAAAATGCCGCTTTCTTGACGGCGACGTCACGTCACAACGACGGCCGTGTTTCCGGCATTCGTCGCTATCAACTATTCACCTGCGGATCATCCACGGCGGGCTTCGCCGACCGATCCGACCGGCCCACCGCATTCCGCGCAATTCGCACACCGACCGGCCGGTAGCGCGTCTTCGACGCCCCACCCGGTGAGCGCCGATAAGCTGCATGTACGCCCATCTCCGCTCCTTCCAGGGTCGACAGAATCCGGTATTGGCACTCGTGACGCTAGCGATCGGCGATTGCCCCCTCCTTGGCATGCGGAACAAGCTTCGAACAAGGTTCCGGTCGATACCTTTTCCGAGGCCGGTACCGGCAGGAACCGGGGTGACGTAAAGGAGTTGCCATGGCGGAAGCGGCGGCAGGGACGACCACAATAATGGACGAAAAGGAACCAGCGCCGTCGCCGGAACCCCGTACCCCTTCGCGTCGCCGACGGTGGGGACTGCGCCTCGCGGCGGTGGCCTGCCTCGGCTGGCTGGCGGTCGTCGCGCTGCACCACCTGCTCAGCGCCCGGACGTACGTGTGGGGGCCGATCGACCTGCTCCCGCCGATCACCTGGGCGGCGGTCCCGGTGCTGCTGCTGCCCGTGGCCTGGCTGGCCCGCTCGATGCGCTGGCAGCTGGTCGGGGCGTCACTGCTGGCCCTGGTGCTCGGGGTCGGCTACAGCGGGATCAACTTCGCGACGATCTTCCACACTCCGCCGCCGGCGCCCGCAGACGCCGTCAAGGTGGTGACCTGGAATACCGAATACTGGGACCAGGATCGGCGTAACGGCGGCGAGCAGCGCACCACCACCGAAGAGTTCTACGACTTCCTGCGGGACATGGACGCCGACGTCTACATGCTGCACGAGTACGCCAACGTCGACGACTCGCTCGTCGACATCTTCGCGCAGGCGTACGAGATCGACCAGACGGCGGAACTACAGGCGGCCTTTCCCGGCTACACCGTGGTCCGCGAGGGCCGGAACATGACGATCACCCGGTTGCCGGTGGTCGGGCATTCCTGGCTGGACTCGACGCCGTACCTGCCGGACGACCTGAAGCCCGTGCCGCCGGCCCTCGTCGACCGGCCGCTCTTCTACACCTCCCAGGCGCTGCGCACCGACATCCAGGTCAACGGCCAGGTCGTCTCGTTCTACAACACGCACATCTTCCAGCCGCCGGTGCGGATCCTGCTGCTGCGCAGCGACGACGACCGGAACATGTTCGAGATCGACCGGTTCAACTTCGAGATCCGCCAGGCCAGCTACCAGGCTGTCGCGGCGGATCTGGCGACCAACCCGAATCGGGCGGTGATGGCCGGCGACCTCAACACCTCACCGTCGATGAACCTTCTCGACATGGTCTCCGACCGGCTGGTCGACCAGACCAAGGTGCTCTCCTCGCTCTACCCGGTCACCTGGCCGGTGGGCGACAAGCCACGGATGTGGCGAATCGACTGGCTCTTCACCACCCCGGACATCACGGTGCACAGCTACGACCTGACCATGCCCCGGGGCCTGTCCGACCACAAGGCACAGCAGTTCGTCATCTCGGCACCCTCATCGAGATGAGGGTCACATTGACGCCGAGCAGGCGAACGGGACCAATCCCGGCCTTTTAACGCCCACCAGCTTGATCAACGAGTGTCTACGGATGTCGGACGTGTACTAGGGTGGTCGACGGATCTTCTCGACGATGAGAAAACCGATGAGCGGACGCGTCGTCCACCTCCCAGCGCAGCCGAAATCCTGCCCGAGGAGCATCAATGAAGCCCGAGAAAACGCCGCTGGTCTCGGTGGTTATACCCTGCCACAACAGCGCGAAGACCATCACTCTGAGCGTGCTCTCCGCATTGCATCAGACCTATCCCTCGGTCGAGGTCATAGTCGTTGACGACGCAAGCACGGACGACACCCCGGAGATTGTCAGAAAACTCGATTGCACCCTCATCGAACTGACCGAGAATGTGGGTGCCGGCCCGGCTCGCAACCGCGGCATAGCGGCAAGTCGGGGCGACATCCTCTTCTTCCTCGACTCCGACGTCGCCCTCGCACCCGAGGCGGTCGCCAACGCCGTGAAGATCTTCGAGGAGAACCCCTCCTACGGCGCCGTCTGGGGGGTGTACGGCGACCGTCCCCTGGTCGACGACGGCGTGGTGGAGTGGGTGCAGGTGCTGTACGGCCACTACCGCGCCACCCGCAAGCTGGGGGCGGCGCGCACCGGCCACTTCGCCAGCGGTGCCATCCCGCGCGCGGTCATCGACAAGATCGGAGCTTTCGACGAGCGGCTGCTGGGCCAGTACGCCAACGAGGACCACGAGTTCAGCCTCCGCATCGCGGAGCACTATCCCGTCATCCGCACCCTGTCCGTGGTCGGGTACCACGACGACGACGATCAACTTTCTTCGATCCTGCGTAAGCTCTACCGGCGGTCCGGTTCGCTGGTCCCGCTCGTACTCAAGCAACGTGAGTTGAAACCCGAGCGGGAGGCCACCCACCGGCCCGCCGAGGTGGCAGCCGCCACCCTGACCACCGCCAGCCTCCCCCTGGTGCTGGTCTCGCCCTACCTGGCGGTCGTACCCCTCCTCTTCCTGGCCTGGTTCATCAGCGTCGATCTGCCGCTCTTCAACTACGTGCGACGCACTGCGGGCTGGCGGATGGTTCCGCCCAGCGTGTTTCTCAGTTTTCTGTACAGTCTCGCGATTTCCGCGGGCGCGTTGAGTGGTGGCCTGCGCTACGTGCTCGACGCGCGCTTTCGACAGAGGTACCGGACGCCGGCCGGAGTCCATTGAGAACTCCGGTCGGGTCCGACGTGATCAGGGGGAGAGCGTGTGAGGATCCGACTACTGGGGCCTGTCGAGGTGGAGTCGGCTGACGGCCCGCTGGACGTGGGACCACGTCAGCGACGGGCGGTCCTGGCGGCCCTGGCCGTGGACGCCGGTACGCCGGTGTCGATCGACACTCTGACCGAGCGAGTGTGGGGCCCGGCGGCTCCGGAGGCGCCCCGTAGCGCTCTCTACGCGCACGTCGCGCGGCTCCGCCGGGCCCTGGCGCAGGTCGACGACGACTCGGGCACGCCGATCAGCCTGAGCCGCCACGGAGACGGATACGTACTCAACGTCGACCGCCAGCAGGTCGACCTGCATCGACTGAACCAGCTCATCGACACCGGCCGCGCGGGGACGCAGACCAGCGACGTCGAGCGGATCGCCGCCCTGCGGGAGGCGATGGAGCTGTGGCGGGGGGACCCACTGGCCACGCTCGCCGGCGACTGGGCCAACCGGGTCCGGCGCAGCGTGGCATCGCAGTTGATCAGCCTGGCCGGCGCCTGGAGCAACGAGGAGCTGCGGCTGGGCAACCCGGAGGCGGTGGCCGATCGACTGGCGCGGATCCTCGGCTCGTACCCGCTCGCCGAGCCGCTGGTGGCGCTGCAGATGCGGGCGCTCTGCTCGATGGGGCGTACCCCCGAGGCGTTGCAGTACTACGTCGACACCCGGGCACAGATCGTCGAGCAGTTCGGCGCCGAGCCCGGGCCCGAGCTACGGAACCTGCACGTGGCCATCCTTCGCGGCGAACTCGACGAGCCGTACGCGGGCAACGTCGGCCCGGTCGCCGCGCCGGTCCGGCACGTACCGCGGCAACTGCCCGCCGACATCGCCCGGTTCTCCGGCCGACACGACGACCTCGCGCCGCTGCTGAAATGGCTGAACCCCGCCGGCACGGCGGACTCGGCCCCGGTCGTGTCGATCTACGGGGCCGCCGGGGTGGGCAAGTCGGCCCTGGCCATCCACGCCGCGCACCGGCTCGCCGGCCGGTACCCGGACGGCCAGTTGTACATCGACCTGCGCGGCACCAGCGTGGACGCCGAGCCGCTGACCCCGGTCGACGCGCTCGCCCGGCTGCTGCGCACGCTCGGCGTCAGCAGCATGAGCTCCGACCCGGAGCAGGTCGACGAGGCCGCCGCCCTGTTCCGGTCGGTCGTCGCCGGGCGGCGGCTGCTGCTGGTGCTGGACAACGCCGTCGACGCCGCCCAGGTGCGACCGCTGCTGCCCAGCGGCGCCGGCTGCGGGACGCTGGTGACCAGCCGACAGCCGCTGGCGGGGCTCGGCGACGTCAGCCAGTTGCGGGTCGGGCCGCTCACCGTCGCCGACGCCATCGCGTTGCTCAGTCACTGGGTCGGCGCCCAACGGGTGGCCGCGGAGCCGGAAGCCGCGACCGCGATCGCCGAGTGGTGCGAATGCCTGCCACTGGCGCTGCGCATCGTCGGTGCCCGGCTCGTGGCCCGTCCCGGGTGGCCGCTGGCCGAGCTGCGCGACCGGCTCGCCGACGAGCGCCGCCGGCTGGACAACCTGGAGTTCGACGGTGTCGGGCTGCGCGCCAGCATGGCCGGTTCCTACGACCGTCTCTCCGGCAGCCCCGATCTCTCCGAGCGGGCCATCGCCGAGGCGTTCAAGCTGCTCGGCACGTCGACGATGACGGAACTCAGTCGGTCGACCGCCGCCCGGCTGCTCGCCCGATCGGAGGCACACACCGAACGCATCCTGGAGCGTCTCGTCGACGTGCAACTGCTGGAAACCTCGACACCGGGCAGTTACCGGATGGGCGAACTCCTGCGACTGTACGCCCGGGAGCGCTTCGCCGGCCTTCCGGAGAAATGACCGGCAGCCGGTCGGACAAGGAAGAAGCAAGCGGTTCACCGTTAGCGTTGGTCACCCAGGTCGAATCCTTTCCATGATCGGAGAAGGTGGCCAGTGTCGACAAAAGAACTGGACGCAGAGCAGGCCTTCCCGGAAATCGCCGAAACAATAACCGCGGCACCTCGGAAGCGGTGGCGGACGGTTGCCCAGAAGGTCGTCATGGGCCTTCTGCTGGCGGTGACCGCGATCTTCATAGTGATCACGCTGCGTGGTCAGGACTGGTCCACGGTCGCTGCCACGTTACGCGGCCAACGGCCCGGTTTCGTCGCGACGATGGTGGTGTTGGCCGTGCTGGCCAACGCCGCCGGGCTGGTCGCGACGATGATCTCGTGGCGGGCGATGCTCGCCGGTGTCGGCGAACGGGTCGCCGCCGTGGACGCGGCACGGATCTTCTACTTCGGCCAGTTCGTCAAGTACGTGCCCGGCAAGGTGATGGGCTTCCTGGTCAGCGTCGAGATGGGCCGGCGCATCGGCGTACCGGCGGCGCGGATGGGTACGGCCTGGCTGCTGGCCCTCGTGGTCAGCCTGCTCACCGGCGCCACCGTGGGGCTGGCGGCCGGCCCGGAGGTCTTCGGCGCGTCCGCCGCCTGGCTTCTGCTGGCCGTCGCGCCGGTGGCGGTGGTCCTGGTCCGCCCCGAACTCGTCGGCCGGGCCGCGACCCTCCTCGCCCGGGTGCGCCGTCGCCCGGAGCCGTCGACGGCGATGTCCGGCACCGGCATCCGGCAGGCGGTCGTCGCGCAGCTGCTGGCCTGGCTGATCGGCGGAGCCCACCTGTGGCTGCTGGCCGTGGCGATGGGCGCGCCGCCGCTGCGCGCGCTGCCGCTGTGTCTCGGCGCCTTCGGGCTCGGCGCGGTGGCGGGCGTGATCGCCGTCTTCGCCCCCGACGGCATCGGCGTACGGGAGGTGGTGGTGACCGCCGCGCTCAGTGTCATCCTGCCGGTGCCGGTGGCTTCGGTGGTGGCGTTGGTGAGCCGAGTAGTCGTCACGGTGAGTGAGCTTGTTACTGCCGGCATCGGCCTGGGTGTCACCGAGGCGATCCTGCGTCGTCGCGCCCGGACGTCGCCTGCCGCAGCGGCGGAGGCGGTGCCCGTGAATGCCGCCTCACCGGCTTCCAAGAAATCGCCAAGCTGCCTGCCGCAGGCAGACCGCTAATGTGCTCAGGGATCAGGGAATTCTGCCGTAGACCTATCTCAGAGAATGCGGTACTGATGCCGGACAGGAATTACGATCTGACGATTGCGTCGCCCTTCTACGAGCCGTACGTCAGTGGCTTGACGCAGACGGCGCGCAGCATCGCCGAGGGCATGGCCAATCGGGGTTGGCGGGTCGCGGTGGTCACCGCCCAGCACGAGGTCGATCTGCCCCTGCGCGATGCCGTCGGCGGCGTGGACGTCTACCGCTCCCCGATGCTGACACGGTCGAGCCGGACCGCCATCGTCCCCCGCTACCCGATGCTGGTCGGGCAGTTGGCGCGCCAGTCGTCGGTGCTGCACCTCAACCTGCCGATGCCGGCAGCGGCGCTGCTGATGCCGCTGGCCCCTCGCGTGCCGGTGGTGAGCATGCTGCACAGTGATCCGCACCTGCCGCCGAGCTGGTTCGGCCGGGCCGTCGCGTACGCCTCGGACGCCGCCGCCCGATCGGCCATCCGCCGTTCCGCCGCCGTCGTGGCGGCCAGCCGCGACCAGGCGTACGCCTCGCGGTTCTGGCCGGTCATCCGGGACCGCACCTTCACCCCGATCGCGCCGCCCTGTCTGGACCGGCGGGGCGGCGAGCCGAGGTACCGGGAAACCCGGGGCCTGCACGTCGGATTCCTCGGCCGGATCGTGGCGGACAAGGGCATCGCCTACCTGGTACGGGCCTTCCACCGGATCGCCGACCCGGACGCCCGGCTGCTGATCGCGGGCAACTACCACACCGTCGCCGGGGGCAGCAATCTCGCCGCCGTCCAGGCGGAGATCGACCGGGACAGCCGGGTCCGGATCCTCGGCGAGCTACGCGGCCGTGAGGTCAACGACTTCTATGCCTCGGTGGACGTGTTCGCGCTACCGGCGGTCGCCGGATCGTTCGGCACTGTGCTGGCCGAGGCGATGATGAGCGGCATTCCGTCGGTGACCACCGATCTGCCCGGCAACCGGTACCCGGTCACCGCGACCGGATTCGGTCGGGTGGTGCCCCCTCGGGATCCACGAGCCCTGGAACAGGCCATCTCCGAGCTCGCGACCGTGCCGCGGGACTGGAGGGAACGCAAGGCCCGGGCGGCCCGGGCGCGCTTCTCCGTGGCCACCTCGTTGGACGCGCACGAGGTTCTCTTCAGCACCCTTCGCGGACGCACCGCGGCACGGCAACACCGATGAAACAAGGGAAAGGTTGGAGTCCGATGAACGAGCAACCGCTGGTCTCAGTGATCATTCCGAACTACAACTACGCCAGCACCATCGGCGAGTGCATCAAGGCGGCGAAGAACCAGACCTACCCGGCCGTCGAGGTCATCGTGGCCGACGACGCGAGCACGGACGACTCGGTGGCGATCGCCCGCGCGCTCGACGTCACGGTCCTGCAGGTGCCGGTCAACAGCGGCGTCTCCACCGCGCGGAACCTGGGTGCCCGGCACGCCAACGGTGAGGTGCTCTTCTTCGTCGACTCCGACGTCGCGCTCGACCCGGACGCGGTCGAGCGGGCGGTCGAATACCTGCGGACCGAGCCGGGACTCGGCGCGATCTGCGGCATGTACCGGGCCGAGCCGATGTTCCCCGACAGCCTGGTCAAGCGCTACCGCGCGATCCAGCAGTACGTCTGGTTCTGCGAGGTCGAGGGCGCCATCCCGGGTCTGCACTCGGCGCTGTTCGCGATGAAGAAGGAGACCTTCCTGGAGATCGGCGAGTTCAACGACCGGCTCCGGTGGACCGAGGAGCAGGACTACGGCTTCCGGCTCAACGCCCGCTACGAGGTCAAGGCCGTCCCGACCATCCGGGGACGCCACGACCACGACGGCACCCTGCGGGTGATGCTGACCAAGGTTTTCAACCGTACCCGGCTCGGCGCACCGAACTGGCTGCGGCTGAACAAGCTGCCCGGCGGTGCCGGTACCGGCTACCGGGCGTTGGGCAGCGCATTCGTCCTCGCCGCGGTCCTCGCACTGATCTCGGCAGTGCTGCTCGGCCCCTGGGCGCTGCTGGCCGCCGCGGTGCTGACCGCGATCGGCGTGCTCCTCGACAAGCGCACCTACGCGTACGCCTACCGTCACCACGGAGTCACCTTTGGACTACAATTCACGGTGCTCCATCTCTTGGTGACGCTCACGTCGGCGGTGGCAGCCAGCATCGGCATCCTGCAGGGCCTGCTGTATCCGAGCATGACCCAGCGGCTCTACCGCGTCGAGACGCCCGCCTGACCTCCCTTCGCGCCAGCAGCAGTGGTGCCCGACCGGAAAGTGGAAAATGACTGTTTCTGACCAGCACGACGACCTGAGCTTCGGTATCGACAGCACCGCGACAGAGGTGCTCGCCGGCATCGACCTCTCCGGCAAGGTCGCCATCGTCACCGGCGGCTATTCGGGCCTGGGTCTGGCAACCACCCGTGCGCTCGCCGCCGGCGGCGCCCGGGTCATCGTCCCGGCCCGGCGTACGGACGTCGCGCGGGAGGCGGTCGCGGGGATCGACGGGGTGGAGGTCGACGAGCTCGACCTGGCCGATCTGGACAGTGTGCGGGCGTTCGCCGAGCGGTTCCTCGCCTCCGGCCGCAGCATCGACATCCTGATCAACAACGCGGGGATCATGGCCACCCCGCTGACCCGGGTCGGTCCGGGCTGGGAGGCCCAGTTCGCCACCAACCACCTGGGGCACTACGCCCTGGTCAACCGGCTCTGGCCGGCCCTGGCCGCCGACGGCGGGGCGCGTGTCGTCGTGCTCTCCTCCGGCGCCGGGGAGAACCCCCGCATCAACTGGGACGATGTGCACTTCGTCGACGGCTACGACAAGTGGGCGGCGTACAGCCAGTCGAAGTCGGCGAACATCCTCTTCGCCGCCGAGCTGGACCGGTTGGGCCGGCCGGCCGGGGTGCGGGCGTTCTCGGTGAACCCCGGCTACATCCTCACGCCGTTGCAGCGCCACCTCTCCAAGGAGGAGATGGTCGGTGCCGGCTGGATCGACGAGGAGGGCAACGCCCTGCTGCCCGAGTTCCGGGCCCCCGAGCAGGGTGCCGCGACCCAGGTCTGGGCCGCCACGTCACCGGCGCTGGTCGGTGACGGCGGCGCCTACCTGCAGGCGTGCAAGGTCGCCAAGACCTTCGACGGCCCCGAGGACCGCGAGGCGGCCGAACGGCTCTGGGCACTCTCGGCCGAGTTGACAGGCGTGGACGCCTTCGGCAAGTCGGAGTGATCTGATCCGGTGCGGCGCACCGGACCGGTTGAGCGAGGGCCCGGGGGCCAGGCGGGATGCCTGGCCCCCGGGTCGGTTTTCAGCTACGTCGACTCCACTGCTGGTTCGTGCCGCCGTTGCACGACCAAAGAATGATCTTCGTGCCGTTGGCGGTGGCGGCACCGTTGGCATCGACACAGAGTCCGGACTGGACGCTGGTGATGGTGCCGTTGGCGTTGACGTTCCACTGCTGGTTGAGCCCGCCATGGCAGTCCCAGATGATGACTGCCGTGCCGTTGGTCGTGCCGTTGCCGAAGGCGTCCAGGCACTTGTTGCCGTACACGGTCAACTGCTTGCCCGCGGTGTAGGTCCACCGCTGGTGGGTGCCGGCGCCGCAGTCCCAGAGTTGCACCTGGGTGCCGTTGGCGGTGGCCGCGCCGGGCACCTCGATGCAACGACCCGACTGACCGCCCACGAGCTGGACGCTCTGCCCGCTGCTGGTGCCCTGCCGCCGCACGATCGACACGGATTCGGCCGACCGGTTGCCCTGGGCGTCGAGGACGAAGAGCCGGTAATCGCCCGAGGTCGTGGGCACCGCGATGCTTGTGGCGTTGCCGTCCGCCCTGGTCATCGTCGGGCCGGCCGCGAAGCTGGTGGTGCCGGAGGGTGCCAGCCAGAGGGTTCTGGCCGGGTCCCCGGTGCTACGGATCGGGATCGAGGTCACGCCGCTGGCGGCGGTCGTGCTGGCCGGCAGGACGTGGTCCTGCATCGACACCCCACGGGCCTGGACGACGTCGCGGTACGAGTCCTCCGGCCCGGAGCTCACCGCGATCTGGTACGCCGCCGCCGGCCACACGTAGTCGGAGGAGACGATGATGTCGTCGATGATGCTGTTGGGCAGGTTCTTCTCGGAGACCTTGTTGATCGGGCCGTACGTCCGGGTGATGGTCAGGTCGTGCTTGCGCCCGAAGTTGTCCGAGTTGATCATCCAGGTGATGTTCTTGTCGACGCTCAGGACGTTGTCCCGGAAGGTCATGTACGCCGAGCCCTCGTCCGGGTGGAGCCCGTACTTGTGGCCGGCGGGAACGCCCTGGAGGTAGTTGTTGCTGACGACGGTGCCCGGCTGGCTGCCCAACGTGTAGATGGGTGCTGTGTCGCTGAGCCGCTGCACGGTGTCGATGATGTGGTTGTGGCTGATGGTGTTGTTCTTCGCCGTCGTGGTGGGCCGGTTGGGCACGATCGATCCCGATGAGCCGTCGAAGTTCCACCACCCCCAGCCCATGGTGATGCCCGCCCAGGGGGCCTTCTCGATGCGGTTGTACTGCACGGTGAGGGCATCGACGAAGTAGGCCGCGACCGCGCCGTGCCCGTTGAACAACACCGCACTGTCATGGATGTAGTTGTTCTTGATCTCGATGTTCCGCGGTGCCCCCTCGACCTGGGGCGAGTACTTCTCCCGGTTGCTCGACGTGTGGTCCCCGATGTAGACGTGCTGCGGATGGCCCACGCTGACCGCGGTCCCCGCGACGTCGTTCGTGTAGTTCCCGATCAACCGGGTGTTGATCACGTCGTTGACCATGTTGATCCCGTCGGCACCGGTGTGCTGGACGCGGTTGCGTTCCAACAGGATCCCGTCGGCGTTCTGCAGGTGGACGATGCCGGGCGTGACGTCGACGTTGCGGTAGTGGTAGACGTGGAAGTTGCCCCGGGCGTACGCGAAGGCGCTGAGGTTGCCCTGCTGCGCCTGCTTGAACACCGAACCGGCGACGTTTACCAGGTTCCAGTCGGAGTGCTCCACGGTGAGCCCGGAGAACGTGATGTTCCGCGCCCGGTTGCTTGTCGACGTGCCGGCGATCCGCAGCACGGTGGCCACGTTGTTCGGCGCGAAGACCGAGGCGGTCGCCATGTTCTCGCTGCTGGCCTTGTAGTAGTAGACCGTCCGGCTGGACTTGTCGAAATAGAACTCCCCCGGCGCGTCCAGGAACTCGTACGCGTTCATGACCTTGTGGCTGCCGTTGATCTGGGCGTTGCCGTTGAAGGCACCCTGGGCGATGGCGGCACCCGGCTGCTGGAACAGGGCCACCCGGTTGGACCCGTCGGTGATCACCTGGCGGACTCCCACGATGGCGGTGGTCCAGGTGGTCGCCGTCTCGATCTCGATGTCCTCCTGGTTTGCGGCCACGGCCGGGAAATCCGCCTGGCTGTATCGCGCGCCCGCGCACTGCGAGCCGGATTCCCAGGCCCAGTCGGCCTGTCCCGCGGTGATGGCGTACGACCCGTGGCAGCCGGCCGAGTTGATGGTCTTGGCCGCCATGAAGGCCCGCTTGCCGTTGACGTAGAGCGACCGCAGCTTGTTGGCCCGGTCGAGCGGGGCCTTCCAGATGTTGCCGCTGTGCTGGGTCCAGCCGGCGACCTGCACACCGCCCTGAAGCACCGGCGTCTCGCCCGGGTAGGCGGCATAGCTGACCCGGTACCCGTTGGTGCCGGAGTCGCTCGCCCCGAACTCGATCGTGCTGCTGACCGGATAGGTTCCGCCGCGCAGGTAGACCTGGATGTCGCCGGTCATGTTCGCATTTATCGCGCGAACGGCGTCCCGGGCGCGCTGCACGGTGCGAAATGGTGCGGCGAGCGTGCCCGCGTTGCTGTCGTTGCCCCCCGGAGCGACGTAGTACGTCGCCTGGGTCGCCGCCGAAGCCGGCGCCTGGTCGGCGACCACGGCAGGCAGTACCGCGGAGACGAGCACTCCCACCGCCAGCAGCAGACCTCTTCCGGCCCGAACGAATGATCCCATTGCTGCCCTTCCCACCTTCGTCGACCGGCCGTCGCCTGAGCGATCCATGCGAACCGGGGGTGTTGGTCAGATGTTTTCTGTCTGCCACTTCTGGTTGTCGCCGCCCCAACAGGCCCAGAGCTGGACCTTCAGGGTGGTGGTGTTCACGTCCAGGCAGAGGCCGGACTGTGCGCTGCGGATCGAGCCGTCGCCGCCGATCGTCCACCGTTGGTTGTCGCCGCCGTTGCACACGTACGTCCCGACGACGGTGCCGTTTGCCGTCCCCCGGTTGTACGCGTCCAGGCACCGCTGGCCGGCGAGCGCCGTCAGTTGTCCGCCGGCCGTCACGGTCCAGCGTTGGGCTGTGCTGGTGTTGCAGGCGTACACCTGGACCTGGATGTTGGCGGTGGTGCCGCCGGGGATGTCCAGGCACTGCCCGGTGCCGACGTTGCGGAGCCGGCTCACCCGGTCTCCGACGCCGCCGTCGGTCAGGCCCCAGGCGTACCGGAGGCGATCGAGGCCGCTGGCGTTGGGGGTGCTCAGGGTGAGGTTGGTGCCGGTGCCGTGCAGCTTCTGCATGGCGTACCAGTCGTCGCCCTGCCCGGCGGTCACCTTGCCGCCCAGGCCCGGCCAGTAGATCGAGCCGATCCGCAGCTCCCGCAGCACGTCGGTGGTGGCGCGGAAGTAGCGCACGAAGTTGTCGCTGCTGGCGGCGTCGTGGTAGTTGATCCCGGTGTCCATGGGCGCGCCGAACTCGTCCATGACGGTACGCCCGGCGCAGGGACCGATCGCGTCCCGCAGGAACGTCACCCACTGGTCATAGTTCTTCGCGCCGCTGAAGAAGGTGTAGTGGTGCAGCGAGACGATCGTCCCGTCGAGCCGGCGGTCGGCACACATCGACTTGATGTCGGTGTTCAGGCCGGCGCCGCTGACGAAGACGCGGTCACGGGGAATCGCCGGGCGGGCGTTGAGCCAGTTGACGACCACGTTGGCCCAGTCCGCGGCGGTGTGCCCGCCCGGCTCGTTCATCGGCTCGAAGTAGACCAGGTCGTTGCCGCCGTACCGGGCGACCACGGTGTTCCACATGGTGTTGAAGGCGCTCGTGTTGACGATCCGGCCGCCGCTGGCAGCGACTCCGTCGTCCCAGTAGGAGAGGACGACCTTGAAACCCTTCGCCGTCGCGGCGTCGATCGCACCGGTGTACGAGTTCCACCAGCTCGTACCGACGGTGTAGGTGTTGATCGGCAGCCGGACCGTGTTGGCGCCCAGGTTGTTCTGGAATCCGGTGTAGACGGCGTTGGCCTTGGCCTGGACCGTGGCGTAGCTGTCGGAGCTGTTCAGCCCGTGCAGGACCAGCGGTCCGCCGTGGAAGTTGTCGCCCAGCCGGGCCCAGTTGACGCCGCGGAACGCGGTGGTGTCCGCGGCGGCAGGCGAGGCGTCGGCGAGCACGGCGGTCGGCACCGCGCCGAGCGCGACCATGGCGCAGGCGAGTACCCGGGTCAGGTAGCGACTCGAACGGGATCTGGCCATTGTCGTTCCCTTCTTCTCGGTGCCGACCGTCGTGCCCACTGGTCAGCTCAGGCCCGCGCCCAGCGCTGGTTGCCGCCGCCGTGGCAGCTCCACACGATCACCGCGCTGCCGTTGGCGGTGGCGGCGCCGTTGACGTCCAGGCACAACCCGGTCTGCGCGCTGCTGATCGTGCCGTTGCTGTTGAAGACCCACTGCTGGTTCGCCGCGCCGCTGCAGTCCCAGATCTGCACCCGGGTCCCGGTGCCGGCGTTGCTCGGCACGTCCAGGCACTTGCCCATCACCTGCAACGCCCGCCCGTTCTGGGTGAACTGCTGGTTGGCGTTGCTGTGGCAGTCCCAGATGATCATTTGTGACCCGTTGGTCGAGCTTGCCCCGTTGACGTCCAGGCATCGACCGGAAGCCTCGTTGCGCAGCCGGTTGCCGGTCGGGTTCGGGTTCGGGTTCGAGCCGCTGTTGAGGGCGTCGAGGACGGCGTTGTACGCGGCCTTCTTGTTGCCCGCGCAGTCGAAGAGCAGGGCGTTGTCGCCGCCACGCCAGGAGTCGCAGTCCCGTACGCCCCAGACGGTGATGCCGGTGCAGCGCGAGATCGCCAGGCAGGCGCGGGTGACGGCGCCGTACATGTTGGCCTGGTTGCCGCCCTGGGTGATGTCCAGTTCGGTGATCTCCACGTCCACGCCCAGGTCGGCGAAGCGCTGGAGGTTGGCCTGGTAGTCACCGGGGAGCGTGGTGCCCAGGTGGGACTGGAAGCCCACGCAGTCGATCGGCACGCCGCGCGACTTGAAGTCGCGCACCATGTTGTAGATGCCCGTGGACTTCGCGTTGATCCCGTCGGTGTTGTAGTCGTTGTAGCAGAGCTTGGCGTTCGGGTCGGCCGCCCGGGCGGCACGGAATGCCGCCTCGATCCAGTCGTTGCCGGTGCGCTGCAGGTTCGAGTCCCGTCGGGCGCCACTGCCACCGTCGGCGAACGCCTCGTTCACCACGTCCCAGGAGTAGATCTGCCCCCGGAAGTGGCTGGCCACCTGGGTGACGTGGTTGATGGCGGCGTTGCGCAGGTCTCCGCCGGACAGGCCCTGGGCCCAACCGGGCTGCTGGGCGTGCCACAACAGGGTGTGCCCGCGTACCTTCATGCCCCGCGACCGGGCGTGGTTGACGATGCGGTCACCGGCGCTGTAGTTGAACACCCCGCGCTGCGGCTCGGTCGCGTCCCACTTCATCTCGTTCTCGGCGACCAGGCTGTTGAACTCGCGGTTCAGCACGGTCATGTACGTGTTGTCGTTGAACTTGTACGTCCCGACCGCCGCGCCGAAGTAGCGGCCCTTCTCTGCCGCCGAGGCGCCAAGTGTGGAGGCCGCGCTGGCGGCCGTGACCGGCGCCAGGACCATGCCGCCCGCCAGTGCGGCGGCAGCCAGCGTGCGTAGCGTCGCGGTGATGAACCGCTTGCGTCGTGGAGAACCACTCTGATGTACGAGATTCATGTGCCAGCACCCTCTCGGAGTCGACTCGTTCCGACGGGTTAGCGCTAACATCACCAGCCGGCTCAGACCGTCAACCGGGGCGACACAGGAGACGAGAGAACGCTAAGCGTCGATGAAGCTGAGATTGCCACAAAGTTTCGGTGCGCTCAAGAAGCCCTGCATAATCGACTCAACTTAATCATGATCATCGACGTCTGCTGAATTTCGTCGACCCCTCGCGACACCCGACGAGCACGGCCGCGCCGGTCCAGGTGAGCGATAACGCAGTGATCCCGATCAACGCCCCGACCAGGCACGCTGCGCATGATCTACAACACTTCCGCGCCGGCCGATGAGATCCCGACCGGACCGGTCGTCGTCCAGGGTGGAACGAGTTCCTGGTGCTGCTCGACGCGCAGTGGCGGGGCACCCCGGTGGCCTGGTGCCCGTTCATCTGGGTGGACGACGACTCGTCGCTGGCCGGGCCCCGGCCGACCTCCGGCCTCGCGGTTGAGGTGCTTTCCGGTACTACCCGGTCTCGGCCGGAGGGTCTGCGGCTGTCGACGCCGCCGCTGCGGACTCGTTGAACTGGATCAGGAAGTCGGGTACGCCGACGAGTTCGGTCACCTCGATGCTGGGCTTGCCCCGGCCGCTGATGACCACGGTCCCGTAGTCCCCCGGCGTGAACGGCCCGCCGGAGTCGAGCGCGGCCCGGACATCCTCGATCTGCTGCTCCGACACCCGCAGATAGCTGTATATCTCCTCACCGGCCATGTTCCGGCCCACGATCAGCATCAGCGCCGCCCTGGACGCTGCGCTGCTCTCGGCCGCGGCTTCCGCCAGGCGTCCCTGCCCCCGCTTCCCGGTCGCTGGCGACGCCACGGATCCGCGACCCGGACCATCGGCAGCCGACGGCACCAGGGCGACCAGCGGCACCTTGGCGCCGGCAGCGGCAGCGGTCACCGCACCGAGTCGCTGGGTCAGCGCGGCCGGCAGCTCGATGTTCTCGGTCTGCTGGAGATAGTCGATCTGGTAGCGGACCGGCTCGTCGATCGGCACCTCGCCGGTGAGCCGCAGCGTGACCGGCTCCCCGTTGACACCCTCGGCCGGAAGCACCACACCGGCGTGGACGGCCTCCGACTCACGCAACCGCCGGTCCGACTCGATCCAGCCGATGGCCTGCCGGCAGGCATCCGCCAAGGTGCCCAGGCTGCTGATCCGGCCGTCGCGTTCGAGCAGGACGTGCCGGGTGGCGTCCGGACGACGGATCGCGCCGGCCACCGCGGCCAACGCCGTCCGCTGCTCGTCCGGCCCGAACACACCCTGCCTTGCGAGCGCGGCGAGCATCTGCACGGCGAAGTAGGCCCGGGCGACGAACGGGTCGGCGGTGGCCCGGACGAGTTCCGCCAGGCCCTGCTCGGTGACCCGGTCCAGCCACCGGAACGACCCCAGCACCCGTTCCCCGACCGCGTCGGTGTCCCAGGCCATGTCCAACAGCGTCCGTAGCGACGGCGCGTCGCCGTCGCCGAGGATGGCCAGCAACGCGCCGGCGACACTACGGGTCGCCCACCCGGGCTCGTGCCCCAGCAACGTCAGCAGCAGGGCGGGCAGATCACGGGGTTCACCGGCGACCGCCTCCCGCAGCGCTGCCGGTTGTTGCACGGCCACGGCGTACAGCACGGACAGGTAGTCGGCACCGGCATCCCAGCGTGACCTGTCGGGCGCCTCGGCCTGCTTCACGAGCTGCGCGACGACCTGATCCAGCAGCAGCGCGAGCAACGGGTTCGGGTCGGTGCCCTCCCCCACCGGGGCACCGTGCAGCACGAAACGCGCGGCCCGCCGCAGATCGGCCAGCCACTGGTCACCGACCACGAACGGGTCCACCGCCCCGACAAGGCCGCGCAGGACGAGGTCCGGCGCGATGGAGACGTCGTCCTCGATGGTCACCCCGGCGCGGGCCAACGCGGTCAGCGCGGCGACCGCGATCGGCTCGTGCGGATCACGGGCGAGCAGCCACAGCTCCGTGACCGCCTCCGCGGCATCCAGCTCCGGCGCCTCCCACCGGGCCCGGTGCAACAGGAACCCGAGGCCGTCACAGGCGGCTTCGGCCAACCCGTCACCGGAAAGCGCCTCGCCGAGCAGCGCGTCGACGGAGAGCCCGGTCACCGGCAGGATCAGCCCGAGCAGGCGCAACGCCTGTGCCGCCGGTCCGTCGCCGCTCTCGTTGACGCACCGTCGGGCCGCGCCGGCCGCCCGACGCAGCCGGGTGGCCTCCATCCCGAAGCGGCTCGGCGTCCAGGCCACAGTCTGCAACGCCCACAGGACCTCCATCTGCTCCTCGTCGGGCAGCCGCGGCAACTCGGCGAGCAGCATGTCCAGGACCGGCAGGCGAAGGTGATGGAGCGCGACGAGGAGCCGCCGCCGGGCAGCCGGTTCCCCGGCGAGCAGGTCCAGCGCCGACCGCAGTACGCCGGGTGCGTCGTGCACGATGTCGGCCAGCGCCCACGACAGGTCGCCGTGCAGGTGCGGGTGACGATCGCGTGCCGCGCAGACCAGCCGTACGAGTTCGACGATCGACTCCGCGCCGAGGGCGCCGGCCCGCAGCCTCGGTGGCCCCTGCCCGCCTCGGGACACCGAGGCGATGGCGGTTCGGGTGCGCAGCCGGATCCGGTCGTCTTCGCTGCGGAGCAGGTCCGCCAGGCGGGCCACGGCAGGTGGATCCAGTTCGCCGGACTCGATCGCCAGCAACGTCGCCACCCCGGCCAGGTCCGCGCGGGGATGCTCGCGCCACCGACGCAGGCGCGACACCGCACTGGTGGCCCGGCCGGCGGCCAACAGCTCCACGGCGTCGTCGACCTGCTCCGCGGCGAGCAGCGCGTCGATGCCGGCCACCGCCTCCTTCTCCAGTCGAAGGGCTGTCACACCGGCTGCTGCCCGCGCACGGAGGGCGGCGAGCGCGGCGGGTCGTCGCTCGAGGTCGGACAGGGCGGACCAGGCGGCGCGTTCCGAGGTGAACCGGCCCGCCGTGTCCCGGAGCAGGTCCAGGCCGCGTCGGCACAGCATCGCCGTGGTGAGCGCGGCCCAGGCCTGCACCGTGTCCGCGTCCCGGTCGAGCCGATCGTGGCTGAGCAGCGCACCCGCCGCGTCGCCGCGGGCGATGCTGCGTTGGCGACGGAAGGTCAACACCGCCTCGCACCGTCGGCGCAGGGCCCGCGTCTCGTCGCTCGTCGGCGGCGGCAGGACCGACAGCACGCGGGCAACCTCGTCGGGCGGCGCATGCCGCAGCGCGACGAGCGCCTCGCGCAGCAGTCCCTCTTCGGTGTCCAGGTCGGTCCACCGGGCGGTCCGGGCCAGGGCACTGGCCCGGGCGGCGGGGTCGTCGACCTGCCGGGCCGCGGCCACCGCCCGCTCCAGAAGCTCGGGGCCCGGTACGACCAGCCGCTCGCCCACCGCGAGTTCGATGGCCCGCAGCCGCTGATGCGCGTCGGTCAGGCCGCCGAGCGCCTCGTCGAGGACACGCACCGTCCATCGGTCGCCGAGCAACGCCGCGAGCCGGATCCGCCCGCGAAGCTCGGCGTACGCGGATCCGGACCGTCCGCTCGACCGGTCGAGGCGGGACAGCGCCACCGGGTCACCCGGTAGCCCACTGCCGGCGAACGGGGCGTCGCCCGGCTGCGCTTCGACGTCACCGGTCTCCTCGTGCTGGTCGCTGTGCTCCGCCGCCCCGCCGGTCGGAGCGCCGGCCGCCGTGCCGAGGCGGTCGAGGGTGCGCCGGGCGCTGGTCGGGTCGGTGACCAGCACCTCCAGTGCCAGGCAGGCCGCCTCGGTGCGGAATCCCTCCGCGATGATCTGCTCGGCGAGCCGGTCCAGGCACCAGCAGCGCAGGAACCCCCAGCGGGGATGCAGACCCGCGAGCACCGTCAACGCCTCCGCGAGGTCACCGGTGGGAGGCGAGAGCGGGTCGAGCCGCCAGTCGTCGGTGCCGGCAGCGGCGACCGACTCGGTCCGCGCCACGTCGGCCAGCGCCGAGGCCAGGCCGCCCGCGACGTTGACCATGTCCCGCCCCTTGACGTCGAGGGTCACGGCGACGGCGTACTCCTTGTCGTCGTTCGCACCGCAGACCGCCAGCGCCAACTCCTCCGACAAGGGCCGGCTCGTCGAGTCGCCGTCGGGCCGAGGCGTGCCGACGCTCCACAGCGCACGGACCACGTCGGTGAAGGCGTCCCGGAACAGGTCGGTCGCGGCGTCACCGGTGAGCCCGGCACCGGCCGCCAGCGGGTTCAGACCGGCGAGCGCGTCGCTGAGCAGCATGTCGGTACGGCCCAGCCGCCACCGGGCCCGCCGCCGGACCGCCTCCACGGTGGCGATGTCTTCCTCGCTCACCAGCTCGACGAACGGCGCCGTGGCGCCGGCCTGAGCCTCACCGGTGTCCAGCACCAGCCAGGCGGCCAGGGCGTCCCCGCGTACCTGCGGATCTGCTCGCCGATCGGTGAGGACGCCGGCGAGCAGATCCGGCAGGTCGTGACCGGGCACGCCCGCCCGCAACCAGGTCAGCAGGTGATCCGTCAGTGGGCTGTCGATCGCGATCTGTTCCGGGCGGAACGCCACCGGACGCGGGCCACGGGCGGCGATCGCCGGTCGGATGAGGGTGTCGAGCAGGACCGCCGCCCGGTAGCGTTCCGCCGGTTCGCTGGTGGGCGCGGCGAACACCGACACCGCCTCGTCCTGGCGACGCAGCCAGTGGATCATGTCAAGGAAGGGGATGCCGCCGTAGAGGCAGAGCAGCACCCGCAGCCAACCGAGGTCACTGCCGACCCGCTCGCGCAGCACCGCTTCGGTCGTCAGGGCCGTCCGCATCTGGTTGCGTACACCGAGCGTGGTGGCGGCACGGATGCCGGCCCGGCGTCGGCCGCTGCCCGCGGCGGTCGTCGGTGGCGCGGCCCTGACCATCGTGTCGACCAGGGCCCGTTGGTCCGCATCCAGCCCGGCCCGGACGGTCTCAGGATCACCGCCACCGATCGCGGTCATCCGCCGATGCAGCACGGTGAGCAGTGCCCGGGTCACCTGCCAGCCGTGGTCCGCGCTGTCGCGGTACTGCGCCTCCAGCAGCGCCTGCACCACCGAGCGGTCGTCGAGGCGCAACGCGTCGATCAGCCGAGCGGCGGCCGCCGCCATCGCCGGGGCCGGGTCACGCAGGTGCTCGCAGAGGGCTTCGCAGAGCAGTCGAGGCGCCGTGTCGCCCTGCACGCTGACGGTCCAGCGCAGCAGCGGCTCCAGCATCCGCGCGCCGTCCGGGTGCAGCGTGACGACGGTGCCGGTCAGCTCGGCCTCGGTCTGCACCGCCACCTGGACCAGGGCCCGCAGGTGCTGCGGGCGCAGCCCGGCGATGTCGGCCAGGCTGTGACTGAGCATCTCGGCAGCCAGCCGTCTGCCGGGCCCGGCGAGCAGCTTGTCGACCACCGCCGCGAAGACGGGTTCGGAGACCCGACTGAGCTGACCGAGGGCGAGCCGGACCGCTTCCAGCCAACGCGGATCGCCGAGGCGGTCGCCGACGGCGGTGACGATCGCGTCCACCGTCCCGGCATCGATCAGCCAACGGCCGGCGAAGTACTCCTGCACGGTCAGGTGCCGAAACCCGTACAGCTCCTGCCCGCGGGCGGTGAGCAGGTCGATGCCGGCGATCACCGGATCCACCTGCTCGGCCGCGACCGGCGGGGCCGGCTCACCGAGCAGTTCCCGCGCCCGCCGGCACAGCTGGGTGAGCGTGGCGCGGTCGACGAGCCCACTTCGCGACACGTCATGCATCTGGTACGCGACCGCAGCCTGAAGCCGGATCAGGGTGTCGACCGGCACGTCGGGAAACCGCAGCCCACCCCGTCGCACCGCATGCTCGACCATCGCGGTGTACAGATCCACCCGCAACCAGCGGTCGCCGCGCACACCGGGACGTCCGGAAAGCCCGGACAACACCACCGAAACCAACGACACCAGCAGGTACGGGTTGGCGGCGAGCTGCCGCACGGCGGCACCCCCGCCGGTGATCAGCTGTTCGATCTCGGTCCGACGCTGCACCTGGGTCAGCTCGGGCACCCGAGCCAGGGCGAAGTAGCCGCTGAGCCAGTAGTCGACGACAGCGGCGGCCCCGTCGCCGTCGAGCGGGCCGATCAGGAACTGCTCGAACCGGTCGCCGAGCGCGGCGGCGTAGTAGCCCGCGATCCGGCTGGTGATGATCGTCTGATTCCCGGGGGCCCGGGCGGGATGGTCCAGCCGGACACCCCCGGAGGCGGCGAAGACGTCCAGCGCGGCGGCGACGGACCGGCGATCGGCCAGCGAGGGCACTTCGTCGAGACCGTCGACGATCAGGACCAGTCGTCGGCTACGCAACGCGACCCGAGCGAGCCTGGCCAGTTCGTCAGGCGGCAACCGGTCGCCGCTGGCCGGGTCGGTCGGGAGCGCACCGGCCCAGCCGAGCTGGATGGCGAGGGCGGCCAGTCCCTCCGCCGACTCCTCGGCACCGGCCAGCCCGACGGCGAGGTCGGCGGCCCGGCAGAGCACCGGCAACCGCCGTACCTCGTCGCGCTCACCGTCGTCGGCGAGCCGCCGGGCGGCGGTGTCGTACGCGAGCCGACGCACCATGCTGCTCTTGCCACTGCCCGGCTCGCCGAGCACGATCGCCCGCCACACGGTGCCGGCCAGTCGGCCCGGGGACAGTTCCGGCAGCCCGGAAAGATCGAGCCGGTCGATCGACCGGGTCGGTGACAGGTACGTCGGCAGCGGCCGGTCGGCGAGCACCGAGAACTCGGCCCCGCTGTCCGGCGTCGTACCGCCGCCCCCGGCCACCTGACGGGCCCGGCTGCGCAGATGGTCGAGTTCGGTGCTCCGGGTCCGGCCGGACGAACCGTCACGGACCAGCGGACCCGGTGGCGGACACTCGGCCAACGGCATCGTCACCGACACCCCGGCGACGACGGTGTCGATGACACTGTGCGTCCGACACACCCACCGCAGGTACGCGTCACGTACCGGCCCGAGCGCGTCCTCGTCGACCACCCGGTCCCGGGTGGCGACCGGCTCGGCACGCGGCGTCAAGCGGATGGCCCGGACCAGCCGGTCGGCGGCGGCGGCCCGGGACGCCGCGGTCACCTCGCCGACCGGCATCGCGACCATCGGCAGGCCGGCGAGCCGATGGTCGATCGCCTCGGGCCGGCTGTCCGGCTGGCCGACCAGCACCACCCCACTGCGGTCCGGATGGTTGTCGAGCCAGTAGGCGACCTGGTCGCGCACCCGACGGTCACGCACCACCGAACCGTCCCGACCCACCACAATGAGCAGCGACGCCTTGTCCATGACGGCGTACACCATCTCCCAGTCATCGGGTTGACTCAGGTGGCCGCCGGAGTAGAAGAGTTGCATCGGCAACGGATCGAGCGCCGCCAACAGCGACTGCTCCACCCAGTCCCGGTCACTCTCCGGGTAACTGACGAAGGCGGTGGTCGATGGTTGCGGAGGTGCGGCCGACAACGCCACCGTGAGACGTTCGATGACACCGCTGTTGGCGATGTTCGTACCGCCCGTGTTGGCCTGCCCGGTAGCGCCGGTGGTGCCGCCGGACAGGTGGCGAAGCACCCCGGCGAGAGCGTCGGCGGGCGGCTGCTGCGGTTGGCTCACGGATGGCACATCATCCTGCGGCGGTGTCACCGCTTCAGAAAACCCGGCGCGCCAAGACCGCACAACCATACGTGGCGCGACCATTACTGGCCGAACGGCTTACCGAACCGGTGAAGTGACAGGCCACGATGGAGACATGTGGGGTAGTCGACGAGCCGCCGGTTGGGTCACGGTCTATGTGCTGGCGGGTGCTGTTCTGCTGGCCATCGGCGTGATCTTCCTGGTCGACGAGGGGCTCGAACGCGCAAGCTGGTGGGCCGGCCTGGGAGCGTTCGTGATCACCGTGGTCAGCGCCGCGATCGCCGTGACGCGTACCCGACAGCAGACACCCGTCGACCCGAAACCAGCACCTCCCGCCGAACCGGATGCGCCTTTGCGCACCGATGAGTCCGATGCGCCACTCCCGCAGACCGGCACGATCGAGCAGCACAACACCGGCGGCATCAACATCGCGAACACCGGCACCATCGGCGAGGTCGACGTCCGAGCGGACGGAGGGTCAGCCCGGTGAGATCCTTCATGATCGACTGCCAGTTCGGGACGGCACGCGCGTCATTTCCCCTCTACGTCGGCGAGCCGGCAGTCGGCACCCACCCGATGGAACAACAATCCGCCTGGCTGCAACGCGTACGCGGCGGATCGGTACCGACAGAGGTGATGGACGCGTTCGCGACGCTGTTCACGATCGCGCTGGAGAACAACGTCTCCTTCGAGGAACTGTGCGCGTACGCGATGGAACAGGCCACCGACAACTCGGAAACGACGGGCGAGAACGACGCCGCCCCGACCGCGACTGGCAACGACTCCGCCGACACCTGAACAGGCGAAGGACGGGGCGCACCAACGCAGTTCTTCTCACTCCTACCCAAGCCCTGCGCCCTGCAGTCAGTCGACGACCTCGGCCCGTCCATCACCATGCGTCCCGACGCGATTTGGCCCCCACGGCCGCCGCTCGTCAGCACCACCGAGGCCGTGATCAGCTTCTCGCAAATCGATCAACAAGATCACCTCTCAGCCCGGCCTGGAACGAGGCCCTGGACTCCTCGCCGGACTGCTCGGACCTTCGCGGCGAGCACCTGCGCCGTCAGCCGACAGCGCATCCTACTCACCAACAAGACAGTGCAAACTGCCCTTTCCGTCGCATCGGGCGGACGAAAGGAGGCCCTAGTTGGCCTCCTTTGCGGCTTCGCGTTTGACGATCCATCGGTAGCATCCGATCATCGCCTTGGATCTCGAACAGTCGCCAGAAGCAGCCTGCCAACTGATCACGGCGCATTTTCCACCCAGCGCAAGAAGTAGGAGTCGCTCCATGGATTTCAATGAACGGGTCGCCGCGCTTGCCACAAAAGTCAGGAATCAGCGGGACGCGATTCAGACGGAGGAGGCCGCCAAGAATGCCTTCGTCATGCCGTTCATCTCAATGATCCTGGGCTACGACGTCTTCGATCCGCTGGAGGTTATACCGGAGTTCACCGCCGACGTCGGGACCAAGAGAGGAGAAAAAGTAGACTACGCGATCATGCGTGGCGGCGAGGTGCAGATTCTGATCGAATGCAAGCAGCCGGGCGACGCCCTCAAGATCGAACACGCGTCCCAGCTCTATCGATACTTCTCCGTCACGAATGCACGGATCGCGGTCCTCACCAATGGGCAGGTGTACCACTTCTACACCGATCTCGACGCCCCCAACAAGATGGACACCAAGCCCTTCCTCGTGCTCGACCTGGAGGATATCGATGAGACCCTCCTGCCCGAGCTTCGCAAGCTCTCGAAGGACGTCTTCGATCTCGAATCAATCATCAGTGCAGCCGAAGAGCTGAAGTACCTCGGCCAGATCAAGCGCTGGATGGCGGCGCAGTTCAAGGAGCCCGAGGACGAGTGGGTCAGGTTCTTCGCGACGAAGGTGTACGAAGGTTCGCTTACCCAGAAGAGGCGCGAACAGTTCAGACTCCTTGTGGCCAAAGCCGCCTCGCAGTTCATCAGAGACCAAGTCAACGATCGCCTGAAGGGCGCTCTCTACACAAATCTTCCCAAGCAGGCCGTCGAAGCTCCCTCCGAAGTGCTCGAAAGTGAGGAGGTCGCCCTCAGCGACGTCGAACGCGGTACGGAGGTGGAGACCACGCTCGAAGAACTCACGGGCTATCAGATTGTCAAGGCGATCGCGTGCAGCGAGGTCAAACCTCAACGTATTGTTGGTCGCGACGCCAAGTCCTACTTCGCAGTCATTCTCGACGACAACAACCGCAAACCCATCGCGCGGCTGCACTTCAACGGAAAATCGCGGAAGTACATTGGAACGTTCGACGCCAACAAGACAGAGACTCGCCACTTGATCGACTCTATCGATGACATCTATCTCCACGCTGAGGCCATACGAAGCGCGGTCAGGACTTTCATGGGCTAGACGGCCACGGGGATTGGTCGACCCTCGGTGCTGAAGTAGCTGCTGGGTAGCTGCGGGCGGGCCAGCCAAGGAATCGGCCGAACAACTCCGGCCCGCTACCTGTCACGCTCGGGTTGAGCAGGTGCAGGTCATCAATGGCGTCGTGCAGACGACTGGCCAGATAGAGGAAGAGGCTCACCGGCATCTCCCGGTACTGGGTCACGAGAGCCAACTTTGCCGCCCCGCACGGCCACGGCTGCCCACATCGGCGACAGAGCCACAGCGGGCGCATCGGCAGATGCCCGACCTCAATTGTAAGGTCGCGCTGCGCCGACCGGCGGTGGGAGTGACCGGTCACCGCCGACCACCGACAAGCGCGTTGCGTGGGACGTACATCGTCATGCTGGCAGATCCTTTGCAGACGGTCGGCGGTGGGCTCGCCGGGGGAATGGCGAGCCCACCGCCGCCGCACGGCGGCTTGGGGTATGCCGCCGATCACCCACCCACGCAGCCCCGATGGCGGTACGCAGATGGGGAGTCATCCGTACGTGAGCGGAAGGGCCAGGTCGTAGCAGCCGACGCTCCAGACCTGCCCTTCCAACCAGTCCTCACGTCGATCTCGCTTCGGACAGGTCACCGCGCGCTCCCCCGGCTGAGTAGGTCGCGCTTGATCGCCCGTCTTCCAGCCAATCGCTGTTCGCCGGCAGATCCCAGTGCAGCAATGGCGCAGAACCGATGCATTCCCATTGCCATGAATGCCGTGAGCTGGATAAATGGATCTGTGATGGGCGATGGCGGAAATGGGCGGCGCGTACCGGGCTCGCGGCGGTATCGACTGGCGCAGCGACGCAAGGTGATCGGCCTCAGCCAGGAACGTCTCGCCGAGGTCCTCGGAGTTGATCGTTCCACTGTTGTGCGGTGGGAGCGGGCAGAAACCGATCCGCAGCCCTGGCACCGTCCACACCTCGCCACGGCACTCAACGTGTCCGTAGAGGAACTGTCCGACCTGTTGGCCGACACCCGTCGGCCGTCCGCCACGCTCGACGGACGCCTCGACCACGCGCTGCGGCAGCCTGGTCGCGTCGACCTGGTCGCCGTTGCACACCTGCGGGAGCGCGTACGACAGCTTGACGAGCGCTACGACCAAACTCCTTCAACCCTCTTGCTCGCCGAAGCGGCACAGTTGCACGGCCAGGCGGTCTTCCTGCGCCAGTACGCTGGGGCCGGCTCAGTTCAGCGCGAGCTGGCTTCAGCGATCGCCGAAGCGGCCACACTGATGGGCCAACTGGTGTGGGACGCCACCCAGCGACACGACCACGCCGCCAGCGCCGCCTACTTCGACCAGGCGATCAAGGCCGCGCGAGAAGCCCGCGACACCGCTGCCGAGGCCAACGCCATACTTCGCAAGAGTTACCTCGCGCTCTACGGCACCAGGCAGCCAACTGCCGCCGTCGCCCTGACCGCGCAGGCCGCTGCGGTGAGCCGCCCCGACAGCCGCGTGCTCGCTGGCCTCGCCCAACTACACCGCGCCGAGGCACACGCGATGCTCGGCCAGGTTCGAGAATGCGCTGAGGCCCTTGGAGCCGCCGAGGATCACTTCGCTGCGGTGAGTCCGCAGGATCCGGCCTCAGCGCTCTACTGTCCCAGCCATCACGCGCGACTCGCGGGCTCCTGCTGGTTGTCGTTGAACAAGCCGACCGAGGCGATCAGAGCGTTGGAGGAGGCTCATCAACTCGTCGCCGCACGCCGCAAGTCGGCCGCCGTCATCCTCGGCAATCTCGCCCTCGCCAACATCCGCCACCGCGACATCGACACCGCCGTCTCCCACCTGCATCTGAGCATCGATGTCATCGAGCGGACCCGCGCCGGCGGTGGCCTCACCCTGGCCTTCGCGGCCGCCCGCCAGCTGCGTCCCTGGGGCGATCAACCGTCGGTTCAAGATGTCAACGACCGACTCCTCACCCTCATGACCCCGTAGGAGCATCAGCGTGACAAGCACCGACGATGCCAAGCAGTCTGTCCGGCGACGTGTCTGGGATCTCCTCGAACGCGAGGGTGCCGCACCACCCGGGGTGCACGGCCACATCCCCGACTTCGTCGGCAAGGAAGATGCAGCAGCTCGGCTCGCAGAACTGGAAGCTTGGAAGCAGGCACGTGTCATCAAGTGCAATCCCGACCGGGCCCAACTGCCGGTCCGGGTGCGCGCCCTTCAGGAGGGCAAGCTGCTTTACATGGCAGTCCCGCGACTCGCCACACCGAAGCCCTTCTACCTACTCGACCCGGCTGTCTTGGAGAGCTCCTTCGAGACTGCGGCCACGAGCAAGGGTGCGCCCGATCACGCCCCCACGGTCGGCCCCGAGGACATGCAACCGGTGGAGATGATCGTGTGCGGCAGCGTCGCGATCAGCCGGCGTAATGGCGTACGGGTCGGCAAGGGAGCCGGCTACTCCGACTTGGAAATCGCGCTCCTGACCGAGGCCGGGCTCGTGACCATGGAGACCGTCATTGCCACCACGATCCACCAGAGCCAACTCCTCGACGAGGAACTACCTGACGCTGATCACGACTTCAGCGTGGACTACGCGATCACTCCCGACGAGGTCGTTGCATGCGCACCTGAGCGGGAGCGCCCGTCCGGCATCCTCAGAAAGCACCTTCGTCCGGATCAGCTCGACAACATCCCAGTTCTGCGCTGATCATCGTTGTGGTGGGAGTCTCGGTGACAGCAACGTCGAATTGTGGAGTGGTGCCGGTGCACGATTCGCTTGCCGTCTATCCCGGTACGTTCGATCCGTTCACCCCGGGACACCTCGATCTACTGGCCCGCGCCCGGGTGATGTTCGACCAGATCATCGTGCTGCTGGCGGTGAACGCCGACAAGCAGCCCACCGCCGAGGCCACGACCAGGGCCGCACAGGTGCGTGAGGCCATGCCGTCAGCGTGGGGCAACGTCGAGGTGGACACCTGGACCGGCCTGACCACCGCCTACTGCCTGCGCCGCGGCGCGACGGTCATCGTCCGCGGCTTACGTACGGCCGCAGACTTCCACCATGAGTACCAGCTCGCAGCGATGAACGAGACACTCGGCGTTCGTACCGTCTGGTTGCCGGCCCGTCCTGAGTTGGCCGCCACGTCGTCCACGACCGCACGCGCATACCGCGCGGCTCTGTCGGACCGTCCTCCTCTGAACGCCGAAGAGTGACCAGAACGGTGCCAACGCCTCCATGGGGAATGCGCTTCCCGGCTGGATCCGCACGGCTTGAGGGGGCACCGAAACGGGTCAGGGCCGGTCTCATCGACCGGCCCTGAGTGTTACTGCTGGTGCGCCGCCAGGGACTCGAACCCCGAACCCGCGGATTAAGAGTCCGCTGCTCTGCCAGTTGAGCTAGCGGCGCTCGTTGGCAACGGGGAGAAACGATAGCAGGCCGCTGGTCGGGCCCGCCGCCAGGAGGCGTAATCCGCTCGGGGACGTTCACGCAGTGATCACGGCGCGCCGTCCGCGCAGCTCGCCCTGCTCGATCATGCGGTGCGCCTCGGCGACCTGGGACAGCGGCAGCGGCACCACTGCGCGCGGAGCGAGCCGCCCGGCGGCGAGCATCCGGTTGACCGCGTCGGCGGCCTCGGCCAGCTCGGCGGTGCTGGCGTGGGAGATGACGAAGCCGATCACGCTGCGGTCGTTCATGTAGAGCGCCCCGGCCGGCAGCACCGGCCGGGACCGGGCGCCGGCGAGCAGCACGATCCGCCCCCGCAGCCGTGAGCTGGTGATGTCGGTGGCGTCGATGACGAGCAGTCGGTCGTTCGGGTGGTACTCGACGTGGGCGCCGAGGAGCCGGGCGAGGTCGACCGCGCGCTAGACGTCGGTGATCGCGGGGACGTTGCGTAGCACCGTCTGACCGCGTCGGGCGAGCAGCGCGGCGCCGATCATGGGCAGGGCGGCGTTCTTCGCGCCTTGGACGACGGCGGTGCCGTTGAGCGGCCCGGCCGGGCGGACACGGTAGCGAACTTCGGTCATGTGACGCTCCTCCAACAGTGATCAGATGGGCCATACCTCTACCTTCCGGCGCACGTAGGACCCACAGGATGTGACCTCTGGCCCGCTGGCTCAACGAAGCATCACGGGTCGGGCTGACGTCTTCACCTCTCGCCCTTCTACGAACGACTCGGCCCGGATCCGACGCCCTGCCGCGAGGAAGTTCCAACCCGCGTACGCGAAAAGGCCCGACCGGTGGTAACCACCAGGTCAGGCCTTGCTCATTGCCCTGGTGATCAGCGATACGCGGCCGCCTGCAGGCTGAAGAACTCGGCGTACATCCCGTTGAGCGCCAGAAGCTCTTCGTGGCTGCCGGACTCTGCGATCCGCCCGTCCGACACGACCAAGATCAAGTCCGCCATCCGGACGGTCGAGAACCGGTGTGACACGAAGACGGTGACGCCGCCGGTACGGATCCCCACGTCACGCGCCGCGTCGGAGTACCGGTCGAACAAGGCGTGCTCGGTCAGCGGGTCCAAGGCGGCGGCGGGCTCGTCGAGCAACAGCAGCAGCGGATCGTCGCGCATCATCGACCGGCTCAACGCGATGCGCTGCCACTGCCCGCCCGACAGTTCAGCGCCGTTGTCGTAGGACTTGCCAAGGTAGGTCTCCAGGCCGATCGGCAGCCGGTCGATCACCTCCTCAGCATCTGCACGCCGGATTGCCCGCTCCACCGTGCCCGGTGCATCGAGTCGCGGCAGGTCACCGAGGCCGATACTGCTTCTGGCCCGCAGTTCCAGCCGGAGGTAGTCCTGGAAGCTGGCGGAGATCCGCTGGCGCCATTCCAGCGGGTCGAGCCGCCGCAGGTCGGCGCCATCGATGGTGATCTCACCCGCGGTGGGCCGGTAGAACTGGCAGAGCAACTTGACCAGGGTGGACTTGCCGGAGCCGTTGTCGCCGACGATGGCGACGATCGTGCCGGAAGGGATGCGCAGGCTGAGGCCTTGCAGCACGTCGGTATCGGTGCCCGGGTAGCGGAACGCGACGTCACGCAGCTCGATGCCGTCGGCGAGGACGGCGGGCGGCGCCTGGTCAGCCGGCGGACCGGGTTCCGACGGCGTGGCGTCGCGGATCCAGCTCAACCAGCCGATGGCGCGGGCGTTGCGTTGCAGCGCCTGGGCGAGCGCGACGGCTCCGGCGGCCTGCGCGTTGGTTTGCACGGCCAGCGTGATGGCGAGGACAACGTCGCCGACGGTGCGCTCGCCGCTGATGGCGGCGCGGACGACCAGGACGATGGAGCCGATGTATCCGAGCGCGAAGATCAGCTGACCGGTGAACCGCAGGGCCGCGCCAGCACATTCAGCCCGGCGCAATCGGCTGTCCACCTCGCGGCGGACCGTCCCATGGCGGCGGCGGAGCTCTCCGCCGAGCCCGAAGAGCCGAATCTCCTTGGCGGCGATCGAGCTGAGGGCCAGATCGAACAGGTGCCAGCTCATGCGGGTCGACTCGGCGGTCACGAGTTCGGCACGTTCCAGCCGCTTCTCGGCCAGCCGCCCGGCGATCAACGGGGGGACACCGAAGATCGGCAACAGGAGCAGCCACGGCTCGATGCGGGCGAGGAGCACGGCGGTCAGGGTGAACTGGGTGACCAGCACCCCGATCGTCAGGACGGTCTGCACGCTCTGACCCAGCGTCCACGACTGCTGTCGGAGCAGCTCGAAGCGATCCGCGGCGTCCCCCCGTTCGTGCAGCGCCAGTCCGACCGGCCCGTGCGCCAGGTCGCCGAGTTGGCGTTCGGTGTCCTGCTTGTGCAGATCACCGAGCTCGAAGAAGAAGATGTGGGCGAAGTGCTCCATCGTCAAGCTGAGCAGGATACTCACGGCGGCGGCCGTCGCCGTCCAGACCGCGACATCGGTCCGCCGGTCGAGGGCCGCATCGACCGCCACACCCAGAAAGAGCGCCAGCAGGGGTCCACTCACCGCGCCGAGCATCATCAACAGGGCGGCGGTGATCAGCCTTCCCGGGCTGAGCCGCCACGCCGACGCCAACGTCGCGCGGACACTGCGCAGGACTCTATGCACAGCCTTCCACCTCTTCCTCGGTGAACCGCGCGGCCTGCAGCCGAAACAGCTCCGCATAGCGGCCGTCGAGGGCGAGCAGCTCTTCGTGGGTGCCCTCCTCGACGACGCGACCGTGTTCCAACACGACGATCCGGTCGGCACGGCGCACCGTGGAGAACCGGTGCGAGATGACCACGCTGGTGACTCCTCGGGTGAGGTCGAGGAACCGCTCGAAGAACGCCACCTCCGACCGCACGTCCAGGTTGGCGGTCGGCTCGTCGAGGACGAGAATGCTCGCGCCACCCTCGACGGCGACCAGAGCACGGGCGATCGCGATGCGCTGCCACTGCCCACCGGACAGTTCGGCGCCGCCGGCGTATCGCCGTGACAGTGGAGTCTCCAGGCCGCGGGGGAGCTGGTTGACGAAATCCGCCGCGCCGGCCTTTTCCAGGGCGGCCCGGACCACCTTGTCGGCACGCTCCGGCTCGGCGAGCAACTCGATCGCGCCGAAAGCGACGTTGTCGCGCACCGGCAGCTCGAAGTGGGTGAAGTCCTGGAAGATGGCGGCAACCCGGCGCTGCCACGCCGTGGCCGGGAAGGTCCGAATGTCGACGCCGTCAGCGGTGATCGTCCCGGCCGTCGGTTCGTAGAGCCGGGCCAGCAGTTTCACCAGGGTCGTCTTGCCTGCGCCGTTAAGGCCGACGATCGCCAGCGACCGGCCCGCCTCGATGGTGAGGTCGAGGTCGTTCAGCACCGGTAGCCCGCCCGGGTAGGCGAAGGACACCTTGTCGAATCGCAACAGCGTCCTGGGCAGTCCCGCCGGATCGCCCCTGCCGTTCTCGGTGGTGCGGGCGTCGGCTTCGCTCATCCTCTCGATCCGCTCCACCGACCGGTAGGCATTGAGGCCCTGCTCGGTCGCCACATCGGACTCGGCGATGAAACCGCCGATCCTCATGGCGGCCAGGGACGCCTGGAATACGAGTATCAACCCGCCCAAGCCGAGCAGTCCGGACGCCGTTGCCTGAGCCGCTCCCGTCAGCAGCGCGCCCAGCAGCACGAAGGCGACAAGAACATAGAGTATGTAGGGGCCGTAGAACAGCCTGCGTCGGGCCCGCCAGACCGGGAGCACGGCGTCCATGGCGGCCGTCGTGTACTCCTGCTTCAACCAAGGTAGAAGGCCGAAGACCCGCAACTCCTTCGCCGCAGCGGGCTGGAGCAGCATGGTGCGGAGATATTCGCTGCGGCGCCGCAGCGGGGCGGTGCTGCGAAAGACCTCGGTGAACACCGACAGGCCGAGCCGGTAGCCGAAGCGGATCGTCAGGGCCGCGAGGAGCAGAGCCGGCCCCGCCCACCACACGAAGGCAACCGACGTGACCCCGGCAGCGAGAACGGTCTGCAGGTACCGCGAGATCAGCGCGATCTGACCGGCACCCGCGGCACCAGGCGACCACATCTCGGTCCGCAGCCGGTCCTTGGCGTCGGCGACGTGATCGAGCAGCTCCGGATCCTCCATCACGGCCACGCCGCCGCTCGCTTGGGAGGCCGCCATCAACCGGTCACGGACGAGATCGTCGAGGCGACGGCGGATCAGGTTGCCGAGCAGTTCCTGTACCGGCAGCAGCAGCTGCACTCCGAAGAACGCGGCCGCCGCGAGGATCAAGTTGGTCCGAAGATCGCTCCAGGCCGCCGACCCGAGCCCGCCGGCTACCGCGTCCGGCACTCGGGCGACCACGGCTGAGGTGGCGAGGATGAACGCGACCGGCAGGATCCCCGCGGCGATCTGGATCATCACGGCGGACGAAACCAGCGACCAGCCGGCGTTGGGCACCAGGTGCAGGATTCTCATTCGCCCGTCGAGGCGCGATCTGTGGCCGCGAACAAGTTCCGCCCACACAGACCTTTCGTGCGTCGTCACCACCAGGCGCCTCCCGTGCGGCCGTGAATGAGGTAGGGAGATATGGGCGTGCCGTCCCCCAACTCTGCCTACGCGGCAGGAACGGAAAATCCGCTTTCCTCAACCTCGGCAGGTGACCCAGGAGAGGCCGTGGGGGTGGACCTTGCGCACATTTCGAACTGCTCGTAGAGAGCGACCCAGTTGGCGCCGACCGCAGGGTTGAATATCGGCGCAAGCATGGCCTGCAGGATCACCTCGGGAGCTCCCTCGTGTAGCGCGATGAATAGGCTCAGGTTCTTCAGCCAGCCCTCGTAGACAGTCTTGTTGGGGCTCAGCGGCGGCCCTTGATGATAGGCGAAGCTATCTTCGTCGAAGACGAGCTGCGTGCCGGAGCGCTCCAGTCTGTACCCCAACTCGGAATCCTCCAGGCCCCATCCCCGGAATTCCTCGTTGAATCCACCGACGCGCGTGAAGTCGACGCGCGGAACAGAGACGTTGCAGGTGAAAAATAGATGCCACGATGTCTTCACATCACCGCCGATATCGCTCAGGCGACTCAGCAGGTCCAGCCTGATGTCGCTCTTGATCACGCCGCCGAGGAATTCCTCGCCGCCGTACTCCATGAAGCGGTCGTCGAACGCCTCCGGAGTCCGCAGATATTTTCTGAAGCCGATGACGGCCTTCTTCGCGGAAATGCCTTGGTAGCGCCGAAGATGCCGTTCGACAAAAGTGGGCGGAACCAGTTGATCACCATCGACGAAGATCAGGATGTCGCCGGTCGCTTCTTCTGCACCGCGATTTCTTGCGGCGCTTCTGGACGACGTTGCAGACCGAGGCAGATGCAGGTAGCGGAACCGGGAGTCCGCCAACACGTGACGCCGCACGGTCTCTGCTGTCGGGTCGGTCGATCCATCATCGACGACGAGCACTTCGAGAGAATCGGAGACAGCCAGATTCTGTGCACGGAACGTGCGAAGGCATCTGTCCAGCAACACGAACGAGTTGAATGTCGGCACAACCACTGATGCCTTCATCGACGGACGGTCTCCGTTCCAGAGCAGAAACCGGGTTCCCGACGTGGGAAGCCCCGCATCACGTTCTTGCAAGTTCGATGTCGAACCGACAGCCGACGACCGACGCCCCACTGTTGGTTAATCTACGGTTCCGCCGCGGTCAGGCGGCCCGGCCGCATCGCCCTCTGAGGCGTGACGGGACTCCGCGCGCCAGGTGCATCCGTCGCCTGCCTGTTCGCACGACACCGTGACGTCCGATTCGACGTAGCGGGCGGCGATGGCCGTGTTGAGTTCCTGACAGTACGGGCATGGTGACGCGTAAGTCAGTTTGACGCCGGCACCGGCGGCCTGTTTGCGGTACCGCAGGATCCCGCACTCCGCGTTGCGCAGGACGGTGCCAGAAGGCTGGGGCTCGCTGGTCACCGCCGAGTCGTAAAGCAGCAGTTGGCGCTGCAGCCGATTCATGAAGTGCACGGTGGCCGACTCTCCGGCGGGTCGCTGCGACTGCAGCAGGTCCGCGGTGATGCGTGAGTTCGCCTGGATCCACGCGGACACGCCCTCATCGCCGTGCACGCCCAGAATGAACTCTTCGGCCGCCGCCTGGGCCTCGAAGAACCGCTGGCGCCAGAGATCGACCTTGACGGCGGGGTCGAGGGCAGCAGGGTCATTGGTCATGGTCGGCGTCCTTGCCGGTGGCGAGCTCGGCGAATACCTCCTGGGCGATGCGCAGCCCGTTGTTGGCGACCGGCCATCCCCCGTAGTAGGCGAGCTGGATGATGATTTCGACGATCTTCTCTTGTGACATCCCCAGGTGCAGGGCGGCGCCGATGTGGCCACGCAGCTCCCAGTCGGTCCGGGCCAGGGTGACCGCGGTCAGCGCGATCAATTCGCGCTCCTCGACGCTCAGGTGCGGGCGGGTCCAGATCTCACCGAACAAGTGGTCGATGGTGAGCTGGAGGAAATCGGGGTAGGAGCCTGGGCGGGGTTCGCGGCCGAAGACGCGCTTGAACATGGCCTCACCCCGCTCATGTCGGGCAAGCGGCTGGTTCATCGATCACTCCTTCGTGTTGCCAGGTGGCCTGCCGGACAGTGGTGAATTCCTACGACGCCACGAAGGCGGCGAGCAGCGGCGCGGGGCAGCCTGAACCAGACCCACCCCTGCACCGGAGCTGTGCGGAGGGCCGTGTCTCGGTCAGATCTCAGAGGATGATGCTGAGCTTTCCGTGTTCGCGAAGACTCTCGTGGTCGAGCACCACGAGACGTCTCCGGACCCGGAACGACTCGCCCTCGACGGCGAGTTCGAGCCGATATTTTCCGACGTATGAGTCAGAGCGCCCGTGTCCGAACCGGTACACGACGACATTCGCCGCCACCTCGATGTGCGTGCCCCGATCAGCCAGGATCTCCACGTTGGTGATCATCCGATTCGTTCGCGACAGGGGATTCTCGCACCACACCTCGCCGTTGAGGAGTTGCTCGATCCGCTGGCGCAGCCGGGCGGCGTTGTCGTCGATCAGCCCGAGCGCGGTGGCCGACTCGCCCCGGACGTCGGTGGCCGGCACCAGGTAGCGGATGTCGTCGGTCAGCATCTCGTCGTACCACTCGCGCAGGCGCCACTCGTCGAGCAGTCGCGCCTCACGGAAGAGGAACTGGCTCACCCGGTGCCACAACCGCAGCTGGGCCGTCTCGTCGACCGCCGGATCGGTGTTTATCGTGTCGGTGGTCATCGCCGTTGCGCCCCTTGCCTCTCGGCCCGCTGAGTGACGTCTTGAGCTTCCTCGTGGTCGTCGTCGCCGTCGTGCATCAGCCGGTCCCACTGCCGCCAGAACTCGCGGGCGGGTAGCTCGTCGGTGGTCTCGGGGACCTCTTTGGCCATTCCGCGTGACAGGTCCGAGAAGCGGAGCGTGCGATTGAGGTAGCCCCGTTGACAGGACTCGACGATCTCGATGTCGTCGGGGGTGGCGAAACCGGCGGGACCGAGGAAGGTTAGGTAGTGACTCTTACGCAGTTCCCGGATGTCCGGATCCTCGTCCTTGGGGGCCAGCGCGACCGAGGTGATGGACATCTGGCCGGCGCTGACCGGGTCGATCTTGCGGATGGTGATCCCGATCGCGTCGATGATCATCAGGTTGGGGAAGATCATCAACGCCCGATTGGCACCGGTGATCCGTTGGGCGCGTTCGGCGCCGAACCGTTCGACGAACCGTGCGGCCGTCGCCTCCATCCGTGACCTGACCTCGGGGGGGAACATCGGCGTCCAGTAGGCGAGCGGTCGGGCTGCCGCCGGTACCAGCTCGTTGGCGCCATGCCCCCGCCCGAGAGCGCGGGCGAAGCCGCCTCGTCGTCGCGGTGCCATTGTGCCGAGCGACTCGATGTAGCTGACGTAACGCTTGTGCAGGGCGCGGAAGTGGTAGATGTCGACGCTGTTCTCCATCATGAGCTTCCAGTTGGCCCGGGCCCCGTGCAATTGCGCACCTTGGATCACCTCCATTCCCACTTCGGACTGGTCGGCGATCAGATCGAGGTACTCCGTCGCGCCCGCCAGATACTCGGTCAAGGTGCGTGGCTGCTCAGGATCGAAGGTCGCGAACACGAAACCCCGGTAACTGTCGCTGCGGTGCCGCGCCAGGCCGAAGTCGGATTTGCGGAAGCCTGGACCGTACCCGTCCGGGAGCGGAACTCCGACCAGGTCACCCTGGTTGGAGAATGTCCAGTCGTGGTACGGGCACCGGAACGATCTGGCCTGCCCGGCTGGCTGCGAGCAGATCAGGGCCCCCCGGTGCGGGCAGCTGTTGGCGAACACTCGAATCACCCCGTCGGAGCCGCGCGCCATGACCACCGGGCGCCCTCCGACGTCTCGTGACACGTAGGAGCCCGGCGCGGGCACCTCCGACTCGTGCCCGACGTACAACCAGCAGCGATCGAAGATCTTGGTCATCTCCTGTGCGGCCACGTCCTCGTCGGTGTAGGCCCGGTGGTCGACCCGGAATGAGAAATTCTCAAGATCATCGAACACGATCCGGTCGCCCACCGGCCGCTGTAGTTCTATCGTCACTGCTCCCCCTTTCGCGGTAGCTTCTCGCCCATGCTGAGAACCAATTCCGCCGTGCGCGCGGCGGAATCGCCGCACTCGGGCTGCGCCGCGCGCAGCCGCGCCCGGTAGTCCCGCCCGGGATCAAGCAGATCGGTGACCGCGTCAGCGACCGCCCGTTCTGTGACGTCGGCCGGCTCAATTGCCGTCCCGAAGCCCGCGGTTTCCACGAAGTACGCCTGGATAGGCTGATCCACCGCCAGCGGGATCACCAGCATCGGTGTCGCCGCCCGGATCGACTCCGCCACCGAGTTGTAGCCGCCATGGGTGATGAACACATCGGCGCGCGCAAGGACCTCACGTTGTGGCACGTACGGGGCGGTGAGCACGTCGGCGGGCAGCGCGAGTTCCTCAGCGAGATCTCCCACCGCGGCGATCACCTGTGCACCGGTCTTCACCGCCCCCATGATCACCGTGCGGAGGAGGTCGGGCCGCCGGAAGAAGATCGTGCCGAAGGAGACGAACACCAGCGGACGACCGGGGTCGATCTCCTCCAGGCCGGGAAAGGCGACCTCGTCGCCGCGCTTTCCGGCCGCTCCCGGCAACCCGACCAGTTGCACACCGTCGTCGGTGACCGCTTCATCCCCGACGAGCGAGGGAATCGTCGGCATCAGATTGAGAATCGGCGAACGCGCCGAATGAGTCCGGGTCGACCACAACACCCCGTGTCTGGTCAGATAGTCGCCAACCTGTTCGTCGTACAGCCAGCGACCTCGCCGACGTTCCTTTGGGCATACTCCGCCTAGGTTTGCCCAGATCATCCCGTACGGCACACCGGACGCCTGCGCCCCGGCCATCGCCGCCGCCAATACCGGCAGCGAATCGAGCAGCGCGAAGTCCGGCGCCGTCGCCCGCAGCGCATCAGCCACCTGGTCCGCCAGCGGTGACGATTCGAGCATCGGACCGATCTTTGCCGGATCGTCGCTCCACGGCGCCATCTGGACCTGCCCGACCATGTGGACCTCCGCCGGACCCAGGGCCTGGCGACGCTGTTCGCCGAGCGCGCCACCGTCCGCTGACAACAACAGCAGCACAACCTCATTGCCGGTGGCTTGGAGCGCATTGACCACCGGAATGTACGGGTTGAGGTGACCATGCTGAGTGGTGGTGAGAAAGGCGATGCGCACTAGGTCTCCGATCCATGGGAAAACGAACAAGCCGACTCAGATCTGGGCCGGGATCGACCGTATTGGGCACGATTACCACACCCGGCCTTCGAAGACGAGTCGGCACCGCGACGTACGAGCGGCATAAATCCGCCCGCAGGCACGCGAGAACCCCGGCAGTGCGACGGAACCATCGACGTCCCAAAACTGTTACGAGGATCTACGCAATCCCCTCCATCATTGAGGGGACGCGGACCCGTCTACGTTTGCTACTCGGAAACAAACTTGCAACAAGGGGTCCAGCGCCTGCACCGAGGCGACTGCGGAAAGTTTGCCGGACAGCGTGATCAATGTCAATGCCTCAACGCTGTCGGCGCACCCGCAACACCGCCACTTTGACCGAACTCCGCCTCGACCCGCAGCAGGCGGGGCAGGTTCCTCGGCAGCGAAGGCGGGAAGGCTGCGGGTTCACAACCCTTCCGGCGGAATCGCCAGATTTCATGCAATGGTGTCAATGAAGTTTGAAATGTCACCCTGGGCGGAGCTGCGAGCCATGGTCACCGGCTATCCGTTCCGACTCACAGACGAGGCCCCTACCCCGGGTCCCCGTTGTTCGACAGGGGGCCTTTCCCTGCCTTATTCCCGATAAGGCGACGCGATCGGCCCGCAGAGCACACGCTCTGCGGGCCGATTTCGGTGCTCCGCCGGACAAAGGAGGCTGACTATGAACACCACTGTCACGCGCAGCGCGGGCCGCCCACGATGTCGAGCCCCGGACGGCGTAGCGTCAGCTGTTGTACCAGCGCCGTTATCGACGGCGGCGAGGATCAGGTCGTGTCGCAGCGGTCGGAGGTCTTCCACCCGACGATCCGCGCTGGTGGGGTCCCATCCGGGCCCCACTCATGATCAAGGCCGCATAGCCAGTTGGCTATGCGGCCTGATCAGAGGTGGTGCGCCGCCAGGGACTCGAACCCCGAACCCGCGGATTAAGAGTCCGCTGCTCTGCCAGTTGAGCTAGCGGCGCTCGTTGGCAACGGGGAGGACATTAGCACGGTCCGCGATCCGGGTTCCAATCCGATACCCGGGTCATCCCTTCGGCCAACCTTGTGCGGACATTCGGCACCAAGCACGCACAAGACTTGGGACGGGCTGATGCCGGATGGCTCTGGTACGGCACGATGTCCGCCAGGTGCGTGAGACAGGGGTGGGGATGGGCAGGTTCGCGCGGACCGGGACGTTACTGGGCGTTCTGGGCCTGGTGGCGTCGCTGGCGTTGTCGGGTTGCAGCAGCGATTCGAGTGGGGCCCAGTTCGTGGAGGGTACGCAGCCGGCGGCGACCGGTTCGTCGGCTCCGGGCACCCCGGAGGCGACAACTGGGCCGCCGTTGACGGTGAGCCCGGCCGACGGTGCGAAGGACCGTCCGGTCAGCGCGGAGATCGGGGCCAAGTTGCCGGACGGGGGCAAGGTCACGCAGGTGACGTTGACCACCGACAACGGCAAGAAGGTCAAGGGCAAGTTGCGGACGGACGGCTCCTCGTGGGTGCCGTCGGCGCCGTTGAAGTGGTCCACCACCTACACCGCCACGGTCACCGCCACCCAGCCGGACGGCTCGGTCAGCGAGGGCACCAGCACCTTCACCACGATGACCAAGCCTGCCTCGGTGATCAATTCCGGGTTGTACCTGTTCGACGACCGGACGTACGGGGTGGCGATGCCGGTGGTGGCGGAGTTCCACCCGGGCATCGCCAAGAAGGACCGGGCGAAGGTGCAGAAGCGGATGTTCGTGCAGACTGATCCGCCGCAGCCGGGTGCCTGGCACTGGGTGGGCAACGGCACCCAGGCGTACTACCGGGCACCCGAGTTCTGGAAGCCGGGCACGAAGATCTCCGTACGCATCGCGCTGGCCGGTATCCCGCTGAGCAACGGCCGGTACGGAAACGTCGACCGGACCGCCACCGCCAAGATCGGCTCCGCCTTCGAGATGAAGGTGACGAACTCCGACAAGCAGATGCGGGTGTACGAGAACGGCAAGCTGATCAAGACGCTGCCGGTGAGCCTCGGCAAGACGAAGACGCCCTCCTCCAGTGGCACCCTGGTGGTGATGGAGAAGAAGGAGGCGACGGTCTTCGACACGATGGACGATCCCGACCCGGAGAACCGGTACGTCACCGACATCCAGTTCGCCCAGCGGTTGACCTGGGGTGGCGAGTACATCCACGCCGCGCCCTGGTCGGAGCACGTGCAGGGGCGGCAGAATGTCTCCCACGGCTGCGTGAACGTCTCCATGGCGAACGCCAGGTGGCTCTTCGAGCGTACGAAGATCGGCGACCCGATCACCATCACCGGCACCGAGCGTAAGTTGGCAGCCGGGAACGGGTGGACGGCGTGGGATCTGAGCTGGGCGGAGTTCGTCAAGGGCAGCGCGCTGCCGGTGCCGGACGGTGGTGCCGGTCCGGCTTTGTGACCGGGCCGAATATGTCACTATCCGGACATCCGATTTCAGGTGTTTCGGTTCACCCTCTGCAACGGGTACGTGAGCTGATGCGTCTGTGATGTGGATGGGCAGCGGACCACGACTGTGAGGACACCATGCGAGTTCGGGACCAGCGCAACCGGCGGCGGGGGGTGCTCGCCGCGGGGATGCTCGCCGTGGCGTTGGCGCTGACCTCCGCCTGCACGGGCAGCGGCGGTAAGGGCGACGGCAATGCGCCGGGCTGGCAGGGCGGTGCCGATCAGCCGGCCGCCAAGGCGTCGGTGACCATCAGCGAGCCTGCTGCGGACGCGAAGAACGTGCCGGCGGCCACGGCCATCACCTTCGCCGCTCAGGAGGCCGAGAAGACCTCGGTCGAGTTGACCGACTCCGCCGGGAAGAAGGTCAAGGGCACCCTGGCCAAGGACGGCAAGAGTTGGCTGCCGGCGAAGGCGTTGTCGTACGGCGAGTCGTACACCGCCACCGTCACCGCGACCGGGGACGACGGCCTTCCGGTGACCGCCACCAGCGCGTTCACCGTGATGAAGCAGCCGAGCAAGCAGGTCCGGATCACCAGCTTCCTCGGTGACGACCAGACCGTCGGGGTGGCCATGCCCCTGATCGTGAAGTTCGGTCGGGCCATTCCGGAGAAGTACCGGCCCGAGGTGCAGCGGCGGATGACGGTGACCTCGTCGCCGGCCCAGGAGGGCATCTGGCACTGGGTCAGCCCCACCGAGGTCCGCTACCGGCCCAAGGAGTTCTGGAAGGCCGGGAGCAAGGTGTCGTACCGGGTGCAGGCCGGTGGGCTGCCGCTGGGCGACGGCTGGTACGGCCGGGCGGACCTGACCGTCGACATCAAGATCGGCCCGAAGCTGGTCATGACCGTGGACAACAGCACCAAGCGGATGGTGGTCACCCGCGACGGCGAGACGATCAAGACGATCCCGGTGAGCCTGGGCAAGAAGAGCACCCCGTCGTCCAGCGGCACCATGGTGGTGATGGAGAAGCTGCGCAAGACGGTCTTCGACACGTACGACGAGTTGGGCCCGGAGGACGGGTACCGCACGAAGATCGACTACGCCCAGCGGCTGACCTGGGGTGGCGAGTTCATCCACGCCGCGCCCTGGTCGGAGGGGCAGCAGGGCACCACGAACGTCTCGCACGGCTGCGTGAACGTCTCGATGGCCAACGGTGCCTGGCTGTTCAACAACACGAAGGTCGGCGACCCGATCGTGGTGAAGGGCACCGAGCGCAAGCTGCAGCTCGGCAACGGCTGGACGGACTGGAACGTCAGCTGGGAGCAGTACGTCAAGGGCAGCGCCCTGCCGTACGAGCCGGCCGAGGACGAAGCCGCAGACGACGAGACCGCCGACGACGGGACGACCGAGGACGAGTCGGCCGACCCGGACGTCTCGGCCAGCGCCGCCCCCTGAGCCTGCCGCGCTGAACCAGCCGCTGCGCCCCATCGAGCCGACGCCCGGGGTACCGGTCAATCACCGGTATTCCGGGCGTCGGGCCGTTTGTCGGAGCAGCATGCTCACCGGGTGGGCTGGGGATCCCCGCCTCGGCTGAGCTTCAGGGTCAGCACGTCGGTGCGTACCGTGAAATGCCCGTGGAAGAGGGCGGCGCCGTTGCTGCCGTACCCGATCTGGGTTGCGGTGATCAACGGATGCCCGAGCGCCACGCCGAGCCGGGCCGTCGACTCCTCGTCGGCGAGGACGGCGGCGAGTTCGATCTCGGCCCGGCACACCGGCATGCCGGTGGCGCTGGCCAGGAACTCGAACATGTCCAGGTCGATGCTGACCAGCCCGGACGGGTCGAGGTCACGGCCGTCGAAGCTCAGCGGCAGGTGGTCACGGATCCAGGCGGCGGGGACGCCGTCCACGGCGAAGAGACGGTCGACCCGCCACACCGGCGCCTCCGGTGCCAACCCCAGGACCTTCGCGCAGTCAGGCGGGCAGGTGGCCCGGCTGACTGCGGCGTCCTGAAGGGTCGGCCGGTGGCCGGAGGCGGTGATCCGGTCCCGCAGCGCGGTGACGTCGCTGATCGACACCGGCACCCGCTCGGCGCCGTCGTGCACGAAGGTGCCGATCCCCCAGGTACGGGTCACCACTCCCTCGGCCGCGAGCTGACCGAGCACCTCGCGTACGGTGGCCCGGCTGACCTCCAGCCGCTCGGCCAGGTCCCGCTCGTTGGGCAGCTTGTCGCCCGAGCGGAACTCACTGCCGATCAGCTCCCGGAGTCGGCCGTGCGCCGCTTGTAGCGCGGTTTCGCGCCGAGCCATCCGCCCTCACCTCATCGTTCCCGCCGTCGACGGCCTAGGGAGTTTAGTTCGTCGGTGCCCCACTGGCCGATCGGCCGGAAGGTCACCAGACCTGCTCAAGCACCCTGATCGTGTTGCCGCCGATCACCTTGGCGATCTCGTCGTCGGAGTAGTCGTGCTTGACCAGCCAGCCGACGATGTTGCCGAATGCCTCGCCCGGGTTCTCCACGCCGGACACGTACTCCACCCGCGGGTGTTCCGGCCGGTTGCCGGCATCGTGGGCGTAGTTACCGGCGTAGGTGTTGTGCACCCCGACGTGGTCACCGAACATCGTGTCCGGACCGAACGTGACGTGGTCGATGCCGACCAGGTCGACGCAGTACGTGAAGTGGTCCATCACCGACTCGATCGAGTGGTGCTTGTGCGCCTCGGAGAGCGTGGTGTGCGGGGCGGCCTCGATGCCGATCACGCCACCGCGCTCGGCGCAGGCCCGGATCACCTCGTCCGGCTTCATCCGGGAGGTGTCCCACACCGCACGGGCACCGGCGTGGGTGATGAACACCGGCACCCGACTGGCCTCGATGACGTCCAGACAGGTCTGGTCGCCGGAGTGCGAGATGTCGATGGCGATACCGAGCTTGTTCATCCGGTCCACCGCGCGCCGCCCGAAGTGGGTCAGCCCGCCGTCGTGCTTCTCGGACAGCCCACCGCCGAGCATGTTCGCCTGGCTGTAGGCGATGCCGAGCTGGCGTACGCCGAAGCCGTACAGGATGTCGATGCGGTCCAGTTCGTTCTCGATCGGGCTGCTGCACTCCAGGCCGGCGACCAGCGCCAGCCGACCGTCCCGCTTGGCCGCGTGGATGTCGGCCAGCGAGGTGGCCAGGAAGACGTGGTCCTGCTTGTAGAGGTCACTCATCCGCATCCCGAGGGCGTAGATGAGGTCGTTCCACTTCCAACCGTTCTCGCTTGTCACGCAGGAGGCGCCGGCCATGAAGTTGTCGAAGACGGCGGTCAGGCCGGAGCGGGCCAGGCCCTCGTAGCCGGTGCGCTGGCGCGCGGTCCGGTTGTAGGCACGCAGCTCACGGACGTCCTCGGGCAGGATCACCGGGTGCTCGTGCAGCGAGATGGCGGTGTGCTCGGTGAGCAGCCGGGTCACCCGCGCACGCTGGGCGTCGGTCAGTCCGAGGTCGTGCTCCGGCACCCGACCGACTTCCTTGGCCAGCGTGAACACCCGGTAGTCCGAGTGCGGCTCCAGGTACGAGTACGACCTGTGGCCCTGGTACCGGGGGGCGGGATCTAGCAGCAAGACACCTTCTCCTTGTCAGGACGGGTAGCCGGCCGTCACGCGGCCAGCGGATAGTGGCAGGCGACCGGATGTGCACCGGCGGCCAGCGGGGGTTCGGTCGTGGCGCAGGTGTCGGTGGCCTGCCAGCAGCGGGTCCGGAACCGGCAACCCGACGGCGGGTTGACCGGGCTGGGCGGGTCACCGGCCAGCAGGATCCGCTGCCGTTGTCGGCGGCCGGCCGGGTCGGGCACCGGCACCGCGGAGAGCAGCGCGCTGGTGTACGGGTGCTTGGGCGACTCGTACAGGTCGATCTCCGGACCGGTCTCCACCAGCTTGCCGAGGTACATCACGGCGACCCGGTCGGAGATGTGCCGCACCACCGACAGGTCGTGGGCGATGAAGACGTACGCCACGCCCAGCTCGTCCTGCAGGCGTTCCAGCAGGTTGACCACCTGGGCCTGGACGGAGACGTCAAGTGCGGAGACCGGCTCGTCGCAGACGATCACGTCGGGGTTCAACGCCAGCGCCCGGGCGATGCCGATGCGTTGCCGCTGCCCGCCGGAGAACTGGTGCGGGTAGCGGTCCAGGTGCAGGCTGGCGTCGAGGCCGACCAGGTCCAGCAGTTCCTTGATCCGCTCGACCCGGCGTCGACGGTCCAGCACGTCCGGGTGGATCTCGAAGGGCTGGAGCAGGATCTCCCGGATCGTCCGGCGCGGGTTCAGCGAGGTGTACGGGTCCTGGAGCACGATCTGGATCCGGCGGCGCAGCGCCCGCAGCTCCCGCCCCTTGGCCTGGTGCACCACCGACTTGCCGAAGCGCACCGCGCCGGAGGTGGGCTGTTCCAACCCGACGAGCATCCGCGCCAGGGTGCTCTTGCCGCAGCCGGACTCCCCCACCACGCCGAGGGTCTCGCCGCGGCGCAGGTCGAAGGAGACCCCGTCGACGGCCTTGACGACCCCGCCGGAGACGAACGGGATGCGTCCCTTGACGGGGAAGTGCTTGACCAGGTTCTCGACCCGTAGCACCACGTCATCGCTGGGTGGCACCGAGCACCTCCTCGTGGTGGTGGCAGGCGCTGGCCCGGTCGGCCGGCAGCGCGTGCAGCGGCGGCAGGGTCACCAGGCATTCGTCGGTGGCCCGGGGGCAGCGCAGGTGGAACGGGCATCCGGTGGGCAGCCGGGCAGGGTTCGGCGGGGCGCCGGGAATCGCGTAGAGCTGCTCGTCGCGCCGGTCCACCCGGGGCATCGAGGCGAGCAACCCTTCGGTGTACGGGTGCGCCGGCCCGGCGAAGATCTGCTCGACCGTGCCGCGCTCGACGATCCGGCCGGCGTACATCACCGCCACCTCGTCGGCGACCTCGGCCACCACGCCCAGGTCGTGAGTGATCAGCAGCAGACCCATGCCGCTGTCCCGCTGGATCTCCGCCAGCAGCTCCATCACCTGGGCCTGCACGGTCACGTCCAGGGCGGTGGTGGGTTCGTCGGCGATCAGCAGGTCCGGTTCCAGGGAGATGGCCAGCGCGATCATGATGCGTTGGCGCATGCCACCGGAGAACTGGTGCGGGTAGTCGCGCAGCCGGTCCCTGGCCGCCGGAATGCGTACCCGGTCGACAAGTTCGATGGCCCGGCGGCGGGCGTCGGCGCGGGACATGCCCCGGCGTACCCGCAGCACCTCCATGATCTGGTGGCCGATGGTGAAGACCGGGTTGAGGGCGGCCATGGCGTCCTGGAACACCATGCCGATCTCCTCGCCGCTGATCCGCTCCCGCTGCTTGCGGGGCAGGTTGAGCAGCTCCCGGCCCTGCAACCGGACCGATCCGCTGACCGTGGCGGGCGGTACGTCGAGGATGCCCATCACCGCCTGCGCGGTGACGCTCTTGCCGGAACCGGATTCGCCGAGGATGGCCAGGGTCCGTCCGGAGTCGACTTCGAGCGACACCCCGTTTACCGCGTTGACCGGCCCGTTCGGGCTGGGAAACGCGACCCGCAGGTCGTCGATCTCCAACAGGCTCATCGCAGCACTCCGGCTCGGTGCAGGAAGTCCCGCACCACCTGCTGGAACAGCTCGGGCTCCTCCAACTGCGGGGAGTGGCCGGAGTTCTCGAAGACCACAAGCTCACCGTGGGGCACCAGGTCGGCGATGACCTGCGAGGCCTCCACCGGCGTACGCCAGTCGTGCCGGCCCACGGTGACCAGGGTCGGGCAAGTGATCGAGGGCAGCTTCGGCTTGAGGTCGTACCGGGGCATGTTCTGCCCGAAGGCGGCGTTGTGGGTCCGGTAGTGGAAGCGGGTGGCGGCCAGCCGCGCCTCGTCCTTGGCCGGATCGTGCTGGTGGTCGTAGAGCGGCAGGATGGCCCGCCAGTACTCGCGCAGCTGCTCGTTGCTCTCGAACCGGCCGGTGCCGATCCGGTCGATGACCCACTCCGGGATCACCGAACGGTCGGTGTTGCGGGCCCGCTCCACCGCCAGGTGGTCGTGCGCGGTGTCCGCTGCGGTGTCCCGCAGCACCAGCGCGGAGACCCGGTCGGGGTGCGCGATGGCGTACTCCATGGCGATGAAACCGCCGTACGAGCCGCCGGCCATGACGATCTTCTCGTAGCCGAAGTGCTCCCGGATCGCGTCCACGTCGGCCACCCACTGTTCGTGGGTGAACGGCTCGTCGTCACTGGACTCGCCGGAGCCCCGCGCGTCGAAGACGATGACCCGCAACCGGTCGGAGAAGGGGCCGAAGGACCGCTTCGGTTCGCTGCGCGAGCCCAGCCCCGGCGCGCCGTGGTGCACGATCATCGCCGGGCCGTCCTCGGGGCCGAACGCCTCGACGACAAGTTCCGCTCCGTTGATTTTCACCGGACCCCCTCGATGATGTTGGACGCCAGGTCGCGCGGGTAGCCGGTGAGCCGGCGCGGACCGTCCTGCTGCACCAGGACCGTGTCGGAGATGCGGTAACCCGCGTGCCCGGGCACGTAGACACCGGGCTCGCTGGAGAGCAGCATCCCGGGGGCGAGCACGGTGTGATCGCCGGCCTCGACCCACGGCGCCTCGTGGTTCTGCAGCCCGATGCCGTGCCCCTGCCGGTGCCGGATGTAGTCCCCCAGCCCCTGGTCCCGCAGCACGTCCAGGCAGGTCTTGTTGACCTCGGCGCAGGTCCGGCCGGCGATCATCGCCTGGGTGCCGACCTCCTGCGCCTGCCGGTCGGCCTCGTAGTAGCGCACCTGTTCGGCGGTGGGCTCGCCGATGATGAATGTCCGTTCGCTCTCCACGAAACGGCTGGCCACCGCCGCGCCGAGGGAGAGGATCAGGGTGTCGCCCGGTCGTACCCGCCGACGGGTCGGCAGGCCGTGCGGCAGCGCCGAGTTCGGCCCGGCGTAGACGAGTCCCCCGGCCAGCTTGGTGGTGTAGACGACCAGGTCGTAGTGGGCGTACATCTGATCGGTGCCGTAACCGATCACGTGCCGGGCGATCTCGTCCTCGCGGGGCAGCGGGCCACCGGAGGCCAGCGCCTCCTCGATCAGCCCGCGCCCGGCGGCGAGCATCTCGTCGCAGATCCGGGCGGCGGCCTCGTGGAACGGGATCTCCTCGGGGAACTTGCACAGCCGCAGCTTCGCCACCGCGTCGGTGGTGACCAGTTCCGCACCGCCGATGGCCCCGGACAACGCCCGGAACGCGGCCACCGACACCCCGGCGCTCACGCCGATGCGGCGTCCCGCCCCACCTGGCCGTGACAGCGCGGCGGCCAGGGTCTCCTCGGCGCTGACCACACCCGGGTACTCGAAGTAGCTGACCATCGGCATGGTGACGCCCTGCTGCGCGGCGTACTCCTCGTCGAGGCGGGGAATGACCAGCAGTGGCTCACCCTCGCGGGGCATCCACAGGTAGACCGGTCGTTCGGTGGCGATGTAGAAGAAGCCGCTGAGGAAGGCGACCTCCGGCGGCGAGGTGGCCAGGTAGCCGTCCAGGCCACGCTCGTCGAGCGCCTCGCTGAGTCGGGTACGGACGCTTGTGTAGAAGCTGTCGGGAAGTCGCACTTGTCAGCCTCCGTTGCGGCGGGGGTCACGGGAGTCGTTGAACCGCATTCCGGCGAGGGTCGCGGCGAGCACCAGCAGCAGGATCGCCAGGGACGGGAAGAGGGTCTGCCACCAGGCGATCGCGATCGTGCCGCTGCGCTGGGCGTTGAGCAGGATCCGCCCCCAGGACCAGGCGTCCGGGTCGCCGAGGCCGAGGAAGCTCAGGCCGGCCTCGGAGATCACCGCCCGGGAGGCGGTGAGCAGCACGCTGACGATCATCAGCGAGACGACGGCGGGCAGGATCTCGCGGGTGACGATCCGCCAGCCGGTGGCGCCGAGCACCCGGGCCCCGTCGATGTAGGGCATCGCGCTGATCACCAGCCCCTGCGAGCGGATCAGCCGGGCCACCTCGGGCCAGGCGAAGAACCCGATGATCAGGGTCAGGGTCACCACGCTTGGGCTGACCACCGCGGCCAGCATGATCATCAGGGGCAGGGTGGGCAGCGCCAGCATCACATCGGTGATCACCGTGGCGACCGCGTCGATCGGCCGGAAGTACGCCGCCGCCAGTCCGATCGTGGTGCCCAGCACGATCGCGATCAGCGAGGCGGCCAGACCGATCACCAGACTGGTCCGGGTGCCCCAGACCACCTGGGCGAAGACGTCCTGCCCGAGGTCGTCGGTGCCGAACCAGTGCGCGCCCGACGGCGACTGCAACACATCCGGGCCGGCGCCGCTGGGCTCGTCGGCGATCAACGGTGCGAAGACCGCCATCAGCACCATCACCAGCAGCACCAGCACCGACAGCGCCACGGTGGGCTGCCGCAGGTAACCCAGCAAGGAGGACCGCTTGGAGGCCGTCGGCGCCGACGGCGGTGCCGGCTCGGTCAGCACAGGGGCACTCACGGCACCCTCCCTTCGTTCACGGTGGTGGGGACGCGCACGGGTCCGCTTTCGTTCGCGACTGCGGGGCTCCGCTGCGCTGCACTCCTCGCGCTCACAGCTGCGGCGCTCACAGGCGGATCCGGGGGTTGAGGACCGCGTAGAGCATGTCGGTCAGGGCGTTGGCGAACACGACGGTGACGGCGAGCATGATGAACGCCCCCTGGATCACCGGGTAGTCCTGCTGACCCACCGCCTCGTAGATCAGGCGGCCGACCCCGGGATAGGCGAAGACCGTCTCGGTCAGCACCGCGCCGCCGACCAGGGTGCCCAGTTGCAGGCCCATCAGGGTCAGTGCCGGCAGGATCGCGTTGCGCAGACCGTGCTTCCAGACTCGCCGGCGGGCCGACAGGCCCCGGGCCTGGGCGGCCCGGATGTAGTCCTCACCGAGGACCTCGATCATGTTGGTCCGCAGCGTCAGCGCGTACGGGCCGAGTTGCACCAGGACCAGGGAGAGCACCGGCAGCACCAGGTGGTGGGCCAGGCTCAGGTAGGCGCCCAGTCCCCGGGTGTCCGGGTCGATCGCCCCACCGATCGGGAACCAGCCGAGCTGGGCACCGAAGAAGACCAGCAGCAGGATCGCGACGCTGGGCACGAAGAGCGCGTTGGCGCTGATGCCGAAGCCCTGCAGCGCCCGGTCGAGCCACTTGCCCCGGTTGACCGCGGCGGTCACGCCGATCGGGATGCCGACCGCGACGGTCAGTACGAACGCGCTGCCGGCCAGCAGCAACGTCCAGGGCAGACGGTCGAGGATGATGTCGGTGACCGGTTGGATCTGCCGGAACGAGATGCCCAGGTTGCCCTGGACCAGCTCGCGCAGGTACGACACGTACTGCTCCCACAACGGACGGTCCAGGCCGTACGTCTTGAGCAGTGCCGCCTGCATCTCCGGCGTCATGTCGCCCTCGACCATGAGGGTCGTGGGGTCCCCCGGCAGCAGCCGGAGCAGGAAGAACGTCGAGGTGATCGCGATCCACACGGTCAGGACGGCCTTCAATGCCCGGCTGAGCACGAAACGCACCACGGGGGACCCCTCCTTTCCCTCTGGTTGGGGGTTACTTGACCGGAGTGACCTGGGCCAGCGAGTACGCGGTGACCATGCCGAGCAGGTCCGACGGCGACGCGACGAAGCCGGTGAACTTGCTGGCGTTGTAGGCGAACTGGAAGTTCTCCACGTACAGCGGGGTCAGGTACGCCTGCTCGTGCACGACCTTGTCAATGTTCTTGATCTTGGTCTTGAACTCTTCGGGGTCGGTGGTGCCGGCCGCGTCGTTGATCAGCGCGTCCATCTCGGCCGACTCGAGCAGGTTGTAGTTGATGCCACCCGGGTTGCTGGACAGGTAGGTGCTGCGCAGCTGGTCCATCGGGTTGTCGAACACGCCCCACTGCGAGGCGTCGATGTCGTACTCACCGTTCTTGGTGCGGGTGAGGAAGGTGTTGCGCTCGACGCACTCGTTCTCCAGCTTGATGCCGGCCTTGGCCGCGCTCTCGCGGAAGAGCTGCACCACCCGGGTGATGTTGGCGTTGGACTGGTCGCAGGCCACGCCGAAGGAGAGCTCATCGAAGAAGCCGTCGTTGTTGGCGTCCTTGTAACCAGCCGCGCTGAGCTTGGCCTTCGCGCCCTCGGGGTCGAACGGGTACGGCTGGAGCTCGGTGTTGTCGTACTCCGAGAAGATCGGCGAGATCGGCCCGGCCATCTGCTGGCCGTCACCCTGGAGCACCGCGGAGATGATCGCCTTGGTGTCCACCGCCATCGACAGCGCCTGCCGGACCTGCTGGTCGGCGAGGTACTTGTTCTTCATGTTGTAGGTCAGGTGGGCGAAGCCGAGCGCGCCGACCTTCTGCAGCTTGATCTTGTCGTCGCCCTCGAAGGTCTTCGCCGCCGAGACCGGCACCGGGGTACCCATCAGGTCGATGTCGCCGTTGCGCAGCGCCAGCATCATCGTGTTCACGTCCGGGTAGACCCGGTACTCGACCTGGCTGACCGCGGCCTTGCCACCCGGCGCGAGCGGGTAGTGCTCGTTGCGCTTCATCACGTAGCGCTGGCCCTTGGTCACGCTGTCCAGGACGAACGGTCCGGCACCGACCCAGTTCGAGTCGTTGGCGAACTTGGAGAGGTCGCCGGCCGGCTCGAAGATGTGCTTCGGCACGACGGCCATCCAGAAGCCGACGCCCTCGGCGAACGGCGCGTACGGCTGGGAGAGCTTGAACTTGACGGTGGTCGCGTCCGGGGCCTCGATCGACTCGACCCAGGTCAGCTTGGCGGCGACGTTGCCGAGCTTGTACTCCATGATCTTCTCGGCGCTGAACTTCACGTCGTCGGCGACCACCGGCTTGCCGTCGGACCACTTGAAGTCGTCGCGCAGCACGAAGACGGCGGTCTTGCCGTCGTCCTCGTAGCGGTACTCCTTGGCCAGCTCCGGGGACTTCTTCGCGTTCTCGTCGATCCGCAGCAGGTGCGGGTACATCGCGTTGAGAATCCACGAGTCGGTCTTGCTGAGCGACTGGAGCGGGTTGAAGTTGCTCACGTCGGTGGTGGTGCCGATCCGCAGCACCGTGTCCGACGACGAGTTGCTGGAGGACGAGTTGTTGTCCTCGTTCAGGCCACAGCCAGACACACCCAGCGTGGCCACCACGCCGAGCGCGACAGCGAGCCGCCAACGACCCTTCACTGCCATTTTCACCAAACCTCCTGAAGAACCCGGATGATGTTGCCGCCGATGACCTTGGCGATCTCGTCGTCGGAGTAACCGTGCGTGACCAACCACCCGACGATGTTGCTGAAGCACTCCGCCGGGTTCTCCATGCCGCTCACGTACGGAACCCGCGGGTGGTCCACCACCCCGTGGGCCTTACCGATCGCCAGGTGCTGGGTAAAGCTGTCGTGCAGCCCGACGTGGTCACCGAAGTTGGTGTCCGGGCCGAACGCGACGTGGTCGATGCCGACCAACTCCACGCAGTACGTGAAGTGGTCCATCACCGACTCGATCGAATGGTGTGGGTGGCCCGCCGAGAGGGTGGTGTGCGGAGCGGCCTCGATGCCGATCACGCCACCACGCTCGGCGCAGGCCCGGATCACCTCGTCCGGCTTCATCCGAGGGGTGTTCCAGACCGAACGGGCACCGGCGTGGGTGATGAACACCGGCACCCGACTGGCCTCGATCACATCCAGCGAGGTCTGGTCGCCGGAGTGCGAGATGTCGATGGCGATACCGAGCTTGTTCATCCGATCCACCGCGCGCCGCCCGAAGTGGGTCAACCCGCCGTCGCGGTCCTCGGAGAGGCCGGATCCGAGCATGTTCGCCTGGCTGTAGGCGATGCCCATCTGGCGTACGCCGAAGCCGTAGAGGATGTCGATCCGGTCCAGCTCGTTCTCGATCATCGTGGCCGCTTCCAGACCCGCCACCAGGGCGATCTGGCCGTTGCGCTTGGCCTCGAAGATCTGTTCCAACGTGGTCGCCACCACCACGTGGTCCTGCTTGGCGATGTCGGCGAAGCGCAGACCGATGTCGTAGATGACGTCGTCCCACTTCCAGGCGTGCTCACTTGTCACGCAGCCGGTGCCGTTCATGAAGTTGTCGAACACCGCGGTCAGACCGGAGCGGGCCAGGCCCTCGAAGCCGAAGGAGTTGCGGCCGGTGCGGTTGTAGTCGCGCAGCTGAGACACGTCGGCCGGCAGGATCTTCGGGTGCTCGTGCAGCGAGATGGCCATGTGCTCCCGGAGCAGCCGGGCCACCCGGGCGTACTGCTCGGCGTTGAGACCCAGATCGTGCTCCGGCACGCGGCCGAGCTGCGGAGCCAGCTCGAAGACCTTGTAGTCCACGTGCGGCGTCAAGTAGTCGAAGGACTGGTATCCGGCGTACCGGGGGGCGGGTTCCTGCACTCGTCAACTCACCTCGTCAGCTAAGAGGCACGAGGAATGAGGTCCGACCTCATGCCTTGCTGCAACCTACCGAGGAAAGTTCAGGTCAGGTAAGACTCCGTGACGCGTTCGTTATCCGCAACCGCCAAAGTTCCCGCAGGTCAGGACGGATATTCGGGCGGCTGATGCGGCGGACACCGAACACCTGAGACCAGCCGACCGAACAGCGGATCACGACCGACCAGATCGCCGATGATTGGTAGGTGGTCAGACCATTAGCACTGGAACAGGCGGAGGACTGGGCGGACCACACTGCTGAGATGGTCTGACCTTGGTACGGCAGCACCGCTCGGCCTGGACACTCGGCCCGCACGTGCTGCACCGGGTCGGCGAGGTGGCACAAAAAGCTCAGGCCCCCTACGAGAGGGGGCCTGAGCTTGTGGATCTGATCCACTGACTGGGTGACTGATGGGAATTGAACCCACGACAACCGGGACCACAACCCGGTGCTCTGCCAACTGAGCTACAGCCACCATGCCGCCACGCCCGGTCTGCGCCCGAGCGGTGCGAAGAAATCATACCCCCACCACTGTCGAGCGCGTCCAGCGGGTTGCGGGGTGGTTCAGAGGCCGGCTGCGATGCCCTTGGCGGTGTCCACGTCCGGCCCGGGCAGCGGCACGAAGATGGTGCGCCGGTAGTACTCCAACTCCCGGATGCTCTCCCGGATGTCGGCCAGGGCCCGGTGCGCCAGGCCCTTCTGCGGCTGACCGAAGTACACCCGCGGATACCAGCGCCGGCACAGCTCCTTGATCGAGGACACGTCGATCATGCGGTAGTGCAGGTGGGCGTCGAGGCGGGGCATGTCCCGGGCGATGAACCCCCGGTCGGTGGCAATGGAGTTGCCGCACAACGGGGCGGTACGGGGATCCTTGACGTGCCGGCTGACGTAGTCGAGCACCATGTCCTCGGCCTCGGCCAGGGTGACCGTGGAGCGGCGTACCTCCTCGGTGAGCCCGGACTTGCCGTGCATCGTCCGGACGATCTCCGGCATGGCGTCCAGCGCCGCGTCGTCCGCATGGATCACCACGTCCACGCCGTCACCGAGCACGTTGAGATCAGGATCGGTGACCAACGCGGCGACTTCGATCAGCTTGTCGCTGCCGAGGTCCAGCCCGGTCATCTCACAGTCGATCCAGACAAGAAGATCAGCCACCGGGACAGCCTACGCGCAGCCCAAGCCTCGTGGCTGCACGCCGCCGGGCCGAGCGACCGCTAGGGTTTTCCCGTGCCCGCCGATCCCGCCACACCCCGCACCGTCGATGTAGCGGACCCTGGTGCCCGCCGGGACCGCCGGATACTCAGCGTGTTGGTTGTCGCAGCGGCACTACCGGCCCTCTACCTGCCCGGCAGGGTGCACAACTTCTTCGATCTGAAGATCTACATGTCGGCGATGGACTGGTGGTCCGCCGGCAATCCGCTCTACGACTACGTGCAGCCCGATCGGGTGCAGGGCGAGTTGTACTTCACCTATCCTCCGTTCGCCGCCCTTCTGCTGCTGCCCTTCGGCCACCTCACACTCGGGGTCACGGTGGCGATCTTCACCGGGTTGACCCTGTTGGGCGTACTGGTCACCACGAAATGGCTGCTCGACCCGGTGATCCGCCGACACCGGCTGCCGTACCTGTTCACCCTGGCGGTGGGGGCGCTGTTCGTCCTGGGGGTGGAGAGCACCCGGGAGACCATCACCTTCGGCCAGATCAACATGCTGCTGGTGGTGCTGATCCTGGCCGACCTGTTGTTCGCCGTACCCCGGGACAGCCGGTGGGCCGGCGTGGGCATCGGGTTGGCGGCGGCGCTCAAGCTGTTCCCCGGCATCTTCGTGGTCTACCTGCTGGCGACCCGGCGGTGGCGGGCCGCGGCCGTGGCAGCCGCGACCGCCGCCGGAGCGACCCTGCTCGCCGCCGCGGTCGCGCCCGGAGACTCGTGGCGCTTCTGGACGCACGAATTGTGGGCCACCGACCGCGTCGGCCGCACCGACTACACCGGCAACCAGTCACTGTTCGGGCTGCTGAGCCGACTCTCCGCCCCGGAAGATCCGAGCCGCCTGATCTGGCTGCCGCTGGTCGCGGCGATCGTCGGGTACGGACTGTGGCGCGCCGTACGCGCCTCGCAGGCCGGTGACGCGCTCACCGGCCTGACCCTGACCGGCCTGGTGGCGGCGTTGATCAGCCCGATCACCTGGACCCACCACATCTACTGGTTCATTCCGGCGGTGGTGATCCTGATCGACGCGACCCTGAGCACCGACCCACGCACCGCCGAGGGAGCACGCCGTCGTCGTCGACTGGCCGCCGTCGCCGTCGGCACCAGCGCCATCATCGTGTACGGGGTGGTCTCCTTCTACGACTGGGGAATCGCCCCGACACCGACCGACACCCCCTGGGAGTTCGTCGGACGCAACGCGTACGTGCTGCTGTGCCTGCTCCTCCTCGCCGTCCTCCCCATCCGCACCCGCACCGGCACCAAGCCCACAAAATCCCCCCACCCCACCACCCACCCCAAAACCCCCATCCCCCGATAACCCACCCTCAACCACCCCACCCCCCACCTACCTACCCCCGCCCCACTCACCCCACTCACCCCGCTCCCGCCCGATCCCAACCCCGCTCGACCAGCCCTCCCCGGACGGAGAGCCCCCTTCGTTGCGCCCCGCTCGTCTCACCCCGTCGATCTTGCACTCCTGGTCGCCGATAAGCGCCTTACGCCCTCTTTGCCCCGACGAAAAGTGCATGATCGCGGAGACAAGGGCGGGCGGAGGCAAGGGCGGCGCCCGCCACGCCCGCGCCCGACTCGCCCCGTCGATCTTGCACTTTCAGTCGCCGAGGCGCGGCTTATGTCGCGTTCGCCCCGACGGAAAGTGCAAGATCGCGGGGGCGAGGGGGTGCTGCGAGGGCTGGGGCGGGCGTCGAGCGGGGCGGGGCATGCCCGGGGAAGGTGTTAGTGGGGTGGGGCTGGTGGGCGTAGGGGGTGGTGGGGGGCGGGGAGGTCGGCGAGGGTCTGGGGGCGGGGTACGGGGGCTATTGCTCGGGTGGCGGGCAGGGTGCTGCCCACCGCGACGAGTTGCCGCTCGGCGAAACGGTTCGGGGGCGGGGTGCCGAGGCCGCTGAGCGAGCTGATTCCGAGGCGGCCGGCGAGGATCGGTACCTGGTCCGGCTCGACCACGATGATCACCTCGCGGGGGCGTACCGGGCGTAGCAGGAGCAGCGCGGCGACAATCACCAGCAGCATGCCGGCGGTCAGCGAGCCCCAGGTGGCCGGGGCCAGCCAGCCGGGTCGCAGCTCGGCTCGCAGTTCCAGGGTCAGGTCGGCGCGACCGTCGGTGCGCATCAACACCAGGCTGAGGCGCTGCCCGGCCAGTTCGTCGGGGGTCCATTCCAGGGTTCCGTTGCCGGCGCGGGTCCAGAAGGTCTGCGCACCGGGTCCGGCCGGTAGGGTCGGACGCTCGTCGGCGGACGGGGTGACCGGTGTCAGGCGGACCGGCAGCGGGCCCCGGGCCAGCGCCATCCGCTCGACGACGGCGTACGGCGCGCCGGCCAGCCAGCGTCGTACCTCGTCGGCGGGGGCCAGGCCGACGAAGGCCGGGCCGTCATGGGTGCGGGCGTCCAGTCGCATCCGGGCCTCACCGACGCCGGCGAGCGGCACCTCCTGGCGTACCAGCTCGTCGAGGTCGGTCACCACCACCGCGTGCCCGGTGGTCTGCACGGTCTCGAAGCGAGCCGCGTAGGTGCCGCCCGGGTCGGCGTGACCGGTCAGCAGGCCGAGCGCGGCGGCACCGACCAGCGCGGTGATGCCGACGGCCAGCAGCAACATTCCGGCCAGCGTCCACACGAAACGCATCCGCCACATCCCTCTCCGTAGTCAACTACCCGGCCGACCTTACCTACGACGAACGGCTGGTCAGTGGATATCGGGCAGGCACGCGGAGAAGACCTGTCGGACCACCAGCCACAGAGCCAGCGGAGACCGCAGGACCGCAGGAGACGGCAGGACGGGGGACGGCAGGAGACGGCGGGACGGCGGGACGGCGGGACGGCGACGACAGCAGGAACGAAGAGGGCGGCGGAGACGGCGAGACCCGCCGGAGGATGCCGGCGGGTCTCGTGGTGGGCGGGGTGGGGGTCAGGAGGCCGCCGTCGCCTCGCCGCCCTGGCCGGGACCGCCGGCCCGTCGGGTACGCGCGAATGCCAGGCCGCCCAGCACCAGCCCGGCGAGCCCGGCCACCAGCCCGGCGACGCCGAGACCGACCGCGAGCCCGTTGCCGTCCTCGTCGTCCTCGGCCGCCTGGGCGGGTGCGCCGGGCGATGCGGTGGGCGCGTCGGTCGGCTCCGCCGTGGAGGTCGCGGCGGTGAGGGTGAGCACCGGCGCCGGGGTGGCCGGCTCCTCGCCACCGGGCTGCGGCTCGTCGATCCAGCGCACCACGCCGCCGTCGGAGTAGGTCTGCAGCGCCTTGAAGACCATCTGGGTTACGTCGGGCAGCGGGCCCATGGAGACCGGGAACTCCTGGAAGGTGCCCGGGGCGATGGCCGCCGCAGCGCCCTCAGCCGTCCAGGTGATCTTGGAGATCACCTCGGAGATCTCGGCGCCGTGCACCTGCACCGGCGGGTCGACCCGGCGCTTCTCCACCGCGACGGTCCAGCCCGGTACCGGCATGGTCGACACCGAGCCGACCGGGGCGTTCTCCGGCAGGAAGATCTCCAGCTTGGTGGTCGAGGCCTCGTCACTCTCGTTCGGCACCCGGAACGCGAAGCGGCCGTAACCGCCCTGTTTCGCCTCGCTCGGGCTGATCGACACGTGCGCCGACGCGGGCGCCGCGAAACCGAACACGGCCGTGGCGACGGTGCCGAGTGTCAGGGCGACGATGGCACCCACGGTACGCCGGTGACGGATCATCGATGGAACCCTCTCTATCGGATGGACACGGTGGCGGTCACCGTGGCCTGGTCGATCTCGGTGGTACGAGCGGTCACCCGCAGTTCCCACTCGCCTGCCGACGGCAGGTTGATCTCGCCGGTGGCGTGGTTGTCGGTCAGCGGCAGCAGCGGTACGTCGATCGCCTCGATACCTGCCGACGGCAGTGCGACGGTGGCCTTCCACTCCTTGATCGGCAGCGGCTGGTTGTCCAGCGTGTAGGCGTAGAAGTGCACCGAGTTGTTGCCCCGCTGGGCGGGTGCCATCTCGATCTGCATCGAGTAGAGGCTGCTCTGCACGGTGGTGGTGAAGTAGCCGCTCTCGGCACCGGCCACGTCGGCGCCGGCGGTACGGGCCGGTGGGGTCTGCACCAGCACCGAGGTCACCGCGAGCACGACCGCGGTGACGGCCAGCTCGATCCAGACCGCCCGGCGCATCGGTGCCGGGCGGCTGGCCGCGATCCGCTTGCGGACCAGGTGCCGTGAGTACGCGGCGACCGCGATCACCAGTGCGAACAGCCCGACCTTGGCCAGCACCAGCCGGCCGTACGTGGTGTTCACCAGGGCTGTCGGGGTGGCCACCTCGATCAGGGCCTGGACGATGCCGGCGAGCAGCAGCGCCGACACCGCCAGGGCGGCCCACCGGGACCAGATCGGCAGGATCGCGCCCAACTCCCGTTCGTCGGCCCGGGGCAGCAGGAACACCACGAGCATCACCAGGCCGCCCAGCCAGACGGCCATGCTGCCCAGGTGCACGGCGTCGACGAGCACCGACACCGCCGGGGCGGGCGAGGCGGCCGGGTGGCCGGCCAGCGGCCAGGTGAGCAGTGCCGCCCCGCCGAGCACCCCGAGGATGATCAGGTCGGTACGGCCCACCGAGCCGGCGAACAGCGGCCGGAGCAGGACCGCCGCAGCGGCCAGCAGACCCAACCGGACCAGGTGGGCGGCACCGAACGTGCTGCCGAGCACCAGGCCCAGGCCGGCACCGGTGATGTCGAACGGGCCGCCACCGTTGGTGTAGGGCACCTGCAACAGGGTCGTCGCGACGGTGGCCAGGGCGACCAGCCCGAGGCCGATCCAGGCCAGCCGGGCCGGCGCGGTCCGGGGCAGCCGACGCGGCCAGAGCAGGGCGAGCACAAGCGTCGCGCCGACCAGCAGGAGCAGTCCGGCGTACCCGACGAACTTGCTGACCTTGACCGCGTTGCTGACCACCGGGTCGGCCCGACTGTCGTTACCGGCGTCCACCGGCGGCTCGGACGGCGCGCCGACGGAGAAGGTGAACGCCCCGGAGACCGGGTGGCTGTCGGCGGAGATGACCCGGTAGGTGACCAGGTAGGTACCGTTGCCGGCGGAGTTGTCGACGGGGATGCTCACCACACTGTCGGCGAAGGTGGGCTCACCCCGGTCGACCCGAGATCCGTCCGGCGCGATCACTCGGATCTTGTCCGGCACCTTGCGGACCGGCTCACTGAAGGTGAGCACCACCTCGGTCGGCGCGTTCGGCACCACGGACGAGGCGGCGGGGCTGCTACTGGAGAGCACGGCGTGCGCCGCGGCCGGGCTCGCCGGAGCAAGCAGCAGGGCCACGACGGTCACCAGCAGACCGGCGGCGGCGGTCAGCCGGGCGAATCGGCGGCGAGGGGCGGCAGTCATGCTGGCCATGCTCGCCGATTCAGGGCCGGGAGTCATGCTCGGGTAGTCGGACGCTGAGGGAAAAAAGTTCCCGGCGTGGCGCATTGCATGGGAAGGGCCGAAGGACCCTGCTGCTCAACGCGCTGCCGCGTAACCTGGGTTGTCGTGATCCCCGCCCCACGCGACAGCGCCGCTGCCGACTCCGACGCGGCCGACCGCCGCGCCCAGGAGTGCCCGGAGACGGCCGACCTCGCCACCGTCGCCGCGCTGGCCGCACGCGACGGCGATCCGGCCGCCCAGGCCGACTTCGTCCGAGCCACCCAGGCCGAGGTGTGGCGCTTCGCGGCGGCCCTGGTCGATCCGGACAGCGCCGACGATCTGACCCAGGAGACGTACCTGCGGGCGTTCCGCGCCCTGCCGGCCTTCGAGGGACGTTCCACGGCCCGTACCTGGCTGCTCGGCATCGCCCGGCGGACCTGCGCCGACCACCTGCGCACGGTGGTCCGCCGACGCCGGCTGGCCCAGCGGCTCACCGCCGACGCGTACACCGATGTGCCGCACCCCGACCCGGCCGGGCAGTTCGGTGCGGCCGACCTGGTCCGGCGGCTGCCGACCGAACGGCGGGGCGCATTCGTGCTCACCCAGCTGCTGGGTCTGTCGTACGCGGAGGCCGCCGCCGTGGAGGGGGTGCCGGTGGGCACGATCCGGTCCCGGGTCGCCCGCGCGCGCAGCGAACTGGTGAACGCCGTCGGTGAGGCGTTGGCCGGGTGAACAGGAAGCTGCTGCCCTGGCTCGGGCTGGTCGTCCGCCTCGGGCTGGCCGCCGTCTGGCTGTACGCGGGCGCGACGAAGGTCGGTGACCTGGCCGCCTCCGGCCGGGCGGTGCACGCCTACCAGGTGCTGCCGTACGACGTGTCGGTGGTGGTCGGGGCGGTGCTGCCCTTCGTCGAGCTGGCGCTCGGCGTACTGCTGCTGCTCGGGCTGGCCACCCGACTGGTCGCCGGGGTCTCCGCGGCGCTGCTGGTGGTCTTCATCGCGGGCATCATCTCGGCCTGGTCGCGCGGGCTGGCGATCGACTGTGGCTGCTTCGGCACCGGCGGCGCGCTGCCGCCCGGGCAGACCCCGAGCTATCTCCCGGAGATCCTCCGGGATCTGGGTTTCCTGGCATTGGCCGGGTTCCTGCTGATCTGGCCCCGCACGGCCGTCTCGGTGGACGGCGCGCTGACGGGCGAACCGGTGGAGGACGAGGATGAGTAGTCGCAAGGGGCGCAAGGACGCGGCCCGCGTGGTCCGGGAGCAGTTGGCCCGGGAACGGCGGCGCAAGCGGACGCTGTGGGTCTCGATCGGGGCGGTTGCGGTGCTGGTGGTCGCCGGCCTGATCGGCTGGAGCGTCTGGTCCAGTCAGAGTTCCGGAACCTTCGTCGCGCCGCCGGGGGCGACCGAGGACGGCACCGGCATCGTGGTCGGCAGCGGACCGGTGACCATCGACGTGTACGAGGACTACCTCTGCCCGGCCTGCAAGCAGTTCGAGCAGACCAGTGGCGCGACCATCGAGCAGCTGGTCAGCGACGGCAAGGCCCGGGTGGTGTACCACCCGGTGGCCTACCTGAACCGCTTCTCCAGCACCCAGTACTCGACCCGCGCGTCGGCCGCGTCCGGTTGTGCCGCCGAGGGCGGCAAGTTCACCGAGTTCAGCAAGGCGCTGTTCGACAAGCAGCCGCCGGAGAACGGCGCGCAGCTCAGCGACAACGAGTTGATCGACATCGGGGCCGAGGTCGGGTTGAACCGCGACAGCTTCGGCAGCTGCGTGCGCGACGGCAAGTACAAGCCGTGGACCTCGCACGTCAGCGAGGAGGCGACCAGGGCCAACGTCACCGGCACCCCGACCGTCCTGGTCAACGGTGAGCAGGTGCGGGAGTGGACGCCGGAGAACATCACCGCCGCGGTGGAGGCGGCCGGGCGGTGAGCCGTGCCCTGCTGACCCGGGCCGGGCTGCTGCTCGCCGGCCTGGTCACCACGCTGATCGCCACCGCCGCTCCGGCGGTGGCGCACGGCGCCGATGCCCCGAACGGGACCGACTACCGGGTCGAGATCGGCGCCGTGGCCCCGGACCGCCCGCACCTTTCGGTACGGGTGATCGAGGCGGGTGCCCGGCTGGAGCTGACAAACACCGGTGACCAGCCGGTGGAGGTGATCGGCTACTCGGGTGAGCCGTACCTGCGGGTGGGACCGGACGGGGTGTACGAGAACCTCCGCTCCCCCGCCACGTACCTGAACCGCACCATCGCCGGGGAGACCGTCCTGCCGCCGGAGGTGGATCCGGCGGCCGCACCGCAGTGGCGTCGGGTCGAGTCGGGTTCGACCGCCCGCTGGCACGACCAGCGGGCACTGTGGCGGGAGGCCGGACCGCCCGCCCAGGTCCGCGCCGCACCCGACCGGGAGCACCGGGTACGCGACTGGGTGGTGCCGCTGCGTGACCCGGACGGGCCGGCCGAGATCCGGGGCAGCCTGCACTGGGTGCCGCCGCCGGACGCGTACCCGTGGTGGGTGGTGGCGGTCGTCGGCGCGCTCGCGGCGGGTGCGCTCGGCCTGCTGCCGGCGGCTTCGGTCCCGGGCCGGCGAGCGCTGGCCGGCCTCGGCGGTCTGCTGGCCGTCGGCGGAGTGGCGGCCGTGCTGCTCGCGGTCGGCCGGGTGCTGGACGCCGGGGCGACCGGGGTCGGCGCGATGCTGCTCGGGTTACTGACCGGGCCGGTGTGGACGCTGCTGTCCGGGCTCGGCGCGCTCGCCGCCGGCGGGTGGGCGGTGCGCCGTCGGACCGGTGCCGACTTTCCGCTGGCGTTGGCCGGGGCCTGCCTGGCGTTGTTCGCCGGGGTGACGAACGCGGCCCTGCTCGCCCGGTCCGTCGTGCCGGTGCCCTGGCCACCGACGCTCGCCCGGGTGCTTGTGGTCCTGGCCGTCGGGGCCGGGGCGGGGGCGCTGGCCGCCGCAGTCCTGCGGCTGCACGCCGCCGGCCACGCGGCCACCAGGTCGGTCCCGGTGCCCGTGGCGACGGTCAGTTCCGAGCGGGACTGAACGGGTACGGCAGTTCGAGGCGGTGCCGGGCGAGCAGGTCGGTGTCGCCCAACAGGTCGGCGGTGGGCCCGTCGGCCACGATCCGGCCGCCGTCGAGGATCACCGACCGGTCGCAGAGTTCGAACGCGTACGGCAGGTCATGGGTGACCATCAACAGGGTCACCGGCAGAGCGCGCAGGATGGTGGCGAGTTCCCGCCGGGCCGCCGGGTCGAGGTTCGACGACGGCTCGTCGAGCACCAGGATCTCCGGATGCATCGCCAGCACGGTGGCCACCGCCACCCGGCGGCGCTGGCCGAAGGACAGATGGTGCGGGGCCCGGTCACGATGCTCGGACATGCCCACCGCGGCCAGCGCCTCGTCCACCCGGGCGGCCAGTTCCGCCCCGCGCAGCCCCAGGTTGGCCGGCCCGAACGCCACGTCCTCGGCGACGGTGGGCAGGAAGAGCTGGTCGTCGGGGTCCTGGAAGACGATGCCGACCCGCCGCCGGATCTCGGCCAGCCGCGCCCGGTCGCCTGTCACCGGCAGCCCACCGACGCTGACGCTGCCCTCGGTGGCGCTCAGGATGCCGTTGAGGTGCAGCACCAGGGTGGTCTTGCCGGCACCGTTGGGCCCGAGCAGAGCCACCCGCTCGCCCCGGGCCACCGTCAGGTCCACGCCGTGCAGGGCGACGTGCCCGTCCGGATAGGCGTACCGGACGCCTCGGACGTCGAGGCTGGGTGCGGTCGATGCCACACCGTGAATCATGTCAGTACGGCGGCGGTGGCGGCGACGGTGCCGGCCAGCAGCGGCACGGTCGCCGCGACCAGCCACTGCCCGGTGGTGGCCGCCCCGGCGCCCTGCCACACCGCCGGCATCCGCCCGGTGTAGCCGCGCGACAGCATGGCCAGGTAGACCCGTTCCCCGCGTTCGAAGGCACGCAGGAACAGCGCGCCGATGCCGGCGGCGAAGCCGCGCAGCTGCCACAGGAAGCGCGGGTCGTCGCCCCGGGAGATCCGCGCGACCCGCATCCGGCGGGCCTCGCCGACCAGCACGTCGAGGTAGCGCAGCATGAAGGTGGCGATCTGGGTGATGATCTGCGGGCAGCGCAGCCGGTCCAGCCCGACGATCAGGTCACGGGTGGTGGTGGTCGCGGCCAGCAGCAGCGACGCCCAGACGCCGAGCGTGCCCTTGGCGAGGATGTTCCACGCGCCGTAGAGGCCCTCGGTGGAGAGGCTGAGGCCGAGCACGTCGATCCGTTCGCCCGCGCCGATGATCGGCAACGCGAACGCGAACAGCACGAACGGCACCTCGATCGCCGACCGGGTGAGCAGCCATCGAGGGCTCACCCGGGCCAGCGCCGCCACCACCGCGACCAGCAGGGCGTACGCGCCGAAGGCCCAGAACGCCGCCCGGGGGGTGGCGACCACGGCGACGGTGAACGCCACCATCGCCGCGATCTTCACCTCCGGTGGCAGCCGGTGCACCGGCGAGTCGGCGTCCCGGTAGAGCACGTGGGCGTGCCCGGCTCCCACCGGCGCTACCCCTGGCTCGACGCGGGTGTGCCCGCGTCGAGCGGTTCCTGAGTCGGGCCGACCGGTTGCGGGGTCGGGTCGGTGCCGCGCCGGCGGACCAGCCAGAACGCGCCGCCGGCCAGTGCGAAGGTCAGCAGGACGCCCAGTACGCCGGACAGCCCGGTGGAGAGGAGCTCGTTGTCGATACCGGCGATGCCGTAGTCGGCGAGCGGCCCACCGATCTCGTGCTCCTTCTCCTGCTGGGCCGGGCAACTGCCGCCAGTGATCTCACCGTCGGCGTCGACGGTGCAGCCCTCGCGCAGCGAGGAGTCCAGCCCGTCCGGGTGCGGCGAGGCGAAGTTGCTGACCACGCCGGCCAGCAGCAGGGCCACCAGCAGCCCGCCTGCGAGGAAACCCCAGAAACGCTTCACCGGACACCTCCGACGGCGGGGACGGACGCCGGTCCGACCGGCTTACGGGCGGCACGCAGCGCGTACACCAGATCGGGTCGGACCTTCGCCACGGTGACCACCGTGGTGGCGGTGATCAGGCCCTCGCCGATGCCGATGAACAGGTGGGACACGGCCATCGTCCCGGCCAGCCCGGCCAGGTTGCCGCCGAGGTCGGCGGTGCCGCCGAGCCAGTACTGAAGGACGAAGCCCATCGCCGCGACCACCACGCTGACCAGCGCGGCGACGAAGGCGGTGACGGCCAACCCGGCAGGGGTACGCGGCAGCACCCGCAGCAGCAGCGCGATCAGCAGGTACGCCACCGCGACCGCGATCACCCCCATGTTGGTGATGCTGAGCCCGAGCATGGCCACTCCGCCGTCGCCGAACACGAGGGCCTGCACCACAAGCACCACGGCGATGCAGAGCGCGCCGACCCAGGGGCCGACAAGCATGGCGGCGAGCGCGCCACCGAGCAGGTGGCCGCTGACCCCGGCGGTGAAGATCGGGAAATTGAGCATCTGCACGGCGAAGATGAAGGCGGCGACCAGGCCCGCCATCGGGGCCAGCCGGTCGTCCAGGTCCTGCCGTCCACGGTGGACGGCGACCGCCATCGCGACCAGGGCGATCACCGCGAAGAGCGCGGCGACAGGACCGTTGATGATGCCGTTCGAGATGTGCATGGCCAGGTTTTCCACGTGACCTCCCACGGGACGGCGGGCCCGCGCTCGCCGGCAGACCGAGCCTATTTCCCACCCGAGCTTGTTGCCAATAGCTTGCAAAAACACAGTTGTGTTAATTCCGGTGGAATGGCGTGCGTCCACCGGAGCCTGCGGTCGGCCCGGTTGAGCCTCGGCCGGACTGTGCCCTCGGCCCGGTCGGCCTGGTCGGCCCGGCGGTCGGCGGGGTCGGCTCGGGCCGGCGGTATGGTCGGGCCATGACCGCACCCGCTCGCCTCTCCCCCGGTGACCCGGCGCCCGAGTTCACCCTCCCCACCGACACCGGCGACCAGGTCACCCTGGCCGACCTGCGCGGCCGCAAAGTCATCCTGTACGCCTACCCGGCGGCGATGACCCCCGGCTGCACCAAGCAGGCCTGCGACTTCCGTGACTCGCTCGCCTCGCTGCAGGCCGCCGGCTACGAGGTGATCGGCATCTCGCCGGACAAGCCGGAGAAGCTCGCCAAGTTCCGCGAGCGCGACGCGATCACCTTCCCGCTGGTCGCCGACACCGACAAGACGGTGCTGACCGCCTACGGGGCGTACGGCGAGAAGCAGTCGTACGGCCGTACCGTCACCGGCGTGATCCGCTCCACGTTCGTGATCGACGAGGACGGCAAGATCGAGCGGGCGCTGTACAACGTCAAGGCCACCGGCCACGTCGCCAAGCTGCGCCGCGACCTCGGTCTGGACTGAGCTGGCGTGATCGACACCGTTACGGCGCAGTGGTGGTATCGGCCCGACCGGGACACTGCCACTTCGCCGCAACGGTGTCGATCACACCCTCGGAGGCCTCGACAGCGGGCCGGTGCGACGCCCTAGACTCTCCAGTGCCGGCGGGAGTGGCGTAACGGCAGCCGCGGTAGGTTTAGGTCCTATTGTCCGAAAGGACGTGGGGGTTCGAATCCCCCCTCCCGCACCAACACCCTCTGCCCTGTCGGGCGCATCACGATCACGGGCGTCGGGCCGGCGACTTGGCGAGGATGTGCGGGTGACCCTGCGTTTCGTCCTCGACCCCGAACTCACCCCGCAACTGCGCGCCGACATCGTCGCGCTCTGGGTGGACGTCACAAACGCGGGCGGCGCGGTCGGCTTCGTGGCACCGGTCACCGCCGACAAGGTGCGGACGATCGCCGACCCGACCCTCGCGGGCATCGCCGACGGCCCGGACCGACTGCTGCTCGGTTACGACGACGACCGACTGGTCGCCATGGCGATCTTCACCGACCCACGGTTCCACCTGAAGCAGCACCTGCGGGTCCTCACCCGGGTGATGGTCCACCCGGACACCCAGGGACGCGGCGTCGGCGACGCGCTGATGCGTAAGGCCGCGCAGGTCGGGCGGGACCTCGGGCTGACGGCACTGCACGTGACGGTGCGCGACGGGCTGGGGCTGGACCGGTTCTACCGGCGACTCGGCTACCGCGAGGTGGGCCGGTGGCCCGGCGCGATCCGGGTCGCCCCCGGCGACGACCGGGACGAGATCCTGATGTGGCTCGGCCTGAGCGAGGACTCCGCCAAGCAGACCACCTCAGGCCCGACCTTCTGACCTGGGCAACCCGCCAGGTCGGTCCTGACCACAAACGGGCACGCCGCCGCAGCTTCGGGCAGTCGACCGCAGATCCAGACGGGCGTCGCCGCGGATACGGGGGCGGTCAGGCGCAACCTCGGGGTCCCGCGTCGGGCTGTGTCGACGCGAGCGCCACCGCCTCCCCGTCCGGAGCACCGACCACCGCCGGTGAGGCAGACACGTCAACCGGGGCCAGAGTGGACGGGGACGGACTCGGGCGTGCCGACGCGCGGGCGGTCGGCTTCGGGCTGGACGAGGGCGTCCTGGGGGCCGCGCTCGCAGTGGGCGCGGGGGTGGACCCGCCCGAGGTGCCGCCGTACATCCGGACCGTGCTGCGCTGGACCTGGCCGGGGGTCATCCGGATGCCGGCGGCGGTGACCCGGTGGCCCCGGGTGTCGGTGACCCGGATCTGGAACGGGCCGGGGCCGGCCCCGGAATCGATCAGCCAGTAGTTGTAGCTCTGCCGGCTGGCCGCCCGCCAGTTGCCCGAACTGCCGTGGCGTACCTCGACGGCACGCAGCGGATTGCCGTGCCCGGCGACCAGGACCGCGAACCACCACTGCGACGCGCCCTCCTTGATTCGGAAGGTGAGCGGGCCGGTCAGCGGCGGGTCGACGACCAGGCGGTAGCTGACGTCGACGACGCCGCGCACCGGGTCGGCGATCCGGGTGAACGCCTCCCTGGACAGGTCGAGGTGTCCGGGTGCGCACTCCGGGCACTGGTCGGCGACCATGACCCGTACGGTGCCCTTGGGCCCGGTGACGTCGAGATATCCGCCGCAGGCCGCGCCGTCGGCGTACTCGTCGGGGCCGAGCGCGACGTAGAGCCGGGCGGCGGGGGCGGTCGGATAGGAGCAGTTGCCGTCCGTACCCGTCGAGTCGTAGAAGGTCGCTTTGCCCTTGCCGACGGTGCCGGCAGCCGGCGGAGCCAGCAAAGCAGCCGGGGCCAGCGGCGCGGCGGCGTGCTGCGGGGGGATCGGCGCGGCGCAGGCGGGTGCGGCACCGGAGCGCAGCGCCAGGGTGAGGCCGAGGAGCGTGGCGACGACGACCACGGCCCCGCCTGCCAGCCAGCGGCCCGTGCGGGGACGGCTGACTGTTGTCCGTGCGGCGGGGCCGTCGGTTCCGTCGGTCACGTGCACCGATGCTGCCCGACGACGGCCATACCGGACAAGCGACCTAAGCGAAAGCTAAGACGGGGTCGCCGACCCTGATCCGGCCGGATTCCAGCGGCACGAGGTTCAGCCCGAACAGCAGCTGACGGTCGATGTTGCGGTGCCGCGCGAGGGTGCGCAGCGGCTCCCGGCCGCGTACCCCCGTCTCCTGGTCGGTGGTGGTGACCAGGCAGCGGGCCGACGGGCCGGCGGCCCGGAACGCGACGTCGCCGATCCGCAGTTCCCGCCCTTCCCAGCCGTCCTCCGTCCAGGCGGGTGCCCCGTCGACGACCAGGTTGGGCCGGAACCGGGCCATCGGGACCGGGTCCGCGCCGGCCTCGGTGAGCCAGTCGCCCAGGGCGGCCAGCGACGCGGTGCTGGTCAGCAGCACCGGATACGCGTCGGCGAAGCTGACCCGGTCGCCCGGGTCGTGCTTCTTTCGGCCCGGTTCGATGTGCCGGGCCGGCTCGGCGAGCCAGACCAGGCGGACCGGCCGGTCGAGCACCTGGCCGAGCCAGGCGTCGGCGGTCGGGCCGGCGGGCAACGCGTCGACCAGCAGCACCCGGCGGCGGAAGGTGCGCACCTGCACCGGCGGGACGCCGACCGGCTCCGGGACCAGCAGGTCCGGGTGACCGGCGGCGCTCAGCCGCAGGCCGCCGGCTTCGGGGTGGGCGTGCACCCGGACCAGCGCGGTGGTGTCCCGCTGGGTCACTCCGACACCGTCGGCGTCGACGAGCATCCACCGCCGGTCGCCGTCGAGCCCCCACGGCCGCACCTCGGACTCGTCGTGGGCCAGGCCGCGACAACCCTTGACCGGGTATGTGTTGATCTCACTGAGCCGCACCCGGTCACCATGCCACGCCGATGCCGTCCCCGGGGTACCAGTGGTTCGCCGGGGTCTCCCGGTAGGCGAGGAACTTCCGGCCGGTGCGCTCGGCGTGCCGGGCCAGCACGTTGGTGTGGGTGACGTTGTCGGTGAGCAGCATCGCCCCGGGGGCCAGTTTCGGCTCGACGGCCTCGAACTCGCGCTTCTCGTACGCCCGGCTGTGGTCGCTGTCGTGCAGGAACAGGTCGACCGGCTGGTCCAACGCGCTTATCGACTCGACCGAGTCACCGATGACCAGGTCGATCACCTCGGACCAGGGCGCGACGCGGGCGAGATAGCCGGCCTCGGGGTTGATGTCGATGGAACTGACCCGACCGGGGTGGCCCTCGGCGGCGTTGCGCAACAGGGCCGCGGCCAGGACGCAACTGCCCAACCCCTTGTCCACACCGGTCTCCACGATGTGCGCGGGTCGGCGGGCGCGCACGATGGCGTACCACCCGATGCGCCGGGCGTACCGGACCTGCTTGTCGGCCAGGCCACGGCGCGCGGCGCTGCCGATGGTGGAGGCGATGTGCTGGCGCAGCGCGTCGTCCGACTCGATCTCGTCCAGGTACCCGCGGACCTGCGCGACCGGCAGGTCACACACCACGCTCACGAACCAGGCCAGGTGACTGCGGCTGAGCTTGGTCAGCTCGTACGTGTAGTTGTGGTGTTCGCGGGAGGCGAGCAGCCATCGGGCCGAGGTGCGCAGCACCTTGGCGTCGTGACGGGCCACCGTGACCAGCCGCTTCGGAAAGGCGGCAACGGGGGCGAGACGGGTCCGGGCGATGGCCCGACGCAGCTTGACAGCATCCACTTGTGGGTTGTACCAGACGGACCGAAACATCGGGGTAACACGATGACCGACGCTCGGCGCTATTCCCGACCCGCCGGGGCAGCCCGCATACGTCAGGTTCAGTAGCATCGCGCCCATGTCGAGTGGAGAGCAGGCCGGGACGGTCGTCCCGGAGCAGACACTGCCGGCGGGGGACACCGACGGGTCGGAGAATGCGGCAGACCCCACGGCGAGGAAGCCGCGCCGACGGTGGCTGCGGATCACGCTGATCAGCGTGCTGGTGTTGGCACTGGTCGGGGTCGGCGCAGTGGTGGCCGCCGGTTTCTATCTCAAGTCGGTCGAGTCGGACATCGAGCGGCTCGACGCGTTCGACGGCATACCCGAGGAGACCCGGCCCGAGGTCGTCGAAGCGGGCGCCTTGAACATGCTGATCCTCGGTAGCGACTCGCGCGATCCGGAGAGCACCGGTGGTTCCCGCGCGGACACCATCATCCTGGCCCACGTGCCGAAGGACCGTTCCGGGGCGCAACTCGTCTCCATTCCCCGGGACACCTGGGTTTCGATCCCGCGCACCAAGGAGGGGCGTGGCGGTCGCGACGCGAAGATCAACGCCGCGTACGCCTGGGGTGGCCTGCCGCTGATGGTGCAGACCGTGGAGCAGTACACAAAGGTTCGGATCGACCATGTGCTGATGGTCGACTTCGCCGGATTCACCGAGATCATCGACGCTCTCGGCGGCATCGAGGTCAACTCGGAGAAGAAGTTCACCTCGATCCACCCACCCTTCCGCACCTTCGAGCAGGGCAGACAGCGAATGGACGGGGCGACCGCGCTGGATTTCTCCCGCCAACGCAAGCAGTTCGCCGACGGTGACTTCACCCGGATCAAGCATCAGCAGCAGGTCATCAAGGCAATTCTGGACAAAGCCGCATCAGGTGGGATTTTGACAAATCCCAGCAATCTCAATTCCTTCGTCCGCGCCACCTCCAGCGCCGTATCCGTCGACAAGGACATGTCCCTTGTCGACATGGCAATGGACCTGCGAGGCCTGCGCGGCAACGATCTGACCTTCATGACCAATCCGACAAAGGGCACCGGACGGGTCGGCAGCGAGAGCGTGGTATTCGACGATTCGGACAAAGCGGCGGACTTCTACGACGCAGTTCGGCGGGACTCGGTCAAAGAAATTCTCAACCTAGGCAAATAGGGCATGAATTGTTCCGGCGGCTCTGGCGGCTGTCGCCGGAGCCGCCGTATCCTGCGTTCGCTCCGGTGGCTTCTCAGGCGTCAACGGATGTCACTCCACGGGGGAGGATCCACACATGTCGAGGCAACCTGTCATGGGTTTCCCGGCCACCATCGCACCCGGTGAGGAGGGGTCACCCCGCCTGGGGCACCGATCGGAGTCGACGGAAACGGACGACGACGGGGACCCTCCGCACGAGGGCACCGCGGCCGATGCGGGATCGACACCGGCGGAGAACGGCGACACCGCGCGCCCCGGCCTGGACGCGACGGCGGTACTTCCCTACCCCGGCTCCCGCACCTCGACCCGCACCCGGGGCCTGCGTGCCTGGATGTTGACCGCACCGGTCGACGTCGCCGCGCTGTTGTCGCCACTGCTGATCGACCAGCAGTACTGGCGCGGCACCCTGGTCATGACCGCCCTGACCGTGGCCATCTTCGCCGCCGGCGGGCTCTACCAGGCCCGCCGGCACGTGAGCATCCTCGATGAGATCCCGAGCCTCTGCGGCCGGTTGCTGGCCGCCGCGGCGATCGTCGTCATCATCGCCGCGCTGCGCCACGACTCCCCGGAATACCTCGTCGAGTTCATCCGCGGCATAGCGGTGGCCGCCGTCCTGGTGCTCGCCGGTCGCCTGCTCACCCGGGAGATCGCCACGCTGGCCCGCCGGCAGCGGTGGGTGGAACACAACGCCATCGTCATCGGCAGCGGCCCGACCGCCGTAGAGCTGGCCCGACTCCTGCGCCGCTATCCCCGGTACGGGCTGCGGTTCGTCGGCCACGTCGACAGCCCCTCGGCGACGGCCACGTCCACCACGCCCCTGATCGGGACGCTCGACCAACTCGAATACCTGGTCCGGCTGACCGAGTGCGACGTGCTGATCATCGCCGATCCGGAGTGCCCCGAACTGGTGCTGATGGAGATCCTCCGCCACCCGAAGGTCGCCACCTGCGACCTGTGGGCGGCACCCCGGCTCTGGGGGTCCCGGTCGCACGGTGACCACATCGGCGCCATCCCGATCGTCAAGGTCGGTGACACGACGCTGTCGGGGCCGCACTGGGCACTCAAACGCACCTCGGACGTGATCTTCGCTGCGACGGCGTTGCTGCTGCTCAGCCCGATTCTGCTGCTCTGCGCGGGGCTGGCGTTCCTCGACGGTGGCCGGGGGATCTTCTTCCGCCAGGAACGCATCGGTCGGCACGGCAAGCCCTTCGACATCATCAAGTTCCGCACCATGCGGCCGCTCAACGAGCACGAATCCCAGACGAACTGGTCGATCGCGCACGACCGGCGGGTCTCGCCCATCGGTCGTTTCCTGCGGCGCACCTCCCTGGACGAGCTGCCGCAGCTGTGGAACATCCTCAAGGGCGACATGAGCGTCGTCGGGCCGCGGCCCGAGCGGCCGTACTTCGTCGAGAAGTTCTCCGCCGAGTACCCGAGCTACGCCATGCGTCACCGGGTGCCGGTCGGGCTCACCGGGTTGGCCCAGGTCAGTGGCTTGCGCGGGGACACCCCGATCTCCGACCGGGCCCGGTTCGACAACTACTACATCGAGAACTGGTCACTGTGGCTGGACGCCAAGGTGCTGCTGCGAACCGTGGCCGAGGTGTTCCGCGGTGGTGGCCGCTGATCGACCGGTCAGCGCCCGGATTCGGGTGGGCGGTAGGCTCCGCTCCGATCGGCTTCGGGACATGCGCATCGACGGTCCTCGCCGTACGCGCCGCCACTCGGCATGGTGGCGCCCAGCCCAATTCTTGGAGAATCCGATGCCGGACGTTTCGGTGGTCATCCCGACGACGGGTCGCCCCAGTCTCGCGGAGGCGGTCGCCACGGCCCGCGCCCAGCAGGGTGTGTCCGTACATCTGGTGGTGGTCTGCGACCTGGCCGAGGTGCCGACCGGCGTGACAGACCTGCGCGACCAGATCGACGAGATCGTCTGCACCGGCGGCGGCCGGCGGGGCTCGTACGCGCGCAACCTCGGGGTCCGGCACGCCGCGCCCGGCAGCCACATCGCCTTCCTGGACGACGACGACGCCTGGCTGCCGCACAAGCTCGCGGCCCAACTGCCGGTGCTGGAACGGCTGGCCGGCGAGGGCTGGCTGCCCGTGGTGTCCTCCCGCACGCTGCAACGCAAGGCGGGGAGCAGCCCGCTACCGACCGCCGTACCGACCACACTGATCGCCGACGGCGCGCTGCCGGAGGACTATCTCTTCCGTCGCCGGCACCTCGGGGTCGGTCGCCAGTCGCTGCCCACCTCGACGCTGCTGACCACCGCCGACCTGGCGCGACAGTGCCCGTGGGACGAGACGCTGCCCCGGCACCAGGACTGGGACTGGCTCGTCCGGGCCGCCCGGATCCCGCGAGCGAAGATCGTGCAGATCGAGGAGGCCACCGCCATCTACACGGTGGGCAGCCCGGGATCGATCTCGGCCAGCGCGGACTGGCGTACCTCCTGGGACTGGGCGCAACGCTGGGAGGGGGTGTGGGCACCGGAGACGTTCTCCGACTTCATCGCCGCCCAGACCCTGCGCTACGCGGTGCAGGCCCGCGACGGCGAGGGCGTACGCGAGATGGTGCGCGCCATCCGCCGCAACCGTCCCCCGTCGGCCCGCAACGCCGTCCTCGCGGCGCTCGGGCTGGTGCCCCGGTCGGCGCTGGAGCGGGTGGCGATGCGCGGCTCGCGGACCACGGGTGGCGGCGACCCACTCCAGGCCGACGGGACCCGTTGATGCGCGTGCACTTCGTGCTGGCCCAGCTGGAGCCGCTCTACGGCATGGAACGTGCCGCCGTGCTGCTCATGCGGGCCTTGCAGGAGCAGGGCGTCGAGGTCTCGGCGACCGTGCTGTCCCGCTCGATCCCGCCCGGCCTGGACGATCTGACAGTCGACACCCTCGGGCTGGGTACCCGGATCACCCGCCTGCTGGAGGCGGTCCCGCCGTTGCGGCGTCGGCTGCGGAACCTGCCGGCGGACGTCCGGATCGTGGCGAGCGGCCTGTGGGCCAGCCTGCCGGCCGGTGCCGCCCTGGCCGGTTCCGGTCGCCGCTTCGTCGGCTGGGAACATTCGCTGCTGCCGGAACGGTTGCGCTTCGATCGCCGGGTCCGCACGCTCGCCCGGCTGGCCCGGACCAACGGACTACGGCCGCAGCTGGTGGTCGCCGTCTCCGACGGGGTGGCGCGCACCGTACGGCAACTCGCCCCGGGGCAGTCGGTGCTGACCATTCCGAACGTGCTGCCGCCCAAGCCGTTCGTGCCGCCCCGCGAGGTCGCCGACCGCGAGCGGATCACGCTCGTCACCGCCGGTGCGTTCCGCCCGATCAAGAACCACGTCGGCGCGCTCGAAGCCCTGGCGCTGCTACCCGCGCACTACCACCTGACCCTCGCCGGCGACGGCGCGGAGCGTGAACTCCTGCACGAGCGGGCGTCCGCGCTCGGGTTGGCCGGGCGCACCACCTTCCTGGGTCGGGTGCCGCAGGTGGCGGGGCTGCTCGCGGAGGCGGACGTGCTGCTGCACCCGTCCCGGGCCGAGACGTTCGGGTTCAGCCTCCTGGAGGCCGCCGAGGCCGGGCTGCCCGTTGCCGCCCTGCCGGTGCCGGCCGTGGACGAGATGATCCCGACGTTCGTGCCGGGCATCCTGGCCCGGGACACCTCACCGGCCGCGCTCGCCGACGCGGTCGTACGCCTGACCCGCGACCAGCGGCCCACCGTCACGGACTTCGAGAAGGCGTGGCACAACCGGCGCACGGCACTGGATCCGGCCGAGGTGGGCCGCCGATGGGTGGAGGCCCTGAGGTGACGGCCGTGGCAGGACAAGCGGACGGGTCCACGCCCGGCGAGCGTACGCAGGGGTCGGGCCCGCGCCGGTCGGCCGGTCACGGCGACAGCTTCCTGCGCAAGTTCGGCAAGTTCTTCACCGGCAACCTGCTGCGTACCCTCGCCCAGGGCGTGCTGTTCGTGTTGCTGGCCCGGGAAATGCCGATCGACACCTACGGCCTGTTCGTCGGTGTCACGGCCCTCATCGCGGTGGTGTCGCCCTTCGCGTCGGCCGGCGCGCCGAGCCTGATCATTCAGAACTACGCCGACTCGCCGGCCGACTGGCCCCGCCACCTGTGCCGTGGCCTGTTCCTGTCGACGGTCTTCGGCGGGGCGGCCACCGTGTTGGTAAGCGCCGCCGGCCTGGCGATCTGGGGCGCGCAGATCGGCCTGGTCGACCTGCTCTGTCTCGCCTTCGGGGACCTGGTCGCCTGGCGGCTCATCGAAGCCGTGGCCGCCTCGTTCCATGTCCGTGGCCGGATCATGCTGGCTGCCCTCATTCCCGCCCTGCTGCATGTCTGTCGGCTGGCCGGAGCAGCGGTGCTGGCCCTCTCGGACGAGCCGGTCACGCTGCGCGGCTGGGCCACCACGTCCGTGGTGATCTCCGTGGTCGTGTGCCTGCCGGTGCTCCTGGCCGGGCTCAGTGGCGCCGCCGTCGCGTCCCTGGGCGTCGGCGGTGCGTTGCGGCAGGCCCGCACCGGGATGTTGTTCGCGGTCGGTCTCTCGGCCCAGTCGGTGTACAACGACAGCGACAAGGTCATGCTGTCCCGCCTGGGCACCCCGGAGAGCGCCGCGATCTACGCCGCCGCCTACCGGGTGGTCGATCTCGCGTACACCCCCGCCCGGACCATGGGCGCGGTGGCCTACCCCGGGTTCTTCGAGGCAGGGCGCAACGGCCCCCGGGAAGCGCTGCGGATGGCCCGTCGGCTGGTGCCGCGCTTCCTGGCCTTCAGCGTGCCGGTGAGTCTGCTGCTCGTCGCGTTCGCCTGGATGATGCCGCTGGTCTTCGGGCCCGACTTCGAGGCGGCCATTCCGGCACTCCAGGGGCTGAGCGCACTGCTGGTGCTGAAGTCGCTGCACTACCTTGCCGCCGACGCGCTCTCCGGGGCGCGGATGCAGGGCCGGCGGACGATCTGTCAGATCGGCATCGGCGTGCTCAACGCGCTGCTGAACCTGTGGCTCATCCCGGTCTACGGGTGGCAGGGCGCGGTGGTGTCCAGCCTGGTCTGCGACGCGCTGCTCGCCGTACTGCTCTGGGGTTGTCTCGCCGCCGCCGTCCGCCGCGACCGGGCCGGCGCACCTCCTTCGCCGCATTCCATGGAAAGGGTCTGAGGTGACCACACTTTTCGCCGTCCTGCTCAGCGCGGGTGGCCTCGTGGCGGCCGGTTGGCTGGTCCACGCGCGTCGGGCCGTCGTGGCCGCCTTCGGCAGCGGCGCGAACGCCGTCGCGTTCCTCGGGTTCGTGGTGCTGGCGAACGCCGCGCCCGCGATCGCCGGTGAGCACTCGTCGGCGCTCATCGGCCTGCTGGTGCTCGCGCTTGTCGGCTGGCTGGTGGCCGTCGGCCGGCGGCGGCTGTGGGCGCCGCCCGAGTTCTGGCGGCGGATCTGCCTGGGGCTGGCCGCGGCACTGCTCGTCTGGTGCCTGGGCGTGGATCTCCTCTCCGGTGACGGCGTGTACGGGTCGAGGATGCCGGCGTACGCCACCGCAGGGCTGCTCCTGGTCGCGGCCTGGCTGATGGCGGCCGGCACCACGGTGAGCCTGCGCGCGATGGCGTACGCCGGGCTGGCCGTCCTGTCGGTGCTGACCATCCCGACCGCCGTCTACGGGCAGGCGTGGCGGGCCTGCACCGGCGGGCAGTTGGAGAAGTGCTCGGTCGCGGGGGCATTGTTCAAGAGCTTCTACAACTCCGAGAACTACGTCGCCCTGATCGCCTCGTTCACCGTGGTCGCCGCCGCCTGCGCGCTACGTGGGGCGGAGCGGGTGGCGGTGCTGGCGTTCGGTCTGCTGATCATCGTCGCCACCGGGTCCCGGACCAGCTATCTCGCGCTCGCCGCGGCGGGCGTGTGGGTGCTGGGTGCCGTGCTGCTGCAACGGCGGCGGCCGTACCCGCACATCAACCTCGCCCTCTGCACGGCGCTTGTCGTCGGGGCCGCCGCAACGGCGACGTATCTGACCTGGAGCGCGTCCCGCACCACCCTGAGCAACCGGGGCAACATCTGGGTCCACGTGCGGGAGTACATCGCCGGGTCGGAGGCCACCGGCGTCGGCGTCTCGAAGTGGTACTACCTGCGGGACATCGGCGAAGCGCCGTACCACTTCTTCCACTCCGGTTACGTACTGGCGATCTTCTCCGGTGGTTTCGTCGGCCTGGCGCTGTTGACCTTCCTGCTGGCCGCCCTGCTGCGCGCGCCGGTCGCCGACGGCCGGGCGTTCACCGCCAAGGCCCCGGTGGCGCTCTTCGTCGTCTACTCGTTCACCGAGGTGGTCTGGAACCCGCTCTCCGTCGACGGACTGACCTGGATCTTCGTCGTGATGGTCCTGATCACGTCCACGTCAGGGGCGACGGATTCCGCTCCGGTTGCCGCCTCGGCAGCCGGTGCCGACCGGCCGGGACCGCTGGCCCGGCTGCGCCGGACCGCCGCTCGACCGCCCATCGGCCATGCCACATCCGATGCGCGAGACTGACCGGGCCACGTCCTTGCGTACGGTGCCGGGCGAACCTTTCGTCGCCCGGCAACCCACCGCTGCACGGCCCCGGTTCCGTCCGGACATTCAGGGGTTACGGGCCTTCGCGGTAGTGGTGGTGATCCTCGAACACGTCCTCGGCCGGCCCGCCGGCGGGTTCGTCGGCGTCGACGTCTTCTTCGTGATCTCCGGCTTCCTGATCACCAGCCTCCTGCTCGACGAGCACGACCGCGTCGGTCGGATCTCCTTCGCGAACTTCTACCGTCGACGGGCACGCCGCATCCTGCCGCTGGCGATGCTGGTTCTCGGGTGCACCTTCCTCGCCTCGTCGCTGCTGTTCATCGGCGACCGGGTCAGGTCGACGGCCTGGGACACCATCTGGTCCGCCCTGTTCGCCGCCAACTGGCGGTTCGCCTCCACCGGCACGGACTACTGGCAGAGCGACGGGCCGGTCTCGCCGCTGCGGCACTACTGGTCGCTGGCGGTCGAGGAGCAGTTCTACCTCGTCTGGCCGGTGCTGCTGGTGGTGGTGCTGGGCCTGGCCGCCCGCCGGGGCCGGTACGGCAGCAGTGCCCGGTGGGTGACGGGTCCGGTGCTCGGTGCGGTCGTGCTGGGCTCGGTGCTGTTCGCGCTCTGGGAGGTCGAGCATCGCCCGACGGTGGCGTACTTCTCGACCTTCTCCCGGGCCTGGGAACTGGGCGTCGGCGCGCTGCTCGCGGTGCTGGCGCCGCTGTTGGCCCGGATACCGGCGCCGGCCCGTCCGGCGTACCAGTGGCTGGGGCTGGCCGGTCTGGTCGTCTCGGTGCTCGCCATCACCGCCGAGTCGCCCTTCCCGGTGCCCGGTGCCCTGCTGGCGGTGATCTCGACCGGGCTGGTCATCGCCGGGGGTGTCGGCGGGCAGCGGCTGATGTTCCCGCTGACCAACCGGGTGGTCCGGTACGTCGGCGACATCTCCTACTCGCTCTACCTGTGGCACTTCCCGCTGCTCATCCTGATCGGCGCGGTGATCCCCGCAGGCCCGACGGCCGTCGCGGTCCTCACGCTCGGCGGCACGGTCCTGCTCTCGGTGCTCTCGTACCACTTCGTGGAGGATCCGGTTCGTCGGTCGGCCTGGCTGGAGCGGCGGCAGCCGGGGACGCCCACCCGGCGGACCAGGGCGACGGTGGTTCGTCGGTGGGCCGCGCCGGTGGCGGTGCTCAGCTTGGTGGCCGCGGTCGTGGTGACGGCGACCCGCCCGCCTGCGCCGCAGCCGCCGGAGACCGTGGCGATCACCTCTCAGGACGAGCTGACGGCGCAGATCGCCACCGCGTTGGCCGCCGACGACTGGCCGGTGCTGACTCCTCCCCCGGGTGAACTGGGCAGCCTGCGCTTCACCGACGGGGACGGGCAGGGCTGCCGGCCGGCGATCCGGGACGGCAACGACTGTGCGGTCACGGGCCCGCGCCCGCGCCGGCTGGCAGTGGTCGTCGGCGACTCCATCGCCAGCGCCTGGCTGCCGCTGGTGCGCCGGTCCCTGGAGCCGGCGGGGTGGATGGTCCAGGATCTGACGTACGCCGGTTGCCCGTTCCTCGCCGCCGACACCGTCTCGCCGATCGAGCGCATCACCCGAGCCTGTCCGGGGCATCGGCGGACGGTACGGGCGTTCATCGAGGACCGGCGGCCGGATCTGGTGGTGGTGAGCAACGCCTACCACCAACGGTTCGCCGACGTCGGCGGCCGCCCGTCGCTGCCGGACTGGGAACGGGCCGCCCACCTCGCCCGGGAGCAGTGGCTCGCCAGCGCGGCGAAGGTCATCGCCCTGCAACCGCCACCGTCGGGTAAGGATCCGAAGAGCTGCATCACCCGGGTCTCCACCCCCGAGGACTGCGTGTCGCGGCTCGACGCCGAATACCGGTCGTACGCCGAGGCCGACCGGCGGGTCTGGGGCGGGCAGGGCACCTGGCACATCGCCACCACGGACTGGTTCTGTCAGGCCGGTCGCTGCCCGATCTTCGTCGGCGGCGTCGTCGTGCGACGCGACGGCAACCACGTCACGGCCGAGTACGCCCGCAAGTTGACTCCGCTGTTCGACGAGGCACTGGCACCGATTCTCGGCAAACCCGAGGACTAGAACGAGGCGACCGCCCGCGCCCGCACCATCGACGGCGCTGCGGCAGAATCCCCGCCATGAGAATCGCTGTGTCCGCCGTCGAGGGACGCGCCGACGACGTCCACACCTGGTCGGGGATCCCGGCCAACGTGGTCCGGACGATGCGCGACCTGGACGTCGATCATGTGGTGCTCGATGAACCGTCGCCCCTGCTCGTACGCTCCGGCAAGCTCGTCGCGGCGGCCTCCAAGCGGGCGGGACACAAGCTGAACTGGGAGGTGGAGCCCCGACTGGTGCGCCATCTGACCCGGCAGATCCAGGCGCAGGCCCGCCAGGCGAACGCCGATCTGCTGCTGCTGCTCGGTTGGCACACCCTCGGTGTCGAGCCCGGTGACGTCCCGGCGGTGATCTGGACCGACGCCACCTACGCCCAGCGGGTGGAGCGGGCACCCCACTGGCAGCACCTCTCCGGCCGCACCCGGGGCCAGGTCGAACCGGTCGAGGGTGAGTCGCTGCGCCAGATGGCGGCAGTGGTCATGTCGTCGACAGTCGCGTACGAGGACGCCGCCGCCCGGTACCGGGTCGACCCGTCCCGGCTGCACCGCATCGGCTTCGGCGCCAACCTGACCGCGACCCAGGCGGGACCGCGCTCGCGCATCGGCGACCCACCACGGCTGCTGACCGTGGGGGTGAAGTGGGAACGCAAGGGTGTGGACCGCTCGGTGCTGATCGCCGACGAGTTGCACCGACGGGGAATCCCGGTGCATCTCGACGTGGTCGGCGTACAGCCACCGGACGACTCGTGGCGACGTGACCATGTCACCTACCACGGTTTCCTGCACCAGGACCGCGAGGCGGACCGGAACCGGCTGCAACGGCTCTACGCGGATGCCGACCTGTTCCTGCTACCGACCCGCAACGAGCCGTTCGGCATCGTGTTCGCCGAGGCCGCCGCGTACGCTCTGCCGTCGCTGGGCAGTGCGGTCGACGGCGTACCGGACGTCGTGCAGCATGACCGCAGCGGGATCCTCCTGCCGGTCGACGCCACCGCGCAGCAGTACGCCGACGAGATCGCCGCCCTGCTCGCCACGCCGGATCGCTACGCCGACCTCAGCCTCGGTGCGCTCACCCACTACCGGTCGTCGCTGACCTGGGACAGCGCCGTGCGTCGGGTACTCGACGTGTGCGAGATCGCGGTCAAGCAGGACTGACCGGATCGCCGACGGCCGGGCCGCCTACCGGTTCGGCCGTCGACGGGACCAGATCAGCACCCCGAGCCCGGCCAGGAAGGCGACGACAGCGACGACGAGTACCGGCACCGCCCAACCGGGCCGCCGCTCGGCGGTGTCGCCCCCGGCGGCGACGGCCGCCTCGCGGTACGCCGCCGCCAACGCGTTGGTCGGGGACTGCTCCGCGGCCTCGGCGAACTGCCGGGCCGCCTTCGCCTCGTCACCGCCGAAGTAGGTCTCCAGAGCGCTGCGGTAGGTCTGGTCCGGCTCGCCGAGCTGGTTCGCCACACCGGCCGCATCGAGCAGCCTGGTCATCCGCGACACCGGCACCACGAGGCGGTTCGGCCGTTCGGGCGCCAGCAGGTCGTTGTCCAACATCCCGACCACCCGCCCCTGCGCGTCGATCGCGATCCCGCCACGTGAGTACCCCCCGATGTCCGCGTTGATCCGGTAGACCGAGGACTCGATGTCCACCTCGGTCACCTCGACCGGCGCGGAACGCACGGTGTAGGTGGCGGAGCGGTATTCCGCGTCGGTGGTGGCGTAGCCGAGAACGTGCAGCGCCGTCCCCGCGGCGATGGTGGCGGAGGTGTTCAGTTCGGCGACCGGAAGGTCGGCCCGGTCGAGCTTGACCAGCGCGAGGTTGCCCTCCTCCAGGGTGAACGTCCGCAGCACGGTGCCCGGGATCGCCGGGTCGTCCTTGAGGTCGCCCTGGGACACGTTCAGCTGTCCGTGCAGGATGACCGCCGGCTCGGTGCCCGCATCCGGGCCGGTGAAGGCGCTGCTCGCCTGACGACCCCGCACATATCCGCCGACCTCGCCGGCCTTCAGCTTGCCGTCGGCGACCAGGGTGTCGGCCAGCGAGCCGAGCGCGTGTTCGAGCAGGATGTCCACAGTGGGCGCCACGCACTGGCCGTTGGTGAGCAGATGCCCGTCGCGGTTGATCACGACGCCGGTGCAGCGACGGCTGAAGGTGAAGGGCTCGGGATGCAGCAGGGCGTTGTCCTGCTTGTTCCGGACGTAGCCGGTGAAGATGGCCTCAAGGAACACCACGGCCGGCGCGGCGGTGGCGAGGGCGTGCTCGGCAGGGCTGCGGGGCGTGGCCTCCGCCCAGGGCTTGAGCCCGGGCTGGGGTGGGGTTTCGGTCGGTGCGGTGGCCACCGGCGGGGTGTCGGTGTCGCCCGCCGAGATGGCCCAGATGCCGGCGCCTCCGCCGATGGCGGCCACCAGCAGCAGGGCGGCGATGGCGATCCAGAGGCCGCCCTGACGCTTGCGGGAGGTCGACGGTTGGATCCGGCGGGCCGGCGAGCTGAACGGGTCGTGCCGCAGCGGATCGTCGACGGTGGGGCCGAAGCCGGGCGAGGCCGGTGCGCCCGAGACCGGATCCGAGTAGACCGGCTGCGCGGATACCGGCCCGGCCGGCTGTGGCGCCGCGAACACCGGCTGCGGCGGACCGGACACCGCTTGCGGCGGACCGGACGGATACTGCGGCGGGCCGGACGCGGGCTGCGCAGCACCGGAGACGGGCTGCGGCACACCGGATACCGGCTGCGGCGGGCCAGAGACCGACTGCGGCACACCGGATGCCGGCTGCGGCACACCGGGGACGGGTTGCGGGACGCCGGAAACCGGGTGGGGGACGCCGGAGACGGGCGGGGACACCGCCGGTGGGGCGGAGGGGGGCACGGGTTGGTACGCGACACCGAGCGCCTGGAACAGCTTCTCCGCCGCCGGGCCGGCCTCCGGGCCGTACGCGACCCACGGGGCGGCCGCCGAGAAGTCGGCGTACACGAAGGGGGTTCCGCCGGGGGTCTGGGCGAGGTGGTTGACGATCCCGGCGAACGCTTCCCGCCAGCCGGGGGCGGCGGCCACAGTGGCGTCCAGGACGGCGACGGTCACGAACCGGCCCTGCTGGTCGAGGGCCGCCCATGCTTTGCCGACCGGCGAGCCACCCAGCAGATGGGTGTACCGGTAGGGACCGTCCGGCTGCATGGCAACTCCTCTGCTCAATCGCCGTGCGGATCCTACCGAGCCACCGCACCTCAGCCGCCCCGCCGGTGACCGCACGCCGGGCCATCGCGGCGAAGTCGCAGCTCAACGACGAGCCATGAGATCGACCACTTGCCCGGTGAAAGTTTTTATGCACACAATCTTGGAATGAATGAAGGGGCTGCCATCGCGCCGACCGAACGGGTCGTCGGCCTGTTCGACGGCGTCCGACTCACCCCGACCCAGCGACGCATCGCGCACTGCCTGGTGCAGCACGCCCCCGCCGTCGGCTACCTCTCCGCCGCCGAGGTCGCCGAGCTGGCCGGCGTCAGCCAGCCGTCGGTCACCCGCTTCGCCGTCGCGCTGGGCCATGACGGCTATCCCGCACTGCGTCGACGGCTGCGCGAACTCACCGCCGCCGCCCCCGGCCCGGCCACCGCCGGCAACGAACTCCAACAGGCGGTACGCGCCGAGATCGGCAACCTGGACCGGCTCGCCGAGCAGCTCACCGACCGGGAGCGGTTGGCCGAGACAGGTCGACTCCTGGCCGCCAGTCGACCCCTGCCGGTGCTGGGGCTGCGAGCCGCCGCCCCGCTGGCCGCCTACTTCGCGTATTTCGCCGCGAAGGTGCACCCGGACGTGCGGGTGCTCGACGACGGGGGCAGCCTGCTGACCGACCGCATCGAACAGGCCGCCGAGGCCGGGGCGAGCGCCCTGCTGGCCCTCGTGCTGCCCCGCTATCCCCGGGAGACCCTGGACGCGCTGCGCGAGGCGCGCGTCGCCGGGCTCACCGTGGTCGCGATCACCGACTCGCCGGTCAGCCCGGCGGCCGAACTCGCCGATGTGGTGCTGCCCGCCGCGGTCGGCACCCAGCTCGTGTTCGACCTGCACACCGCCCCGATGACCCTGGCCATGGTGCTGCTCCAGGCGATCTGCGACGCCGCCCCGGCCGAGACCCAGCGGCGGTTGGAGGCGTTCGAAGCCTCCGCCGCCCGTCGCCAGTTGTTCCTCGGTTAGGAGGAGACACACCATGACCCACACAGCCCCCGGCCCCATCCGGGCCGCCCGAGGCCCGGAACGCACCGCCCGTGGTTGGCCGCAGGAGGCGGCCCTGCGGATGCTGATGAACAACCTCGACCCGCAGGTCGCCGAGCGCCCCGACGACCTGGTCGTCTACGGCGGCACCGGGAAGGCGGCGCGGGACTGGCCGTCCTACCACGCCCTGGTGCGTACGCTTACCGACCTGCGGGACGACGAGACCATGCTTGTGCAGTCGGGCCGGCCGGTCGGGGTGATGCGGACCCACGAGTGGGCGCCCCGGGTGCTGCTGGCCAACTCGAACCTGGTCGGTGACTGGGCCACCTGGCCGGAGTTCCGCCGACTGGAGCAACTCGGGCTGACCATGTACGGCCAGATGACCGCCGGATCGTGGATCTACATCGGCACCCAGGGCATCCTCCAGGGCACCTACGAGACGTTCGCGGCGGTGGCCGCCAAGCGCTTCAACGACACCCTGGCCGGCACGTTGACCCTGACCGGCGGCTGCGGCGGGATGGGCGGTGCGCAGCCGCTGGCGGTGACCATGAACGGCGGTGTGTGCCTGATCGTGGACGTCGACCGCAGCCGGCTGGACCGCCGGGTGCACGACCGCTACCTGGACGAGGTCGCCGACGACCTGGACGACGCGGTGCAGCGGGTGCTCGCGGCGAAACGGGACCGTCGGGCGCTCAGCGTCGGCGTGGTCGGCAACGCCGCCACCGTCTTCCCCGAGCTGCTGCGTCGGGGCGTACCGATCGACATCGTCACCGACCAGACAAGCGCCCACGACCCGCTGTCGTACCTGCCGGTGGGGGTGGAGCTGGACGACGCGCGGGACTACGCGGCGGCCAAGCCGGCCGAGTTCACCGACCGGGCCCGGGAGTCGATGGCCCGGCACGTCGAGGCGATGGTGGGCTTCCTCGACGCCGGCGCGGAGGTCTTCGACTACGGCAACTCGATCCGGGGCGAGGCCCGCCTCGGCGGGTACGAGCGGGCCTTCGACTTCCCCGGCTTCGTGCCGGCGTACATCCGGCCGTTGTTCTGCGAGGGCAAGGGCCCGTTCCGGTGGGCGGCGCTCTCCGGCGACCCGGCCGACATCGCGGCCACCGACCGGGCCATCCTCGACCTGTTCCCGGAGAACGAGTCCCTCGCGCGGTGGATCCGGTTGGCCGGCGAGCGGGTGGCCTTCCAGGGTCTGCCGGCCCGGATCTGCTGGCTCGGCTACGGCGAACGCGACAAGGCGGGCGTACGGTTCAACGAGATGGTCGCCTCGGGTGAGCTGAGCGCACCCGTGGTGATCGGCCGGGACCACCTGGACTGCGGCAGCGTCGCCAGCCCCTACCGGGAGACCGAGGCGATGGCCGACGGCTCGGACGCGATCGCCGACTGGCCGCTGCTCAACGCGCTTGTCAACACCGCCAGCGGCGCGTCCTGGGTGTCCATCCACCACGGTGGTGGGGTGGGCATCGGCCGGTCCATCCACGCCGGTCAGGTCTGCGTGGCCGACGGCAGCGCGCTGGCCGGGCAGAAGATCGAGCGGGTGCTCACCAACGACCCGGCGATGGGAGTGATCCGGCACGTCGACGCCGGCTACCCCACCCCGCACACCGACGTCCGCATCCCGATGGCGGAGTAAGGAAGGGCCCCTTGTTAACGCATACGGTAGAGGAAGGGCCCCTTCTTAACAGGTTCCGCAGGCTGTGGGACGAGATCGCGCCGATCGGCCGCGACGCGCGCAGCGGCGGCTACCTGCGCTACGCCCTCACCGAGCCGGAGCTGCGGCTACGGGAGTGGTTCCGGACGCGGGCCGACGAGCGGGGCATGCCGGTCACCGAGGACGGCAACGGCAACCTGTTCGCCTGGTGGGGTGACCCGGACGCCGGTGACGCCGTGTTGACCGGCAGCCACTTCGACTCGGTGCCGCACGGCGGGGCGTACGACGGGCCGCTCGGCATCGTCAGCGCCTGGCTGGCCGTGGACGAACTGCGTGCGGCCGGAGTCACCCCGAGCCGGCCGCTTGTCGTCGCCGCGTTCGTCGAGGAGGAGGGGGCTCGCTTCGGCGTACCCTGCCTGGGGTCGCGGCTGCTCACCGGGCAGATCGACGTCGAGCGGGCGGGCGCGTTGCGCGACGCGGCCGGGGTGAGCTTTGCCGAGGCGTTGGGCGCCCGACCGGCGGGCGGCGTCCCGGTGCTGCTGGGCCGCTTCGGCGCCTTCGTGGAACTGCACGTGGAGCAGGGCCGCGCGCTTGTCGAGCAGGACGCGCCGGTCGCGGTGGCCACCGCGATCTGGCCGCACGGCCGCTGGCGCTTCGACGTCACCGGCGAGGGCAACCACGCCGGTACGACCCGGATGGCCGACCGCCGCGACCCCATGCTCACGTACGCCTTCACGGTGCTCGCCGCCAACAAGGAGGCCCGGCTGCGCGACGCCCACGCCACCGTCGGCCGGGTGGCCGTCGAACCGAACGCCACAAACGCCATCCCGTCGCGGGTGACCGGCTGGCTGGACGCCCGCGCCGCCGAACCGGAGACGCTCACCGGCCTGGTCGAGGCGGTCCGCACCAAGGCCGTCGAGCGGGCCCGCCGCGACGGCACCGAGATCACCCTGACCGAGGAGTCGGCGACCCCGCTGGTGGCTTTCGACAACGGGCTGACCGACCGGCTGGCCCGACTGCTGGACGCCTCGGTGCTGCCCACCGGCGCGGGCCACGACGCGGGGGTGCTGGCGGCGCACGTACCGACGGCGATGCTCTTCGTCCGTAACCCGACCGGGGTGTCGCACTCCCCCGCCGAGTCGGCCGACGACGTCGACTGCGCCGCCGGGGTGATCGCCCTGGCCCGGGTGCTGGAGGAGCTGGCATGTCGCTGAGCACGGTGACCGAACCGGCGCGGGCGACCGCCCGGTCGGGTCATGATCGGTTGATGGCGCACACGGTTCCGCTCGACAGGGGGCAGCCCCGATGACGTCGACCCGCTGGCTCGCTGAGTACGCCTGGTTGCCCGAACGGGCCGCGCCGACCCCGGAAGTGCTGATCGAGACGGTCAACGGCCGGATCACCGCAGTCACGCCGCTGTCGCCGGGCGGCCCACCGGACGCCGGGGTCGACGTGCTGGCCGACGCGGTCCGGCTGCCGGGGCTGACCCTGCCCGGCCTGGCCAACGCCCACTCGCACGCTTTCCACCGGGCGCTGCGCGGGCACACCCACGGTGGGCGCGGTGACTTCTGGAGCTGGCGTGACCAGATGTACGCGGTGACCGCCCGCCTGAACCCGGACTCCTACCTGGCGTTGGCGCGGGCGGTCTACGCCGAGATGGCCCTGGCCGGGATCACCTGCGTCGGCGAGTTCCACTACCTGCACCACGGTGCCGGCGGCACCCCGTACGACGACCCGAACGCGATGAGCGCGGCGCTGGTCGAGGCGGCGGCGCACGCCGGGATCCGGCTGACCCTGCTGGACACCTGTTACCTGACCGCCACAGTGGACGGTCAGCCGTTGACCGGTTCGCAGCTGCGCTTCGGTGACGGTGACGCGCTGCGCTGGGCCGACCGGGTCTCCGCGTTCACCCCCGACGGCAGGCACGCCCGGCTCGGCGCGGCGATCCACTCGGTGCGCGCGGTGCCCGCCGAGCAACTCGCCACGGTGGCCGGCTGGGCGCACCGGCGGGACGCGCCACTGCACGTGCACCTGTCGGAGCAGCCGGCCGAGAACGACGCCTGCCGGGCGGTGCACGGGCGGACCCCGACCGGGCTGCTGGCCGACCACGGCGTGCTCGGCCCGGCCACCACCGCGGTGCACGCCACCCATCCGACAAGCGGCGACATCGGCCTGCTCGGGGAGAGCCGGAGCGGGGTCTGCCTCTGCCCCACCACCGAACGGGACCTCGCCGACGGCATCGGCCCGGCCCGCCGGATGGCGGACGCCGGCATCCCGCTCAGCCTGGGCAGCGACAGCCACGCCGTGATCGACCCGTTCGAGGAGGCCCGCGCGGTCGAACTGGACGAGCGGCTGCGTACCCGCAAGCGGGGGCATTTCGCCCCGGCGGAGCTGTTGCACGCGGCGAGTGCGGCCGGACATGCCGCGCTGGGCTGGACCGACGCCGGGCGGATCGCCGTCGGTGGCCGCGCCGACCTGGTCACCGTGCGGCTGGACAGCGTACGAACCGCCGGGGTCGCCCCGGCCGGGGTCTGGTTCGCCGCCGGCGCCGCCGACGTCACCCAGGTGGTGGTGGACGGCCGGGTCCTGGTCCGCGACGGCCACCACCTCACCGTCGACGTACCGCAGGAACTGGCTGACGCCATCGCGGAGGTGACACCGTGAGCGCGAGGAGTGAGCTTGCGAGCCCCGCAGTCGCGAACATGGGAGGCACCGTGAGCGCGAGGAGTGAGCTTGCGAGCCCCGCAGTCGCGAACAAAAGAGGGCACAGCGTCGGTAGTCTGCTGATCCACAACATCGGTGAGTTGGTCACCAATGTGGCGGGCACGGGTGAGGGCGGGCCGCTGGGCATCCGGCGACGCGCGGCGGTGCTCGTCGAGCAGGGCGAGGTGGTCTGGGTAGGTCCGACCGGCGACGCCCCGGCCGCCGACCGGCGCATCGACGCCGAGGGCGCGGCGGTGCTGCCCGGCTTCGTGGACAGCCACGCCCATCTGGTCTTCGCCGGGGACCGGGCCGCCGAGTTCGCTGCCCGGATGGCCGGGCAGCCGTACACCGGCGGCGGCATCCGCACCACGGTCGGCGCCACCCGCGCCGCCTCCGACGACGAACTGCGCGCCACCGTGCGCCGGCTGCACGCCGAGGCGTTGCGGCAGGGCACCACCACGATCGAGATCAAGAGTGGGTACGGCCTGACTGTCGCCGACGAGGCCCGCTCGCTGCGCATCGCCGCCGAGGTCAGCGGGGAGACCACCTTCCTCGGCGCGCACGTGGTCCCCGCCGAGTACGCCGACCGCCCCGACGAGTACGTCGGGCTGGTGTGCGGGCCGATGCTGGCCGCCGCCGCACCGTACGCCCGCTGGATCGACGTGTTCTGCGAACGGGGCGCCTTCGACGCCGACCACGCCCGCGCGATCCTCGCCTGTGGCCAGGCTATGGGGCTCGGCGTGCGGGTGCACGCCAACCAACTCGGCCCCGGCCCGGGGGTGCAGCTCGGGGTGGAGTTGGACGCGGCCAGCGTGGACCACTGCACCCACCTGACCGACGCCGACATCGACGCGCTGGCCTCGACGGCCGTCGACACACCGGCCGGGCCGCAGACGACGACCGTGGCCACCCTGCTGCCCGGTGCCGAGTTCTCCACCAGGTCGCCCTACCCGGATGCCCGTCGACTGCTCGACGCCGGTGTCACAGTGGCGCTGGCCACCGACTGCAACCCCGGTTCGTCGTACACCTCGTCGATGCCGTTTTGCATCGCGCTGGCCGTACGCGAGATGGGGATGACCCCGGCGGAGGCGGTGTGGGCGGCGACCGCCGGTGGCGCGCGGGCGTTGCGCCGCGACGACGTCGGGGTGCTGCGGCCCGGCACCCGGGCCGACCTGATCATCCTCGACGCCCCGTCCCACCTGCACCTGGCCTACCGGCCGGGGGTGCCTCTGATCCGCCAGGTCCTGCACAACGGAGTACCGCGATGACCGTGACCATCCAGCCCACCGGGATCTGTCCCGCCGACGTGCTCGCCGTGGCCCGGGGCACCGCCAAGGTCGTCCTCGATCCGGCCACCCTGGACGCCATGGCGACCAGTCGGTCCATCGTGGACGGCATTGAGGCCGCCGGCCGCCCGGTGTACGGCGTCTCCACCGGCTTCGGGGCGCTGGCCAACACCTTCGTGGCCCCCGAACGCCGCGCCGAGTTGCAGCACGCGTTGATCCGCTCGCACGCCGCCGGGGTCGGTGCGCCGATGCCCCGCGAGGTGGTCCGGGCGATGATGCTGCTGCGGGTCCGCTCGCTGGCCCTGGGCCACTCGGGCGTCCGCCCGCTTGTCGCCTCGGCGCTTGTGGACCTGCTCAACCACGACGTCACCCCGTGGGTGCCCGAGCACGGTTCGCTGGGCGCCTCGGGTGACCTGGCGCCGCTGGCGCACTGCGCCCTGGTGCTGCTCGGCGAGGGTTGGGTGCTCGGTCCCGACGGTCAGCGGCTGCCCGCCGCAGACGTGCTGCGCCAGGCCGGGCTCGCCCCGATCGAGCTGGCCGCCAAGGAGGGGCTGGCACTGATCAACGGCACCGACGGCATGCTCGGCATGCTGCTGCTGGCCAGCCACGACGCGGCGCATCTGTTCACCATGGCCGACGTGACCGCCGCGCTGGCCATCGAGGCGATGCTCGGCTCGGACCGGCCGTTCCTGCCGGAGCTGCACGCCATCCGCCCGCACCCCGGGCAGGGCGTCTCGGCGGCCAACATCCACCGGCTGTTGCAGGACTCGGCGGTGATGGACTCGCACCGCGACGACGTGGCTCACGCGGTGCAGGACGCCTACTCGATGCGGTGTGCCCCGCAGGTGGCCGGCGCGGCCCGGGACACCCTGGACTTCGTTCGCACGGTGGCCGGGCGGGAACTGCTGTCGGTGGTGGACAACCCGGTGGTGCTGCCGGACGGCCGGGTCGAGTCGACAGGCAACTTCCACGGCGCCCCGCTCGGTTTCGCCGCGGACTTCCTGGCCATCGCCGCCGCCGAGGTCGGTGCGATCGCCGAGCGCCGGGTGGACCGGCTGCTGGACGTGACCCGCTCCCGTGACCTGCCGGCGTTCCTCTCCCCCGATGCCGGGGTGAACTCCGGGCTGATGATCGCTCAGTACACGGCGGCCGGCATCGTCGCGGAGAACCGCCGGTTGGCCGCGCCCGCCTCGGTGGACTCGCTGCCCACCAGCGGGATGCAGGAGGACCACGTCTCGATGGGCTGGGCGGCGGCCAAGAAGCTGCGTACCGTGCTGGACAACCTGACCAGCCTGCTCGCGGTGGAACTGCTGGCCGCCGTACGCGGACTGCAACTGCGGGCCCCGCTGACCCCGTCACCCGCCGGGCGGGCCGCCATCGCCGCGCTCGGCGAGATCGCCGGCGAGCCCGGCCCCGATGTCTTCCTCGCGCCGGTGATGGAGGCCGCCCGCGAGGTGGTCGCCACCCCCACCCTCCGCACCACCATCGAGCAGGCGGTCGGCACCCTCGACTAGCTCCCTGGACCTCGGCACCGTCGGGATCTTGGTACGGCAGCGCCCCTGGAGGGGCGATTTCGTACCAAGATCCCGATGCTCAGCGAGACTTCGCGGGGCGGCGGACTTCGCGGGGTCAGAGGACCTTGGCGACCAGGGCGGCCAGTTCGCGCAGGGCCTTGCCGCGGTGGCTGATGGCGTCCTTCTCCTGCGGGGTCAGCTCGGCGTTGGTGCGGTCCTGACCGTCGCCGAGGAAGATCGGGTCGTAGCCGAAGCCACCGTCGCCGCGCGGGGCGCGCAGCAGCCGACCCTGCTGCCGGCCGTCCACCAGATGCTCCTTGCCACCGGGCAGCACCAGCGCCACCGTGCACACGAAGGAGGCGCCCCGGTGCTCGTCCGGCACGTCACCGATCTGGTCGAGCACCAGTTGCAGGTTGGCCTCGTCGTCACCGTGCCGACCGGCCCAGCGGGCGCTGAACACCCCCGGCATGCCGTTGAGCGCGTCCACCGCCAGCCCGGAGTCGTCCGCGATCGTCGGCAGCCCGGTGCGCCGGCAGCCCTCCCGCGCCTTGATCAGCGCGTTCTCCCCGAAGGTGAGCCCGGTCTCCGGCAACTCCGGGTACGCCTCGACGTCGTCCAGCCCGACCAGGGCGATCCGGTGCGCGCCGAGCGCGCCGTCGAGGATGCGCTGCAACTCGATGAGCTTCTTGCGGTTACGGGTGGCGAGCAGCACCTTGTTCATAGAGAACCACCTTTCGTTCGCGACTGCGGGGCTCGCAAGCTCACTCCTCGCGCTTCACAGGGGCTACCTTTCGTTCGCGACTGCGGGGCTCGCAAGCTCACTCCTCGCGCTTCACAGGGAGCCAAGAGCCTTTCGCTGGGCTTCGGCCAGGTCCAGACAGCCGACGGTGGCCAGGTCGAGCAGGGCGTCCAACTGGTCGCGGGCGAACACGCCGGCCTCACCGGTGCCCTGCACCTCGACGAAGTCACCGGCGCCGGTGCAGACGACGTTCATGTCGACCTCGGCGGCCACGTCCTCGTCGTAGCACAGATCCAGGCGCGGCTCGCCGGCGACGACACCGACGCTGATCGCGGCGACAGACCGGTGCATCACCTTCTCCGGGGTGCCGGTCAGGGCCTTGCGGGCGGCGAGCCAGCTGACCGCGTCGTGCAGGGCCACGTACGCCCCGGTGATCGCGGCGGTCCGGGTGCCGCCGTCGGCCTGGAGCACGTCGCAGTCGAGCACGATCGAGTTCTCGCCGAGCGCCTTGAGGTCGATGGCGGCGCGCAGGCTGCGGCCGATCAGCCGGGAGATCTCGTGGGTACGCCCACCGACCCGGCCCTTGACGCTCTCCCGGTCCGAGCGGGTGTTGGTGGCCCGGGGCAGCATCGCGTACTCGGCGGTGACCCAGCCGAGCCCGGAGCCCCGACGCCAGCGGGGCACCCCCTCGGTGACGCTCGCCGTGCAGAGCACCCGGGTCGCGCCGAACTCCACAAGCACCGATCCCTCGGGATGGGTACTCCAGCTTCGGGTGAGGGTCACCGGACGGAGTTGGTCGGGCTGCCGCCCGTCAGGTCGCGCCATGCCTGCACCCTATGCGGTGCCGTGATCGAACCGTCCCCCGGTGCCCGTCCGGCGACTCAGATGTCGTACGTGGCGCCGGGGCGGACCACTTCCAGCGGCCCGGTGTACGCGGCGGAGGCGGAGGCGACGGTGTGCGCCTCGCTGCCCCAGGCGGCCACCAGGTGGGTCAGCAGCAGCCGACCGACGCCCGCCTTGGCCGCCGCCTCGCCCGCCTCCCGGCCGGTGAGGTGCAGATCCGGCGGGTTGTCGACGCCGTCGAGGTAGCTCGCCTCGCAGAGGAACGTGTCCGCGTTCTGGGCCAGCCGGATCAACGCCTCGCAGGGCGCGGTGTCCCCGGAGTAGCAGAGCACCCGGCCGTCGTGCTCCAGCCGCACCCCGTACGTCTCGATGGGGTGCAGCACCCGGTCGACGGTGACGGTGAACGGGCCGATCGGGAAGGTGCCGGGCTCCAGTGCGTAGAACTGGTAGACGTCCTCGACGCTGGCGCCCTCCTGCCCGTACGCGGTGGCGAGCCGTTCCGGGGCGCCGGCCGGGGCGTAGACCGGCAACGGCGGATACGGGCCGTCCGGGGCGTACCGGCGCACCACCACGTACGACGTGGCGTCCAGGATGTGGTCGCAGTGCAGGTGGGTCAGGAGGATGGCGTCGGGGGCGTGCAGCCCGGCGTAACGCTGCAGGGTGGACAGCGAGCCAGGGCCGAAATCGATCAGAAGCCGGAAGTCCTCGGCCTCGATCAGATAGGCCGAACAGGGGGACTCGGGTCCGGGGAAGCTGCCCGCACAGCCCAGGACGGTCAATCGCATCGAGTTGTCTCGCTGTCACGGTAGGTGGTGATCTTCCGGGCCACCGCTCCGGCGGTGATCACTACCGACGCGTACGCCACGCTGCGCAGCCTACGCCCGCCGATGCGAAGGCAAGAATGATCCGCTGGAAGTTGTCACCAACGTGACACCCACCCCGGCCGTCCGATCGAGTCGACGTTGGCTGAGTGGCCAGTCAGTCCAGGCCGACGGACGAGGGCCACCGGCGGTACGCCGGTGGCCCTCGGAGTCGTCACTTTCCGCACAGGGTCAGGCCCAGAGCTGCCCCTCCAGGGCCTCCTCCGCGTCGGCGAGGGTGCCGCCGTACGCCCCGGTGCTGAGGTACTTCCAGCCGCCGTCACTGACCACGAACGCCACGTCGGCGCGACGGCCGTCACGGACCGCCTCGTGCGCCACGGCCAACGCCGCGTGCAGGATCGCCCCGGTGGAGAAGCCGACGAACAAGCCCTCGACCTCGACCAGCTGCCGGGTCCGCAACACCGCGTCCCGGGTGCCCACGGAGAACCGCCGGTTGAGCACGGTGGCGTCGTAGAGCTCCGGGACGTACCCCTCGTCGATGTTGCGCAGGCCGTAGACCAGTTCGCCGTAGCGCGGCTCGGCCGCGACGATCTGAATGCCTTCGACCTTCTCCCGCAGGTAGCGGCCGGTCCCCATCAGGGTGCCGGTGGTGCCCAGCCCGGCCACGAAGTGCGTGATCGTCGGCAGGTCGTGCAGCAGCTCCGGGCCGGTCGTCTCGTAGTGCGCCCGGGCGTTTGCCTCGTTGCCGTACTGGAAGAGCATCACCCAGTCCGGATGCTCGCCGGCGATCTGCTTGGCGGTGGCGACCGCCTGGTTCGAGCCACCGGCCGCCGGCGAGAAGATGATCTCCGCGCCGTACATCCGGAGCAGCTGCACCCGCTCGGTGGAGACGTTCTCCGGCATCACGCAGACCAGCCGGTAACCGCGCAGCTTGGCCACCATGGCCAGGGAGATGCCGGTGTTGCCGCTGGTCGGCTCCAGGATCGTGTCGCCCGGGCGGAGCCTGCCGGCCGCCTCGGCGGCCCGGACCATGAACAACGCCGCCCGGTCCTTGATGCTGCCGGTCGGGTTGCGGTCCTCAAGCTTGGCCCACAGCCGCACCGGCGGCGCCCCCTCGGGCACCGTCGGCGACAGTCGGGGCAGGCCCACCAGAGGTGTGCCGCCGCAGGCGTCCAGCAGGCTCTCGTACCGCGCCATCGAGCTCGCCTCAGCCGGCGGTGACGGGCGTACGGCCGTGCTGCGCGATCGCCGCAGCGGCGGCGAAGCCGAACGCGCCGCCGGCCACGGCCGGCAGGATGGTGACGCTGTCGCCGTCGGAGAGCTTGGCGTCCAGCGCGCCGAGGAAGCGTACGTCCTCGTCGTTGACGTAGACGTTGACGAAGCGGTGCAGCGCGCCCGCGTCGGTGACCAGCCGCGCCCGCAGCCCGGCGTGCCGGGAGTCAAGGTCGGCGAGCAGGTCGTTCAGGGTGTCGCCGCTACCCTCGACGACCTTCGCGCCGCCGGTGTAGCTGCGCAGGATGGTGGGGATGCGAACCTCGATGGCCATGATGTCTTACTCCTTGATCAGGTGTGCTCGGTGACGTGCCGGAAAGGGTGTGCGGGGCTGGGATCAGCTGCCCGAACACTCGTAGTCGACAGTCGCCGGGCTCTGCCCGAACATGTAGGACTGCACGGCGTGCGGATCCACCCCGGCGTCGAGAATCCGCACCGGCTCCTCGGTCACCATCCCGTCCACGATCCGGAAGGAGCGAATCTCCTCGGTGTCCGGTTCCCGGGTGGAAACGAGCAGGTAGTGTGCGTCCGGCTCGCCGGCGAAGGCGATGTCCGTACGTGACGGGTACGCCTCGGTGGCGGTGTGCGAGTGGTAGATGACGACGGGCTCCTCGTCCCGATCGTCCATCTCCCGCCAGACCCGCAACTGCTCCATCGAGTCGAACTCGTAGAACGTCATCGAGCGGGCGGCGTTCTCCATCGGGATGTGCCGGGTGGGCTTGTCGCTGCCTACCGGGCCGGCGACCACGCCACAGGCCTCGTCAGGGTGGTCCCGACGGGCGTGGGCGACGATCGCGTCAACGATCGACCGGTCGATGGTCAGCACGTCGCCAAGCCTAGCGCCCGCCGCTGGCGATCCGCGAGGCGGCGCGGGTCACACTCACTCGATCAAGGCGTTGAGCAGGGATTCCTGGAGGTAGCCCAGGTATGCGTAGACCGAAAGTTGGAACACCCGGCTGGAGGAGGGATCTTCGGCCACCGCGTCGTCGAGCTCGGCGCCCAGGTCCGTCCCGTCCTTGATCTCCAGCCGTACGCCCATCGCCAGCCGGGCGTCGTTGAGTGCCCGCAGCCACGCCTCGGCCGCCTCGGCGTCCAGGAGTACCTCGCCGCCGCCCTCGCCGGGCAGCGCCGCCAGGATCGCCCCGGCCTGGTCGATTTTCGCGGTCTTCAGGTCACCTTCGGTGTACCTGCGGAACTCCGCGGTCCCCGCCGCGTCGTCCGGATACACCTCGGGGAACAGCCGGCACACCACCGGATCGGTGTGGTCGAACCCGTCGGTGAGCAGGCCGACCACCTCGGAGGCGACCTTGCGCAGCACGCGTACCTCGTCGACGGCCAAGCTGGCGACATACCGGTCGCCCTGACGGCGGAACATGCTCACGACCGGTCCACCGTCGCCCAGAGCCCGTACGCGTGCAACTGCGCGGCGTCGTGTTCCATGCGTTCCCGGGCGCCGCTGGAGACCACGGCCTTGCCCTTGTGGTGCACGTCCAACATCAACTGCTCGGCCTTCTCCCGGCTGTACCCGAAGAGCTTCTGGAAGACCCAGGTCACATAGCTCATCAGGTTGACCGGGTCGTCCCACACGATCGTCACCCACGGCCGGTCCGAAGCCGACACCTCGTCGGTGGCCGGAGTCTCGACCGGTGCAACCTGTGGAGCCGCCATGCCCCCCATCGTGCCACCGGATCGGCGGAACCGAGGAACCGGAACGCCGGACCGCCTTCCGGCAGCACCCGCAGGCACCCCGCCGGGGCCGCCGACGGGGTGCGCCGACGGGCGGTCAGGCGAGCAGGATGCCGTGTTCGGCAGCATCGGAGAGCACCGTGCCGAGCGAAATGCGGATCGCCTCGAAACGGCGGGCAACCTCTCGGGACAGTTCCAGTTCGATCTCGCGCAGGGCGCGCTGGGCCCAGGCCCGGGCCGCGTCCGAATCGTTGTTCGCCGGGGTACGCCAGTGCTGCCAGCAGCCACCCGACAGCGCCACCGCCACCGGCGGAAGCACCTCACTGCGGGCCGGCCCGGGATACGTCGACAGCGCGTCGATCGCGGCGGTGCCGCTCAGCCCCGCGACACCCGCGGTACTGGTGATCAGCAGCACTCGCTCCAGCTCCGGTCCGGGAGTGTGCTCGGGCATGCTCCAGGCGACGGCCTGGTAGATCCGCTGCCGGACGCCGGCCGCCAACGGCCCGCCGAAGAGCCGACCGGCGATGTCGTCGACGAGCACCCGTACGGCGTGGTCGCACTGCGCGGTGGCCAGCAGCGACAATGCCTCCATCTCACGGTCGACCAGTTGGGGCAGGCCGGCGCAGCCGCCGCCGAAGAGGATGTCCTGCACCACGCGCAGGTGCACCCTGGCCAACTCCAGCGCCAGACACTGACGGATCCGCTGGGCGGCCGCACGCGACTGCCGGTCGAGTTGTTCGGACCAGGCCCCCGGCTCCGCCACCACCGGCACCCGACCGTGCGTACCGGGCAGCTCCGGCGGCTCGCCGCTGGCGCGGCACAGCCCTTCGTCGGCGGCCCAGGCGACCATGGCCCGCTTCAGGTCGGCCGCGTCACCGTTGATGATCGGGAACCAGCGGGCGTCGGCCAGTCCCGGCACAGCGGCGAGCAGCGCGGCCCGGCACGCGTCGACGGCGGCCGGATCGATCGTGGGGTTGCCGGTGCCCGGCGTGACCGCGAAGAAGACCCGCACCGGGGTTCCTGCGATCTCGGCGAGCAGGTTCAACTCGGCGGAGCTGAAGGACTGGTCCGCCGCGATCACGAAGAGCAGGGCACCGGCCCGACCGACCGCGTCCAGCAGGAGCTGTCCGCCGGCCGGGCCCATCGTCCCGGTGTCCGGCGTGTCGACCAGGGCGAAGTGCTTCAGCAACGGCTCGGGAAGGTTCAACTCGACCCGGCGCGGCGGCCGCGCCAGGGCCGGCCCCACCGTGGGCAGGTCCACCCGGTACGAGTGCGGCTGCCGGTAGCCGGGCACGAAGGCGGCCCGGGAAGGCTGTAGGGCATGGCTTACCACCAGCCAGCTACCGGCCAGGGTGGTGAGCATGCCGGCGTCGAGTTCCAGCAGTGCGGCGAGCACCTCGGTGCGGCCGGCACCGGCCGGGCCGACGGCGATCACCGCGAGCGGCTCGCGCGGGCTGGTGGCGCTGACCCCGAGCCGTTCCGGAAACGGACCGGTGCCCGATAGGCCCGGCGTGCCGTCGGTCGTACCCAGGTGATGGAGAGGGCCCGGCTTCATCAGGCGGCGGCCTCCGTGGCAAGGCGACCGGCAGCGCCGGCCGCGTGAGCATCCGGTGGCGACATCCGGATGCCGGAAGAGTACGGCCGCCAGCGTCGCGTACGAGACAAATCGAGTACTCAGCGGTAACTGTGGCACTACTCAACTTCGCCCGGTCGGGCTACCGGTCGACGCGCAGTAACGTCGATATGCTGCGCGGATGACTCCGTGGAGGTTCGTGGGCCGCACGATGGAACTCGACCGCCTGCATGCGGCGGTGACCGGCCCTCAGGGACGGGGGATGTTCTTCACCGGCAGCGCCGGCATCGGCAAGAGTCGCCTGCTGCGGGAGGGCATGGCCGCCCTGCCCGCCGAGAGCTACGCGGTCTGGTGGATCGCGGCCAGCGCCACCACCGCGGCGATGCCCTTCGGTGGCCTGGTGCAGGTCCTTCCCGTCGAGCAACCGCAAGGGCTCTCGCCCGCCGGCATCCTGCGGTGGGCGGTCGACGTGTTGCAGCAGCAGGCCGCCGGTCGACGGATCGTGCTCGCGGTCGACGACGCGCATCTGCTGGATCCGCCGTCGGCGGCCCTGGTGCACCTGGTGGCCCGTTCCGAGAACGCCTGCGTGGTAGGCACGCTGCGCGACGGTGAGCAGATCCCGCTGCCGATCAGGGCACTGTGGACGGACGGGCTGGTCGAGCACGCCGAGCTCAGTCCACTGGCGCCGACCGAGACCGCCGGGCTGCTCGCCGCCATCCTCGGTGGCCCGGTCGACGGCGGCTCGTCGGACCGGCTGGGCCGGCTCAGCTCCGGCAATCCGCTGCTGCTGCGCGAGCTGGTGCACGCCGCCCAGGGCAGCGAGGAGCTCACCAGGCGGTACGGCATCTGGACCTGGACCGGGCGGCTGGAGCTCGCCCCCAGCCTCACGGATCTGATCGACATCCGGATCGGCCAGCTCAGCCCCGGGGTGCGCACGGTGGTCGAGTTGGTCGCCTTCGGCGAGCCGCTGGGGCTCCAACTGCTCTACCGGGCCGCCAGTCAGACCGATGTGGAGACCGCTGAGGAACGTGGGCTGATCACGATGGTCAAGTCCGACCGGCGGCTCGACGTCCGGCTGGCCCATCCGCTCTACGGCGAGGTGGTACGCCGGCAGTGCCCGGTCAGCCGGACCCGTCGGTTGCAGGCGGACCTGGCCGAGCTGTTGGAGGGGGTCGGTAAACGGCGGCGGGAGGATCTGCTGCGGGTGGCGGTCTGGCGACTGGACTCCGGCACCGCGCAGGATCCGTCGATGCTTGTCGCCGCCGCCGGGCAGGCGTTCGCCCGGTACGACGTACCGTTGGCGACCCGGCTGGCGCGGGCGGCGCTCGACGCCGACGGCGGCTTCAACGCGGCGGAGCTGCTGGCCACCATCCTGATGTTCGCCGACCGGCCGGCCGAGGCGCTCGGTGTGCTCGACGCCGTCGCTCCCGACAGCGACGACGAGGATCGGCTCAGCCGGTGGCTGACCGCCCGCGGCATGGTCAGCTACTGGGGGCTCAGTCAGGAGTCGACGGTGGAGGAGATCGCCGAGCGCGGCGCCAGCCTGACCGATCTCGCCGCGCAGGCCCGGATCCGCGCCTTCGAGGGGATCATGCGTCTGCACCGGCTGGACGCGCCGGCCGCGCTGCGGCTCGCGCAGGGCGTCCTGGACCGGCCGGCGGCCAGCACCGCCGCGCGTGAGCTGGCCCGGTGCACCATCGCCCACCTTCAGGCCGTGCAGGGTCAGCTGTGCCGCAGCGCCACGGCGGTGGACCTGGTCCAGGCGAAGGCGGCCAGTTGGCGGGCGGACATGCCGTACCTGCAACTCGCGGTGGAGCTGGCTCGGGGCACCCGGCTGGCGCTCTCCGGCGACCTGGCCGGCATCGACCGGCTGGTCGCGGACGAGTTCGCCGACCTGGCCGACGCGGGTGACTTCCGGCTCGGCAGCGGATATCTGGCGATCCTGCGGGCGTACGCGGCACGGCTGCGCGGGCGCAGCGACACCGCCCTGCAGGCCGCGCTCGGCGCCTGCGCGATCCTGGCTACCAGCCGGGTGTACGCCGGACTGGCCCAGGCCGAGCGGGCGCAGGCCGCCGCCCTGCGCGGTGACGCCCGGCAGGCGGCCGAGGCGATGGCCGAGGCCGACCGGATCCACGCGCCGAACATGGCGGTGCTGTACCCGTGGCTGGAGCAGGCCCGGGCGGCGGCGCTCGCCGTCGGCGGTGACCTGCCCGCAGCCGTGGCACACCTGCACGACCTGGTCGGTCGGTTGCGTGCCGACGGTTTCACCGGGCACGAGGTGCTGGCCCTGCACGACCTGGTACGCCTCGGCGAGGCCGGCGCGGCGACCGGCCCGACCTGTTCCGACGACAACCGCCGTACCGTCGCCCAGCGGTTGGCCGAGTTGTCGGAACGGGTCGACGGGGATCTTCCCCCGCTGCTGGCCCGGCATGCGCGGGCGGCTGTCGAGGGCTCACCCGAGCAGTTGCTCTCGGTCGCCGACAACTTCATGGATCTGGGGCTGGCCCTGCCGGCCGCGGAGGCCGCCGCAGGGGCCGTGCACCTGCTGCGGCAGCGCCGCTCGCCGGACATCGCCGTGGCCAGCGAGCGGCTCGCCGTCCTGCTCGGCTGCTGCGACCTGGTGCAGACCCCGGCCCTGCGGGCGGCCACGCCGGTGCTGACCGAGCGGGAGTGGCAGGTGGCCCGACTGGCGGCGGACGGCGAAACCAGCCGGGCCATCGCCGAACAACTCTTCCTTTCCGCCCGGACGGTGGAGAACCACCTGCAGCGGGTGTACACCAAGCTCGGACTCAACGGTCGTGCGGAGTTGAAGGCGGCATTGCGGACGATCCCGGGGCACGACGGCACGACAAGCACCTGAACTCTAGGCTGAGGGCGTGCACACCCTTCGTCCCGCGCTGTTGACCGACCACTACGAGCTGACCATGGTCAGTGCCGCCCTGCGGGACGGCACAGCGCACCGCCACTGCGTCTTCGAGGTGTTCAGTCGCCGGTTGCCCGCCGGACGTCGCTACGGCGTGGTCGCCGGCACCGCGCGGCTGATGGAGCTGATCCGCGAGTTCCGCTTCGACCCGGCCGAGATCGACTTCTTGCGGCGTACCGGCGTGGTGGACGAGCCGGCCGCCGCGTGGCTGGCCGACTACCGGTTCACCGGCGACATCGACGGGTACGCCGAGGGTGAGTTGTTCTTCCCCGGGTCGCCCATCCTCACCGTCTCCGGCACCTTCGCCGAGTGCGTGGTGTTGGAGACGGTGGTGCTGTCGGTGCTCAACCACGACTGCGCGGTGGCGGCCGCCGCGGCCCGGATGGTGACCGCGGCCCGAGGTCGCGCCCTGATCGAGATGGGGTCCCGCCGGGCGCACGAGGAGGCCGCGGTGGCGGCGGCCCGGGCGGCGTACCTGGCCGGGTTCCAGTTCACCTCCAACCTGGCCGCCGGTCAGCGGTACGGCATCCCCACCGCCGGCACCGCCGCGCACGCGTTCACCCTGCTGCACGACGACGAGCGGACCGCGTTCGCCTCGCAGGTCGCCACGCTGGGCAGCCAGACCACGCTGCTGGTCGACACGTACGACATCAGTCAGGGCATCCGCAACGCGATCGAGGTGGCCGGGCCGGAGCTACGGGCGGTCCGGATCGACTCCGGTGACCTGGCGGTGATCGCCCAGCAGTCTCGGGAGTTGCTGGACTCGCTCGGCGCCACCGAAACCAAGATCATCGTCTCGGGTGACCTCGACGAGTACGCCATCGCCGCGCTGGCCGCCGAGCCGGTCGACATGTACGGTGCCGGCACCTCGGTGGTGACCGGCTCCGGCGCGCCCACCGCCGGCCTGGTCTACAAGCTGGTCGAGGTCGAGGGACGTCCGGTGGTGAAGCGCTCCGAGCAGAAGGCCACCATCGGCGGGCGCAAGGTCGCCGTACGCCGGCACAAGCCGACCGGCACCGCCACCGAGGAGATCATCGTCCCGCAGGGCGTGCCGGACCGGCACCCGAACGACCGGCTGCTGCAACGGTCGTACCTGACCGGCGGCGAGGCGGTGGCCCTGCCGACGCTTGACGAGTCGCGGGATCACCTGCGGCAGTGCCTGATCTCCATCCCGTGGGAGGGACTGAAGCTTTCCGCAGGTGACCCGGCCATTCCGGTCACCGTGGTACCGACCGAGTAAGAGGAGCAGGTCCATGGCCAACGCCCTGATCATCGTTGACGTGCAGAAGGACTTCTGCGAGGGCGGCTCACTCGCCGTCGCCGGCGGCGCGGGGGTGGCCGCCGGGATCTCCCGGTTGCTGGCCAGCGAGCCGCACCGCTGGGATCACGTGGTGGCGACGAAGGATTACCACGTCGATCCCGGCGCGCACTTCGGCGATCCGCCGGACTTCGTGAGCACCTGGCCACAGCACTGCGTGGTCGGCACCCCCGGTTCGGAGTTCCACCCCGAGTTGGCCACCGACCGGGTGGAGGCCATCTTTCACAAGGGCGAGTACGCCGCCGCGTACTCCGGTTTCGAGGGCCATGCCGGGGACGGCGAGACTCTGGCCGACTGGTTGCGCCGGCACCAGGTCGACTCGGTCGACGTGGTCGGCATCGCCACCGACCACTGCGTACGCGCCACCGCCCTGGACGCCGCGCAGGAGGGCTTCGCCACCACCGTGCTGCTCGACCTGACCGCCGCCGTCGCTCCGGACACCCTCGACGTCGCGCTGCGGGCGTTCGAGGGGGCCGGGATCACCACGCACGGCACCCCTGTGATCAGAGCCGCATGACGCGCTAATTCGTTGGCGATCGCCGCCGCGCAGGTCGAGGATGACCGGCGGAGGTACGGACCGACGTGAACATGAAGCCTTACCGGGAGGCGCTCGCCCTGCCCGGTCTGCGGTCGCTGCTGCTGGTGGCGATCCTGGCCCGGGTGCCGTTGACCGCGACCGGGATCACGCTGACGTTCTACGTCGTACAGGATCTGGGGCGCGGCTACGGCGCGGCCGGGCTGGTCGGCGCGGCGATCACCGTCGGCGCGGCGATCGGTGCTCCGCTGCTCGGCCGGCTGGTGGACCGCCGTGGCTTGCGGCCCGTCCTGGTCCTCACCGTGGTGGCCGAGGCGATCTTCTGGTCCACCGCGCCGATGCTCTCGTACGCCCTGCTGCTGCCCGCCGCGTTCCTGGCCGGCCTGCTGGCACTGCCGATCTTCTCGGTGATCCGGCAGTCCATCGCCGCGCTGGTGCCGGTGGCGAAACGACGCCCGGCGTACGCGCTGGACTCCATGTCGGTCGAGCTGTCCTTCATGATCGGCCCGGCGCTCGCCACGGTCGGCGTCACCACCATCTCGGCCCGTCTCACGCTCTACCTGGTCGGCGCCGGCATCGTCGTCTCCGGTGCCGTGCTGTGGCTGCTCAACCCCCCGGTACGCAGCGCAAGCGAGACGACCAGCGGACCGCAGCCGAGGCTGGCCCGCCGGCAGTGGCTCACCTCCCGGATGATCGCCGTCTTCGCGGTGAGCGCCGCGGCCACCCTGGTCCTCGGCGGCACCGACGTGGCGGTCATCGCCGCACTGCGGGAGAACGACGACACCGCCTTCACCGGCGTGGTGCTCGCGGTCTGGGCAATCGCCTCGCTGGTGGGCGGCTTCGCCTACGGCGCCGCCCGCCGCTCCTTCTCACCGGTCGCGCTGATCGGCCTGCTGGGCCTGCTCACCATCCCGGTCGGGCTGGGCGGTTCACACTGGTGGCTGCTCGCTCTGGCGCTGATCCCCGCCGGCGTGCTCTGCGCACCGACCCTCGCCTCCACCTCCGACGCGGTCAGCCGACTCGCTCCAGCGAGCGTCCGCGGCGAGGCGATGGGCCTGCACGGTTCCGCGGTCACCCTCGGCATGGCCGTGGGCGCCCCACTGTCCGGCGCGGTCATCGACGCCTCCAGCCCGCTGTGGGGCTTCGCCGTCATCGGCGCGATCGGCACCCTGGTGACCCTCGCCGTACTCCCCGTCGAACTACGCCACCGCCGCGACGACGCCGCCGCGCTCACCACCGCCACCACCGACAAGAACACCCCGCAGCCCCTCACCCCCACCTCCGCCTGACCACCCGCCCTGACGCCCACACTCGGAAGGGCTGACGCGCTGGGGGCGAGGCGTGCGGAGAGCGAGGTGCCGGGAGCCAGGCGTCCCCGGGGGGCGAGGTGCGGGAGCCAGGGGTCCCTGGAGGGCGAGCGTCCGGAGGGGGAGGGCGTCCGGCGAGGTGTCGGGGGGAGGGCAGGCAAACAGGAACGGACGCCGCGCCCTGGTGGGGGCGGCGCCCGTTCTGCGGGGTACGGAGGTCAGCGGCGGTCGATGTCGCTGGCCACGTCCTCGGTGTAGCTGGCGCCACCGTCGGACTCGCTGGTCAGGGGCTTGGAACCACCCTCGGGCGGGCCGGCGATGGTCTGGCCGGCCGCCAGCTCGGGGAACTTCGCGTCGAAGGCGGGGCGCTCGGAGCGGATCCGCGGCATCCGGTCGAAGTTGCGCAGCGGGGGCGGGGAGCTGGTCGCCCACTCCAGCGAGTTGCCGTGGCCCCACGGGTCGTCGACCTCGACCACCGGGCCGGCCTTGTAGGCCTTCCAGCAGTTGTAGAGGAACGGCAGCGTGGAGATACCGGTGATGAACGCGCCGATCGTGGAGACCATGTTCAGCGTCGTCCAGCCGTCGATGGCCTGGTAGTCGGCGTAGCGGCGGGGCATGCCCTCGTTGCCCAGCCAGTGCTGCACCAGGAACGTGGTGTGGAAGCCGATCATGGTCAGCCAGAAGTGAATCTTGGCGAGGCGCTCGTCGAGCATCCGGCCGAACATCTTCGGGAACCAGAAGTAGATGCCGGCGAAGACCGCGAACACGATCGTGCCGAAGAGCACGTAGTGGAAGTGCGCCACCACGAAGTACGAGTCGTGCAGGTGGAAGTCCAGCGGCGGGGCGGCCAGCAGAACGCCGGTCAGACCACCGAAGAGGAACGTCACCAGGAAGCCGATGGACCAGAGCATCGGCGACTCGAAGCTGATCTGGCCCCGCCACATGGTGCCGATCCAGTTGAAGAACTTCATACCGGTCGGCACGGCGATCAGGTAGCTCAGGAAGCTGAAGAACGGCAGCAGCACCTGGCCGGTGGCGAACATGTGGTGCGCCCACACGCTCATCGACAGGCCGGCGATGGCGATGGTCGCGGCGACCAGGCCCTTGTAGCCGAAGATCGGCTTGCGGGAGAAGACCGGGATGATCTCGCTGATGATGCCGAAGAACGGCAGCGCGATGATGTAGACCTCGGGGTGCCCGAAGAACCAGAACAGGTGCTGCCAGAGCATCGGCCCACCGGTGTCCGGGCTGTAGACCTGGGCACCGAGCAGACGGTCGGCGGCGAGTGCGAACAGCGCGGCGGCCAGCAGCGGGAAGACCAGGATCACCAGGAGGCTGGTGACCAGCATGTTCCAGGTGAAGATCGGCATCCGGAACATGGTCATGCCGGGGGCGCGCAGGGTCAGGATCGTGGTGATCAGGTTGACCGCGCCGAGGATGGTGCCCAGACCGGAGATGGCCAGACCCATCACCCACATGTTCCCGCCGACGCCCGGGGCGTGTTCGGTGGTGCTCAGCGGGGTGTACGCGGTCCAGCCGAAGTCGGCCGCTCCGCCCGGGGTGAGGAAGCCGGCGGTGGCCATGGTCCCGCCGAACAGGTACAGCCAGTACGCGAAGCTGTTCAACCGCGGGAACGACACGTCCGGCGCGCCGATCTGGATCGGCACGATGTAGTTACCGAACGCGAACACGATGGGCGTCGCGAAGAACAGCAACATGATCGTGCCGTGCATGGTGAACAGCTGGTTGTACTGCTCGGGCGACAGGAACTGCAGCCCGGGCCGGGCCAGCTCGGCCCGCATGATCAGGGCCATCAGACCACCGATCATGAAGAACACGAACGCGGTGACCATGTACATGATCCCGATTTGCTTCGCGTCCGTGGTCCGCAGCATCCGCGCGATGGCCGACCCCTTGACCGGCTCCCGGACCGGCCAGGGCCGGGTCACGACCGGCTTGGGTGCGACGGTGGTCACGAGTGGCCTCCGGTTCTGGGTTGTCCCGCTCGGCACGCTGTCGGGGCGGCCGTCATCCGCAAGGAGGATAGTCCCCGGCAGGTGGCAGCGCCGCGTGGGGTCACCGGGCGTGGATCACAGGGGGCCCAGTAGCAACCGATAGTGCTCGCCGAAGATGCGGTCGCCGCGTCCGCGCAGCAGCGGATCGCGCAGCGCGGGCGGCACGTCGCGGGTGCGGTTGCGGTCGCGGGTCCGGTCCCGCACCCATCGGGTACGCGGCCGGCGGCGACTCTCGTACGCAGTGAGCGCGGCCTCCACGCTGTTCGCGGCGTGCAGCGACTCGGCGAGCACCACCGCGTCCTCCAGCGCCATCGCCGCCCCCTGGGACAGGGTCGGTGCGGTCGCGTGGGCAGCATCACCCACCAGCAGCACCCGACCCCGGTACCAGCGCCCGAGTTCGACCTCGTCGGTGGTCGTGACGTGCACCTGGTCGAGTGCGTCGAGCACCTCCGGCACCGGCCCGCCGTAGTCACCGAACAGCTCCACCAGCCGAGCCCGGGGGTCCGCCGGCACCTCGGTGCCGGCCTCGTCGGCGTAGCAGTGCAATCGGCCGGCGCCGATCGGCACCACGAGGAAGCCGCTGCGCTGCCCGAGCAGCGCAGTCCACTCGTCGACCGCCGGGCCGTCGCGCACGATGCTGCGGTACACCACCTGCCCGGCGGGTCGGGGCGGGCCGCCGAGGGCCGCCAGAGCGCGGATCGAGGACCGTGGCCCGTCCGCGCCGATCACCAGGTCGTACTCCGACCAGGTGCCGTCGACGAAGGTGACGCCGACGCTTGTGGGCAGCAGGTCGATGCTGCACACCTCGGCGCCGTGCCGGACCGCGCCGCCGGCTCCGCTGAGCAACACCCGGTGCAGGTCGCAGCGGGACAGTGCCCGGCACTCGCCGACCTCGGCCCACAGCGCGTCGAGATCAACCTCACAGAGCGGCAGCCCGGCCGCGTCGAGGAAGCGTTGCCGGTGGATGACCTGACCGAAGGGGCGGACCGGACCGTCGAGATCCAGCCGCTGCAGCGCCCGGGCGGCGTTGCCGGGAAGGTAGAGACCGCCGTCGTCGAGCTCGTTCGATGGCGCCTTGTCGGTGACATCCGGCCGGAAGCCGGCCAGGCGCAAGGCCCGGGCCACGGAGAGACCGGCGATGCCTGCGCCGACGACAAGGATGCGCAGGGGGGAGCCACGCATGGGGGTGTACGCCTCCCGGAGGGGGTTCGGAACGCGTCGGAGGCAAGACACTACTCGGCGCAATCGCCGCACACCAGAGGCAATCGGATTCACCACCGGCGCCCACCGATGGGCCACGCCGCCCTTCAGACCCCTCCCGATCCGACCAAGGGGCAGCGGCGACGCACCGCTCGGGCGACGCCTGACACACCTCACTTTCCACCTCATTCTCCCTCGTCGGTTGCGCCAATTGGTCGAGGGATGTAAATGTGACGATGAAGATGGGAGCGCTCCCGGTCCCCACCACCCGTCCGCGTTCCCCCACCACTTCCGTCCGCACCTCCCGTCCCCGGCGTTTCTGCGACGCCGCAGCGCAAGGAGCACTCATGAGACGTACCCTGCGAGCCCTCGCGGCCGCCGGCCTGCTCGCCGCGAGTTCGGTCGTCGCCGTGGCTCTCGGCGGCACCGCCGCCGCCGACACGGTGATCTGCGAGCAGTACGGCAGCACCGTGATCCAGAACCGCTACGTGGTGCAGAACAACAAGTGGGGCACCACCGCCCAGCAGTGCATCAACGTCACCAGCAACGGCTTCGAGATCACCACCCAGAACGGCAGCAACCCGACAAACGGCGCCCCGACGGCGTACCCGTCGGTCTTCCTGGGCTGCCACTACACGAACTGCTCCCCCGGCACCAACCTGCCGATCCAGGTCAGCCAGATCAGCAGCGCGACAAGCAGCATCAACTACCGGTACGTGAGCAACGCCATCTACAACGCCTCGTACGACATCTGGCTGGACCCGTCGCCCAAGCGGGACGGGGTGAACCAGATGGAGATCATGATCTGGCTGAACCGGCAGGGCTCGATCCAGCCCATCGGCTCCCCGGTCGGCAACGCCAACATCGACGGGCGCAACTGGGAGGTCTGGCGGGGCAACAACGGCGGCAACAACGTCATCTCGTACGTGGCCCCGTCGGCGATCAGCAGCGCGAACCTCAACCTGCTGGCCTTCATCAACGACACCCGTAACCGCGGTGCGATCACCAACTCCTGGTACCTGACCAGCATCCAGGCCGGCTTCGAGCCGTGGCAGGGTGGCGCCGGGCTGGCGGTGACCAACTTCTCGGCCGCGGTCAACGGCGGCGGCAACAACCCGCCGCCCACCACCACGCCCCCGCCGTCGGGTTCGGGCGCCTGCGCGGTGAAGTACACGGCCAACTCGTGGAACAACGGTTTCACCGCCGACGTGCAGATCACCAACACCGGGTCGAGCACCATCAACGGCTGGACGCTGGCGTACTCGCTGCCGTCCGGTCAGCAGGTGACCAACTCCTGGAACGCCACGGTGAGCCAGAGCGGATCGTCGGTGACCGCCCGCAACGTCGGCCACAACGGCACGATCCCGCCCGGCGGTACGGCCAGCTTCGGCTACCAGGGCACCCTGAACGGGGCGTACGCCAACCCCACCAGCTTCACCCTCAACGGCACCGCCTGCTCGCGCTCCTGACCAGACCGGCCGGGGGTGCGGCGGTTGCCGCGCCCCCGGCACGGTTCAGACCGTGCCGAGGGCGTCGATGTCGCGCATCTCCTCGGCGGTCAGCGAGAAACCGAAGACGTCCGCGTTGGCCCGGATCCGCTCCGGGGTCACCGACTTCGGGATGGCCACGATCTCGTGGTCGAGGTGCCAACGCAGCACCACCTGGGCCGGCGAGACGTCGTGCGCCGCGGCGATCCGGACCAGCACCGGATCGGACAGGTCGCTGGTCTTGAACGGGCTGTATCCCTCCAGCACCACCCCACGGTCCCGGTGCTCGATGTGCCGCTGCCGGTCGTACAGGAACGGGCTCCACTTGATCTGGTTGACCGCCGGGTTCTCCTCGGTGGCCTGGATCAGCTCGTCGATCTGCCCGGTGCTGAAGTTGCTCACGCCCACCGCGCGGGCCAGCCCTTCGTCGCGCGCGGCAAGCATCTCCCGCCAGACCGGGATCAGCGCTCCCGGCTCACTCGGCGGCCAGTGCACCAGCCAGAGGTCGACGTGGTCGACGCCGAGGGCACGCAGACTCTCCTCGATGGTCCGCCGTTCCTGGCCGACGCGCTCGGGCGGCAGTTTGGTGGTGAGGAAGACGTCCTCTCGACGCAGCCCACTCTCCCGGACGGCCCGGCCGACCTCCTCCTCGTTGCCGTACATGGTGGCGGTGTCGATGTGCCGGTAGCCGGCGTCGAGCGCGGCGAGGACGGCCTTGAAGGCGGTTTCGCCGGTCGCCTGCCAGGTGCCGAAGCCGAGCAGGGGGATCCGGACGTCGCCGGGGAGAAGTGCGGTGGGCTGGTGAGCATGCTCCATACTGCCCGTTTTACCCCTGATTGTGCATACTTCGCGCGGGAACGGAGACGCCAGCCGGATCGCAGGCGGCAACCGGCACCCCATCGGGGTGGGGACGGGTCGAACCGGGCACAACCGGCCGGCGTGACGGAGAATGCGGGTGTGGCTGACCGGCTGGAGGAGTACCGGCGCAAGCGCGACGCGACGCGTACCCCGGAACCGGTTCCGGCGGAGCGACGGCGCCGCCGCTCCGGCGGCGACCGGAGCCGGTTCGTGATCCAGCAGCACCACGCGCGCAGCCTGCACTGGGACCTTCGGCTGGAGCACGACGGGGTGCTCGCCTCCTGGGCGGTGCCGCGCGGCCTGCCCCGTGAACCCGGCCGCAACCACCTTGCCGTGCACACCGAGGACCACCCGATGGAGTACCTCGACTTCGCCGGTGAGATCCCGGCCGGCGAGTACGGCGGCGGACAGATGATCATTCACGACCGGGGCACCTACCACTGCGAGAAGTGGCAGGAGCGCGAGGTGGTCGTGGACCTGCGCGGCGATCGGACGGCCGGCCGGTACGTGCTGTTCGCCACCGGCGGCCGGGACGGCCGGGACTGGATGGTGCGGCGCACCGACCCGGCGCCGCCGGGCTGGACCTCCATGCCCGACCTGGTCGCGCCGATGCACACCACCTCCGCCACCCGGCTGCCGAACGACCCGGCGAACTGGGGGTACGAGCTGAGCTGGGACGGCGTCCGGGCGGTGGCGTACGTCTCGGGAGGCCGGTTGCGGCTGCTCTCCGCGACGGGTGAGGACATCACCGGCGAGTACTCCTGGCTGCGGCCGATGGCCGAGACACTGGCGCCCACCGAGGCCGTACTCGACGGTGTGCTGGTGCGCATCGACCGGGCCGGGCGGGTTCGGCCGGCCCGCGGCGGACGTGGCACCACCGACGCCCAGTACCTCCTGGTCGACCTGCTCTGGCTGGAGGGGTCGACCAGCACGGACCTGCCGTACCGGCAGCGCCGGGAGCTGCTCGAAGCGCTGGCCCTGACCGGCCCGCACTGGCAGACTCCGCCGTGGTTCCCCGGCAGCGGCGCCGAGGCCCGGCACACCGCCCGCGAACAGGGCCTGCCCGGGGTGATCGCGAAACGGTTGGACTCGGTCTACGAGCCGGGTCGGCGCAGCCGGGCGTGGCGTCGCATCGAGGCGAGCTGAGACGGCGAGGAGCATCGTGTACCTGACCCATCTCGAATGCCCGGGCTGCGGCCGGGAACACGACGCCGACGTACCGCAGAACCTGTGCGACTGCGGCTCGCCGCTGCTGGCCCGCTACGACCTGGCCACGGTCGCCGGGGTGCTGCAACCGGAGCGGTTCGGGTTGCGCCCGGCCACCCTGTGGCGTTACCGGGAGTTGCTGCCGGTGGCCGACCCCGCCCACGTCACCACCCTCGGCGAGGGGTGGACACCGATGCTGCACGCCCCGACGTACGGCGCCCGGATCGGCGTGGACGAACTGCTGGTCAAGGACGAGGGGCTGACCCCGACCGGCTCGTTCAAGGCACGCGGCGCGGCTGTGGGCGTCAGTCGCGCCCGCGAGCTGGGCATCCGTCGGATCGCCATGCCGACCAACGGCAACGCCGGTGCCGCCTGGGCCACCTACGCGGCCCGAGCCGGGCTGGACGCGATCATCGCCATGCCGGTGGACGCGCCGAGCATCTGCCGCCGCGAGTGCGTGGCCGCCGGCGCGGACCTGCGTCTGGTCGACGGGCTGATCGGCGACGCCGGGCGGCAGATCGCCGCGCTGGTCGCGGCCTCCGCCGGCACCATCTTCGACGCCGGCACGCTGCGCGAGCCGTACCGACTCGAGGGCAAGAAGACGATGGGGTACGAGATCGTCGAACAGCTCGGCTGGCAGGTGCCCGACGTGATCATCTACCCGACCGGCGGTGGGGTGGGGCTGATCGGCATCCACAAGGCGCTCGGCGAGCTGCGCGAACTGGGCTGGATCGAGGACCGCCTGCCCCGCCTGGTGGCGGTGCAGTCCACCGGCTGCGCACCGATCGTCCGGGCCTTCGCCGCCGGGGAGGACCGGGCCGATCCCTGGCCGGAGGCGCACACCGTGGCGTTCGGCATCACGGTGCCCGCGCCGCTGGGCGATCAGCTGATCCTGGCCGCGCTGCGGGCGAGTGCCGGCACCGCGATCGCGGTCGACGACGCCGAGATCCTGGCCGACCTGCGGGACTTCGCCGCCCGGGAGGGCCTGCTGCTCTGCCCGGAGGGGGCTGCCTGCCTGACCGCTGCCCGCAAGCTACGGGCCGGCGGATGGATCCGGGCCGGGGAACGGGTGGTGGTGCTCAACACCGGAGCAGGCGTGAAGTACCCGGACACGGTGGACGTCTCCGACGTGCCGGTGCTGCCCAGCTGAGGGCAGCTCACTGCCCGCCCGACTCGGTCAACCGCCACGCGGCGTTGATCAGGCCGATGTGCGACAGCGCCTGAGGCGTGTTGCCCAGGTGCGCCCCGCTGTCCAGGTCGATCTGTTCGCTGAGCAGCCCAAGGTCGTTGGCGTGGCCGGTGATCTGCTCGAACAGCGACGCCGCCCGCTCCCGCTCACCGGCCATCGCCAGGCACTCCACCAGCCAGAACGAGCAGAGCAGGAAGCCGCCGGGTTCGTCCTGCCAGCGGCGGATCAGTCCACCGGGGCCGCCCAACTCCCGCTCCACGGCCGCGATGGTGGCCCGCATTCTCGGATCGTCGGCCGGCAGGAAACCCATCACCGGCAGGTACAGCGCCGAGGCGTCCAGTTCCGACGAGCCGAAGGCGCCGGTGTACGCCCCGCTGCGTTCGTCGAAGCCCTCACGCAGCACCGTGGCCCGGATCTCGTCCCGGATGGCCGCCCACCGCCGCACGTCGGCACGTTCCCCGAGGTGCGGACCGAGTTGCACCGCCTTGTCCAGCGCCACCCAGCAGAGCACCTTGGACGACAGGAAGTGCCGCTCCTTCTCGCGCGGCTCCCAGATGCCCCGGTCCGGCAGCCGCCAGGTGGCCGCCACCTGCTCGGTCAGACCGAGCACCATCTCCAGCATCTCGTCGTCGAACTCGTCACCGAGGTAGTCACGCAGCAGCCACGCCGCCGAGACGATCTCGCCGGGCACGTCCGACTGCCGTTGCTGCCAGGCATCGTTGCCGACGCGTACCGGCGTGCTGCCCGCATAGCCGGCGAGGCGGGGACACTCGTGCTCGTAGACGTCGCGTTCGCCTTCCAATCCGAACAGCACCGGGATCGGCTCGGCACCGATGCGACCGATCGAACGGGTCGCCCAGGCGAACAGCCGCGACGACTCGGCCGGGCAGGCCGCCACCCACAGCGCGCGCAGTGTCATGGCGAAGTCCCGCAACCAGGCGAAGCGGTAGTCGTAGTTGCGGTCACCGCCGATCACCTCCGGCAGTGAGGTGGTCGCCGCCGCGGTGACCGCGCCGCTGCGGGCGTACGTCAGGCCGGTGAGCACCGTCGCACTGCGCCGAACCAGATCCTGGTAGCGGCCCTCGTACTGGTGGAGCTCGCGGAACGCCTGCCAGGCCTGCACGGTGTCGGTCACGGCGGCGACCGGGTCCAGTTCCGCCGGAGGATCGCCGTAGGCGGCGCCGTACGCCAGGTCGAATCCGAGCACCTGCCCCTCGGCGATCTCGAAGCTCTGTCGTACCCGGTCGTCATCGGCGCGCAGCCGCAGGCCGTGGCAGCGCAGCACCAGGTCGACCGGGCCGGCACCGGCCAGCACCGCGCCGTCGGCCCGGTCCTTGAGGTACGGCGCGGTCAGGCTGTACTGCGGTCGCGGCCGGAACTCCACGGTCATCGGCACCCGACCGGACAGCCCTTCGACCACGCGCACCAGCACCGCCGGCGAGTTCATGCCGAGTTCGTGAGCCCGCGCCCCCGGTTCACCGGCCAGCGCGTCGGTGACCGCGACACTGCCCTCCGGGGTGCGGTGCACGGTGCGCAGGACCAGCGTGTCCGGCTGGTACGACCGGTGCACCCGATGCCCGGCGGACCCGGCGGCGGCCGGTGCGAGCCGCCAGTGGCCGCCGCCGGGGTCGAGCAGTCGCGCGAAGACCGACGGGGAGTCGAACCGCTGCGGGCACCACCAGTCGACCGATCCGTCCTTGCTCACCAACGCACTCGAACGGAGGTCGGAGAGGAACCCGTAATCGGAGATCGGCGGCTGCATCCGGTCTGCGTACCCGGTCTCCGGGACGCCTCACGTCGGGGGTTCGTCGTCCCCGGCAGCCTCGGCCGCGTCGGCCTCCTCCTTGGTCCGGTGCACCGCCTGGTCGGCATGCTCCGGCGGACCGTAGACGGTGTAGAGCACCAGCGGGTTCGGGCCGGTGTTGACGAAGTTGTGTTTGGTGCCTGCTGGTACGACCACCAGGTCGCCCTGCACGACCTCACGCTTCTCGCCGGCGACCCGGGCTTCACCGGTGCCGCTGACGAAGGTGAGGATCTGGTCGATGCCCTCGTGGACCTCCTCGCCGATCTCACCACCGGCGGGGATAGTCATGATCACCAGCTGGGTGTTCTTCCCGGTCCACAGCACGCGGCGGAAATCCGGGCTCTTCTCGGCGACGGTCGCGATAGTGAAGTGCTCCATGCCTGGGCACATACCCCGTTACCGGCCCCGCCACGCCGGGACTGGCACATGGTGGAAATGACCACGGATCGAGGGTTTGCCACGCCATCGAACGGGGATCGACACCACGGCCGGCAAGCTCCGGCGATGCCAGGTCCCCGCTGACGTACCGCCGTCGGGCTGCGGTGGCGGGAGACGGCCGAGCGCGGCGACGTTTCGATCTCGGGTCGAACGGCGCCGCGCGCTCGTGCGGGCCTGCCGGGTTTCAGGAGAGTACGGCCAGGTGGAACGGCCGGTCGGCGGAAACGCCGGCGCTGTCGTGGGTGGTCACGAAGACCGCGTTCGGGATGCCGGTGCGGCCGGCGACGGTGATCTGTCCGGTCGGGGCGAGGCCGATGCTGCCGGACAGGCCGACCGTGCCGACGCAACTGGCCCCGGTCACATCCTGGTCGAACACCACCTGGTACATGCCGGTACCGAGGCGGTTGGCGGTGGCCGCTCCCAGCCCGCGAACCAGCACACCCTGGGCGTTGACGACCGCGAACAGCACCCGGGCGGTCAGTGGCATGCCCGCACCGGCGCAGGTGGTGTGTTCGGCATCAGCACGGTCCGTCGCGCCCTCCTTGGGCACGGGTTGCACCCATGACCTGCTTCTTGCTTTCGCGCTGGACATCAGACTCCTTTCCGGCCGGCCGCCGCCTTGGCGGGATGTGTGGTCTGAACGGAAACCAGTTGTTCCTCCCAGCCGTCCGGCCGGGAGGTTCACCGCTGAATAGAGGGTCAGGCGTGCCCCGACACGCCTCGCCTTTCCGGGCGACCAGGGACAATCGCACCGTTTCCGTCTCCGAAGGTATGTCGCTCCACCGGCCCGCAGCCACGCGAGGAGCTGTCCGATCAAGGACACCCACACGACATGATCATGCCCTTGACCTGGGCGTGAGACCTAGTCGTCGGTTTCCAGGACCGGCACGCCGCCCTGGCAGCGCAGCGACAACTCGTGCTCTCCGCTCGGGCCGACGAACGTCACCTCGGCGTCGTCGTCGGGCCCCCGGTCGTAGTCGTCGACCCGGTAGCCCTGCCGCGGCGTCCAGGACACCAGGTACACGCCGCCCGGCACGCACTCGGCGACCACGCTGCCACCGGGGCTGGTGAAGCTGCGCCGGCTACCCGCCTCGACGCTCGGGCTCGCCGTGCCGGGCGCGCTCGTCGTACCGCTCGGGTTCGACGGCGTGCCGCTCGGGTTCGACGGGGCCGCGGTCGGGTTGGCGGACGGGACGACCGGCGGCGGCTCGGCCAGGGCGCGGGCAACTTCCTGTTGGCTGCGCACGCCGCCCGGCGTACCGGTGAGGCTCTCCCCCACCAGTTGGATCGCGGCGACCCCGATCAGCGTGGCGAGCACCGCGGTGGCCAGCCATCCGGCGGCGGCGAGAAAGGTACGACGGCCCATGACCCGACTATCCCCGATCACCGGTTCAGATGAGCTTCAGGCAACCCTAAGAGTGGGTTAATGCGACCCGCCGAGCGGCGTGGGCAGGGATACTCTGCCTGCTGTGGCCCGCCTGCTGCTGATCGAGGACGACCTGACCATCCGTACGCCACTGGTGCGGGCACTGCGTGAGCGGGGCCACGCCGTGGCGGCCGCGTCGACCGCGATGACCGGTCTGCGCGACGCCCTCGACGACCGACCGGACCTGGTCGTCCTCGACCTCGGCCTGCCCGACCTGGACGGCCGGGAACTGCTGCGGATGCTGCGCGCGGTCAGCGCGGTGCCGGTCATCGTGGCCACCGCCCGCGACGACGAACGGGAGATCGTCCGGGTCCTCGACGCGGGCGCCGACGATTACGTGGTCAAACCGTTCACCGCCGCCCAACTCGACGCACGGGTACGGGCGGTGTTGCGCCGTGGACCCGGCGGACCGGCCGACGAGGACCCGACCCTGGTCGTCGGGGGTCTGCGGATCGACCCCCGCTCCCGGCAGGTCAGCCTGGACGGCACGCCGATCGAGCTGACCCCCCGCGAGTTCGACCTGCTGCGGCACCTGGCCACCAAGGTCGGTGAGGTGGTGACCAAGCGGGAACTGCTGACCGAGGTGTGGCAGATCCCCTACGGCGGGGCGGACAAGACGGTCGACGTGCACCTGTCCTGGCTGCGCCGCAAGCTCGGTGAGAACGCCCAGCAGCCGCGCTACCTGCACACCGTACGTGGAGTCGGGGTGCGCCTGGTCGTCCCGGAGGTGGGCGGATGAGGGCGCGCCTGGCGCTGCTGGTCGCGGCGGTGAGCGTGCTCATCGTGATCGCCTTCCTGGTGCCGCTGGCGCTGCTGCTGCGTACTGCCGCCGAGGACCGGGCCACCGTACGCGCCACCGGGGACGCGCAGAGCCTCGCCACAGTGGTCGGCACCGCCGACCCGGACACCATCCGGCTGACCGTCGACCAGCTTGTCGCCGAGTCCGGCCGCCCGGTCAGCGTGTTCCTGCCCGACGGCACGGTGCTCGGCTCGCCCGCCGCGCCCACCCCGGCGGTCGAGTTAGCCGCCCGGGGCCAGAGCCTCACCGCCGAGACGTCCGACGGCCGGGAGGTGGTGATCGCGGTGCAGGGCCGAGCGGACGGCACGGCGGTCATCCGCACGGTCGTGCCGTACGCCGAGATGACCGCCGGGGTGGGTCGGGCCTGGCTGGTGCTGGCCCTGCTCGGGGTGGTGCTGGTGCTGATCGGCCTGACCGTGGCCGACCGGTTGGCCCGGACCCTGGTCCGGCCGATCGGTGAGCTGTCGGCGGTGTCCCATCGGCTGGCGAACGCCGAGTTGGACGCGCGGGTGCAGCCGGCCGGGCCGGCGGAGCTACGCGAGGTGGGCGGCGCGCTCAACCATCTGGCCGGCCGGATCCAGGAGTTGCTGGTACAGGAGCGCGAACAGGTGGCCGACCTGTCCCACCGGCTGCGAACCCCGCTGACCGCGCTGCGGCTGGAAGCGGAGTCGCTGCGCGACCCGCAGGACGCGGCCCGGATCACCGAGGCGGTCGACGGGCTGGAACGGGCCGTGACCGGGTTGATCCGGCAGGCCCGCTGGCGTACCCCGGCCGACGGTGCGGTCGCCACCGACGCCGTGGCGACGGTGGCCGAGCGGGTCGCCTTCTGGTCGGTACTCGCCGAGGACACCGGCCGCGCGGTCGACCTGAACCTGGCACCCGGTCCGCTGCCCGTCGGGGTCCCCGCCGACGAGTTGGCGGCGGCGGTCGACGCGCTGCTGGGCAACGTCTTCGCGCACACCCCGGACGGCACCGCCTTCGCGGTACGACTCGCCCCCACCGGCCACCACGTCGCGCTGACCGTCGCCGACGAAGGCCCCGGCATCGCCGCCGACTCCGTCCGCCGAGGTGCCAGCCAGGCCGGGTCGACCGGCCTCGGACTGGACATCGCCCGTCGGGCGGCCCAGGCCAGCGGCGGCCGCCTCGAACTGGGCGAACGCCCCGGCGGCGGCGCCGAGGTGACCCTCCTCCTCGGCTCCCCCAGACCCTGACCCCCCGCTCCGCGCGGGGCTGGTGCGTGATCGACTCCGTTTCGCCGAAACGGCGGTATCCCACTGCCTCGGATACCGCCGTTTCGGCGATATGGCGCGCGCAGACCCACCGACGGTGGCCCTTAACCCGGCCTTAGCGTTCGGACAGCGCGCGGCTATCCCGCCGGCACCGATCCTCTATGCAAGAACCGAGGAAGGGTGAAGACGATGAAGCGCAACCCCCTGATGTTGGCGTCGGTCGGCGGCGCGGCGGCGGTGCTCGCCGCGACTGGAGTGTTCCTGGGTGTCACCGCCGCCGACAGCGACCGGACCCAGCAGACGACGCTGACCGCCGCGACCAGCGCCCCGACGACCGCCGGGGTTCCGGACGACGACGCCAGCAGCGCCGCGCCCGCCCCGCCGGCCACGCCGAGCGACCCGACTGCCACCGGCACGCCCGTGGCGCCGCAGTCCCCGGCGACGCCGACCGAGGGCGCGACGTCGGGCAGCCAGGACGCGGTGAGCGCCGAGCGGGCCGGTGAACTCGCGCTGGCCAAGGCGGGCGGCGGTCGGATCACCGAGATCGACCGGGACCGGGAGGACGGCCGACCGGTCTGGGAGGTCGAGATCGTCAACGGCGACGTCGAACACGAGATCGAGATCGACCGGGAGACCGGTGCCGTGCTCAAGGCCGAGCAGGAGCCGGTCGACGACGACGATGACGACCGGGACGACGATGACGACGACCGGGACGACGACTGACCGGACCGTCTGATCGGGACCTCTGATCGGGACCTCTGAATCGCTGACGCCTCGGCACGGCACCCGCCGTGCCGGGGCGTCTTTCGGTCCGTCCCACCGGGCCGTGTCCCTGCCCCAGACGAATCCCTGCGGGCACCGACCCGGTCAGCGACCTCGGTGCAGCCAGGTGAGGAGGTCGGGTGGGGCCAGCGCGGCGGCCCTCGCGTGGTAGCGGGCTCGGTCGGCCGCGCTGAGCAGGGCGCTGCCCTGGCCGGAGCGGCCGGTGCGGAAGAACGCCTGCCGGTCCTTCAACACGCCGGCCGGGTCCGGGGCGAGCCGGTCGGCGCGACTGCGCATCCGATCGAAGGTGGCGGCCTCCACCAGCTCCGGGCCGGGCGGTTCGAGGTCCAGCATCTCGGCGAGGCGACGCATCTGTCCGGCCAGGTCAGCGCGGAGGTCGTCGTAGTGGATGAGGTGGACGTTTCGCTGGTCGCGTCGTGCCCAGGCGTCGCGCAGGTGCCACAGGACGCCGGGCAGCGAGTCCAACTCCTCGCGCGGGTCGGGGTCCGCGTCGATCCAGCGTACGAGCGCCTCCTCGACCGACGGGCGGCGTCGGTCCGGGTCCGGTGACCCGGGGTGGCCGGTGAGTTCGGCCAGGCGGGCCCGATCGAGATTTCCGCTCTGGTGGTGCAGGGAGACGGCCATGTCCAGCGGATGGCGGGCCACCACGAGATAGTGCACCAGCGGGTCGGCCGGTACGCCGTCGAGTGGAGTGTGGGTCTTGATGAACCGGCGGTGGCGCTGGGCGGCCAGCCGCGCGTACACCTGATCTGCCGGCTCGACAAGCCAGTCCAGCCAGGGTGAGAGCGTGGTCAGCGGTGCCGGCAGATCGGGGGTACGCAACACCAGCAAGGCGCAGATCATCTGCATCCAGGTCGTACCGCTCTTGGATCGCGTACTGATCACGATGTCGCCGGGGCGCAGCGGGAAATCGCGCCAGCGGATGCTGTCCTCGTCGGCGGACCGGTAGCGGGTCAACGGATCGGGCACGCGGTGACGATAGTCCGGCAGCTGACACCGGTCCGGGTATTTTGCCGCCGTTTACCCTGTGAGCTGGGAAATTGGCTGGCTACATTGAATTATGATGCCCGCCCGCGGAGGCCGGGTGACAGAGCCGGTCTACCGTCCGGTGCTCGCCGCCCGGCGCGGTGAGTTGGAGGCACTCGGTCACCTCGACGGCGTCCACGTCCCGCTCGTCGCTCCGATTTTCCAATTGTCCACAACAGATGTGTCGACGGTGGACTCGCTCGGTCGACTACCGGCGGGGTTGCTGCCCGCCGTCGACGTCAGTGCCCTGCCCGACGGGGCCGAAGCCGAACTGGCCCGCTGGGGCGTACCGCTGATGCCGGTGATCTGCCTGACCGACGGTGAGCGACGGCTGGCGGCACACGGGATCACGGCCCGGGAGTACGCCGGGCGGGCCGTGGTGCGGCTCCGCATCGGCCAGGACCGGGCCGGCCCGCACGCCACAAACGCGGTCGTGGAACGGATCTGGCGGTACGCGCGCCTGGCCCCCGAGCAGTGCGATCTGCTGGTCGACTGCGGGGAGGTGGGCTGTCGGGCAGACGTACGGGCGGTCGAGCCCCGGGCCCGCCGGGCGCTGGAGTGGGCGCGTCGGCACGCCTGGTGCTCGGTGAGCGTGGTGGCCGGGGGCATGCCACCGGCCCTCTCCCGGCTGCCGACCGACGAGCCGGTGCGGTTGTGCCGCTGGGACTGGCTGCTCTGGCAGCGGTTGGCCGACCTCGACGTCGGCTTCGGCGACTACGGCGTGGCGTCGGCGGCACCCGACGTGGAGCCCTCCGCCGATCGGCTGCCGACGGTCCGCTACACCGGCGACGACGCCTGGTGGATCTACCGCTGGTCGCGGCGGGGTGGGCGGGGCGACCTGCGGGTGGCTGACCTGTGCCGGGCGCTGGTGTCGGCGCCGCACTGGCCGTCGGCCGGGGCGAACTTCTCCTGGGGCGACCACGAGATCTTCCGCCGGGCCCGACGGGTGGCCGGGGCCGGTTCGACGGCGAACTGGCTGGCCTGGAGCACCTCGCACCATCTCGCTCAAGTGCTGGCGGCGCTGCATCAGCCGGCCCGGGGCGGGGAGCCACGATCCGGCCCACCGCCACCGCGCAGCCGCGCACCGCGCGGCGGGCAGCCCCGCCGCGTCGGTTGAGCTGCGCTCTACTGCTTCTCGGTGAACCCGAACTGCACGATGCCCTCGTCGTCGACCGAGGCGTCGACGGAGGCGTCGCCGAGCAGGTCGGCGGCGTCGGAGTCGAGGAAGATCCGAGCGCCCTGCGTGTCGACCACCTGGTCGCCCTCGACGGGTTCGGCGACCAGCTCGACGGTGAGCGATCCGGCCTGGGTGTCGGCGGCGATGCGCACCCCGCCGCCCTCACTCACGTCCTGCTGGGCGGCGAGGTCACGGATCACCAGGACTGCGTTGTCGGTCATCGTGAGCATGGTGGGACTCCTCGTTGGCTTTCACTCGGCTCCGGCGCGAACGCGGGCTGTGTCGCCTCGCGGGCGGATCACATCACCACCCGCACGCCGGAGGTACGTCGGCGGCCGGGGCTGACCACTGCCGGCGCGGTCGCCGGACGGCGACCAGCCACCGTCGCATCGGGGCAGCTCAGGGCCCCTCCACTGCCCACGTTGCCCCTCTGAGGGACATCCGTCAAATAGGCAGCCGCCGATAGATTTGCCGAGTTTGAACCCGCCGAGAACGGGTACCACAACGGGTTCGGTTCAGGCCTGGAGTGTTCAGGCCGGAGTCGAGGGTGGCAGCGGGGCAGCGGGGTCGCCGCGCTCGATCAGCGCGGCGATGTCGGCGTCGTGCAGGCCGCGCAGCGCCAGCACCCGGGTACCCCACCGGTGCAGGCGGCACGGGTGCGGGCTCGCGTCGTTGCGGCAGACCGTCCCCCCGGACCATCTCCTGGGCGCGTGCACCACGACGGCCCGTACGGCGAACTGTGCATCCTCGGCGGTCACGTACGGCGGCAGCGGGATCTCCCGCATGGCCGCTCCGGCCGGCTCGCCGGTAGGCGCGGTCGGACGGAGGGTACTGCTGCTTGGCATCGGCCGAACCTCCACTCAGGACGGTGTAACCCGGACAGCAGCACGGTACGAGCCGTTCACCGCGCCGCGACGGACAAACTGTCCCGGTAGCCGATCAACTCAGACGCGCTCCAGCACCACCACCGGGATGTCCCGTTCCGTCTTCGCCTGGTAGTCGTCGTACGCGGGCCAGATGTCGGTCATCATCGGCCAGAGCCGGGCCTTCTCCTCCGGCGTGGCGGTCCGCGCCCGCGCGGTGAACCGGTCCGCGCCCACCTGCACCTGGGCGGTCGGGTCGGCCTCGAGGTTGAGATACCACGCCGGGTGCCGGGGGTCTCCGCCCTGGGAAGCGACGATCACGTACGCCTCACCGTCGCGCCCGTAGATCAACGCGGTACGGCGCAGCTTCCCGCTGCGTCGGCCCCGCGTGGTCAGCAGCAGCGTGAAGACACCCGGTCGCCACTCGTGCCCCTCGTCGCCGTCGGTGGCGACGTACCGGTTGATGTGCTCGGCAACCCAGCCCGACGGGCTGTCCAGCACCTGCTCACTCGTGCTCATCGGTCCCCCTGGATGATTGTCGTCATCCCGCACACGCTACTGGGGATTCGACAAGTCGACCGCCGGACCCGGCGATCACCGCAACGCCATCGCCTGGAGCCCGACGTTGCCGCAGTGCGGAGTGAAGGTCTCCTCCACCGTCCACGTGAACACCAGACGGGTCCCCTTCGGTGCCTGGAACCGGACCGTGACCTGGGTGGACGCGCTGGTGTGCCGCTCCTCCAGTCGCACCGTCCGACTCGGCCCGCCACCGGACATCCGCACATCCAGCCGACCCCGGGCCATCCACACCCCGAGATAGGCGGTGACGGTACGCGGCTGCCCGTCGGCGACGACTGCCAACTCGAAGCCGTTGCCCCGGCCGCAGACGTAGACCCCGTCGGGTGTGGGGTCGGCGGATCTCACCGGCGCGCCGTCGCGCCACCGGAACAGTTCCTGATTGCCGTCCCAGCCGCTGCGGTCACCCTTGCCGCCCAGATCACGGAGCTCGCCGGAACCGTCGCGCTTGCGCACCGCGACGTCGGCACCGCCCCGGCCCCAGTGCAGCCAGTCGCGCCGGCCCGAGGAGGTCAGGTCCACCGTCTCGGGGATGTCGGCCCGGCTCATCGCCAGGGTCATCGGCGCGGCCACCGGGGTCGGGCTGTCGCTCGGACTCGGGCTCGGGCTCGGTGACCGTTCGCGGGGTTGCAGCCCGGGCACCGCCATGGCGGTGGGCACCGGGCTGGGCAGGGTCGGTCGACCGACCACCGCCGGCAGGCCGTCAGGCTCCGCCGGATCCTCCACGGCAGGCTCCGACCACCTGTCGACGAACGCGACCAGGGCCAGCAGCCCGGCGAAGGCGGCGAGGGCCTCCACCGCGTACCGACGCCGTCGGCGGGCCCGCGCGATCCGGCGAGCGACCCGGGTGGCACCGTCCGGCCTGGGTTCCTCGGCCACCGACTCTCCACTTCTGCCGGACCGGAATCCCACCGGCATCCGCGACCCGGATGCGGGGCCGACTCACGTAGACATTACGGACACCTTTCGCGCGAGTCGATAGGAAGCGCCCGATACGTCAGGCCCGGACGTCGAACCCGAGCGCCTGCGCCAGCGCCATGGCCTGCCCGACGTCCACAATGGTGCCGGTGCGCTGCACGGCGGTCGGGTCGAGCCCGGTCAGGTCGCTGCCGCGAAGGTCCGCCCGGGTCAACCGGGTGCCGCGCCACTGCGCGTCGGACAGGTCACTGCCACTGACCGTCGCCCCGGTCAGGTCGGCACCGGCCAGATCCGTCTCGCGCATCCGGACGCCTGTGAAACGGGCGCCGCGCAGGTCGGCCCCGGCGAGCGTGACGAAGGACCAGTCGCCGCCGGTCACGGTCAGCGGACGCAGGTCGCAGCGGTCGAAGGTGCTGCCGATGAACTTGCAGCCGGTGAACTCGGCCTCGAACAGGTTGCACCGGATGAACGCGCAGCGGGTGAAGGCCGAGTCGGTGTGCCGGGACACGTTGAACCGCACGTCGCCGAAGGTGCAGCCGACGAAGGAGGCACCCCGGCTGGTCGCCTCGGTCAGGTCGACCCGGTGGAAGTCGCAGTCGACGTAGTGTCGGTCGCCCAGTTCCTCGGCGTACCAGTCCTCGTCGTGAAAGCTGACACCCTCGATCGGCTCCGGCATTCCCGCAGGTTAACCACACCCACCGACAGACACCTTCCCGACGCGAGGACCGGTCGGTAGGTTCGACCGGGTGAGTATCGCGCGCAGCATCGACCCGGCACAGGTCGGCTTCGACCCGGCACGGTTGGCCCGGATCGACGAACACTTCGGCAGGTACGTCGACGACGGCCGGTTGGCAGGTTGGCAGGTGGTGGTCACCCGCCGCGGCGAGGTCGCGCACTGCTCGACGTACGGGCTGCGCGACCGGGAGTCCGGCGCGGCGGTGCAGGCCGACACCCTGTGGCGGATCTACTCGATGACCAAGCCGATCACCTCGGTGGCCGCGATGATCCTCTGGGAGGAGGGTCGGTTCGAGCTGACCGACGAGATCGGGCGCTGGCTGCCCGAGTTCGCCGACATGCGGGTCTACTCGAAGGGGTCGACGCTCAAGCCGTACACCGTTGCGGCGATCGAACCGATCCGGGTCTGGCACCTGCTCACCCACACCGCCGGCCTGACGTACGGCTTCATGCAGACCTCGGTGGTCGACGGCCTGTACCGCGCCGCCGGCTACGACCTGTACCCACCGTCGGACGTCGACCTGGCGCAGGCCTGCCGGGCCTTCGGTGAGCTGCCGTTGCTGTTCCAGCCCGGCACCGCCTGGGGTTACTCGGTCGCCACCGACGTGCTGGGTCGGTTGATCGAGGTGGTCTCCGGGCAGGGCCTGGACTCCTTCCTCACCGAGCGCATCCTGCGCCCGCTGGGCATGGAGGACACCCGGTGGTACGTCGACGGCGCCGACGCGGCCCGCCTCGCCGCGCTGTACGCCGCGGATCCGAAGACCGGCCGGGCGGTACGCCACGACGCGCTCGGCGCGCTGGCGTACGAGAAGCCCACGCTGCTCTCCGGCGGTGGTGGCCTGATCTCGTCGGCCGCCGACTACCACCGTTTCACCCAGTTGCTGCTGCGCGGTGGCGAGCTGGACGGCGCCCGGCTGCTCGCGCCCCGCACGGTGCGTTTCATGACCCGCAACCACCTGCCCGGCGGCCGGGATCTGGGCACCCTGTCCACCGGCGGGTTCGCCGAGACGACCCTGGACGGGATCGGCTTCGGTCTCGGCTTCGCGGTGGTGGAGGACCCGATCCCCAGCCGGGTGCCGAGCAGCGTCGGTGAGTACTACTGGGGCGGCGTGGCCAGCACGGCGTTCTGGGTCGACCCGGTGGAGCAGATCACCGCCATGTTCTTCACCCAGCTGATGCCGTCGAGCACCTGGCCGATCCGTCCCCAGCTGCGGCAACTGGTCTACTCGGCGCTGGTGGGCTGAGCAGCCACCCGGGTCAGCGGGATCGGGCGTTCCGCCGACGGTGACCCGGCCCGCTCCCTAGCCTGGGATCGTGAGCGACATCGTCGTGTTCGGGGCGGGTGGCACCGCGGGTTCGCGGATCGTCACCGAGGCGTTCAACCGGGGTCACCGGGTGGTGGCCGCGGTACGACGGCCGGAGGCCACCACCTACCTGCCGGCCGGGGTGCGGGTGGTCACCGGCGACGCCACAAGCGAACGCAGCGTACGAGAGTTGGCGCCGGCAGCGGACGCACTCGTGGTGGCGATCGGCGGCGGCGACCGTACCCTCTGGCCGAACGCCGCCCGCGCCCTGATCGCCGGGCTGCGGCAGATGCCGGCTGCGCCCCGGATCATCCACGTTGGCGGCGGGGCGACCCTGCTGTCCCCGTCGGGACGCCGGCTGCTGGACGAGCCCGACTTCCCCGCCCAGTACCGTGACTCGGCGCTCGGCCAGGCGGAGGCGCTGGACGTCTACCGCTCAGATGCCGACGGCGTGAGCTGGACGTACGTCTCACCACCGCCGCTGGAGTTCCATCCGGGTGAACGTACCGGGCGATATCGGATCGGAACCGACCACCCGGTTACCGACACTTCCGGACGATGCGCACTCAGCTATGAGGATCTCGCTGTCGCCGTCATTGACGAAATCGAAAATTCGCAATTCCCGAATTCTCGTTTCACCGTCGCCTACTGACCCCTGATCTTGAGTAGCGGCAGCTCGCGGGTTAGATTCAAGCCTCCTTGACCCGGGCCGCAAACCCCCTGCGCCCGGTTCTGACCTCAATTCAGGAGGCGCAGTCTTGTCTTCATTCGACGACACCGTGACACCCTCGCACGAATCGTCCACCTCCATCGGGTCCGGGTTCCTCAATCGTCGCCGGGTGCTGACCGTCGCCCTCGGTGGTGCCGCCACCGTGGCGCTGCCCGTGCCGGCCTGGGCCGCCAACGGCCAGCGCCCCGGCTCGCACCAGGCCCCGAAGCTCACCTCGGACGACCGGAAGGTCATCGCGCAGATCTCCTCGCGCCGGGCCCTGGAGCACCTGGTCCAGCTGTCGGAGAACATCGGGCCGCGCATCGGTGGCACCGAGTCCGAGCGGCGCGCCGCCGACTACATCGCCGCCCACTTCGACAAGCTGGGCTACGACACCACCCTGCAGCCGTTCACGGTGGCCGACAAGTTCACCGGCCAGCTCAGCTCGCCGGCGGGCCTGCCGACCGACCTGAACTGGCAGACCGGGGCGAGCGCCCACGCGGCCCTGAACACCAGCGTCACCGGTGCCGTGGTTGACGTCCGCGCGGGCGCGGCCAGCGACTACCCGGCCGACGTACGCGGCAAGATCGTGCTTGTGGACTACGTCGCCAACCGGCGCGAGCAGGTCGTCGCGACCGCCGTCGCGGCCGGTGCCGCCGGCGTGATCCTTCTCGCCGCCGACGCTGCGGCGCCGCGTCTGGCCGGGACCTTCTCGCCCACCCTGCCCGGCTCGGCCAACAACCCGGTGCCGATCCCGGTGCTCGGCGTTGCGCAGTCCCAGAAGAACCGGCTGCGTGAGCTGCTGGCCGCCGGTCCGCTCACCCTCACCGTCGCCACCACCGCGCACCGCAACCTGACCTCGAACAACGTGCTGGCCGAGCGCGTCGGACGGTCGGGGGCGAACGGCCCGATCGTCATGATCAGCGCCCACTACGACACCGTCATCGGTGCCCCGGGTGCCAACGACGACGGTTCCGGCACCGCGCTCTGCATGGAGCTGGGTCGGGTGCTGAAGGCGATCCCGACCAACGCCACCATCCGGTTCGGGCTGTGGGGCTCGGAGGAGCAGGGCCTGATCGGCTCGCGCTACTACGTCCGCCAGATGCCGCAGGCCGAGCGGGACCGGATCCTCGCCGTCTACCAGAACGACATGGTCGCCACCAGCTGGGACCCGGCCACGAGGTACTGGCTGCTCTCCTTCGACGGCCAGGACAACCGGGCCACCGCCGAGGTCGCCGCGTCGGCCCGCCGCCTCGGCTACGAGCCGCAGATCTCCCCGGTGACCCAGCGTGGTTCCAGCGACCACCAGTCGTTCCAGGAGGTCGGCATCGCCAGCGCCAACTTCTCCTGGCGTGGCGAGGAGTCCCCGGCGCTGCTGGAGCCTCCGTACCACACCCCGGAGGACACCATCGCCAAGAACATCAGCCTGGAGCGGCTCCAGGTGTCGATGGAGCTGATCGGCACCGCCGCGTACGCGACCGCGCGGGCCTGATCTGTTCGTGAACGGGGGTGCGGCCGGTCGGCCGCGCCCCCGTTTCGCGTCTGCCGCGAGGCACCGGCCGCGAGGACGCCGTCCTCAGTCGGCCAGCCGTGCCGGGAACCCGCCGGTGGCCACCGGCCCCCACGAGGTGATGGTGACCCGGATCAGCGACTTGCCCTGCCGGATCATGGCCTGCCGGTACTCGTCCCAGTCGGGGTGCTCACCGGAGATGCTGCGGAAGTACTCCACGAGCGGTTCGAGGGCATCCGGCAGGTCGAGCACCTCGGCGGTGCCGTCGACCTGCACCCAGGGGCCGTTCCAGTCGTCGGACAGCACGCACGCCGACACCCGCGAATCACGACGGATGTTGGCGACCTTGGCGCGTTCCGGATAGGTGGAGATGACCAGGCGGCCGGCGTCGTCCACCCCGGCGGCGACCGGTGAGGACTGTGGTCGGCCGTCGGCGCGGGTGGTCATCAGCAGCACCCGGTGCCGGGGGCGGAGAAACTCGACGAGACCGTCCCGGTCGACCCGGGTGTTGCGTGCGATCATGCGTGCCATCGCTCGTTTCTACCAGCCCGGACCAGCGGCCCGGCGGTACGGCGTGCGCAGCGCGGTCGCGTGCCGGGGTCAGCCGGCCCGGCCGGCCGTCGACTGGCTGGGCACCCTCGGTCGCACCGACGGCCGCCAGGCCCGGCCGTTGGCGTAGATGATCCGGAAGCCGAGGTACGACGCCAACGGTGCCCAGTGCGCCGACCCCATCCGCAGCTCGGCGGCGTTGTGCCGCTGACCGTTGGCGAGGACGTCGAGCAGGACGGTCTCGAACGCGGCGGACTCGACCCAGTCCACCTCGCGGGTGAAGCCGCAGATCAAGGCCGCACCGGTGACGGCGAGGAACTCGCGCAGCGCCGACTCGGGGGCGCGCAGCACCGAGCAGCTGCCGAAGTAGAGCCGCCGTCCCTCGCAGCGCCCGGCCATCCGCTCGGCCACCTCGGTGAGTTCGACGGAGTGCCAGTCGGTCAGGCAGAGCCGGTTCGGCTCGCCGTGCATGGCGAAGAAGCCCAACCGGTGGTCGGCGTACTGCTTGAGCAGCCAGCGGTCGACGAAGTAGAACAACTCGTCGCGGGTGGCGGCGTCCTTGTGGATGAAGCGGATCTTGCCGAGCCGTTCGAGCAGTTCGAGGGTGGGCAGCACCGAGCCACGTTCGTTGAGATCCCGGTGCCACTGACCCTCGACGCAGAAGATGCCACCGCGCGCCACGCCGCCTCCCCGTCGTAACCCGCGCTGACGTTACCGGGATCACTGCGGTCAGGGAACCTCGCCAACGGGGTGACCAGCTGCGATGTTCCGCCCTCGCAGAGCCTTCTGGGCGGTGCTGGGGGTCAATGCCCGGTTGCGGGAAAGCGACCAATTCTCAGCAAATCCTCAGCTACAGCGAATCCTGAGGACAATTCTTGTTAATAGCCGCGAACCATCCCGTCGGGTGCGAGGGTGGATCTACGGGATCACCCTCACCAAAGGCCCGCACGCCACCCCAATCGCTCTTATCGGGAGGACTTCTGTGCGCGTACACAGCTTGAAACGGGTTCTGGTCGCCCTCGCCCTGGCTCTGCCGGGCGCCGCGATCGCCTCCGTGGTCGCCGCGCCAGCGGCCCATGCCGACGCCTGTTACACCTGGGACCGCACCCTCTCCCAGGGGCGTTCCGGCAGCGACGTGCGTGAGCTGCAACTGCGGGTGGCCGGCTGGGCGGGCAACCGCGACATCGTCGAACTCGACGGCCGGTACGGCCCGAAGACCGCCGCCGCGGTACGCCGGTTCCAGTCGGCGTACGGTCTCACCGCCGACGGGATCGCCGGCCCGCAGACCTTCGCGAAGCTGTACCAGCTCCAGGACAACGACTGCACGCCCCGGCACTTCAACTGGGCCGAGATGGACGACGGCTGCGGCCGGGGCGGCTGGACCGGTGGCCCGTTGACGACGGCGCAGACCCGGCAGAACGCGTTGCGCACGATGTGGAAGCTGGAGGCGCTGCGCAAGAGCCTCGGCGACAAGCCGCTGATCGTCACCAGCGGCTTCCGCAGCCGTACCTGCAACAGCCAGGTGGGCGGCGCGTCGAACAGCCAGCACCTCTACGGCAACGCCGCCGACCTGATCTCACGGGACCGGTCGCTGTGCGACGTCGCCCGCGCCGCCCGCAACCACGGGTTCAGCGGCATCATCGGGCCCGGCGTATCGGGCCACAACACCCACGTCCACGTCGACTCACGCCAGGAGAACAACCGCGACGGCGTCACGAACAACACCTACTGGGCCGCCCCCAACTGCGGAATCCCCGCCGGTAACCGCTGAGGGAGCGACGCCGGCCCGGGGTCAGGCGGGGGGAACCAACCCGCACCCCGGGCCGGCGTCGTACCGCCGGCGGGCGAGCCCTCTCAACTCGCCCGTGGCCAGCGCGGCGCGGTGGCGGGGGGTGCCACCGGCCGGCCGGTACCGGCGGTGCGGGCGCCGGCCCGCACCGGGGGAGCCGCCACCCGGGGAACCGGACCCCGCGCCGGATAGCCGGCGGCGAGGCCCTGGCGTGGCGGATACCCGGCGGCCCGGTCGGCGGTCCGCCCTGGGTGGGAAGCGGTCCGGTCGCCGCCCGACGGACGCGCCGCCGGGGTACGTCCCGGGTTGGGTCCGTTCACCAGAAACGGGAACGGCACGTGTACGAACGGGTTGCCGTGCCGGATGAGGGCGTCGAGCTGTCGCTCGTTGAGCCCGTGGTTCAGCAGCACCTGCCGACCCCAGCGGTGCAGACGGCAGGGGAACCGGGATCCGTCGTTGCGGCACAGCGCCCCGGAGGGCCACTCCTCGGCCGCGTGTACCACCACTGCCCGGACCGCCAGCCGGACATCCTCGGGTGTCAGCGGCGTCGGCACCGGCAACTCACCCAGAATCTGATCGATGGGATCCGTCGACTGCTCATCAACTCGCACGGCAGGCCTCCCGCAACTGAGGTGGCGGTGCGCTTGAGCAGCGCACCTCAGCCATTGGTACGGCCCCCGGGGCGGGATAGTTCAACGCCGTTCACCGGCCTTGGCCGAATTCGACTCAGACCAGCCCGGCGTCGTGCACGAGCAGCGCGACCTGCACCCGGTTGTTCAGGTCGAGGCGGGTCAACAGCCGAGAGACGTACGCCTTCACGGTGGCGACGCTCATGAACAGCTCGGCGGCGATCTCGGCGTTGGTGCGCCCTCGCCCGAGGGCCACCGCGACGGCCCGCTCCCGTTCGGTGAGCCCGGCGAGCAGGTGGGCCGCCCGGTCCCGGCGCGGATCGGCGGCGGTGCCCGCCGTGACGTGCGCGATCAGGGTGCGGGTGACCGTCGGGGACAGGGTCGCCTCCCCCGCCGCCACTCGGCGTACCGCCCGGACGATCTCCGCAGGTGGCGTGTCCTTGAGCAGGAAGCCACCGGCACCGGCCCGCAGTGCCCGCAGTACGTGCTCGTCCGCGTCGAAGGTGGTCAGCACGAGCACCTCGGGCGGCTTGGGCAGCGCCCGCAGCAGCTCGGTGGCGGCCAGCCCGTCCAGCCGGGGCATCCGGATGTCCATCAGCACCACGTCCGGCCGGCAGGCGGCGGTCGCGGCCATCACCTCGCTGCCGTCGGCCGCCTCCCCGACGACCGTCAGGTCGGGCGTACCGCCGAGGATCATCGACAGCCCGGCCCGGACCAGGGCGTCGTCGTCCACGATCAGGATCCGCACCGGCCGCAGCGCCGCGTCGGGCGACTCCGACCGGGCCTGCTCGCCCATCGGTCCGCCGCTCACGTCGCCGGCCAGGGCAGCCAGGCGGCCAGGCGGAAGTCGCCGCTGCCGTCGCGGCCGTGTTCCAGCCGCCCGCCGGCGAGGTGCACCCGCTCGGCGATGCCGATCAGTCCGGTGCCGGCACCGGGGATGGCGTCGGTGTCCGGCTCGCCCACCGGCCACCGGTTACGGATCTCCACGCTCAACCCCTCGGCCGGTGCGCCGCGCAGCCCCACGGTGACCGCCGCGCCACGGGCGTGCTTGCGGGCGTTGGTCAGCCCTTCCTGCACGATCCGGTAGGCGGTCCGGCCGGTCGCGGCGGGCAGCTCGTCGGCGGCGGACACCTCGTCGTGCAGATCGACCCGGACCCCGGCGGCCCGGGATTCGGCGACCAGGGTGGGCAGGTCCGCGATGGTGGGTTGGGGGCGTTCCGGTTCCGTGGCGAGCGAACCCTCGGCCCGCAGCACACCGATCACCTCGCGCAGGTCCTGCAACGCGGCGTGGGCGCTGCTGCGGATCACCCCGGCCGCCCGCGCCACCTCCTCGGCGGGCGCGTCGGGACGGAACTCCAGCGCACCGGCGTGCAGGCTGAGCAGCGAGATGCGGTGGGCCAGCACGTCGTGCATCTCCCGGGCGATGCGGGTGCGCTCCACCTGCTGGGCCTGGGCCACCCGCAGTTGCTGCTCGGCCTCGGCCCGCTCGGCGCGCTCCCGCAGCGACAGCACCAACTGCCGGCGGGCCCGCACGAACATCCCCCAGGCCAGCACCAGCAGCGTGATCACCACCCCCCAGGTGGTGGTCGGCCAGTACGCCAGGTCGGGATCGGGACGCAACAGCGCGAAGAACATGTTCGCCACCAGGCCACCCGCGGTGACCGCCAGCGCCACCGCGGTACGCCGGTGCACCACGACCGTGAAGTAGATGACCAGCAGCGAGACCACGGAGGTCATCGAGAACGCCGACAGTGGCAGGGTGGCCACCGCCAGCCCGACCGGCCAGCGGCGGCGGAACCAGAGCGCCACCGCCAAGGCCACCCCGATCACCGCGTCCGCGGGGATCATCCACGGGTACGGCAGCCGCTCGGCGTAGCTCGGTACCGGGGAGGCGGCATCCAGGGTCGCCACCACCACCCAGCCGAGAGCCGCCACGAAGCAGAGGCTGTCGACCAGCCAGTCCCGGGCCGTACGGCGGGCGTGCGGGCGCGTCGGGTCCAGCGCCCCGGGCAGCAACCCGGGGTGTTCGAGGACGGCGGCGCTGGTCACAGGCGCAATGGTAGGCAGCCGCCGCAGGGCCGACCAGCTACCAAAGTCGAGACCTCGGCGTCGACCTTGGTCGACGCGACGGCAGACCGTCGGCCGCTGCGCACGACCGGGTGGCCCGGGCAGGCTGACCGGCATGATCGCGGTACAGCAGCTCACCAAACGGTACGGACGGCACACCGCCGTCGACGACGTGTCGTTCCACTGCGAGCCGGGCACGGTGACCGGCTTCCTCGGCCCCAACGGGGCCGGCAAGTCCACCACGATGCGGATGATCTGCGGGCTCACCCCGCCGACCTCCGGCACCGCCACGGTGGCCGGACACCCGTACCGCCACCTGCCCAACCCCGGCCGTACGGTCGGCGTCCTGCTGGACGCCTCCGCGCAGCACGCCGGGCGGACCGGGCGGGAGGCGCTGGCCCTGTCCGCCGCCACGATGGGCGTGGACCGACGGGCGGTCGGCGAGTTGCTCGACCGGGTCGGCCTCAACGGGGCGGCGGCCCGGCGCCGGGTGCGGGCGTACTCCCTGGGCATGCGGCAGCGGCTCGGCCTGGCGCACGCGCTGCTCGGCGATCCTCAGGTGCTGGTGCTGGACGAGCCGGCCAACGGGCTGGACCCGGAGGGCATCTTCTGGATGCGCGGGCTGCTGCGCGACTTCGCCGACCGGGGTGGCACCGTGCTGCTCTCCTCCCACCTGCTGCGCGAGGTGGAGGCGGTCGCGGACCGGCTGGTGGTGATCGGGGGTGGCCGGGTCGTGGCGCAGGGCAGCAAGGAGGAGTTGCTCGCCGGCAGCGGCACCCTGGTGCGCGCCCGCGACCGTGCGGCGCTGCGCGACGCGCTGGAGCGAGCCGGTCTGCCGGTCGGCGACAGCACCGACGGGCTGCTGGTGAGCGCCGACAGCGAGGCGGTCGGGCTGGCCGCTGCCGCGGCCGGGGTCGCCTTGACCGAGTTGCGTCCGGCCGGCGCGGGCGGTCTGGAGCAGCTCTTCCTCACCCTCACCGCCGAGGCCGCTACCGGCCCGACCTCGGCCCGGTCCGCCGAGACCGCCACCGGCCCGACCTCGGCCCGGTCCGCCGCCGTCCTGCCCACCGAGGAGATCGTCCGATGACCGCCACCATCGACCCGGCCGTGGGCCAGGATGTCGCCGCCGGGCAGCCCCGGCCGCCCATGAGCCGGCTGACCGTGGTCGAGCTGCGCAAGCTCGTCAACACCCGGGCCGGCCGCTGGCTGCTGATCGCCATCGGGGTGGTCGCCGCCGGCATCATCGCCCTGCAACTGGCGTACGCGCCGGACGACGAGCAGACCTTCGCCAACTTCTTCGTCCCGTCGCTGTTCCCGGTCGGGGTGCTGCTGCCGGTGCTGGGCATCCTGTCGATCACCACCGAGTGGTCGCAGCGCACCGCGCTGACCACCTTCGCGCTGGTTCCCCGTCGGGAGCGGGTGATCATCGCCAAGCTCACCGCGGTGGTGCTGGCGGCGCTGGCCTCGGTGCTGGTCAGCCTGGCCGTCGCGGCCGTCGCGACACTGATCGCCGAGGCGACCGGCGGGGCGGGCACCTGGCGCCTCGACGGGATGCTGATCGTGCACGCCGTCGTGCTCCAGGTCTCCACCGCCCTGATCGGGGCGGGCTTCGGCCTGCTGTTGCTGCACACCCCACTGGCCATCGTGGCCTACCTGGTGCTGCCCATCGCGTGGTCCATCCTGGGCGCTCTGGTCCAGCCGCTGTACCGCGCCGGCGAGTGGCTGGACACCAACCGGACGATGGAACCGCTGTTCACCCCCGAAATGACCAGTGGCCAGTGGCAGCGGCTCGCGGTGTCGTTGCTGGTGTGGCTGGTCGTACCCTTGGTCGCCGGGCTGGTCCGCACGATGCGCCAGGAGGTGACGTGACGGCGTACGGGGAACCGACGGTGGTCGGCGACGGTGTCGGGGAACTGGTGGTGCTCTGGGGCGGATTCCCGATCGTCGGTGCCGCGGCGGGTGGACTGCTGGCCGCCGGGGCGGGCTGGGTGACGGGTCTGGCCTGGGCACCCGCCCAGGGTCTGTTCCGGCTGGTCGACGGGCTGCCCGACGGGTACGCCATGGGCGGCGGCGTGGGGCTGGGAGTGCTGGCCGGGCTGGTGATCGCCGCGCTGGGCACCGCCGACCGGGTGCTTGTCACAGTGGACGGCACCCGGATCCGGCTGCGTCACGGCGACACCGAGCAGGAGGTTCCCCGGTCGCGTACCCGGGTGGCGTTCGTCGACGGCAAGGATCTGGTGCTGCTCGACGGTGACGCCGGTGAACTGGTCCGGCAACGGTCCGACCTGCCGGCCGACCGACTGGCCGCGGCGTTGCAGGAGCACGGCTGGCCGTGGGTGGACGCCGATCCGCACCGGGACGAGTACCGGCGCTGGGTGCCCGACCTGCCCGGCCTGCCGACCGGCGCGGACGCGCTGCTGCGGGCTCGGCAGGAGGCGTTGGAGCGGGACCGTCGCGACGAGGCGCGGGAGTTGCGCGCGGAACTCGGCCGCTACGGCGTGGTGGTCCGCGACGACGCCAAGCGCCAGTACTGGCGCTTGACCCGATCGGGCCGGCCACCGCAGTGACGGTCTGCGCCTAGCGTTACCCGAACGCGTTAATAAGGGGCCCCTCCTCTGCCGCAGGCGTTAAGAAGGGGCCCCTCCTTTCGAGCTGAGCCGGCCTACTTCCAGTGGTGCTTGTGGCCGTGCTTGTGGTGGTGCTTGTGCCCCTTGCCCTTGCCCTTACCCTTGCCCTTTCCAGGTGCCTTGCCCGGCACGCCGTTGACGGCCGAGGTGTCGAAGGCAAAGGTGATCACCGAGGCGGCGACCGCGTCGGAGTTGACGTCGAGCGCGAACACGTTGACGTTGCCGTGGAGCTTGTACTTCTTGCCCAGCGACTTGTACACCGCCGCGTCGGCCCCGTCGGCGACGGGCGTACGGCTGTCGCAGGCCAGGTGGTAGCAGGGGTCGTAGGCGACTCCCGCCACACCACCGAAGAGGGCGGCTTCCTCGGCCGTCTTGACGCCTTCCGCCCCGGTGAACAGACCACCGGCGGGGATGTTGACGTCGATGAACGCGCCGTAGTCCGAGCGACCGGTGAAGTCGGAGGCCACCGTGGGCAGCTTCCGGGAGGCGAAGAACTTCTCGAAGACCTTCTCGATCTGCGCCGAACCCTCCGGCCCCGGGCCGGAACCCTCCTGCGCCGAGTCGTCACCGTCGTACACCCCGAACACGTAGTTCGGCGAGCCGATCATGTCGAAGTTGAGGTAGAGGGCGATGTCGGCGACCTGCTGCTCGCTCAGGCTGTCCACGTAGTACTGCGAGCCGATCAGACCCGCCTCCTCCGCACCCCACCAGGCGAAACGGACCGCGTTGTACGGCTTGACCTTCGCCATCTGGAGCGCGACCTCCAGCAGCGCGGCGCTGCCGGTGGCGTTGTCGTTGAAGCCCGGGCCGGCCGGGTCCGAGTCGAGGTGCGCCCCGGCCATGACGACGTTGTCGGTGCGGCCGTGCTTGCTCTGGGCGATGACGTTCTCGGTGCTGCGGATCTCCGAGGTGGTGTCGGCCTCGATCCGCAGGGTGAGGCCCGGCGTCGTCGCGAACTGCGCACCGGTGTTGTAGGACACCGAGACCGTCGGGATGCCGACCGGGGCGCCGAGGGTGCCGGCGAACAGGTCGTAGCGGTCGGCGTTGGCCTCCGGCGTACCGTTGCCCTGGTTCATCACGATGGCGCCGATCGCGCCGGCGGCCTCCGCGTTGACGACCTTGTCGCCGAAGGCGCAGGTGCCCCGCTGCAGCAGAGCGATCTTGCCGGCGACGTCCACGCCGGCGAAGTCGCTTGCCTCACAGCCCGACGTCGACGCGCGCGGCGGGTCGAGGGCGAGGTCCACCGGGACGACGAGGCCCTGGGCGACGCCAGCGCCGGAGTAGTCCATCAGCGTGTAGTCGACCCCGTCGACGTACGTGGTGGCGGTCGGCGCCACCTGCGCGAACGACGAGCCGAACTCCTCGTAGAACGCGAAGTCGAACTGCTGCCGGCTGACCTGGTAGCCGGCCTTCTTCAGCAGCCCGACCACATAGTCGGCGCTCGCGTCGTAACCCGGGGTCCCGGAGGCGCGGGTGCCGTTGTTGGCGTTGGCGATGTCCTGGAACTTGTCGAGGTGCTTGAGCACCCCCTTGACCGTCACCGCCTTGGTCAGCTTGTCGACGGTGTTGTTGTTCGGGCTGGCCTGCGCCGGGCCGGCCAGCGCCATCGTGCCGAGGAGAGTGCTGGCCGCGATAGCGGCGACCACCCGCCTACCTGAGAAAGGCACCACGATGTGCCACGTCCTTCCTCTGTGGATATCCGGCTCCCCGCACCCCCGTGCGCCGGATTGTTCGTCAATCCTGCTGCACCGGGGCGGCACCGCAAAGCACCTGTTCAGCCGAGTCACATAGACGTTCGTCCCAGGCACTCATCTGCCCCGATGACTGCTCCGGAGTGACGGTATCCGATGTCACCGATCGGCGCAGGTCAGCGCCGGTTCACCGGTGCGAGGCCCGCAGACCCGCCAGCAGTTCGTCGAGGGCGTCCGGGTCGGCCCACCCGTTCACCGCGACCCGCCCGGCCGGGTCCACGGTGATCTCGACCCGGTCGGGGTTCGCCGGCAGCTCGTTCAACAGATCCGGGAACCGGTCGCTGAGCACCACGAACTCCTGATTCGTGGAGCCCACCCACGGGCGGCGGATGTCGATCCGGTCCGCCTGGAACGGGCCGGCCACCAGCAGGTCGGTTGCCGCGAGCAGCGCGGCGACGTCGGTACGTCCGGCGTCCACCGCCGCATCCAACTGCGACCGGGTGTAGCCGGTGAAGGTCATCACCGAGCGTCCGGCCGCCCCCACCTCGGCGGCCACCCGGGCCAGGGCTGCCGCCTGGTCGAAGGGTTCGCCGCCCAACAGCGTCAGCCCGTCGGTGCCGGCGTCGAGCACCAGGCGCGCCAACTCGTGCGGCGCGACCTGCTCGCCGCCCCGGAATCCCCACAGGTGCGGGTTGAAACAGCCGGGGCAGCGGATGGCGCAGCCCTGCACCCAGATGGCGGTCCGCTCGCCCGGTCCCTCGGCTCGGGTGGCGGCGAGGAACCGGGCCAGGGCAACGGTCTCCGCCGGGCCGCGCGGGATCGGAACAGGCTCAGACATCCAGTACGCGCCCCTGCGGCGGTAGTCCCGGCGCGGGTGGTGCCGGTGGTGCGCACACCAGACGGTCCCGCAGTCGGGCGTACTCGTGCGGGGCCAGTCCGGCGGCGGCGACGAACTCCGACAGGCTGCCGAATCCCCCGCGCCGGTCCCGCTCGGCGAGCACCTGCCGGGCGCGCTGCGGATCGAAGCCGGGCAGCGCCGCAAGGTCGTGTGGCCCGGCGCTGTTCACCTCCACCGGCCCGGTGTTCGCCGCCTGAGGTCCGGCGTCCACCCGCTGGTCCGGCACCGGCCCGGCGGCCGGACCGGGTCCGAAATAGTCCGTCGGCTGCGGCAGCGGCGGATAGGCAGCAAAGGTCGGGTCCCCCGCCGGATACACCGGCATGGTCGGCGCCTCGGACGGGTACGCCGGAGAGATCGGCGGGGTCGACGGGTATTCCGGGGCGGTCGGGCTCAGGCTCGGTGGTGGTGCGAGCGGGCCGGGCGGGTACGGGCTGCCCGGTCCCCCGGGTGGCTGCTCGGCGTACCAGGGACGGTGTCCGGCCCGCCACTTCAGCCACGAGGAGTTGATCAGGAAGGCATGCACGATGCTGGCGGCCCAGACAGCCAGCACCAGACCAGCCATCCAGTCGGACAGGGCGCTCTCCGAGTCGGCTTCACCGGTCAGGACGAACGCCGTCCAGCCGATCAGCAGGTAGCCGATGCCGGCGATCCACCAGGCCGGCCGACGGGCCCGCAGTCCCACGTAGAGGAAGCCGAACCCGCCGAGACAGCTGAGGCCGAGAATCGGCAGGAGCAGCCACCAGCTGTGCATCAGACGCCAGGAGAATTTCGCCGCCGGTGACGGCTGTCCGGGCGGCGGGTGACCGGTGAGGGGAGGCCACCGCCCCGGCTCAGGCGCGCTCGACATCACGGTTCTCCTGGCGTACGGCCGTGGGGGTACGGGCGTGGTCGGCGGTGAAGGCGCTGTGGAGCGTACGGGCCGCCAGCAGGTCCTCCAGCACGTCGACATAGTCCAGGCACTGGTCACCGAAGATGTCGCGCGTCTCGGCGCTCACCTCACCCGAACTGCTCACGGTGATCACGATTCGCGGTCGCTCGGCCATCAGGACCGCCCCTCGACGGCGAACACCAGCCGTACGGTGTCGTCCTCGACGACCTGTTCGGACTCCAGCCGCAGGCCGGCGGCGGGGGCCTGCTGGCGCAGCCGCTCCAGCACCGCCCGCTGGACCTGCCGCCCGTACGCGACATCGATGGCCCGGACCACCTCGACGGCCCGCTGCTCGTCGACCTCGCCGGCGAAGTGCGCCGTCCAGATGCCGTCGGCACCGCGCTGGAACCTCGCCCGTACGCCCGTCCACTCCGCGGTGATGGCGTCCTGGTCGACGCCGACCACCGCGGCGGTGTCGTGCAGCGCGGCGGCGAGCAGTGTCTCGTCGCGCATCCGGGTCTGCACCTGGCAGACCACCCGGCCCTGCCCGTCGCGTCCGGCCGAAACGCCCTGCGCCGCCGCCACGGCCGCCACGGCCAGCGGCAGCAGTACCAGCGAGATGCTCATGATCGATCTCCCGTGCTCGGCATGGCACTCAGAATTCCACCGCTCGTCCACCCTGCCCGCGCGCAGCGGGCGGGGCGACGGGCGGGGGGACCTCGTCGCGGCGGCCGGACCGGGCGCCACCGTCCCAGTCCTCGGCAGCGGTGGCGGCGACGGCCCGGGTGTCGGCCCAGGTACGCAGGGCGTCGATCCGCTCGGCCTGGGTGACGCTCAGCGGCACCATGCTCACCACCGACTGGGCCAGGTCGTCGCGGCGCAACGGGCGACGCTCGGAGAAGGCGTCGAAGAGCCCGCCGACGACCGCCTGCTCGATCTCCGCCCCCGAGTAGCCCTCGCTCAGTGCGGCGAGTTCGGCGAGCAGCGGTTCGTCGAGGGTCAACCCACCGGCGACGGCCGGATTGCGCAGCCGTCGGGCGAGGTGTACCCGCCAGATCGAGGCCCGTTCGGCGCGGGTAGGCAGGTCGACGAAGAAGATCTCGTCGAAGCGCCCCTTGCGGAGCAGCTCCGGAGGCAGCGCCTCGATGTTGTTGGCGGTGGCGATGACGAAGACGGACTGCTTCTTCTCCTGCATCCAGGTCAGGAAGGACCCGAAGACCCGGGTGGAGGTGCCGGAGTCCCCGGTTCCACCGGCGAAGCCCTTTTCGATCTCGTCGATCCAGAGCACGCAGGGGGCGCTGGCCTCGGCCGTACGGATGGCGGTGCGCATGTTCTGCTCGCTGGAGCCGACGAGCCCGGCGAAGACCCGACCGATGTCCAGCCGCAGCAGCGGCAGCCCCCAGGCGGCGGCGATCGCCTTCGCGGTCAGCGACTTGCCGCACCCGGGCACCCCGGTGATCAGCACGCCCCGCGGCGCGGGCAGCCCGTACGCGGCCGCCTCCGCCAGCCAGGATCCGTCCCGCTTGGCCAGCCACCGCTTGAGGTTCTCCAGCCCACCGACGTCGTCGAGGTCGACGTCGGCTTCGACGAACTCCAGCAGCCCCGACTTGCGGACGGTCTGCCGCTTCTCCTCGTGCACCACCTCGAGGTCGTGAGCGTCGAGCATCCCGTCGTTGACCATCGCCCGGGCGAAGGCGTTCTCCGCCTCGTGCAGGGTCAGCCCGAGGGCCGCCTTGGCGAACCGTTCCCGGCCCTGGTCGTCCAGCACCATCTGGATGCGTCCGTTGGCGGCATTGGCGGCGATCATCGCGTCCAGCACCTGCCGGATCTCCGCCTCGGTGGGCAGCGGGAAGTCGACGATCGTCACCTCCTTGTCCAGCTCGGCCGGGATGTGCAGCACCGGCGAGACCAGCACGAGGGTGCGCGGCACCGGACCGGACTTGAACGCGGCGACCAGATCCCGCAGCCGCCGGATCAGGCCGGGACTGCCGGGTCGACCGTCGGCGCCGAGCGCCGGATGCAGATCCTTGAAGATCAGTACGCTCGGCTGGTCGACCCGCAACGCGGCGTCGAGCGCGGCCTCGGGATCGGTGGTGCCCTGGCGGGGCGTGCCGTCGGGCGCCACCAACCCGGTCGTCAGCGACCAGATCCAGACAGCGCGGGGCGTACGCACCGCCGTGGCGTCCCCGGCGATGGCGCAGACCTCGGCGACGACCCGCTGTTCCTCGGACGACTCGACGTAGAGAATCGGAAACCGAGCCTTGAACATCTGGGCCAGCGCATCGCGGAACGCAATTACCACGCCGCATTCCCTCCCCGCAGAACACCGCCGACGAGGGCAAACCATAACAGCCCTCACCTGTGCCGAAACTCGGGTGCAACCCGGCTAGCGGCATCGACAGCGGCGGGTCGACGTGCGAAGTTCGACGTCAACGGGTAAGCCGATGCGATGGCGAACACCATTCCGACCGTCACGCTGAACGACGGCAACACCATCCCGCAGCTCGGCTTCGGGGTGTTCCAGATCTCCCCGGCCGACAGCACCGAGGCGGTACGCCGCGCGCTGGACATCGGCTACCGGCACATCGACACCGCGCAGGGTTACGGCAACGAGGCCGAGGTCGGTCAGGGCGTACGCACCGCGGGGCTGGCCCGCGAGGAGGTCTACCTCACCAGCAAGCTCAACAACAACGCCCACCGTCCGGCGGACGCCCGCGCGGCGTTCCAGGCGTCGCTGGACGCGCTGCGCACCGACTACCTCGACCTGTTCCTGATCCACTGGCCGGTGCCGACCCGCTACGACGGTGACTTCGTCTCCACCTGGAAGGTGCTGGAGGAGTTCAAGGCCGACGGCCGGGCCCGGTCCATCGGGGTGTCCAACTTCCAGGTGCCGCACCTGGAGCGGCTGGCCGCCGAGACGGAGGTGGTGCCCGCGGTCAACCAGATCGAGGCGCACCCCTATCTCAGCAACGACGAGGTGCGGGCGTACGGCGCGAAGAACGGCATCGTCACCGAGGCGTGGTCGCCCATCGCCCAGGGTGCGGTGCTCGACGACCCGACCATCACCGACATCGCCGCGCAACTCGGCCGCACGCCGGCCCAGGTGGTGCTGCGCTGGCACATCCAGCGCGGCGATGTGGTCTTCCCGAAGTCGGTCACGCCGACTCGGATGGCGGAGAACTTCCAGATCTTCGACTTCGCGCTGGACGAGGCGACCATGGAACGGATCACCCGGCTGGACCGGGGTGAGGACGGACGGACCGGCCCGCACCCGGACACCTTCGGATAGCTGCCGAGCTGACCTCACGGTTGTTCGCCGGCCGCCGCTAGATCGGATCTAGCGGCGGCCGGTCGCCGTCTCGCGCCAGTAAGGCGAAGCTGGCTACAACCACGGCCGACCGCCATCGTTGTAGGAGTGGTCGGCCACGCTGCGAATTGTCGTACGCGTGCGCTGTGGTGGGGCAGCATGCGGGTCGAGCGTACGGGCGTACCGCCGGTGCCCTGGCGACCCGCAGACGTCCCGGACGGAAGGAAGAACAAGATCATGAGTAGACGCGCCACCGGCCTCGCCATCGAGGCCGCGGGGCTGACCAAGTCGTTCGGCGAGACCCATGCGCTCGCCGGACTGGACCTGGCGGTGCCCGCCGGTGCCGTGTACGGGCTGCTCGGCCCGAACGGCGCCGGCAAGACCACGGCGGTGCGGGTGCTGGCCACGCTGCTGCGCCCGGACGGCGGGCAGGCCCGGGTCTTCGGCCACGACGTGGTCGGCGAGGCCGACGCGGTCCGCGCCCGGGTCAGCCTGACCGGCCAGTACGCCTCCGTCGACGAGGACCTGACCGGCACGGAGAATCTGGTCCTGCTGGGCCGGCTGCTCGGTCTGGGCAAGGCGGCCGCCCGGGCGCGGGCCGAGCAGCTGCTGGAGGCGTTCGGGCTGACCGAGGCCGCCGGTCGGCAGGTCAAGAAGTACTCCGGCGGCATGCGGCGGCGCATCGACATCGCGGCGAGCATCCTCAGCACACCCGACCTGCTGTTTCTCGACGAACCGACCACCGGGCTCGACCCGCGCAGCCGCAACCAGGTGTGGGAGATCGTCCGGGCGGTGGTGGCCCACGGCACCACCGTCCTGCTTACCACTCAGTACCTCGACGAAGCCGACAAGCTGGCCAGCCGGATCGCGGTGGTCGACCACGGCCGGGTGATCGCGGAGGGCACCCCGGGCGAGTTGAAGTCGTCGGTCGGCTCCGGCACCATCCACCTGCGCCTACGGGACGCGGCGAAGCGGCCGGACGCCGAGCAGTTGCTGCGGACCACCCTCAACGTGCCGGTGCAGCTGGATCCGGATCCGGTGGCGATCACCGCTCGGGTCGGCGGCGACGGCAGCGACCTCGACGCCGGCGCCCAGGCGGCCCGGGCGCTGGGCGAGTTGTCCCGCGCCGGGATCGTGGTGGACGACTTCTCCCTCGGTCAGCCCAGCCTGGACGAGGTCTTCCTGGCCCTGACCGACCGTCCCGCCGTGCCGGCCGAAGCCGAGCCGGAAGCCTTGGAGGCAGCCCGATGAGCAGCGACACCGCCACCTCGAGCGGCCGGGCACCGTCGGTCTACGTGCCGTCGACCGAGGCGTTGGCGACGATTCTCGCGCCGGGGCAGCGACCGCCGCGGCCCAGCCCGCTGGCGGCGTCACTGGCCTTCAGCTGGCGCGCCCTACTCAAGATCAAGCACGTGCCGGAGCAGCTGTTCGACGTGACGGCGTTCCCGATCATCATGGTGCTGATGTTCACGTACCTGTTCGGCGGGGCGCTCGCCGACAGCCCGCGTGACTACCTCCAGTTCTTCCTGCCGGGCATCATGGTGACAAGCGTCGTGATGATCACCATGTACACCGGGGTCGGGCTGAACACCGACATCGAGAAGGGCGTCTTCGACCGGTTCCGGACGCTGCCGGTGTGGCGACCCGCCGCGCTGGTCGGCATGATCGTCGGGGACGTGCTGCGCTACATCCTGGCGGCGGTGGTGATCCTGACCGTCGGGCTGGTGCTCGGCTTCCGCCCGGACGGCGGGGTGCTCGGCGTACTCGCCGGGATCGGCCTGCTCGTGATCTTCTCGTTCGCGTTCTCCTGGGTGTGGACGTTCTTCGGGCTCGTCCTGCGCAGCGAGAAGTCCGTGATGGGGGTCAGCATGATGGTGCTGTTCCCGCTGACCTTCCTCAGCAACGTCTTCGTCGACCCGTCGACCATGCCGGGCTGGCTCCAGGCGTTCGTCAAGGCCAACCCGATCACGCACCTGGTGTCGTCGGTGCGGGCCGCGATGGGCGGTACGACGGACGCGTCGAGCATGACCTGGATGGTGGTGTGGAGCGCCCTGTTCATCGTGGTCTTCGGCACCCTGACCATGTACCGCTACAACCGCCGCTGATCAGGACGCGGCGCCCGGGCCGTGGCGGGACCGGCAGACCGGTCACCGTCACGGCCCGGCCACCACGGCCACGACCCGGTCGGTCACCGTCGCCACGGCACGGGTTCGGTGGGCTGGTAGCGGCAGGCGGTGCCGGTGGAGATGGTCTGACGCAGGTGCGCGGCGAGCGGCGGGTGTTGCTGGTCGAGCCGGCGCAGCGTGTCCCGGATCCGGGCGGTGACGGTCTTGCGGGCCCGTTCCGCCTCGTCGCCGAGGCGGCGGTGGCGCCCGGCCAGGCCGGCGGCCGAGCGCAGTTGGCCGATCAGGGCCCGACGCTCGTCGTCGAGGGTCGCCACGCGCGCCGTGTCGTCCCGCATCGCCGCCCGGTCGATCTCGTCGTCGAGCAGCGCCAGGTGCCGCCGGTAGCGGTTCCTGGCCTCCTCGTCGAGAATCTCGTCACCACCGAGCCGTCGAGCGGCGACGAGTTCCGGCCCGGCGGCCGGGTCGAGCAGCCCGACCGCCGGCACGTCGACACCGGGGCAGCCGAGCAGCAGATGCAGGTCGTTGAGCCCTTTGGTGTCCGGCAGGTACGCGGTGGTGCCGCCGTACGTGAGTCGCCAGACCGCCCCGTCCCGGCAGAACTCGTACGCCGGGGTGGTTGTCGCCGCACCCGACCCGGAATCGGGCGATGGCTTACCGGCCGGTGCCGGAGACGAGCCGACGGGTGTGGGGGCGGCCAGCCGGGCGAGCACCTGCCGCATGTCGAGGCTGCGCGCCTCGCGCTCGGCTTCGCGGCGCAGACCGGCGGCGACCGCCGAGTCGCCGGGGCCGTCGCGGGCGATGAGCGCGTCGGCCAGTGCGGTGCTGGCGATCAGCGACCAGGGCCGTGAACCCATCCGGTCGGCGTTGTCGCGGGCGGCGGTGAAGCCGGCGACGGCGTCGTCCCAGCGCTTGTCGGCCGCGTCGACCACGGCCAGCCAGTGGTCGACCGGGCCGCTGATGTCACAGCCGTACACGGCGACCAGCCACTGCCCCCGGTACGGTAGCAGGGCCTGCCGGGCGGCCTCGCAGCGATCGGGGGCGGTCACCGTGACCTGGGCCTGCAACCGCAGCCACAACGGCAGGATCACCGACGGGTAGGTGCCACCGGCCGCTTCCAACCGGGCGGTGATCCGGGCGGCGTGGCGGTGGTCGCCACGTTCGGCAGCGGTGACCGCGTGGAGCAGGTCGAGGAACTGATGCTCGGCCGGATCAAGCCCGTCGAGCAACGCCTGCGCCTCGTCGAGGCGACCACGCAGCAGCAACAGCGACCAGATCAGGTGCAGGTCGATGAACAGGTGTTTGTCGTCCTCCCATCCCTCCCACCACAAGCCCGACGACGATTCCGCGACGGGGCTGCGCAGTTCGGCGTAGCAGGCTTCGGCGGCCGCGAAGTCGCCCCGGAAGGCGCTGATGATTCCGCTGTCGATGTTGGCGGCCATCTGATGCCGGACCTTGCCGGCCTGCCGGCCGGCGGTCACGAAGGCGGTGAGCTCGTCGAGGTAGCGCGGATCGCCGAGTTCCAGTAGCGCGACCCAGCGCAGCGACGTGGCCCAGAGCGGGGTTTCCTGGTCACCGGAGCGGCGGGCCACCTCGCGGATCTCGGCGGTCAGCGCCGCCCTGTTGGCGGCCGTCCCCGGCCCCCATGCGGCGTCGTGGCGGGCCCAGAGGCTGACGCTGAGCGCGTCGTCGTCCTGGTTGCGTCGGGCAAGCTCCTCGGTGGCGTTGATCAGGCCGACTTCCAGGGTTTCGACCGGCACGTCGGACCCCGGCTCCCCGACGAGCCGCCGGTACGCCTCCCGCACCAGCGCCTCCGTGTCGATCTCCGGCCGCGAGGTGAGCTGACAGTGTCGGTAGACGCTGAGCGCGAAGCGGGCCAGCAGCGCCGGTTCGTCGACCGCCAGCGCCTGCACGGTGGTCTCGGCGAGCAGTCGACTCGCCTCGGCCTGATCGCCGGTGTGGAAAAGGCGATCGGCCAACTCGATCATGATGCGTACCCGTTGCACCTCGTTTCGGCTGACCACCAGCGCCCGACGCAGGTGCACCGTCGACTCCTCCAACGCGAGCCGGCAACTGGCGTCGCGGGCGGCGGCGATCAGCAGGTCGGCGCAGCGGTACGGGTCGAGCCGGTCACCGGCCAGCCAGGCGTGCCGGGCCAGGTCGGCGGGGACCAGCCGCTCGGCGAGCGCGGCGTGCTCGTCGACGGCACGGACCACGGCCGCGTGGTGATCATTGCGATCGTCGTCGGTGAGCCCCTCGTAGAGGGTCTCCCGGACCAGGTCGTGGGCGAAGGCGTACCCGCCGTCGGGCTGGGCGAGCACGAGGCGCGCGCTCACCGCGACGTCGAGCAGCTGGTCGAGGCGGGTCGGCGGCAGCCCGGCGCCGGCGGCGAGGACCGCGCGGTGGAACTCCCGGCCGAGCACCGCGGCGACCACGAGCGTGTGGACCACCGCCTCCGGCAGATGATCCAAGCGTCTGCGCACCACCTCCCGGACACCGGGCGCGATGCCGCTCGCCGCGCCGTCGACGTGCCAGAGCCGAGCGGTCTGCTCGACGAAGAACGGGTTGCCACCGGTGCGCCGGTAGACGTCGTCGACGCAGTCGGCGGTGGGTTCCTGCCCGGTGACGCGGGCGATCAGCACCCCGACCTCGTCGCGGGACAGGCCGGTGAGGGTGATCGGGGTGGCCTTGGCGGTCAGCGACATCAACAGCGGGCGCAGCGGATGATCACCCGCTTCGACCTCGGCGTCCCGGTACGTGCCGACGAACAGCAGCCGCTCGAACCAGGTGTGCTGGGCGGCGAACTGCAACAACCGCATGGACGCCGCGTCGGCCCAGTGCAGGTCGTCCAGGACCACCACGACCGGCCGACGTTGGGAGACCGCGACCAGGGCGGTGGTGACCGCGTCGTAGAGGGCGAACGCCTCCTGCTCGACCGCGTCACCCTCGCCGTGCGACCCGCTTACCATGCGGTGGCCGGCCGGCTCGCCGTGCAGCAGGGCGAGGGCCGGCTCGGCGGACTCCCGGGCCACCGCCCAGTCGGCGGCCGACCGGCGCAACCCACGCAGCACCTGCAACCAGGGCCAGTAACCGGGAGCGCTCGCCGAATCCCAGCAGGCGGCACCGAGGACCAGCGCGCCCTGCCGGCGGGCCTCGTCGGCGACGGCGGTCACCAGCGTCGTCTTGCCGATGCCCGGCTCACCGCCGACCAGCACGAGACCGCCGTGACTGGCGGTGGCGCGGTCCAGCTCCGCCCGGAGCAGGCCGGCCGGATGTTCCCGCCCGATCAGCGCCGCGCCGGACTGCGTCCCCATGAACCGACGGTAACCGACACCACCGACACCACGGGCAGGCCCGGGGCGGCACTCCGACGAGCCGATCAGCCCGATTTCTGGTGCGGGACCGCCGTCGCGCGCAGGTGGGCCAGGATGGCCTGGTTGGCCTCCCAGCCGTCGGGGAACTTCACCGGCACGTCCAGTTGTGGCACGTCGGTCGACGGGTGGGCGTCGAGCAGTTCACCGATGCCGGCCCGGGCCACCACCACGCAGGCCTGCCGGTGCCGGGAGGCGAGCACGCAGAGCCGCCCCGACTCCAGGTGGAAGGCGGTCGCGTCGCGTCGGCCGGAGAGCGGGTGCAGCACGATTGTCACGTCGTACTCCCGGCCCTGGAGGCGGTTGGCGGTGTCGACGGTGATGCCCGCTCCCGCCTCGCCCAGCTGGGCCCGGATGGCCGCGACCTGGTCGCGGTGCGCGGCCCCCACGGCGATCCGGTCCGCGGTGACCGGCGCGCCGTCGGGCGCCTGCTCACAGACCGCGACCGCGCCGCGCGCCAGCACCCGCAGCGCGAGCGCGGCGCACGCGGCGGCGGCCTCGGCATCGGTACGCAAAGTGTGCCGCGCCGGCAGCTCGTAGAGCGCCCAGCCGGTGTCGGTCGCCAACTCCACCGCCCGGTCCACCGCGTCACCGCGCCCGGCCCCGGTCAACCGCAGGGCCCGGTCGGCGGAGCCGGTGCCGGCCCGGAAGCCGCTGAACGGGTAGAACGCCGTCGACACCACCGGGGCCGCCGAGGCGGGCAGCCGCCACGAGACCGGCAGCCGATGCACCGGCAGCTGCGGGTTGTGCCGCAGCAGCACCGCCACCGCCGACTGCATCGGATCCCAGGTCAGCCCCGCCCACCGACCGACCTCCACAGTGGAGAACGGGTCGAGCTGCCCCGGATCCCCCACGAACAGGGCCCGCTCGAACCTGCCGGCCACTCGCAGCAGGGCGTCCGAGCGCATCTGGTACGCCTCGTCCACGATCGCCCACGGCCAGCGGCCCTCGGTGACCGTGGCCCACTTGGCGGCCGTACCGATGATGACGGCCGAAGCCGCGAGGTCGGTGACCTTCGCGGCGACCCGGACCTGCTCGTGCGCCCGCACCCGGGCCGACGGCCGGTAGTCACCCGCGGAGAGCCGCCCGACCCGCAGCTCGGGTGCCTTGCGGGCGAGCCGGTCGATCAGGTCGTCCACCTGCTCGTTGGTCTGCGCGATGACCATGAGCGGCTCGCCGGCGCCGGCCAGCTCCACGGCGGCCCGCACCACAAGTGTCGACTTGCCCGCCCCGGGCGGCGAGTCGACCACCACACCCCGATGCTCCCCGGAGCGCAGGTCGGCCAGCACGGCGGTGATCACCCGCTCCGCTTCGACACCCGGCGGCACGTCCCACTCGGCCCGCATCCTCGCCCACCTTCCGACCGACTCCTGCCCGCACCATAGTCAGCGGCACCGACACGACCGGGTCCGCCAGCGCCTGCATAACCTCCGGCGCAGCGGGTAGGCGCGTCGCCGAACCAGGCGGAAGGCGGTGCCGGGATGGCGAAGTTCCTGCTCACGACGAACTACACGGGCGGCGGGCTGGAAGGGCTGACCGCAGACGGCGGGACGGTACGCGTCGAGGTCGTCCGGGCGCTCGTCGAGAACGCCGGTGGCCGCCTGGAGGCCCTGTACTTCTCGTTCGGCCAGTACGACACGTACGTCATCTGCGACCTGCCCGACGAGGTCACCGCCACCGCCGTGGCGATCGCGGTGCGGGCGGGCGGCCTGGTGAACGCGCGCCTCATCCCGCTGCTCACCCCGGAACAGGTCGACGCCGTCGTCAACCTGCCCGTCGCATACCGACAACCCGGACACTGAACCCGCTGCAGATCCTGGTACGCGGCCCTGCGAGGGCGCCGTCGTACCAGGATCTGCGCGTCAGGTGTGCAGCCCTCTGATCAGGATGGCGACCAGGGGGCGGGGGTCGTATCGGGGGTCGGCGCCGATGCAGAGGTTGCCGATGCCGCGTAGCAGGGCGAACGGCTCGATCGGGGTGATCTGACCGGCGTCGACGGCGGCGTCCAGCAGCAGCGTCACCGCGGGGATCAGATGCTCCAGGAAGTAGGTGTGCAGGGGCTCGAAGGCGGCCGCGTCGGAGCGCATCGCCTCGGCGAGGCCGTGCTTGGTGATCAGGAAGTCGACGAACAGGTCGACCCAGGCGGCGAGCGCGTCGTGCGGGGTCGGGCCGGTCGCCAGCAGGGTGGGGGCGGCCTCGGCGCAGGCCTGCACCTGGTGCCGGTAGACGGCCACGATCAGATCGGCGCGGGCCGGGAAGTGGCGGTAGATCGTACCCACGCCGACACCGGCCCGGGCGGCGATGTCACGGACCGGGGCATTGACCCCGGCGTCGACGAAGGCGGCGGCGGCAGCCTCCAGGAGCGCCTGCTTGTTGCGCTCGGCGTCCGCCCGTTTGCGCGGCGGCGGTGAGTCGGTGTTGCGGGCCGGCACGGTCCTGTGGCCTCCGTCACGATGACTGAGCAAACGGAACATGGTTCCGTATCGTCTAAACGGAACGCCGATCCGCTTACCTCTCTGCTGAGGAGTAACAGTAATGAGCATCCCCCAGCACCTGCCCAGCCCGGTGGTCTCGGTACGCCCCGTGGTGCTGCCGGCGCCGGCCCGGGGCACCGACCTTCAGGTCCGCATCACCGCCCCGATCTCCGGGAGCGGGCTGCCGATCATCGTCTTCGCCCACGGCTTCGGCGCCGACATGGACAGGTACGCACCGCTCGTCGATCACTGGGCGGGCCACGGCTTCGCCGTGATCCAACCCACCCACCTCGACGCGCGGACCCTCGCCATCGGCCCGGACGACCCGCGGTACCCGGAGATCTGGCGCATCCGGGTCACCGACCTCACGCAGGTCATCGACTCGCTGAAAACGATCGAGGCAGCCGTCCCCGGCCTGGACGGACGACTCGACCACCAGCGCATCGCGGTCGCCGGCCACTCCTGGGGCGGCCAGACCGCAAGCATGCTGCTGGGCGCCCGGGTCCTCGACGCCGACGGCGTACCCGGCGAGGACATGACCGACCCACGGGTCACCGTCGGCGTCCTGCTCGCCACCACCGGCACCGGCGGCACCGACCTGTCCCCGTTCGCCGCCGAACACTTCCCCTTCATGAGCCCCGACTTCGCGGGCATGACCACGCCCGCCCTGATCGTCGCCGGCGACCAGGACGACTCACCGCTGTCGGTACGCGGACCGGACTGGTTCACCGACCCGTACCACCTCAGCCCGGCACCGAAGAGCCTGCTCACCGTGGTCGGCGGCGAACACTCGCTGGGTGGCGTCTCCGGCTACGGCGTCACCGAGACCACCGACGAGAGCCCGGAACGGGTCGCCCTGATCCAGCGGGCCACCACGGCGTACCTGCACAGCGCCTTCAACCCGCAGGACCCGGCCTGGTCGACAGTCGATCCCGGCCCGCTGGGCCAGATCGAATCCCGCTGACCCGTCGCCGCGTCGCTGGTGATCTCGGCTGTTCCGCCGATGAGATTCCCCAGCGACGCGGCGACGATCAACCGATGCGACCAGAGCACCCGCAGCACGTACCCGATCGCGCCGGCCCGTCCGGCGTCGAGGGCAGGTGGCAGGTCGTCCGCTGGCGGCACGCCCTGGCGGTTCCCGCACCGCTGATCGCGATGGTTCTCGGCGCCGCGATGGCCACCCAATGGGAGGTCGGCGGCGGCCGAGCCATCTGGTCCCTACCCGCTCCGGCGCGATGGATGGCCGAGAACCTCCCGTTGTTCGCGGGGTCGGAGCCGGCGTGGATCTGGCGCGGGCCCTTCTTCGTCTCGATGCTGCTGACGCTGCCGCTCGTCTGGACGGTGACCCGCCACGCCACCGCGACACCTCGACGCCTCACCAGGTACGGGCTCCTCGCCGCGACCATCGCGATCGGCCTCGAATACAACAGCCCCGGGTACGGGTGGGTGTTCGACCTCGTGGCCCTGTTGACGGCGCTGGTGGGCACCGTCTGGTGCGGGGTGCAGGGGCTGCGTCGCGGGGTGCTGCCACGCCGGGTCGCGTGGGCGCTCGTCGCCGCACTGCCGCTGACGCCACCGGCCGGCTTCCTCACGTTCTGGTACCTGCCGCCCGGCCTGACCATGGGCATCCTGCTCGCCTGGGCGGCTGCCGCCATCGCCGCCGGTCGCGACGAGCGCGACACCCCTAACCATTGATAAACATGCATGTAACTCTCTAGCATTCTCACCATGCGTGCTCGTCGCTTCACCCTCGTCGCGTTCCTCGCCGCCACGCTGGGGCTCACCGGCACGGCCATCGCGTACGCGGCCGACGACCCGGTCATCCTCACCACCCCCGGCGCACCGGTGGTGGTGACCAACGAGCCGCACCTGCTCACCCTGAGCTGGGCACCATCGACCTGGATCGGCGAGCCCGGCGCGACGCCCATCCGGCACGAGGTCCGGGCGTGGCTCGGCCCCAACACCTACCGCAGCCTCGGCACCACCACCGGCACCGAGCTCACGCTCACCGACCTGGCACCCGGCACCGAATACCGACTCACCGTCTGGGCCTCAACCAACGGCGGATACTCCCTCGACTCACCGCAGATCCCGGTGCGCACCGCGTACGGGAAGGCCAGAGTGAGCTACCACAACATGGACTGGTCACCCACCGACAACCAGATCCAGCACGCCCTCCAGATCGTCAACACGGGCACCACCCCGCTGGACCTGACCGAGGTGCGGGTGCGTTACCACGTGACGTTCGAGGGCGGGAACACCTCACTTGTCACCAACTGCGACTGGGCCGCGATCGGCTGCGCCAACGTGCAACGCCACGTTCAGTTCTTCCCGCTGCCCCAACCGCCACCGCCGCCGACCCGCACTCCGACCCCGACTCCGACTCGGACGGTCCTGCCGCCGCACGGTACGTCGATCCCCGGCTGGATCGAGCTGACCTTCGCCAGCGGGACACTGGCCCCCGGCGCCTCGACCGGCCCCATCCAGCTACGCCACCACCGCCAGAACTGGACGGCCATCGACGAGCGCGACGACCCCAGCTGGCAGCAGAGCACCGGCGGCTGGACCGAGAACAGCCGCATCACCCTCGACGTCAACGGCACCCGCGAATACGGCGACACCAACGCCTAAACCGCTCCGCCCAAGGCGGTACGGCCACACGGCCCGTACCGCTGATGGCACCGGGTGCCCGCCGTAGATCTTGGTACGAAATCGCCCTTCCGGGGGCGGTTTCGTACCAAGATCCGCGCTTCAGAGGCGTAATTCGGTGACAGCGGAGATGGCGAGAGTCCGCCTTGTTCAGGGGGCGACGCGGACAGGGCTCAGCTCAGGCGTCGCGGTTGGGGATCAGCCGGCTGAAGCGTGGATTTCAGCGGTCAGCACCAGGACGTCCTTCGCATCCTTCAAGTTGCCGCTCACAGCCCGGGCGACTCCACGCAGCCGATGCTCCTGATCTCCTTGCGCAACACATAATCCGCCCTCGCCCAATGCGCGCTCGAAGCGACATCCGGCTGATATGACCTATGTGGACGGATGTGCAAGGCTAGGGCGTGCAGCGATCCCAAATCGAGTCAGCGCTGCGGCAGTTGCTTGTGGAGCAGCCAGGCCAGAACAAGCGGCAGTTGCTCGCTGGGCTACAGCGCAGGGGTCTACCCGTATTGACGACAACGGACGTCAACCGGACGTTGTATGCCAGAAGGACGACGTTCGCCCATGACGGCGACACCCCACCGCGCTGGTACCTGAACACCTCATCGGGATACGACGGGGTTGCAACTCTCGCGACGACAGTCCTGCCTCGCTGCTATGACGGCAACCCGCCGCGATCCTGGCAGACCGAGGCGTTGGCCGTTTGGCAAGCCCGAGGGCGACGAGGCGTCGTGGAGGCTGTAACCGGCACCGGCAAGACGGCGGTCGGAGTGCTGGCAGCAGCCGCCGCAGTGGATGTTGGTGAACGCGTGCTGGTGCTGGTGCCCGGGCGTGAGCTGCTCGACCAGTGGTACAGCGTGCTACGACGTGACCTGCCGGGTATCCGGGTCGGCCGGTTCGGGGACGGCCACAAGGACAGCCTCTACAACCACTGGATCGTCGTGGCCGTCGTCAACTCGGCGGCCAAATACCAGATGTTGCCGGCGGGTACCCCGGGCCTGCTTGTCGCCGACGAAGTGCATCGGTACGGCGCACCCACATTCGCTCAAGCCCTCGAGCCGGGCTTTCATGCGCGCCTGGGGCTGACCGCGACCTATGCGCGTGAGGACAGCGGCTTGGCCGAGCGCCTGGAGCCGTACTTCCGCAGTGTGGTGGCGGGTTGCAGCTACGAACGTGGGTTGACCGACGAGATCCTGGCCCCGTTCCGCGTCGGGTTCCTCGGCACAGACTTCACCCCAGACGAACGAGCAAAACACGACGAGTACGACGAACGCGCCACGGCCCTCCGACGCCGGCTGATCCTCGACCACGGCTGCCCGGATGAACCGTTCGGTGAGTTCATGGCCGCCGTGAACCAACTCAGGCAGGGCGGCCACCCAGACGCCCGTGCAAGGGACGACGCCCGCAGCTACCTGAGCGCGTTCAGCAAGCGGCGCCAACTGTTGGCCGATTGCCGCCGCAAGCACGAAGTACTTGCCTCGCTGACGCCGATCTTTGCGCTGGCGGACCGTGGGCTGGTCTTCACCGAGACAACGACCAGTGCCGAGCAGGCGGCCAGCGTGTTGTCCGGAAAAGGCTTGCCAGCGTTGGAGATCACCAGCGAGCTGAAGAGAGATGAGCGCAAGCAGCGCCTGGAAGCCTTCAAGAACGGGCATGTCAAAGTGCTGACCGCTCCACGCATCCTGGACGAGGGAATTGACGTTCCGCAGGCGGACGTGGGTGTGATCGTCGCGGGAAGCCGGAGCAAGCGCCAGATGATCCAGCGCATGGGTCGAATCATCCGCCCGAAGCAGGACAGGCGTGCGGCAACCTTCCTCGTCCTTTACGTCACGGATACCGCAGAGGATCCCGGCAGGGGAGCCCATGAGGACTTCCGTGAGCAACTCATTGAGGTCGCCCAGGATGCGGTCGACTTCGGGCCGCATGCAACCGCGGCGGACGTGTTTGCCTGGTACTACCAGGGCAGGCAGCAGATCAGCTGATCGAACGTCGACTAGCGCTCACGGCGACCGTACGAACCCGCTGGTCAGGGGCTAAGTCTTCGGGCTGTCTCGGCCGACTGCCAGCTCCGCAGCGCGTTCTTGATCCGCCGGTTCTCGGCGCGTACCTCGGCGAGCTGGCGCGACCGCTCCCCCAGCTCGTAGGCGAGCCGGTGCAGCAGGGCGTCGACCTCGTCGACCTGGTAGCCGCGGCGGGCCAGCCGGGTGCGGGGCAGGGCGAGTTCGGTGATCCCGTCCGGGGTCAACGGGCCGCAAAGGGCGTTGTGGCTGCGGTAGACCGTCATTGCCACGGAATCCGTTCCGGCAGATGGATCCGCTCGCCCGGCACTCCGGCGGCGAGCAGCCGCAACCGTGACCCGGCCAGCATCGCCGGCGGTCCGCACACGTACACCTCGTGCTCGGGGCGCAGATGGTCGAGGGCGACGGTGAGCGCGTCGCCCCGCTCCCCCGGCTCGGCCAACTCGTCGTGGGAGAAGGTCGGCACGATCGTCAGCCAGTCGTGGCGCAGCTTGTCGAGGGTGATGGCGTCGTACAACGCCTCGACCGAGCGTGCTCCGACGACCAGGGTCACCCGCCGGCCGTCCGGGTCCGCGGCGACCTGCTCGACCAGGGCCCGCAGCGGTGCCAGCCCGGTGCCGCCGGCCACCAGCAGCAGGTCACGCCCGTCGCCCAGGCTCAGCCCGGTATCCGTGGGCGGGCCGAGGTGGAGCAGCTCTCCGGGGCGTACCTCATGGGCCAGGCTGGCGGAGACGACGCCGCCGGGGACCGCGCGGACGTGCAGCTCGACGGTGCCGTCCGGGCGCGGCGCGTTCGCCGGGCAGAGCCAGCGCCACCGGCCGGGCCGGCGCGGCGTGCACACCGGCACCGCCTGGCCACACTGGTACGGCAGCCGCAGCCACGGCCGTACCGTCAGGATGGCGACCCCGTCGCAGGGCCGGTCGTGGCCGATCACCTCGGCCGGCCACCAGGCCGGGCCGTCGCCCGCCCGCGCGGCGGCCCGCTCGACCTCCGACCAGGGCACACCGGTCTGTAACGCACCATCGATGACCGCAGCGTGCGCCGGGTGCAGGCCATATCGACGGTACGCACGGCCGAGCACCGCCAGCAGCGCCAACCTGTTCGGACCGTCGACGCTGGTCGTCAGCTGGCGCAACGCGGCGTGCAGCAGCGGGGCCGCCCGCTCCGGCAGCAGACCCGGGAAGCGGTCCTCCACCGCCTCCCAGAAGCTCGCGACACTCAGGTCCCGGCGCGTTCTCAGGACCCCCATGAGGTAGTCGACCGCCCGCCGATGCTGCGCCTCCGACCAGCCCAGGCCCGGAACCTCGGGCTCGCCGCCGGTCCCGCTGGTCAGCGACCGCGCCAGGTGCGCCTTCAGCCGATCCCAGTCCACCCCGATCAGGTACGCGGACAGCTCCGCGTCCGCCGCCACCAGACTCAGCCAGCGGCCGACCGCCTCGCGTGCCTCCCCCTCGGTCATCGTGCGTGGTCCTCGGTCTCGCGCTGGTCCTCGGCTTCGCGCTGCTCCCCGTTGAGCTGCTCGGCGGTGAGGCCGGCGGCTTCGAGAGTGGTGTGGCCCCAACGAGCCAGGCGGCACGGGTACGGGACACGTTCGCTGCGGCAGAGCAAGCCCTGCGGCCAAGGCTCGGGTGCGTGAACGCGAACCGCCAGCGCGGCGAGGGCCAGGTCCTCGTCGGTGACCGGGATGAGAACGGGAAAGTCGGCGAGTACGGCGGACATCGGCGGGCGCCTCCGGTGGTGTGCTGCATGGAGCGGCACCGGGGCGGGCGGGGACAGCGAATCCGCGATCGGGGGACGCGGTACGCCGGAGCCAGCACCCGCCCCGGGCCATGTGCCCAATCTCGCTGTGGTTCATATGTGCTGGTATGCCGAGATGATCATGACCAGCATGCAAGATCCGTATAGGAGTGGTGACGTTGGTTAGACGGCGGTGGGTCGGCGGCTCAGCCGATAGGCGTGCCACTGGCGGGCGGCGTCGAGAAGGGGCCCGCGATGCGAGGCCGGGGCGGTACGTTGCATCCGGCCCCAGAGGCGGACCAGGGCATCGGTGAAGGCGGTGACCGCCTCGGCATCGGCGTCGGCGAAGGCGGGAATGCGGGCAGCCCAACGCTCGGCAGCGGCCGGGCTGTGGCCGGCGCGGATGAGCCGGACCAGCATGAACGCCGTGTCGATCCAGGCGGCTCCTCGGCAGGGAGCAGACCAGTCGACCAGCCGGAGCCGGTCGCCGAGCAGGAAGTTCCGGGGCGTCATGTCGGTGTGCAGCAGGGTGTCGCCGTCGACCAGCTCGGGGTTGACGAGCCCGCGCCAGCGCTCGGTGAACGGCTGCACGTCGACCGGCGGGCAGGGTGTCAGCTCCCGAGCGAGCGCCGCGAGTAGATCCGCGACCGCATCCAGATCCGGGGAACCGGGTTCCAGGCTGGGGTACAGGCCGGACGCGTACTCGAAGCCGAGCAGCAGCCACCCGTCCCGCTCGACAGTCCAGCGGAGCCGAGGTGCCGCATCGGGAAGCCACGGATTGATTCGGGCTTCCTTGCGGTAGAGCCAGGCGCCTGGGCCGTCCGCCGGTCCGCCCTTGCAGAAGACGCGCCCGGCGGAGCTGTGAAGGGTTACGGCAAATTCGCAGGTTGCGCCGTCGGACAGCGACTCGGCGTGGCTGACTTTGCCGGTGTGCCGCTCGACCCCGCGTCGCACCCCGGCGGGGAGATCGTGCCAGTGCTGGCGGCGCGGCATCGGTAGGCCCTCCCGAACGGCGGTCCCAGACAGCGTATGCCTGGAACCGCCGCCGGAGGCGTCAACGGGTCGGACTGTCGTGGCAGCCAGCGTGGCACTGGTTGCACTTCGACTGACAATCGGCGGCCCCGACCCACAGCTCCTGGTCGACGGCGAGGCCGGCGGCACGGATCGCGGCGACTGCCCGGGAAATCGGCACCCCGAGCGGTTCCGGGGCCGACGGGCCGGTTTCCTCAGCTGGCGGATCGGGCTGGTGGTGAATGAACCGTCCGGCGATGCGTTGGCAGAAGTCGGCGTAGTCGCGGGTGTGCAGGATGAACGTGTGCCAGCCGATGTCCACCAGGTCGCTCGGACCGAGTGGTTCGGTGGTGATGGCGCAGGCGGCGAGGAAGGCAAGCGCCTGGTCCATGATCCTGGCCGGTAGGTCGGCGGCCAGCTCAGGATGGTCGCGGGCGATGCGGGCAGTCAGCACGGCGAACAGCTCGTCGGAGACGAGCTCCCGGCCGGTGCCGACCCGGTCGATGGTGAGCATCCTGCTCCTTCCGTCGGTTATTCCTCTGCTGCCAGGCTGCCCAGGGCCGGTCGCGCGGCACATGACGTCATGCGAATCGTCGATATGCGTGGCACGTATACCGCGAGCCCGCAAAACGGTTTGAATGGATAGGCTCGACTGAGCACCATCGACACAGCCACACGCGAATGGCGAGGTTGCCGGTGACACGTGCGAACTGCCCCCGCTGCGGTGGGCGCCTGGCCCGCGACAACGACAGCGGACGCTGCGCACCCTGCCAGGCCGCCGAACGCGACCGCCTGAGCGTGCCACCGGAGGTCCCGGCGTCGTTCTGGTCGCATCCGCCGATGCGGGCAGCACTGGTCGAGCGGCATCTGGGGCGAGTAATCCGGGCGTACCGGCACCACCCGTACCACGGGCGGGCCGCATTGCCGCAGGCCGTCGTGGCCGGCTGGTTGGGGGTCACGCAGGCGCAACTCAGCCGGATCGAGAACGGCCCTCCGCTGGCTCACCTTGACCGGCTTTCGCACTGGGCAACACTGCTGAAGGTTCCTGCAGAGCACCTGTGGTTCGATCTGGCAGGTGGACGAGGCGGTTCTAAAAGGAAATCAACTCCTCAGCCCATCCCAGCGGTCGAAGGTCCTGATGAGAACCGGCGAATGCTGTTGGCCGGCATCGCCGCCGTCGCTGCGGGTGCGGGGCTGCTCTGCGGCAGCACCGTCTCGCAATCCCGACGAATCGGCACTGCCGATGTCGCGCGCCTGCACGCCATACTGGATCTATATCGCTCCGTCGACTACGAGTGCGGCGGCGGGGCGCTGTACCGAGAGGTAGCGCGATTCGCGGAGTCGGTCTACCGAATGCTCGACTGGTCGCATTCGGCCAGCCTGACACCGCAGCTTGTCGCCGCCGTGGCAGCAGCTCGCCAACTGGCCGGGTGGACGGCCCTGGACGCGGGCCGGCACGCGGACGCTCAGCGGCACTTCGTCGCCGGTGAACGGGCCGCAGTCGCTGCTAACGATGCGCCTCTGACCGCCATGATCCGGTATTCGCAAGCCAAGCAGCTACAACACCTACGGCACAACCGCGATGCCCTGGCCGCGCTACAGCTCGCCCACGGGCAGCTTGGATCGCAGGCTACCCCAGCGGTCAAAGCCCTTCTGCTGGGCGCGGAAGCGGCGTCGCACGCGGCTCTTGGCGACCACCAAACCGCAGAGCGTTCACTCGGCGAGGCAAGTACCCAGTTCGAGCGGATCGACGCAGAGCGAGAGCCGAGGTGGATGGCGTTCTACGACCGTGGGGAACTGCTGGCCCAGTACGGCCGCGTCTACCGCGACAAGGCCCGACAGGACAAGAAATACGGGTCGGCGGCCGTGCGCTTCGTGACCGACGCGATCGATGCCTTCGGCCCCGGGAACCTACGGAGCAGCGTGCTCAACGAGGTCGGGCTGTGCAGCGCGTTCTTTCTCGCCGATGAACCCGAGCAGGCGCTGAACGTCGGACGCCGGGTCTTGCACCAAGCCCAGAGCGTCAGCTCATCGCGGGTCATCGACCGGGTCGCCAACCTACGCCGCGATCTGGCCCGGCACCGGGAACTTCCAGAAGTTGGCGCGTTCGCCCATGACCTCGCCAGGCTCGGAGCCAGGAGGTGACCGTGGGAGCGGCAGGCCGGTTCACCGAGGCGGCGATGACAGCAGCGATGCGGCAGATCGCCGCCGAACTTGCCGTACCGTCCGACGATGCCCGGCTGCTACAGCTCACCAACAACGCCGTCTTCGCTCTACCCAAGGCGAAGCTGGTAATCCGAATTGCGCGGACTCATCGGCTCCACGACCGAGTAGCGAAGGTGACCGATCTCGCGCGCTGGTTCGCGGCCATCGACGCACCCACGATACGGCTAGCTCCGGCCGTTCAGGGGCCGGTGGCTCTGGGTAACCTGCTCGCCTCCGTGTGGACCTATGTCCCGAACACGCCCCCGGCTCCCACCGTTGACGATCTCGGGCAAGTCCTGCGGGAGTTTCACTCCCTTCCCGCTTCCCCGGTCGACCTCCCTGGGTGGGATCCGATCGGCGACGCGCGTCGCCGACTCGCCGACGCCGAAGGGCTTCGCCGAAACGAGCACGACTTCCTCTCCCGGTGGTGTGACCGCCTGGAACCACAGGTGACAGCTCTGATTCAACGGACGACCCCGCGACTCGTCCATGGGGATGCCCATGTTGGCAACCTGCTCAGAGCCCCGTCTGCCCGGGTGGTCCTGTGTGACTTCGATGCCACCTGCCTCGGCCCCTGGCAGGTCGACCTCGCCGCTGTCGCCGTCGGCGAAGCCCGTTTCGGCGGAGTCGGCAACCACGCCAGACTGGCCGCCGCCTATGGCTTCGATGTCACCACGGACCCGGGCTGGCCACTGCTCCGCGAGGCCCGCGAGTTGAAAATGATCGCCGCCGCAGTGCCACTCCTGGCAAGCTCGTCGGCCGTCGCGACAGAGTTCCGGTGCCGCATCAGGTCGGTACAGAGCAATGATCACGCTGCGCGCTGGACGCCTTTCACCGACCTCGGAACGTCGGCCACAAAGTAGCCAGCCAGCCGCCGAGGATCTGGCCCCTGGCGGAACGATCACGTTCGCTGGCAGTTGCCTGGTTGGCGATGTGCACGATTAGGACGACTTTGGACACCGCCACCGACAAATCACGAAGACTGTCCGGCACACGACAGAGCATGCCCCGATCACTTGGTATGAACGGATCTTTCACGCGGGAGACGTGGCTGCCGGCCGAATGGTCACCGCTTCCTAGCTGCTTTCCAAGGTGCGACTTTGCACCCACCTACCCCTGAAGGACAAACGTGGGCATCCTCAAGGAGTTGCAGCGGGCGCACGCACGTCAGGTGCGCGCTCAACGGCAGGCTCAAGCTGCGGCATACCGGCAACACCAGCAGTTGCAGCGGGAGGCGGAGCGGGCTATGAGGGAAGCCCAGCGTGCTGCCGTTGTGAATGAACGTGAACGCAAGCGGCTCTATGCCGAAGCGCGTTTCGCAGAGGTAGCAGCCATGAACGCGGACCTCCAGTTTCGCCTCGACGCGCTGGAGAACCTCCTAGCCGCGACGCTCGAAGTTGATGATCATATCGATTTCAGCCAGCTTAAAAAGAACGTGATCCATCAGCCGTTTAACCCCGGAAGGCTCGGGGCACCTCTGCCACCGCCGGATTGGCGCCGCTTCGAACCGTCACCGCCAGCGGGCTTGACCAAGATGTTCGGGGGGCAGACCAGGTACCAGCAGCAGCTGGCCGTCGCGCGGCATGCCTTTGCCCATGCTCAAGCGGAGCACACAACCGCCGAAGCCGAGCGCCAGCGAAAACTCGCCGCAATGCACCAGGCCTACCAGCGCCGCTGTGCCAAGGCTGACGCGGACGCTGCCGCGCACAACGCCGAGATCGATCGCTTCGCCGCCGCGTTTGCCGGCGGGGAGCCGGCGGTGGTTGTCGAATATTTCAGCATGGTGCTCGGCAACTCGGTCTACCCCGACGACTTCCCGCAGCAATACCGTCTGGCGTACGTCCCCGAGTCCAGTCAGGTGGTCGTGGAGTATCACCTGCCGACGCTTGATGTCGTCCCACCGGTTCGGGAGTACCGCTACGTCAAGGTCCGCGACGAGATCACGTCGGCCGCCCGGCCCGCAAAGGAGATCAAGGAACGGTACGCGAACCTCGTCGCTCAGGTCACGCTGCGTACCGTGCACGAGATCTTCGAAGCCGACCGTTCTGGGCTTGTTGACACGATCGTCTTCAACGGCATCGTCGACACCACCGATCCACGCACTGGGGCGTCCGTGCAACCCTGCCTGGTGACGCTCCGGACCACCCGCACGGCGTTCGGCGGGCTGAACCTCGGCATGGTCGATCCCAACTCCTGCCTGCAGCACCTCAACGCCTCGGTGTCGAAGCGCCCGGCTGAGCTGGCACCCGTCCGCCCAGTGCTGGAGTTCGACATGGTCGACAAGCGCTTCGTCGACGAGGTGGACGTGCTGGCCGAGCTCGACCAGCGACCGAACCTGCTCAAGTTGAGCCCCACCGAGTTCGAGAGCCTAGTTCAGAACCTGTTCGCGAAGATGGGGCTGGACACCAAGCAGACCCGGCCCTCCCGCGATGGCGGAGTCGACTGCGTCGCCTTCGACCCTCGGCCCATCTTCGGTGGGAAGGTGGTCATCCAGGCCAAACGCTACCGCAACACCGTCGATGTCTCGTCGGTCCGAGACCTCTTCGGCACAGTGCAGAACGAGGGTGCGTCCAAGGGGATCCTGGTGACCACCAGTGGTTTCGGACCGGCGTCGTACGAGTTCGCCTCCGGCAAGCCGCTGGAACTCATCGACGGCTCCAATCTGCTCTATCTGCTCGCCGAGCACGCGGAGGTGAAGGCCCGCATCGATCAGAGCGAGCTGGACTGATCGATGGCAAACGATGCCGGCCGACCGAAGCCCACCCTGATCAAGCATTTCACCCATATCGACAACCTGCCAGCCATTCTGGCCGCCGGTCGACTCTTTGCGGACAACGCCGTAGGAGGGCGGCTTGCCATGAACGTCGGTGCCACCGACATCAAGGCGAGCCGACGCGAGCGCATCGTCACGTGCCGACCGGGTGGTGTCGTGGCTGACTACGTGCCCTTCTACTTCGCGGAACGCTCGCCAATGATGTATCGGATCGCATGCGAGCACCGAGACGGCAAGGCCGGATGCTACCCGGACGGGGATGATCCCCTGGTCTACCTCGTCAGCTCCGTGGAGCGAGTGCATGAGGCTGGGCTGAGCTGGGTCGCGAGTGATGGAAACTGCGCACACCACTTGTCCAACTTCTGTCGATCACTGAACGAGCTTGAGGAGTTCGTGGACTGGCCACTGATGCGGGAGCGGATCTGGAGGAACCTCCCCGAGGATGCCGATCGAGTCAGACGACGCATGGCGGAGTTCCTGGTCCACCGCGAGCTTCCAGTCGACCTACTCCTCGGCTACGCCGTACGGACGCCACAACGGGAGACACAGCTGAAGCGCGCCCTGCAGGCGGCTGGCATCATCGACGCGTACGTTCGTGTCATACCAGACTGGTACTACGGGTACAGACGGGAGGAGGTGGGATGATGATCACTATTTGCCACGGTAACCTTCTAACTGCTGAGGCCCAAGCGCTAGTAAATACGGTTAACACTGTCGGAGTGATGGGCAAGGGAATTGCCCTCCAGTTCAAACGAGCTTACCCGGCTAACTACGCGGCTTACCGGGCAGCATGCGCCGCCAGTGAAGTCAAGCTAGGCAAGATGTTCGTTTTCGATTCAGCTCGCCTCGGCCCCCGCAGATACGTAATCAACTTTCCCACGAAGGGGCACTGGCGGGCCGACTCAAAGCTGTCCGACATCCAGGCAGGGCTCGCTGATCTCGTCCGTGTGGTACGCGAACGCCAGATCACCTCCATAGCTGTACCCGCCCTGGGCTGCGGCAACGGCGGGCTCAACTGGGACGAGGTTAGGCAGGCAATCGAGCATGCCTTCGCCGCGCTACCCGACGTGCAAGTGCTGCTATTTCCTCCGGAAGGGGCACCCCGCCCGGCTGACATGCCGGTAGCCACTGAGATGCCCCGACTGACCGAAGGCCGCGCCACTCTGCTGCGGGCTATCGAGCGTTATTTACAACGAGCACAGACACTCGAACCGCGCGATGGTGTAACCGTGCTGGAAATTCAGAAGATCGCCTACTTCCTTCAAGCTCTGGGGCAGCCGCTACGTCTGCAATTTGTTCGCGGCCGGTACGGTCCATACGCCGAGAACCTGAACCATGTCCTCGACCGCTTGGAAGGGCACTACCTCACTGGCTTCGGCGACCGGTCCGCGCGCGTCGAAGAGCTTCAGCCAATTAGGCTCACTGACGGCACGTCCGATGCCATTGCGACCTGGTTCGAGGCGCACGGCTCCCCGTCGCCCGACACGCTGGACCAGTTGGCCCGTCTGGTTAACGGATTCGAGGCGCCATACAGTCTTGAGCTACTGGCCACTGTGCATTACGCCGCCGCGTTGCACCCACCGACCAACGATCTCGCCGAGTTGATCGAGCGGGTTCGTAGTTGGAGTGGTCGCAAGGCACGCCTCTTCACACGCCCGCACATCAAGCTGGCCTACGACCGGCTGCAGTCCGCCGGCCTCCTGCCCTGCACTGGTTCCGGCGTGATCGCTGGCGGTGCCGAGCAATCCCCGCAAAATCGTGAAGATCAGCAGAATGACGAGAAGTTGGTTGGGTTCCCGAGTGACGAGTCTTGAGCGGGGTGTCTACGAGCACATCGTCACGCGCGACCTGGCCGACCGGCTCCAGCACATCGATCCTGCGCTGATCCAGCACGCGAACCTCGACACGGCTGACGCCCCCGATGCCCTCGCCCGGCACATCGCCACCCTGGTCCACCGCGCCCTGCACGCTGTCGCCAGAGACGACCAACTGCACCGCCAAGTCGATTTGGCCAACCGCATTGCCGAGGCGATCGCCGTCCTCAGCCCACAGGCCGCCACCATCGATGACCAGGTCGCGGACGCAAATCGGCTCCTGCACGCCATCGCCGCACCGCCCACCCAACCGGCCGCGACCACCTTCCCACCGCGCCCCACCACTCCGCTCTCTACCGGCGCGCTGCTAGTCAACGGTCGGCACCAGCCGCGCATCGGCCACGAGGTCACACACGAGATGGCGTCGGCTGACCAGGTGGACCTGCTCTGCGCGTTCATCAAGTGGCACGGCCTGCGCCTCATCGAGCCCGCCATCCAAGAACTGACCGCTCGCGGCGGCCGCCTCCGCGTCATCACCACCACCTACATGGGTGCCACCGACCAGCGAGCCCTCGACCGGCTCGCCGAGTTGGGGGCCGACATCAAGGTCTCCTACGAGACCAGGACCACCCGCCTGCACGCCAAGGCATGGCTGTTCCGCCGCAACAACGGCATGACCACTGCTTACGTCGGCTCCTCGAACCTGTCGAAGTCCGCGCTGGTCGACGGGTTGGAGTGGAACGTACGGATCTCGAACGTCGAGCAGCCGCACGTCATCGACACGTTCACCGCCACGTTCGAGGACTACTGGAACGACCCTGCGTTCGAGGCGTACGACCCGGCGAAGGATAGTGAGCGGCTGGGGTACGCGCTGCGGGGCGAGCGCGCCGACGAGGCCCCGACCGAAATCGCCAACCTGGACGTACGGCCGTACCCGTACCAGGCGGAGGTCTTGGCTGACCTGGATGCCGAGCGGCGCGTACACGGCCGCTGGCGCAACCTCGTCGTCATGGCCACCGGCACCGGCAAGACCGTAGTGGCCGCGCTGGACTATCGCCGGCTACACAAGGCCGGGGACGTCGACTCGCTGCTGTTTGTTGCGCACCAGGAGCAGATCCTGAGGCAGAGCCGGTCGACCTTCCGGCAGGTCATGGGGGACGGCAGCTTCGGCGAGACGTTGGTCGCCGGGGACAAGCCGAAGCAGTGGCAGCATGTGTTCGCCTCGATCCAGTCGCTACACCGGCAGGAGATCGACCCCGAGCAGTTCGACATGGTGATCGTGGACGAGTTCCACCACGCCGAGGCCAAGACGTACGCCCGGCTGTTGGAACGGCTGCGGCCACGCGTACTCCTCGGCCTGACGGCGACCCCCGACCGGGCCGATGGCCGCGACGTGCGGCGGTGGTTCGACGGGCATGCGGCCGTGGAGCTGCACCTACGGGAGGCGCTGGACCGGCAGTTGTTGGCGCCCTTCCACTACTTCGGCCTGCACGATGACGTGGACCTGTCACATCTTCAGTGGAAGCGCGGGCAGGGTTACGACCGATCGGAGTTGGAGAACCTCTACACCGGCAACCAGGCGCGGGCGCGGCTGGTGCTACGGGCTGCCCAGAGGCTCGTTGACGTGGGGCGGATGCGGGCGCTTGGGTTCTGCGTGAGCATCGGGCACGCCGAGTTCATGGCCGACTGGTTCACCCAGCGGGGCGTATCGGCGGCGGCCGTGACGTCGGAGGTCAGCCGACCGGAGCAACGCGACCTGATCCGGGACTTCAAGGCCGGCAAGCTGCGCGTGCTCTTCACCGTCGACCTGTTCAACGAGGGCGTCGACCTGCCGATGGTCGACACGATCTTCCTGCTCCGGCCCACCGAGAGCGCCACGATCTTCCTTCAGCAGCTCGGCCGTGGCCTGCGCCTGGACGACGACAAGCCCTGCCTGACCGTGCTCGACTTCATCGGCGCGCAGCACGCCAACTTCCGGTTCGACCTCCGCTGGCGGGCGCTGACCGGGGTCAGCCGCCGCCAGGTGCACGGCGCGGTGCAGCAGGACTTCCCGATGCTGCCGAGTGGGTGCCACATCGAGCTGGACCGGGTCGCCAAGGAGGTGGTGCTCCGCAATCTGGAGCGGGCGGTCCCATCCTCGAAGAACAGCATGGTGACTGAGCTGCAGCAACTCGGTGACGTGACGCTGGCCGACTTCCTGCGGGAAACCGGCCTGGAGGTGGGCGACGTGTACCGGTCGGCGACGCTGGGCGGCTGGACCGGACTACGTCGGCTCGCCGGGGTGGAAACCACGAAACCGGGGGCGTACGACCGGGAGTTGGGGCGGGCGATCGCCCGGATGCTGCACACCGACGACCTTGAAAGGTTGGCGTTGTGGGAGCAGGTAGCGGCCGGTGAACCAGTGCCCGATGGGCGACTGCTGGACATGCTGCACTTCAGCCTATGGGGGCCGAACGTGCCCCTATCGCAGCGAGACGAACGGCTCGCCCGGCTGCGGGCTGAGCCAGCTCGGTGCGTCGAGCTGCGCCAGGTCGCGGAGGTGCTACGAGAGCAAATCCACCGGATCACCGAGCCGGTCGGGCTTAATCAGGTGCCGCTGCGGGTGCACGCTCGGTACAGCCGCAACGAAGCCTGCGCGGCTTTCGGCATGCCGAACCCTGGGTCGCTGCGAGAGGGCGTGAAGTGGTTGGAGTCCGAGCAGGCGGACATCTTCTTCGTCACCCTGGTCAAGTCCGAGCAGCACTACTCCCCCACGACCATGTACGCCGACCGGGCGATCACCGACACGCTGTTCCAGTGGGAGTCACAGAGCACCACCTCGTCGGCATCGGCGACCGGACAGCGGTACATCCACCACGTCCAACGTGGCTCGACGGTGCATCTCTTCGTCCGCGAAACCAGGGTGGCCGACCGTGACCTGGGCGCACCGGCCTACCTGTACGCCGGACCGATGACCTATCAGGAGCACAGCGGTGACCGCCCGATGCGCATCATCTGGCGGCTACAACACCCACTTCCCGCCGACATGTACGCCGCCGCCCGCGCCATCGCCGCCTGACGGTCCACCACACCTCCACGGTCGCGCCCGCAGCGACGACCGAGGCGCACCTTCCCATGCAGATGAGGGCAGATCAGCACCGTGGCGACTAGCGGGATCAAATCATCGCCAGCTCAACGTCAATAGACGATCGTTGCCAAATCGGGCTATGAGTGGCAGACTCGCGGAAGCGCTCCCATCGACGTCCATGGATGTCTAGAACGGAGGATGCAAGTGCGATCACTCGAATCCGAACAGTCCGGCCAGCGATCCCGGTCCGCTGCCCGCCGGCCCGCACGAGCGCTCGTCCTGCTGCTCGCCCTGGTGGTGGGCATGCTGCCCTGGGCCGGTACGGCCCAGGCGCACGGCACCATCGTCAACCCGGCCTCTCGTGCGTACCAGTGTTGGAAGACCTGGGGCAACAACCACATGAGCCCGCAGATGCAGCAGCAGGACCCGATGTGTTGGCAGGCGTTCCAGGCCAACCCGGACACCATGTGGAACTGGATGAGCGCGTTGCGCGACGGCCTCGGCGGGCAGTTCCAGGCCCGTACTCCCGACGGCCAGTTGTGCAGCAACGCCCTGTCCCGCAACAACAGCCTGAATCGTCCCGGGGCGTGGAAGACCACGAACATCAGCCGTAACTTCACCGTCCAACTGCACGACCAGGCGAGCCACGGTGCTGACTACTTCCGGGTCTACGTGAGCAAGCAGGGCTTCAACCCCGCTACCCAGCAACTCGGGTGGGGAAACCTCGACTTCATCACGCAGACCGGGCGCTACGCACCGGCGCAGAACATCTCGTTCAACGTCTCGACCTCCGGCTACACCGGACACCACATTCTGTTCGTCATCTGGCAGGCATCGCACCTCGACCAGGCGTACATGTGGTGCAGTGACGTGAACTTCGTCTGATCCACAAATGCCGATGCATTCGGCGCGCCGCCGGCCCAGGACCTTGGCCTCCTGGGCCGGCGGCGTTTTCTGCGGTAGCCGATTCCGACAGGCCCGGGGCGGGGCCCTCTTGCCTGATCGATGTGCATGTGTTGAGGTCACGGAGACGCTCAATCAGCGTGCGTAGATCCACTTAATGCCTGGTCGACTGTGACAGGACCTGGGCGGATCTTCCATCGATGAGGAGGTTCCATGGCACGTCGCCGCTTTGCGGGGATAGCAGCAAGCGCCATTGTCCTACCGTTTATCTATGTCGTCGCCGCACCGGCGACCGCGTCAGCCGCTCCCGGCCCGCAGGTGGCGCCCAGCGCCGCGGACACCGGCGGGCTCGTCAGCGACATCCGTGAGTTGACCCGCAAGGACTTCACCTTCAACGGTAAGAAGGTCGAGGTGCCGACCCAGTACCAGCCGAAGGCACAGTCGCGCCGGACGCAGGCCGCGGCCGAGACCCCGCCGGTCGGGACCGTACGCAACTGGTTGGCCCTGGACGACTACCAGGGTGTCATCTACCTCAAGCCGTACACCCTGCGTGGGGTGGGCGACAACATCGAGGTGTGGGTAGCCAACGACACCGAGTTCCCGGAGGGCGACTGCCGTCAGCAGATCCCCAACTCGACGGTGATCACCGATGCCCAGGTCAACCGCCTGATCAGCGAGTTCGACACGAACATGTACCCGAAGTCGATCGCGGCGTTCAGCACCCCGCCGGAGCGCGACGGCACCAACGCGGAGCTGGCCGGTGACTTCACCGGGGCCGGCAACCGTACGGTCACCCTCATCGACAACGTCCGGGATGACAACTTCTACGACTTCCCGGCCGCCGCCAGCTACATCGCCGGGTTCCACTTCTCGCTCTTCGACGAGCTGCTCGATCGCAACATCATGACGGTGGACGCTTTCGACTGGGCGCACCGCACCGGCGAGAACCCGCCGAACGAGCCCACGGACGACGTGTGCACCTCCCGGCCGGCCCGGCCGAACCTCTACGAGGGCGTCTTCGTCCACGAGTGGCAGCACCTGGCGCACTACCACGCCGACCCCTTCGAGTCGGTCTGGCTGAACGAGGGACTGGCGGACTTCGCCCAGACGCTCGCCGGCTATGTGGACGCGCGGGCCCGGATCGACCAGCCCGGCACGGACAGCCACATCTACTGCTTCCAGGGCTTCGGTACGGTCCAGACGCCGTACAACACCAACCCACGTGACTGTGGTGGCCCGGAGAACTCGATAAACCTGTGGAACGAGGGCAGCACCAGCAGTGCCGTGCTGGCCGACTACGGCAACGCGTACTCCTTGATGCTCTTCCTCTACGACCGCTACGGCCTGGACTTCATCTCCCGGCTGCACCAGGACGGCGACCTGCAGGGGTTGGCCAGCCTGAAGGCGGCGCTCGCCGACGAGGGCGTCAAGGACATGTACAAGGTGCTGCACGACTACCAGACGATGAACCTGGTCGACCGGATCGTGGGCAACTCGAAGCTGGGCATCATGCTCGGTGTCGACAAGCGGCGGGTCACCACGGACAGCCTGAACGCCACGGTCAACCTGGACAACCCGGCTTCGTACGCGACTCCGGGCGCGGCGCCCAACGGTGCCGACTACGTCCAGTTGCGCAAGGCGAACGGCAAGCCGCTGGGTCGGGGCGACCTGCGCTCGATCAAGTTCCAGGGCGCGAAGTCGCTGCCGGCGATCCCGCTGGCCTGGACGACGGTGAGCAACGACCCGGATCGTCCGGGCAACTCGGTGATCTGGTCCGGCAACGGCAACAGCACCGACGCCGCCGCCGTCACCCCGGTGACCGTACCGGCCGCCAACCCGACGCTGACCTTCCTCGCGAAGTACGGCGCCGAGGTCGGCTACGACTACGGCTACGTCAGCGTCTCCGCCGACGGCGGCAAGTCGTACACGCCGATCGCCGGTGACAAGACGGTGAGTGGTCCGCTGGGCCCGGCGCTCAACGGCACCACGAGCGGGTTCGAGCCGCACTCGTTCGACCTGTCGGCGTACGCCGGTCAGCAGATCCTGCTCAGCTTCCGGTACGTCAGCGACGGTGGGGTCAACGAGGGTGGCCTGCTGATCGACGACATCACCGTGGGCGGCACGTTGGTCAGCGACGGGTCGAGCCTGGCGCCGTTCGACTCGCCGTCGGAGATCTACCCGACGCCGGTGGCGAACTGGAACGTCCGGTTCGTCGGTCTCGACGAGAAGAACAAGATCGCCTACCAGTACGAGGTGAACGGCAAGTCGAGCTTCACCCTCGGTACGCTCCCGACGCTGGCCCTGCTGACCTTCCCGAAGGTGGTCGCGATCGTCGCGTACGACGAGCCGACCGAGCAGGTCACCCAGTACGCGCCGTACAAGCTGACGGTGAACAACGTGGTCCAGCCCGGCGGTGGCACGCTGAGCTGATCCATCCGACAAGGAACGCCCGGTACCGCGACCAGCGGTGCCGGGCGTTTCCTTTCCGGGGACCGGGGGCCGAACCGGCCGCGCGCACCTCGCGCGCTGCCTACCCTGACGGGCGAGGGCATCGTCGCAGGGCAAGCTGCCGGAGGACACCATGACCAACGCGATCGGTGAGGCGCTGTCGGGCGTACAGGAGGTCGAGCTGACCGTGACCGGCCGCAAGAGCGGACGGCAGATCGCCCGCCCGGTGTGGTTCGTGCAGGACGACGACAACGTCTTCCTGATGCCGCTGACCGGCTCGGACACCCAGTGGTACAAGAACGTCCAGCAGACCCCGATGGTGCAGTTGGCGGTCGACGGCACCTCGTTGAGTTCCAGCGCCACCCCCATCACCGACACCCGCCAGGTCGAGAACATCGTGGCCATGTTCCGCGACAAGTACGGCCCCGACCAGGTCGAGTCCTACTACCCCAAGCACGACGTGGCGGTGCAGGTCCCCCTCGGCTGATCAGGGTCCCCACCGGCTACGGCAGAGATGGGATGCTGTGGTCCGTGCTGGCCGGTGATCGGGGGCTGCGGTGGGCGTGACACAGAAGCGGGCCTGGCTGGTGCTGGCCGTCGGGTTCTTCCTTTTCGGCCTGTCGATGCTGGTGCTGACGGATGATCCGGGCGTGCTCACGGTTGTCGGCGGCGTGCTGCTGGTGGCGTTCAACGGGTGGCGGTTGGTCACCGCCGTGGTCCGGCCGTTCCGGTTCCGGATCGACGCCGACGGGTTGGACGTACGGGTCGCCGGGCTGCGCCGCACGCTCGCGTGGCACGAGATCGACGCGATCGTCCTGTGCCGGCCGGCGGCCACCGGCCCGGCACCGTGGTTACTGCTGGTGCCGGCGGCCGGTGTCCTCGATCGTCCGCTCACCGAGCCCAGCCCCGTCGACGGTCGCAAGGGCCTGCTCCTGCTCGATCTGGGCACCGTACGGCAGTCGGTCGACGAGGTCACGGCTGCCCTGATCCGCTTCGGCGGTGGCCGGTTCGTCGACGGCCGCCAGCACCGCCGTCCGGCGTCCGAGACGCCGTCGTTCACCACCGCGCTGCGCGGCTACGACCAGCGTCAGATCGACGAGTTGGTCGGGCAGGGCCTGGAGGCGTTCGCCTCGGGCGTGCCGGCGCAACGCTCTGCGGTCCGGGCGCAGATCGAGTCGGCCCGCACCGACCTTGCCGTCAGTCTGCGCGGGTACGACATCGCCGAGGTCGACGCCTATCTGGATCGCCTGTCGGCCGACCTGGCCGACGAGCCGGGGCCGCGAGCCGGCTGAGCCTGGCCTGCGGAGTAAGCGGCGGCGGAGTCAGCGCCTGCGGAGTCAGCGCCTGCGGAGTCAGCGGCGGCGGGCCAGGGTGAGCACCACCAGCAGTGATCCGGCGGCCGCACCGGCGATCACCAGGGCCATCGGCAGGGCGCTGCCCTCCCCGCCGATGCCGACCAACGGCGCGGCGCCGGCGGCGACCACGGCCTGGATGCCGCCGAGCAGCGCGGCGGCCGTGCCGGCGTGGGCACCGTGCCGGTCCAGGGCCAGGGCGGTGCCGTTGGGCATCACCATGCCGAGCGAGCCGAGGAACACCAACATCGCGACGATGACCAGGGGCAGGGCTTGCAGCAGCGCGCCGGCGATCAGGCCGAGCGCGGCGAGCAGCCCGAGACCGAGGGCGGTGATCAACAGCTGGCGGGGGCCGTGCCGGTCGAGCAGTCGGGCGTTGAGTTGACCGACGGCGACGAAGGCCAGGGAGTTGACGCCGAAGATGAGGCTGTACATCCCGACGGAGAGACCGAAGACGTCCTGCAGGACGAACGAGGAACCGGAGAGGTAGCCGAGCAGTCCGGCGAAGGCGAGGCCCTGGGTCAGCGTGTAGCCGAGGTAGATGCGGTCGGTGATCAGCACGCGGGCGATGCGGGCGATCGAGAGCAGGCCACCGGTGTTGCGCCGCGCGACGGGCAACGTCTCGGGCAGCCGCCAGGCGACGACGGTCGCGAGCAGGGCACCGATGACGGTGAGGGCGACGAAGATGACCCGCCAGTCGCCGAAGTTGAGCAGCAGACTGCCGAATGCGGGGGCGATCATCGGGGCGAGGCCGAAGATCAGGGTGAGTCGGGAGAAGTACTTCGCCGCGGCGCGACCGGCGTAGAGGTCACGGACGATGGCGCGGGCGACGACCGTGCCCATGCCGCCGGCGAAACCCTGGAAGAAGCGGGCCGCGGCGAAGGTCTCCGCCGACGGCGCGAGCGTGCAGAGCAGCGACAACAGGGTGTACGCGGCCAACCCGACGATCACCGGCCGGCGTCGCCCCCAGCGGTCGCTGAGTGGACCGGTGACGAGTTGACCGACGGCCACGCCGATCAGGCAGGTGGTCAGGGAGAGCTGGATGCGCGCCTGGCTGGCGGACAGGTCGCGGGTCATGTCGGGCAGCGCCGGCAGGTAGGTGTCCAGCGACAGCGGCCCGATCGCGGTGAGGCTGCCGAGCAGCACCAGCAGCCCGATGGCGGCCCGGCCGGTCGGTACGGCGACTCGGTCCGGCGCGGTGGAGGGCGTGGCGGTCTGCGGCATGGCGGCTACGATAGCTCTGCCTACAGAGGCATTTGATCCGGACGGGGGCGCACTGTGACGGAGGAGACCCTCGCCGAGCTCGGCGCGGCCCTGGGTGACCTGCACCGGGTGCTGCGCCGTACGGCCAGCCAACGGACGGGTCGGGCGGCCCTGCCCGACGCTCAGGTGGAGGTGCTGCGTCTGGTGCAGCGACAGCCCGGGATCAGCGTCCGGGAGGCCGCCGAGCGCCTGGGCACCGCGCCGAACACGGTGAGCACCCTGGTCGGTGAGCTGACCTCGGCGGGCCTGCTGAGCCGGGAGCGGGACCCGGGTGACCGGCGTACCGTCCGGTTGGAGTTGACCGATGCGGCGCGGGACCGGACGGCCGCCTACGGCCAGCACCGCAGCGAACTGCTCGCCGCCGCCCTGGCCCAGTTGGAGGCCGCAGATCGGGAACGGCTGCTCGCCGCCACCCCGGCGCTGTCCCGGCTGGCCGACCAGGTCGCCCTCCAACGCTGACCCGTCGACAAACGCCCGAGCGGCCTGACGAGCGGGACCGGCCCGGCCGACGCGCGACCGAGCCGGTTCCGTTCCACGGCGGTCAGGCCGGCGGGGCCAGGTCCTCCCACTCGGTGACCCGGCGGACGTCGACCTCGACGTCGATGTCGGCGGCGATGAAGATGTCGGTGAACTTCTGCGCCCAGTGCATCGCCTCGGCCTTGTCTCGGACCTGCAACAGCGCGAACCCGGCGATCAGCTCCTTGGTCTCGGCGAACGGCCCGTCGGTCACCGTCGCCTTGCCCCCGGTGACGGTGATCCGGCCGGCGTCCACACTGCTCGGCCGCAGCCCTTCACCGGCGAGCAGCACACCCGCCTGGTTCGCTTCGCCCATGAACGCGCCCATCCGGGCCATGAAGGCCTCGTCGGGCTGCCACAGCTCGGGCCTGTTCTCGTCGAGCTTGTGCATGACCATGAAACGCATCGAAGTTGTTCCTCTCCTGTTGTGTGACGAATTCAGCGGGACGTGACAGCCAGCAGACGGGCGCAGACAACCGAGAGCCAACCGAAGAGAACAGCGGAGCCCAGCGCCATCCGTACGCTGATGCTGTCCTGGTGCGGCCAGGCCATCACGAGCACCACCACGGCGGCACCGGCAACCGACAGCACGGCGGCACCGGGCCGGCCCAGCCGGGCCTCCCGGCGGGCGAAGACCAGGCATGCCACGGTGAGTGAGCAGAACGCGAGCATCGCACCGACACCGTGGCCGACGGCATGCCAGCTCATCGTCTCCGCCGGCCCCTGCGGCGCGCCCGCCGGCCATCCCATGCTCGGGTCGGCCACCAGCACACCGCCGACGATCAACCCGAGGCCGAAGACGGCGACCAGCCGAGGCACCCAGAGAGCACCGGGCTGGCCGGGCGGCAGCACCCGACGCATCCCGGCCGCGCCGGCGAGCGCCAGCAGTCCGGTCATCACGAACGTGGTGATCTGGATCCACCCGTGCTCACCGAGCGCGAGCAGGCTCAGTGGCTGCCGACTCAGGTCGAACCCGTCGCGGGTCAGCACCTGCGCGGTGACCGACACCGCGAACACCGGCCCCGCGGCGATACCGCCGGCCAGCAACACCCCCGTCGTACGATGCTTGCCGGTGCCCGCCACCTCGGGCCGTGCCGTCGTCGCGGTCGCCATGTTCGCCTCCTCGTCCTGCCGGCCGGTCGCCGGTGTGCCGGGCCGGTGGTCAGACAGACCGGCTGTCACTGACGCGTCGGGCGACCCGACCGGGATTCGACATCGCGGCGGGATTTTTTCCAGAAGGATTTTCAGCGCCTCGGCGGCACCCCGGCGGCGCAGTCGGCGGCCCGGTCGCGCAGCAGCGCCTGTTCCCGGGCGTTGCCGGTGAGTTCGGCCGCGCGGGTGAACTCGGCGGCGGCCTCGTCGTAGCGGCCGAGCTTGGCCAGCAGGTCGCCGAGCACCGCGGGCAGCAGGTGGTAGCGGGCCAACGCCGGTTCGGAGGCCAGCGGACGGGCCACCGCCAGGCCGGCGGCCGGCCCGTCGGCGAAGGAGACCGCCACCGCTCGGTTCAGCTCCACCACCGGCGACGGCGCGACCTGTGCCAGCTCGGTGTAGCTGGCCGCGATCCGCGCCCAGTCCGTCTCCTCGGCGGTACGCGCCCGCGCGTGACACGCCGCGATCTCCGCCTGGAGGGTGTACGGGCCGGCCTGGTCACTGCTGGTCCGCGCCCGCTCCAGCGCCGCCAACCCTCGGCGGATCAGCAGGTGGTCCCAGCGTCGCCGATCCTGTTCCAGCAGCAGGACCGGTTCCCCGGCCGCGTCGGTGCGCGCAGCGGTCCGGGACGCCTGGATCTCCAGCAGCGCGGCCAACCCGTGCACCTCGGCTTCGTCCGGCATCAGCGTCTGCAACATCCGGGCCAGCCGCAGCGCGTCCTCGCAGAGCGCCGGGCGCATCCAGTCCTGCCCGGCGGTCGCCGCGTACCCCTCGTTGAAGATGAGGTAGGTGACCTCCAGGACGCTGGCCAGCCGCTGCGGGCGGTCGGCCGCACCGGGCACCTCGAACGGCACCCCGGCCTCGGCGAGCGTCTTCTTCGCCCGGGTGATCCGCTGCGCCATGGTGGACTCCGGCACCAGGAACGCCCGCGCGATCTCCTCGGTCTTCAGGCCGCCGACCATCCGCAGGGTCAGCGCGGCGCGGGCCTGCGGGGTCAGCACCGGATGGCAGGCAGTAAAGATCAACCGGAGCAGGTCGTCGTCGATGGTGTCCTCGAAGGCCGCGTCGAAATCCGGGGTGAACGCCCCCTCGCCGAGGTCACGGCCGAGTTCGGCGACCTTGCGGTCGCGTACCTGCCGGTGGCGCAGGCCGTCGATGGCCCGCCGCTTGCCCACCGCGGTCAGCCACGCCCCCGGATTTGTCGGTACGCCGTCACGCGGCCACTGCTCCAGTGCGGCGACCAGCGCGTCCTGGGCCAGTTCCTCGGCCCAGGAGACGTCGCGCACCAGCCCCGCCAGGGCGGCGATCACCCGCCCGGACTCGATCCGCCACACCGCGTCGATGGTGCGGTTGACCTCGGCAACTCCCATTGGCGCATCAGACCAAACCGGTCCGCCCCGGGCAACAACCACCCGCCGGGGGTCGACGCCCGGCGTCACGTCAGGCCGTCAGTGCCACACCGTGCGGCGTACGCCGCCGTGCAGTCCGCACGCCCTCGGGCTGCCACCGGCCAGGCTGATCTTGCCGTTCGCGCACTGCACCAGGTAGCCGCGCCCCTCCCAGAACCCCGGCACACAGTCGAAGTGCTCGCACACCTGCGGGTCGGGCTCACGGATCCGCTCACCGGAGCAGAAGTCGTACCCCATCGGGTTGGCCGGGGCACCGCACCGTCGCTGCGGGCTGCTCCGATCCGCCGTCGGCGAGCCGCTGGCGCGGGGTGTCTTCGGGCCGGTGACCCGCAATGCCTTCGGGGAGCCGGTGGCGCGGGGTGCCTTGGGTGCGACGGTGGCGGCGACCGGTGCCGGGGTGGCCGCGACCGCCGTCTCCCGGCCGGTCGGATCCGACGGGCCGGAGTTCGCCAACGCCAACGGCACCAGTACGGCCAGGGCAGCCGCGACCACCGCGGTCCGCCGGCCGCCGGGCAGCAGCGCCAACAGCCGGGCCTGTGCCGGCGTGGCGATACCGGGCCGGGACGGGCGCGCCTTGGTGTGCTCGGCGATCAGTTCGTCGAGTTGGGCGATGACGGCGTCACGCTGCTCGATGGCGTCGGCGAAGGCCAGGGTGAGCAGGAACCGGAACTCGGCCGCCACGTCGGCGGGCACCAGCACCCCGGAGGTACGCCGCCGGTCGAGCACCTGGATCAGGGAGACGGGCGCCTGCGGGTCGTGGGCCAGGCCGCTGATCCGCCCGTACGCCCAGTCCCGTCGACCGCGTCCACCGAGCAGCACGAGCCGCCGGTTGGTGATCACCGCCATGCCGGCGTCGGTGACCCGGACGCCGTCGGGTAGGCGACGGTGCAGCCGGCCGTGCTCCACGCCGACTGTCAACTCGGGGGCGGGCAGCACGGCGGTGTGCCGTACCTCCACCAGTTGGGCCGCCGGCACCACCCGGAGCACGATCTCGTCGGGGCCCAGTTCGAGCAGCAGACCCTCGCCGGCCGCGGCGGAGCCGTGGCACTGCTCGGCGAGCGTACGCAGTCGGCGCAGTTCGTCGTCGCGTCGCCGCCAGGCCCTCTCGGCGCTGCGGAACAGCCGCAGCCGGCGCTCGTTCTGCCGGCGCGCCCACCGGTACCGCCATGTCGAACCCGTCGAATCAGTCCTCGCCACGCCGACTCCTTCGCCGCGCATGCCACCAACCGCAGGCCATTCAGAGGGGTGTCACAGTGATTAACGGCACAAGGCAGCACGATGGACACGGCCGACACCGGGCGAAATACCCGATCGGTGGACCAATAAGGACGAGTTGGTGGTTTTGCTGCGCCCGTCCCGCGTGCCGACACCACCTCACCGGACCGGTCAGCCGTCGGCAGGTGTGACGCATCCAGCAGCGCTGACGCCAATCAATCGGACGAGTTGACAGGACCGACATCGAGGCTGACGGGATGATGACGAACAGGGCCACGAGATGAGCAGCCCGACCCGCCAGATCGATCGGGACACCGCCGACCTGCTCCTCGACGGCGACCCGGTCGCCCTCAGCCGGGTCGGACGGCTCGCCGCCACGCTGCGTGCGCTGCGCGGGCCGGCCCGCCCCGGCGAACTGGCCGGGGAACCAGCGGCGGTGGCCGCGTTCCTGGCCCGACTGGCCCGACGCCCGCCGTAACATCGTCGTACGGCAGGCGTCGGGTGGGTCGGCCGCGACCGGCGTGGGACCGCCGGGGCAGGGTCAGGGGGACTCGACCGCGCTGATCCGGAACTTGTGCACCTCGGCGCCGACCAGAGCCACCTGCTGTTCCGGCTCGGGACCGGAACCGCGGAAGTCGAGCAGCTGCTCGTCGGACTCCCACCGCTCGTAGACGTTGATCCGGCCCGGCTCGACCAGGTCGGCGCTGATGGCGAAGTCCACACAGCCGGGCGCCGACCTGGCCTGCCGGACGATCTCGGCACAGGTGGCCAGGTAGTCGTCCCGCTCGGCCGGATCCACATAGAGCGTGCCGGCGACTATCAACACGAATGACCTCCGCAGATCAGGACATGACCCCGTCAGTCATACTCCCCCGCCCCGACAGTTCCCGCCCGTCGAACCACCGACGCGCGGCTCCTGTCACGCCCGGGTGATCGCGTTGGCGTGGATCGCCTCGTGCAGGTACTGGCCCAGCCCCGGCGCCATCGCTTCGTAGTGGGCCAGGAATCGCTCGTCGGCCAGGTACATGTCGGCCAGCCCGGTGTGGATCTCGTACGAGCACTCGTAGAACCACCGGCTGATGTGCTGCCGGTGTTCCTCGGCCAACTCCATCGCCGCCGGCCCGTCCGCCGGGGCGCCCGAGGCCATCAGTGCGACGATCCGCCGCCCCCAGTCCTCGGTCTCGCCCTTGATCCGCAGCCAGTCGTCCTTCGAGTAGCTCGACGCGCGCCGGTTCGACTCCCGGTACGCGTCGGTGCCACCCCAGCGCTGCTCCGCCTCCTCGGCGTACGCCTCGGGCTCGAAGTCACCGAACACCTCGAAGCGCTCCTGCGGGGTGAGTGGGATGTTCAACTTGTTCGCCTCCATCGCAAACTCGATAGCCGTGACCATCTCCTGCAACCGCTTGATCCGTACCGTCAGCAGTTCGTGCTGGCGGCGCAGGTGCGCGTCCCGGTCACCGGCCGGGTCGTCGAGGATCTCGGCGATCTGTTCCAGCGGGAACCCCAGCTCGCGGTAGTACCGGACCAGTTGCAGCCGCTCCAGGTCCGCGTCGCTGTAGCGGCGGTAGCCGGCGCCGGTGCGCCCGCTGGGCGACAGCAGCCCGATCTGGTCGTAGTGGTGCAGCGCCCGCACGGTCACCCCGGCGAGCCTGGCCACCTGGCCGACGGTGTACGCCATGGTTCCCTCCCTTCTGAGAAACCACGGTCCCGCCTGCCGTTACGTGAGGGTCAAGCCCGATTCTGCGACATCGGACACCCTCGCGGGCGCGGAGCCGGCCAGCACCGTACGCAACTCGTCAAGCGCGGCGGGCCGCCCGTACCGGTAGCCCTGCCCCTGCACACAGCCGATCGCAGCGACCGCGTCGTGCTGCCGCTCGGTCTCCACCCCCTCGGCCACCACGCCCAGGCCGTACGCCCCGGCCAGCCGGGTCACCATCTCCACCGTCGCGTACGCCCGGGTGTCCTCGGAGAGCCGGGCCACGAACGACCGGTCGATCTTCAACTCGGTGGCCGGGATCCGGTGCAGATAACTCAGCGAGGAATAGCCGGTGCCGAAGTCGTCGATGGCGATCCGGATGCCCAGCTCACGGAGTTGACCCAGCCGGTCGAGCACCGCATCGCTGCCCTCGATCAACGCCGACTCGGTGAGCTCCAGGGTCAGCGCCCGCGGCGCCAGTCCGGCCCCGGCGGTGGCCTCGGTGACCGTGGCGATCAGATCCGGCCGGCGCAGGTGCGCCGCCGCGATGTTCACCGCGACCGTGGCCGACGGGACCTGGGTCTGCCAGGTGGCCGCCGCCCGACACGCCTCGTGGATCACCCACCGGTCGATCGACAGGATCAGCCCGGTCTCCTCGGCCAGCGGCAGGAAACGCGCCGGGCTGAGCATGCCCAGCCGGGGATGCCGCCACCGCACCAGCGCCTCGGCGCTGCGTACCGTGCCGGTGGACAGGTCAACGATCGGCTGGAACTCCAGGTGCAGCTGCTGCTCGTCGACCGCCCGCCGCAGGTCGGCGATCAGCTCCGCCCGACTGACCGCGGACTCCCGCAGGGCCGGCGTGCAGCGCCGGTACGCCGACTTGCCGGCCGCCTTGGCCGCGTACATCGCGATGTCGGCGTCGCGCAGCAGATCCGTGTACGTGACGTGTTGTGGTCCGTACTCCGCGATGCCGATACTCGCCGACGGGTGGACGCCGACAACCTCCTCGCCGGCCGACGGGTGCAGCGACGCCAGCAGCCGCTCCGCCAGCCGCTCCGGCGCGGCGGTACGCCCGGTGACCAGCACGGCGAACTCGTCGCCACCGATCCGGGCGATCATGCCGTCGTCGGCGACCGCGCGCCGCATCCGCCGCGACAGGCCGGTCAGCAGGGTGTCACCGGTGCTGTGCCCGAACCGGTCGTTGACCTGCTTGAAGCCGTCCAGATCGAGCAGCAGAACGGCGACCGGCTGGGCCCCACCCAGGGCGCTGCGCAGCCGGCGGGTGAACGCCAGCCGGTTGGGCAGCCCGGTGAGCTGGTCGACGTAGGCGAGGTGCCGCAGCCGCGCCACCAGGCGCAGGTTCTCGTTGGCCGCCAGGATCTGCCGCAACGCCAGCGCCGCCAACAGCCCCAGCAACGCCAGGAAGACCGGCAGCGGGCTGTGCCCGGAGGGCTCCCGGGCCAGCAGCGCCGCCGCGATCACCCCGCCCACCGGCAGGTACGGCAGCGTCACCCGCCACCACGGCGGCAGCGGCACCTCACCGACGTCGACGCCGCGCTGACAGTGCTGCGGCGGAGCGAGCCGGGCCGCCACGCCGATCAGCAGGTAGCTCAGCGGCCACAGCACGTCGATCAGGGTGCCGGAATGGTAGGTGCCGGCAGCCGCCGTCGACACGTACATCGAGTCGGCCACCGCACGAATGGTCAGGCTCGCTCCGAGCAACGTCAGCGGACGCCACACCGGCCGACCCGGCCCGATCACCACGACCAGGACGGTCAGCTGCATCAGGTCGAACAGCGGGTAGAGCAGGCCGGCGTAGCGCAGCGGCTCGTTCAGGTCCGTCAGGGCGACGTTACGGAACAGCAGCAGCCAGCCGATCGGCATCAACGCCAGCGCGACGATCACCCCGTCGAGCAGGGCCCGGGCGCGTCCCAGCGAGGTGCGGGGAGCGGTCAGCGCGCACAGCAACGCGCCGGTCCCGGTGAGCAGGCTCGCCGTGAAGATCAGCCCGATCGGCAGGGTGTGCGGCAGTTCCTGGCCCGCGAGCCGCTGCGACGTCCACAGGGCACGGCCGGCGAGGGAGAGCAGCATGGTGGCGGCGAGCAGAAGCCAGAACCGGCGCAGCGGTCGAGGGTGCCGGCGGGCAGCACCCACGCAGGCCAGCGCCGCCCAGCAGGCCACGGTGATCGCGCCGAGGTCGCTGACGAGAGCCGTCTGCGGCAGTTCGAGGGCCAACCAGACGGTCTCGACGGCCACGACCGCGCCGGCGGCGTACACACCTGCCGGGCCGACCCGGGTCTGCCCGGCCGGCCGCACGGTGGCCTGTTCGATGTCCTTTCGCGACACAGCGATCGCTCTGGCTTTCTCTCGTTCGCGCACCCTCGACGGCGAAGACCGGTCCCGGCAAACCCGGAAAGACTAGCCACGCAATCGACCGCACCGCCAGATCCAGCCGGACGGAGTCCGCAACCCGACGGCTCGACCACGCCATCCACGTCCATCAGCAGCAGGTCGGCCGGCACCACCAGGGCCACAAAGGACACCCTGCGCAACGATCACGCGACCCAGTGTCTACGCCCAGTCCTCATCGGGCACCGGTGCCGCACCTTCGCCGGTCGGCAACGGGCCGACGGGCGCGCCGGCGGCGGGCGGGCCGCCGTGGGTCCACGGGGTCTCCTCCACCGCCGGGAAGCCTCCCGCCGGCACGTACGCCTCGCTGAGCGTGGTGTAGCACAGCCGCTCCCCCACCTCGGGCACGCTGCCCGGCGCGGCGGTCAGCCCTCGCCCCATCCCGCCGGAGAGCTCCACCACCACCTCGGTCTTGCCGTCGGCCACCGGAGTCACGAAGACCACCCGCGCCTTCTGCGCCGGCCGGTTCGGACTGGACAGCACCGCGCCCACCGGCACCAGCACCGGGTCGGTGGTCACCAGTTGGATGCGTGGACGCAGCACCGGCCGCCGGCCACTGTCGTCGATGCGCGCCGCATCGGCCAACACCACCTCGCCGACGAACGCCTCGCCGGTCAGCCGGTACTCGGCCATCACCAGCGGATCGTCGTAGGCGCGTTGCACCGCGTACAGGTCCGCGGCCCGCTCCAGGCGGTGCAGCCGGGCGGCGGCGGCCACCGCACCGTCGCGACGCGGCTGGGGCGCACCGTCGGCGTCGACATGATCGGCGTACGCGGTGAAGGCGTCCCGGTCACCGTCCCAGCGGGCGGCCACCCGGGCGCCGGGCGGCAGCGCCCGCAACAACCCCACCCCGCGCCACATCAGCTCCCAGGTGGGCGTCAGCTGATCGCGCAGCAACTTCTCCAGCTCCGCGTACGCCTCACCCCGGGCCACCTCGTCCGACTCGGCGGCGGCGTACGCCTCGATCGCCGGGGCCAGCCGCTCGTTGTCGAAGCTCGGATCGGTCGCCGGGCCGGCGGGCGGACACCTCGCCGGGTCCTCGGCCCAGGCCGCCGCCTCGACGCCGCTGCGCCCGGCCGGCGGGGCGATCCAGCCGAGCAGTGCCGGCAGATGCAGGTCCTCCACCGCGCTCTGCCCGGTCGCCCAGTGCAGACTCAACGCCTGCGTCATCGCCACCAACGCCGACGAGCCCGGATGCTCGGCCCGCTCGGCGAAGAAGGTCAGCCACCGGCCCAGCAACGGCACCTGCGGCGGCACCGGATGATCGCCGTCGACCCGTCGGAACCGGGTGGCCCGACCCAACAGCCGCAGGAACGTCACCCCGGCCGGATTCGGCACCAGCAGCTGCGGTGCGTCAAGGTAGCGGTACCGCACGTCCCGCCCCCGGTCGACCGGCACCGCCTCGTTGGCCCCCCGATGCGCGTCCACATAGGGCAGTACGGTGGCCGCCAGTTCGGCGACGAATGCGAACCGCTGGTCCCGGTTACGTGGCTGCGGCACGATCAGCAGCCGCGCCTCGCCCGGTGCCGCGCCGACCATCGCCGCCAACGGCGCGTTCGCCTCACCCGCCATGGCCAACGGCACCAGCACCAACGGCCGCCGGGACAGGTGCAGGTGCCGGACGGTGGCCACCGGTTGGGCCACCCCGGCAGCCACCGCCTGCGCTGCCGCCAGCGCCCGCAGCGTACTCACGCCGCCCCGCTGAGGGCCTCGGCGCGCAGCCGGGCAGCGGTACGCAACAGCGCCGCCGCCTCGGCCCGCTGCGGATCGGCGACCGGCTCACCGGCGGCGAGCGCCAGCACCTCGGCCACCCTGTCGATCCCGCCCAGCGCCTCACGGACCGGCCGCCCCAGCGCGGCCGTGTGCCCGCCCGCCTCCTGCCGACAGAAGTACGCCAACTCGCAGCTGGCCAGGCAGTCCGGGGCGTAGCGGGCCGGCACCTGCGACAGGGACGCCACCAACGTCGCCGGGTCCGCGGCCGGATCGGCGGTGAAATCGGCAGGTACGCCAGCCAGCAACTCGTCGAGCTGAGCCATCCGGTCCAGTTGCCGGCGTACCACCAACAACTGCTTGCGCACGTCCAGCAGGTGAGCCACCGGCTGGTTGGTGAAATCGCGCGGGCAGATCAGCACCACCTCGTGCGACACCAGATCCGGATCGACTCCGCGCGTGGCGAGCAGGTCCCGCAGCGCCAGCACGTACACCGCCGACTGGACCGCCGCGGCGGCCAGCTTGGCCGCATCGGCCTGCCCGTCGACCACCGGGAACGACTTGATCTCGACCACGTGGAACCGGCCACCCAACCGCGCGGCCACCAGATCCGGCTCCAGATGCACTCGCCGCCCGGCGACCTCCAACCCGAGCAGCGGATGATCGAACAACGCCGCACCCTGATCCACCAGGTCAGGACTACCCGCGTGACCGGGGCTTCCCGCGTGACCGGGGCTTCCCGCGTGACCGGGGCTTCCCGCGTGACCGGGGCTTTCCGCGTGACCGGGGCTCGCCGCTTGGCGTGGGTCCGCCGCGCCGTCGGGCTCGGTCGGCTCGTGGGGCGTGACTGCGTCGGTGAGCAGCGCGGCGGAGCGTTCCACCCGACCGGCCAACTCGTCCCCGTCACCCAGGTCGGTCCAGGTCGCCACCGCCGGCACCGGGACACCCAGCCGCTCGGCCACCAGGCGCAGCAGTTCGGCACCGCCGTCCGCCTTCACCTGCGCCTCGAACGTGTTGCCCCGGGTGATCGCGAATCGAGACTGCCCGAACCTGGCGGGAAACCCGACCCGCTCGGCCAGCGACGGCTTGTCCACCCCCGCACCGTCGAGAACGGCTCGGCGGGTGCAACCCGGGTTACCGGTCAACGCCGCGATCGTCCGCGCGTTGTGCCGCCGCGGCGGCAGCCCACCCCGAATCTCCGCCAGCCGCTGCTCGCTACTCGTCACGACACGCCACCATAGCCCCCACCCCCACCCCCACCACCCCACCAACACCCCTCCCTGCCCCACCCCGTCCACCCCCACCCCACCGCACCCCTGCCCACCCCTGCCCGCACCCGCACCCGCACCCGCACCCGCACCCGCACCCGCACCCGCACCCGCGATCTTGCACTTATGGTCGCCGATCTGCACCCTTCACCCCTTATTCCCCGACCACAAGTGCAAGATCGCGGGCGCGGGCGGGCGGAGCGGGCGGAGCGGGCGGAGCGGGTCAGGCCGGGCGGGACGGCGCGGGGCGGGGCGGCAGGTGCGGGACGGGGCGGGGCGGGGTCGGCGGCGTGAGGGAGGTGGGGGACGGGAGCGGGGAGGGCGGGCGGGGGCGGGACGGGTGGGCGGGGGTGGGGGTGGGGGTGGGGGTGGGTGCAGTTAGTTCGTGGGGATCCAGATGGGTTGCCAGTTGGGGATCTCGTGGTAGCGGCGTAGTTCGGCGAGGCCGGAGACCAGGCCGGCCCAGGCGGCGTACGGCGGGTTCTGCTCGTCGAAGCCGCTCTGTACGAAGGTGAGCCTCGTCTTCCCCTCGGACTCGGCCAGTTCCCAGGTCGTCACGCCTGGCGCTTTCCAGTCGACGGACATCCGCCGCCCCGGCTCCAAGTCAACGATCTTGGCCGCGTCGCCCTGATCGAGGCCACCCATGGCGTACCGGCCGCCGAGCCAGGGCTCGATGCCGATCGGGTAGCCGAACCAGGCGGTGGCCTGCTCCGAGTCGGTGAGCGACTCCCAGACCTTGTCGGCCGGGGCGTTGATGAACATCTCCACACGGAAGTCGGTGCTGGTGAAGTCCGTCTTCGGCAGCAGCGGGCTGCCTTCCAGATAGGCGTTCAGGTTGGCGGTGGCCAGCGCCCAGTAGGTCTGGAGCACGCCCCGGATGCTGGTGCCGTTGATGACGTCGTTGAAGTCGAAGTGGGTCTGCGACAGGTGCAGCACGGTGGCGTCCGGCCCGTCCGGGCGCAAAGTGATCTCGGTGGTGGTCTCCTCACCGTCGAGTAACCAGGCGAAACGCAGCCGGTCGTCGTCGACGTCCAGCAGTCGCTGGTGTGGGGCGTCGCCCTCGGGCGTGTAGCGACCCCAGAACTCGTACCGCTTCGGCAGGTCGACCTCAACATGCTCGGCCAGCCAGATCCGCAGCTCGGCCGGATCGGTCAGGGCCTGGCGCACCCGCGCGATCGGTGCGGCGAGGCGTATGGCGATGTTCATCGGTTCAGTCACGGTCGGTCTCCTTCGGATAGCAGGCAACGGCGAGCTTGAAGGCGTCACCTTCGGTGCCGCCGTAGCGGGTGAACAACTCCTGTAACGCGGACTGGAGGTCGTGCAGGAACTCCTGCCGGCGCTCGGCCGGCACCCGGATCTCGCCGGAGACGCCGATCGAGGGCAGCTCGGGTGCGCTGCGGTCGAGGGCGGCGACATCGGCCTGGACCTCCTCCATCAGGTCCAGCAGGTAACCCAGGCTCAGCTCGTCGCGGGTGCGACGCAGGCCGATCCGTCCCACCACCCGGGGCGAGAGCCAGTACGACCGGGCGGCGGCCTGGTAGATGCCCTCGGTGATGCCTCGGACCTTGCGTTTGTCGACCTGCTCGACCAGCCCGGCCGCGACCAGTTGCTTGACGTGGTAGTAGACGCGCTGCGGCGTCTGCTCCAGTCGGGCGGCCACCTCTGTGCAGGTGCGCGGCTCGGCCAACTGCCGCAGCACCTCGACACGCTGCGGCTTGAGCAGGACCTCGGCCTGCTCGATCTGCTCCAGGTACAGGACGTCTCTCATCGCAAAAACCAGCTTGTACGTACAAAATCTGTTTGTCAATCGATCCGACAAAGGGCCGCGCCGGGCAATTCCGGCGCGGCCTCTGTCGATCAGTAGGTCAGCAGGTCAGTGGGTCAGGAGGCCAGAGGAGGTCAGGCCAGCCAGTCCGGGCGCAGGGGATAGCTGTTCACCCCGTCGGGGCCGTTGCGGGTCGCCACCACCTGGTGCAGTTGGATGCCGTTGCGTTCGAACGCCAACCGCGAACCGGCCATGTAGAGCCCCCACACCCGGGCCGTGCCGGCACCCACCTCGCCGACGCAGAAATCCCAGTGCTCCACCAGGTTGCGGCACCAGGCAGCCAGCGTCAGCGCGTAGTGCTGGCGCAGGTTCTCCTCGTGGTGCACCTCCAGCCCGACGTCGTGGATCTCGCTGATCACCCGACCCGGCCCGGCCAGCTCACCGTCAGGGAAGACGTACCTGTCGATGAACGCCCCGGAGCGGTGCGGCGCCCGATTGTCCGCCCGGGTGATGCAGTGGTTGAGCAGGCGACCCTCGGGCCGCAGCCGGTCGGCCAGGAACCCGAAGTACGCCGGATAGTTGCGCACCCCGATGTGCTCGGTCAGGCCGATCGAGGAGACCGCGTCGAACTGCTCGTGCGGGGCGTCCCGGTAGTCCAGGTGGCGCACCTCGGCCAGCCCGGTCAGCCCTTCGCGCTCGATCGCCGCCTGCGCCCACTGCGCCTGCGCCCGGGACAGCGTCACCCCGAGCGCCTTCACGCCGTACTCGCGGGCCGCGTGCCGGACCATGCCGCCCCAGCCGCAGCCCACGTCCAGCAGCCGCATCCCCGGACGCAGCGCCAATTTGCCCGCCACCAGGTCGTACTTGCTGGCCTGGGCCTCTTCCAGGGTGTCGTCGGGACTGCGGTACACCGCGCAGGTGTAGGTCATCGACGGCCCGAGCACCTTCTCGTAAAAGGCGTTCGACACGTCGTAGTGGTGCGAGATGGCGCTGCTGTCGCGGGTCCGCGAGTGCCGCAACCCGCCCACCACCCGCTTCCAGCGGGGCAACGCCTCCTGCGGCGGGGCCGGCGGCGGCAGCAGCCGCTCCCAGCCCAGCCCGCGCACCAGCGCCAGCCCCTCGGCCAGCGCCGGTGGGCGCACCCGCAGCTCGTCCTTGAACACCCGCAACGCTTCGTACGGGTCACCCGGGTGCACACCCTCCAGGGCCAGATCCCCGCTGACGTACGCCCGCGCCATGCCCAGATCGCCCGGGGCGGTGAGCAGGTACGACAGCCCTCGCTCGGTGCGGATCGCCAGGGTGATGCCGGAGTCGGCCGGCCCGATGGCGCTGCCGTCGTAGCCGGTGACCCGTACCGGCAGGGGGCCTGCGGTCACCGCCCGGATGACGTCCGCCACGGTCGGCCCACGCCGCCCGGACCCCGGGGGCGGCGTAGCGGACGCCCCGGTCGCGCCCTGCTCTCGATCAATCAGACTCATGCTCGTGCTACCGCCTTTTCGTACAGTCCGGTGAGGCGATGCTCCGGGTCGTACCGGTCCCGCACGGCACGCCACGTGTCGCCGCCGTAGAGCCGGTCGAACGAATCCCGGTCGTAGTACGCGTCGGAGTAGAGCGACTTGTGCCCGCCCACCTCCGACACCGCGCGCTCGATCTCACGGTTGACGTCGCCGTCGGCGGCGCCCTCGGCGATCGGCACAGTTCCCCAGAACCCGATGTTGACGTAGTCCTGCGCCGGCCGTAGCGGATACAGCGGCCAGGACCGGGCCGATCCGGCGCCCGTCGGCTCACGCAACCGCAGCGGACACAACCACACCGGGCTCATCCGCACCCGGTCGGCGAACCAGTGCAGGAATTCCGCCGTACGCTCCAGCGGAATCTCCACGTCCTGCACGACCCGCTCCCGGGGTGGCTGACCGCGCCAGCGGTCGATCCGGGCAGCCACCTGGTGCCGGTGCTCCAGGCGCACGATGCGGTGGTAGACGTCGCTGCGCCGCCAGCGCGTCGGCCACAGCCGCCGCACCACCGGATGCTGCACCCCGAACGCCGCCGAGCACCAGAACCAGTCGGTGTCCCACCGCCACAGGTAGTCGTAGCTGGTCAGGGCGTCGCGCTGACGTCGGCGCAGTGACCGGTAGTAGATGTCCTGGCCGGTGTAGTCGGAGACCGCCGGCACGTCGTCGGCGAAGGTCCCCAGCACCAGGTACGCCTCGTCGGGGCTGAACATCACCCCGTCCAACGCGTCGACCGGCTCGCCGTCCCAACTGCGGCTGGCGGTGATCTGGCCGATCGCGGCGGTCAACTCGGACAGGTCGGTGAACCGCACGTTGCGCAGCGCGACGTGACGGCGCACCGGTTGCAGCTCGATGCGCAGTCGGGTGGCGTAACCGAGGCTGCCCAGCGAGTTGGGGAACGCCGCGAACAGGTCGGCGTGCTCACCCTCGCGCCGGGCGCTGACCACCTCGCCGGCACCGGTCAGCACATCCAGCTCGATGACCGACTCGTGCGGCAGGCCGTTGCGGAACGAGGTCGACTCGATGCCCAGCCCGGTGACCGCCCCGCCGAGGGTGATGGTGCGCAGCTGCGGCACCACCAACGGCATCAGCCCGTGCGCGAGGGTCGCGTCGACCAGCCGTTCGTAGGTGCACATGCCCTGCACCTCGGCGGTGCGGGCGACCGGGTCGACACTCAGCACCCCGTCGAGCCCGCTGACGTCCAGCCCGGGAGTGCGGGGAGCGTTGCGCGGGCGGAACAGGTTTGACGTGCGCTTGGCCAGCCGCACCGGCTGGCCCGGAGGCACCGCCTCGTACGACCGCCGCAGCTGGGCCACCGCCAGGTCATGATCACGGACGGCGTGCATGGGATCACTGTACGCTCCGACGCCGTCCTGGGATGTCCATGAGGGGCATTTCGGATACTCCGTCTCCGCGATACCGCCCGGCCTCCGGCGGGCATAGCGTTGGGGTCATGCCGAAAGCCGTTTGGAACGACCTGGTGATCGCCGAGAGCAACGACACCGTGGTGGTGGAGGGCAACCACTACTTCCCCCGGGCCGCCCTCCGCGAGGACCTGATCCGCGACTCCGACACCCACACCGTCTGCCCGTGGAAGGGCACCGCCTCCTACTACACCCTCGAACACGCGGGCCGGACCAGCGCCGACGCGGTCTGGTACTACCCGGAGCCGTTCCCGGAGGCGGAGATGGTCCGCGACCGGGTCGCCTTCTGGAAGGACGTCCAGGTCGTCGACTGAGTCACCCGGGCCGGGGGCGACTGGCCCGAACCGGCCGGCGTGCACCAGGATGCCGGCATGTCGGAAACCGATGGACCGGGCACCGTCTACGGCACCCGCCGAGGCGGGTTGCTCCGCGACCCACTGCTGGGCACGGCGCTGGCGATCGGGCTGATCGGCATCCTGGCCGGGGTGGTGTTCGCCACCGGCGCCCTCGACGACGGTGACCCGCCACCGGCGGCGAACATGGCCGTGAGCAGCGCACCCTCGACCGAGCCGAGCCCGACCGAGGAGCAGCCACCGCCCACCACCCAGGCGCCCGAGCCGACCCCGTCGGCCACCTCCAGCGCCGCCCCTGACCCGCTCGTCGGCCCGAAGGTGTTCGCCGGCGTCGGCTCGGGCCGGTGCCTCGGCCTCGACGGTGCCGGTGAGCGGGCGATCGCCGAGTTGGCCGTGTGCACCGGCGGTCCGGAGCAGCGGTGGATCGTCAGCCGGTACGGTCCGGACACGGTGACGCTGACCAACGCCGCGTACAACCAGTGCCTCGACGTCGAGGGGGGCAGCGGCGACGACGGCGCCCGGCTGTTGCAGTACGGCTGCCACGGCGAGGTCAACCAGCAGTGGCGTCTCCAGCCGGTCGACGGCGGCGCGATCCTGCTGGTGGCCGTGCACAGTGGCAAGTGCGCCCAGGTCCACGGTGGCGGCACCGCCGCCGGTGACGACGTCACCCAGGCCCCCTGCAACGGCAACCCGGCCCAGCGCTGGACACTGCGGTGAGGCGACCCGGTCAGTCCCGGTAGCTCCACGCCTTGGGGGCCACCGCGACCGGGGCCGGTTCCATCAGGACGGCACCGCGTCGGCGCAGCAGCATCAGCGACAGCACCGCCGCGCCCACCGACAGGGCTCCCGCCACGTGCCAGGCGAGGGTGTACGTGCCGAGTTCGTCGCGGACCAGTCCCGCCCCGATGGCGGCCACTGCCGCACCGAACTGGTGTGCGGCGAAGACCCAGCCGAAGACCACCGCGCCGGAGAGGCCGAAGTACTCCCGGCACAGCGCCACGGTCGGCGGAACGGTGGCCACCCAGTCCAGGCCGTAGAAGATGACGAAGACCAGCATGCTCGGTTCGGTGGTGGCCGCGAACAGGCCGGGCAGCACCAGCAGCGAACCGCCGCGCAGCGCGTAGTAGGCGCCCAGCAGCAGCCGAGGGTCGTACCGGTCGGTGAGCCAGCCCGAGGCGATCGTGCCGACGATGTCGAAGAGACCGACGAGCGCCAACAGCCCGGCGGCGGTGGTCTGCGGCATGCCGTGGTCGTGGGCGGCCGGGATGAAGTGCGTCCCGACCAGACCGTTTGTGGTCGCGCCGCAGATCGCGAAACCCGCGGCCAGCAGCCAGAAGGGCCGGGTCCGGGCCGCCTGGGCCAGCGCGCCGAGGGCACGGGCGGCGGCACCACCGGTCGGCCGGACCGGCTCGACGATCTCGCTGGCGCCGTACGGGGGCAGCCCGAGATCCGCCGGATACTCCCGCAACAGGCGCAACACCAGCGGTACGACAAGCAGCGCCGCCCCGGCGACGACAAGTGCCGCCGAGCGCCAGCCGTACGCCCCGACCAGCATCGCCAGCAGCGGCAGGAAGACCAGTTGACCGGCCGCCCCGCCGGCGGTGAGCACGCCGGTGACCAGGCCCCGACGATGCACGAACCAGCGCCCGGTCACGGTGGCCACGAAGGCCAGCGCCATCGAGCCGGTGCCCAGCCCGACCAGCACCCCCCAGCAGGCGATGAGCTGCCAGCTCGCGGTCATGAACACGGTCAGCCCGCTACCTGCGGCGACCGTCGTCAGCGCGGCGGCCACCACCCGGCGGATGCCGAAGCGGTCCATCAACGCCGCGGCGAAGGGCGCGGTCAGCCCGTAGAGCAGCAGGTTCACCGAGACGGCCGCGGAGATGGTGGCCAGCGGCCAGCGGAACTCGGCGTGCAGCGGATGCAGCAGCACCGACGGGGTGGCCCGGAAGCCGGCGGCACCGACAAGCGCGACGAAGGCGACGGCGGCGACGATCCAGGCGGGGTGCAGGCGGACAGGTCGACTCACCAGGAGAGTCTGCGGCCACCGGGCCGGACGGACGAGTGGCCGAAAGGCCATCCTCCGCAATAATCGGGCCATGACGCCGCACCGTATCGCCGTCCTCGCCGTCGACCAGGTGGTCGGGCTGGACCTGGGCACCCCGTCCCAGGTCTTCCGCACCGCGCGGAACGCCGACGACCAGCATTTCTACACCGTCGACACGTGCACCCCGGGCGGTCGGCCGGTGCGCAGTACGGCCGGTTTCCAGGTGCTGCCCGACCACGGCCTGGAGTTGCTGGCGGACGCCGACACGGTGATCGTGCCCGGGGTGAACGGTGACGCGACCCGGCGACGCGACGTGATCGAGCCCGAGGTGATCGAGGCGCTGCGCGCCGCGTACGACAGGGGTGTTCGGGTCATGTCCATCTGCACCGGAGCGTTCGTGCTGGCCGCCGCCGGCCTGCTCGACGAGCGCCGCGCCACCACCCACTGGGCGTACACGGACCGGTTCCGTGAGTTGTACCCGAAGGTCGACCTGGACCCCGACGTGCTGTTCGTCGCCGACGGCCCGGTGCTCACCTCCGCCGGGGTGGCCGCCGGAATCGACCTGTGCCTGCACGTGGTCCGCACCGACCACGGCAGCCAGGTCGCCAACCAGTCCGCCCGCCGGTGCGTGATGCCACCCTGGCGCGACGGTGGACAGGCCCAGTACATCGAACGCCCGGTGCCGCAGGCACCGGACACCAGCACCGCCGGGGCCCGCCAGTGGGCCCGCCAGCGGCTGCACGAGTCGGTCAGCCTGCGGGACCTCGCCGAGCAGGCGCGGATGAGCGTCCGCACGTTCACCCGACGGTTCCGGGCCGAGACCGGGCTCAGCCCGGCGCAGTGGCTGCTGCGCGAGCGCACCGACCACGCCCGGCTGCTGCTGGAGAGCACCGACCTGAGCATCGACCAGGTCGCCCGCCGCAGCGGTTTCGGCACCGCCGCCGCCCTCCGCCAGCAACTGCACCAGCGCGTCGGCGTCGCACCGACGGCCTACCGCCGCACCTTCAAAGGAAGGGCCCCTTGTTAACGCCTCCGGTAGAGGAAGGGCCCCTTGTTAACAAACGACGCTAGCGCCGACCGCGACGGGCCCGCAGGTAGTCGCTGACCACGTACTCGCCGAGGTCCTCGGTGTCGGGGGTGAACACCCGGCCGCCGCTGCGTCGGGCCACCGCGTCGACGAACCGGCGCAGCCCGGGGTCGTCACCGAGCATGAACAGGTTCAGCGTGGCTCCGTACCGGCCGAGCCGGTCCACCTCACGGATGGTCGCCTCGATCGTCTCCCGCAGGGGCGGCCAGCAGAACACCGCCTCCCCGTCCTCCGGATCCAGGTGGGCGGTGGGTTCCCCGTCGGTGACCACCAGCACCACCGGCTCGGCGTCCGGATGACGACGCAGGTGCCGACCGGCCAGCCGCAACGCGTGTTGGAGATTGGTGCCCTGAGCCATGTCCGGTTCCACGGCCGCCAGCTCCTGCTGGCGCAGCGGCGCCGCCTCCCGACCGAATCCGATGATCTGCAACGCGTCCTGCGGGAACCGGGTCGCCATCAGGTGGGCCAGCGCGAGCGCCGTCTGCTTCATCGGGCCCCACCGGCCCTGCGAGATCATCGAGTACGACAGGTCCACGCAGAGCGCCACCGCCGCCGAGGCCCGCCGCTCGGTCTCGACCACCTCGAAGTCCGTCACCGCGAGCGGCACCGGCACACCCGGTCCGGCCCGGGCGACCGCCCGGGTGAGCGTACGCACCACGTCCAGCGGCTGCTCGTCGCCGTACTCCCAGGGGCGGGAAGCCCCGCTGACCTCACCGGCCGCCCCCGCCGAGCGCAGGTCGTGATGCCCGCGCGGGCCAGCGGTCAGCTCGGCGAAGACCTGACGCAGCGCGGTGCCGCCGAGGCGGCGCAGCGCTTTCGGGCTCAACGTCAACCCCTCGGCGTCGCGGGTCACCCAACCCTGGCGGCGCAGCTCGCGCTCCATTTCACGCAACTGGCGTACGGCGGCAGCAGCGTCACGGCCCAGGGTCCGGGCGACCGCGTCCACGTCGATGTCGTCCAACGTGGCCCCGGGATGCGCCTGACCGAACTGGTCGAGCAGGTCGTCCAGCTCGGCCACCTCGTCGAGCACCCCGGTCGCCTCGCCGTAGCTCAAGGGCTCGCCGCCCTGCGTCCGCTCGCCGCGCGCCCACCGCAGGTCGGGCCGCAGCGACCGCAGGTTCTGCTCCAGCGCCGACAGTTCCCCGGCGAGCCGGTCGCCCAGCGACTGCCGCATCAGTTCGGCGAGCTCCGTACGCTGGCGCTCCGACAGCGAATTCATCAGCCGCTGCCCGGCCGCCGCCCGGCGGGCCAGCAACTCGATCAGCTCGTCGACGTTGCCCGGTCGTTCCGGGAAGAACTCGCCGTGCCGGCGCATGAACTCGGCGAACGCGTCGGTGGTGTCCTCGGCGCGCGCATGCCGGGCCAGGAGGGCGTTGAGGTCCTGCATCATCTCGGCGAGCCGTTCCTGCACGGCCGGGTCGGCCGCCAACTGTGCCGACTCGCGCAGTCCGGCGAACCGCTGGCCGAGCACGTCGTCGCGCAGCCCGTCGAGAATCCGCTGGTAGAGCTGCCGGGCCTCGTCGCTGGCCCACTGGTAGCCGGAGAGTTCCCGCACCGCCTGGGCGGTGGAGCGAGGCAGGTTGTTCAGCTCCGTCTCGGCGAACCGGGCCGCCTCGTCCTGCCGACCGGCCAACTCGTCGCGCTCGGCCGCCAGGGCCTGGTCGAGCAGGGCACGGGCCCGGGTCACCGCGCCGTCCAGCTCGCCCCGGCGCAGCATCTCCCGGCGCAGTCGGCGGGCTCGGGCGGTCAGCTCGTCCAGCCCGCCGCGCCCCTGCAGGCCCCGGCGCAACAGGTCGCGCAGGGCTTGCCGCAGGCTGCCGCCGGCCAGCACCTCCTGGCCGACCTGGTCCACCGCGGCCTGCACGTCGTACGGCGGGGCCAGCGGGTCGGGGCCGCCGTGCCACTGCCCGTACCGGAACCGGTTGCCGGCCATGCTCAGTCCCGGCCGGCGTAGCGGGTGCGCCCCGAATCCGTCACGTCCTTGCCCAGCCGGCGGCTCAGGTGCAGCCCTTCCAGCACGAACTCGACCGCAGCGGCGGCCTGCCCGGCGCTCGGCGCGTCACCGACGCCGAGCCGGTCGAGCACCTTCGCCAGGCCGGGTACGGTGCCCACCTGACGCAGCAGATCGGTCGCCGGGACCAGTTCCCCGGTCTCGATCGCCTTGCCGTCCTCGACCAGCGTGGTGAATCCGGACAGGTCCAGCCCGGCCAGCCGGGCCCGGAAGGTCTCGGCCGTGGCGGTACGCAGCAGATGACCGAGGATCTCGATCTCCCGGCCCTCCTCACCGCTCTCGAACTCCACCTTGCCGCGCAGCGTGGAGGTCACCGACACCGCGTCCCCCACCCGCGCCACCGCCTCCGGCGCAAGGAAGGGCTCGGCGGTGGAGGCGTCGGCGAGCAGGCTGGCGCGGCGCAGCGCGGCGGCGGCGACGGTCTCCGCGGCGGCGATGGCGAACCGGGCGGAGACCCCCGAGCGGGGATCCACCGACGGCGACTCGCGCACCGCGCGGGCGAAGCGGGCCAGCACCTCCAGCACGTGCTCCGGCACCTCGGCGACCAGGTCGGCCTCCTGCCGGATCAGCGCCAGTTCCAACTCCAGGTCGGTCGGATAGTGGGTACGGATCTCGGCACCGAACCGGTCCTTGAGCGGGGTGATGATCCGCCCCCGGTTGGTGTAGTCCTCCGGGTTGGCGCTGGCCACCAGGAACAGATCCAGCGGCAGTCGCAACTGGTAGCCGCGTACCTGGATGTCGCGTTCCTCCAGCACGTTGAGCAACGCCACCTGGATCCGCTCGGCCAGGTCGGGCAGCTCGTTCACGGCGAAAATACCCCGGTTGGTACGCGGCACCAGACCGAAGTGGATCGTCTCCGGGTCGCCGAGAGTCCTTCCCTGCGCCAGCCGGATCGGGTCGACGTCACCGATCAGGTCACCGACACTGGTGTCCGGGGTGGCCAACTTTTCGCCGTAGCGCATCGAGCGGTGCAGCCAGCCGACCGGCAGGTCGTCGCCGGCCTCGGCGACCAGCGCCCGGGACGCCGGGGTGATCGGATGCAGGGGATGCTCGTTGAGCGCCGATCCGGCGATCACCGGGGTCCACTCGTCCAGCAGCGCCACCAGGGATCGGATCAGCCGGGTCTTGCCCTGGCCACGCTCACCGAGCAACACCATGTCGTGCCCGGCGAGCAGCGCCCGTTCCACCTCGGGCAGCACTGTGTCGTCGTACCCGACGATGCCGGCGAACCGCGGCCCGCCGTCTCGCAGCCGGGCCAGCAGGTTGTCGCGCAGTTCCTGCTTGACTGTGCGGTACCGGCATCCGGCGGCGCGTAGCGCGCCGAGCGTGCCGGGCAGATCGGGTGGCGGGACCGGAGTTGCCGGAAATCTGCTCACCCGACCACGCTAGCTCGCCGTCGCCGCGATCAGGTCTGGTCGCCCGGCCCGATTTCGCCCTTCCCTGGTCTGATCGAGAATTCAGAGTCGGGCGAGGGCGGCGTCGATCGCAGCGCGCTGGGTCTGGTCGCCGTAGGTGGCCGGGTCGACGGCCGCGAGCGCGTTGAGCCCTTCGACAAGCGCCACCAGGCTGGTCGCGGTGGCGCGGCAGTCGGCCGACGGCCGGTCGCGACAGACCGCGGCAACCAGGGCGGCGACCCGGTCGACGAACCGACGGTTGTACGACCGGTGCAGGTCGGCCAGGACCGGGTCGGCCAGCGCGGCGGCGAGGAACCCCAGCCACACCCGCGCCTCCTCCCGCTTCTCCTCGGTCGGTGACGCGGCCTGCCACAGCACGGCCCGCAGCGCGGCACGGGGTGTGTCTGCGGCGGCCTGAGCCGCGTCGGCCCGCTGGCCGGTACGCCGATGCAACAGTTCGCGAGCGTGCACCAGCAGGGCCTGCTTGTCGGCGAAGGTGTGCAGCACCATGCCGGTGGTGCAGCCGGCCCGCTCGGCGACCGCACGCAGGGTCAGGCCGGGCAGTCCCCGCTCGGCCAACACCGACCAGGTCGCCGCCGACAGACGTTGCTGCTGGTCGACGAGGTCACGTCGTCTGGCCATCCGTACCTCTTCCCCGGCGCTGGATCCGATCCGTAGCGTACGTTACGGTAACGCTCGTTACGGAATCATGGTGGGAAGGAACGTCGCATGGTCTCCATCGACCACGAAGCGTGGGACTCGGCCGATGCGGCCCGGCTGCGCGAGGCGCAACGCGTCGAACTCGACGCCCGCTACGGCAACGACAACCACGAGCCGGGGGAACCACCCAGCGCCGCGAGCGTCAGCGTCTTCCTCGTCGCCCGCGACGCCGACGGCACCGCCATCGGCTGCGGCGGGCTGCGTCTGCTCGACCCCGGCTCCGCCGAGATCAAACGGATGTACGTCACCCCGTCGGCCCGGGGCACCGGCGTCGCCGTCGCCATCCTGCGCACCCTGGAACACCAGGCCCGAGAGGCGGGCGTACGCACCCTGCTGCTGGAGACCGGCACCGCCCAGCCCGAGGCGATGCGCTTCTACGAACGCGAGGGCTACCACCGCATCGAGAACTTCGGCCCGTACCGGGGCGCACCCCTCTCCGTCTGCTACGCCCGCGACCTGCCCTGAACGACCCGCCCCCGCACCCCGGGAGACGGCGCCAGCACCTTCCGGAGACCATCGCGGTGGCGCGCGGAGCATCGACCATCGGATTGTCACCGTCCGTGATCCGCGCCAGGCACCGCCCCTATCAACCTGCTCCCCCTTTGCTCTGCTTCAACCCACGCAATAGCGCCTGAGCAGGGCCAACATTCGGCAGCAACTGCGGAAGACGAACGGCGACGCTTGCGGACAGTAACCGTTGCGTGGGTTGAAGCAGAGCAAAGGGGAGGTGAGGGGGTGGGGAGGGTGGTCGCCCCGGGTCAGCGTCCGGCGCGGGCCCGCACCATTCCCGGTACGGCGGCCAGCCCGGTGACCGGGCGGAACGCCCGCGCCGCGTTGACCAGAGCGGCGTACTCGTCCTCGGTCAGGTCGATCTCCGCAGCGGCGGCGTTGCGTTCCAACTGCTCCACCGTGGATGCCCCCGGAATCGCCACCACGTTCGGGTGCCGCAACACGTACGCCAGGGCGATCTGGCTCGGCGTGGCGTCGTGCGCGGCGGCCACCTGGCGCAGCGTCTCGATCAGCGCCGTGCCACGGACCAGGTTCTCCGGCAGGAAGTACGGGTTGGCCCGGCGTATCGCGCCGACCGGGGGATGATGCGCGTCGTACCGCCCGGACAGGAACCCCTGCGCCAGCGGGCTGTACGCGATGACTAGGCGGCCGGCCTGCTCCGCGTACGGCAGGAGGTCTTCCTCGGGCTTGCGGTCGAGCAAGCTGTAGCGGACCTGGTTGCTCAGCACCCGACGGCCCAGCGCGGCCTCGGCGACCTGCCAGCGGCGCAGGCTGTAGTTGCTCACCCCCACCTCGCCGACCAGGCCGACGTCCTGAAGGGCCCGCATGCCCCGCATGGTGCTCTGGTCGCTGACCACCGGATTGGGCTGGTGCACCTGGTAGAGGTCGATGCTGGTGACCCCGAGCCGGGCCGCCGAGGCGACCGCCCGCTGCTGCACCACGGACGCCACCGGCAACACCGGAAATATCTTGGTCGCGATGGTGACCTTGTCCCGATCGGCGGCCAGCGCCGCGCCGAGAATCCGCTCGCTGCGGCCGAAGCCGTACACCTCGGCGGTGTCGAAGACGGTGACACCCAACTCGACGGCACGCCGGACGATGTCCGCCGCCAACCGCTCGTAATCCGGGCCGTAACCCCACTCCCGCGACCCGAACTGCCAGGTGCCAAGGCCGATCTTGGACAGGGGTTTCGGCGTGTCGAGCCGCACGTAGCGCATGGCTGGAACCGTACCCGTCACTCGCTCGGCCGGCCTGCTGGTTCCCCCCGTTCAGTGGCGTCCGCTGGTCGACTCAACCAGCGGACGCCACGGAACCCATCACGGTTGTCCACCTCACGACACGGCTGCGAGGCGCTTGGCTGCGGGAGCGGCCAGTTCCCGGGGTCGGTGCTCTCTCATCTTCACTGCGGCCTTCGCGAGTCACCGCCCCCCTCTGCCCTGGGAGGCTCGGGAAGGTTGACCTTTGGCTGCCCCTCGTTACCCATGGTGGGACGGAGCCCGAACCAGTAGAACGAGGGCGTCCAGATGACCAACCAGACCAAGAAGGTTGCCACTGAGTGACCTCGGTCGGGGACAAGCCACACGAACAGGATTCCTCCTGCCACGCCACTAGCAATCGCTACCGCCGCGCGACGCCATGTCTTCATTTCAAGAGTGTACACCTCCGCATCGGCCCCCTTTCTTGCCGCACGCTCATTCTCGCGCCAACTCAACACGCTCGGGGACCATCCAGATGGGCTTGGGCTTCTTCGACTCGAAATAGGCCTCGTAGTAGTAGTAGAGCCCAACCTCAAAACCAATCACGCCACCGATCAGAGCACCCTTTGCGGCCAGCACCGGACACGCAACTCCCGCACCCAACAAACCGGCAGCGCAGCCAATTGCGGCTCCCCCCGCAGTGCCCGAGGAAGCGTACGCCGCCGGCATCATAAAGAAATCCTTAACGGCGTGAAACTCTTGCGCATCCTTGCCGGGCGCTGCCGGTGAATGCTTCCAGACGTAAAAAATGCAGGAGTCCTTGACGCGACACGCCAGTTTGCCATCCACAGCAGAGTTTCCGACGGAGCACGATTTCTGCCCATTTCGACAGTCAGCGTCCACCTGGCAGGCACCGGGCACATTGCAGTTGTATACCGCCCCACTGCCGCGTCCGCGGTTTTCGATGATGCATGATCCTGGCGAGTTGCACTCGTAGACGACGTTCTTGGTGTCTTTGTCCTGGCCACGGATGGTGCAGGTGGTCTGCTTGTCACAGCGGAAGATATCAGGCGTTCCGCCGCCGGTCTTGCTCGAACTGGACTTGTTTGAGGTCCACTTCCCATTCTGGTAGACGACCTTCTCGCCGGTCTCGCGGTAGTGCTTCTCGTCGCCTTGGACGCTGTCGGTGATGAGGGGCTTGAGGCCGTCCGGGTCACTGAAGGTGATCGGCGAGTTGTTGGCGTAGGCGTAGCCGTGCCACTGGAGTGGGTCATCGTGGTCCTGGAGCGGGTCGATGCTGATGAACCGGCCAGTCGCTGGGTCGTACGCTCGGACGCCGATGAACACGAGTCCGGCGCTCTCCACCGTGCCGCCGACGAAGCCCTTGTCGTTCGGCCATCCGGACGCGCTGCCGCGGACCGTCCCGTAAGGCGTCTGCCTGCGGGTGGTGGCCGTACCGGTGGCGGCGTCGACCGCCACCTGCGCGGTGCGCTGGTGGTCCTCGACCAGCCAGGTCAGGCCGGCTGCGGAGCGGGAGGCGACCGTCTTACCGGCATGCGTGTAGTAGCGGGTGCAGGAGGTCTGGTTGGTGTTGGTGTTGTGGCGGATCTCCTGACCGGGTAGGTAAAGGGTGGTGCCGGTGGGGTCGCGGCGGATGAGCCGGTTGCCGTCGGCGTCGTAGAGGTAGCTGGTGACGCCGGTGGAATCGGTAGTCGATTCCAAGCGGCCTTCATGGTCCCAGGTCAGGGTCTGGGTACCGGCGGTCGCGGTGGGCCGGGTCAGGGTGTTGCCCGAGTTGTCGTAGGTGTAGGAACCGACCTGGGCCCCGGCGGTGGCGGTCACGGCGTGCGGGCGTGCCGCGCCCGCACTCGGATAGGTGTAGGTGGTGACCTGGTCGCCGGAGCCTGTGTGGACGGTCTGGCTGGTCCGGTTGCCGATGGCGTTGATCGTCCAGGAGTGCCAGTACGGCGCCGGGCCGCCCAGGGCGCTCACCGAGCGGGGCGCGGCACAGTCGCCCGAGGCCGGCGTCCACGCCTGGGTCAGCTGACGCAGATGGTCGTAGGCGAAACACTGGGTGTCGTCGACCGGGTCGGGTGCCTTGTCCGAGATCCGGGTGATGTTCCCAGCCTCGTCGTAGCTGTACTCCAGGTCGGCCAGCACGCCCGGGTTGATGGCGTCGCGGGTCGTCAGGAAATCAGTGATCCGTCCGGTCTCCAGCTCCCGGTCGAATCCCTGCCAGACCCGGGCACCGCTGCCGGTGTACAGCTCGATGTTCTCGACCTGCCCCAGCGCGTTGTAGTCGGTGTCCGGCACGTAGTTGCTGGTCGTGCTCCCCGAGACTCGGCTGAGCGTCTTGGGCTGGCCGAGTGCGTCGTAACCGTAGCGCAGAGTCTCCGCCGGCAGGTCGCTGTTGGTGTTGGGCAGCGTGACGGCGCTCAGGCTGCCGTCGAGGTTCCAGGTCTTTTCGTAGAGGTACGCACCACCGATTCCCGGCTCGGTGGTCGGGATGTCGTACTTGACGCCGCTTTCCTGGTAGAGGTCGGTGTAGCCGAGGTACTCGACCTGGTAGGCGAGACCGTCGACCTCCCGGATGCTCCGGGTCAGGAGGCCCTTGGCGAGCGTGTCGTACTGCCACTCGGCCCGGAGCACTCCGCTGGTGCTGTTCTCGTACACCCCGATCTTCCGGCCTAGTTGGTCGTACCGGTAGGCCAGCTTTCGGTTTCGACCATCGGTGCTGCTGGTCATCCGGTCGGCGTTGTCGTAGGTGAAGGTGCTGGTTCCGCTGTCCGGATCGTCGACCTGGATCTGCCGACCGCGGATGTCGAAGGTGTAGGTCCAGGAGTTGCCGGCAGCGTCGGTGAGCATGGTCAACTGGTTCTTGCGGTTGTAGGTGTAGGTGGTGGTGTCCCAGGAGCCAGTCGTCCATGGGGTCGGGGCCGCGCCGTGGTACCGGCGCTGCTCCACTCGGTTGCCCCGGGCGTCGATGATCGCCGAGGTAGCGGTACCGCCGGTCGGCGGTGTCACGTCCTCCCGGTCCCCTCCGTAATGGATGGAGGTGCGCCACCGCTCGGCGTTGTAAGGCTGGAAAATCACGGCAGTCGGTCGGCCCGCGCCGTCGTACTCGATACGGTTCTGGGTGTGGATGTGCGCGCCGTCCACAGCGGTGGCCAGCGTCGTGCCGGGGTCACCGCTGGTGTGGTACTTGTCGTACTCACGCACCTTTCGCCCAGCGGTGTCGTAGAACGTCTCGGTGATCAACCGACCGCCTGCGGGAGACGGTGCCTGCGTCTGCCGCGTTCGCAACAGACCGTCGAACAGTTCGTACGAGCTGACGTAGTTGCCCTCGGCGTTCAGCTTCGAGGTGCGTACGGCGGTGGGCGCGTTGTTGCGGACCGTATATCCGAAGGTCATGTTCGCAGACTCGGTGGCTCTGCTCCGGTTGGGCAGCCAGACCGAGGTGAGTCGGCCGAGTGCGTCGTACGCCAGCTCGGTCCGTTTCTCGTTCGGGTCGAGAATGCTGCTCTCAGATCCCCACGCCGCAATGAGGGTCGTCTTGGTCTCGTGGTTCCGCGGGTTCTTGACGACCACCTGGGTGGTCGGCCCACCGAGCGCCGGCGTGTAGGTGGTGGTGGTCAGGAAGTTCATCGCGTCCCAGCTCGACGTGGGTCGGCCGTGGCTGTCGTACGCGGTCCGTTCCTTGGTGACGAAGCTCGGTGCACCGGCATTCCACGCCGCCATCACCTCGGTACGAGTCGGCAGCCCACGAACGTCGTTGTTGTTCGCCGGCAGCGTCCCGTATGCCGCGTCGTCGTAGGAGAGTCGGGTCTCTCCGATGACGTCGGCCTCTGTCAGGGTGCCGTTGCTGGCCGAGCAGGACACCGCGAAGTCCCGGGTCCGCTGGACCCGATCCATCAGCCACTTGGTATCGCGGCGGATGTAGTCGGTCTTGGTGCACCGCTCGTCGCCAGTGGTGCCCTCCACACCGAAGTCATCCACCTGTGTTGGCATGCCCAGGCTGTCAAAGCTGGTGGTGGTCCGGGTAACCCGCTCGCCCCGACCGCCGTCGAGCGCGACGTAGCTGCGGGCGGTCCCGACCCGCACGAAGCGTGCGGTCGTCGTGTCACCGTTGGCCGTCCGGGAGGCGGTCGGGCCCGACGCCCAGGGATCGCTGACCTCGCGGGAGACCACCGCTCCGGTCGGTCCGTTACGGACCGTGACCTCGCGGGCCATGCCGGCGAACCAGTCCTGATCGGTGATGCCGTCCAGGCTGGCGCTCTTCGTGCCGCCGGAGGGTGCTGCACGATCGCCGTGCATGCCCCGGAAGTAGCGGGTTTCGGTGTATGCCTGTTCACCCGCGTCACCGACGGTCACCCCGACCCGCCCGTAACCACGGAACACCGACCAGGTCTTCTCGTCCTTGTCGACGAGCCCGTCGTCATCCGTATAACGCCAGGCGGCGCCGTCGTGGTAGCTGTACGAGTAGGCCTTCCGTGGGCTGCCGAACGGCGGCGACCCGCCGGTGTGGTCGATCTCGTAGATCGTGGTGACGACGTACTTGTGGAACCAGTCGGTCACCGCCGACTGGTAACCCTCCGGGGTCCACCGCACCGGATAGCACCGTCTGGTGTTGGTCTGCGCGGTCGGGGTGCTGCCGGCGACGCAGTCCTCCTGCGAGTAGGTGATGTTGATCGTTCCGCCGGTCTCGTTGCGGATCCGGGCGATGCGCCACCAGTTCATCGCCGCGGCGAAGTCGATGGTGTCGACCCGGTTCGCCAGCTGGATGCCGGTGAGTTCAACGTCGGGCAGCGTGGTGCTGCCGCCGACCAGGCCCTCGTGGGAGATCTTCTCCAGCCAGAGACCAGCCCGGGTGCCGTCGCCGGGGTCGGGGAACCCGTGGGTCAGGCTCCACCGCTCGACGTTACTGAATCCACTGCCGCTGCGAATCTGCGTGGTGACCGCGCTCAACCGCTTGCTGGACCAGAACGTCGGGCTGAACTTGTCGACACAGGTCGAGCCGGTGCACTCCGAGTCCCACGGAGTGTCCGGCCACCGCACCTCGTTCTTGGTGGTGCAGTTGCTCAGGCACCGATCCGCCTCGGTGAAGACCACCCGAGCGCTGGCACCGTTGTCCAGCGCCGAATCACGGCCGGCGGTCACCCTGGTGCCGTAATCGATCCGCTTCAGGTAGCCACCACGGTCGTAGCTGACCGCGTCACTCGCGGTCTTGTTCCGGCCGTACTTGTTCGTCTCCTTCGTGTACCAGAACGACATCGAGTCGCCGTTCAGGTTGGCGACGTGTTCAAGGTTCCACCGCCAGGTGCGCTCACAGGAGGAATCGGCGAACGCAGGCTTCCGGCAGGGCTCGTTCACGTCGTTGCCGAACACCGGCGCGTTCCACGCCGAGTTCGTCACCGGGTCACCAGAGGTCCAGCCGGGCAAACGGTTCGAGCCGAACCGGTACTCCGTGCCGTCGGTGGTGGTGAGCGTCCAGAATTCGCCGTCCTCGTCGCCGTTGGCCGCGCCCGTGTGCCGAACGATCCGCGCCCCGTCATCAGTACGCAGGTGCCACCTTTGCTCGGACGAGTTGTAGAGCAGTTCGCCGGAGAAGCCGTCAAGGTGCAGCGTCGCGTTGTCGGTTTCCCAGCACAGGTCGTACGTCTTGGTGGTGTTGTTTCCTCCGGTGTCCTTGGCGCAGGAGCGGTACCGGCGCTCGATGTAGCCGCCCGGCCAGAACTCGAACCCCTCGCCGACCCAGGACGGCTGGTTGTTCGACGCCGCGTGCCGGCCGTCCACCGACTGGGACGAGTAGCCGAACGCCAGATCGGGCTCCAGCCCGCCCGGTGCCGGCGGCACCCGCATCGGGTACGACCAGTTGAAGGAACCGGTGTTCCCTCCGACCGACCAGGTCGACGACGGTTGCAACGGGGTCGCCGAGTAGTCACCCGCCGGTCCGGTAGCGCCTGCGGCCACCGCCACCAGCGTGCCCGCCGCCGCTACCGGAAGTTGGGCCGACACCGTCTGGGCAACCGGGTTGTTCCGCGACTTCAGCGGTGTTCCGGCACAGCGCTGCTGCTCCGGCGTGGTCAGTGCGCACTCCGGCAGGGTCACCAGCCGCAGGCGGGTAGCCCAGTCGGCGCCGTAAGCGGTGGCGAACGACGAGTAGTCGACTGTCATCCGCAGGTCAGCCGACCCGGCGTCGGCCCGGGCGGCATCAGTGGCAGCGGTGTCGGCCTGACCGACACGCATCAGCACACCCCGGATTCCGGCCCGCTCGGTGGCCTTTCGGTCCAGGGTCTGCACCCGCACTCGCTGTATGTCCAGGATCTGCGCCCGCATCCGTTGGGAGGAAGCCGCCCCGACTCGTTCGACCCGAACCGGTAGGCCGCCGACCCGCGCCGAGGTGACCGTGGCGCTGCTGTCCAGTTCCGCTACGGCGGTCGCGGCCGACGGCCAGATCGGCGCCGGTTTGGCACTGGCGCTGCGCATCGCGGCGGCTCGTGTCGGCGCGGTGGTCGCCACATTGGTGACCGGCACCGTGGGCACCGGGCGGGCCTCGGGCTCGACCGACAACCGGTCGTCGTCGGGCCGGGCCGACGCGGGGGCTTGCAGCAGAGTCACGGCCAGGACGGTCGTGATGAAGCCGGAAAGGGTCGAGCGGCGACGTCGCCGCCATCGTGCCGAGTTCGACAGCGAATGTAACCGAGGGGTTGCCTTCACCGGTGATACCTCCGAGGCCGAGTTGGTTAGCCAGGGGCAGGGACGGATGGACGGGATCGCCGGGACCGGTCCGATCGGACCGGTCCCGGGCAACTGGTCGGGCCTACGGAAGGCGTTCGATTCGCAGTCCGGTTCCGGGGTGGAGCACAGGCTGTCGGTAGGTGTAGCGCAGAGCGCTGGTGCCGTCTGCGTTGTCGATACCGATCGTCGAGGCACCGCCCTGCTCGATGTGGGTGCCGTCGTTGTCGGTGTAGGCGAAGGTGTAGCCTCCCGCCTCGTCCATGATCACCTCGAAGGAGATCCTGGTCGTCGGGTCCTCGTACGATCGGACGTTGCGCCACTCGACGATGAATCGGCGGTTCGGCCCGCTGCCGGTGGTGGCCGTCCGGACGCTGGCGTCGGCGTCGACGATCCAGTCGTGCCACAGGGGGTAGATCGCCGCCTTCGGCAGTTGTGACTCCGCCGATGACGGGATCGGCCAGGCGTCCGGTGACGAGGCCGCGGGTTCGACGAACGTGAGCAGGCCGTTGGTGTCGACCCATGCGGTGGTGTACGTCTGGCCGTAGTGGGTGACCGGGAACGGCAGGGTGATCGGGGTGTAGGCGTCGTCACCGGTCAGCGGCAGCACCGTGCCGTCGGCCGGCACGAAGCTGACCGGCTGTTCGGCGATCGTGTAGCGGGCGCCGGACGGTGTGGCGCCCCGGTCGAAGTTCACCGCGCTCGTGGTGTTCGTGCCGACCGTCACCGGCGTCACCGCCGACCCGACACAGGGTCCGGAGCTGAGCGTGGCGATCACCGCGTACGTCCCGCCGGGCACATCGTCGAACTGGTACCCGCCGCCAGCGCTGGTGGTGGCGCTCCGGCCGGCCATTGCCACGGTAGCCCCGGCCACCGGCGTTCCCTGGCAGGTCACCGTGCCACTGACAACGCCGCTGCCCGGCGGGTTGGGCTTGAAGAAGATGCCCTTCCCGGTGGCGAGCACAGCTTCCTTGTGTGAGTACTGGAACGCGATGGTGCCTGCACCGTTCTCGATGCCGACTGTGGCCGCCGACCCCCGTTCACCTGCGTGAGCGGGGTTGATGTCGGCATAGGTGAACGTGACGTCGCCGTTCTCGTCGAAGACCGCCGAGAAGGAGGCCCGGGCCGAAGTGTCACCGTAGAGATGCACGTTGCGCCACTCCACCACCCACCGCCGGTTCGGCGCGGTGCCACTGGTCGCGGTGGCGATCCGGGCCGCCGAGTCCACGATCCAGTCGTTCCAGTGCACGTAGACGGCGGCGTTGGGTCGGCCCTCCGACAGCGGCGATGGGATCGGGGTCGAGTTGGCGTAGATCCAACCGTGGAAAGCCGGGTTCCGGAAGGTCATCACACCGTTGGCGCTGACCCAGGCCGAGGTGTACGACTCGCCGTACAGCTTGATCGGGAATGGCGGGTTCTTCTGCCACACCGTGTCGTCGCCGCTCCACGACTCGGTCACATTGCCCGGGATGAAGGGCTGCGACCCGGTCCTGCACCCATAGCCAAACTCGTCGCCATCGATCATCACCGAGAGGTCGATCCAGCTGGTGGTTCCACCGGCGAAGTTGAACACTTCCCGGGCGTACTGGCCGGCACAGCGGTCGTCACCGGTCGCCGCGGCAACGACGTGCTCACCGATCGGCACACCGGTGAACTCGTAACTGCCGTCTGCGGCGGTGGTGGTAGTCGCCCCCGACGGCGTCAGGGTCACCGTCCGACCGGCGACCGGCTCACTGGTGACCGCAGTGGTCACCGTGCCCCGGACCGTGCCCGACGTGTTCGGGCTGTAGACGATCGACCCGTTGCTCGGCACCACTGCCGTCTGGAAGGAGTACAGGGCAGCGACCTCGGCCCGCTCCGTGCTCTCCAAGCCGACAGTGGCTCCCGCACCCTGCTGGATCGGGGTGGTCAGGGTGCCGTAGTGGAACCCGATCCGCCCGTCCTCGTGCAGCATCAACTCGAAGGTCACCCGGTTGTTCGGCGCGGCGACCCCCTGCATCAGCACGTTCCGCCACTCCACCACGAACCGCCGATTCGGTGCGGAACCCAGCAGCTCGGTACGGATGCTGGCCGACGAGTCCACGTTCAGGTCATCCCAGAACGGGGCGATGACCCCGTTCGGAATCGCCGCCGTCGGCATCGTCGGGTTCACCCAGATCTGTTGCACGTTGCCCGGCTCGGCCCCAAAGTTGATCAGGCCATTGGTGTGCAGCCATGCCTTCGAGTACGGCCGGCCGTGATAGGTGAACGGGAACGGCAAGTTCAGGTTTGCCCAGGCGTCGTCGCCGGTCAGCGCCACCACATTCGACGCCGCCACGTAGCCCGACGCGCCTACCACGCAGGCGTACCCCATCGTCCCGTGGTCCGGGCCCAACCGGAGATCGACCGTGCGGTTGTCGTCCAACTCCACCTGGTCCTCGGCGCTACGGCCGCAGCGGGCCCCGACCCGGGTCGAGACGGTGTAGCTGTCCGCCACCAGATCCTCGAAACCCCACGCCCCACCCGGGCCGGTTGTCGTCGACAACCCACGCGGGTCGAGCGTCACCGTCGCACCCACCACCGGGTTGCCGTTCTCGTCGCGCAGCACCCCGGAAAGGTCATGCAACTCCAGCGTGCCGTCCTCCTGCGGGTGCACGAAGGTGACCGCCTGCCCGCTGGCCAGCGCAGGCTCGTCCACCGAGTACGCCAGACCGACCTCCCCGTCCGGCGCCTCGATACCGACCGCCGCGTAAGCACCTCGCACGGGATCGCTCGTGAGACCGTCGTAGTTCGTGGTGATCGTGCCGTCCGGCGCCAGGACCACCTCGAACGAAAGCCGCTGGGCCGTATTGCCCTTGCGGTGCACGTTGCGCCACTCGACCACGAACCGTTGGTCCGCTCCGCTGCCGGTGCTCGCCGTTCGCACACTCGCCGACCCGTCCACCACCAGGTCGTCCCAGAACGGGGCGATCAGCGCGTTCGGGGCTGCCGGCAGCGGCCAGGTGCCGTTGGTCTTCGGATGCGACCCACCGGGGTCGATGAAAGTGAGATAGCCGTTGGTGTCCACCCACCCGGACAGGTACGCCTGACCGTAGAACGGGAAGGCGAACGGCAGCGACACCTCGGTCACCGCATTGTCACCGGTCAGCGGCAGCACCGTCTCGTTGGCAGTGGCGAACGAGGCCGTCCGGCTAGCGCAGGTGTAACCGGAGTCGTCCGTGTACGGCGCGAGGTAGAGATCTCGCCACCGCGGCGAACCAGCGGTGATGGTGATCGTCGCGCTGGCGGTCAGGCCACATCGGTCGCCGTAGCTGGCCGTGAGCGTGTACGTGCCCGGTGGCATTCCGGTGAAGGCGTAGGCCCCGGAGTTGTCGCTCGTCGTCTGGAACCCGCCCGGTTCCAGCGTCACCACCGCACCCACCAGCGGACTGAAGTCGGCGTCGTCCAGCACCGAACCGCTGAGGCTGGTCGCCGCGGTCACCTCGAAGTACGCCTGCGCGAGTCCGCTACGCCGGTTGCCGTCATCGACGGCCACCACGAACAGGGAACGCTCGCCAACCACGCTGCCCACATTGATCGACACTGTCGCCGTGCCGCCGGGTGCCGATGCGGACACCTCGGTGTCCACCGCAGTGCTGCCAACGCTGTAGCGGAACTTCGTGACGTTGGTGTCCCCACCCGCGTTGAAGGTGACGGCAAGCTGGCTGCCCGTGTTCGCCTCGGTGCCACCGGGGAATGCGACCACCGCCGGCAGCGGGACCGCCAACTCGGCGAGGTTGGCCGCGCTCTCCGCGAAGTTGTAGATCCGCACGTCGTCGATAGCACCGGCAAAGAATCCGTCGTCCCCGCCATTCCACTTCCGCTTACCCACGGTCACATTCGTGGCCGCGTTGAAGCCACCGCTCAACGTCGCGGTCGCCGTCTGCGCGACACCGTTCACGTAAAGCCGCAACGTGCTCGTCGACGCGTCGTAGACCGCCGCCAGGTGGGTCCACTTGCCCGCCGTGGGGGCACTGTTGGACAACACCGAGAACAGCGCCGGATTGTCCGCGTCCGCACCCGCCATGGTGAACCGCCAGCGGTTGTCCGGGCCCGAATAGCCAAGCGTGTAGGCGAACACCCGCAACCCGTTGGCCGAGACAATGGTCCGCTGGCCGGTCACCCCGCTCGTCGAATCGACCCGAACCCGCGCCGTGACGGTGAAGCTGGAATCCGTGCGCATCGAGGTCAACACGTTCGTGTCCGGATGCGGGTAGCGAACCGCCCCGGTCACCACCCCGTGTCCCGTCGTGCCGTTCACCGACAACGCGCTGCCCACCCCCGACCGACCGGCCGTCCGCGACGCGCCACCGGCCAGGGAAAGGTCGTTGTCGTGCTCGGTCACGTCGCCAGCGCTCCCGCTGGCCTCGTCGAATGTCCAGTGCGCCGCCGGGCCGGCGCCGGCCCGCACGACGAAGGTGTACGTCCTGGGCGTCGCCGAGTAGCGTCCGGCATGGTCCTTCGACCACACCCGCAAGGTCTGCGTCCCGTCTCGGACCGGCTTCACCGTGAGAGTCGCACCGTAGTCTCCACTACGGGCAGGGACCGTGGCGGCGTTCAGGTAGGTCCCGGAGTCCAGCGTCCAGGCGTACTCCTTCACCTCGTGCCGACGCAGCGTCGGAGCAGTGACCTCGAAGGTGCCCTCGATGCCCACGCCGCCGCGTGGCGTGCTCCCCGTCGGGTAGTCGGTGGAGGCCACGTTGGAGGGCGTTTCCGGGGGCGTCGCATCGACAACGAACTCACAGGTTCCCGACCAGTCGCTGTAGTGGCTCCCATCGTGGGTACGCGACTGCCAGACATACGTACCACCGTCGACCAGCTTGCTGGCCGGGATGGCGCGCGACACCGTGGAGGGGTTACCCGAGGCCTGCGAGATGCGGTCGGTGTCGTTCCGTGAGCCGCCGAGCGGCCACCAGTGGAACCAGGTGGTCAGCGACTGCTGACCGGTGTCCGGGTCCGACTGCCGGGCGGCGAGGGTCGGCGTCAGGGTCAACACGTACGGCCGCGCGGAGCCGGTCGCGCAGGCCCTACCGTCCGACTTGCGGTCCGTCGGCGCGGCCGGCTTGGTGTTGTAGGTGATGGCCAGTTTCGGCGAGGAGTGGTTGAACCGCTTCCACTGGTTCTTGGTGCTCTCGTCGACCGCCCGCAGCCCGACGGTCATGGTCGACTTCTTGTCCTGCTCCGCCACCTTCTTGACCATCGAAAGGACGTTGAACTCGATCGGGCCGACGCCCAGGCAGCCGTGGACCGCGCCGTTCTTGCGGTTCGCGGCGGTCTGTGCGGTGTAACTGCTGTTCCAGGTCGGCTGTTTGTTCCACGTCGTGCTCGACGAGATGTCACCCGTCAGCCAGAGCTTGGCGTTCGACTTCGGGCTGCACGTCCAGGAGTGGCGTTGTTCGATCCGGAAGGTGGCGGCCTGGATGATCTTGCCCTTGACGCCGGAGACGTCCATCCGGAAGAACGACCGGATGATGTGGTCACCGCATCCCGCGCAGTCCTCGGTCCGGCCCGCGCCGGCCGAGCCGTTGGTGGAGCCATTGTTCAGCGCGCTGGCGTTCTTCCAGAACGAACTGGTCTTGTACTTGCTCCACACCGTCGTCCACGAGCTACCGGAGATGTTTCCCGTCCACGCCGGGTCGATGTAGATCGGGAACGTCGCCGTCGGGCTGTTCAGCAGCGCCTTGTCCGGCACGATCGTCAGGCTGTTCCGACCGATCTTGACGGGCATCACCGCCCGCCGAGCACCCTCGGCCGGCTCGCGCGCCGCCGCGTCCGCCGATTTCGCCTTCGCGTCCTTGTCAGCCGCGGCCGTGGCCGGATCCTCGCCCTTCCGGCGTGCCGGAGCAGCTCCAGCCGGCGGAGAGCTCAGCCTCAGCTCATCGCCGGGTAGGTCCGAATTGACCGAGGAGTCCCACATCAATGGTGCCGGGGCCGTGAACACGGCGGATCCCCGGTCGTCGTGTGCGACGAGCGTCCCCCCGTCGCCTTCCTTGACGGTCACCCCTTTGGTCGACATCCCGAACCGGAGTTCGGACAGCCGGGAGTTCTTCGCGGCCTTCGGCGTCCGGACCACGAGTACATGGGAGAATCCCAACGCGCTGGCGGTGACCTGAAGATCCGTTTCCGGCAGCACCTCACGGTAGATCGCGGTGTCTCCCGACAACTCCGGTGCAGGCAACGGATCCGGCCAGGACACCGACAACTCCCGGCTCCCGTCCACGACCCGCGCCAACGGTCCGTCGCCACCTGTGGAGAGGAAGACCGGCAGCACCGACGCCTTCGGCGAAACTCCCTGCGATGTCGCCTTCAGTGTGGTGTTCACCGGTACCCACGATGACCCGCGCCGCACCCGCACCGGCGCCAGACTCTCCTCCAAGGTCCGCGACCCGTCCGGGTTCAGGAAGGTCTGCGACACCTCGGTTCGCTCGGAGAGAATCTCTACCCGACTCTGACAGATCGCCACCATCGACTCGGCGCTGCGCGCGTCCGGCTGCTCATCGACGCAGGCTGGTTCAGCCGGCGCCGCCGGCTCGGCAGCGGCGGGAGAGGTCGCCACGAGCGAGCTGGCCACCATCACGAGCGCGGCCAGCCCGGCCGTACGGGCTCGCCAGACGTACCTGTGCCGATTGTTCCGGCCACGGATTCCCAGCGCGGTCGACATTGATGCCCTCCGAGTCTGCGTTCGAGCGGTGAGATGTGCCCTTGACGTCGGCACAGGGATAGGAGTGGCCGTGCTATTGCTACGGCTGCGCCAGGTCCTAGATGGGGTCAGCGGAGGTGAGCCAGCCGGTGGTGAGGCGCGCTGGCAGGTGCCGAGGCGGGTCAGGCCCAGGAACTCGTTATCGCCATTGACGAAGCCCGTGAGGCCGGGACAGGCAAGATGGTTGCCACGCCGATCGCCGTAGGAGTCTGACGGCATCCGGAAGACAACGCCGATGGCGATGTTCTGGGGCGCGCTGGGAGTCGTCGGCAAGCCAGGTGAGCCCGCCGAGGGTGCCGGCGGCGATGATGCTCGACACGGCGCAAACCGCCAGCCCTTACGTCACCCTCTGCTGCTAACTCCGCCGTCCACGCACGCCGCGACACGCCCATGCAGATACCAGCCCCCGTGATCATGCACATCGATGCGCTAACTGTAGGAGGGGACACGATCTGTGTAAATAGCCGTCACACGCAGCGACCACAAATCGGGCATTTGAGCTTCGAAATCGCCGAACGTGATCACGGGATTCCTGCCAGCACGAGCCCGCCCAGCTCACGCCCGTCACCGGAGTGCAGTATCGGGCGCTGGGTGACCATGGCCGCGACCACGAGATCACGGAAAATCGGCACCAGTCGATGACTGGTGCCGATTTTCCTGCACAAATACAAGGTGGAGCCGAGGGGACTCGAACCCCTGACCCCCACACTGCCAGTGTGGTGCGCTACCAGCTGCGCCACGGCCCCTTGCGGTTGTCCCCGGTCACCCGGGCACTGGAAGAACTATACACACGGCACCCGGCATGGTCATCTCGCGGGGTCCCCGTCGGGCGGGTCAGTTGAGCGTCACGTCCGGCGGGAAATGCGCCACCGCGGCCATCATGCCGCCCTGCCGGCGCAGCACCATGGGCCACAGGTCGTCGGGGCGCTCGACGAAGGCGTCGCCGGGCAGCGCGTCCAGCACGAACCAGGAACCCTCCTCGATCTCCTGCTCCAGTTGCCCACCGCCCCAACCGGCGTACCCGGCGAAGACCCGGATGGTCTGCACGCTCTCCCGTAGCCGGTCCGGGTCGACGGACAGGTCGAGGGTGCCGACGGCTCCGGAGACCTGGTGGAAGCCTTTGAGACGGCGTACCGGCGAATGCATCCGGGCCAGGCAGATCGCCGACTCGGGCTGCACCGGGCCGCCCTCGAACAGCACCGCCGGGTGCCGGGCCAGATCACCCCAGTCGCGCAGCACGTCGGCCACCGGCACCTCGGTCGCCCGGTTGAGGACCACGCCGAGGGCGCCGCCGGGCTCGTGGGCGACCAACAGCACCACCGTACGGTCGAAGTTCGGATCTTTCAGTGCGGGCGTCGCCACCAGTAGTTTCCCGGTCATCGACTCCATGGCTCGCCCGCCGATCGCCTGCCCCTCTCCCTGCATCACGTGTACCCGTCAGCCGTGTAGCAGCCGAGAGGGCCGGTCATGAAGACCGTCAACGAGCCCTGTCGATGCCATCCGCGCTGTCGTAGCCATGTCTGGCACGATAGCTTGCGTCCCCGGCCGTGGCGACGGTCTGATCGTCGTGTGATCGACAGTGATGCCCGCAACGCCGAATGGCCCTGTCGGCCGAAGCCGCCCGGTTAGATTCAGGGGCGATGGCAACGGTCCGTGACACCACCTACGAGCTGCTCCGTGCGCTGGGCATGACCACCGTGTTCGGCAACCCCGGGTCGACCGAGGAGCCGTTCCTGCATGCCTTCCCCGACGACTTCCAGTACGTGCACGCGCTGCACGAGGCGTCGGCGGTCGGCATGGCCGACGGGTACGCCCAGGTCACCGGACGACCGGCGCACGTCAACCTGCACACGGCACCCGGCACCGGTAACGCCATGGGCAACATCGTCACCGCCTGGCACAACCGGACACCGCTGATCGTCACCGCCGGGCAGCAGACCCGGCAGATGCTGCTGCTCGAACCGCGCCTCACCGCCCGCCGTCCCACCGAGCTGCCCCAGCCGTACGTCAAGTGGGCGTACGAGCCGGTCCGGGCGCAGGACGTGCCGGCGTCGCTGATGCGGGCGTACGCCACCGCGATCCAGCCGCCCGCCGGGCCGGTCTTTCTCTCCCTGCCGCTGGACGACTGGGCGCAGCCCGCCGATCCGCCACCCGCGGTCCGGTCCGTGGCGACCCGGTTCGCGCCCGACCCGCAGCGGCTGCGGCAGTTCGTCGCCGCCCTGACCAGCGCCCGGTCACCGGTCATGGTGCTCGGTGCGGCGGTGGACCGCGCCGACGCCTGGGACTCGGCGGTGGCCGTGGCCGAGCGGCTGGCCGCGCCGGTCTGGTCGGCACCTGCGCCCGAGCGGACCGCCTTCCCCGAGAGCCACCCGCATTTTCAGGGCGTGCTGCCCTACGCCGCCGGGCCGTTGGCCGAACGGCTGCACGGGCACGACACCGTGCTGGTGGTCGGTGCCCCGGTGTTCCGGTACTACCCGCACGTGCCCGGCGACACCGTGCCCGAGGGCGCCCGGCTGCTGCACGTCACCGACGATCCGGAGGAGGCGGCTCGCGCACCGGTCGGTGACAGCCTGCTCGGCGACGCCGGACTCACCCTCGCCGCCCTGGCCGAGCTGCTGCCGTCGGCGGACCGACCACCGCCGGCCGCCCCACCCGATCCGCCACCGGTCGAGGATTCCCTCCCGCTGAGTGCGGACGCGCTCTTCGCCGCGTTGGCCCGGTACTGGCCCTCCGACGGGGTGCTCGTGCAGGAGTCGCCGTCGAACCTCTCCGCGCTGCGTCGCCGGCTACGGTTCAGCCGACCCGGGTCGTACTTCACGATGGCCAGCGGTGGGCTCGGTTACGGGCTTCCGGCGGCGGTCGGCATCGCGCTGGCGCAACGGGACACCGGCCAGCACCGGCCGGTGATCGCGGTGATCGGCGACGGCTCGTTCCACTACTCGGTGCAGGCCCTGTGGACCGCGGCCCAGCTGCGACTGCCGCTTGTCGTCGTCGTACCGGTGAACCAGCAGTACGCCATCCTCAAGGCGTTCGCCGAACTCAAACACACTCCCGGCGTACCCGGGCTGGATCTTCCCGGCATCGACGTCAGCGCGGTGGCCCGTGGTTACGGCTGCGCCACCGCGGTCGTCGAGAGCCCCGACCAGCTCGGCGAGGCCCTCGACGTGGCGCTGCGCGCGGACGGCCCGACGGTCCTGCCCGTACCCATCCGCACCGACATCCCCCCACTCCTGTAGGGGTGGATGTAAGGAAGGTGCCCTTCTTAACGCCTGAGGTATAGGAAGGGCCCCCTGTTAACACCACAGAGCGCTTAGTTGCCGCCGATGCGCAGCGGTGCGCCGGTGAGCGCGTCCAGGACGGGCCGGGCGCCCAGCGGCTCCTTGAGCGTCACCTCGACCGGCTCCATCCTGAGCATCGCGTCGCAGACGTCGGTGGAGCGCACCACCGTGCCACCCACCACCACGATGTCGTCGCGCTCCTGCACCAGCGGGGTGATGTCGGTGTCGCAGCTGCCGACCCCGAGCCGGAAGGCCAGCCGCGTTCCGTCCACCTCCACGATGTCCTGCGCGGCGACCAGCCCCTCCGGGGCGGTGTCGGAGGGTGCGACCGGCTCGGGCACCGCATCGACCGCGTGCGGTGCGACGGCGGCGGCGGCCACCACGGCGCCGATCTCCTCGACGGTGAACAGCCAGGCCGGCACCTGCGCCTCGCCACGGCTGGTGCGCAGCGGCGCGGTGCCCAGTTCGACCTTGCTGATGGTGAGCGCGACGCACTCCCCCTGCGGCCGGCTGGCGACCGTGTCGTCCGGTTTGCCGCCGGGCGCAGGCGGCGGCGGGATGGCGGGCTCCTTCGACCCCGGGCACGACGGGGGGTCGCTGCCGCGGGTGAGCGCCAGGAACGCGTCGGTGGCGCTGACAAGTGGTACGCGCAGCTGCCCGTCGGGGAAGCGGATGGTGCCGTCGTCGGGCTGCCGCACGGGCAGGTCGGCCGGCTTGCGGTACCAGCCGGCCTGGAACGCCGTCTGGGTCGCCGGGGTGAAGTTCGCCTCGCCGATCAGCACCGCGGGGTCCTGCAACGGTACGTAGCCCTCGCGCCAACCCGGCCCGGGTTGCCACGCCTCGGCCACTGCGGTGGCCCGGCGGTCGAACGGCCCCGGCTCGTCAGCGGAGCTGATGGGACCGGTCGGTGCGGTTCCGGTTCCTGCCGGCGCGCAGCCGGCTACGACGATCATCAGGGGCAGACCCAACCGGGCGGCGAAGAGACGCATACCCCGTCTGACGGCTCTGGCCTGCACTTGGTTCCCACGGCACACCGGTCGGGCCCTTCTGGCGCAGACGTGCCTCTCGGGCACGAACGTGTGATCAACCTTTTGGCGTAGACGCGACTGCGCGCCCCGGCCGGGTGGCCGGGGCGCGCAGTCAGGTGGTGGAGGTGCCGGGAATCGAACCCGGGTCCTTCGCCGCCTTGTCAGGGCTTCTCCGAGCGCAGCTCGCTGTGCCTCTACTCGGCCCCTCCGATCACGCGAGCGAGTCGGTGTGACGGGCCCAGTCGCTGATTGATCTCGCCGCACGGACCCCGCGACCGGGTCCGATTGGCCAGCCTTCTAGCTGATGCCGGCTATCTGGGTCGAAGGCGCTCCCAGGCCGACAGACTCACTACTCGCCTCAGGCGGCGAGAGCGAAGTCAGCGCGATTGTGCTTGGCGCTTATTGGTTTCCGACGAACGATTCTCGAGACGACGTCGGCTTCCTCGGCTCGCTTCCCCTGCCGCAACGTACGAAGTCGAAACCAGTCACCCCCTCGACAGGCCGCCAACTTCCGGCGGCTCCGACAAGCGTAACGCCTGCCGCAACCCGATTCATCCCCAGGCCACGTCGCCGACGCGACCGAAGGGCGAACCGGACAACTCACTCAGCCATGCCCTTTCCTCGCCGACCGACCGCACGTTGGATCTCCCGGTCGGCGTCCCGCTTGGCGAGGTCCTGGCGCTTGTCGTACGCCTTCTTGCCCTTGGCCAGGCCGATCTCGACCTTGGCCCAGCCGTCGGAGAAGTAGACCTGCAACGGCACCAGGGTCAGCCCGCTCTCCCGGGTCTTGCCGATCAGGCGGTCGATCTCCAACCGCTTGAGCAGCAGCTTGCGGGTACGCCGAGGCTCGTGGTTGGTCCAGGTGCCCTGGGTGTACTCCGGGATGTGCATGCCGTGCAGATACAGCTCACCGTCGCGCTCCTGGGCGAACGCGTCGACAAGCGACGCCCGCCCGGCCCGCAGCGACTTCACCTCGGTGCCGGTCAGCGCCATGCCCGCCTCGTACGTGTCGAGGATGGCGTAGTCGTGGCGGGCCTTCTTGTTGGAGGCGACGACCTTGCGCCCCTTTTCCCGTGGCATCGCCGCGCCACCTCCTTTCGTTGCCCGCTCCCCCGGCGACGTGCCGGCCGGAGAGCGGAGATCATGCTACCCGAACGACAAGGGCCCTTCCGCGCGGTTTATTCCAGCGCCGAAGAGCCCTTGCGACGGTCGTACCGAAAGCTAGACCCGCAGGTAGAAGCGGAGCGTGACCCAGGCGGTGACCGCGCTGATCAGGCCACCGACGCCCGCCATCACCGGGAAGGTCAGCAGCACCTCGCTCCAGCTGACCGGGGCGAACAGGCCCTGCAGGGCGCTGAGGGCGTCATCGAAGAGGAACTTCTTCAACGCGACCAGGGCACCCAACCCGAGCACCGAGCCGATCAGGCCGGCGACCACCGCTTCCAGGACGAAGGGTGCCTGGATGAACCAGTTCGAGGCACCGACCAGCTTCATGACCGCGACTTCACGCCGTTTGCTGTACGCGGCCACCTGAATCGTGTTCGCCACCAGGAGCAGCGCGGCGACGGCCATCGCGATGGCGGCGGCCAGCGCGACGTTCTGCCCGGCTGTGAACAGGTTGAAGATCTTGTCGAGCACCTGACTCTGGTCGACCACCTGGTCGACCCCCGCGGCCGAGGAGTACTGCTCCGAGATGGACTTGTACTGCTCCGGGTCGACCAGGTTCAGCCGGTACGACTCGGGCAACTGGTCCGCCTTGACCGCGCTGAGCAGGTCCGGCGAGTCCCGGAACATCTCCTGGAAACGCTGGAAGGCCTCGTCCTTGTTGACGTAGGTGACCTGTGAGATCAGCGGGTCGGCCTCCAGCCGGGAGCCCAGTGCCGCACGGTCCTCTTCCGAGATGTCGGTCTTCAAGAAGATCGACACCTGGATGTTCTCGAAGTACAGGTCCTTCATGTCGGCGACCTTGGTGTAGATCAGGCCGCTGGCACCGAGCATGGTCAGCGAGACGCCCAACGTGATGATCATCGCGATGGTCATGGTCACGTTGCGCCACAGTCCGACCAGTACCTCGGACAGGACGTATTTCATCCGCATCGGGATATTCCTCCGGCTCTCCGGCGTGAGGTGTTCGTCGTCAGATCGGGGTGCGGTGGGCTGCGCTCGTCACCCGTAGACGCCGCGGGCCTGGTCGCGGACGATGCGGCCGCTCTCGATCTCGATGACCCGGCGGCGCATCTGGTTCACGATGTTGGAGTCGTGCGTGACCATCACGACTGTCGTGCCGGTGCGGTTGATCCGGTCCAGCAGGCGCATGATTTCGATTGACGTGTCCGGGTCCAGGTTTCCGGTCGGCTCGTCGGCCAGCAGGATCAGGGGACGGTTCACGAACGCCCGGGCGACTGCGACACGCTGCTGCTCACCACCGGAGAGCTCGTGCGGGTAGCGATGCTCCTTGCCACCGAGACCCACCAACTCCAACACCTCCGGCACGACCCGGCGGGCCACCGCCTTGGTCTTGCCGATCACCTCGAGCGCGAAGGCCACGTTCTCGTACGCGGTGCGGTTGGGCAGCAGCCGGAAGTCCTGGAAGACGCAGCCGATCGAGCGGCGGAAGTGCGGGCGCTTCCAGGACCGCATCGAGGTGACGTCCTTGCCGTTGACCACGACGCGACCCTTGTTGGGGGTCACCTCGTGCAGCAGCATCTTGATGATCGTGGACTTGCCGGAGCCGGATGGGCCGATGAAGAAGACGAACTCGCCCTTGTCGATCGACACGGACACGTTGTCGAGCGAAGGCCGCGACGCCTTCGGGTACGTCTTCGTCACTTGCTCAAGCTGAATCACGGGTGGTGAGTCTACGCCGTGTAACTGTCGTGCCAAGTCCTACGCCCCGCCGTTGCGGGGGAAGTCATTGATCCAGCACGTCATGTGGAGATCGATGACGCACTCCGCCCACGACCGGTCACGCAGCGTCGCCGGCGAGCTGCTGCTGCTTGCGCCAACGGATCCCGGCTTCGATGAAGGAGTCGAGGTCACCGTCGAAGACCGCGCTCGGGTTACCGGTCTCCTGCTCGGTACGCAAATCCTTCACCATCTGATACGGGTGCAGCACGTACGACCGCATCTGGTCGCCCCACGAGCCCGCGGCGTCGGTCTTCAGGCCCGCCATCTTGGCCTGCTCCTCCTGCCGCTTGCGCTCCAGCAGCCGGGCCTGCAGCACCCGCAGCGCGGACGCCTTGTTCTGCAGCTGCGACTTCTCGTTCTGGCAGGTCACCACGATGCCGGTCGGGATGTGGGTGATCCGCACCGCCGAGTCGGTGGTGTTGACGCTCTGCCCACCCGGCCCGGACGAGCGGTAGACGTCGATCCGCATCTCGTTCTCGGGGATGTCGATGCTGTCGGTCTGCTCGACCACCGGCAGCACCTCGACGCCGGCGAAGCTGGTCTGCCGACGGCCCTGGTTGTCGAACGGGCTGATCCGCACCAGCCGGTGGGTGCCGGACTCCACGCTCAGCGTGCCGTAGGCGTACGGGACCTTGACCGTGAAGGTGGCCGACTTCAGGCCCGCCTCCTCGGCGTACGAGGTCTCGTAGACCTCGGTCGGGTAGCCGTGCCGCTCGGCCCAGCGCAGGTACATCCGCAGCAGCATCTCGGCGAAGTCCGCCGCGTCCACGCCGCCGGCGCCCGCCCGGATGGCCACCAGCGCTTCCCGGGAGTCGTACTCGCCGGAGAGCAGGGTGCGGACCTCCATCTCCTGGATGGCCTTGGCCAGCCCGGTGATCTCCGACTCGACCTCGGAGAGGACCCCCGAGTCGGCCTCGGCCTCGGCCAGCTCCAGCAGCACGTTCGCGTCGTCGATCCGCGAGCGCAGGCTGCCCAGCTTCTCGATCTCGCCGTTGACGTACGACAGCTGCGAGGTCACCTGTTGGGCCCGGGCCTGGTCGTCCCACAGGTCCGGGGCGGACGCCTCCTGCTCCAGACGGGCCTTGTCCGCCCGCAGGCGGTCCAGGTCGAGCACCGCCTCGATGTTGCGCAGGGTGGCGTCGAGATCCTTGAGCTGGTCGGCGTAATCGGCAGCGGTCACGACAGACAAGGGTACTGCTCGGACGAGGAGTGAGCTTGCGAGCCCCGCACTCCGAGCCAAAATGGCTCCGCTCGGACGAGGAGTGAGCTTGCGAGCCCCGCACTCCGAGCCAAAATGGCTCCGCTCGGACGAGGAGTGAGCTTGCCAGCCCCGCACTCCGAGCCAATTGAAAGCTGGTCAGCTGCTGACTGGTGCGTTCTTGAGCCAGGACAGGGCGGCCTTGTGGTACGCCACGGCGAACTCCAGCGCGCTCGCGTCGTACGTGTCGCCTTCCTTGCGAGCGGCCTTGACCTGCTCGCGGACCCGGGCCAGCGCCTCGGTGTGGTATTCGTTGGCCGCGGCCTGGAGGCTCTTCAGCTGGGTCGCGGAGTGTAGTTGCCCGAAGGCGATCCGCAGGGCGATCGGGTTGCGGATGGTGTCCCGCCCCGGATCCTCGGCCAGCCAGCGGGAAAAGGTCCGCTTACCGGCTGCCGTGATCGCGTACGGTTGACTCATCCGCGGCCCGGGCTTACCCAGCCGGACGAGGCCCTTCTCGGCCAGCACCGGCAACTCCCGGTAGACCTGGCTGCGGGTCATCGACCAGTACGGCGCCAGCCGGCGCTCGGCGGCGGCCATCAACTGGCCACCTGTCATGGGGCCCTCGTGGAGCAGCCCGAGCAGGGCCGCCGCCGTGGGGTTGACTCCGGATTCCGCCATGCCGTTCACGCTGCCACTTTGACGGGCCGGCGTCCAGGATTTCACCGTTTCGCCACCCATTGGGGTTTCCTATGTGCACTGTCGGTGCGCGACGGTCCACCCGGCAGCCCCGCCGACGGCACCACTCGACCACGAGCGCCCCGCCCCCACGAGCGGCCTGTCCCCACGAGCGGTAGACGTTAAGAGGGGCCCCTTCCTATGCACGAGGCGTTAGGAAGGGGCCCTTCCTTACACCTCAGCCCATGTGGGGGTAGGTGTGGTCGGTGGGGGGCACGAAGGTTTCCTTGATCGTCCGGGGGGACATCCAGCGGACCAGGTTGTGCCAGGAACCGGCCTTGTCGTTGGTGCCGCTGGCGCGGGCGCCACCGAAGGGCTGCTGCCCGACGACCGCACCGGTCGGCTTGTCGTTGATGTAGAAGTTGCCTGCCGCGTACCGCATCTTCTCGGCCACCGCGTCGACCACCCGGCGGTCGGTGGCGAAGATCGACCCGGTCAGCGCGTACGGCGCGATCGCCTCGGCCTGGGTGACCACCTCGTCGAAGCGGGCGTCGTCGAAGACGTGCACGCCGAGGATCGGCCCGAAGTACTCGGTGGTGAACGTCTCGTGCGCCGGGTCACCGCATTCGAAGATGGTCGGGCGGACGAACCAGCCGACCGAGTCGTCGGCGGTGCCACCGGCGATGATCCGGCAGCTGTCGTCGGTGGAGATCAGCTCCAGCGCGGCGGTGTGCCGGGAGAACGCCTTGTCGTCGATGACCGCGCCACCGAAGTTGCGGAAGTCGGTGACGTCGCCGTAGGTCAGGCCGTCCGCGGTGGCGGCGAGCCGATCGCGCAGGCCGCCCTCCCAGATCGAGCGGGGAACGTACGCCCGGGAGGCCGCCGAGCACTTCTGGCCCTGGTATTCGAAGGCGCCCCGGATCAGCGCGGTGTGCAGGGCGTCGACGTCGGCGCTGGTGTGCGCCACCACGAAGTCCTTGCCGCCGGTCTCGCCGACCAGCCGGGGGTAGCCCCGGTAGCCGGCGATGTTCTCGCCCACCGTGCGCCACAGGTGCTGGAAGACCTTGGTCGAGCCGGTGAAGTGGATGCCGGCCAGGTCGGGGTCGGCGAGCACCACGTCGGAGACCTCCTCGCCCCGACCGGTGACCATGTTGATCACGCCGGGGGGCAGGCCGGCCGCCTCGAACAGCCGCATGGTGAAGTGCGCCGCGAACTGCTGGGTCGGGCCCGGCTTCCAGACCACCGTGTTGCCCAGCAGGGCCGGAGCCGAGGGCAGGTTGCCGGCGATCGCGGTGAAGTTGAACGGGGTGACCGCGTAGACGAAGCCCTCCAGCGGCCGGTGGTCGAACCGGTTCCACACGCCCGGCGAGGACATCGGCTGCTCGGCGAGCAGCTTGCGGGCGAAGAACACGTTGAACCGCAGGAAGTCGATGAACTCACAGGCCGAGTCGATCTCGGCCTGCACGGCGGTCTTCGACTGGCCGAGCATGGTGGCCGCGTTGAGGGTGTCGCGCCACGGGCCGGCGAGCAGTTCGGCGGCGCGCAGGAAGATCGCGGCCCGCTCCTCGAAGGGCAGTGCCCGCCATCCCGGGGCGGCGTCCTTGGCCGCCTTGACCGCAGCCCGGGCGTCGTCGTGGGTGGCGTGCCCGGTGACCCCGAGCACGTGTGCGTGCCGGTGCGGCTGCACCACCTGGATCGGCGCGCCGCCGGCCATCCGCTGCTCGCCCGCGATGGTCATCGGCAGGTCGATCCGCTCGGCGGCCAGCTCGGTGAGTCGCCGCTGGAGCCGTTCGGCGTCGGCGCTGCCCGGCTCGTAGGTGCGCACCGGCTCGTTGTGCGGCTCGGGTACGGAGAACACGGCGTCCATCAGGGCTCCTGGCGATCTCGACGACGGTGGCGAAACCGGCCCCAAGGGTGGCGGGACCGCGCGCCAATCTTCCCACGACCAGCTTCGACCGATCACCCCCTGGCCGTTGGACGACCGTAGATCCGGAGGCAAGCAGAGGAGTCAGGCAGAGATTCGTACCTTGAGGGCCACACAAACCGAAGGAACATAGATCATTTCAGGTACGCGCAGGGCTCAGGCTCCTCCTCCGCCGGGCCGCGTACGCTGGATTGCCGGTGACGTGCCCGGGCCGGATCGCCAGGTCCGGGCGGCGAAGGGGAAACGATGAGCAACCAGCCCGGTGGGCCGACCGCCGCGCAACCCGACCGGCCGCAGACCACCGACGAGGTGGCTGCCGACGGGCCGGATCCCGCCCCGACCCAGGACGCCGACGGGTCCGTCGAGCTGCTCAGCGACGCCGCGGACGGCTCCGCCCCACCGCCACGCGCGCCGGGCACCCTCGGGTTGGCGCTGCTGGCGACCGGTTGGCTGGCCGCCATGCTCTGGTCCACCCGGGAGGCGATCCAATCGGCCACCGCCGGCGTCACCGCGATCAGCCTGTCCGCCTTCGCCCTGCCCGGCGTGATCTCGGCCGCCCTGGTGGCCGGTGCTGCGGTGGGCCTGGCGGTCAGCGAGCCGGTCACCCGCCGGGGCGATCGGGCCACCCTGCGCTTCGCGGTGGCGGTCGGCGTCGGCCTGCTGGTCGGGCTCGCCGCCGCCCTGGCCATCGAGCTCAGCTACGACGGCAACACCACCACCCGCACGATCGCCGGTACGACCGCCGCCGCGGCCGTCATCGGCGGCGCGTTGGCCGGTGCGCGCAACGGGGCGGTCATCGGCGCCGTGGCCTCCGCCGCGCTCGGCACGCTGCTCTTCGTCGTGGGCTTCAGCGTCGCCCGTGATCCCCTGTTCAACCTGTTCGGCGCGGGCGACAGCCAGCAGTCGCTGGTCACCGCGGCCACCTGGGTCTCGCGTACCGAATCGCTGCTCGCCGGACTCCTCGCCGGCCTGCTGGCCTTCGGCCATCTCACCTGGGCCCGGCGGCGAGCCGCCCGCCGCGACACCAGCGTCACCGCCCTGCGCTGGCCGGCGTACCTGGTCGCCGGGGCCGGCCCCGGGCTCCTGCTGCTGCTCGCCGAGGTGATCATCCGGGTCGGCGGGCGTTCCCTGATCGACCTGGCCGCCGCGCTGAGCGAGGCCGACGCGGTGGCGCAGACCTCGCTGGGCACCTCCCGGGTGGACAACGGGATCTGGGTGCTGTTCGTGGGCGCACTCACCGCCATGATCATCTTTGGCCGTACGCTGTCCCCGGCCCCGGAGACCGACCCCGAACCCGTCGAGGCCGGCGCAGCGCGCTGAGCGCGCGGGTCACCCCTGGTCGGCGGCGTCGCGCAGCAGCAGCTCCAGCTCGCTGGGGTCGTACCACTCCAGCTCGTGGTCCTCGACACCATCGACGGTGAACTGCGCGTCCGGGTCGCCGGCCAGCGCCTCCATCACCACCTTCGCGGCGGCGGTGACATCCGGTACGGCGTCGACGCCGTCGACGTGCAGGGCCGCCACGGCGTTGGCCGCCACCACCCCACGCAGCTCCACCAGGCTCGAACCCAGCTCACCGTCACCCCGGCCGAGCGCTGACGCGGGCAGATCCGCCGAGACCACCACCCGCCGACGCGGTGCCGCAGAATCATGATGGAGCAGTTGCAGGGCGTCCTGCGCGGCCCGGGTGAAGGCGACGTACTCCAACTCCTCCTCGTCACCCTCCGCGTACCACTCGCGCAGCATCGGGGTCACCGCGTGCGCCTGGGTCGCGGCAAGGCCGTGCTCGGGCAGCCTGGTCAGCATCGGTACGGTCGCCGACAGGTACACCCGGACAAGCTGGTCGGTCACGGTCGGTCTCCCCTGCTCTGCTCCGGTCGGCGACTGCGCCGCCCGGGCGCACGCTCACCCTGAACGTCATACACCCCCCGCCACCGTGGTGAAAGCTCGGGGCGACCGGTGTGTCCAACGCGGCACCCAACGGTGGCACGCTCAGCGCCTGCTTACGATGTCACCCCTCGGCGGCAGACCCTGTCGTCCCTCGATGGCAAACTTAGGCAAACGACGCCAACCCGGGGAGTTCACGTGGAGCCCAGGTTCCTGCTCCTGTCCGACGTGGCCGCCGAGCTGAACGTGTCGGATTCGCAGGTCTACCACATGGTGCGCAGCGGCGAGCTGCCTGCGATCAAGATCGGCGGCCGGGGTCAGTGGCGCGTCGAGCGCGCCCGGCTGGAGGAGTACATCCAGCAGAAGTACGCGGAAACCGCCGAGTGGGTACGCGGGAATCCGCTGACCGAGCGCGAACCCGAGTAGTCGCACCACGCCCGAAGGCATTGACCGACGACTCTGCCATGCCACAGAATGAGGTCTATCGAAAGCAAACGAAGGCAAACGTAGGGAACAACCGGATCGAGCGAGAGGGCCAGGGCGATGATCGATCCCCGGCGACCTGGGCCGAGCCACCCGCCTGTGCGGTTGCGGCCAGCACCCGCGTACGACCCGCCCTTCGTCGACGAGAGCGCCGGATGGCCCGAACCGGGCGACGGCCAACTCGCCCTCGACCTCTTCTCCGCCCACCAGCGATCCGCTCGGCATGCCTCGGAGCGCCCACCCCACCCGCGGGTCACCGCCCGCCCGGTCCCCGTACGCCCCGGCCACGATCCGGTCCGGCAGCTACCATCCGGCGCCCTGGCCACCGCCACCCCGTCGGCCACCCGGGTCGCCCACCGCTTCGTCGCAAACTGCATCGAGGTCTTCAACGGCTTCCGGCCGCCGGTGCAACTTCGCCGTCAACTGGACCCCACACGCAGCGCCCAACTGCTGCCCGAGCTGGCTCGCGCCACCGCCCGCGCCGTCCCGACGCGCCGCCGTACCCCCCGCCCCACCCTCCGGCTCCGCCGCCTGCGCGTCTGCGAACTCCACCCCGCCGCCATCGAGGCCGCCGCCGTACTCACCGGCGTCGTCGACACCAACTGGGCCATGGCGCTACGTCTGGAACACCGGCGCGGCACCTGGCTCTGCACCGACCTCCGCGTCCTCTGACACCCTGACGTCCCCCGCAGCCCGCACTGACACCCTCGGCAGCCCCATCCCAATCCGCGTGCTTACCCACTGACCAAGTCCGACCCAACCTCAGCCCCGCATCGTCGCCCTGCTCACCCGGCACCCAGCCCCGATCACCGACCTCCCGCCCAGGCTGGCCTCAACATCGAGACGCTGGAGCGACCCAACTGCCGCAGCAATCACCCACAGCATCCTCAAGATCGCGCTCGATCCTGGATCGAGTGGTCACCTTGCCGCTCCGAAACCACTCGATCCCACATCGAGCAGGACCTTGCCCCGCCAACCAGCACCAGCACCCCGGAGCGCAACGCGAAGGCGGCGCGGAGGGCCAGCGCGAAGGATCAGCGCAAGGGCCAGCGCGGAGCGCAACGCGAAGGCGGCGGGGAGGCGCAGAGCGGGGAGGGCGCAGCACGGAGGAGACAAGGGAACGGCAGTGTGGGAAGGGCGACGCAGGGCAGGGGGAATGTCGAAGCCCCGGACACCGCGTCAGCGGTGTCCGGGGCTTCGGGGGTGCTCAGTCAGCTGGCCGAGGTGCCACCGGGGGCACCGTGGCAGCGCTTGTACTTACGCCCGGAGCCGCAGGGGCACGGTGCGTTACGGGACGGGCCGTTGCTGGCCGCGGCCTGCCCGTTGGCCGCCGTCTGGCGGGCCGTGCTGGATGCCACTCCGGCACCGCGCAGGCCATTGGCCTGACGCTGCGGCGCGGCCGGGGCGGTGCGGCCGGGGGCTGCCGGTGCGTCGGGCTCCGGGCCACCGATGCCGAGCGCCGGGGCGCGCTGGTCGTCGCGCTGCACGGCGACCGCACCGGCGCCGGCCTCACCGTCGATGGTGGGGGCGGAGTACTGAAGGCCCTGCTGCTGCGGTGCACGGCCGAGGCCCTTGGCCCGGATCTCCACCGGCTTGTCCAGCAGCTGGACTTCCTCTTCCTCGGGCTCCGGCTCGTTGACCTGCACCTCAAGGTTGTAGAGGAAGCCGACCGTCTCCTCCTTGATGCCTTCCATCATGGTGGCGAACATGGCGAAGCCCTCGCGCTGGTATTCCACCACCGGGTCACGCTGGGCGTACGCCCGCAGCGTGATGCCCTCCTGGAGGTAGTCCATCTCGTAGAGGTGTTCACGCCACTTGCGGTCGATGACCTGGAGCAGCACCATCCGCTCCAGCTGCCGGGTGCCCTCGGCACCGAGCTGCTCCTCACGACGGTCGTACGCGGCGTGCGCGTCCGCCCGCAGTCGGGAGATGAGGAAGTCGGCGTCGATGCCGGCCCGGGAGCCGCCGGCCTCCTCCTCCATCTCCTCGATGGTGATGCCCACCGGGTAGAGCTGCTTGAGGCTGGCCCAGAGCTGCTCGAGATCCCACTCCTCGGCGTAGTTCTCCGACGTGGCGCCCTGGACGTACGCCTCGATCACGTCGTCGATCATGTTGCGGACCTGCTCGGAGAGGTCCTCGCCGTTGAGTACGCGCAGCCGCTCGGCGTAGATCACCTGGCGCTGCTGGTTCATGACCTCGTCGTACTTGAGGACGTTCTTGCGGATCTCGGCGTTCTGCCCCTCGATCTGGGCCTGCGCGCTCTTGATCTGGCGGGTGACCATCTTCGACTCGATGGGCACGTCCTCCGGGATGTTGAAGCGCTCCATGACCGCCTCGACCGCACCGGAGCGGAACCGCTTCATCAGCTCGTCCTGCAGCGACAGGTAGAAGCGCGACTCGCCCGGGTCACCCTGCCGACCGGATCGACCGCGCAGCTGGTTGTCGATCCGCCGGGACTCGTGCCGCTCGGTGCCCAGCACGTAGAGCCCACCGGCGGCGGCCACTTCCTCGGCCTCGGCCTCGCAGGCCTGCTTCCACTTCGGCAGGACCTCTTCCATCGCCTTGTCGTACTCTTCGGCGTTCTCCACCGGGTCGAGCCCGCGCTGGCGCAGCTCGCTGGCGGCGAGGAACTCGGCGTTGCCGCCGAGCAGGATGTCGGTGCCTCGACCGGCCATGTTGGTGGCGACGGTGACCGCGCCCTTACGGCCGGCCTGCGCGACGATCTCCGCCTCGCGGGCGTGGAACTTCGCGTTCAGCACCGAGTGCGGGATGCCCCGGCGGCGCAGCAGCTGGGAGAGGATCTCGGAGTTCTCCACCGAGACGGTGCCGACCAGCACCGGCTGCCCGGCCTGGTGGCGCTCGGCGATGTCCTCGATGACCGCGTTGAACTTGGCCTTCTCGGTCTTGTAGATGACGTCGGCCCGGTCCTGCCGGACCATCGGCCGGTGGGTCGGGATGGTCACCACGCCGACCTTGTAGACCTTGTTGAACTCGCCCGCCTCGGTCTGGGCCGTACCGGTCATGCCGGAGAGCTTGTCGTAGAGGCGGAAGTAGTTCTGCAGGGTGATGGTGGCCAGGGTCTGGTTCTCCTGCTTGATCTCCACCCCCTCCTTGGCCTCGATCGCCTGATGCATGCCCTCGTTGTAGCGGCGACCGTGCAGGATGCGGCCGGTGAACTCGTCGACGATCAGGACCTCGCCGTCGCTGACGATGTAGTCCTTGTCGCGCTTGTACAGCTCCTTGGCCTTGATGGCGTTGTTCAGGTAGCCGACCAGCGGAGTGTTCACCGACTCGTAAAGGTTGTCGATGCCGAGACGGTCCTCGACCTTGGCCACGCCGCGCTCGGTGACCGCGATGGTGCGCTTGGCGTAGTCGACCTCGTAGTCGCCCTCGCCGTCCTTGCCGGCCTGCAGGCGGGCCACCACGGCGGCGAACTCGCCGTACCAGCGGGCGGAGTGCTCGGCCGGACCGGAGATGATCAGCGGGGTCCGGGCCTCGTCGATCAGGATGGAGTCGACCTCGTCGACCACGGCGAAGTTGTGGCCGCGCTGGACCAGCTCGTCCTTCGACCAGGCCATGTTGTCGCGCAGGTAGTCGAAGCCGAACTCGTTGTTGGTGCCGTAGGTGATGTCGCACTCGTACGCCGCGCGGTGCTCGGAGGCGGGCCGGTTGGGCAGCACCACACCGACGGTCAGGCCGAGGAACTGGTGCACCCGACCCATCCAGGCCGCGTCACGCTGGGCCAGGTAGTCGTTGACGGTGACCACGTGCACGCCCTTGCCGGACAGCGCGTTGAGGTAGACCGGCATGACCGAGGTCAGCGTCTTACCCTCACCGGTCTTCATCTCGGCGATGTTGCCGAAGTGCAGCGCCGCGCCGCCCATCACCTGGACGTCGTACGGTCGCTGACCGAGCACCCGCGCCGCTGCCTCCCGGCAGACCGCGAACGCCTCGGGCAACAGGTCGTCCAGGGTCTCGCCTTCGGCGAGCCGTTCCCTGAACTGCTCGGTCATGCCGCTCAGCTCTTCGTCGGTGAGGTTGACGTAGTCGTCCTCGATCGAGTTGACGGCGGCGGCGATCGCCTTCAGCCGGCGCACCATGCGCCCCTCGCCCGCGCGAAGGACCTTTTCCAGAATCGACACGGATCAACGCTCCCCTAGACAGTCTCGAACCATCGTAGGCGTTTCATCGGGCCAATGGTCACTGGTGGCGGCCCTCGGCCATCGCGAAACCGACATAACGTCCGACGCTCCAGGCTACGCGCCCGGTTTACCCGTTACGCCGTGGGCGAACGATCCGGCACGATGGGTCGAATGGAGCCCGTGGAGATCACCGAGGCCGGACTGACGCTCCGGCCGTGGCGGCCGACCGACGCCGACGACCTGCATCGCGCCGGCCAGGATCCGGAGATCCAGCGCTGGATCGACTTCCCCCGACCCTACCGGCCGCAGGATGCGCAACGGTTCATCGCGGGCCGCACGCGCCAGTGGGCGGAGGGCACGGCAGCCGCCTTCGCGGTCTGTGACGCCGCCACCGGCCGACTCCTCGGCGCCGCTGATCTGCAGCGAATCGACCGGAGCCGGCAGCTCAGCGAGATCGGCTACTGGACCGCCCCGTGGGCGCGCGGTCAGGGGGTGGCGGTCCGCGCCGTCCGCGCCCTCGCCCGGTGGTCCTTCGCGGAACTGGACCTGCGCCGGCTGCTCTGGACGTCCCGCGCGGGCAACCACGCCGCCCGGCTGGTCGCCCTGCGCAGCGGCTTCCGGATCGAGGGTCGGCTGCGCGCCGCCGACCCGGCACCCGGCAGCTACGAGTGGGTCGGCTCGCTGCTGCCCGGTGAGGTGCCGGCACCCGGCGAGGTCGGTCCGGCCGGCCCAGGCTCCCTGGAGGCTCGCCGAGCCGCCGTCTTCGGCCGGGCCCAGCCCACCCTCTTCGCCAGCACATCGCGACGCGAGTTGCGCCTGCGTCCGCTGGAGGACCGCGACCTCGACGCGTTGGTGATCACCTGCCAAGATCCGGAAACCCTGCGGTGGACCACCGTCCCGGAGGCCTACGACCGGTCGGCGGCCGTGTCCTTCCTGGCCCACTGCGAGGACTGCTGGGCCGGCGGCACCGCCACCTGCTTCGTGATCGCCGACGAGCAGGACCGCTACGCCGGCTCGATCGACCTGCGGCTGTCCTCCGGCGACCCGCTGCTGGCGACCGTCGGCTTCATGACCGCGCCGCACGCCCGGGGTCGCGGCTACCAGACGGCGGCGCTGGCGGCGCTTACCACCTGGGGCTTCGCCACGCTCGGGCTGGCCCGCATCGAGTGGTGGGCCAAGGTCGGCAACGTCGCCTCCCGCCGGGTCGCCGAGAAGGTCGGCTTCGCCATGGAGGGCACCGCCCGGGCTGCGCTGAACCACCGCGGCACCCGGGCCGACGCCTGGGTCGGCGCGCTGCTGGCCGAGGACCTGGTCCCGCTGAGCAGCGCGGCACGAACCAGCGCAGGTACCAGCAACCGGCCGGCAGCGGGCCAGGTGACGGTGTGACGCCCGAGACGATCGAAGCCCACGGCGTACGCCTGCGGCCGTTCCGTCCGGCCGACGAGGCCGATGTCGTCGCCGGCTGTGCCGACCCGCTGACCCAGCGGTTCCTCGACGGCCTGCCCAGCCCGTACACCGAGGCCGACGCCCGGTGGTGGATCACCGAGGGTGCTCCCGCGGCGTTCGCCGCCGGTGGGGCCGCGTACGCCGTCGCCGATCCGGCCACCGACCGGCTGCTCGGCACCATCGGGCTGAGCCACGCGATGCCACCGCGACGGCAGGCCGAGATCGGCTACTGGGTGCATCCGGACGCGCGGGGACGTGGGGTGGCAACGGCGGCCACCCGGGCGCTGGCCGAGCGCGCCTTCACCGACGGCATCGAAAGGCTGGAGTTGCTCGCCCAGGTCGAGAACGTGGCCAGCCAGCGGGTCGCGTTGGCCACCGGTTTCCGACCCGAGGGGATACGTCGAGGTGGTGGCCGGGCGCGCGATGGAGGCCGACGGGACCTGGCCGTCTGGGTACGGCTGGCCGACGATCCGCCCGGACCGTACCCCCGGCTGCTGCCCGACCTGCCCGGTGGGCGACTCACCGACGGGGTGATCGTGCTGCGGCCGCTCGGGCCCGAGGACACCGACGAGATGTACCGCCTGAACACCAGCCCGGACGTGGTGGCCAGCCGGGTACCACCGGGTCCGCCGGCCCGCGAGGAGATCGTCCGGCGCAGCGTCGGTGCGGCGCACGAGTGGCTGGTCGGTACGGTCGCGTCGATGACCATCCTCGACGCGGCCTCGGGGTCGGTGGCCGGAACCTGCATGTTGCTGCACGACCAGCCCGGCGGGCAGGGGATGCTCGGCTACAGCCTGTTCCCGCAGTGGCGGGGACGCGGCTTCGCCACCCGCGCGGTGCGGCTGCTCGCCAGGTGGGGCTTCGAGCAGGTCGGTCTGGCCCGGTTGTGGGCCGGCACCCTCCCGGACAACCAGGCCTCCCGGCGGGTGCTGGAACGGGCCGGCTTCCGCTACGAGGGACTGTTGCGCGCCCGGCTTCCCGGCGCGGAGGGCAGCCGGGGCGACTCGACCGTGTACGGGCTGCTCCCCGGCGAACTGCGGGACTGACCGCGGACGGAGCGGTGCGGGCCGGGCGCTGCCGCCGGCCCGCACCGACGCCGGTCAGATGTCCAGCGAGATGATGCCGTAGTCGTAGGCGTGCCGTCGGTAGACCACGCTCGGACGACCCGATTCCTTGTCCTGGAACAGATAGAAGTCGTGGCCGACGAGTTCCATCTGGAACAGCGCGTCGTCGACGGTCATCGGCTCGGCCGGGTGCACCTTCTCCCGGGCGATGTGCCACGGCTGGTCGTCGTACTCGTCCTCCTCGGCGCGTTCGGCGACCGCGGTGGCAGCGCTGGCCGGTGCGCCCAGGGCGGCGGAGGGGAGGTCGGTTACCGGCAGGCCGGCGGTGGCGGCGGCGACCGACAGCGGCGCGTGCCGGCCGCGGTGCACCCGACGCCGGTCGGCGGCGCGGCGGAGTCGGGCGTCGAGCTTGGCGATCGCGGCGTCCAGGGCGCTGTAGAAGTCGCTCGTGCAGGCCTCGGCCCGGATCACCGGGCCCCGGGAGAAGCAGGTGATTTCCACTCGCTGGCAGTGGTCGGCCTGGCGCGGATTGCGCTCGTGGAAAAGCTCCACCTCGGCACGAATCAGCTTGTGGTCGTAACGTTCGATCTTCGCCAGTTTTTCTGCTACGTGCACCCGGTAATGATCCGGCACTTCGACGTTACGGCCCTTGACCACGATGTCCACCGTGACCTCCTTGCTCGGACGGTCTTTGCTCCGAAAACTCCGGTCGCGCGTCCGGGGAGGGGCCCCGCTCGGCGTCGACCGGTCAATACGGCTACGCCTCCTCTCACCGCCGGGGGTGGGTGGCTGACCTCCTACCCTCGACAAGCAAACGCTAACTCTTGTTTGCCCGCTCGTCATCCCCAGCCCTCGACAACGGCCGGAATTTTGCAAAGATCACACACGAAGGAGTGAATTGGAAACACAATCCGTCACCGTTGGTGCCTTTTTTCGGTGGCGGCCAGCACCGCCGCCACCGACGGCGACATTCCTTGTACGGCCAGCAATTGACTGATCGCGGCAAGTGTCGACCCGGTGGTGACGATGTCGTCCAGCAGGACCACTGTCGCGCCGGGCGGCACCGGACCGGCGTCCGGCCGTACCCGGAAGGCGGCCAGCGCCGTCGCCGCCCGACCGGCGCTGTCCAGGGTGACCGAGTCCGGCCGGGGCAGCGCGCGTACCGGCCGATCAACGCGTACCGGCCAGCCGGCCGCGTCGAGCCGACGGGCGCAGTGCCGGGCGAGCCGGCCGAGGTGATCGCCGAAGCGGGCCCGGGCCGCCGCCGGGGTGTCCGGCACCGGCACCAGCACCAGCGGCCGGGCCGAGCCGACCGCATCGGCCACGACCTCGGCGAGCAACGCGCCCAGCGGTCGGGCCAGACCGTGTCGGCCATGTTCCTTGTACGCGAGCAGGGTCTCCCGCAGCGGCCCGCCGTAGCTGCCGAGCGCGTGACAGGGCGGCAACCCCACCGGGGCCGGCACCGGTCGGACCTGCACGGGGCGCAGCGCGTGCAGCGCGGTCACGCAGTGCGGGCAGACGCCGTGCCGCAGCCCGGGCCGGCGCTGCCGGCAGCCGGCGCATTCGGTGGGCAGGGCCAGGTCGGCCAGATCCGCCCACAGCCCGCGCAGCACGGTCGCCTCAGTAGAGGAAGACGGGGGCGGTGGGATTGCCCGGGCGGACCCCGGTCGGCGGCGCCGTGACGTCCTGGACCTGTTCGCGCACGATCCGCTCGAACGGGTTGTTGCGGTAGGTCACGCCGTTGGCCTCGTACATGAACGTGGCGGCGAGCGGCGAGGTCGGGGTGGCCGGGTGGGCGGCCAGGTGGGTGACCTCGGCACCGGCGTCGTCGCGCAGCCGGGTCTCCAGCGCCCCGTCGACGCTGACGTCGTAGATCGCGGGTCGACCGGCGGCCCCGGCCACCAGCAGGCGGCTCTCCGCCCACCAGTCGACCGCGGTCAGTCGGTTCAGTGAGGTCGCCAGGCGTCGGGCCGGTCCGATGGTGGGCACCCCGCCCTCCCAACTGATCGCAGCCACGTGCAGCGCACCGCCGACGATCAGGGCGATCCGGTGCCCGTCCAGCGAAGCCGCCACCGCGTCGACCCGGCCCGGCAGGCCGAGCTGCACCGGGCGCATGGCCCCCCGGTCGTCGAAGCGGTACAGCTCGCCGTCGGCGACCACCAGACCGGCCGGCTGATCGCTGTCGGTACGCAGCCAGACCGGCCGGCCGATCACGGTGTGTGCCGGCCCCGTCATGAAGGTTTCCACCACGTCCCGGCCCCGGCCGACCCGCAGCCGCTGCCCGGCGCCGTCGCTCACCACCAGGGCGGCCAGCACGTCGCTGCCGGCGCGGCGCAGCCCGGCGGAGAGCACGTCGTGGTTCGCGTCGGCCGCCACCGGAACCCGGCCGATCGGCTCGTTGGCCACGGCGAGCGCGTGGATGGCGCCCTCGTAGACGCAGAACCGTCGGGCGCTGCTGTCGTCGAGCCGGTACAGCTGATTCGACGCCCGCTGTTCGCCCAGGTCGACCAGCTTCCGGGACTGGTTCAGGATCTTGATTTCCAGGATGCCGTCCAGTTCCAGCAGCGACCAGGCCAGCTGGGTGGCGAACTGCTCCAACCGGACCTCGTCGGCACCGGGCATGTCGAGGTTGACCTCCCACCGGCCGTCCGAGCCGGTGGCATTGTTGATCATCTCGGTGCGGTCGGGCAGCCCGGAGACGCCGACCCGCAGCCAGTCCGACGGGCCTGCGGTCAGCCAACGGACCACCTCGCTCACCCGACGCTCGGCGGGCACCGCCGAGGAGAGGTACCGCTGGTCGGGCACCAGCCGGGTCCGTTCGGAGTTCCAGAAGTAGATGGATTCGGCCTGGTAGTACAGGCGCAGCGCCTCGTCGCTGAGCAGCAACACGTTCGGCGGGCCGCTGACGTAGAACCCGGCGTCGTCCTGACCCGCCGGACCGGCATTGATCAGCCGGAACTCGTACGTCGTCTCGGTGGCCAGGGGCGGCACCAGCATGCCGTTGGCCCGCAGCAGGCCGACCTGCTGCACGCTGATGGTGACCTTCATGCTGTCGACGTCCGGCTCGATCACCGGGTCGTCGGTGAGGCGTACCACCGACAGCGCCACCTCGCTGCCCTGCTTCACCTGCAGGCCGCCGCGCTCCGCCACCGCGATGTACTGCTTGACCCGGTCGTACGCCCGATCCGGCTCGCCTGCCGCAGCGGCCAGGAAGTTACGGACGAAGGCCTCGGCGTCGCTTCCGCTGGCCTCCCGTGCCGGCGGTTCGCTGCCCCGACCCAGCGACCAGCTTGCCTCCGCCGCGGGCCCTCGCTGCTCGGTCTGCACCTCCGACCGGTCGGGGATGCCGCAACCGACCGCGCCGGCCAGCACCAGCGTCGCGCCGAGCGCACCGCTGAGCAGTCGTCGCCTCACGAAGCCACCTCCGCGCGCTGCTCAGGGACCGACTTCGCCGGCCCGACCGTGAGTGCGCCGTCCGGTCCCGGGCCGATGGCCAGCTGACTCTCGGTCGACGTCGCGCCGAACGACACGGCCGCGTCCGCCGGCACCAGCCGCAGCGGCGAGGTGATCAACCGGTCGCCGGCCCGCGCCGGCAGGGTGAGCCGGAACTGTGCGCCCTGCCCCGGCGCGCCCCATGCCTCCAGCCAGCCACCGTGCAGCCGGGCGTCCTCCAGGCTGATCGACAGGCCCAGCCCGGTGCCGCCGGTCTGCCGGGCCCGGGACGGATCGGCCCGCCAGAACCGGTTGAAGACCAGCTTCTCCTCGCCGGGCTTGAGCCCGACGCCATGATCGCGGACGGTGACCGCGACAGCGGTGTCGTCCATCCCCAGGGTGATGCGCACCGGCCGACCCTCGCCGTGCTCCACCGCGTTTCCGACCAGGTTGCGCAGCACCCGCTCCACCCGGCGCGGGTCGATCTCGGCGATCACCGGGGTCGCCGGCACGTCCAGTTCGATCTCCACGCCGACCCGTTCGGCCAGGCCGGAGAGGCGGTCCACCACCCGGTGCACCACCGGCACCAGGTCGGCCGGCTCGGCGTCGAGGACCGCGAAACCGGCGTCGAACCGGCTGATCTCCAGCAGGTCCGTCAGCAACTCCTCGAAGCGGTCCAGCTCGGCTTGCAGCAACTCGGCGCTGCGCGCCACCGACGGCTCGAACCCGTCCCGCTCGGCGAAGATCAGATCGGCGGCCATCCGTACCGTGGTCAGCGGGGTACGCAGCTCGTGCGAGACATCCGAGGTGAACCGCCGCTGCAGTCGCGACATCTCCTCCAGACGCAGGATCTGCCGTTGCAGGTTGGTGGCCATCTGGTTGAAGGAGGCGGCGAGCAGGGCCAGGTCGTCCTCGCCGTTGACCGCCATCCGCTGATCGAGCAGCCCGGCGGAGAGCCGCTGGGCGGTGCGGGCCGCCACCCGTACCGGCGTCACCACCAGCCGGGTCACCAGCGCCGCGAGCAGGCCGAGCAGCAACACCAGGGCAAGGCCGGTGAGCAGCACCGTGGTCCGCGCCTGGCTGGCCGTCGAATCCTGCAACGTCAGCGGTACGAAGTAGTAGAGCTCCACCTGACCGAAGCGGGTCGGTACCGGCGAGCCGTAGACCAGGTACTTGGTGTCCCGATCGCCGGTGAGCCTGCCGGTCTGGATCTGGTTGGCCACGTTGCCGCCGGCCACCGCCGCCCGCAGCTCGGGGCTGATCAACGGCCGGAAGTCCACCGCGGGCGAACTGCGCGGCAGGATCATGCCACCGACGCCGTCCGCGGTCAGCGCCACCACCACACCGCTGGTCTGCTGCGGATCGCCGCCGGCCAGGTAGTTGACCGTGCCGTCGATGGTCTCCTGGAGCTGGGCCTCCTGCGGCTGGCTGTAGAGGCTGAACTGCTTGGCCGCGTACTCCGCTCCGCTGGTCAGCCGCAGCCGCACGTCGGTCTTGGCGTTGTCCAGCAGAATGCTGGTGATCTTGCCGGCGATCAGGTAGGCGAAACCGCCCACCAGCAGGCTCGACACCACGAGTGTGATGGTGACCACCCGCACCTGCAGCGAGCGCCGCCAGGTGTGGTGCAGGCCGGCGAACACGCGGGCGGCCCGACCGCTGAGCCGACGCCACAACTCCCGCCCCGCGCCGGGGCGGCGGGACGTGGTGTCGGGATCCGGAATCGGGGCGGCGGTCACAGTGCGACCCAGGCTATCCGGTACCCGCCTTGTAGCCCACGCCCCGCACGGTGAGGATGATTTCAGGTCGCTCCGGATCCGGCTCGATCTTGGCCCGCAGGCGTTGTACGTGCACGTTCACCAGTCGGGTGTCGGCCGCGTGCCGGTAGCCCCAGACCTGCTCCAGCAGGACCTCCCGGGTGAAGACCTGGCGCGGCTTGCGGGCCAGCGCCACCAGCAGATCGAACTCCAGCGGGGTCAGCTTCACCTCCTCGCCGTTGCGGCTGACGGTGTGCGCCGGCACGTCGATGGCGATCTGGTTGCCGGGCGGGCCGATGGTGAGCAGCTCCGGCGCGGCGTCCTCGCCCCGGCGCAACCGGGCCCGCATCCGGGCCACCAGTTCCTTGGGCTTGAACGGCTTCACCACGTAGTCGTCGGCCCCGGACTCCAGGCCGAGCACCACGTCGACGGTGTCGCTCTTGGCGGTCAGCATCACGATCGGTACGCCGGACTCGGCTCGGATCGCCCGCGCAACGTCTATGCCGCTCATTCCGGGCAACATGAGGTCAAGCAGGACGATATCGGGACGATTGTCGCGGAACGCCGCCAGCGCGCGTTCCCCGTCCGCCACGAAGGAGGGCATGAACCCCTCGCTACGCAGGACGATGCCGAGCATCTCGGCGAGCGCAGGGTCGTCGTCGACCACCAGTACCCGGGCTCTCATGGGGTTAATGTTTCCATCCCGTTCAGTTCAGGGGGTTCGGGCGTCATCCCGGCACGCTACTGCCGGGACCCACGCCGTGCCCAGCACCCGCCGGTACACCGCTCACACGAGCCGCCCCACCGGCCGGGGCTCCACCTGTCCGACTCGCGCGTGTCAACATGATCCCTGGCTGCGTCCCCGCGCGCCACCGCCCCCGCCTTCCACAGGAGTGCGCGTGCCCCACGCCGGCTCGATCGCGGTACTCCCCAACCGGCCGCTCACCGTCGGTGAACTGCTCGACTCCGCCGTGCTGCTGCTGCGCGGGCACCTGGGGGCACTGCTTCCCCTGGCCGGAGCGCTCGCCCTCGTCGAACAACTCCTCCTGCTGCCCCTGCGGTCCGCCGTCGGCGTCGATCCACCACTGTGGTGGACCCTGTCGATGAGCAGTCTGGGCCCCTTCCTGGTCCTGCTCGCCATCGGCGCAGCGACCGAAGCCGTGATCATCACGCTGCTCGGCAACCCGGCCGCCCGGGCCGCCGGCAACGCCCTGGTCGGCCGTCCGACAAGCATGCGGGACCTGCTCCGCCCCCGGGGTGCCCGCTGGGGCGCCACCCTGCTGCTCTGCCCGGTCGTCGGCGTCACGATGTTGCTGGCGTCCCTGCCCGGCCCGACCTGGTTCCTCGGCTTCGCGCTGCTCGGCGGGGTGGCCCCGGCACTGGCCCTGGACCGGCTCAGGCCGCTGCGTGCGCCGATCCGTTCCGTCGACCTCGCGCTGCGGGTCGGCGGCCGTGCCGCCGGTCTGCGGCTGCTCGGTTACCTCGTCTGGTGGCTGCTCCGGGTCGGTCTCGCCTGGGGCATGTTCACCGGGTTGTCCAGCCTGAACCTGATCGCGGCGGGCTGGGCCGTCGCCGTGGCCATGCTGCTGTGGGCGGCCGTCAACATGGTCGGCTACGCCGGGCTGGCCTGCCTGGACGCGGTCCTGCACCTGGAGACCCGGATCCGCACCGAGGGGCTGGACATCCACCTCTCCCGGGCACCCGTAGACGCGCCGCGGACCACCCTGTTGGCGGTGGGCAGATGAGCTTCACCCGCTGGTGGACCGAGACCACGGCTGCGCTCGGTGATCACGTCCCACTGCCCCTTGTCGCGTTGCTGCTGGTGCTCACCACGATGCTGGCCTCCGCCGGCTGGTACACCTACCCCGCCTGGGTGCCACGCCGGTTTCCCCGACCGCACCGGTTCCCCCGACTGCGTCGGCGCCGACGTCCCGCCCGGGCACCCCGGCCGCGCCGGGCCGACACCGACCCTGCCGTCGACCTTGCGTCGCCGCAGCCGACCGGACCACCGGCGCACCATGTCACGCTGGCCGACCGGCTGGCCGCCGAAGGACGCTACGACGAGGCGATCCGGGAGCGGCTGCGCGGCATGGTCCGGGAACTGTCCGCCCGTGACCTGGTGTCGGTACGCCCCGGCACGACGGTCACCGAGATCGTCGAGGCAGCCGCCACCCGCCACCCACCGGCCGGTCCGCCGCTGGCCGCTGCGGCGACAATCTTCGCCCGCGTCTGGTACGCCCAGCATCCCGGCACCGCCGACCACGACCAGCGGGTACGCGACCACGCCGCCACGCTGCACCGGCTGCTCACCGACGGGCCCGCCGACAGCAGCGACGGCGCGGTATCAGCCGGCAGCGGCGGGGTATCAGCCGGCAGCGGCGGGGGCGAAGGTTCCGGGGAGTACGTCCGGTGAGCGCGCCGACGGTACACCGACGGCGGCACCGCATCCTGATCCCGGTGTTGCTGAGCGCCCTGGTGGTCATCACCACCCTGGTCACCCACGCGATCGACCAGCCGGACCAGACCGACGCGGGATTCCTGTCACCGCTGTCGACCGGGGACGACGGCGGCAGCCGGTTGGCCGCCGGCCTGGCCGAACGTGGCGTGCAGGTGCAACGGGAGACCGACACCCTCGCGGCGCTGCGGGCGGCGAGGTCTCGCCCGGCCACCCTGTTCGTACCGGCCCCGGAACTGCTGCACCCGCAGACCGTCGACTACCTGAACCTGCTGCCCGGCCACACCCGGCTGGTGCTCGTCGACCCGCCCCGGCGGGTACTTGCCGCCGCCGGGATGCCACTGCGACCGGCAGGTCGGCGGTGGGCGGCCCGCGCCGTCACCCCACACCTCACCGGGCCCTGCGCACTGCCCGAGGTCACCGGCGCGACCGCCGCCGTCGCCCGGCAGCGGTACGCCCCCACCGGCCCGCCCGGCTCGGTGGACCTCTGCTACTCCGCCGGGCTGGCCCGACTTCCCGGTGCGGCCGAGAACGTGGTGGTGGGCGCCAGTGATCCGTTCCGCAACGGCCGCATCGGCGAGTGGGACAACGAGCTCTTCGCCACCGCTCTGCTCGCCACCACCGGCCGGGTGCTCTGGCTCGACCTCGACGGACCGGCACCTCCACCACCCACACCCAGCACCGTGCGGACCACACCGCCGTCCGAGCCGGACGAGGAACCCTACGACGAACCCGACGGCGACCAGGGCGACCTGGGTGCCGGCGACAGCACCGAGACCATGCCGCCCGCACCACCGGGCGGTAACGCCTCCGGCTCCGACGGACCGGGCCGGGAGCAGACCAGCAACCCGCTCTGGTCGGCCTTTCCTCCCTGGTTCTGGGCGCTGCTTGCACAGCTCGCGCTGGCCGCGCTGCTGATCGCCATCGCCCGGGCCCGCCGCTTCGGCCCGCCCACGCCCGAACCGCTGCCGGTGACCGTCCCGGCTGCGGAGACGGTGTTCGGCCGGGCCCGGCTCTACCATCGGGCGAAGGCTCACCAGAGCACCGCCGAGGTGCTCCGCGCCGCCGCGAAGGACCGGCTGGGGCGGCGGCTGCAGCTGCCGGCCGGCACCCCCGACGTGGCTGCCGTCGTGGCCGCCGAGACCGGCGAACATCCGGACACCGTCCGTGACCTGCTCCAGGGCGACGCCCCGGACACCGACCAGGAACTGCTGGAACTGGCGAAGGAACTGGATCGCGCGGCTCGCGACCCGCGACCGTCCCCAGTTCGGCCGCCGCTGCCCCGATCCGAAGGAGACCCCCGGTGACCCGACCCGCCACGCTCAGCGACCCGCTGGCCGCCGACCCCAGCCGGGCCGCGCTGCACCGACTGCGTACCGAGGTGGCCAAGGCGGTCGTCGGGCAGGACAGGGTGGTCACCGGGCTGATCGTCGCCCTGCTCTGCCGCGGTCACGTGCTGCTGGAGGGCGTACCCGGGGTGGCCAAGACGCTCCTGGTACGCACCATCGGCGCGGCGCTGGACCTGTCGACCCGACGGGTGCAGTTCACCCCCGACCTGATGCCGGGCGACGTGACCGGCTCAATGATCTTCGACGCCCGTACCGCGGCCTTCACCTTCCGGGAAGGACCCGTCTTCACCAACCTGCTGCTCGCCGACGAGATCAACCGGACGCCGCCGAAGACCCAGTCCGCCCTGCTGGAGGTGATGGAGGAACGGCAGGTCACCATCGAGGGCACGCCGCATCCGCTGCCCGACCCCTTCATCGTCGCCGCCACCCAGAACCCGGTGGAGTACGAGGGCACCTACCCGCTGCCCGAGGCGCAACTGGACCGGTTCCTGCTCAAACTCACCGTGCCGCTGCCCGCTCGTGAGGAGGAGTTGGGCGTCCTGCGCGCCCACCACGCCGGCTTCGACCCCCGGGACCTGGCCGCCGCCGGCGTACGCCCGGTGGCCGACGCGACCGACCTCGCCGTGGCCCGCGCGGCGGTCGGCCGGGTGCACGTCGCCGAGCCACTGTTCGGCTACGTCGTCGACCTGTGCCGGGCCACCCGCGCCATGCCCGCGCTCGAACTGGGCGCCTCGCCACGTGGGGCGACCGCGCTGCTCGGCACCGCCAAGGCGTGGGCCTGGCTGGCCGGGCGCGACCACGTGGTGCCCGACGACGTGAAGGCGATGGCCCGGCCCACCCTGCGGCACCGGCTGCGGCTGCGCCCGGAGGCCGAACTGGAGGGGGTCGGGATGGACGCCGTACTGGACTCGGTGCTCGCCACCGTGCCCGCACCACGATGACGTGGCGGGCGGCAGCACTGCTCGCGGCCGGTGCGCTGACCCTGCCCGCCTGGCCCGCGCCCTTCATCGGGGTGGCGGTGATGACCGGCGTGGTCCTGGTGTTGTGCGCCCTGGACTTCGCGCTGGCCGCACCGCTGCGCGGGCTCACCGTCGAGCGCGACGGTGAGCGTTGCGTCCGGCTCGGTGAGACCGCCACCGTCACGGTGCACCTGCACAACGACACCGGCCGGACGTTGCACGCCCAGATCCGCGATGCCTGGGTGCCGTCGGCCGGGGCGCAGCCGGACGTACCACCCGACCGCGTCGTGCACGTGCCCGCCGGTGACGTGGCGGCCCTGCCCAGCCGGCTCACCCCGACCCGCCGCGGTGACCGGCCGGCGGTGGCGCTGACGGTCCGCTCGCTCGGGCCGCTCGGGTTGGCGTTCCGGCAGCGCACCGGCCGTCCGCCCACCCCACCGTGGACGCTGCGGGTGCTGCCCCGCTTCGACTCCCGCCGGCATCTGCCCGAGAAGCTGTCCCGGCTGCGAGTGATCGACGGCACGCAGGTCGGCCAGGGACGCGGCGCGGGCACCGAGTTCGACACCCTGCACGAGTACGTGCCCGGCGACGACGTACGGTCCATCGACTGGCGGGCCAGCGCCCGCCGGGCCGAGGTGCTGGTACGCACCTGGCGGCCGGAACGGGACCGGCGGCTGGTGTGCGTGCTGGACACCGGCCGCACCTCCGCCGTACTGCTCGGCGACGAGCCCCGGCTGGACGCCTCGATCGACGCGGCCCTGCTGCTCACCGCCCTGGCCGCACGGGCCGGTGACCGGGTGGACGTGCTGGCCGCCGATGCCGTCTCGCGTGCCTCGGTCGGCGGCGCCGAGCGACCGGCCCAGTGGCCCCGGTTGGCACATGCGCTGGCCCCCCTGCAACCGGCGCTTGTCGAGACCGACTTCCAGCTGATCGCGGGCGAGTTGCTGCGCCGCCACCGGCCGCGCAGTCTGGTGGTGCTGCTCACCTCGCTGGAGCCCGGGGCGCTCGGGTCGGGACTGCTGCCGGTGCTGCCCCGGCTCGCCGCCCGGCACCGGGTGCTGGTGGCGGCGGCCCAGGATCCGGTGCTGACCGCGCTCACCAGCACACCGCCCCGCCACCCGCGAGACGCCTACAACGCCGCCGCTGCCTGGCGTACGCTCGCCGAACGTGACCGCCTGACGGCGGCGCTGGCCCGCTACGACGTCGCTGTGGTGGACGTGCCCGCCCCTCGGCTGGCGCCGGCCCTGGCCGACGCCTACCTGCGCCTCAAGGCCGCCGGCCGGCTCTGAGCCGACCTCGTCGCGGCCCGCGCCGTCACCGATCGTCGACGTCGGCTCTGGCCCGGGAGCCGAGCAGCACGACGTAGGCCAGGAAGGCGAGCCAGGCGGCGGCACCGACGGCGATGCGTACGGCCGTCGGCACGGGTGCGGGGGTCACGAACGCCTCGATCACCGCGGCGACCGCGAACACCCCGACCAGGCCGAGGGCGACCAGGATGGCGTCGCGGCCCGCCCGAGCCACCGCCTGCCCCCGGGTCAGCTGCTCCGGTGGCGAGATCCAGGCCCAGCCGGTACGCAGCCCCACCCCGGCGGCGACGAAGACCCCGGTCAGCTCCAACAACCCGTGCGGGGTGATCAGGCCGAAGAAGACGTCCGCCCGGCCGTAGGAGATCATCACCCCACCGACCACCCCGATGTTCAGCACGTTCTGCCAGAGCAGGTAGCCGACCGGGACGATGAGCACCCCGGCGGCCAGGCACTTCGCCGCCAACCAGGCGTTGTGCGTCCAGAGGTGGAAGGCGAACGTCGGCGCGGAGAACTCCGTGTAGTAGCCGGCGAATCCGGATTCGACCAGGTGCGCCGCCTCCTCGTCACCGATGAAGGCCGCAGCGGTCTCCGGGTTGTCCGCGACGAACCCGATGAGCGTGAAGGTGAGCAGGGTGAAGACGGTGGCCACCGCGCACCACCACGGTGCCGCCCGCCAGACCGCCCCGGGAAAACCGGCAAACATAAACCCGCGTACCGCCGCCCAGGACGGCCGGGGCCGGCCGGTGAGCCGGGCGCGGGCCCGGAGCACCACCTGGGACAGTTCGCCCAGCAGCGCCGGATCGGGAGAGCGGCTGCGCAGCACCGACAGGTGAGTGGTGACCCGCTGGTAGAGCGCCACCAACTCGTCGACCTCGGCGGCGTCGAGACGCCGCCGGTCACAGAGCTGGCTCAGCCGACGCCACTCCCCGCCATGCTCCGCGACGTACGCGTCGAGATCCACCGCCAGCCACCCCCGTCCGCGCGATCATAGTGTTCACTGTCGTAGATGAGCACAGCAGCGCGGTGGACCGCCCCGGCCGCCGGTGACGCCGATCTGGTCAGCGGAGAGGCCGTACGGCTGGACGTGCGGGCCGCCCGAATCGGCTCCCGGGTGCTCGCGCTGCTGATCGACGTGCTGCTTCAGCTGGTCTTCGGCCTGCTGCTCGTCGTGATCACCGCGCTGACCCTGGCCGCCCTGCCGTACGGCCTGTTCGACGCGGCCCTGGAACGGGCGTTGCTCACCGTCGGGGTGGTCCTGCTGCTGATCGGTTACCCGGTGTGTTTCGAACGGCTCAACGAAGGACGCACGCCGGGCAAGGCCGCGGTCGGGCTGCGAGTGGTGAGCCACGACGGTGGCCCGGTGGGGCTGCGCCAGTCGCTGACCCGGGCGCTGGTCGGGGTCGCCGTCGAGTGGCCGGGGCTGGTGCTGCCGCTGCTGTCCTGGGTCGCCGGTGCGACGGTGATGCTGACCGACGCCCGGGGTCGACGCCTCGGTGACCTGGTGGCGGGCACGCTTGTCGTGCACACCCGCACCGCGGTCAGCTGGCGTCCGGTGCCGGCCCCGCTGCCGGTGCTGACCTCCTGGGCGTACACGCTGGATCTGAGCCGGTTGGACCCGAGCCTGGCGCTGGCCACCCGGCAGTATCTGACCCGGTCCCACCAGTTCGCCGAGCCGGCCCGCAGCGATCTGGCCCGGCAGTTGTGGCGGGAGGTCGCCGCGACCACCGGTCCGCCGCCACCAGCGGGGCTGCCGGAGTCGGTCTACCTGGCCGCCGTGCTGGGCGAGCGGCACCGACGAGCCCGCCAGCGGCTCGCCGGTGAACGTGGGTTGACCGCCGCGCTGTGGCCGCAACTGGGCTCGACACCGACCTTCCGGTCGGCCGAGCCGACGCTCACCGCGCCGCTGCCCGACCCTGTGCCGACCTCGGTCCCAGGTCCGGTGCCGAGCCCGAGGGCGGTCGAGGCGGGGCAGGCCGCGCCGGGCGGTCTGGTCGGCGTACGCCCGTCGGTGCCGGCCCGCCGCAGCGGGGCCGACGGGACGGGCGGACACTGAGACGCGAACGATGCCGGTGGCCGGTGTCGAGCGGACACCAGGAGGCAATGGTGAGAGGTTTCGGGCCGTGGCTGGCGGTACTCGCGTTGGTGCTGCTGCTCAGCGCGCTGCGGCTACGTACCCTGGCCGCGCTGGTGTCGGTGGGTTGGCTGATCTGGTGCGTCTGGACCTGGATCCGCCCCGGCCGTCGCAGTAACCCACGTTGACCCGCGGCCCGGCCGGACATGCCGAACCGGGCCGACCCGAGGCAGGGTCGACCCGGTTCGACGACCTGATCAGTAGCGGTAGTGATCCGGCTTGAACGGACCCTCGACGGCGACGCCGAGGTAGGCGGCCTGCTCCTTGGTGAGCGTGGAGAGCTTGGCACCGAGGGCGGCCAGGTGCAGCCGGGCGACCTTCTCGTCCAGGTGCTTGGGCAGCACGTAGACGCCGATCGGGTACTCCTCGGTCTTGGTGAACAGCTCGATCTGGGCGATCGTCTGGTTGGCGAACGAGTTCGACATCACGAAGCTCGGGTGACCGGTGGCGTTGCCCAGGTTCAGCAGACGTCCCTCGGAGAGCACGATGATCGCGTGACCGTCGTCGAACTTCCAGAGGTCCACCTGCGGCTTGATGTTCTCCCGGGTGACGTCCGAGCGCTTGGCCAGACCGGCCATGTCGATCTCGTTGTCGAAGTGACCGATGTTGCCGACGATGGCCTGGTGCTTCATCCGGGCCATGTGCTCGTTGGTGATCACGTCGAAGCAGCCGGTCGCGGTGATGAAGATGTCCGCGATCTCGACCACGTCGTCGAGGGTGGCGACCTGGTAGCCGTCCATCGCCGCCTGGAGGGCGCAGATCGGGTCGACCTCGGTGACCACGACCCGGGCGCCCTGGCCACGCAGCGACTCGGCGCAGCCCTTGCCCACGTCGCCGTAGCCGAGCACGACCGCCATCTTGCCGCCGATCAGCACGTCGGTGGCCCGGTTGATGCCGTCGATGAGCGAGTGACGGCAGCCGTACTTGTTGTCGAACTTGCTCTTGGTGACCGAGTCGTTGACGTTGATCGCCGGGAAGAGCAGGGTGCCGGCGCGGTGCATCTCGTAGAGCCGGTGCACGCCGGTGGTGGTCTCCTCGGTGACGCCCTTGATGGTGGCGGCGATCCGGGTCCACCGCTGGCCGTCCTCGGCGAGCGAACGGTGCAGCAGACCGAGGATGACCGCGTACTCCTCGGAGTCGGCGGACTCGACCGGCGGTACGACACCGGCCTTCTCGAACTCGACTCCCTTGTGGACGAGCAGGGTCGCGTCCCCACCGTCGTCGAGGATCATGTTCGGGCCCTGCCCGTCGGGCCAGTCGAGCACCTGCTCGGTGCACCACCAGTACTCCTGGAGCGTCTCGCCCTTCCAGGCGTACACCGGAACGCCGGCGGGGGCGTCGGGGGTGCCGTCCGGGCCGACGACGATCGCGGCGGCGGCGTGGTCCTGGGTGGAGAAGATGTTGCAGGAGGCCCAGCGGACCTCGGCGCCGAGCGCGACCAGGGTCTCGATCAGGACGGCGGTCTGAATCGTCATGTGCAGCGAACCGGTGATCCGCGCCCCCGCGAGAGGCTGCGCCTCGGCGAACTCGCGGCGGATCGCCATCAGGCCGGGCATCTCGTGCTCCGCGAGGCGGATCTCCTTGCGCCCGAACTCGGCGAGTGACAGATCCGCCACCCGGAAGTCGCCTTCGGCGAGAGTGCGCGGCCGGGCATTCGGCGACGTGCCGCTGGCGGACGCCGGGAGGGTGCTGGTCATAAAAGCTCCTGTCGGACGATTGTGCTGCGCAACCTCCCACTTTACGCGCGCCTACCCGATCACGGCTGGCGTGAGGGCAAACAGCGCACGGGGCGACTAGTGACGGACGTTTCACCGCCCATCTCCAGCCGCCCCGCACATCCCCCCGGTTTGGTTCCCCCGCGCGTTCTCGGACCTTCGTCGCGATAACGCTACGCACTCATAGAGTCACACTCCGCATGCATCGAGTCAAGCTATTCCGGAAAAGTCGGACTCGCGTGTTGCCGGGTCGGACCTGCTTCGACGCGCGCCGGCCAGGCCGGACACCCTGCGGTTCGATCAGACGACTCAGCAGAGGCCCGGCGACGCGACGTACACCTCACCCGCACCGCTGACCGTGAGTGACCCGCCGGCGGCGGACCCCACCGCGGCCTGCCCCGGCCCGAGCGTCACCGGGGCGACCACGTCGGCGACGTCGACCTGCCCGGACGTGCACAACACCAGCCACGGCCCCGGCACCGTCAAGGTGACCTCGGGCTGCCGACCCACCGTCACCCGGTGCAATGCGAAATCCGCCACCGGGACCGGCCAGGTCACCACCCCGTCCGCAACCGGTCGAGGCGCCACCACCGGCTGGTCGAGCACCTCGAAGCGAAGCACCCGGAGCAGCTCGGCCACGTCGACGCGCTTGCGAGTGAGCCCGCCGCGCAGGACGTTGTCACTGGCCGCCATCACCTCCACACCCGTACCGCGCAGGTAGGCGTGCAGATTTCCGGCCGGCATCCAGATGGCCTCGCCCGGCGCCAACCGCACCCGGTTGAGCAGCAACGCCACCACCACCCCCGGATCGGCCGGGTATGCCTCGGCCAGCAGCTCGACAAGTTCCGCGTCCGGCCCGACCACCGCCGCCTTCCGCACCGCCGCCACCAGCCCGGCACGGTCCGCCGCCGGCCAGGTCAGCAGCAGGCGTACGGCCTCGGCCAGCCCGGCCGCACCGGCGTCGAGCGCATCGAGCACCGGCCCCAACGCCGGTACGCCAAGCCCGGCCAACACCTCGGCCGAGACCGCCGGATCCCGGAAACCGCACAGCGCCTCCATCGGCCCGAGCGCCACCAGCAACTCCGGCTTGTGGAACGGGTCGACGTAGTTGCGGTGCCCGTCGCACCGGGCATCGTCGGCGGCGTACCCCGCTCGGGCCTGCTCGGCGTCCGGATGGGCCTGCAAGCTCAGCGGCGCCGCGGCGGCCAGCACCTTCAGCAGGAACGGCAGTCGCGCGCCGAACCGGTCGACGACCCGCTGGCCGAGCCAGCCGGCCGGATCGGCGGCGAGCACCTCGGTCAGGGCGACCCGGCCACCGTCCCGGTCGACGCTGGCCGGCGCGCCCGGATGAGCGCCCAACCAGAGTTCAGCCTCCGGGCCCTCGCTGGGCACCGGACGCCCCTGCAACTCGGCGATGGCGCAGCGGGAACCCCACGCGTAGTCCTTGATCGGCCCGTACAGCAGTTCCACCGGTCAGCTCCCCGATCGACCGGACGCCTCCGCCGGCCCGACCTCTCCCCGGTAGATGTCCGGCTCCAGATAGATCACCCGGGCGGTCGGCACCGCCGCACGGATCCGGGCCTCCACCGCGTCGATACCGCGCGCCAACTCCTCGGCGGTCTCCCAGCGCGCCACCGCGATCTTCGCGGCCACCATCAACTCATCCGGACCGAGATAGAGCGTCTTCATGTGGATGATCCGCTCGACCTCCGGCCCGCCGGTGACCGCCTGCTCGATGGCGGCGATCTCGGCCGGCTCGGCACCCTCCCCGAGCAGCAGGCTCTTGGTCTCCAGGGCGAGCACGATCGCGATCGTGACCAGCAGCAGGCCGATCATCGCGGTGCCCGCCGCGTCCCACCGGCCGTCGCCGGTGGCCAGGGTCATTCCCACACCGAACAGCGCGAAGAGCAGACCGACCAGGGCGCCGAAGTCCTCCAGCAGCACCACCGGCAACTCCGGCGCCTTGGACCGGCGGATGAACCTGGTCCAGGACTGACGGCCCCGGACCAGGTTGGACTCCTTGATCGCGGTACGGAACGAGAACGACTCCAGCACGATCGCCACCAGCAGCACCGTCACCGGCACCCAGTGCCAGCTGGTGATCCCGTGCGGATCGGACCACTTGTGCCACGCCTCGTAGAGCGCGAAGACCCCACCCAGGCTGAACAGCACGATGGCCACGATGAACGCGTAGACGTAGCGCTCCCGGCCGTAGCCGAAGGGATGCTGCGCGGTGGGTGCCCGCCGGGCCCGCTTGCCACCGACCAGCAGCAACGCCTGGTTTCCGGTGTCGGCAACCGAGTGGATCGACTCCGCCAGCATCGACGACGACATCGTCAGCAGGTACGCCACGAACTTCGTCACCGCGATGCCGAGATTGGCCAGCAACGCCGCGACGATCGCCCTGGTGCCACCCCCGGCGCTCATGCCGCCGCCGTTCCGGTCACTGGTTGGCCAGCTCCTTCATCTCCGTGATCGCCGGCACCGCCATCGGATCCAGGCCGTGTGCCAGGGCCAGGTAGATCGAGGCGAAGTCCGGCACCGCCACCAGGGAGGCCAGCCGTTCCAGCGCCGAGCCGCCCTCGGCGGTCACCACATCGCACCGTACGCCCCGGCGCTCGGCGAGCGTCTGCACCGCGTCGGCGCGCCGCTCCTCCACCGCGAGGGGCTCGTCGGCGTCGTCCTCGGCGTTCAGGCCACCGTCGCGCAGCAGCACCAGCCGCAGCCGGGTGCCGTCGGGCGTCGACTCCTCCGGGTCGGCGAAGATGTCCCGCTCCCCTTCGGCGAGGCCGCCGAAGACGCCGTCGAGCAGACCGACCCGACCCCGGCCCGCCTCGCCGAGCGCCCCGGTGACCACCGGGTAGCGGGCGTTGGCCGACAGGGTGTCACCGAACCGGCGAGCCGCGACCGAGGCGAGCGGGGACGAACCCCACACGATCGGGATGGAGCCGGCCAGGCCGAGGGCGAGCGACTTCGCCGGGTTGACGAAGGACTCCGCGGTGGGCCGGCAGCGGTCGGCGTCGGCGTCCAGCCGGGCCGCCGTCTCGGCGAGGTCCGCCTCGTTGACCTTCACCAGACCGAGCGCCCGGGCGGCCAGCAGCACCGGCACAGTGAGACCCCAGAGGCTGGCCCGCGCCGGCGCCCGGCGGGGCACCGGAATGAACGGGGCACGAGCCCGCTCGGCCAGTGACTGCAACTGGGAGTCGGCCGGACCGACGGCCACCAGCCGGGCACCACGGCGGTGCGCCGCCTCGGCCGCACCGAGCGCCTCCGGGCTGCGACCGGAGGCGCTGACCGCGATCACCACGTCGGCGGCACCGACCCAGCCCGGCACGCCCGCGCTGCGGTGCGCAATGACCGGCACCGGGCAGCGCGGCCCGGCGACCGTGGCCAGCACGTCACCGGTACGCCCGGCGGTGCCGATGCCGGCGATCACCACCGCGCGGGGACGGCCGTCGTCGGCGAGCATCGACAGGTTCGCCTCGGCGGCCAGCGCGGCGGACTCGCGTACCTGCGCGCCGGCCGAGGCGGTGTGCCGCAGCATGCCGCCCGGGTCCCGCTCGGCCAGCGCCTTCGGGTCGTCGAGCAGTTGGTCGTCGGCGTGGCGGTGGCCGCTGACCCCGGCCGTCCCGTCGATCACGACCGCTCCGCAGGGCCGCGCGCCTCGTCCAGCAGCAGCACCGGGACGTCGTCACGGACCTCGAAGATCCGGCCACACTCGGTGCAGGTCAGCGTCTGCGCCTGTGCGTCGTAGTCGAGCGGGGCATGGTGGGTGTCCGGGCAGGCGAGGATTTCCAGCAACTGCGGGTCGAGGGCCACGGCGCGGCTCCTTCCACGTATGCGGTTTCACCGATCGGCGGCACCGAACGGCGCGAGCGATCTTATCGGCGTACCCGGTCGAGCACGTCGTCGCGCAGCGACGTCATTCGCTGCGCAGTGGGCGCCTCGACATTGAGACGCAGCAACGGCTCGGTGTTCGAGGCACGCAGGTTGAACCACGCCCCGTCCGGGAAGCGCAGGGTCAATCCGTCCAGTTCGTCGACCTCGGCATCCGGGTAGGCGGCCCGCACCTCGGCGACCTTGGCGGCCTGGTCCGTCACCGTGGAGTTGATCTCGCCGGAGGCGACGTACCGCTCGTACTCGGCGGCGAGCACGGAGAGCGGCTGCGGCTGCTCGCCGAGCGCGGCCAGGGTGTGCATCGCGGCCAGCATGCCGGTGTCGGCGAACCAGAAATCCCGGAAGTAGTAGTGGGCGGAGTGTTCACCACCGAAAATCGCGTTGGTACGCGCCATCTCCGCCTTGATGAAGGAGTGACCCACCCGGGCCACCACCGGCTCGCCGCCGTGCTCACGGATGATCTCCGGCACCGCCTGCGAGGTGATCAGGTTGTGAATCACCGTCGAGCCGGGGTGCTTGGCCAGCTCCCGGGCCGCGACCAGCGCGGTGATCGCCGACGGCGAGACCGGCTCGCCGCGCTCGTCGATGACGAAGCAGCGGTCGGCGTCCCCGTCGAACGCCAGGCCGATGTCCGCGCCGTGCGCCACCACCGCGCGTTGCAGGTCGACCAGGTTGGCCGGGTCCAACGGGTTGGCCTCGTGGTTGGGGAACGTGCCGTCCAACTCGAAGTACATCGGCACGATCCGCAACGGCAGGGCCGCCAACGCGGCGTCGCCGAGCACGCTGGGCACGGTGTGCCCGGCCATGCCGTTGCCCGCGTCCACCACCACGGTCAGCGGCCGGATGCCGGACAGGTCCACCAACGTGCGCAGGTGCGCCGCGTAGTCGGCGAGCAGATCCTGCCGGTGCACCGGCGCGGTCGGCTCACCCACCGGCTCGCCCTTGTCCAGCAGCGCCTGCGCCCGTTCACGAACCTCGGCCAGCCCGGTGTCCTGCCCGACCGGGCGGGCCCCCGCGTGGCACATCTTGATGCCGTTGTACTGCGCCGGATTGTGACTGGCGGTGAACATCGCACCGGGCAGATCCAACGAACCGGAGGCGTAGTAGATCATGTCGGTCGAGGCGAGCCCGATCTCGATGACCGCACGCCCCTCGGCGCGTACGCCGGCGGCGAAAGCGTCCGCCAACGCCGGACCGGAGGCACGCATGTCGTGCCCGATCAGCACGGCCTTGCCCGCATCGCCGGTGGCGTCGAGCATCTGCGCGAAGGCGGAGCCCAAGGCGGCGGCAACCCCCTCGTCCCACTGCTGCGGCACCGTCCCACGGACGTCGTACGCCTTGACGATCTGGGACAGATCAGACACCGGTTCCACTCCTCGACTGCGGTCCGTCAACAAAGCTGAGCGTATCGGAGGCGCGGCCCCCACCCCGGCTCAGCCGGGCAGCCCGCCCCCGTACCTCGGATCGTCACCTGGCACGGCGGGCGGCGGCGGGTCCTGCCACCCCGGCGACCCGCCCTGCGCCGGCGGCGCAGACACCGGCGGCACGGCAGCAGACCCCGACACCGGCGGTACGGGCGCAGAGCTGGAGACGCCAGGAGCGGTCTCGGTCGGGCTCTGGTCGCCGGCACCGGTCGGCCGCGCGCCGTACAGGCCGCCGGCGGGTCGGGCCGTCGGCGTACCGCCGTAAACGCGGGGCGTGGGCGGTCGACCCGTCCCGTACACCTGGCCGGGTGCTGCCGGCGGCACTGCCTGCGGACCGGGTGGCGGCAGCACCTGCGGACCGGGTGGCGTCGGCGCCGGAGATCGGGTGGAACGGTAGGTGGTGCCGGCCGGATTACCCGGCAGCGGGACGTCGACCTGCTCGCCACGCCGTCGCCGATCCCGGCGCGAGCGGAACACCAGCAGCCCGATGAGCAGGGCACCGGCCGCGACCATGGCGATGCCGACGTACATCACCGACGAGATGCCGCCGGACTGGTTGGCCGCCTGGCTCATCTCCCCCGGGGTGTCCGCCGCCAACGCCACCGTCGCAGTGGGCGCGGGCGGCGTGTCGACCACCTCGTCCAGGGTGGGGGTGGGAGACGGCGAGCGGGACGGTGTCGGGGCGACCCGGCCACCGTTCACCTGGGACTCCGCGACGGCGCGCCCCAGCAGGACACCGCGCGCCGTGACCGCCTCGCCCGTCACGACCAGCCGGCCCCCGGGAGCGTCGGCGCCGAACGCCACCCGGTAGCGGATCACCGTGCCCTTGCGCTTGCAGAGTTCGTCCCTGGCCGGGGCGACCGGCGCGGTGGTCACCAGCCCGTCGGTGCCGGAGACCGGCACGGACACCCATCGGCGGTCGACCTCCGCCTGGACAGTGACCTGCTCGGGTCGGACGCCGGGCAGACTCAGCCCCAGCGCGCCCCGCACCCGTACACAGCCGTCGGTACGTTTGCGTACCTCCAACCGGACGTCCTGGGCGGCGCGGCCCGCGGTGAAGCTGCCGGCCGACCGCACCCGCACGCGGTCCTCGTCGGCATGCGCCGGTGCGCCACCGAGCATCACCAGCCCGCCGAGGAACACGCAGACCGTCGCGAGCCGCGCCGCGCGGCGACCTACCGACATGAGCTCCCACCGTTCCTCCCCCGACGGGGGAACCGCCGGTCAGGCTACTACCGGCGCCCACACTCGGCTCGTCATCGACCACCCCGGATGTGCGACCCGCCACGCCGGCGACGGCCGCACACCACACCGGCGTGAGCCTCGCCCATGCCCGACGGCCACCTGCCTTCCCGGGCGGTCGATGACCCGTCCCGAACTGTCACGCTGCCCGGTCGTGGTCTTCCGAGACGGTCACTGGCCGACGCGGCCGTCGATCCGTTCGCGCAGCAGGTCCGCGTGGCCGTTGTGCCGGGCGTACTCCTCGATCATGTGCACCAGGATGTCGCGCAGCGGATACGCCTCGTCGCCGCGACGCCCCCGCATCCCGAGATCCGCCGTCTCCGCGACGAACCGCTCCGCGAACTCGACCTCCGCCCGCCAGGCCCGCCACGCCTCGTCGACCACCTCCGGGTCGGGCAACGCACCGTCGAAGTCCGCGTCCGGTTCGGTTTCGCTGCACCAGATGCGCGGCGCGTCCAGTCCTGCCATCGTGCGCCGGAACCAGCCGCGCTCCACCTCGGCGAGGTGCCGCACCAGGCCGAGCAGCGACATGGTCGACGGTGGTACGGACCGACGGGCCAACGCCGCCGCGTCCAGGCCGGAACACTTCATCTCCAGGGTCAGTCGCTGGTCGCGCAGATAACCGACGAGGGTTTCCCGCTCGCCGTCGAACCCACCGTCGGCACGCGGATCGTCCTCGGGTCGGACGAACATGTTGGACCAGCCGAAGCGTCGGATCGGATGGTCGGCCGAGGAATCGAAATCCGTCATGTCCCGACCCTTATCGTTCGTGCCGGGTTGGGCAAGCGCGTTTCGTCCCGGCCCAGAGCAGTCCACGTCACCTCGGCCGGGTGGAGACGCTCAGCCGGAATCGCCGAGCAGGTGCACCCGGTTGAGGTACGGATCGCCGTACCCCTCGAATTCCTCGGCGGGCGGATATCGGGGCAGATCCGGTCGCTGGCTGTAGATGCCCCGACGCAACCCGGCCAACGGCATCGGCCGGGCACCGCCGTCGAGCACCAGCACGTCCGCGTCGACCGCGTTGAACGGGTGCGCCGGCCCGTGGTACCGGTACAGCGGTTGATCACTGACCAGCCCGACCTGCGGGTCGACGTAGAGCACCGTGCCGTTCTGATTCAACGCCACCCAGATGTGCGCACCACCCCGCTCCAGATGGTTGACGACGAAGGCGAAACTGCCGTGCCCGCCGAGCACCAGTTGGTCGCGCAGGTTGCGGTAGCCGGTGTCCAGCGCCCGTTGCAGTTCGACGGGCGTACGGGCGGTGCCGTCGCAGAGCCGCTGGAAGCGGCCACCCGTGACATCCTCGACCCGCCCGGTGCCGTCCTGCTCGCCGTTGAGCGGCCGAGTCACGTCACCGGCCTGGTACGCGTCGAAGGTGCGTGGCGCCGCGACCCGGGGACGCCCGTGCACCCAGGTGTCGTAGAGCGACAGGGTGCAGTCCAGGCAGTTGATCCCTCGGGTCGGGTCCGCCCGCGGCCCACCGTCGTTCATCAACCCGAACCAGTCCCCGGCCCGAGGATCGGCGGTCCGCACCACGTTGCCCGCCTCGTCGCGGGGCAGTTGCTGTTCCACGTCCCGTTGGTGCAGAGCCAGTGGTGGACGCAGCCCGCCCGGCTGGCCGTACCGGCGGGACCGGTCGATCGGCGGTGGATGGTCGTCGCCGGTCAGGGCGGAACGATCGCCGGTGTCGATCGCGCCGACGGCGAGATCGCCGACGTCGTCGTTGATCCGATGGAAGTCCTCCGGCCGGTCGACGGCCACCACGTCGGGCACGACAGCACCCGACGCCACCGCATCGGCCAGATCCAGACACCGCCCGTACGCACGGGTTTCGGCCTTCGCTGCCTGTTGCCAGTTGGCTGACGCATCGCGATGGCCCGCCTGGTGGAGTTGGCGCGCATATGCTGTGAAGTCGCTGGCGCGCTGGTAGTGCTCGTCCGCCTGACTCCTCAGCCGGGAAACCTCACGAGACCGGCGGCTTTCCTCATGCCCGGCTCTTTGTGACTCGTAATAGCCCTGGTAACGACGCCGTTCGAGAGCCTCGTAGTCGGCAGTCCGGCTGGCTTCGGGATCGGGGCGTGTCGGCGGCGCTGTGGGTGGGGTGACACGCCCCGGAGAGTTCACCGTCGGCGCGTTCGGAACGAGCGCTTCGACAAGTGCGGAGCGGGGTGGCGCGGGCGAAGGCTCCGGCCGCGACGGTGGACCGCCGGGAGAACCTGCCTCCGGCCGTGTCGCCGTCGACGCGCCCGGCACCCGGTCCATCACCGGCCCTGCTGCTGCGGAGCCCGTCGCAGTCGACGATCCGCTGATGCCGACCGCGGCCACCGGGCCCGACGCATGGACCGGACCGCCCGGATGGACCGCACCGCTCGAATGGGCCGCACCGCTCGAATGGGCCGCACCGCTCGGAGGGGCGAGACCGCCAGCCACTCCGCCCGCCGCCGTCATGTCCGGACCGGTAGCGACACCTGGCACGACCGACGGTGGCGCGACCGTGGACAGCGCCGGCCCTGAGACGTCGACCAGTCCGGCCATCGAGGCTGGGCCTACGGCAGCAACGCTTGACTGAGCACTCGCCGGGACCTCGCGGCCCGGCCGGGTCGATTCCGGAGTCGAGCCCAGCTCAGTGGTCAGAGCCGAGCCCGGAGTCGGGGCCGACTCTGTAGTCAGGCCCGGATCCGGCGGGCGGTGCACCGTTTCGTTCAGGGCGGATCCGGCAAGACTCACCGGCCCACCGCCATGAGGCGGCTCCAGGTCCACACCGCCATCGGCTGCCGGCAGGGGCAGCGCGGGCCCGGCAGCCGGCGACGTCGAACCCATCGGCCCGACGGCAGGTGGTTCGGTCGAGGTCCGTTGAGCCGGGATCGCCGCGCCCTGCGCCGACTCCACGACGGGCGTTGGCTGCGTCGATGCTCCGCCGGCGAGCGGTAGCGTCAGCTCTGGGGCAGCAGGCGCCGGGATGGCCGGCCCGGGCAGCACCGACGGGAGCGCCGGACCGGACAGGGCGGCCAACTGGCCGTCGAGCCGGGCCTGCAACGCCCGGTCAGCCTGACCGGTGGCCGAGCCACGGGCACCCGAAGCAGCCGCCCGGGCGGCATCCTCCAGCGACGTCAACCCCTGCCCGGTGGCCAGACTCGCGGCCTGGTCGGCGATCACCTCGCCGGTCATCTCCCGGCCCAGGTGTTCGGCCATCCGGGCACCCCCACCAGTGGCGTGCCGGCCGAGACCGGCCAGTGACGCCGCCGCCCCGCCGGCCAGGCCGCCGATCGCGTTCGTGCTCAGGTCGGTCACGTCCAACTCGTGCCGACGGCCGGTGCTCTGCTGATAAACCTGGGTGGCCAGGTTGACCCCGGCCTCCTGGGCCGCCTCCGTCAACCCTTCTCGGGCGGCGTGCCGGGCCAGCCCGCGCGCACCCGTGGTGGTCACCTGCTTCGCCGCGCGTTCGCCGACTTCCTTGAGGCCCTGCTTCAGCGACTTGCGCGCCAGCTGGGCGAGCAGACGCCGGAAGATCTGCTGGACGATGAAGCGGGTCGCGGCGATCACCCCGGCGGCGGCCGGCGAAGCAGCCCCGGCGGTGAGCACCGCCGCCACCGCCAAGGCCAACAACTCGACCACCAGGATGCCCAGCTCGATCCAGACTTCGAGCTTGGCGCCCTCGATGTCGCACCCGCACTCCTCCACCACCCGTCCCAGGTCGTGGCTGACCGCGAGCAGCACCGGCAGTGGGGCATCCTCGCCATCGGCCACCCGCCGCCACGCCCCGCCGAACGCGGCCGCGACCGCACCGACGCCGCCGTAACCCTGGTGCACCTCGGCGGCGGCGGTGCTCGCATCCGCCTGCGGGCCGGCGAGGGATGCGGCCACCGCGTACCACTGGTCGGCCAGATCCCAGACGGCGCGCTCGTCGCCTTCCGGCCATTCGACGCCGATCACCCAGTCGAGGGCCTCGTAGATCCAGCCCGGCAGGTCCCACGGTGAATAGTCCAGCGGGTGCGGAATCGGGCTCGGCAACAGCGTCATCGGAGATTCCCGGCCCGGATCAGCGCCGGGGGCGCGGGTCGGAGATGCGGTCGAACCGGGCGCCGCTGGCCGCGTCGGTCTGTTGGTTGGTCTCGACCGAGCGGACCACGTCCCCGCCGAGTTCGGCCAGCCGTCGTCCGACGCCCGCCCAGACCCGCAGTGCCATCTCCTCGTAGCCCCGGTACTGCCGCTCGAACGCCGCGCCGATGTCGTCGCGGCCCCAGGGCCGCCGGCTGCTGGCCGCCGCTATCGCGGCACCGGCCTCGGCATGCCGACCGGCCACCGCCTCGCCCGCCCGGGTCAGGTCCGCGCCGCCGCGACGGGCCCGCGACGGGTCGAGCCAGAGCTGTCCGGCCATCACTCGCTCCGTCGCAGCACGGTGTCGGCCCGGCCGAGCAGGGTGCCGAAATCACCGGTACGCAGGAAGTCGGCGGCCCCGGACCGGGTCGGCAGGTAGGTGCTCACGAGATCCTGGGTGGCCGTCGTCGCGGCGGCGGCGGCCCGCCGTACCGTGGCGGTGATCTTCGCGCTCAGCGCCTTGGCGTCGTGGTCACGGTAGATCGAGGGATTCAGGTCCACCGCGATCAGCTCGCCCTGAGCGCCGACGGTCGCGGTCACCTGGCCGTCGTCGGAGCGCTGTGTCACCCGCAGCTCGGCAAGCCTGGTCTGCAGTTCGTCCAAACCGGACCGCAGCTGCTGATACTGCCCGTACACCTCGTCGAAGCGGGCCCGGAGGGCACGATTGGCATCACGGTTCACGCTGTCGGTCAACGCCACCCCTCTCGTAACCGTCGGTAAGCCGAACCATACCGGCTGCCACGAATTCGCGTTGTCCGGTAGGTTCGCGGTGTGATTGACCGCGAGCAGGCCGAGCAGATCGCGGCGGTATGGGCCCGCCGCGACTCACAGCGCCTGGGTCACGAGTGCCGTCCCATGGTCACGGAGTTCGACCTCGGGTACGTCATCACCTCGACGGTGTCCACTCAGGTCAGGTCCATGCCCGGTGACCTGCCGACCACCGTGGTCGACAAGGAGACCGGCGAGGTGACCACCTGGCCGCGGGTGCCGCCCGACGTGGTCGAGCAACTCTTCCGCCGCGGTCGCCCCACCGGCCCGCCGGCCCCCCGCACCGTGGATCCGGCCGGCCAACTGCTGCGCGAGATCCGTCGGCTACCCACGCCGACCACCGCGGCACACCTGACCATCGAGGGCCGCATCTTCACCGCGCACGGCGCGAAGGGCGACATCGAGCTCAACCATCATCCGCTGGTCCGCGCGTACCTCGACGGGCTGCCCGCCGGGCACCTGGTCCGTGGCGGCGACCGGCACGCCGAACTGGTCGTCGTCTCCGACGTCCTGCACGAGTACGACCACCGCCGCACCGCCGAAGGCATCGCCCCGATGGAGGCCGGAGACGCGGAGGCACTGCTCAGCGCGGCGCGATTTGACTGCTACCTCGTCCGGGAGGAGGGCGACCCGGCGGGTGGGCGGGTCGAACGCCCCTGCGACACCTGCATCAACTTCCTCGTCCACTTCAACGTCCTGCCCTGGTCCGAACGCGGCTGGACCGCACCGTGGTATCCCGAGCCCGCACCCGATCCCGAGCCGGGTCGCTTCCCGGCCGATGTGACGAACGCACTCGTCGCCGCCGGCTGGCGCCCACATTTCGGCGACGAGGTGGTGGCGACGTCAGCCATCCGAGATGTCAGAGAGGTGCGTGGCAAGACCCATGAACACGCCGTCCCTCCGGCCGCTCTGCGGACTCTGACCGCATTTCCGAGCCTGGTCGGGGCCAAGCTCGGCCCGGGGGAAGAGGTGTGGATCTCCCGGTTCGACATTCGGCCTCGGCAGGTCGCGCACACCGCTGACACGCTTGCCGACTTCGCAGCGGTGATCGGGGCACGACTGTTCCCCATCGGTACGGAGAACCAGCACAGCATCATCGCCGTCGACGAGCACGGCCGGATCTTCGCGCTGGATCAGGCCGGCGAGTGGTTCCTCGGCGCGAACATCGACGAGGCTCTCGTCACCCTGCTGCTCGGCCGCGCCCCGGCTCGGGTACGCGACGACGGCAGTTGGTGAACCACTCCGGCGTTAATAGGGGGCCCTTCCTCTACCGGAGGCGTTAATAAGGTGCCCTTCCTTACAGCGCTAGGCCGGTGAGGACGGTGACGCGGGTGTCGGTGTAGTCGTCCATGGCGCTGCGCAGCCCCTCCCGCCCCACACCGCTGCCCTTCACTCCCCCGTACGGCATCTGGTCGGCGCGGTACGACGGCACGTCGCCGACGATCACCCCGCCGACCTCCAGGGTGCGGGCGGCCGCGAAGGCGACGTCGAGACGGTGGGTGAAGACACCCGCCTGGAGGCCGTACGCCGAATCGTTGACGGCGGCGAACCCGGCGGCGTCGTTCTCGACCCGGTCCACGACGAGCACCGGGCCGAACACCTCCTCGGTGCACACCTTCGCGTTCGCAGGCACTCCGCTCAGGACGGTGGGTGGATAGGTCGCGCCGTCCCGCTGGCCGCCGGTCTCGATGGTGGCGCCTGCCGCCACCGCCTCGTCCACCCAGGCCTCCACCCGGCGGGCGGCGTCGACGGATACCAGCGGACCGACGTCGGTCAGTGGGTCGGTCGGGTCGCCGGCACGCAACTCCCGTACGGCCGCGACCAGGCGGGGCAGGAACCCGTCGTAGAGCCACTCGTGCACGTACACCCGCTGCACCGCGATGCAGGACTGGCCGGCCTGGTAGTTGGAGAAGGTGGCGATCCGTTGTGCCGCGAAGGTCAGGTCCTCGTCGGCGGACCAGTCTTCGCAGATCAGGGCCGCCGCGTTGCCGCCGAGTTCCAGCGTCACGTGCTTGTCCGGTACGGATCGGCGGATGCTCGCGCCGACCGGCCCGGAGCCGGTGAACGAGACGACCGGCAGGCGGGGGTCGGTGACGAGTTCGGCGGCGCGGTCGTTGGGCAGCGGCAGCACCGAGAACATCCCCGCGGGCAGCTCGGTCTCGGCCAGGATCTCACCGAGCAGCAGCGCCGAGAGCGGGGTGGCCGGGGCCGGCTTCACGATGATGGGTGCGCCGACCGCCAGCGCCGGGGCGACCTTGTGGGCCACCAGGTTGAGCGGGAAGTTGAACGGGGTGATGCCCAGCACCGGCCCCTTCGGCACCCGCCGAACCAGGGCGATGCGGCCGGTGGCGGCCGGGTCGGTGTCGAGTCGTTGCAGCTCGCCGGAGTAGCGCCGGGCCTCCTCGGCCGCCCACCGGAAGGTCGACACCGCTCGGCCCACCTCGGCCCGGGCCCACTTGACCGGCTTGCCGTTCTCGGCGGTGATCAGGGCGGCGATCTCCTCGGCCCGTTCGGCGAGCCGGCGCGAGACGTGGTCCAGCGCCGCCGCGCGGGCGTGCGCGGGCAGTGCGGCGGCCTCCGCCGCCACCTCGGCCGCCGCCGCCACGGCCGCCTCGACCTGGTCGGCGGTGGCGAGGCTGGTACGCCCCACCGGCCGCCCGTCGTACGGATGGTGGACGGTCACCTCGTCGGTGCCGTGGCTGGGTCGACCGGCGACGAAGAACGGTGTGAGCTCCACGTTCCGCAGCCTAATCCAGAGCCGCGCCGACGGATACGGTCGCCCAGGCCCTTGTCTGCCGCGAATTCAGTAGCGAAGATGGCACGAAGGTTGCGATAACCGCCGCAGCGCGCCCCCGGACCCCTCGGAGTGATCCTGTCATGAGTGACCAGCAGAAGCTGCGCAACTTCGTCAACGGCGAGTACGTCGAGCCGGTCGACGGTGGCTACGCCGACCTGATCGACCCCTGCACCGGGGAGGTCTTCGCCCAGGCCCCGGTCTCCGGGACCGCCGATGTCGACGCGGCGATGCGGGCCGCCGCCACCGCCTTCGACAGCTGGCGAGACAGCACCCCGGCGGAGCGGCAGAAGGCCCTGCTCAAGCTCGCCGACGCGGTCGAGGCCCGGGCCGCCGACCTGGTCGACGCCGAGGTCCGCAACACCGGCAAGCCCCGCCAGCTCACCGCCGACGAGGAGTTGCCGCCCGCGGTGGACGAGTTCCGCTTCTTCGCCGGTGCCGCCCGGCTGCTGGAGGGCCGTTCGGCGGGCGAGTACATGGCCGGGCACACCTCGTACGTGCGGCGCGAGCCGATCGGCGTCTGCGCCCAGGTCACCCCGTGGAACTACCCGTTGATGATGGCGGTCTGGAAGATCGCGCCCGCCCTCGCCGCCGGCAACACGGTGGTGCTCAAGCCGTCGGACACCACGCCGGTGTCGACGCTGCTGCTGGCCGAGATCGCCGCCGAGGTCCTGCCGCCGGGCGTGTTCAACGTCGTCTGCGGTGACCGGGACACCGGTCGTGCCCTGGTCGCGCACCCCACCCCGCAGCTGGTGTCGATCACCGGCTCCACCCGGGCCGGCATGGAGGTCGCCGCCGCCGCTGCGCCCGACCTCAAGCGCACCCACCTGGAACTGGGTGGCAAGGCCCCGGTGGTGATCTTCGACGACGCCGACATCGCGGCGGCGGCCGAGGCCATCGCGATGGGCGGCTACTTCAACGCCGGCCAGGACTGCACCGCCGCCACCCGGGTGCTGACCGCGCCCGGCGTCCACGAGGACTTCGTCGCCGCCCTCACCGAGCAGGCCCGCAACACCAGGACCGGCCTGCCGGACGAGGAGGACGTGCTCTACGGCCCGCTGAACAACGCCAACCAACTGGCCCGGGTACGCGGCTTCGTGGACCGGCTGCCCGACCACGCGAACCTGCAGACCGGCGGCACGCAGGTGGGCGAGCGTGGCTACTTCTACGCCCCGACCGTCGTCTCCGGTCTGCAGCAGGCCGACGAGATCATTCAGCAGGAGGTCTTCGGCCCGGTCATCACCGTGCAGCGCTTCTCCGACGAGGACGAGGCGGTGCGCTGGGCAAACGGCGTCGACTACGGCCTGTCCGCCTCGGTCTGGACCCGCGACCACGGCCGCGCCATGCGGATGACCCGCCGGCTCGACTTCGGCTGTGTCTGGGTGAACACCCACATCCCGTTCATCTCCGAGATGCCGCACGGCGGCTTCAAGCACTCCGGGCACGGCAAGGACCTCTCGATCTACAGCCTGGAGGACTACACCCGGATCAAGCACGTCATGCACAACATCGAGGGCTGACCAGTCTCATGACCTCTTCAGCGGAGCTGCACAAGCGGCGGGGTTCGGCCGTCGCCCGGGGTGTCGGCAGCGTCATTTCCTCCTATGTCGACACCGCCTCGGGCGGTACCCTCACTGACGTCGAGGGCCGCCAGTGGATCGACTTCGCCGCCGGCATCGCCGTCACCAACGTGGGCAACTCTGCCCCGAAGGTGGTCGAGGCGGTACGCGCCCAGGTCGAACGCTTCACCCACACCTGCTTCATGGTCGCCCCGTACGAGTCGTACGTGGCGGTCTGCGAGCAGCTCAACGAGCTGACTCCGGGCGGCTTCGAGAAGCGCTCTGCGTTGTTCAACTCCGGTGCCGAGGCGGTGGAGAACGCGGTAAAGATCGCCCGACACGCCACCGGTCGACCGGCCGTGGTGGTCTTCGACCACGCGTACCACGGCCGGACCAACCTGACCATGGCGCTGACCGCGAAGAACATGCCGTACAAGCACCGGTTCGGGCCGTTCGCCGGGGAGATCTACCGGGTGCCGATGTCGTACCCGCTGCGCGACGGTGGCCTGGACGGCGCCACCGCCGCGGCTCGGGCGATCGAGCTGGTGGAGAAGCAGGTCGGTGCGGAGAACGTGGCGGCGCTGCTGATCGAACCGATCCAGGGCGAGGGCGGTTTCGTCGTACCGGCGGCGGGTTTTCTGCCGGCGCTGCGCGAGTGGGCGACGGCGGCCGGGGTGGTCTTCATCGCCGACGAGATCCAGACCGGCTTCTGCCGCACCGGCGACTGGTTCGCCTGCCAGCACGAGGGCGTCGAACCTGATCTGATCACCCTGGCCAAGGGCATCGCCGGTGGGTTGCCGCTGGCCGCGGTGACCGGCCGGGCGGAGCTGATGGACGCGGTGCACGTCGGCGGGCTCGGTGGCACCTACGGGGGCAACCCGATCGCCTGCGCCGCCGCACTCGCCTCGATCGACACCATGCACGAGCTGGACCTTGCCGGTGCGGCCCGGCGGATCGAGGCCGTACTGGGTGCCCGGCTGCGGGCGATCGCCGAACGGGATCCGGCGATCGCCGAGGTACGCGGTCGCGGCGCGATGCTGGCCGTGGAGATCGTGCAGCCGGGCACCCTCACTCCCGACCCGGCCGCCACGGCGGCGATCTCGGCGGCCTGCCACGCCGCCGGCCTGCTCACCCTCACCTGCGGCACGTACGGCAATGTGCTGCGTTTCCTGCCCCCACTGGTCATCGCCGACGACGAGCTGTCCCGTGCGATGGAGATCCTCGACGCCGCCTTCGGGTGACCCTGGACGGCCGGGTGACTGCCGCGTCCGCACCGCGCGACAGCCACCCGGCCCGGTCTCAGCGCAGCAGTTCGACTGTGTTGTTGCGGACCAGGTTCTTGCCGGGTTCCCGGATCTGTTCCATCGCTGCGGAGTTGAGCAGCACGCAACTGCCCGACGGACCGGTCACCGTCACCGTTGTCGACCGGTTGTTGTCCAGGTTCGTCACCCGCAGCCGGGTGCCGACCGGGAACCGGTCGCTGGTGGCGGCCGGGGCGGCGGCTTCCTCGAAGAAGGTGATCGCGCCCTGACAGGCCGACCCGTCGACCGGGCGGACCGCGGGCGGTGACGCGACGCCGGGCCGGTCGGCGACCTGGCCCGGCTGCCTGGGCGGTACGGCGACACCGCCCAGCCGCTCGACCACGTTACGTCGGATGACGTTCTTCCCCGGTTCGCGGACCAGGTCCATCGCGGCGGAGTTGAGCAGTACGCAACTGCCCGACGGCCCGACCACTGTCACCTCCGCCGTCCTGGCGTTGTCCAGGTTTGTCACCCGCAGTCGGGTCCCGACCGGGAACTGGTTGCTGGTGGCGGCCGGGGCACCCCCTTCGGCCGAGAAGGTGATCGAGCCGGGGCAGACGCTCTGGGCGGTCGGCGTGCTGTCGGCGAAGCCGAGCCCGGTGCTCACCGCCAAGGCCCCGGCGGCCATCACCGCCACCCCCGCCGCCAGCATGTGCTTGCGCTGCACCTTCACCTGTCGCCTCCCGTACCTCGGCATCTGCTTCGGATGCTGGTACGGCCTGGGAGCGCTGTCGGGTTCAGGTGGATCGGAAACAAACTTCACATCGACTCTCCGACACCGTGCCCGCACAGGATGACGCCGCCCCTCACTCTCACAGCGGGCCGTAGCGGGTGTGCGGTGCCCCGGTCATCAGTGCCCAGTACCGGTCGCCGTAAGACCAGTGCCACCACTCGGTGGGGTAGTTGACAAGTCCCGCGCAGGCCAGCGCGGCACCCATGATCCGCCGGTGCCGGCGGGCCGGCGCGCCGATCGACGTGGCGGCCGTGAAGCAGGCGTTTCCGCTCGCCTCGGGGGTGGCGTCCACCGCGGTGCCCATGTCCACCTCGATCCCATCGGCGGTGCACAGGGTCAGGTCCACCGCCCCGCCGGTGCTGTGCGGCGCCACCTCCACCGGGGAGACGAACTTGGTGGTCTCCTCGTACACCCGCTGCGGCGACCAGTCCGGATGGTTGCGGCGCAACTCGTCGCGGTAGGCGGTGAAGATGTTCAGCTGCGCCTCGTACGGCCGGTATCCCTCGATGACCAGCAGGCGCAGGCCGTCGGGCAGGGTGCGCTGCGCGGCCAGCAGACGCTCCACCACACCTTGACGCAACCGGGCGTACGCCCCGGCCGGATCGGCGGCCCGACCGTCGAGCCGCAGTTCGGGTACGTCCCGCAGGTCGACCAGGGGGTCACCGTCGTCCACGCCGGGCACCGCCGCCACCCGGGGATCGCAGAGCAGGATCACGCCTGACCCTCCTGGCTGGTGGGACGGCTCGCCCGCCGTTCGACGGCGAGCGCGACCAGCCGGTCGACGATCTGCTGGTAGCCGACCCCGGCAGCCGCCCACACCTTCGGGTACATCGAGTGCGCGGTGAAGCCGGGCATCGTGTTCAACTCGTTGACGTACAACTCGCCGGCCGACTCGTCGTAGAGGAAGTCGACGCGGGCCAGCCCCCAGCCGCCGATCGCGGCGAACGCCCGCAGCGACAGGTCCCGGATCCGTTCGGTCACCTCGTCGGGCAGCACCGCCGGCACCACCATCGGATCGGCGTCGCCGAAGTACTTCTGCTGGTAGTCGAACCAGCCTCCGGTGACCCGTACCTCGCCCACGGTGGATGCCTCGGGACGGGTCCCGCCGAGCACCCCGCACTCCAACTCGCGGCCGGTGACACCCTGCTCCACCACCACCAGGTTGTCGTGCCGCAGCGCCTCTTCCACCGCCGCGGCCAGGTCGTCGTCCTCGGTCACCCGGGAGATGCCGATCGACGAACCCATCCGCGCCGGCTTGACGAACAGCGGCCGGCGCAGCCCCACCACCAGCTTCTCCACGTCCTCCGTGGTGCGGTAGGTGTGCTCGTCGAACCAGACGTGCGGGGTGATCGGCACTCCCTCGGCCCGCAGCGCCCGCTTCATCGCCACCTTGTCCATCCCGACGGCGGAGGCGAGGATCCCGCATCCCACGTACGGCACGCCCAGCGATTCGAGCAGCCCCTGCACCACACCGTCCTCGCCGTACGGGCCGTGCAGGACCGGGAAGACCACGTCGAGTACGGCGTGCACCTCGCCGGGCGATTCCGCCCCGGTGACCAGTGCGGTGCCGGGCCGCTCGCCGGCCCGCAACTCCACGGCCGACCCGGTCACCGACAGCCGGTCGTCGATGGCCCGCGCCGCCGCCGTACCGTCGATGTGGGCGGCCAGTGTCTCCTCGGGGACGAGCCGCAGCCGGCCTTGACGGGTGACGCCGAGCGCCACGACCTGGTACCCGCCGCCGACAAGCGCCCGCGCCACCCCGAGCGCCGAGGCGCAGGAGACCTCGTGCTCCGCGGACGGCCCACCGAACAGCACCCCGATCACCTGCGGCCTGCCGCCGCCGTCCCGTCGCGCTCCCCCGCTGTGACGCTCGCTCATGCTGCCGCCCCTTCCTCGATCCGATGCGGGGTCGCCAGTCGGGCGACCAGGTCCGCTTCCACATTTCCGCCGGTCAGCACCACACCGACCGTGTGCAGCCGCCGCGTACCACTCCCGCCGACGCCATCTACCCCGGCCTGACGCTCCGCGTCCCGGCCGCCGGGCTGCTCGGCGTTGCTGCCGGACAGCCGTCCGCCGGGCTGCTCGGCATTGCTGCCGGACAGCCGGAGTACGCCGGCCAGGCCGGCCGCGCCCGACGGCTCGGCCAGCACCTTCAGTTCCAGCAGGAGCAGCCGGAACGCCTCGGCTATCTGCTCGTCGTCCACCCGGATCACCCCGCGCAGGCGGTCCCGGACGATGGCGAACGGCAGCGCACCCACGCAGGACGGCCGAAGACCGTCGGCGATCGTCGGTGCGGGCGTGACCGGGACCGGTCGACCGGCGTCCAGGCTGCGGGCCAGCGAATCGCAGCCGTACGGCTCCACGCCGTACACCTCGATCGGCCGCCCGGCGGCGGCCAGGCACGCCCCGGCCACGCCGCCGCCCCCACCGACGGGCAGCACCAGCGCGTCCAGCGGAGCGCCGGACCGCTCGGCCTCCTCGATCAGTTCGAGGCTTGCGGTGCCCTGCCCGGCCACCACGTCCGGATGGTCGTACGCGTCGACGATCGGATGGCCGGTCTCGTCGCTGAGCTGCCGGACCACCGCCAGCCGCTGCGCGACGTCGGTACCGGCGAGCACCACCCGCGCACCCGCCGCCCGGGCCCGCTCGACCTTCGTCGCGGGCGCGTCGACCGGAAGCACCACCGTGGCGGCCACCCCGTGTCGCCGCGCCGCCAGCGCCACCGCGACGGCGTGGTTACCGGTGCTCTGCGCGACCACCCCGCGGTGCCCGGCCGCCACCAGCCGACCGACCGCGAACAGTCCGCCCCGCATCTTGTACGAGCCGCCACGCTGCAGGTTCTCCGCCTTCATCAGCACCCGCACGCCGGCCAGCCGGTCGATCGCCGGGGACCGCAACAACGGAGTACGCAGCACCCGGCCGTCGAGCCAGCGGGCGGCCTCCGCCACGTCGACCCGGGCTGGGTCGACCTCCGGGGAAGCTGAGCGGGACATGTCGTCTCCTTCTGGTTCAGCCGGCGAAACGCCGGTCAGGTGGGTGGCAGGCCAGGTGGTGATCACGTCGACGCGGCCTTCCGCCGAGCGGGCAGGTCGAACAGCCACCACGCGCGGGCCGCGAGCAGGGTGCGGTGCACGCCCAGGCTCAGCGCCAGCACGGCGACGGTGAGCGAGAACGGAAAGCCGAAGGCCAGCGCCAGCCGGGCGGGCTCGTCCAGGTCGGCGACCCGGTCGGCGATCAGCAGGTGCAGCAGGGCGAGCACCGGCATGTGGATCACGTAGATCGGCAGTGTGTGCCGGCCGAGGGCCGCCAACGGTTCGGCGACCACCGGCCACCGGCTGAGGCGTACCGCCCCGGCGATGCCGAACAGCACCGCGACGGTGGACACCAGCACCGCCACGCCGGGCAGCCGGCCGACGTCGGTGGCGAGCAGGACCGCAGACCCGATGCCGTACGCCGCCGCCGCGAGCAGCAGCCGTCGGCCGGTCACCGCCTGCGCCCACCTCAGCACGTACGGCCGCAGGTGCAGACCGGCGAGGAAGAACACCAGATTCTGGTAGAGCCCGCCCCGGTTGCCCAGGGTGTCCAGCAACCCGGTAGCCGCGACGGCGGCAAGCGTGCCCGCTGCGCCCAGCAGCACCGCCGGGTGGACCCGACGCAACGCCTTGGCCAGCACGAAGTAGAGCGCCAGCGCGTACAGGTACCAGAGGTTGGACGGGGTGATGGTGAGCTGGGCCAGCAGTTGGCCCACGCTGCTCGCCCGGTCGGTGGGGAAGTCCGGGGCGAAGGCCAGCACGGCGGTGTGGATCAGCAGCCAGAGGGCGTACAGGTAGAGGAACTTGGCGACCCGGGAGCGGGCCACCGCCCGCCACGGCCGGTGCACGGCGGCGGCCGCGAACATGCCGGAGATGGTGAAGAACAGTGGCATCCGCATCGGCAGCAACAGCTCACCGAAGGTGCCCCAGGCACCCGGCACCGGCACCGTGAGCCGCCAGTCGATCTGCAGGTAATCCTTCATGATCACGTGCCAGAGCAGGACCAGGACGATGCAGCCACCCTTGGCGACGTCCGCCCAGGCCAGCCGCCCACCGGCCGCCCCGCCGTGCCGGTCGTACGCCGGCCCGGAAAGCCCGCCGTGCGCCGACCCGGACTCCCCGACCGGCACCGACCCGTACTTCCCGCCGTGGGCTGACCCGGACTGCTCGTCGTGGGCCGACCCGGTCGGAGCCGGGGCAGCGCTGGTGGGCGGTGCCGGATGCTCTCGGGTGGTCACGATGTTGCTCCTCTCTGCCGGGCAGCGCCCGATTCCGGGCACGCCGAAGGCCGAGTTGCCGCGCTCGGCGGTCGATGTGGGGTGCGGTGCTGTCGGGGCGGGTGCGGTGCGTGGTCGGCTGGACCGGGTCAGGGCGCCTTGGGTAGCTGGACGTCGACCCGTAGACCGCCGTACTCGGCCGGTCGGGCGGCGATCAGGCCGTCGTGCGCCTGGGTGATCGAGCGGGCGATGGCCAGGCCGAGGCCCGCCCCGCCGCTGTGGTTCGTCCGGTCCCGGGCAAGTCGGCGGAACGGCTCGAAGAGCCCGGCCACCGCCTCGGCCGGCACCACCTGACCGCTGTTGACCACGGTCAGCGCCGGTTCCCGGCCGACCGTCACGGTAAGCGTCCCGCCCGGCCGGTTGTACTTGATCGCGTTCTCCACCAGGTTGCTGACCAGGCGTTCCAGCAGCACCCGTTCGCCCATGACCACCCGGGGTGACAGGTGGCTCTGCACGGTCACCCCGGCCTCCTCGGCCCGTTCCTGGTATCCGGCGAGGACCGTGCCGACGATCTCGTCCAGCCGCTGCGGAAGCCGTGCCCGCAGTCCCTGGTCGCTCTCGCTGAGCGCCAGCAGACCCTCGATCAACCGCTCGTTGCGCTCGTTGGTCTCCAACAGTTGGCTGGTCAACAGTTCGAGTTGCTCGCCGGTGAGCGAACGGGCCATCCCGACCTCGATCAGCGTCCGCTGCACTGCCAACGGCGTACGCAGTTCGTGCGAGGCGTTCGCGGCGAACCTGCGCTGGCCCTCGTAGCCGGCCGCGATGCGTTCCATCATGTCGTCGATGGCACGGGCCAGCCGGGCCATCTCGTCGTTGCCGCGCGGCCGGATCCGGTGGCCGAGATTCTGCGGCCCGACGTGCGCGATCGGCCCGGCGAGATCACTCACCGGACGCAGACACCACGCCCCGGCGACCCAGATCCCGACCAGCGCGATCACCAGGACCACGAGGCCGGTCAACATGCTGAGCTGACCGACGACGCTCCCGGCCGCCCCGCACGCCGTGCGCACCCCGGGCAGCCCAGCGTCGCAGAGCCGCTGGCCGAAGACCCACACCAGGTTCAGCACCCTCTTGACCACGAGGGGCATGGCGATCCCGACGATCAGGGCGGCCGCGCCGACCACCAGGATCCGCCGACGCGGCGTCATGCTTTCGCACCGCCGATCCGGTACCCGGCCCGCGGCACGGTGTGGATGATCTGCGGGGTGCCGAGCTTCTTACGCAACGTCATCACGGTGACCCGGACGGCGTTGGTGAACGGGTCGGCGAACTCGTCCCAGGCCTGTTCCAGCAGTTCCTCCGCGCTGACCACCCGCCCCTCCGCGCGCATCAGCACGTGCAACACGGCGAACTCCTTCGGACTCAGGTTGACCTCGCGGTCGTCCCGGGTCACCGTGTGCCGGGCCACGTCCAGCGCCACACCGTGCTGGCGCAACACCGGCGGCACCGCCGGTGCCGAACGCCGCCCGAGCGCCTGCACCCGCGCCACCAACTCGGCGAAGGCGAACGGCTTGGTCAGGTAGTCGTCCGCACCGAGACCGAGCCCCTCCACCCGGTCCCGGATGCCGGCGGCGGCGGTGAGCAGCAGCACCCGCGTGGTGGCCCCGGATTCGGCGAGGCTGCGGCACACCTCGTCACCTGTGTGTACCGGCATGTCCCGGTCCAGCACGGCAACGTCGTAACGGTTCACCCCGATCCGCTCCAGGGCACCGCCGCCGTCGTAACAGACGTCGACCGCCATCGAAAACTGGCGCAACCCCTCGGCGACCGTGTCCGCCAGCAAACGCTCGTCGTCCGCCACCAACACCCGCACGTGCACTCCCCCGTGATCCGCAACTGTCCGGCACACGTTCGCAGGCCGGAGTTAAGGGTTCTGTAAGCGCCTGCCGCCGCAATCCTCCACGCCCCCGCCCCGACCACAAGTCCAGGCCCTCCAACCCCCTCCAGCAACCCCAACCACCCCCCAAACACCCCCTCCCCACCCCCTCAAAGTGACCCACCTCACGCCCCCACCCCACCCACCCCACCCCGACCTCGCCCACCCCACCCCGACCTCGCCCAGCCCACCCCGACCTCGCCCAGCCCACCCCGACCTCGCCCAGCCCACCCCGACCTCGCCCAGCCCCGCGATCTTGCACTTGCGGTCGCACATTTGACTAGTTACATCCCTTTTGTGACGACAAAAAGTGCAAGATCGCGGGGCCGGAGCGGGCGGGAGGGGCGGGAGGGGGCGGGAGGGGGCGGGAGGGGCGGGAGGGGCGGGAGGGGATGACGCGGTGGGAGGCGGGGTCGGTCAGGAGAGGGCGGCTCGGATGGTGGCGACGATGTGGGCGGGGCGGCGGTAGAGGTCGCGGTCCGTGAAGTAGCGCATCCGCCAGCCCTGCGCGTCGAGCCAGTTGACGCGCTCCCGGTCGTACCGCAGGGCATCGCGATCCAGGTGGGTGAGGCCGTCGTACTCGATGCCGACCCTGCGCTCCCGGTAGCCGAGGTCAAGGCGGTAACGCAGCGCGCCGTAGCGGTCCGGAACCCACAGTTGCGGCTCGGGTGGAGGCAGCCGGCCGTCCAGCAGCACCAGCCGCAGTTGGCTCTCCTGACGGCATTCCGCCCGGCCGTCCGCGAGCGGCACCAGTTCGCGCGCCTGCCGCACCCCGCGTAGCCCGCGATGTGCGGACACCTCGGCCAGCAGATCGTCCGGCGTCACCGCCTCGGCGCGCAGCGCGGAATCCAGGACGGGAAGGGCATCGAACCGCGACACGGTACGCGCGAGGTCGATCGCACAGCGCGCCGCCGGTACGCATGGCAGCCCCTGCACGAGGACCGGCTGCACCGGCAGCACGCAGTGATGCACCACCAGCCCGGGCAGCCGGGGCTTCGGCACGCTGGGCGGCACCTGGACGTGCACGAGATCGTCGCGCAGTACGCCGAATCCGTGCCGCCGGGCCGCCGTCTGCCGGGCCAGCATGGTCCCCGCCGGCAGGCACAGCAGGAGCGCCCGTAATTCATCCTCGTCGTCAACGGGCTGATCGGAGTAGACACCTCGCCGCACCCGGCGCAGTTCCTCCCGGCTGAGCCGGGTACGAAGCCGACGGGCGGTCAGTGTGCGCATCAGGGTTTCCACCCGCCACAGTTGAGCAGTCATCCCGGCACCCTGCCCCGCACTCCGCCCACCCCTCCACCCCGCACCCGCCCCCTGTGGACAACCACCCGCCCTGTGGATAACCCCCACCCACCCCCTCCCTCGTGCTAAACACCCCCACCCCCACCCCACCCCCACCCCCACCCCACCTCGTCGATCTTGCACTTACCGTCGCCGATTCACGTCTTATGTCCCGTATTCCCCGACCAAAAGTGCAAGATCGACGGGGCTGGAGCGCGGGGCGCGCGGGCGCGGGCGTGAGAGGGCGCGGGCGTGAGGGGTGAGGAGCGCGGGGCGGGGGGGGTGGGGTCAGCGGGAGTCGAGGAGGGGTTGGGTGGGGGTCCAGGGTGGGGTGCCGGTGGCGTCGTGGCGGCGGCGGGCGATGGCGGAGAGGGCTTCCAGGACGATGCGGTTGCCCAGGTAGGCGGTGATGTCGGCGTGGTCGTACGGTGGGGCGACCTCGACCACGTCGACTCCGACGATCGGGAGTTCGTAGCAGGCCCGGCGGACCGCGTCGAGCAGTTGGCGGGAGGTGAAGCCACCGGGCTCGGGGGTGCCGGTGCCGGGTGCCATGCCCGGGTCGACCACGTCCACGTCGACGGAGAGGAAGACTCCCTCGCACTCGTCGGTGGCGATGTCGAACGCCTCGGACAGGCAGTCGTCCAGGCCCCGGGCCACGATCTCGGTCATCTCGTACGAGCGCATCCGCTGCTCGGCCATCCACCGCAGCGTCTCCGGGCCCGGCCAGTAGCCGCGCAGTCCGATCTGGAGGAAGCGGTCGCCGCGTACCGCGCCGGACTCGATGAGTCGACGCATCGGTTGGCCGTGCCCGTGCAGGGAGCCGAACTCGATGTCCCCGGTGTCGGCGTGGGCGTCGAAGTGCAGCAGCGACACCCGGCCGAGCCCGTGGTGGCGGGCCACTCCGGTGGCGTCGGGCAGGGCGATGGAGTGGTCGCCGCCGAGGATCACCGGGATCGCGCCGGCCGACGTCACCGCGTACACGGCGGTTTCCAGGGCGGCCAGGGAGCGGTCGATGTCGCCGGAGAACATCTCCACGTCACCGGCGTCGTACACGCACAGGTCCTTGAGGGCGTCGACGCGCAGGGCCAGGGAGGGGCGGGAGCCGTCGTGCGGCAGGTAGCAGGCCTGGCGGATGGCCGACGGGCCGAACCGGGTGCCGGGGCGGTGTGAGGTGCCGCCGTCGAAGGGCGCGCCGATGATGACCACGTCGGCGTCGGCGTACGTCACCGGTTCCTCGATGGTGCAGGGTGGCACGCCGAGGAATGTGACGTCGGGGCCGAACATCGGGCCGTAGCGGGTCATCGTTCCTCCATGCCCCAGGGTGAGCCGTAGTCGGTGAGCAGGTCGAGGAAGGGTTTCGGGGGCAACGCCTCGGGGCCGAGCACTCCGACACCCGACCAGGCGCCACCGGCCAGCAGTTCCAGGGCGACGACCGGGTTGATGGCGGTCTGCCAGACCACCGCCTGGTGGCCGTACTCGCGCATCGACCACTCGTTGTCGACCACGTGGTAGAGGTAGACCTCGCGGGGTCGGCCGTCGACACCGGTGCCGCGTACCCAGGTGCCGGCGCAGGTCCTGCCGCGCATCCGGTCGCCGAGGGTGGCCGGGTCGGGCAGGCAGGCGGCCACCACGTCGCGCGGCGACACCGACACCCCGCCCACCTGTACCGGCGACGTCGCCGGAAAGGCCGAGCTTGTGCAGCGTCTTGAGCACCTCGATGAACTCGTCGCCGAGGCCGTACTTGAAGGTGACCCGCTTCGCCGGCACCCAACGCGGGATCAGCAGCACCTCCTCGTGTTCCACGTTGACGCACTCGACCGGCCCGATGCCTGCGGGGAAGTGGAACACCTCCGGTTCGCTGAACGGCTCGGTGGTGAACCAGCCGCGCCCGTCCTCCCAGATCACCGGCGGGTTGAGGCATTCCTCGATGGTGGTCCAGATGGAGAACGACGGCGCGAAGTCGTAGCCGTCGACTGTCAGGTTCGCCCCGTCGCGTACCCCGATCTCGTCGATGTCGGCGAAGAGTTCGTCGGCGGCGTAGCGGGCGAAGACGTCGGACAGGCCCGGTTCCACGCCGATGCCGCACAGCGCCAGCCGACCCGCGTCGGCCCAGCGCTGCGCCACCGCGAACTGCTCGTCGCCGAGCTTGACGCCGGTCTCCCGGTAGGGCCGGTCCGGGTGCGGCTTCGACAGCGACATCGCCATGTCCAGGTAGTCGGCGCCGGCCGCGTACGCCCCCTCGAAGATCGGCATGACGAACCGCGGGTCGACCGCGTTGAGCACGTGGGTGATCCGATGCTCGCGGCAGGCCGCGGCGACCGCCTCGGCGGAGCCGGCGTCAAGCGTCGCGGCGACGAAGCGGGCGTCGCGGCCGTCGACCGCCCGCGCCGCGCGGGCGGGGTCGTAGTCGGCGACCACCATGGCCTCGAAGAAGGCGCGCCGCGCCGCGATGGCGACCACGGCGGCACCGACCCCACCAGCGCCGACAAGCAGAACACGCATCAGGAATCAAACCCCAAACCAACCCGATCGAGCGTACGGAGCCAGAGGTTGCGCCGCCCTTCATGCGCATCGGCGCGGGCCAGGGACCAGCGGGTGAACCCGATGCCGACCGCGCGGGCCGGTTCGGGCGGGAACGGCAGCGGCTTGTCGCGCACCAGGGCGAGCCGGGTCAGCGGGGTGTCCGCCCCGGCGACCAGGTCGAGCAGGACGCGGGCACCGAACCGGGTCGCCCCGACCCCCAGCCCGGTGTAGCCGCCCGCGTACGCCAGTCGCCCGTCGTACGCGGTGCCGAAGAACGCGCAGAACCGGGTGCAGGTGTCGATCACCCCGCCCCACCGGTGGCTGAACCGCAGGTCGGCCAGTTGCGGAAAGGTGGTGAAGAAGTGCGTGGCCAGGGCCGTGAAGGTGGCGTCGCGCTGTTCCAGGGCGGGGGCCATCCGGTTGCCGTAGTGGTAGACCGCGTCGTAGCCGCCGAACAGGATCCGACCGTCGCCGGTGATCCGGTAGTAGTGGAACTGGTTGCCGGTGTCCGCCAATCCCTGCCGGTTGCGCCAGCCGATGGCGTCGCGCTGCGCGGGCGTCAACGGTTCGGTCATCAGCGCGTAGTCGTACACCGGCACCACCCAGGCGCGCAGCCGGCGCAGCAGCGGCGGGAACGCGTTGGTGGCCAGCACCACCCGGTCGGCGCGTACCGCCCCGGGCACGCCGTCGGCGCCTGTGGTCTCGGCGAGCAGCGCCGCACCGGCCCGGCGCAGCCCGGTCACCCGGGTGTGCTCGTGGATGCGTACGCCGAGGTCGAGGCAGGCCCGACGCAGCCCCCAGACCAGTCGCGCCGGGTCGAGCATCGCCACCCGGTCGCGGTCCCACAACCCGCCGAGGTACGTCGGTGAGTCCACCTCGGCCCGCACCTCGTCGGCGTCGAGCAGGCTGACGTCGTGGCCGTACCGGCGGGCCAACGCGACGTCCTCGGCCAACCCGTCGAGCTGGTACGGCTCGACCGCCACCGCCAACTCGCCGGTGCGTTCGAAGTCGCAGTCGATGCCGTACGCGGCCACGGTCGCCGCGATGGCGTCCAGGTTCTCCCGGCCGAGCCGCTCCAACTCGTCGATCTCGTCGGGGAAGCGTTGCACCCCGTTGGCCAGCCCGTGGGTCAGCGAGGCGGCGCAGAACCCGCCGTTGCGTCCGGACGCCGCCCAGCCGCAGCTGCCCGCCTCCACCAGCAGCACGTCCCGTCCCGGGTCGGCCTGCTTGGCCAGCAGGGCGGCCCACAACCCGCCGTACCCGCCACCGATCACCAGCAGGTCGGCGCTTGTCGGCCCGGCCAGCGGCGGCACCGGGTCGGGGCGCTCCGGCCGGTCGAGCCAGTACGGTGCGCGTACCGCGTCGGTGAGGGCCCGGCCGGGCGGCGGGAGGTTCATGACCGGCTGGCCGCCCGGGGCGCCGGAACGGCCGCCGTGATCGCCGACCGGCGGACCCGCCGCCCCCGCAGCATGGTGGCCAGCACCAGCAGCAACGCGATCGCGAACATGGCCGTGCCGATGACGTTTACCTGCGGCGGGATGCCCCGCTGGGCGGCACCCCAGACGTACATCGGGAACGTGACGGTCGTGCCGGAGTTGAAGTTCGTGATGATGAAGTCGTCGAAGCTCAGCGAGAAGGCCAGCAGGGCGGCGGCGACGATGCCGGGCAGCACCAGCGGCAGGGTGATCCGGCGGAACGTCTGCCATTCGCTGGCGTACAGGTCCATCGCGGCCTCCTCCAGCCGCCGGTCCATCCCGGCCAGCCGCGCCTTGACCGTCACCACCACGAACGACAGGCAGAACATCACGTGCGCGATGACGATGGTCCAGAAGCCCAGCGGCACCCCACCGGCGACGAAGAGGGCGAGCAGCGAGGTGCCCATCACCAGTTCCGGGGTGGCCATCGGCAGGAAGATCAGCACGTTGAGCCCGGAACGGCCCCGGAACCGGTGCCGGACCAGCGCGAACGCCATAAGCGTGCCGAGCGCGGTGGCGGCCACGGTGGCGAGGAAGCCGATCTGCGCACTGCGCAGCACCGCGTCGCACATGTCGGAGGTGGCGCACGGGTTGCGCCAGTTGTCGAGGGTGAACTCGTTGAAGTCGTACGACAGTCGGCTCGACGGGCGGTTGAACGACAGCGCGGCGACCACGGCGATCGGCAGGAACAGGTAGCCGAGCACCAGCAGCGCGACCCCCATCACCCAGTGCTGGGCGAACCAGCGAGAGACCCGGCTCATAGGACTTCCTCCGTACCGGCCCGGCGCAGGTAGACGAAGACCACCGCGAGGATCGCCGACATCAGCAGGAACGACAGGGCCGCGCCCTGCGGGTAGTCCAGCCGGACCAGGAAGGCCGAGTCGATGACGTTGCCGATCATGTACTGGTTCGGGGTGCCCAGCAGTTCGGCGTTGATGTAGTCACCTGTCGCCGGGATGAAGAAGAGCAGGGTGCCGGCGATCAGACCGGGCATCGACAGCGGCAGGGTGACCCGACGGAAGGTCTTCAGCGGACTGGCGTACAGGTCGCTGGAGGCCTCCAGCAGCCGGTAGTCGAGCCGCTCCAGGCTCGCGTACAGCGGCAGCACCAGGAACGGCAGGAAGTTGTACGTCAGGCCGAGCACCACGGCGATCGGGGTGGCCAGCAGCCGCCCGTCCGGCCCGAGCAGGTGCACGTCGCGCAGCAGCCCGACCAGCCAACCGTTGTCCGACAGAATGGTCTTCCAGGCCAGGGTGCGCACCAGGAAGCTGGTGAACATGGGCGCCACCACGCAGACCAGCAGCAGGTTCTTCCAGCGGCCGGCCTTCTGCGCGATCGCGTACGCCAGCGGGTAGCCCATCAGCAGCGCCAGCACCAGCGCCATGCCGGCGTACAGGAACGACCGGCTGAACTGCGGCCAGTACTGCTGCAGCGCCGTCGGATAGTTACCGAAGGCCCAGGTCAGCGCGTACCCGGTGGAGAGTGAGCCCTCCGGGTCGTAGAGGCTGGCCGAGGCGAGTTGCACCAGCGGCACGGCGAAGAACAGCAGCAGCCAGGCCGCGCCGGGCAACAACAGCAGGTACGGCAGGAACCGGTACCGCGCCGATCGGGCAGCTTGCGGCGGCGACGCCGGCTGCCCGGATCCGGTGGGTACGTGCGCCAGGATGCTCATGAGGAAGCGCCCACCGGCTGGTCGAGCACCGGTGTGGTGCGGTCGTCCTCGTCGGCGCGGCGGCCGAGCAGGAAGGCGTGCCGGGGGTCCCAGTACGCCACGGCCCGCTCCCCGACGGCGAAGCGCTGCTGGGTCCCGCTGTTGGCGACGAACACGCTCAGCTCCGTGCCCCAACTGGTGCGCAGCAGATACTGGGTGCTCACCCCGACGTACGAGGCGTCGGAGATGGTCCCTTCGAGATGCTGACTGCCGGCGGGCACCTGCACGGCGGCCCCGGCCAGGTGCAGCTTCTCCGGGCGTACGCCCAGGTAGACCGGGCCCTGGTCGGTGCGGGCCCGGGCCGACGGCACGGAGAACCGCGCCCCTCGCGCGGTGACCAGGGTGTCGTCGCCGTTGCTGCCGGAGACCTCACCGGCGATCAGGTTGGACTGGCCGAGGAAGTTGGCCACGAACGCGGTGGCCGGGAACTCGTAGATGTCGGCAGGTGCGCCGAGTTGCTCGATCCGCCCGGCGTTCATCACCGCGACCGTGTCGGCCATCGTCATGGCCTCCTCCTGGTCGTGGGTGACGTGCACGAAGGTGATGCCGACCTCGGTCTGGATCCGCTTGAGTTCGATCTGCATCTGACGACGCAGTTTGAGGTCCAGCGCGCCCAGCGGCTCGTCGAGCAGCAGCACCTGCGGGTGGTTGATCAGCGCCCGGGCCAGCGCGACCCGCTGCTGCTGCCCACCGGAGAGCTGGGTCGGGCGACGTCGCTCGTACCCGTCGAGTTGCACGAGCGACAGCATCTCGCGCACCTGGCTGTCCACCGACCGGATGCCGCGTCGACGCAGCCCGAATGCCACGTTCTCGAAGATGTCCAGGTGCGGAAAGAGGGCGTAGCTCTGGAACACCGTGTTGACCGGCCGCTTGTACGGGCGCAGCCCGGCGATGTCCCGGTCACCGAGCAGCACCTGCCCGCTGGTCGGCTCCTCCAGCCCGGCGATCATCCGCAACGTGGTCGTCTTGCCGCAGCCGGAGGCACCGAGCAGGGCGAAGAACGAGCCCTGGCCGATCGTCAGGCTGAGATCGTCGACGGCGGTGAACGCGCCGAACGTCTTGGTGAGGTTGGCCAGGCGCAGGTCGCCCGCCGGTGTCTCCCGCGCCATCGTCACGCTCCGATAACCTGCTGGAACTTGGTCTCGTACTCGCGCTCCTGCTTCTCGTCCAACGCCATGAAGACCCGCGCCTTGGAGAGGATGGCCTCGTCGGGGAAGATCAACGGGTTGGCGGCCAGCTCCGGGTCGATCTTCTCCATCTCCGCCTGCGCGCCCTGCACCGGGCAGATGTAGTTGACGTAGGCGGCGAGTTGGGCGGCGACCGCAGGGTCGTAGTAGTAGTTGATCAGCGCTTCGGCGTTGGCCTTGTGGGTCGCCTTGTTCGGCACCAGCATGTTGTCCGACCAGAGCATCACCCCGGAATCGGGCACCACGAACTTGATCTGCTCGTCGTCGAAGCCGAGTTGGATGATGTCACCGGACCAGCCGATGCACGCCGCGATGTCCCCCTTGGCCAGGTCGGGCGCGTAGTCGTTACCGGTGAACCGGCGGATCTGCCCGGAGTCGACGGCCCGCTTGAGCTTGTTGAGCGCGTCGTCGAACTGGTTGCTGGTGAAGTCGGACGGGTTGTGCCCGTTGGACATCAACATCAGCCCCATGGTGTCACGCATTTCGGTCAACGCGGTCACCTTGCCCTTGAGATCCGGGCGGGTGAGCAGTTCGTCGAGCGTACGCAGCTCACCGGTGACCCGGCCGTTGTAGGCCAGCCCGGCCAGACCGGACTGCCACGGTACGGCGAGATGGTTGTCCACGTCGAAGGGGCGGTTGCGCAGCGACGGCAGCAGGTTCGCCTCGACGTTCGGCAGGTTCGCCTTGTCCAGCTTCTGGATCCAGCCCAGCCGGATCATCCGGGCGGCCATCCAGTCGGTGAGCACCATGATGTCCCGCCCGGTGCCCTGGCACGCGGCGAGCTGGTTCTGCACCTTGCCGAAGAACTCGTTGTTGTCGTTGACATCCTCGGTGTAGGCCACCTGAATGCCGGTCTTGCTGACGAATCCGTCCAACGAGGGTCGCTTGGCGTTGTCGTCATCGTCGACGTCCATGTACTGCGGCCAGTTGGAGAAGGCGAGCTTCTTCTCCGTACCGGAAAGGTCCTCGCTGACGCAGCCGGCCTCGGTCTGTTGGGCGGCCGGGGTGCCACAGCCGGCGAGGGAGCCACCCGCAGCGAGCAGCGCAGCCGAACCGAGGGTGCCGGTGAGCAGACCACGCCGGGTGAGGGGCCGGAAGGCACTACGCATGTGACGACTCCTATTGATCGGTCGGCGGCGGGACGGGGGGTGGCGCGCCGACGGGAGGATCAATGGCGATGGACGACTGATCCTGACATGAGGAACCCTCTCGTACAAGGGATTCCGTTGCCGCATTAGCTTCCGACGACGAATTACGCCAAACTCACCGATGGCATTAGGCTCAGCCCGGTGACGGACATGGGGAGCGGTCGATGACGAACCGGCAGCACGACAACGGCAACGGCAACGGGGGCCGCCGGGTCAGTGTGCGCGAGGGCGCGAGCCACGCCCTGCTCGACGACGTGGCCAAGCAGATCATCGAACAGTTGCAGCAGGACGGCCGCCGACCGTACGCCACCATCGGCAAGGCGGTCGGGCTCTCCGAAGCAGCCGTACGCCAACGGGTGCAGCGCCTGCTCGACGCCGGGGTGATGCAGATCGTCGCGGTGACCGACCCGCTCCAACTCGGCTTCCCCCGACAGGCCATGATCGGCCTGCGTACCGATGGTGACCTGGAGTCGGTCGCCGACCGGATCGCCGAGTTCGACGAGGTCGACTACGTGGTGATCACCGCCGGCTCGTTCGACCTGCTGGCCGAGGTGGTCTGCCGCAACGACGAGCACCTGCTGGAGATCCTGCAACGCCTGCGCGCCGTCACCGGCGTCGTCTCCACCGAGGCGTTCGTCTACCTCAAACTCCGCAAGCAGACCTACACCTGGGGCACCGCCTGACCCACCCTGCTTGATCGACTCCGTTTCGCCGTATCGGCGGTATCAGGGCGGCGTCGACCCCGCCGTTACGGCGAAACGGAGTCGATCAGCCAGCCCGGCGCGGCGAACCGCGACAGTCAGCGGCCGGGTCGGCGCCCGGTGGCGGCGACGAAGGCGCGCCAGACGTCGGGGGTGAAGGTCAGGACGCCACCGGCCCGGTCCTTGCTGTCGCGCACCAGGATCCGGCCGGGCAGGTTGTCGGCCACCTCGACACAGTCGCCGCCGTTGTTGCTGCTGCGGGTGGCGGTGCGCCAACGGGCGCCGGTCATCTCCATGTCGTCGCCACTTCCCTGATCAGCTCGATGGATTGGCGACGGGGCAGCGCCTCACCGGTGACGCTCTCCCATCTCGCGCTCAGGCTAGCAAGGTCGGCACGCTCGGTCACCACCTGACCGCGCAGCTGATTGTCCAGATAGGCCGCCTCACCGCCGTCCGGCGTGCGGGCCAGCACGAACGGCCCGGCCAGCCCGGTGTGCCACGGGTTCTCCGCCGGAATCACCCGTACCTGCACGTGCTCCCGCTCGCTCAACTCCGCCAGGTGGCCGAGTTGCCCGACCATCACCGCCCGATCGCCGCCCACCTGCCGACGCAGCACCACCTCGTCGATCACCGCCACCAGTTGGAGCGGACTCTCCCGCTCCAACACCCGCTGCCGCGCCATCCGCCCCGCAACGATCTCCTCGACCTCCGTCGGCGACATCAGGCCGCCGGTGGCCAGCACCCCCCGGGCGTACGCCTCGGTCTGCAGCAACCCCGGCACCAACAGCGGCTGGTACGACCGGAGTGAGCTGGCCTTCTGCTCCAGATCCGCCCACTCCCGGAACCACGGCAGATCGCGGCGGCGAAACGGCTCGGGCCACAGCTCCTCGGCCTGCCGCCCGAGCACCGTGGCCACCGCGACCCTGGTCCGAGGATGCGGAACCCGCCCGTCCGCGATCCACCGACCCGCCGTCTTCGGGTCGACGCCAACCTTCCCGGCCAACGACTCAGCCGTCTCCCCCTTGTTCGCCATCGCCAGCCGCAGCACCTCGTTCATCTCCCGACCTCCACCCCGACCCGTGACGTTGCGCAGCACGCTAGCCACCCTGGGTGGCCCTGTCCGCCCGGTCCCGGCGTGTCGCGTAAGGACTGTTTCGCGCACTTCAAACGTCCCCGAAACGCCCCCCAATCGCCCTCGACATGCCCCCACCCACCCGGCCCGGCCCCACCAGCGACGCCGGAGCCGACATGCGTCACACTCCGGTACGGATTCCGTTGCCCGCAAGGCCCGGACTTGCTAAATCCGTCGCCAATGGCCGCCTGGTCAACCGATTGCACTTGCCATTCGTCGCTTGACTGTGGGATAACCGTGGGCAGAGCGGCCGGTGACCCCTGACCGGCCCGAGACCGATGGGGCTGACATGGCCAACGCCACCGACCACCTCTGGATGCACTTCACCCGGATGGCGAGCTACTCCGCAGGCGAGGTGCCGACCATCGTGCGCGGCGAAGGAGCGTACGTCTGGGACGCGCAGGGTCGCCGCTACCTGGACGGGCTCGCCGGGCTCTTCGTCGTCAACGCCGGCCACGGGCGCACCGAGTTGGCAGAGGCCGCCGCCAAGCAGGCCGGCGAGCTGGCCTACTTCCCGCTCTGGTCGTACGCCCACCCGACCGCCGTCGAGCTGGCCGAACGGATCTCCAGCCTCACCCCCGGCGACCTGAACCGGGTCTTCTTCACCACCGGCGGCTCCGAGGCGGTGGAGGCGGCCTGGAAGCTGGCCCGGGCGTACTTCAAGCGGGTCGGCAAGCCGACCAAGCACAAGGTGGTCAGCCGGTACATCGCCTACCACGGCACCTCGATGGGTGCCCTGTCGATCACCGGCCTGCCCGGCATCAAGACCGACTTCGAGCCGCTGGTCCCGGGCGGCATCAAGGTGCCGAACACCAACTTCTACCGGGCGCCGGAGCACGGCGACGACCCGGTGGCGTTCGGCCGGTGGGCCGCCGACGAGATCGGCCGCGCCATCGAGCGGGAGGGGCCGGACACCGTCGCGGCGGTCTTCCTGGAGCCGGTGCAGAACTCCGGCGGCTGCTTCCCGCCGCCGCCCGGCTACTTCGAGCGGGTCCGTGAAATCTGCGACGCGTACGACGTGTTGCTGGTCAGCGACGAGGTGATCTGCTCGTGGGGGCGGCTCGGCGAGTACTTCGGCGCGGTCCGCTACGGCTACCAGCCCGACATCATCACCACCGCCAAGGGCATCACCTCGGGGTACGCCCCACTCGGCGCGATGATCGCCAGCGACCGGCTGATGGAGCCGTTCCTGACCGAGACCGGCATGTTCGCCCACGGGGTGACCTTCGGTGGTCACCCGGTCTCCTGCGCGGTGGCCCTGGCCAACCTGGAGGTCTTCGCCCGGGAGGACCTCGTCGGGCACGTACGGGCCAACGAGGGCGCGTTCCGGTCGACCCTGGAGAAGCTGCACGACCTGCCGATCGTCGGCGACGTGCGGGGCGACGGCTACTTCTACGGCATCGAACTGGTCAAGGACAAGACCACCCGGGAGACCTTCGACGAGGCCGAGTCGGAGCGGCTGCTGCGCGGCTTCCTCTCCACCGCACTCTTCGACGCCGGGCTCTACTGCCGGGCCGACGACCGGGGTGACCCGGTGGTGCAGCTCGCTCCGCCGCTGATCGCCGGGCAGCAGCAGTTCGACGAGATCGAGCAGATCCTGCGCACCGTACTCACCGAGGCCTGGTCCCGCCTCTGACACAAGCCGGGCCGCGCCAGCGTCCATCCTGGTCGGGCCGGGCTGTCAGGTCCGGTCCGACCAGCAGCGTCGGGAGTCGCCGTGTCCTACCACGACCTGTCGTACTGGCTGTCCACCGTCGACGAGCCGCTGACTCCGCGTCCGACGCTGGGCGGTGACGCCGACGCCGACGTGGTGATCGTCGGTGCCGGCTACACCGGGCTCTGGACGGCGTACTACCTGGCGCAGGCCGACCCGACGTTGCGCATCGTGGTGCTGGAGCGCCAGGTGGCCGGGTTCGGCGCGTCCGGGCGCAACGGCGGCTGGTGTTCCGCGCTGCTGCCCACCTCGCTGACCGGGCTGGCCCGTCGGCACGGTCGGGACGCCGCGATCGCCATGCAGCGCACCATGCACGACACGGTGCGCGAGGTCGGCCGGGTGGTCGCGGCCGAGGGCATCGACTGCCATTGGGCGTACGCCGGCACTGTCGTGCTCGCCCGCAGCGCACCGCAACTGCAGCGGGCCCGCGCGAGCGTCCTGGAGGCGCGGGAGTTCGGTTTCGGCGCCGAGGATCTCGCCCTGCTCGGTCCCGACGAGGCCGAGGCCCGGTGCGCCGCCGAGGGGGTACGGGGTGGCACGTACACCCCGCACTGCGCGACCGTGCATCCGGCCCGGCTGGTCCGCGGGCTGGCCCGGGCGGTCGAGCGACGAGGGGTGACCCTCCACGAACGGACCCCGGTCACCCAGATCCGTCGAGGCGCGGCGGTGACCCCGCACGGGACGGTACGCGCGCCGGTGGTGGTGCGGGCGACCGAGGGGTACACCCCGGGGCTGCCCGGGCAGCGGCGGGCCATCGCTCCGGTCTACTCGCTGATGCTCGCCACCGAGCCGCTCCCACCGGCCACCTGGGCCCACATCGGCCTGGTCGAGCGGGAGACGTTCACGGATCTTCGGCACGTCATCATCTACGGCCAACGCACCGCCGATGGTCGGCTCGCCTTCGGCGGGCGGGGTGCGCCGTACCATTTCGGCTCGCGGGTGCGGGCCGCGTACGACCGGGAGCCGCGGGTCTTCGCGGCGCTGCGTCGCACGCTCACCGAACTCTTCCCGGTGCTGGGCGCCGACGTGCCCGTGTCACACACCTGGGGTGGGCCGCTCGGGGTGACCCGGGACTGGACCGCCTCGGTCGGCTACCACCCGAGCGAGGGGCTGGCCTGGGCCGGCGGGTACGTGGGTGACGGTGTCGGCACCAGCAACCTGGCCGGACGCACCCTGGCCGACCTGATCCGGGGTGAGCGGACCGAACTGACCGCACTGCCCTGGGTCAACCACCGGTCTCCGCGCTGGGAGCCGGAGCCGCTGCGCTGGCTGGCCGTCAACGCCGGCCTACGGGTCATGTACTCCGCCGACGACGCCGAAAGTCGCACCGGCCGCCCTTCCCGCCGAGCCGAGACCTTCTCCCGCCTGCTCGACAGCTGAGCCCTTCCGTCCGCACCTCTGGAATCGGGCGGGACGCCCGCGCGGGTCAGTGGGACGGGGGGATCACGCGGAGGTGGCCGCGGCGGGAGGTCGCGGAGCTGGGGGGTGTGCTCGCCTGGGCGTTGGGGTTCTGGTCGTCCTGGGGCGGACGGGGGGCGGGGCGGGCGGCCTCACGTACCGCCTCGGCGAGGGCGACCAGGTCGTCGGTGGTGGGCGGCGGGGGCTCGAACTCGCCCTCGTGCCGGACCACCTCCCAACCCCGAGGGGCGGTGAGGCTGCGGGCGTGCGGCTCGCAGAGGTCGTACGTGTGCGGTTCGGCGAAGGCGGCCAGTGGGCCGACCACGGCTGTCGACTCGTTGTAGACATAGGTCAGCGTGGCGACTGCTTGCCGGGGGCAGCCGTTGCGGGAGCAGCGCCGTGGTGACCTCACGGGCGCAGGGTATCTCCATTACCGGGTCCGGCGCACCGCTTCGCGTTACGACACGCCCGTCTTGGTGATCACATTTCCCACACGACGGTCCGACGCGCCACGTGCCGACGCAGCTGTGACCTGCCCCGGGCGGCGGCTACCCTTTGGCTCATGACGAGCCCGGAGAGCCGCCGCCCCGGCGGCAGCCGGCGCGGCCACCGCGACCGGCATGGCCGTGGCCTGCGCGGACGGCTCGTGCCGGCCACCGTGCCGCTGGCGCGCACCAAGGCCGAGATCTTCGACGACCTCGTGCTGGACACCGTCGAGACGCTGGAGCGCCGGTTCGCCAAGGAGCTGGCCGGCGTGGAGTTCGCGGTGGAGGACGTCCCGCCGGAACTCAACGTCTACGACTCCGACGTGCTGGAGGACGGCGAGGTCCCGCTGGCCCGGTTGCTGCCGGGTCGGCCCGGCCGCCAGGAGGTGCCGCCCCGGATCGTGCTGTACCGCCGCCCGCTGGAGTTCCGGGCGATGGACCGGGAGGACCTGGCCGACCTGGTGCACGACGTGATCATCGAGCAGGTGGCGAACCTGCTCGGCGTCGACCCGGACGAGCTGGCCTGACCCTCGGGTCCGAACGACTGTCGCGGCCCCCACCGCGACACGCCGTCCCAGTCTGGGCGGGGCGGTCCCCCACCGCCCCCACCCGACGACGGATCAGGCGGCGCGCCGCTTGAGCTTGCGACGCTCCCGCTCGGAGAGCCCGCCCCAGATCCCGAACCGCTCGTCGTGTCCGAGAGCGTATTCGAGGCACTCCGTCTTGACCTCACACCGCGAGCAGATCCGCTTCGCCTCGCGGGTCGAGCCGCCCTTCTCGGGGAAGAACGCCTCCGGGTCGGTCTGCGAGCACAACGCCCGCTCCTGCCACTCCGGCGCGTTTCCGAGCAGGTCGGCCGCCTCGAGTTGGCCGTCCATCAGTTGCCTCCTTGTCGCGCACCGGCGTCATCGCCGCTGCAACCCCCCACGCGAAAGGCGTGTTTGTCCGTCCGGCCCCGTTTTGTTGCGTTCCGTGCGAACAACCCCATTCAAATTACACGCGTGTAATGCGTGCGCCGTCAAGCCAAACTTGATAATGGAGTCGCCCTCCCGACACGCCCCCGGACGGCCGTCCGGACCACCCGGCCTCGCCCTGCCCTATCGATTCAGACCCCGGCCGAGTAACGCCCCTCCCGGCGAGTTGCGCGAGTTTTCTCCCGTGGCGCTCGCTCCTCGGCCGGCCCCGTCGGGCCGCGCGCAAGCGCTTCCGGCAGACTCCCCGGCAAACCTTTGATCTTGATCCGCAAGGTTATCCCGACTTCGCCGGCGCCGCCCGTCGGCGACAAAAGCGACGGCCGCACCTCGTCCACAATGTGGACTGGGCGCGGCCGTCGGCAGAGCGAGCAGAGTCAGTCGGTGGGTGGAGAATCGCTGGTGGGCCAGACGAACTCGGCCACACCGCCACCGGTCACGGCGACCGTCCCGGCCGGCCGCTTTTCGTCCCACCAGATGGTATACGATCCAGCGGGGAGATCCGGATACACGGCACTGTGGAACGTCCCGTCCTGGACCGGGCGTTCCCGCACAGCAGCATGGGTACGCGGTCGACCGTCCTCGCCCAGCGGGCTGATCTCAATTTCCCGGCCGAGCAGTTGACGCCCGGTGTAAATGATCAGAGCACCGGTGTCGCCACCCAGGTTGAGCAGGACGGTTCCGCTGCCCGTCGGCCCGTACGCGTGCACGTGATCGGTCATCCGACACCCCGGCTCAGGTCTGCACCGACGGGTTGTTGAACCCGTCGTACGGCGTACCGAGGAATGGGAAATTGCGCAGGAACGGCGCGGTCACGTCGGCCTCGGTCAGGCCCGGCGTCACCGCGGCGGCGGCATCGTCCGGAGTGAACTTCCGGTCCACCAGCGGCACGGTGAGCCCGGCGATCGCCCGCAGCGCGATTGTCACCACGTCGTCGGTGACCCGCCGGCCGTTGGGGTAACCCGCCAGGTCACCGCCGAGCACACCGAGCCGGTTCGGTCGGCGGGCCGGCGCGATCGCGGTGTTCAGGCGCAGCATGTCGGCCTGGGTGTCCCCGGTGGTGTTGGTGAAGCCCCTGATCAGCCCCTCCGGGATGCCGGTGAGCAGGATGGCGACGAGGTCCGCCCGCGCCTTCTTCGACTTGTTCAGGTTCTCCAGGTTGGGGAAGACGCCCGGGTAGAGCACCGGCAGCAGCGCGGCCAACTCCGGTTGCTCGACGAACTGCGCGAACCGCTTGTCCTCCGACGGCGGCAGGGTGTTCCACAGATCCTTCTGCGCCATCGGCACGATTACCTCATTGAACAACGGGTTACCCAGCCGGGAAACCTGGGTGAACGGGCCGGTGCTGGTGTCGGCGGCGACCTTGTCACCAAGCACCCGCACCTGACGCCGGGAGGCCGACGTCCACACCCCGATCACCGACGCCGGCTCCTGCCAGTGGTACCGGTCGGCACGCCGGCGCAGCTTACCGACGGGCACCTGGAGGGCGATGCTGTGCACGTTCATCCGGTCGAGCGCGTTGACCGGCTCACCGGCGGCCTTGAAGATTTTCTTGCCCGCCACGTGCAGCTGCTGGAACGGACGCAACGTGCCGAGGTCGAAGATCGCCCCCAGGTCGACGTAGAAGCCGTCCGCCCGCTGGCCGGCGAAGACCTTCTCACCCGTGGAGAGGTTGAAGGTGGCCTGGCGCACCAGGTCGCCGTACTTCGGAGTGGACAGTGGGCCCACGTTGCTCGGCGGGCAGGGCAGCTTGCGGGCCAGCACCTGTTCCTTGCCACCGGCGATCCGGGTCAACCGGTAGAACTGCCGCCGGTTCCAGTTCTTGCTGTCGAGCGCCTCGATCGGGCCGGTGTTGTAAAGGAAGCTGTTCGGGTTCGTGATCTCGGTGCTGAACTCGAAACGGTAGGTGACGTCCGGCCGACCGTCCCCATTGTTGTCAATATGGATGTCGTACCGCACATCGTCGCCGAACTCGAAGAAGTTCGGGCCGCCAGAGGGCAGTTGCAGCGGCACGTAGTTGGCGATCAGCGTCACGGTGTCCGGGCGGTCCGGGGTGACGAACGCGTACAGGTCGGAGGAATCGGCGACCGGATCCTTGGCGATCTCCGGTGCCTCACGGTGGGAAGACATGGCGCAGCCACCTCACTGAGCGAGAAGAAAGGGGATTTCGACGACCGGTGGGGATCAGCGCCGAGCGGCGCGCCGCAACCGATCGGCCAGGCCACGGTCCCGCACCTCGATGCGGGACTCACCGACGAACACGTCCATCGCGTCGGAGCGACCGTCCCGCAGGTGCACCACGATCGTCTCGTCGACACCGGCGGCAGCGCCCTTGTCGTCACCGGCGGACGACAGACCCGGCACGGCGAGAGCAGCCGCGCCGAGGGTGGCGCTGGCCGCCGCTGTCAACGTCTGCCGGCGGGTCAAGCGCGGCCAACGCCGCTTGCGCGTCTCAGTTCTCATGGCAACCTTTCCGGCAGCGGCGCACACGGCCCGCGATGGCGGACGGACCGACACGACGACGCGCGCCGGCTCCGTGAGGGAGTTGCCGGCGGCGATCCTCGCCGCTACCGCCGCCGGCATCGACAGGTACGGCCGACGGCTGACGAAGGTTCGACGTCAGGCTTGAACGTGACCGTACGCAGTCGTACGCCTACGGGCCGGTCGGCCCGCTGCCGCCGCGATCGCCCGCAACTGCTCCTCGGTACGCGCCGACCCGTTGCCCGAGCCCGCCATCCGGGAGATGGTCTCCTCCATCAACGTGCCGCCCAGGTCGTTGCAGCCACTGCGCAGCAACTCCGCGCTGCCCTCGTCGCCGAGCTTCACCCAGGAGCACTGGATGCTGTCGATGCGGCCGTGCAGCAGCACCCGCGCCATCGCGTGCACCGCCCGGTTGTCCCGCCAGGTCGGCCCCGGCCGGGCGATGCCGGCGAGGTAGATCGGCGCGTTGGTGTGCACGAACGGCAGCGCCACGAACTCGGTGAACCCACCCGTACGATCCTGGATCCCGGCCAGCACCCGGAAGTGGGTCAGCCACTGGCCCGGATGATCCACGTGTCCGTACATCATCGTGGAGCTGGACCGGATGCCCAGCTCGTGGGCGGTGCTGACCACCTCGACCCAGGCGGCGGTCGGCAGTTTGCCCTTGGTCAGCACCCAGCGCACCTCGTCGTCGAGGATCTCCGCGGCGGTGCCCGGGATGGTGTCCAGCCCCGCTTCGCGCAGCCCGCTGAGCCACTCACGCACGGACACGCCGGCCTTGGCGGCGGCGGTGGCGATCTCCATCGGCGAGAAGGCGTGCACGTGCAGCTGCGGCACCCGCGCCTTGATCGCCCGGATCAGGTCGGCGTAGCCGGTCACCGGCAGCTTCGGATCGATGCCGCCCTGGAGGCAGACCTCGCTGGCACCGGCCTGCCACGCCTCCTCGGCCCGGTCGGCGACCTGCTCCACCGACAGCCGGTACGCGTCGGCGTCGCGCTCACGCTGGGCGAACGCGCAGAAGCGGCAGCCCACGTAGCAGACGTTCGTGAAGTTGATGTTGCGGTTGACGACGTAGGTGACGTCGTCCCCCACCGCGTCGCGGCGCAGGTCGTCGGCGGTACGGCAGAGTTCGTCGAGCGCTTCGCCGTCGGCGGCGAACAACGCCAGCGCCGCGTCGGCGTGCCGGGGCTCCAGCAGGGCCGCCGGATCCTGCGCGGCCAACCGCAGCCCGGCGCGCAGGTCGGCGTCGCCGACGCCCACGGTGGCCGACCGGCCGGCCGCCCCCGCCGGGCCGTCCTCCGCCGCCCGGGTCGAAGGTACGACGGCCTTGGCGGCCACCTCCGACCAGTCGCCGTAGACGTGGTCGAAGTCGCCTCGCCGGTCGCCCGTACGTCCCGTGGTGTCGATGGTGACGTGCAGGTCGGTACGCCCGCCGTACGCCTCGTCGGGCTCCTGCCACGGCCGACCCACCGGCCGGGCCGACTCCACGGCCAGCCCGGTCGCCGGATCGGCCAACGCACCGACGTGCGGCAGCAGCCGCGGATCCAGCCACGGGTCGCCGGCCCGCACGTACTCCGGGTAGATGGTCAGCCTTTCCCGCAGCGTGAACCCGGCCCCGGCAGTACGCGCCGCCAACTCGTCGAGCTGCGGCCAGGGGCGCTCCGGGTTGACGTGGTCCGGGGTCACCGGGGAGACCCCGCCCCAGTCGTCGATGCCGGCCCGCAGCAGCAGGTCGTACTCGCCGGCGATCAGGTTGGGCGGGGCCTGGATGCGCGCCTTCGGCCCGAGCAGCACCCGGGCCACCGCCACGGTCGCGGCGAGGTCGTGCAGCTCCGCGTCGGGCATCGACCGCATGGCGGTGTCCGGCTTGGCGCGGAAGTTCTGCACGATCACCTCCTGGAGGTGGCCGTACTCCCGGTGCGCCCGGCGGATCGCAAAGATCGCCTCCACCCGCTCGGCGAGGGTTTCGCCGATGCCGATCAGGATGCCTGTGGTGAACGGGACGCCGACCCGGCCGGCGTCGTCGAGCACCCGCAGCCGTACCGCCGGTTCCTTGTCCGGTGAGCCGTAGTGCGGGCCACCCGGCTCCGACCAGAGCCGGGGCGCGGTGGTCTCCAGCATCATGCCCATGCTCGGCGCGACCGGCTTGAGCCGCTGCAACTCCGACCAGGAGAGCACGCCCGGATTCAGGTGCGGCAGCAGGCCGGTCTCCTCCAGCACCGCCACCGCGCAGGCCCGCAGGTAGTCCAGGGTCGACTCGTAGCCCCGCTCGTCCAGCCACTGCCGGGCCGCCGGCCAGCGCTCCTCCGGCCGGTCGCCCAGCGTGAACAGCGCCTCCTTGCACCCCTGCGCGGCACCCGCCCGGGCGATCGCCAACACCTCGTCGCGATCGAGGAACGCGGCCGGCAACCGGTGCGGCACGGTGGCGAAGGTGCAGTAGTGGCAGCGGTCCCGGCACAGCCGGGTCAGCGGGATGAAGACCTTCTTGGAGTACGTCACCACACCCGGCCGACCGGCGTCACGCAGACCGGCGTCGCGGATCGCCCCGGCGATGTCGAGCAACTCGTCAAGCGCCGCGCCGCGCGCGGTCAGCAGTGTCGACGCCTCCTCGACGTCGAGCGCCCGCCCGGCCGCAGCCCGGCGCACCGCCCGGCGCACGCCGGCCTCGCTCGACACGGGCCCGCTCCCGTCAACCATCCGCTCAGCCTATTCGCTGCGGCCCGTCCCTTTGCGCCGGCGTGGGCAACCACACCGTTGCGTCACACGTCAGGTCGATTGCCCGCCCAGATCGATGCGCCGGGTACGGTCATCGTCACCGTCCGGCCGGGGCAGCGCCTGGGTCGGTTCGGCGCTGGACGTCGCCTCGCTCGGACGAGCGATGGCTTCGGTCGGCTCGGCGCTGGACCTGGCTTCGGTCGGGCGCGCGATGGCCTCGGTCGGGTCGGCGCTCTGGCGCGCGATGGTCTGGGTGGCGTCGGCCGACGCGGGCTGACCGAACGGCGGCGCGGAGGGCTGCGGCGCGGACGGTGGCGACTGCGGGGGGACGGCCGGCTGACCGTGCGGCGGCCAGGTGTGCGGGGACGCGGACGACTCCGACGACGGCGCCTGCCCGGCCATCGGCCACCCGGCGGAGGCACCGGTCTGCTGACCCGCACCGGCGCTGCTCGGCTGGTCACCAGCAGACCACCCGCCGCTCGACCACCCCTCGGCCGGATAACCGGACTGCCCGCCCGCACCGGAACCAGGCTGACCCGGATAGCCGGACTGGCCGGCCCCGCCGGGACCGGGCTGGCCCGGGTACCAGGGCTGCCCCGCGCCGCCGCCGGGCTGGCCCGGGTTGCCCGGCCAGCCGGGCTGCGGAGTGCCGTACACGCCGGGCTCGGCCTTTGGCCGGGGCACGTGGTAGAGCCGCCGCCAGATGCTCCACACCACGTACGCGGCCAGCCCGAACAGCGCCACCCAGGCGGTCCGGGCGAGCATGCCGGTGAGGGCGTCGAAGATCTGCGCCTCGGCCAGCCGACCGACCATCCAGATCAACAGGGTCAGCCCGCCGAGCACGGCGCTGACCGCGTACTCCACGAGCGCGACCTGTGTGATCAGCTTCGCCTTCGGGACCGCCGGGGCGATGTGCGTGGCCAGCAGCACGGCCAACAGCGGCAGCACGACCGCCTCCAGCCCGATGAAGGCGAAGAAGGCACTGCCCGCACGGCCGGTCACCGTGCTGTAGGCGCCCTGGGGGGTCACCAGCCGGATCAGACCGACGAAGAGGAATACGGCGTTCGCGGCCAGGAGCACGAGGGCGGCGAGTTCCCGCAGCGGCCGGGTCACCTGACCGGCCGGCGGCGGGGTGTGGGGCGAGGGCTCGGCGGGGCTGGTCACGAACTCTCCCTGGGGGCGAAAGCGGACAGATGCCGACGTGAGCCTAGTCTCCCCGGGCGACTCTCCGCCGCAGGCGTCAGGTAGGCGAGGATGGTCGGATGCGCATCGTGGTTCTGACCGGGGGAATCGGCGGAGCCCGCTTCCTGCTCGGGGTGCGGGCCTACGCCCGGGAGGTGGGCGCGGAGGTTACCGCAGTGGTCAACGTCGGCGACGACCTTCGCCTGCACGGGCTACGCGTCTGCCCGGATCTGGACAGCGTCATGTACACCCTCGGCGGGGGTGCCGACCCGGAGCGGGGCTGGGGCCGGACCGGGGAAAGCTGGACGGTCAAGGACGAGTTGGCCGCGTACGGTGCCGAGCCGAGCTGGTTCGGGCTGGGCGACAAGGACCTCGCCACCCACCTGGTTCGCACCCAGATGCTGGACGCGGGCTATCCCCTGCACGAGGTGACCGAGGCGTTGGCGACCCGCTGGCAGCCGGGCATCCGTCTGCTCCCGGCCACCAACGACCGCCTCGAAACCCACGCCATCGTGAGTGCGAGGAGTGAGCTTGCGAGCCCCGCAGTCACGAACGACGCCCATGGTGTCGAGTTCGGCGGTACCCAGCGGGCGATTCACTTCCAGGAGTGGTGGGTGCGGCATCGGGCGCAGTTGCCGACGCACCGGTTCGTGTTCGTCGGGGCGGACGCGGCGAAGCCGGCTCCCGGCGTGACCGAGGCGATCGCCGAGGCGGACGTGGTGCTGATCGCGCCGAGCAATCCGGTGGTCAGCATCACGCCGATTCTGGCCGTGGCGGGCCTGCGGGACGCGGTGGCGAACGGGCCGGCGCCGGTGGTGGGCGTGTCGCCGATCATCGGTGGCGCGCCGGTGCGGGGGATGGCGGACCGGTGCCTGGCGGTGGTCGGGGTGGAGTGCAGCGCGGCCGGTGTCGGCCAGTTGTACGGCGCACGGTCGGCCGGTGGCCTGCTCGACGGCTGGCTGGTGGCGGAGGAGGATGCGCAGACGCTGGTGCCGCAGGTGTCTGTGCGGGCGGCACCGCTGCGGATGAGCGACGAGGCGGCGACGGTGGCGATGGTCCGCGCCGCGGTGGGGATGGCATGAAACTGGAGATCCTGCCGGTGCCCGGCATCGGCCACGTGACTGAGGGCGACGACCTGGCCGCACTGATCGCGACGGCTGCGCCCTGGCTGCGCGACGGCGACGTGCTCGTGGTGACCAGCAAGATCGTGTCCAAGGCGGAGGGCCGGTTGGTGGACGTCCCGGCCGACGGCCCGGAACGGCAGGCCGCTCGGGACGAGATTCTCGCGGCCGAGACCGCCCGGGTGGTGGCCACCCGGGGCGCGACCCGGATCGTGCAGACCCGGCACGGCTTCGTGATGGCCTCGGCCGGCATCGACGCCTCCAACGTCGACAAGACGCGGCTGGTCCTGCTCCCCGAGGACCCGGACGCCTCGGCCCGCGCGCTCCGTGCCGACCTGCGCGACCGGTACGGCGTGGAGGTGGCCGTCATCATCAGCGACACCATGGGGCGGCCCTGGCGTAACGGGCTGACCGATGTGGCCCTCGGCGTGGCCGGGATGAGCGCCATCCGCGATCACCGGGGCGAGGTCGATCCGTACGGCAACGAGTTGGTGCTGACGCAGATGGCGGTGGCCGACGAGTTGGCCGGGGCGGGCGAACTGATCAAGGGTAAGTGCGACCAGATGCCGGTGGCGGTGATCCGTGGCTACCTGAGCGCGACCCCGCCCGACGACGGCGAGGGAGCCCGGGCCCTGGTCCGGGACGCCTCGATGGACCTGTTCGCGCTCGGTACCGCCGAGGCGACGGCTACCGGGCTGGCCGCTGCCGCCACCATCGCCGACCGCCCCGGTGACACCGCCCCCGATCCGGTGGCTGTCGATCGGGCGATCGCCGCGGTGGCGGACGTGGTCACTCCCGGCACGGTCTTCACCCAGGTCACCGACAGCGACGTACGCAATGGTCTGGTCGCCACCGTGGCCGGTTGGCCGGCCGAGGCGACCGCTCTGGTGCTCTGCTCCCCACCCACCCCGGTCGGCCCGGTGCAGCTGGTGCGTTTCGGTGCCGACGTGCAGCGCCTGCGCACCGCCCTCGCGGCGCACGGCGTCCCCTCTCAACTCCTCCCACCGCCCGCCCACACCACCGCCGTCGCCGCCCTGGCCCTCTGATCCGCAAGGTCGACGACACGTGGCCGATCTGCACGAAGTGGTCAGGTGTTCAGGATGGCGCGGCCCAGGGGGGTGAGGGTGTGCAGGACGGTGTTGCGGTCGCGGTGACTGGCCAGCAGACCGGCATTGCGCAGGACGGTGGTGTGCTGGCTGACGGCGGCCGGTGAGATGTACAGCCGGCGAGCCAGTTCACCGGTGCTGCAGCCGTCGTCACTGGCGGCGAGCACCGCCGCGCGGGTCCGTCCGAGCAGTGCGGCCAACGCTGTGGTGGATTTCTCCGGTTTGTCCGACGCCAGGCCACCCAGCCGGTCCACCGGGTAGACCAGCACCGGCGGCAGTTCCGGATCGAGCAACGCGACAGGCATGTCCGCGCAGAAGAACGACGGCACCAGCAGCAGGCCGCGTCCTTCCAGGTGCAACTCGCGGCTGTTCGGATAACCGGGGATCTCCAGGATGCCCGAGTCCCACCGCACCCCCGGCCGCAGACCGGTCAGCAGCCCTTTGACGCCACCGTCGAGCAGGGTCCGCGCCCGCCGAGCCCGGTCGGCCTCCACCGCCGCCTGGACGTGCGTCCAGTACGGCCCGAGGGCCAGCTCACGGTAGCGGCCCATCGCGGTCGTCAGTTGCTCCAGGGCATCCGGCTCGCCCCGCGCCAGCGCGCCGGCGTCGGCGGGCAGGCTTCGGGTATTGGCCACCAGGGTGAGGTCGCGGTGCAGCAGCGACACCGGGGTACGCCGGACGGCCTCCATCCCCGCCTCGAACCCGTCCACGCTCTCGTACGGAGTGAGGAAGTCCGGGAAATATCCACGTGGCGGATTCAGCGCCAGCAACAGCCGCAGGCCGTCGATGTTCTCCTCGCGGTACAGATCACGCAGGACGTCGCGACGCCACCCGGACAGCAGCGGATCCCCGGTACGTTTCGGCAGCAGGTGCAGACTCAGCACCGCTTCCCAGACCGGATTCGCCGCCGGAGCCACCCGGGTCCGGAGGATGTCCTCGCCGGAGAAGTGGATCTTCAGCATGGAACGTCTCCCCGTCGCCTGGTTAGGGACGCCTGGCGACCTTCCGCACTTTACCTGGAGCGTGTCCGACAAGGGATGTTAAGCCTGGGCTAAAAGACCTCGACGGGCTCCGATCGAGTACGCCATAGTTCCCCATGTCGCACGGGTGCGACGCTCCTCGGACGTGCCGCAGGCACGACCGAGGTCGGGGGAAGGGTTGAACGGGCGGCGCCGTACGAGGGTCTGCGGCGGATATATTCCGCAGGGGTGCCGCCCGTTCGCCAACCCCGTGAAGGAAGGGCTCGATGTCAACGCCTCCAGTACTGACCGGGCCCCCGCTACAGCACGACGACGGCTGGGCGGCGCTGCACGCCGACGCCCTGGCGGTGCTCACCGACTGGCAGCCGACCTCCGCGGAGGCCGCGACGGCCCGCGACCGTACGCTCGACCTGCTGGCCGCCGGCACGACCGCGATGAGCCGGACGCACCGGGCCGGTCACGTCACCGCGAGCGCCCTGGTCTTCGACTCGACCGGCACCGAGGTGCTGCTCTGCCTGCACGGCAAGATGAGCATGTGGGTGCAGCTCGGCGGGCACTGCGAGCCGGGCGACCGGACCCTGGCCGGGGTCGCGTTGCGCGAGGCCACCGAGGAGTCCGGCATCGACGGCCTGTGGATGGACCCGCTGCCGATCGACGTGGACGTGCACTCGGTCGCCTGCCAGGGCGGATCACTGCACTACGACGTACGCTTCGCTGTTTTCGCCCCGCCGGCGGCGGTGGCGCAGGTCAGCGCGGAGTCCGAGGAGCTCGGCTGGTTCCCGCCGGACCAGCTGCCACATCCGCTGGCCGGCGGGACGGCCCGGCTGATCGCACCGGGCCGGGCCGCGTTCAGACGAGCTTGTCCTCGCCCCGCTCCTTGAGTTCGTCCACGATCGCCTTGACGTCCTGAGCGCGGTCACGCGGGCAGACCAGCAGCGCGTCGGAGGTGTCGACCACGATCAGGTCGCGCACCCCGACGGTGGCCACCAGCCGGCCGGACTGCGGCACCACCACCATGCCGCTGCTGTCGCGCAGCAGCACCTCGGCCTTGTCGTCCATCCCGAGCACCACGTTGCCGTCGGCGTCGGCCGGCAGCACCTCACCGAGGGTGTGGAAGTCACCCACGTCGTTCCACCGGAAGTCACCCGGTACGGTCGCCACCCGGCCCGCGCTGGCCGCCCCCTCCATCACCGCGTAGTCGACGGAGATCTTCGGCAACGTCGGCCAGACCGCGCCGAGGACGTCGTCCTGCTCGTCGCTGCCCCAGGCCGCCGCGATGCTTGTCACCCCGGCGTGCAGGGCGGGCTGCTGTCGGGCCAGTTCGGCGAGGAACGCCGACACCCGCCATACGAACATGCCGGCGTTCCACAGGTAACGGCCGGAACGGACGTACGCCTCGGCCACCTCGGCGTTCGGCTTCTCCTTGAACTCGGTGACCGGCCGCATCGGACCGCCACCGACCGGGTCGCCGGTCTGGAGGTAGCCGTAACCGGTCTCCGGCCGGGTCGGCGTGATCCCGACGGTCATCAACAGCCCCTGCTCGGCGCCCCGAATCGCCGCCTGCACGGTCTCCACCCAGCTCTGCGGGTCACCGATCAGGTGGTCGGCGGCGAACGAGCCCATGACCGCGTCCGGATCCCGTACGGCGATCACCGCCGCGGCCAGCGCGATGGCCGCGCAGGAATCCCGGGGCGAGGGCTCGACCAGGATGTTCTCCTCCGGTAGGCCGGTCAGTTGGCGGGCCACGGCCGCGGCGTGGGCCGCGCCGGTGACCACCATGGTCCGCTCCGGTGTGGTCAGCGGCGCCGCCCGCTGCACCGTCGCCTGGAGCAGCGAAGCGGACGTGCCGGTGAACGGATGGAGAAACTTGGGATGGCCGGCCCGGGACAGCGGCCACAACCTTGTGCCGCTGCCACCCGCCGGAATGACGACATAGATCACCAGGACATCATGCCCGAACCGCCCGGAGTGAGCGCCCGGGTTGCCCCGGGTTGCCGGCGTCAGGGCCGGGCCCGGGACCAGGCGGCGATGTGCACCTCGGCACTGGACTCCCAGGTGAACTCCTTCGCCCGATCGAAGCCGGCCTTGGCCAGCGACAGACGACGAGGCTCGTCGTCGAGCAGGGCCGCCAGGTCCGTGGCGATCTGGTCCGGGTCCTCGCTGGTGTACGCCACCGCGTCGCCCCCGACCTCGGGCAACGACAGCCGGGGCGTGGTGAGCACCGGGGCGGCGCACGCCATCGCCTCCAGGATCGGCAGCCCGAAACCCTCGCCGTACGACGGGTAGGCGGCCACCAGGGCACCGCCGAGGAAGCCGGGCAGGTCGGCGTAGCGCAGATAGCCGGGACGCAGCAGCCGCAGGTGCGAGGGCACCTCCGCCACCGCGCGGTCGATGTCGTCGTCGTGCCCCTGACCCCCGGCTACCACCAGAGCCGGCGGGTCCTGCCGGTCGGCCACCGCCCGGGCCCAGCCCCGGATCAGATTCGGTACGTTCTTGCGCGGCTCCTTGGCACCGAGGAACGCGACGTAACTGCTGCTGCCGAGGCCGAGTCGAGCCCGTACCCGGGCCTTCTCCTCGTCGCCCGGGGCGTGGAAGGCGGAGGGATCGACGCCGTGGTACGCGACGTCGATACGGGTCGGGTCGGCGTCCAGCAGCCGGATCAGCTCGTCGCGAGTGGCCTTGCTGGGCACGATCACCCGGTCGGCGCGGCGCAGCGAGGTCTTGATCGCACTCCGGAAGAACGTCCGGCGGGACTTGTCGTAGTGCTCCGGCTCGGTGAAGAAGGTCGCGTCGTGCACGGTGACGGTGACCGGACAACCGGCCCGCAACGGACAGGTGTAGAAGGGCGCGTGCAGCACCTCCGCGCCGACCTGCTGGGCGAGCAGCGGCAGGCCGGTCTGCTCCCAGGCCAGCCGGGCGGGGCGGTGCGCGACGGCGGCCGGCGCAGGGACGATCTCTGCGCCCGGCAGCATCCTGCGATAGCGCTCCAGGTCGGTGCGGAGACTGACGACGACCAGGTCCACCGCCGACCCGCACACCTTGCCGAGGGCGCCGAGCAGGCCATCGACGTATCTGCCGACGCCGCCACGGTCGGCGGGGACACTCGTGGCGTCGATGAGCACGCGGGGCGGGCGGCCGGCGGTCACGGGGCGACTCCTTGCGAAGGCGGGACTGTGGGGAACAACACTTCCGGCAAGCCTACGCCGGAGCCGGGTACGGACGCTGACTGCGACCCGACCGTACGCCGACTTGTCGTTGCCATCGAGTACGGCTGCCGGCCGCGTATCGTTCGCGTCGATGGCCGACAACATTGCCCGGGTGTTCGCCGACGCGATCGCGACCGACCCGAACCGACCCCTGCTGACCTGGTACGACGACGCCACCGGCGAACGCACCGAGCTTTCCGGCGCGACGCTGGCGAACTGGGTGGCCAAGACGGCCAACCTGCTCACCGACGAGTTGGCGCTGGGACCGGGTGGCACCGCCGCCGTACTGCTTCCGCCGCACTGGCAGACCGCCGCCGTTCTACTGGGCTGCTGGGCAGCCGGGCTGACCGTGGCCGAGCAGCCGGGTGACGTGGACGTGCTCTTCGCCGCCGCGGACCGGGTCGCCGAGGCGGATGCCTGGTCGACCGACGAGCGGTACGCCCTCGCGCTGCACCCCTTCGCGCTGCCGCTGCGGGAGGTCCCGGCCGGCTTCGCCGACTACGTCACCGAGGTACGGGTGCACGGCGACCACTTCGGCGCGTACCCGCCGGGCGGCCCGGCGCACACCGCGCTGATCGAGCGGGCGAGAGCACGCCCCGCCGAGTTGGGCATCTCCCCGGCCGACCGGGTCCTGATCGACGTGGACCGCCACCCGGACCCCCTCGACTGGCTACTGGCCCCCCTGACCGCCAACGCCACAGTGGTCCTCTGCGCCCACCCCGACCCCACCCTCCTCCCCACCCGCCAATCCACCGAACACACCACCCTCACCCTCCCCTAACCCCAACCCCCTCCACGCCCCCGCGCCCCCGCGCCCCCGCGCCCGCGCCGCGCCGCGCCCCGCGCCGCGCTTCCGCGATCTTGCAGTTTCGGTCGCCGATATGCCCTTTGCGCGACTTATGCCGCGACCAAAAGTGCAAGATCGCGGGGGCGAGGCCGTGGGGACGAGGGCGTGGGGGGGCGAGGGCGTGGGGCGGGAGGGAGGGGCGGGGTGAGGGTGAGGGCAGGGGTGGGTTAGGGGGTGCGGTGGTGGGCGAGGGTGGCGAAGGCGGTCAGGGACTCGGGGTTGGCCAGGGCGCCCTTGGCGGCGGCCTGGTCCACCGGGGTGCCGGTGAGGATCTTCTTGACCGGGACTTCGAGCTTCTTCGCCGACAGGGTGCGGGGGACGGCGCGTACCTGGTGAATCTCGTCGGGCACGTGCCGGGGTGACAGGGCGGTACGCAGTTCCCGGCAGATCTTCTTGCGCAGCTCGTCGTCGAGGGTCAGGCCGTCGGCGAGCACCACGAACAGCAGCAGCTCACCCGCGCCGCCCTCGTCGTCCTCCAGGTGCACCACCACCGAGTCGACGACCTCGTCCAGCGCCTCCACCACCGAGTAGAACTCGGCGGTGCCCAGCCGTACGCCGCCGCGGTTGAGAGTGGCGTCGGAGCGGCCGGTGATCACACACCCGCCGCGCGAGTTGACGGTGATCCAGTCGCCGTGCCGCCACACGCCCGGGTACACGTCGAAGTACGCCTCCCGGTAGCGGATGCCGTCCGGGTCGTTCCAGAAGCCCACCGGCATGCTCGGCATCGGCTCGGTGATGACCAGTTCGCCGAGTTCACCGAGGACCGGGGTGCCGTCGGCGGAGCGGGCCTCGACCTTGGCGCCCAACGCGCGGCAGGTGATCTCACCGGCGTACACCGGCAGCAGCGGCACCCCGCCGACGAAGCCGGTGCACACGTCGGTGCCGCCGGACAGTGACTGGAGTTGCAGGTCGCGGCCGACGGTGTCGTACACCCAGGTGAAGCCCTCGGCGGGCAGCGGCGCACCGGTGGAACCGACCCCGCGCAGCGCGGACAGGTCGGCGATCTCGCGCGGCACCAGGCCGGCCTTGCGGCAGGCCAGCAGGAACGGCGCGGAGGTGCCGAAGTAGGTGGTGCCGGACTCCTGCGCGAGCCGCCACAGCGCGCCCAGGTCGGGGTGGCCCGGGTTGCCGTCGAACAGCACGATCGCCGCGCCCACCGCCGGGGCGGAGACCAGGAAGTTCCACATCATCCAGCCGGTGGTGGTGAACCAGAAGAACCGGTCGGCCGGGCCCAGGTCGTGGTGCAGGGCGAGCATCTTCAGGTGTTCCAGCAGGATGCCGCCGTGGCCGTGCACGATCGGCTTGGGCAGGCCGGTGGTGCCGGAGGAGTAGAGCACGTAGAGCGGATGGTCGAAGGGCACCGGCGTGAACGTCAACGGCTCGTCGGTCGCCGCCGCGAGGTCGGCCCAGGACAACGCGCCATCCGGTGCGGGTGCCGCCGGGTCGAGGTAGGAGATGCCGACGGTGTGCCGCAGCGACGGCAGCGCGGCCCGGATCGCGGTCACCTCCGCCGAGCGGTCCACCGGCTTGTCGCCGTAGCGGTAGCCGTCCACCGCCACCAGCACCTTCGGCTCGATCTGCTGCCAGCGGTCGGTGACGCTGCGGGTGCCGAACTCCGGCGCGCAGGAGGAGAAGATCGCGCCGAGGCTCGCGGTGGCAAGCATCAGCACGTACGTCTCGGGGATGTTCGGCGCGTACGCGGCCACCCGGTCGCCGGTGGTGACGCCGAGCCGGCGCAGCCCGGCGGCCACCCGGCGGACCTGGTCGCGTAGCTGCGCGACGGTCAGCACCTCGGGCTCGCGGGTCTGCCCGTACGCGAGCACCACCGGGTCGTCGTCGGCCCGACCGGGCATCCGCAGCACGTTCTGCGCGTAGTTGAGGGTGGCGCCGGGGAACCATCGTGTCCCCGGCATGTCCCGCCCGGACAGGGTGGCGGTCGGCGGGGTGTGCGCGATCACCTCGAAGTGGTCCCAGATGGAACGCCAGAAGGCGTCCAGATCGGTGACCGACCACTGCCACAGCGCGTCGTAGTCGGCGAACTCCAACCCCCGGTGCTCGGCCAGCCAGCGCAGGTAAGCCCCGATCCGCGACCGCTGGAGCACGTCCGCCGGCGGCGTCCACAGCACGTCAGTCACTGCTCACTCCTCCCCTGGCCCGGCACGACGCTGTGCGGTGGGCCGTGGCGCCATCTTGCCCTACCCCGAAGCGCCATTCTCCGCAGCCGAACCCTGCGGGCGCATGTGCCCAGCCCACACGAGCGGGCCCGGTGCGGTGGGTGCGGGCGAGGGATCAGCCTGCCCGGTGGGCCTGGATGGCACGGCGGCGGGCCAGTCGGTGCTCGCGGCGGATCTCCGCCTCCCGCCAGCGTCGTTCGTCCTCAGCGGTTTCCGGCAGCACCGGTCGCACCGGCCGTGGCGCGCCGCCGACCTCGACGCCGACGAAGACGAGGTACGCGGTGGCCACCCGTACCGGCTCCTGCTCGGCCGAGTCCCAGCGCTCGGCCATCACCCGTACGCCGATCTCCATCGAGGTCTGCCCGGTCCAGTTCACCTGGGCGTACGCGTGCACCAGGTCACCCACCCGGACGGCCTCGGAGAAGACGATCTCGTCGATGGCGGCGGTGACCGCCGTACCGCCGCTGTGCCGGGCCGCCGCCGCGCCGGCCACGTCGTCGACGAACTTCATCAGCACGCCGCCGTGCACGGTTCCGTAGAGGTTCACGTCGATCGCGGTCATGATCCGACTGAGCGTGACGCGGGAGTACGACGTGGGTTTACCTGGCATGGCGGAGAGGTGCTCGGTCATGTCGAAAACGGTACGGTGCGCGGATGCGACATCTGTGGAGCTTCCTCGCCGGTTTGGTGGTGGTGCCGGTCACCTGGGTGCTGGTCACTCTCGGGCAGGACGGGTCGGCCAGCACGGTGAACCGGTGGGTGGAGATCGGCACCTCGAACACGGCCAATCTCATCGAGCCGGCCGTCTACCTCGCGGTCGGCGGCATCGTGCTGGGCCTGCTCGGCACACTGCGCATCTCACCGCTCGGCCCGCTGGTGGCCGGGCTACTGCTGGTCACCCCGTACATCGGGATGTTCGTCACACCGTTCGGGGTGCGCGACCGCATCCCGGCGGACTGGGAGTTCCTCGGTGATCCGCTGCCGCTACGCCTGCCGGTGGAGAACGGCACCCTGTTCCTGATCGGCATGATGCTGCTGGTGGCGACGTTCAGCGGTCAACGCTGGCGCCGCTGGCCACAGCCGGTGGCCGCACCGATGCCGGCCTCGGCCGCGGCGCCGACCCCGGCCGCAGCCACGGAGCAGACCCTGACGGACTGGCCGCCGGTCGAGTCGAACGAGCAGGACACCGCGCCGCTCAGCCTCGGCTATCCGGACCCGACCCCGACCGAGCCGCTGCCCCGCCGGACCGGCCACACCTCACCCTGGTCGGCCCCACCCGGCAACCTCCCGCGCCACGACGACACCCCCCACTGACCCAGCTCATGAGGTTGGCGGCGATCCGGAGATCCATCCGCCGCCAACCTCATGATCAGCAGGGGCCGACGTGGGCCTGGGGTCAGTCCTTGAGGAGCTGGCGGGCCATGACGATGCGCTGGACCTGGTTGGTGCCCTCGTAGATTTGGGTGATCTTGGCGTCGCGCATCATCCGCTCCACCGGGTAGTCCCGGGTGTAGCCGTAGCCGCCGAGCAGTTGCACCGCGTCGGTGGTGATCTCCATGGCGGCGTCCGAGGCGAAACACTTGGCCGCCGCACCGAAGTAGGTCAGGTCGGCGTCGCCACGCTCGGAGCGGCCGGCAGCGGCGTACGTGAGCTGCCGGGCGGCCTCCAGCTTCATGCCCATGTCGGCGAGCATGAACTGCACACCCTGGAACTCGGCGACCGCCTTGCCGAACTGCTTGCGCTCGGCGACGTACCCCTTGGCGTAGTCGAGCGCGCCCTGGGCGATGCCGACGGCCTGGGCGGCGATGGTGACCCGGGTGTGGTCCAGGGTCTGCATCGCGGTGGCGAAACCGGTGCCCTCGGCACCGATCATCCGGTCCGCCGGAATCCGCACGTTGTCCAGGTAGACCTCGCGGGTCGGGGAACCCTTGATGCCGAGCTTCTTCTCGGGTGCGCCGAAGCTCACCCCGGGATCGGACTTCTCGACCACGAAGGCGGAGATGCCGCGCGACCGGGCAGCGGGGTCGGTGACCGCGAAGACGGTGTAGAACTCGGAGACACCGGCGTTGGTGATCCACCGCTTCACGCCGTTGAGCACCCAGTGATCACCATCACGTACCGCGCGGGTGGTCATCGAGGCCGCGTCGCTGCCGGCCTCCGGCTCGGACAGGCAGTACGAGAACATCGCCTCGCCGGACGCGACCGGGGGCAGGTAGCGGCGCTTCAACTCCTCCGAACCGGCCAGCAGCAGCGGCATGGTGCCCAGCTTGTTCACCGCCGGGATGAGCGAGGACGAGGCGCAGGCCCGCGCCACCTCCTCGATCACGATGGCGGTGGCCAGCGCGTCCGCCCCGGCGCCGCCGTACTCGACGGGGATGTGCGGGGCGTGGAAGTCCGCGGCGCGCAGCGCGTCGTACGACGCCTTGGGGAACTCTCCGGTCTCGTCCGCCTCAGCGGCGTGCGGCGCAACTTTCGCCGCACAGACTTCACGAACCGCCTCTCGGATTGCTTCATGTTCCTCGGGCAACCGATATGCGTCGAACGACTGTTCTGCGGCCATGTCGGCCCCTCCCCTTCACGGCTATCATGCGCAGTCTGTAGCGTCACGTGGACGCCCCCCGCGCAGACTGAAGGATAGCGACCACAGTTCAGCCGATGTTACCGGCGCGTAGGCTTGGCCATCACGGTGTACGCCGCCGCTCGGCGATGATGGATGACAGAACCACCAAAAATGACCCCTCCGGCGCCGGCCCGGCGCCGCTGCGGAACGCGACGCGATTGCGCGCCGCCAGTGCGAGCGGAGAGACAGGCGTGACCATCCCGTACCCGAACACCCAGCCGATGCCCGTCATCGCCGCGGTGACACCCCCCTCGGGTGCCTCCCGCCCTCGGGTGACCTTCCTCGGCACCGGTTATCTCGGCGCGACGTACGCCATCTGCTACGCCGAACTCGGCTACGAGGTGCTCGGGTACGACGTCGACCCGGACAAGATCGCCAAGCTGAACGCCGGCGAGGTGCCGATCCACGAGCCCGGCCTCGACGAACTGCTACGGCGCAACCTCGCCGCCGGCCGGCTGCGGTTCAGCACCGACATCGCCGAGACCGCCGACTTCGGTGACGTGCACTTCATCTGCGTGG
>NZ_RQIV01000004.1:0-453524 GCF_003977705.1 Verrucosispora sp. FIM060022
CGCGATCAACTGCTCATCCGTGACCGCATCCGCCGGCCTGGCCGCCGGCTCCTGCCCCGAGGTGATCTCGGTCGTCATCTGGCGTCTCTCCCTTGATCGGTCGATCAGCCGTTATTTGTACAGTCCCCCCCGCCCCTGCCCCCGCCCGCCCCTGCTCGTCGATCATGGAGTTTTAGTCAGGGCATAAGGGGTGTAGCGGGTGCAATCGGCGACCGTAAGTGCAAGATCGACGGGAAAAGGTGCACCGTAGGTCGCCCCGCCTGCTGCGCGTGGGGTGTGGGGGTGGGGTGGGGGTTAGGGTCGGTGGGGTGGGCGTCCTTATCGGGGCGCTGGTGGCCGGCCCTGGTGACGGGGGCGGTGGCGATCTTCATCGTCTGTTGACCGGTGATCCCGGCGCAGGGCGAGGGGTGTGGGCATGATCAGTGTGTTCGACCTGTTCAGTGTGGGCATCGGGCCGTCCAGCTCGCACACGGTGGGGCCGATGCGGGCGGCGCGTACGTTCGTTCACGGGCTCAAGGGCGATGGTCGGCTCAGCGAGGTGAGTCGGGTACGGGCCGAGCTGTTCGGGTCGCTCGGTGCCACCGGGCACGGCCACGGCAGCGACCGTGCGGTGCTGCTCGGCCTGGCCGGTGAGGTGCCCGAGACGGTGGACACCGACACCGTCGATGCTCGGGTGACGGAGATTCGGTCGCGGCGGCGGCTGGCGCTGCTCGGCACGCACGAGATCGACTTTGACCCGGACCGGGATCTGCTGCTGCATCGTCGCCGGTCGCTGCCGTATCACCCGAACGGGATGATCTTTTCGGCGTACGACGGCAGCGGGGCCGAGGTCAGGACGCGCACCTACTACTCGGTTGGTGGTGGGTTCGTCGTCGACGAGGCGGCGGCGGGGGCCGACCGGATCAAGCCGGACAGCACCGAGGTTCGCCATCCCTTCGTCACCGGAGCGCAACTGCTCGACGTGACCGCCTCGACCGGGCTGTCCATCAGCGAGGTGATGCTCGCCAACGAGTTGTCCTGGCGGTCCGAGGCGGATGTGCGGGCCGGGCTGTTGGACATCTGGCGGGTGATGCAGGAATGCGTCGAGCGCGGCTGCACCCGCGACGGCACGCTGCCGGGCGGGTTGAAGGTCCGCCGCCGCGCCGCCGAACTACGCCGCAGCCTGGAAGCGGACGCCGCCACCCCGCACCCAGCCCCCCCCCGCACCCAGCCACCCCGCACCAACCCGCCGCGCACCCAGCCACCGAGCGCCCAGCCAACCCGCAGGCGGGGGCGGCAGCGCGGGCGGTGGACCCGCTGCACGTGATGGACTGGGTGACCCTGTTCGCCTTGGCGGTCAACGAGGAGAACGCGGCTGGTGGGCGGGTGGTGACCGCGCCGACCAACGGCGCGGCGGGGATCATTCCGGCGGTGCTGCACTACTACACGCGGTTCGTGCCGGGGGCCAGCGCCGACGGGGTGGTGCGGTTCCTGCTCGCGGCCGGCGCGATCGGGGTGTTGTTCAAGGAGAATGCCTCGATCTCCGGCGCGGAGGTGGGCTGCCAGGGCGAGGTCGGCTCGGCCTGCTCGATGGCCGCCGCCGGGTTGGCCGAGGCGTTGGGCGGTACGCCGGCGCAGGTGGAGAACGCCGCGGAGATCGGCATGGAACACAATCTCGGGTTGACCTGCGACCCGGTGGGCGGCCTGGTGCAGATACCGTGCATCGAACGTAATGCGGTGGCTAGCATCAAGGCGATCACCGCCGCCCGGCTGGCCCTGCGCGGTGACGGGGTGCACGCCGTATCGCTCGACAAGGTCATCAAGACCATGCGGGAGACCGGCGCCGACATGAAGGTCAAGTACAAGGAGACGGCGCGCGGCGGTCTCGCGGTAAACGTGATCGAGTGCTGAACGGACGAAGTTCACCGACTGCTAACCTGTCGTCCGTTCAGTAGGCGGGAGAACGACGGTGACCTCTGGCGTGGGGGCGTTGTGGTCGCACCGCAACTCGCTGCGCATCCTGGTCCGGCGTGATCTCGCGGTCAAGTACCAGCAGTCGGTGCTTGGCTACTTCTGGTCGTTGATCGAGCCCTTGGGAATGGGCGCGATCTACTGGTTCGTCTTCGGCGTGCTCTACTCCCGGGACACCAACCGACACCTGGGCGAGGCGGCCGGGTCGTACCCGCTGTTCTTGATCACCGGGATCTTCGCCTGGATGTGGACCAGCTCGGCGTTGAGCGAGGCGACCAACGCGTTGACCGGCCAGTCCCGGCTGATCACCACGATGAACGTGCCAAGGCAGGTGTTTCCGATCGGCCGGGTGGTCGGTCGGTTCGCCGAGTACGCCGCCGGCCTGCCGATCCTGGCCGGCATCGCGATCTGGTACGCCGCCGACGGCAAGATCCATCCGGGTTGGTCGCTGCTGGCCCTGCCGCTGGCGGTGCTGGTGCAGGCCACCCTGCTGATCGGGGTGGCGCTGCTGCTGTCCGCGTGGAACGTGCTGATGCGCGACGTGGAGCGGTTCATGCGGCTGGTCATCCGGGTGCTGTTCTACGCCAGCCCGATCATCTATCCGCTGAGCCTGGTCCAGGGCTCCGGCCTGCCCGGCTGGCTCAAGCTGGGCTACGAGCTCAACCCGCTGGTCGGCATCTTCCAGCTGCACCACTCGGTGTGGTACCCGGACGAGTTCCCGTCGGCCCGGATGCTGGCCACCACCGTCGGCATCAGTCTGCTGCTGCTCGTCGCCGGCTGGTGGTCGTTCCGCCGGCTCGAACCCGCCGTGCTCAAGGAACTCTGATGGGCGAATCGATCATCGAGGCGGCGGGTCTCGGCATCCGGTTCGTCCGCAACCGTCGGCGGCAGCTGCGGCTGCGGGAGCTGCTCATCCACCGGGGGCGGCGCAGCGCCAGCGACGGCCAGTTCTGGCCGCTGCGCGACCTGACCTTCTCGATCGCGCCCGGCGAGACCGTCGGCGTGATCGGCCGCAACGGCACCGGCAAGAGCACCCTGCTGCGGCTGATCGCCGGGGTGCTCATTCCCGACGAGGGGCGGATCAGGGTTTCCGGCGACGTCGCGCCGCTGCTGGAACTCTCCGCCGGCTTCTCCAACGACCTCACCGGGCGGGAGAACCTGTACCTGGTGGGCGGGCTGCATGGGCTGTCGTCGGGCTACCTGAAACGGCACTTCGACGAGATCGTCTCGTTCGCCGGTGAGCAGGTGGAACGGGCCATCGACACGTCGGTGCGGCACTACTCGTCCGGAATGAAGGTCCGGCTGGGTTTCGCCATCATCTCCCACCTGCCGCACCCGATCCTGCTGATGGACGAGGTGACGGCGGTCGGGGACGCCGAGTTCCGCGCGAAGTGCTACACGACAATCGATCGTCTGCTCGGGGAGGGGCGCACTCTGGTGCTGGTGTCACACAACGAAAAGGACCTGACCCGGTTCTGCCGTCGAGGACTCTTCCTCGACGCGGGCCGGCTGAGCGTGGACGGCACGATCGCCGAAGCGCTGGCCGCGTACCACGACGCGGTTCCCCGGTGACGCTCGCGATCGTGCTCGCCGCCGGTTCGCCGGCCGCGAGCCTGCCGGCGGGCGATGGTACGGCGCTTGTCGATCGGCTGGCCGCGCAGTGGCGGGCGGCCGGCGTCACCGACGTGCGGTTCGCGGCCGACCTGGACGAGTTGGCCGACCTGGTCGGCGGGTCGACCGGTCCGGTGGTGGTCAGCGGTGCCGACCTGGTCGCGCACACCGCCGTACTGCGGCATCTGGTGACCAGCCCGGTCGGGCCGACGGTGGCGTTGGTGCTCACCGACCCGCCCGCCGGTGGTCGCACGACGGTCCGCGAGGAGCGCGGCCAGGTGGTCGACGCGGGGCCGGCGCACCGGCTCGACGGCGAGGCCACCGGCATCTTCGGTGGCGCGGTGCGGGTCGGTCGGGACGACCTGCCGGCGCTGGTGGCCGCGGCCCGGGCCGCGGCCACCGGTCGGCTGGCCGACGTGGCCGCCGGTCACGGGGACGGTGGTCCGCGCGTCGAGCCGCCGGGGCCCGCCGTGGACCAGGTCTTCACCGGGCTCACCGCCCAGGGTGTGCTGGTCTTCGCCCAGCGGGTACGCCTGCTGGTGGCGCATCGGGTCGACGACGAGAGCGGGCTGTCCGGGGCGCGGGCCGCCGTTGCCGAGGTGGACGAGGACCGGGCCGAGTTGCGGCTGTCGGTCAAGGAGAAGGACGACTTCTTCACCACGTACTTCGTCAGCACCTGGTCCCCGTACGTCACCAAGGCGGCGGCCCGGTTGGGGTTGAGCCCGACCGGGGTGACGATGCTGTCGGTGGCCTTCGCGGTGGCCGCGGCGGCGTTGTTCGCCAGCGGCGGCCGGCTCGCCCTGGTCACCGGTGGGGTGCTGCTCTACCTCGGGTTCGTGCTGGACTGCGTGGACGGCCAGTTGGCCCGCTACACCCGCAACTTCAGCGCCTGGGGTGGCTGGCTGGACACCATGGCCGACCGGGCCAAGGAGTACGTGGTCTACGCCGGCCTCGGCTGGGGCGCCACGGCGGCCGGGGTCCGGTACGGCTGGGCCCTGGCGATCGCCGCGATGACCTTGCAGACCGTACGGCACATGACCGACGCGTGGTACGGCGTACTGCACGACGAGGCGGCGCGCCGGCCGAAGGCGGTCGGCACCGGCGGTGGTGGCATCGGTGACCGGCTCAACGCCGCGTCCACGAAGGTGCAGGCCGACACCGGTTCGCTGTCGTACTGGCTCAAGCGCACGGTGGTCTTCCCGATCGGGGAACGGTGGGCGTTGATCGCGGTGGCCGCGGCACTGTTCAACCAGCGGATCGCGCTGCTGGCCGTACTGGCCTGGGGTGTGCTGGCGTTCGCGTACACCGGGGCGCTGCGTACGCTGCGGGCCCGGTGGATGTGGGTGCCGGTGCTGGACACGCTCGACGCCACTCTGCACCGCGATGACGGCCCGTTGGCCGCCCGGTTCCCGGTGGCCCGCCGGCCGGGACCGTTGGTGCTGGCGCTGCTGGCCGTGTTGCCGACGATTCTCGTGCTGCTGGCCACCTGGCGCTACGGCGAGGCGTACCCGAGATGGACCGTGCTGCTCGCGTTGGTGGGGTTGCTGCTCGCGGCCGGCGGTGCCGGTGCGGCGCACAACGGGCCGCTGGACTGGCTGGTGCCGGCGGCGCTGCGGGCTGCGGAGTACCTGTTCGCCATCGCTGTCGGGGTGATCGGTCAGGCGCCCGCCTGGCTGATCTTCGGGTACGTCTTCGTGCTGACCCTGCACCACTACGACCTGGTGGCCCGGCTGGAGAAGCGGCAACCGGCACCGCCGCTGCACGCGGCGACCCTCGGTTGGGAGGGGCGGTCGGTGCTGCTGGCGGTGGCGGCGATAGCCGGAATTGCGAGTATTGGTCTGGCTACACTCGGTATCTACCTGTTGGTGCTCTTCGTGGCAAGTGTGGTGCTGGCCTGGTTCGTCCGGCCGGCACGGGTGCCGGCGGGTGCCGGGAGGAGCACGACAATCTGACGGAGGCCGGGACGATGACGCTCATCAGCTTCGTCGTCCCGGCCTACCGCGTCCAGGGCTACCTGCGGGAATGCCTGGACTCGATCCTCGCTCAGCCGGTCACCGACATCGAGGTGATCGGCGTCGACGACTGCTCGCCCGACGCCAGCGGCGACATCTTCGACGAGTACGCGGCCCGCGACGACCGGGTACGCGCCGTCCGGCTGGACCGCAACCTCGGGCTCGGCCCGGCCCGCAACGCCGGGCTGGACCGGGCCGTCGGCGAGTACGTCTGGTTCGTCGACGGAGACGACTGGCTGGTGCCCGACTGCCTGGTCGAGGTGGCCGAGCGGCTGCACACCACCCGACCCGACGTGCTGCTTGTCGACCACGTCCGCGCGCACTGGGACGACACGGTCACCGGCAGCGCGATGGCCGAGGTGTTCCCGGAGCCGACCGGGCCGGTCACCTTCCGGCTGCGGGAACGACCGGAGACCCTGGAACTGCTGCACACCGCCTGGAACCGGCTGGTCCGGCGGCAGTTCCTGGCCGAGGTGGGGCTGCGGTTCGCCCCCGGCTGGTACGAGGACGTCTCGTTCAGCTATCCGGTGCTGCTGGCCGCCGACCGGGTCGGCGTGCTCGACACGGTCTGTGTGAACTACCGGCAGCGGCGGGCAGGGGCGATCACGAAGACCCAGGGTGAGCGGCATTTCGAGGTCTTCGAGCAGTGGCACCGGGTGTTCCGGGAGGCCGACCGGTTCGACGCCGGGCAACTGCGGGCGGCGCTGTTCGAGCGGATGATGTGGCACTACCTGACGGTGCTCGGCAACGAGGACCGGATCCCGGCGGAACTGCGGCCGACCTTCTTCGCCCGGGTGACGATCGACCACGCCCGCTTCCGGCCGCCGGGCGGCCACCGGATTCCCGCCGGGGTGGAAGGGCTCAAGCACCGGCTGGTGGCGGCCGGGCAGTGGCGGACGTACTCGGCGTTGCGCGCCACCAGCCGGACGGGGGAGAAGGCCCGCCGGGCCGCCGGGCGGGTCAGGCGCCGGGTGGTGCCGCCGGCCAAGGCCACCGTACGGGCCGCTCGGGACGTCGCGCTGTACGGCTACCACCGCGCCGAACTGCGTCGCCCGTTGGACGAGAACCTGGCCGTCTATGCGGCCTACTGGTACCGCGGCTACGCGTGCAACCCGGCGGCGATCTACGAGGCGGCCCGACAGTCGGCGCCGGAGATCCGAGGTGTGTGGATCGTCCGGCGGGACCGGGTGCACACGTTGCCCGAGGGCATCGAGTACGTGGTGGCCGGCACACCCGCGTACCACCGGGTGCTGGCCCGGGCGAAGTGGCTGATCAACAACGTCAACTTCCCGGACTCGGTGCGCAAACGGCCGGGTTCGGTGCACGTACAGACGCACCACGGCACGCCGGTCAAGGTGATGGGCCTGGACCAGCAGCGCTATCCGTTGGGCGCGGAGGGGATGGACTTCGCCGGCCTGCTGCGCCGGGTGGACCGCTGGGACTACAGCATCACCGCGAACAGCTTCTCCACCCAGATGTGGGAGCGGGCCTATCCGGCCGCGTACACCACATTGGAGGTGGGTTACCCGCGCAACGACCGGTTGGTCACCGCGACCACCCAGGAGGTGCTGCGGCTGCGTGCGGAACTCGGCGCGGGCCTGGGCGAGCAGGTCGTGCTGTACGCCCCGACGCACCGGGAGCACCTGCCCGGCTATCGGCCGCCGTTCGACCCGGAACGGGTGCTCGACGCGATCGGCCCGTCCGGACTGCTGCTGATGCGCAGCCACTACTTCCACGACCGTGACCGCCGAGCGTGGCCGCCGGCGGGCCGGGACCGCATCATCGACGTCAGCGCCCATCCCCAGGTCGAAGAGCTTTACCTCGCGGCCGACGTGCTGGTCACCGACTATTCCTCGGCGATGTTCGACTACGCGGTGCTGGACCGGCCGATCGTCATCTACGCGCCGGACTGGGACGCGTACCGGCTGACCCGGGGGGTCTACTTCGACCTGCTCGCCGAGCCGCCCGGGCCGGTGGCGCGGACCTTTCCCGAGTTGCTGGACGTGCTGCGCGCAGGGCAGTCCGACTCCGTCGCGGCCGACCACACCCGGGCGCGGTTTCGGGAGAGATTCTGTGCGTTGGAGGACGGGCAGGCCGCGCAGCGGGTGGTTCGTCGGGTCTTTCTCGGTGACATCTCCGGCTGAGTCTGGAAAATTCAGTCGATAGCCGCTACTCGATGGAACGTAATACGTCTGTCACGACCGGAACATGACACGTTTACCCGATGTGCGACCGGCATGATCCTGGTCACAGTCATTGCCGGGTTCGGCAGACGAGGTGGGGGGGAGACGGTGAGCACCGTCGCGCTCAAGGATGTCACGAAGGTCTTCCGAGACGGCACGGTCGCGGTGGACAGCATCAATCTCGACGTCAACGACGGCGAGTTCATGGTGCTGCTCGGGCCCTCCGGCTGTGGCAAGTCGACGGTGCTGCGCATGGTCGCCGGGTTGGAGGAGCCGACCTCGGGGGCGGTGATGCTCGACGGGGAAGTGGCCAACGACCTGCCGCCCCGGGAGCGCGGGATCGCGATGGTCTTCCAGGACTTCGCGCTCTACCCGCACATGAGCGTCGGTGACAACATCGCCTTCCCGCTCAAGCTGGCCGGCGTCGAACCGGCCCCGCGTGGCGAGCGGGTCACCGACGTGGCCAGCGCCCTCGGCATCGGTGACGTGCTGGCACGACGCCCGAGCCAGCTCTCCGGCGGGCAGCGGCAGCGGGTCGCGATGGGTCGGGCCATCGTGCGCCGTCCGAAGCTGTTCCTGATGGACGAACCACTGTCCAATCTCGACAGCGGGCTGCGAGCGGAGTTGCGGGCCGAGATCTCCGGCCTGACCCGCGAGCTGGGGGTCACCACCATCTACGTGACGCACGACCAGGCCGAGGCGCTGACCATGGCCGACCGGGTCGCCATCATGCGCAAGGGCGTCCTGCAGGACGTGGGCACCCCGACGCAGGTGTACGGCCGGCCGGCCACCCTCTACGTCGCCGCCTTCCTGGGCAGCCCGCGGATGAACCTGCTGGAGGCGTCGGTCTACGTCCACCTCGACCGGTACGTCACCCTCACCCTCGGCGAGCAGGCGCTCTATCTGCCGTGGGACGACATCCGCAGCCGTGCGGTGGCGCACTACCACGGTGAGCGGATCGTGGTCGGGATGCGGGCCGAGGCGCTCACCCCGGTCGCCCCGGACGCACCGGGCGACGTCCTGCAGGGCCGGATCCGCTATCTGGAACACCACGGGCACGAGTCGTTGGCCTTCCTCGACATCGGCGCCACCGCGATCGTGGTGGACGAGGTCGGTGCGGCACCGGACAGCGACACCCCACTCGGCCAGCGCGGCCTGCGCCGCTTCGGTCAGGTGATGCAGCGGTTCACCGGCCGGGCCGCAGAGCCGCAGGCGAACCGAAACAGCGGCAGCCAGGCCAGCGTCCTGGCCGACCCCGGCCGGCATCACCGCCGACCCGCCGAACTGGCGGTCCGACTCGCGCCGTACCCCGCCGTCTCCGCCGGTCACCCGCTGGCCATCAAGGTACGCATGGACGCCCTGCACTTCTTCGACGAACGCGGCGACCGCATCGACGTCGGCTGGCGCTGAGGCCCCGATCCGGCGCGCCGGGTTGGGCGAAGTACGTTTGCCGGGCGGTGACCGTGGATAGATTGGTGCGGTGCTCGGCCTGCCGGATCACGTGACCGCGTGTCTCTTCGACCTGGACGGTGTGCTCACGCAGACCGCCCGGGTGCACAACGCCGCGTGGACCGAGACGTTCGACGACTTCCTCCGCCGACACGCGGATGCCGGCGGTACGCCGTACCAGCCCTTCGATCCGGGCGCGGACTACCACCGCTACGTGGACGGGCGACCCCGGCTCGACGGCGTCCGCACCTTTCTCGCATCGAGGGACGTCACCCTGCCCGAGGGGACCGCCGAGGATCCGCCGGGCGCGCAGACCGTGCACGGCCTGGGTAACCAGAAGAACGCCCAGGTGCTGGAGCGGATCCGCAGCGTCGGCGTCGACGTCTACCCCGGCTCGGTGGCGTACCTGAAGGCGGTGGCCGCAGCCGGGCTGCGTCGCGCGGTCGTCACGGCCAGCGCCAACGGCCGGGAGGTGATCGCCGCCGCCGGGATCGAACCCCTGTTGGAGGAGCGGGTGGACGGGCTGACCGCACGGGCCGAGGGGTTGCGCGGCAAACCGCATCCGGACACCTTCCTCGCCGGAGCGAAGCTGCTCGGCGTCCAGCCGGAGCAGGCGGCGGTCTTCGAGGACGCGCTCGCCGGAGTCGAGGCCGGGCGGGCCGGCGGCTTCGGGTACGTCATCGGGGTCGACCGGGCCGGGCAGGCCGACGCGCTGCGCGCCCACGGCGCCGACGTGGTCGTCACCGACCTGGCCGAACTGCTCGAAGCCGGACGGCCCGAGTGATCCGGGAGCGGGCGTACCCGGTCGAGCCGTGGCACGTCCGGGAAACCCAGCTCGACGTGGACGTGCTCGCCCAGTCCGAGTCGGTCTTCGCGCTCTCCAACGGGCACGTCGGGCTGCGCGGCAACCTGGACGAGGGCGAGCCACACGGGCTGCCCGGCACGTACCTCAACTCGTTCTACGAGCTGCGTCCCCTGCCGTACGCGGAAGCGGGTTTCGGTTTTCCCGAGTCCGGCCAGACCATCGTCAACGTGACAAACGGCAAGCTGATCCGGCTGCTGGTCGACGACGAGCCGCTGGACGTGCGCTACGGCGAACTGCTCGCCCACGAACGGGTCCTCGACCTGCGGGCCGGCACCCTGCACCGGACCCTGCACTGGCGCTCGCCGGCCGGCCGGGAGGTGCGGGTGCACAGCACCCGACTGGTCTCCTTCCGGCAGCGCTCGGTGGCCGCCATCCGCTACGAGGTGGAGGTCGCCGACGACCGGCCGCTGCGGTTGATCATCCAGTCGGAGCTGGTGGCCAACGAGGCCCTGCCGCCGCAGAGCCGAGACCCCCGGGTCGCCGCCGTGCTGGAGTCGCCCCTGCAGGCCGAGGAGGAACTGACCACCTCCGACGGCGGGCTGCTGCTCCACCGCACCAAGGTCTCCGGGCTACGGGTCGCTGCGGCGATGGGGCACGAGGTCGACTCGGCGTCGCGCACCACCATCGAGTCCGAGGGGTACGAGGACTGGGTGCGGACCACCGTCGGCTGCGTACTGGAGCCGGGCCAGCGGCTGAGTGTGGTGAAGTACCTGACCTACGGCTGGTCCAGCCGGCGCTCGCTGCCCGCCCTGCGCGACCAGGTGGGTGCCGCCCTGGCCGCCGCGAAACTCGACGGCTGGGGCGGGCTGGTCCGTGAGCAGCGGGAGTACCTGGACGAGTTCTGGGACGCCGCCGACGTGGAGATCGACGGCGACCCGGAGGTGCAGCAGGCCGTCCGGTTCGGGCTGTTCCACGTGCTCCAGGCCGGCGCCCGCGCGGAACGCCGGCCCATCGCCGCCAAGGGTCTCACCGGCCCGGGGTACGACGGGCACGCGTTCTGGGACACCGAGATGTTCGTGCTGCCGGTGCTGACGTACACCCATCCGGCGGCGGTACGCGACGCGCTGTTCTGGCGATTCTCGACCCTGGAACAGGCGCACGAGCGGGCCCGCACACTCAACCTGGCCGGGGCGGCCTTTCCCTGGCGGACCATCGAAGGTCCCGAGTCGTCGGGCTACTGGCCGGCCGGCACGGCTGCCTTCCACATCGCGGCCGGCATCGCCGACGCGCTGCGGCGCTACGTGCTGATCAGCGGCGACCAGCAGTTGGAACGCGAGATCGGGTTGACCCTGCTGGTGGAGACCGCCCGGCTGTGGCGCTCCCTCGGGCACCACGACCGCAACGGCCAGTTCCACATCGACGGCGTGACCGGCCCCGACGAGTACACGGCCGTCAAGAACGACAACATCTACACCAACCTGATGGCGCAGCGGAACCTGCGCGCCGCCGCGGAGGTGGCGATGCGCTACCGCGACGAGGCCTTCCACCTCGGGGTCACCGACGAGGAGGCCGCCGCATGGCGGGACGCCGCCGCGGCCATGCACATCCCGTACGACGACGAGATCGACGTGCACCAGCAGGTCGAGGGTTTCACCCGGTTGCAGGAGTGGGACTTCGCGCACACCCCGCAGGACAAGTACCCGTTGCTGCTGCACTACCCGTACTTCGACCTGTACCGCAAGCAGGTGGTCAAGCAGGCCGACCTGGTGCTGGCCATGCACTGGCGGGGTGACGCGTTCACCGACGAGGAGAAGCTGCGCAACTTCCTTTACTACGAGCGCCGTACCGTCCGGGATTCGTCGCTGTCGGCCTGCACCCAGTCGGTGCTGTCGGCCGAGGTCGGCTACCTGGAGTTGGCGCACAGTTATCTGCGCGAGGCAGCGCTGATGGACCTGCACGACCTGAACGAGAACACCCGCGACGGCGTGCACATGGCGTCGCTGGCCGGCGCGTGGATCGCGTTGGTCGCCGGCTTCGGTGGGCTACGGGATCACGACGGCGTACCCTCGTTCGCCCCGCGCCTGCCCAGCCGGATCGGCCGGTTGGCGTTCTCGCTCCAGTGCAAGGGAATCCGGCTGCGGGTGACCGTACGACCGCACGAGACGACGTACGTCCTGCACCACCACACCGACCCGGACGCCACCATGGAGGTACGCCACCACGGCGAATCGGTGCAGGTCACCGCCGCGGAGCCGGTGACCCTACCGATTCCTCCGCCGCCGGAGAACCTGCCCCCGGTGGAGCAGCCCCCCGGTCGGGCCCCGCTGCTCCGCCTGCCCGAGCACCTGCCTTGAGCCCCTGATCTGGGCCCGTGCCCTGAGCCCGTGCCCTGAGCGGAGGGCCGGCGGTGCGGCCGGTCAGATCGGTTCGCCCTGCGAAGGGCGTCCGGTGGGGTCGTGGGGTGTTCGGGCCCGAGGGTCGTCGGCCGACCGTGCCTGGGCAGCCTCGTCCGCCCAGTCCCGACCACGCGGGGCATCCTGCTTCTGCCGCTCACGTTCGGCGGCCTGGTCGACGGGCTCACGGTGATGATGCGGCATGACGGTCCTCGCGATCTGGTCGCCGGTACCCGATGGCACCGGTCCGTCTGCGGTCCCGCGACGGCTACCCGACCCGACCCCCCGGCAAACGCTCGCGAGCGACGGCGTGGTGACCGCCCGGCGGGGTATGCCGGGGGGATCGGGTCGGCCGTGATCGGGAGGATGACGATGGACGTTCGGGGCAACGCGGTGACGATCCCGGCCGGTGGGGCCGATCTGCCGGCGGACCTGCTGATCCCGGCCCAGCCGGTGGGAGCGGTGCTGTTCGCGCACGGTAGCGGCAGTTCGCGGCACAGTCCGCGCAACCTCGCTGTGGCCAGGTCGCTGAGTGCGGGCGGGCTCGGCACCGTACTGGTCGACCTGCTCACGCCGGCGGAGGCCGAGGCCGACGCCGTCACCGCCGAACTACGCTTCGACATCGACCTGCTGTCCCGCCGACTGGCCGCGATCGTGGACTGGCTGGTCTCGGAGCAGCCCTTCGACACGGCCCGGATCGGCATCTTCGGCGCCAGTACGGGTGCCGCCGCCGCCCTCGTCGCGGCAGCCCGACGGCCCGAGCAGGTGTACGCAGTGGTGTCCCGAGGCGGTCGCCCCGACCTGGCCGGCACCGCCCTCGGCCAGGTGCGCGCCCCCACCCTCCTGCTCGTCGGCGGCCTCGACGAGCCGGTGATCTCCCTCAACCGGCACGCCCTGGACCAACTGACGGCCCCGGCCGACCTGCGGGTGATCCCCGGTGCGACACACCTCTTCGAGGAGCCCGGCACCCTGGAGCAGGTAGCCGAGGCTGCGGCCGACTGGTTCCACGACCACCTGCACCCCCAGCTCACCCCGGCCTGACAGCGCGCCCCCCCCGTGCCCGTCGTCGACAGGCACCAGGTCCCACCCACCTGACGGTTGCGCGGCGGGCCGGAGTGCCTGCACCTCAGCCGGGTGCGGGATCTGCGGTGGCCGAAGGTTCCTCCGGTGCCGGAGGTGCCGGTCGGGGTGCTGCGGCGGCCTGTCGTTGGCGCAGCACGCTGTCGATGACCCGCCAGGCGACGGCGGCGATCGGCACCGCGACAAAGGCACCGGCGATGCCGGCGATGAGGGTGCCGGCGGTGACCGCCAACAGGATCACTACCGGGTGCAGCCGTACCTGTCGCTTCATCACCAGTGGTTCCAGCAGGTTCCCCTCGATCTGCTGCACGGCGATGACCGCAGCCAGGGTGAGCAGTGCCGTGGTGGGGCCGTTGGCGGCCAGCGCCACCAGCACCGCGACCGCGCCGGCCACGGTCGCCCCGATGATCGGCACGAACCCGCCGATGAACGTGATCAAGGCCAGTGGAAAGGCCAACGGTACGCCGAGAAGCACCAGTGCCAGGCCGATGCCGATGGCGTCGATGGCCGCGATCAGCATGGTGCCTCGGGTGTACGACCCGAGCGTGCGCCAACCGACCCGCCCCGCCTCGGCGGCGACCTCCCGGTTCGGCCCGGTCATCCGGCGCAACGTCCAGTGCCACATCGCCCGGCCGTCCTTGATCAGGAAGAACAGCAGCACCAGGGCGAGCAGAGCGGAGCCGAACACCTCGGTCAGGGTGCGGGCACTGGCGACCGGGTCGACTTCCTGCTCGGTGGCCGTCTTGCGTAGCTGGTCGATCAGACCGTCGAGCTGTTGATCGGTCACCGGCAGAGTGGAGGTGATGAAATCCCGGGTGCGCCCGAGGCCCTGCTGCAGTTCGTCACCCAGCTCGCTGAACTGGTTGGCGGTCAGGTTCCACACCAGCACCCCGAGGCCACCCAGGATGCCGAGCAGCAGCAGGACGGTGAGCAGCGCGGCCAGCGAGGCTGGCAGTCTCAGCCGGCGGAGCGCGAGCTGCACCGGGTCGAGCAGCGCGGCAAGGAAGAAGGTGGCGGCCAGCGCGATGGCCAGCGGTGTGACCAGCAGGGTGATCCGCGCCAACAGGTAGAGCCCAGCGGCGATCACCACCAGGCAGGCGCTCCACACCACAGCGGTGCGCACCAGCCAGGGCAGGGCCGCCCACGTCTGCCGCGGCCCGGCTTCTGCCGCTACCGCCCGGTGCGCCACCTCATCGGGCTCACGCCCGGCACCCCCCGCTGCGACCACGTCGCCCTCCTCGCGTCCGCGAGGTCCTACCCACCCACCCTCCCCCCAACACCCCCGTCCCATTCCGCCCTGTTCCCCGACCCTCCCGGATCCCTCAACCCGGCGTCCCCGGCCCCCGGTCCCGCCCGCCGTCCTTCAGCCGGGCAAGCAGGGCCAGCCGGGTTCGACGGTTGGACCCGGCCCGCGGCCCCGGTCCCTCGCGTTGATCAAGAGGTTTTGGTCGGGAATCGGGCTGAGGCAGACCCAAACCTCTTGATCAACGCGGGCTGGGGGTGGGTGCGGAGGGTGCGTGGGAGGGGTGGGGGTGGGTGGGTTAGTAGGCGGGGGCTGCGGGGCGGGCTATGGGGGTGGGTGGGATTTCGCGGGTTTGTTCGGGGTTGGCATGTTCGGTGGTGGTGGGTGGTGGGGTGGCGTCGGGGAGGGGGGTTAGGGGGAGGAGAGGCAGGAGGGAGTCTTGTTGGTCGGCGGTCAGGAGGGCGGTGGTGGTTTCGGCTCGCAGGTTGCGGGCGGCTGCGGCGGCGACCTCGGCGGCGTGCCAGGCTTCCTGCTCCCGTTCCCGGGCCACCCGCTGTCGGGCGAACAGGTGGTCACGTATCGCCCGGCGCAGCACCAACTCCTGCTGGACCGGGTGCAGGCGGGGATCCCAGCCGCGGTGCGCGAAGACATCGCTGAGCTGCTCCACCGACAGTTCCCGCCGCCAGTACGCGTCCAGCACCGCTCGGTGCAGCCAGCGCTCCCGGTCGGCGTACTCGGCGGGGGTGCGTGGGGTGTGCGGCAGCGGCATGCTCGCGGCTTCGGCCAACCGGCGTACGTCCGCCTCCGCAGTCTGGTACGCCTCCCACGCCTGCTCGGCCTCGTCCTGTGCAACGAGCCATTCGTCGCGTCGGCGGCGAGCCGTTGCCTCGGCGCGGTCGGCGGCCACCATGACCTCTTCCGCCCAGCGATCTTCTTCCCGCTGCTCCGGTGGGATCGGCAGGGCGGCTTCCCGGATCCGGGCACCCGCGTCGAACCGGAGTCGTCGGGGACGCAGCAGCAGGCCGGAGACGGCGAGTACGACGATGCCCAACAGGCTCAGCCAGATCACGGCGGCCCGGGACACGTCGGGCAGGACGGCGGAGAGAGCGATCTGCATCATCAGCACCTCGTGGCGGATGGGGTTCGTCGACTGTGCTGGGAACGGGAGGAACAGGACTGGGCGGCCTCTCGCCGCGGCAGGCACCGACCGCGACCCGTGGTCGTGGTCGTGCGGGTCCTCATGGGCGGGTGGCGTGTGGGTGCTGAGCCTGCCGAGGTCAGGCGGTCGGAGGGCCGCGCCGGGTCGGTTCACCGGGGCCGGCGGCGAGGCGTACGGCGGCAGGCCGGGTGCTGGCGGGGGCGGCTCCGGCGTCGGTGCGCTCGGAGTGCGGCACCACGGCTGCGGCATGCACGGCGCTCACGGGCGAGACGAGCGCCGACCCGTCCCGGGAGAACAGCGCTGACGCGTTCCAGGGCGAGATCAGCGTCGACTCGTCGTTGCCGGGCCAGAGGGCTCGGGCGGTCGCGGGGGCGTCCCCAGGGCGGTTGGGCAGTGCGGCGGCGGGCGGGGCGGCCGGGAGGTCTGCGGTGCCGTCGGGCAGGCCGGTGGTCGTGATGCCGCCGAGGCCGACGGCCAGGATGAGTGCCGTCAGCGCCAGGCGGGCCAGATCCGCCAGCGGGCAGCGCGTCACCGACCACAGTGGACGGGTGAACGCGAGACTCGGCACGCGGTCAAACCTATCGCCCTTGCGGGACAACCGCAGCGGCCCGTTCGTTCAGGGGTGGCGAAGGCCACCACGCGCGAGACGGATGTCCGGCAGGGATCCGGGCTACGACGTGGTGCCGGCCACTGGCTCCTCGGTGAACAGCGCCAGCAGGTCGCCGACCTGGCGATCAGCCTCGGCGGGGTGCCGGAATCGACCGGACGGGTTGAGGGTGTACTCGTTGCGTCGCCCGACGCGGGTGCGCTGGAGATAACCCTCGGCCTCCAGGTCGGCGACGATGGCCTGGGCGGCCCGTTCGGTCACGCCCACCTCGTCGGCGACGTCGCGGAGCCGGGCGGTGGGGTTGCGTGCGATGGCGAGCAGTACGTGCCCGTGGTTGGTGAGAAAAGTCCAGTTACGGGCGTTCTCCCGCTCGCCTGTCGTTGCCATGTCGCCCATCGTATGGGCCTTTCAGCTTTTTCGGGCTATGCCATCGGGCCCTGCACCCGCTCGGCCCCGGAGCGCAAGCGTCCGGGGATACCTGAAATCCATATCACGCATTCCTTGACGTGGCTTGCGCTGCGTGTGACCGTTGGACCAGCCCGTGACCAGCGTCGGCCCGGGATGACCAGGCATCGCATGAGTAGCGAGGGGGCGCCGGATGAGTCGACCCGGACCGATCGGAACAGAGCTGCGGCCGGAGCGGGAACTGCTCACCGCGGATCTTCCGGGCGCGCCGCAGCTGGCGCTTGCCGAACTGATGGCCGGTAATCGGCGGTTCGTCACCGATACGGCGTGGCATCCCAATCAGAACGCCGGACGTCGCGCTGCCGTCGCCGGCGAGCAGCATCCGTTTGCGGTGATCGTGGGCTGCTCCGACTCCCGGCTGGCCGCCGAGATCATCTTCGATCGCGGGCTGGGTGACCTCTTCGTGGTCCGTACCGCCGGGCACACCGTCGGCCCGGAGGTGCTGGGCAGCGTCGAGTACGCGGTGTCGGTGCTGCGTACGCCGCTGGTGGTGGTGCTCGGGCACGACTCCTGCGGTGCCGTGCAGGCGGCCCGGGCGGCACTGGCCACCGGCGCGGCCCCCACGGGTCACCTGGGTGCGGTGGTGGACGCCGTGGTGCCCAGCCTGCGCCAGGCGCAGGCCGCCGGGGTGAACGACCTGAACGAGATCGTCGACATTCACATCGCGCAGACCGTGACGGCGATGCTGGGATCGTCGGCGATGCTGGCCGCCGAGGTCTCCGCCGGGCGTTGCGCGGTGGTCGGCATGTCGTATCGGCTGGCCGCCGGCGAGGTCCGGGCGGTGGCTGCGGAACCGGCGGAGCTGGTCGCCGAGGTCGCGTCCGCCGCCTGACGGCGAGTGCCGGCCCGACAGAGGCACCTGACGGCACCCGCCGGGCCGCCGAGGGCGTCAGCCGACGGACCGAGGGCCGTCCCACCAGACGGCGGGACGGCCCTCGAAGTGATACCGGACGTGCGCTAGTACATCGAGACGTGCACGTGGTCTGTGTGGTTCGACGGGCCGCTGTAGGAACTCCAGCCGGTCGCCGGGAACCAGATCTGCCGGTTCCAGATCACGTAATAGACACCCAACCGGTCGGCGTTACGGACCAGGAACGCGGCCAGGTTGTTGCCGTAGATCCGGGTGTCGTTGTTGTACCAGGGCCGGAAACCGCTGTTCTGCAACGACCAGTCACATGCTCGGCCCTTGGGGTGCTCCCACTTGTCACCCGGTCGGTAACAGCCGACGAACCGGTTGAAACCGGCGCGCTTGACCTCCTTGTACATGTGCAGGGTGCGCGCCGTGATGCAGCCGGACGTGGTCGGGTCGTTCTGGTTGCACGATTCGGGCTTCCAGCCGCCGTCGGCTGCCCGGTTGGGACCGGGCCGGGCGACCGGAGAGGTGGCGGCCACCAGGCCGCCGGTGAGACCGACGCCACCGACCAGGCGGAGCGACTTCTCCGCGTCGCTCTTCTTGCGGGCCATGTCGTTGGTCAGCTTCTGCTGCTCGCGTACCTCGGCGTCGAGCGCCAGTTTGGCCGTCTCGGCGCGGCGCTTGACCGCGTTGACCTCACCCAGCTTCTTGCTGTTGACCAGGTTCAACTCGTCGAGCGCGGCGGCGCGGTGGATGAACGAGTCGGGGGCGTTGCTCTGCAACAGCATGGCGATCGCGCCCACCCGGCCGGTCCGGTACGACTGGGTGGCGATCTCGGCGACCTGTGGGGCGAGGGCGTCCAGGTCCGCCTCGGCGCGGCGGACCTCGACGGCGAGCTTGAGCTGCTTCTTCTTGGACTTTTCCAGCTTGGACTTGGCCTTGGTGTAGTCCCGGTTCGTCGCCTCGATCAGCTCGTTGAGCATCGGCGGGTCGTCGTCATGGCCGGCCGGTTTGGGGGGCTTCGGCGCAGCCGCCGCCGGCAGCGGGCCGGCGAAGACGGCGAACGCGGCGAACACGGCCACCACGGGCGTCAACCAGCGGCGTAGGGGTGCCGTCACTGTCTTCCCTTCCATCGACCGCCGACCGGGTTAGCTGACGGGTTCGGGACGGAAGTGGCCCCTACCGCTGGTGCGGATTCACCCCACGTACCTGGGTTCCCGGCTCGCCTGGTGGCGATTGGGCGGTGGCACCGCAGGCGCCGGTGCGCGCCTTCGGCGGTGACCGGCAGTGAGGTTACCCGACGGTCGGTCTGGTCCTCTACGCGCCGAACCCGGCAAGATGTGTCATTTCGTAATCGCACTGGGTGACGAGTGACACGCTTGTCGATCCTTTCGGTCGGCGTGCTCACGTTGAGGAGTGTCACCATGGGGTGTCGGTGCTCCTGTCCGGTTCGGGCCACTCCGAACGGGTGGCGGGGGGCGTGTGACGGGGACGCGGTGTGCTGAGGGCCTGGAGCGTCTCGGCCCGGTCCGTCGCCGGTCGCGGCTGGGCGACGGCCACGTCGTCGGGTGCTCCGGGTGCCGCGTTCGCCCCGGTGCGGCGCCGTCCGGCGGTGGTCACCACCGTGGCCAGGGCGGTGGTCAGCGGTACGGCGGCGATCAGCCCGAGCGTGGCCACCACGCTGCGGACGATCTCCTGGGCGAGGAACTCGCTTGTCACGATCTGACCCAGCGCGCGGGAGTCGGCGGTGAGCAGGAGCAGCAGCGGCAGCGACGCGCCGGCGTACGCCAGGACGATGGTGTTCACCACCGAGGCGATGTGCGCCCGGCCCACCCGGGTCGCCGAGCGGTACAACTCGCGGCGGGACATGTTCGGGTTGGCGTGCGCCAACTCGGTGACCGCTGCGGCCTGGGTGACCGTGACGTCGTCCAGGACGCCCAGTGACCCGATGATGATGCCGGCCAGCAGCAGGCCGTGCAGGTCGACGTCGCCCCGGAACATCGACAGGGTGGTGGCGTCCTCGCTGCCGAAGCCGGTCAGGTGGGTGGCGTTGGTGGCGGCCAGGCCGAGCAACCCGGTGAGTACGAGCGCGCCGAGGGTGCCGAGTACGGCGACCGAGGTCTGCGCGGACACCCCGTGCGTCAGGTACAGCACCACGAACATGATCAACGCGGCGCCGACGATGGCGACCACCAGCGGCGGCTGACCGGCGCTGATGCCGGGCAGCACGAAGGTGAGCAGGATGGCGAAGCTGGCCGCCAGGCCGGCCAGGGCGGCCAGCCCACGCAGTCGTCCGAAGGCGACGATGGCGGCGGCGAAGAGCACCCCCAGCCAGATCAGTGGCGTACCGCGCTGGTGCTCGGCGATGTTGTAGGTGCTGATCGCCGGGTCCTCCGGGTCGATCAACGAGACCAGGATGACATCGTCGTCGACGCTGACCGAGGGTGCGCCCGGCCCGGCCGGGATGGGGGTGTCCACGTGCTGGCCGGCGTCCGGGCCGTCCTGTACCCGTACCGTGACGGTGCCGCACGGGCCACCGGCCGTCGTCGGGGTGCCCTCCGGCACCGCGGGGTTGGGCGGGCAGGGTTCGGTCACCACCCGGGTGACCGTGCCGTGGTACCGGGGCAGGTCGTCGCCGGCCTCCGGGCGGGGGGCGTCGCGGGGCCAGAGCACCAGCGCGGCGACAAGCGTGGCGAGGAAGAGGGGGACCACCGTCACGATGAGGATCCGCCGCACCCCGGGTGGGGTGGGCGGAGCGGCACGGCTGTGATCGGCGCCCATTCGATAGTCTCCCAACGATTTCTTCAGCGGAGTACGTGTCGGCGGGCGAGTCGGTTCAGCCCGACCGTACGACTCTCGCGGTGGGCGGCCGAGGCGGCCGGAACGTGGCGGAGCCGCTGCGTACGGTGAGTGCCGGGGCGGCCGTCGTCGTCGCCGGGCAGCGGCGGCGGTGCGGGTGCGCGTCCGGCGGCGCGGTGGGCCGGAAGGCGCGGATGTCGGCAGGCCATCGTGTGCGAATGGTAGCCAGCCCAGGAACGGATCGCAGGACGCGTGGGGTTCGTCGGCGGTTCGTGAGCCCGGGCGGTGGTCGACGGGTGGGCCGGAGAGTGGGTCAGCCGCGCTTCATCAGACGGCCGACGGCGGCCATCATCTCGGTGGCCATCTCGTCGGCGCGGCCCTCGGCGGCCCCCTCGTGCATGCAGTGCCGGGCGTGCCCGTCGAGCAGGCCGAGGGCGACCTTGTCGAGTGCGGCCTGGATGGCGGAGATCTGGGTGAGCACGTCGATGCAGTAGCGATCCTCGTCGACCATCTTCTCGACGCCGCGCACCTGGCCCTCGACGCGGCGCAGCCGGGCGAGCAGTTGGTCCTTGCTGGCGGTGTAGCCGCGGATCGGCGTCGGTGTGGTCATGAGCACGAGGATAGCCTACCCCCAGGGGGTATGCTACGGTCGCGTTGGAGATACCCCCCTCGGGTATGTTCGTGGCACCGGTCGCCCCTCGGCCGGGCCAGGCGGAAAAGGAGAAGCCCCATGGTCACCACGACCTACCAGGTGCAGGGCATGACCTGCGGACACTGCGTCGGCGCGGTCAGCAACCAGGTCGGTGCGCTGCCCGGCGTGACCGACGTGACGGTCGACCTGCCCGCCGGCCGGGTCACCGTCACCAGCGAGCAGCCGCTCGACGAGAACGCGGTACGCGCGGCCGTCGACGAGGCCGGATACGAACTGCTCGGCGCCTGAGACGACCGGCGGCGGAAACCGAGGTGCAACGATGAACACAGCGACGAAGCTCACCGGCTTCGCGCTCGGCCTCGCGGCGGTGTTCGGTGCGGCGTACGGGGTCGGCCAGGTGACCGGCCCCGCCGCCCCGGTCGTCGCCGACGGCCATGACGCGGGCCCGCACGGCACCGCCGCACCCGGGCAGGAGACGGGCGGGCACGACGCATCGGGAGCCGCCGGACACCTGCCCGGCGGGCTGCTCGTCTCCGACCGGGGCTACACCCTGGTTCCGGTCGCCGCCCCCGAGGGTGAGTTCGCCTTCCGGGTCAGCGGGCCCGACGGCAAGCCGGTGACCCGGTACGAGGTGACGCACGACAAGCCGATGCACCTGATCGTCGCCCGGCGTGACCTCTCCGGCTTTCAGCACGTGCACCCGGAGTTGGCCGCCGACGGCACCTGGCGGGTCGCCTCGCCGGTGAACTCACCCGGGGTGTGGCGGGCGTTCGCCGACTTCACCCCGACCGGCGGCGAGCCGCTGACCCTCGGGGTAGACGTGACCGTGCCCGGCGAGTTGACCGAGCGACCCCTGCCCGCCCCGGCCAGCAGCAGCACGGTCCACGGCTACACCGTCGACTTCCACGGCACACCCCAGCCGGGCGGCAACACCACCCTGACCTTCACCGTCAGCCGTGACGGGGTGCCGGTCCGCGATCTCGAACCGTACCTGGGGGCGTACGGCCACCTGGTCGCACTACGCCAGGGGGACCTGGCCTACCTGCACGTGCACCCCGAGGGCGGGCCGGGCGACGGGTCGACGGCACCCGGGCCACAGGTGCGCTTCGCCGCCGAGTTCCCCTCGGCCGGGGCGTACCGGCTCTATCTCGACTTCCGACACGACGGGGTGGTACGCACCGCCGAGTTCACCGTGCACGTCGGTGACCCGGGTGCCATCCCCAGCCCGGAGGGCGTCATCGCCGACGAGCACGGCACCCCCGGACACGAGCACAACTGACGGGACCAGCGATGAACACCAGCAGACCGCTGCCCACCGCGACCGGCCGGATCGAGCTGTCGATCGGCGGGATGACCTGCGCCTCCTGCGCCGCGCGCATCGAGAAGAAGCTGAACCGGCTGGACGGCGTGCAGGCCAGTGTCAACTACGCCACCGAGAAGGCGACCATCTCCTACGACGCGCCGGTCACCCCGGACGACCTGATCGCCACGGTGGAGCAGACCGGCTACCGGGCCAGCCTGCCCGCGCCGGCCACCGCACCGGCGACCACCGACGAGCCGGTGGACGAGTTGCGCAGCCTGCGTACCCGACTGTGGGTATCCGTGGCGCTGACCGTGCCGGTGATCGCGTTGGCCATGGTGCCGGCCTGGCAGTTCACCTACTGGCAGTGGCTGTCGCTGGTGCTGGCCGCCCCGGTCGTGGTCTACGGCGGGCTGCCGTTCCACCGGGCCGCCCTGGTGAACCTGCGGCACGGTGCCGCGACCATGGACACCCTGGTCTCGGTGGGCACCCTGGCCGCCTTCGGCTGGTCGGTGTGGGCGCTGTTCCTCGGCACCGCCGGTACGCCGGGCATGACCCACCCGTTCAGCTTCGACATCGGCCGTACCGACGGTGCCGGCAACATCTACCTGGAGGCGGCGGCCGGGGTGACCGCGTTCATCCTCGCCGGCCGGTACTTCGAGGCTCGCTCCAAGCGCACCGCCGGGGCGGCCCTGCGCGCCCTGCTCGAACTCGGTGCCAAGGACGTCTCCGTGCTCCGCCACGGCGTGGAGACCCGCATCCCGGTCGAGCAACTCGCGGTGGGGGACCGGTTCGTGGTGCGGCCCGGCGAGAAGATCGCCACCGACGGGACGGTGGACGAGGGTTCCTCGGCGGTCGACGCCAGCCTGGTCACCGGTGAGTCGGTGCCGGTGGAGGTCGGGGTGGGTGACGCAGTGGTCGGCGGGTGCGTCAACGCCGGCGGCCGGCTGGTGGTCACCGCCACCCGGGTCGGTGCCGACACCCAACTGGCCCAGATGGCCCGACTGGTCGAGCAGGCGCAGTCCGGTAAGGCCGCCGCCCAGCGGCTCGCCGACCGCATCTCCGGGATCTTCGTACCGATCGTGCTGCTGCTGGCGGCCGGCACGCTGGGCTGGTGGCTGGGCTCCGGCGCCGGGCCGACCGCCGCGTTCACCGCCGCGGTGGCGGTGCTGATCATCGCCTGCCCGTGCGCCCTGGGCCTGGCCACGCCGACCGCGCTGCTGGTCGGCACGGGGCGCGGCGCGCAGCTCGGCGTGCTGATCAAGGGACCGGAGATGCTGGAGTCCACCAGGCGGGTGGACACCGTGGTGCTGGACAAGACCGGCACCGTCACCACCGGCCGGATGACCCTGCTGGAGGTGATCCCGGGCGCGGGCGAGCGGCGCGACGAGACCCTCCGGACGGCCGCCGCGTTGGAGGCCGGCTCGGAGCACCCGGTGGCCAGGGCGGTGGTGGCCGGCGCCGCCGAGGTCGGCGAGTTGCCACCGGTCACCGGCTTCGCGAACGTCGCCGGGCTGGGCGTCAGCGGCACCGTGGAAGGTCGTGAGGTGCTGCTCGGTCGGCCCCGGCTGTTGCGCGAGCGCGGTCTGGTCGTACCTGACGATCTGGCGCGGGCGGCCACCGACGCGCAGGCGGCCGGTCGTACGGCGGTGCTTGTCGGTTGGGAAGGCCGGGCCCGTGCCGTGCTCGCGGTGGCCGACCAGGTCAAACCGACAAGCCGGGAGGCCGTACGCCGACTGCGGGATCTCGGCCTGACCCCGGTGCTGCTCACCGGCGACAACGCCACCGTCGCCGCGGCGGTGGCCGCCGAGGTGGGCATCGACGAGGTGATCGCGGAGGTGCTGCCGGCGGAGAAGGTCGACGTGGTCTCCCGGCTCCAGGCCGAGGGACGGGTGGTGGCGATGGTCGGTGACGGCGTCAACGACGCGGCGGCGCTCGCCCAGGCCGACCTCGGACTGGCCATGGGCACCGGCACCGACGCGGCGATCGAGGCGTCCGACCTGACCCTGGTCCGGGACGACCTGCTGGCCGCCGTGGACGCCATTCGGCTCGCCCGTCGCACCCTGGGCACCATCAAGGGCAACCTGTTCTGGGCCTTCGCGTACAACGTGGCGGCGCTTCCGCTGGCCGCCGCCGGCCTGCTCAACCCGATGATCGCCGGGGCGGCGATGGCCTTCTCGTCGGTTTTCGTGGTGGCCAACAGCCTGCGGCTACGACGGTTTCGTCCGGTTACCTGACTCGGTGATTCGCCGGGGCTCGGCTGGGTACTTGATGGATGTAGCTACCGAACGAGCCACGGAGGCTGACATGGGTGTCGAGGACAAGTTCAACAACAGCGCCGAGAACACCACCGGCAAGGTCAAGGAGGGTGTCGGCCGGGCCACCGACAACGAGCAGTTGGAGGCTGAGGGCCGCGCCGATCAGACCCGCGCCAACATCAAGCAGGCCGGCGAGAAGATCAAGGACGCGTTCCGGAGCTGAGCTGCGGATCCCCCGAACCGCCGGGCCGGCGCTCGCCGCCCGGCGGTTCGCTCTGTGCCACGGCGGTCAGGCCAGGTGGCTGACCAGCGGTGAGCCGGAGGGTGAAGCCGTCGGCGTCACGGTGATAGGTGACGTGGTTGCACGACTGGTAGGTGATCCACAGGCCCAACCCACCCGGCCTGCCGTCGGCGGGGGGCAGCAGACCCGCGTAGGGATCGTCCGGCCCCTTGCCGGTGTCGCTGACGGTGGCCACGATGCGGTCCGGTGCCGTCCACAGGCGCAGCCGGACGGGAGGAGAGCCGTGCCGAAGCCCGTTGGTCACGGTTTCGCTGACCGCGATGACGAAGTCGTCGAGATCCTCCGCTGACAACTGCCCCGGACCGGCCTGGTGCACCGCCGAGCGGGCCTGCGCGGCGGTCGGGTCGGTCAGTTGGAGCAACGGCGGGTACGCCTGGATCGGGTCGGGCGGCGCCGGCCGGTTCTGCCGCAGGAAGGACTCCGGGGCGAGGTAGTCCGGGCTGGGCAGATGCCGCTGCCTGGCGGTGGCGATGTGCGGGTGGGTGGCGGCGACATCGGCCAGCACGTCGGGAGGCGTGATCCGGGTGTCGTACGCACACATGCTCCACAGCGGCCAGTCGTCGTACGCGCGGTTGATCGCCGCTTCGTACCGGGCCCACCAATCCCAGGTCGACCCGAGTGAGGGCGGCGGCACCTCGCCGATGATCCGGATCTGATCCGCGCCGCCGGCCGTCAGGTCGGCGAGGAGTTTGCGGTACATCCGGATGGCGGCGGTCGGTCGGGCGTACACCTCGGCACCGGTGAGGAACTCCACCCCGCTGTCGGCCGGCAACGCCGAGCGGACCAGGCCGCCGGTGCGCTCGCCGAGCGCCACGAAGGTCGGCTCGCCGGCAGTGACCCCGTCGAGCAGGAACGGCACCGCGACCGCGAGCAGCTCGTCGTCCGAGGCGTAGCACAGGGCCTCGTGGAAGTATCCGGATTCGGCGGCGGCGGGACCCGTCCTCACCGGGTCACCTCCATACTCAGGCCGGGCAGATCCAGCAGGGCGGCGAGCCGTACGGTGCCGGCGGAGCAGCCGCGCAACACCAGCCTCGCCTCCCGTTGCTGGGCGTACTCACTCAGGTGGACCAGCGTACGGTGATCGAGAAAGCGAAGCCCACTTGCATCCAGTATCAACTCATCGTCGACCGGGCGCAGCTCGGAATGTTCCAGCGCGGCGCGGAACAGATCGTGGCTGGCCGGGTCGAGTTCCCCGACGAGCACGGCGTGACCCGGGTGGGCCGTCGGCGCGTACAACCGGAACAGCAGGTCGGTGACGTTGTGCTCCGGGTGCAGACAGGCCAGCTCGGCGACCGCCCGATCACCCAACGTCGGCCGGTGGTACCCGCACATGGCCCGGAACGCCTCGCCGCGCATCATCCGGTTGATCTGCTGCTCGTAGCGGGCGAACATCGCCCGCTGAGCGGGCGTACGAACCAGCTCCGTGCAGGCCGCGGCCACCCGCAGGCCGCTGTACCCGGCGGCGAGCGCCGCCCGGATGGCCATCTGGTACGCCGACACCTGGCCGGCCGGGTCGATCACCTGCCCGCCGGAGTAGGCCGCGTCGAGGGTGAGCACCTCGGCGGCACCGGAGGACAACGCGTCGGCGAACAGGTCCAGGTCGCGCCATCGGTCCCGGACCGGTCCGGGCGAGCCGGTGACGACGTACCAGACCTGCTCGCCCGCAGCGAGGCCGGAGCGCAGGAAGTCCTCCGCCCGCGTGGTGAAGCCGGCGGGATCGTCGTAGGCCCAGCACAGATGCCCGTACGGTAGGGCCTGCCCACTCACGTCACGCGCCTCATCGTCGCAGTGTACGGCTGCTCCGCCCAATCGACTGCGTCAATGTCGGACGGCCGGGAACCAACCCGCCGCGTCGAGCGACCAATACGGCGATGACAGCCGCGACCGACGAGATAACCGGGTACGCGTTCGCCGCGGGCCGGGGCGACCAAGCCGCCGCCGCGGCGTTCGTCCGCGCCACGCAGCACGACGTACACCGGTTTCTGGCGCACCTGCCCGGGGTGCGCGACGTCGACGACCTGGTCCAGGAGACGTACCTGCGGGCCTGGCGCGCCCTGCCGTCGTTCGCCGGCCGGTCCACGGCACGGACCTGGCTGCTCGCCATCGCCCGCCGGGTCGCCGTCGACCAGGTGCGGGCCGCCGCCGCCCGCCCCCGCACCGCCAACCTCGCCGACTGGCAGGCCGCCGCCGAGGCGACCTCGGCCGGGGTCCGGGCCGGGGTGGACGACGAGGTGGTCCTCTACCGAATGCTCGACGGCCTCACCTCCGACCGCAGGGAGGCGTTCGTCGCCACCCAACTGCTCGGACTGTCGTACGCCGAAGCCGCGCAGGTGTGCGACGTGCCGGTCGGCACCATCCGGTCGAGGGTGGCGCGGGCCCGGGAAGACCTGGTCGCGGCCATGCGCCCGGCCACCCGCCGGCGCGGCGCCCACCCCGACGCCGTCGGCTGAGCCGCCTCCTGCCGACCGCTGCAGCACTTCCCGTTGTCCTCAGCCGGGGAGCAGGTATGTGTCGTGCCCCCTTTGCTCTGCTTCAACCCACGCAACGGGCGGCTCGGGCCGGGCCGGTCAGGCGGCGTGGCGGGAGGCTTGCTGGGGGCCGTGGTGGGCCTGGGCCTGGGTCGGGTGGTGGGCCTGGGCTGAGTAGGGCGGCAGGAGGCGGAGGGTGGCGGGCTCGTCGGTCTCGTCGAGGCGCAGTCGCCAACGGGACCGCTCCGGACGCTGCCGGTCGTTCGGGTCGCCTGGTTGCCGCACGCTGCGCGCCAGGAGCACGGTGATCAGATAGCCGACCACCAGGAAGCCGTGGCTGACCAGGCGTTCCACGGCGACCTGGGAGGCGACGAGGTCGTTGATCGACAACAGGACGAGCGTCGCCACGAAGGCGCTGAGCATCGGCAGCAGACCGGAGGGGCGGGTCCGGCGCAGCGCGACGAAGAGGAAGCCAGCCCCGACGGCCACGTTCCAGGCGGCGGACTCGTGCCACAGGTGTTGCCCGTTGGCGTGCACGTGCTGGGTCACCTCGGCCCGGCCGACCTGGGCCAGTCCGAGGACCAGCTGCACCGCGCCGAGCAGGCCGAGTGCGGCCCGCAACGCGGTGACCGCGGTGATCCGTCCGGCGAACGCGGCGAACCAGCGCTGACGCCGCAGGGCGGCGATCGGCGTACGGGCGCGGCGGCGAGGCGGCGGTGCAGCGCTGAGGATGGCCTCGGTCAGATCCGGCAGCGCGGACACCACCTGGGTACGCGCCCGCCGGGTCACGGTGGCGGCCCGGCTGTACCAGCCCTCGCAGGCCGTGCAGGTCTCCAGGTGCCCGTCGGCCGCACGCTCCTCGTCCGGCGTCGCCTCACCGTCCAACTGTGCCGACAGAATCTCCCGCCACTGCTCGCACCCCATGTACCGATAGTCGCTCGTCAGGTCGGCGTGGTTCCCGGCGGGGCGGCCCGGTGCCTGGTCAGCGGCCACCTCGGTCGGCCCACTCGTGCAGCGCGTCCCGGTCGCCGGCCGCGTCGAGGTTGAGTGCCGCCTCGATCAGGGCGAGATGCGTGAACGCCTGCGGGTAGTTGCCCAGGGCGGTGCCGTCGGCGGCGAGCTGCTCGGCGTACAGGCCCAGCGGGCCGGCGTACGCGCTGAGCTGGTCGAAGAGCTTGCGAGCCTCGTCCCGCTGACCGGCCAGGACCAGCGCCGAGACCAGCTCGAACGAGCAGAGCAGGAAGGCGCCCTCCTCCCCGGGCAGCCCGTCGTCGGCCCGGTAACGCCGCAGCAGCGCAGGGCCGATCTCCAACTCCTGCCGTACCCGGTCGATGGTGGCGAGCATCCGGGGGTCGTCGCCGGGCAGGAAACCGACAAGCGGAATCCGCAGCAACGAGGCGTCCAGCTCGGTCGACCCGTACGTCATCACGAAGCTGCCGACCTGCGGGTTGAAACCGCGTTCCAGGACCTCGGCGTGCACCGCGTCGCGGGCCGTGCGCCACCGCTGCACGTCGGCGGTCCGGTCGTCGAGCAACTCGGCCAGACGGATGCCCCGGTCCAGGCAGACCCAGGTCATCACCTTCGCGTTGACGTAGTGCTGGCGCGGGCCGCGTACCTCCCAGATGCCGTGATCCGGTTCGTGCCAGCGGTCGGCCATCACGTCGACGTGCTTGCGCAGCAACGCCCACTGCTCGCCGGTCAGGTCGCCGGTGAGCTGCTGGTACACCAGCGCGGCATCCAGTATGTGACCGTACGTGTCGAACTGCACCTGTTCGGCGGCCTCGTTGCCGATCCGTACCGGCCGGGAGCCCGCGTACCCCTCCAGATGCGGCAGCTCCTGCTCCTCGGCGGTGCTGCCGAGGATGTCGACGAGCGGGGTGAGCAGGTCACCGGTGCAGACGGAGATCAGGAAGTGCAGATACCGCTGGCCTTCCTCGGCGTGCCCGAGCCGGAACAGGGCGAGCAGCAGCAGCGCCGCGTCCCGATGCCAGGCGTACCGGTAGTCCCAGTTGCGGACCCCGCCGATCTCCTCCGGCAGGCTGGTGGTGGGCGCGGCGATCAGTGCCCCGGTCTCGTCGAAGGAGAGCCCCCGCAGCACCAGCGCGCTGTGCCGGACGGCGTCGGAGCCGAAGCCGGTGTAGTCGCTGCGCGCCGACCACGCCTGCCAGGTCCGGCAGGTACGCGCCAGCAACTCGTCCGGGTCGACGACGTCGGTGGCATCGTCGTCGTAGCCGACCAGCAACGCCACAGTCGTACCGGCGGACAGCTCCGCCTCGATCCGCAGTTCCCCGCCGCCCGCCTCGGCGGGCAGGTCACCGCCGACCCACAGATCGGTGCCGACGGCCCGCCAGCGGCGGCCCGCCCGCTCCCAGGTGACGTCGCGGGCCCCGTACCCGACCCGGGGCACCACCCGCATGGCCAGCTGGATCGTGCCGTGCTCGACGGTCACCCGGCGCACCAGCATCTTGTCGGCGCGCAGCGGCTGGGCGCCCTCGCCGGGCGCCACCGCCAGGAAGTCCTGCACCACCGCCGACCCCTGCGGGGTCGACCAGCGACTTTCCAGCACGAGGGTGTCCGGCAGATACCGCCGGGTCGGCTCGGCGCAGCCTGCCACGGTCAGTTCGAGGACACCGCCGCGGTTGCGGTCCAGCAGGCGGGCGAAGACCGCGTCACCGGCGAAGTGCGGCACGCAGAACCATTCGACCGCGCCGTCGGCGGCGACCAGCGCGGCGGTGTGGGTGTCGGAGAGAAAGGCGTACGAGTCGATGGGGGGATAGGTCATCGCAGCTCCGGTGGGGACGTAGGTGCCTCTACGACTACCCCGGGAGGTGCGGGGTAAGCGCCTGCGCGTAGGTGAAGGGAGAGGTGCGGTGTCCCGTCCGTTCGTGAACTGGTCCGGCAGCCTCTCCTTCACTCCGGCCGAGCGCGTCGAACCGGCCGACGAGGACGAGGTGCGGGAGGTGATCCTGCGTGCCCGTGAGTCGGGCCGCACCGTGCGGCCGGTGGGTTCCGGACACTCGTCGAGCCCACTGGTGCGTACCGACGGCATCCTGCTCAGCCTGGACGAGATGGTGGGGGTGGTCGACCAGGCCGACGAGCGGGCCACCGTCCGGGGCGGCACCCGGCTCAAGGCGCTCGGCGAGGGTCTCTACGAGGCCGGGCTGGCGATGGACAACCTCGGCGACGTCGACTACCAGTCGATCGCCGGCGCCACCGCGACCGGCACCCACGGCACCGGTCTCGGCTTCGGCAACCTGTCCACCCAGGTGACCGAGGTCCGGCTGGTCACCGGCACCGGCGAGACACTCGACATCTCGGCGAAGTCCAACCCCGACCTGCTGCCCGCCGCCCGGCTGTCGCTGGGCGCGCTGGGTGTGGTCACCCAGTTGACGCTCGACGTGCAGTCCCGCTACGAGTTGCATCGACGGGCCTGGTGCGCGCCGGTCGACTGGACCCTGGACCACCTGGCCGAGTTGCAGCACACCAACCGCAACATGGACTTCTACTGGTATCCGCGCAGCGACCTGACCCAGGTCCGGACCATGAACCGGGCCGACGAGGCACCGGACGATCATCGGTGGGCGACGCGGCAGATGTTGGAGGCCGGCCCCGAGGGTCAGTTTCGGGATGTCGACGTGGGGCCGACCCACCAGACCATCCCGCAGAACCGGGAACTGCGCTTCGAGGAGATCGAGTACATGCTGCCCTCGGAGGCGTTCCCGGCCTGCTTCGCCGAGGTGCGGCGGCGCATCCTGGCCCGGCACCGCCGCTACGTGGGTTGGCGGGTGCTGGTCCGTACGATCGCCGCCGACGACATCTGGCTGAGCAATGCGTACGGCCGTCCCACCACCACCATCGCCTGCCTGCAGAACACCACCCTGCCGTACGAGGACTACTTCCGGGACATGGAATCGGTCTTCCGGCACTACGGTGGTCGGCCACACTGGGGCAAGAAGCACTGGATGACCGCGCCGGACCTGCGCCCGCTGCTGCCCCGGTGGGACGACTTCCAGGCGGTACGTCGTCGCCTCGACCCGGACGGCGTGTTCCTCACCCCCGATCTGGCCCGGCTGCTGGAGGAGACCTGATGACGCAGCTCGGGGCGCGGGTGTGGGTGGTGCCGGGCGGTCGCATCCCGTTCGGCGGCACCGGCCCGGAGCCCGAATACACCAGCTTCGACCAGTTGTGCGTGCTCAACACGGGCGACGCCGAGGCGGACCTGCGGCTGGACTTCTACTACGAGGACACCGAGCCGGTCGGGCCGTACCGGCTGGTCGTCGGCGCGCGGCGGATCCGGCACGTACGGGTCAACGACCTGATCGACCCGGAGGCCGTCCGCCTCGACCGCCCGTACGGCTGCGTGCTCCGCTCCCCGGTGCCGGTGGTGGCGCAGTTCCTGCGGCAGGACACCCGCCGGCCCGGCACGGTGGCACTCGCCACCACGATTGCCTACCCCGTCGACTAGCCCACCGCCGGGTGCGTCCGCCCCCGGATCAACCTGCGCCGCAGTTCGTCGGCCCCCCACACGACGACGGGGAAGACCAGTAGCAGCGCCAGGGCCGGTGCCGGTGGTGGCCGCGTACCGAAGACCTCCGGCAACGGCGGCAGGGCCACGATGACGGCGGCGACGGCGAGTTCGAAGGCGATGCCCCACAGCAGCAGGCGGTTGGAGAACACACCGACGGCCCGCAGCGGAGCGCGTTCGGTACGGGCCGCGAACGCGGTGCCGATCTGGCAGGCCACGATGCCGAGGAAGGTCATCGTGGTGGCCTGGAGATAGGTCTCGTGCAGCGCGGTGCCCGGCCCGGTCGGCGCGCCCGGGGTCCAGCCGCCGGCGAGCAGGACGGCGAAGAAGCCCGCCATCACCAGTACGGCGGAGACGAGCCCGAGGAACGCCCAGGCCCGTAGCAGCATCTGCCGGTCGATGACCCGTTCGGTACGCCGTCGGGGCGGGCGGTTCATCAATCCCGGCTCGGCCGGCTCCCGACCCAGCGCCAGGGCGGGCAGCGTCTCCGTGCCCAGGTCGATGGCGAGGATCTGGAGCACGGTCAACGGCAGCGGCACCGCCCCGGCGGAGAGCGCGAAGATCAGGAACGGGACGACCTCGGGCGTGGTGTGGGCGAGGATGTAGAGGATGAACTTGCGGACGTTGGCGTAGACCCGCCGGCCGGCCCCGACGGCGGCCACGATGGTGGCGAAGTTGTCGTCGGTGAGCACCATCGTCGCGGCTTCCCGGGTCACGTCCGTCCCGGAACGTCCCATCGCCACCCCGATGTCGGCTCGGCGCAGGGCCGGCGCGTCGTTGACCCCGTCGCCGGTCATCGCCACGATCTGGCCGTCGGCGCGCAGTGCCTCGGCGATGTGCAGCTTGGCCTCGGGCGACACCCGGGCGAAGATCACTTCGCGTTGCTCGGCGAGCAGGTCCCGCAGCGCCTGGGGAGTCATCCGGTCGAGATCCGCGCCGGTCAGCACGGTCGGATCGCCCCGGGTGATCCCGACCTGCCGGGCCACGGCGGTCGCGGTCAACCCGTGGTCGCCGGTGACCATGATGATCCGGATGCCCGCGGTGTGGCACTTGGCCACCGCGTCCGGCACCGCTGCCCGGGGTGGATCCACCATGGCGACGAAGCCGAGGAAGGTCAGCTCCCGCTCGGTCGTGTCCCGATCCCCGGGCGGCCCGGTCAACCGGCGTCGTGCCAGGGCGAGGACGCGGCGGCCCTGCCGAGCCTGCCCGGTCACCGCTTCGGCCAGCTCGGCCCGCGCCTGCTCGGTCAGTGGCCGGTCGTCGCCGTCGGCACCGATGATCCGGGTGCAACGGCGCAGCACCTCCTCCGGCGCACCCTTGGTGTGCAGCCACAGATCCGCCCCGACGGCGTCGACGGTGGACATCAGCCGCAGTCTCGGATCGAAGTGGAACTGGCTCTGCCGCCGGCTGCCGGCCGGCTGCCGGATCTTCGCGGCGAAGTGCAGCAGCGCGGTCTCGGTCGGGTCGCCCACGTCGGCGTCCGGACGCAGTTCGGCGTTGTTGCAGGCGGCCGCCGTGGCGGCCAGAGCGGACAGCGCGGGACCGGGCGACGGCACCGGGTTGGGCAGCGGATCCAGCAACTCGTCGGCGGCGCGTACGGCGGTCACCCGCATCCGGTTCTCGGTGATGGTGCCGGTCTTGTCGGTGCAGATGACGGTGGTGGAGCCGAGGGTCTCCACGGCACTGAGCCGCTTGACCACCGCACCCAGCCGGGCGAGTCCGCGTACGCCGACGGCCAGCGCCAACGTGATGGTGGGCAGCAGTCCCTCAGGCACGTTCGCGACCAGCAACCCGATCGCGAACGTGAACGCGTCGGAGATCGGCATACCGGCGGCCAGCACCCCGATCGGGAAGAAGACCACACCGGCGCCGATCGCCACCGCCGCGATCAGCCAGGCCACCCGACGTACCTGCCGTTCGAGCGGGCTCTCCTCCCGACCGACCCGCTGGGACAGGGCGGCGATCCGGCCCAGCTCGGTACGCATCCCGGTCGCGTAGATCATCCCGCGTGCCTCGTCCGACAGGCAGGACGTACCACTGAACACCAGGTTGCCGGCCTCGGTAAGGCTCTCGGCCGGACCTGTCGCGTCGGCGCTGCGGTAGGCGGGCTGCGACTCGCCGGTCAGGGCGGACAGGTCGACCTCGACACCGCCGTCGAGCAGCCGGGCGTCGGCGCTGATCCGATCTCCCTCGCCGATGGCGATGACGTCACCCGGAACCAGTTCCCCGGCGGGAACCTCCTGCCAGTTGCCGTCTCGCAAGGCCCGCGCCTGCTGGGGGAGGTACCGGGTCAGTGCCTCGACCGCCCGCTCGGCCTGCCGTTCCTGCACCGAGGCGAACACCGCGTTGACCGCGATGACCGCCAGGATCGCCGCGCCCAGCACGGCGGTACCGGCCACCCAGGCGAGGATCGCGGCCACCCACAACAGCAGGGCGAGGGGATGGATCAGCTGCCGCCCGAGTTCCCGCCACCAACTTCGTCTGCGGGTTCGGCGCAGCTCGTTGCGGCCGTACTCGGCGAGCCGTTGGCGGGCCTGGTCGGTGGTCAGCCCGTGTTCGCTCGCGTCGAGCCGGTGCAGCAGGTCGGGCAGCGGCGACTGCGGGTCCACGGCCAGCTCACCCCGCACCGGAGCCTCCTCGCCCAGCTCAGCGGGCCGCCGTCTACCCGCCTCCGGCCCGGACAAACCAGGCGGTCAGGCCCAGAGCGCCTCGGCCAGGGTGACGCCGAGGAACGCGGCACCGAGCGCGGCGGCGACACTGATCACGGCGTTGGCCAGGGCGTACCGGCGGGCGCCCGTCTCGACGAGGCGGATCGTCTCGTAGCCGAAGGTCGAGTAGGTGGTCAGCGCCCCACACAGCCCGCTGCCGAGCAGGGCGGCCAGGGAACCGGGCACCGCGCCGGCTCCCGCGCCCCCGATCAGCACCCCGAGGATCAACGAGCCCAGCACGTTGACGGTGAGGGTGCCCCACGGGAACGTCGAGCCGTGCCGGGCCTGCACCGCCCGGTCGAGCAGGTAGCGCAGCGGTGCGCCGACGGCCGCGCCGAGCGCCACGAGCAGCACTGTCACCCGCTGCTCCGCAGGCGTCGCATGCCGGTCGCCAGCCGGGTGAGCGTGAGGCCGACCCGGACGGCGGCGAGCGCGGCGACCAGGGTGCCGGCCAGGTACAGCAGCGCGGTGCGTGCCGCACCGACCGCCACCGCCTGCTGCACCTCCACCGCGTACGTGGAGAAGGTGGTGTATCCGCCGAGCACCCCGACGCCGAGGAAGGGCCGGACCAGTCGAGGGGCGGCCCACACCTCGGTGATCAACACCATCAGTACGCCGATGAGCAGGCAGCCCGAGACGTTTACCGCGAAGGTGGCCCACGGAAAGCCGGTGGGGGAGTGTGGAAACGCCACCGTCAAGCCGTGCCGCAGGACGGCACCGATCATGCCGCCGAGGGCGATCGCCGCCAGCAGGCTGGCGGTGCCGCCGCGCAACTCGGCACGCTGGCGGGGGACGTGGAGGTCGACGTCCGGATCGACGGGTGGCTGCTCGGGCGGCACGGTCATCACCTCCTCAACGGGGGACGAGAATAGCTCCGGCAACTCATCGCCGCCCGGGCGACGCGCAGTAGGGTGCGCGGGTGACCGTGCTGCGTTCCGTCGTGCTGTTCGTGCTGGCCGCCATCGCCGAGATCGGTGGGGCGTGGCTGGTGTGGCAGGGCTGGCGTGAGCATCGCGGGTTGTGGTTCGTGGCCGCCGGGGTGCTCGCGCTCGGCGCGTACGGGTTCGTCGCCACCTTTCAGCCCGACCCGAACTTCGGGCGCATCCTGGCCGCGTACGGCGGGGTCTTCGTCGCCGGTTCGCTGGCCTGGGGGATGGTCTTCGACGGTTTCCGGCCGGACCGGTGGGACCTGACCGGAGCGGCGATCTGCCTGCTCGGGGTGGCCGTCATCATGTACGCCCCACGCGGCGCCTGACTCCCGCCGAGAAATTTCTCGAAAAGTTGGGCCGTGGTGTCGAATCCCGGTCTTCCCGTTCGAGCTTCCTGGTAGCGGGGCCGAACGGCGCGCCCCGGACAGCGAAGGGAGCCGGGAGATGTCCCGCACCAGCAACCCGGTCAGCACCGTAGAGGCGACCGCACCACCCCGCGAACCCGTCACCGGGACGAGCCCGCGACACCTTCCAGGAGCCGACCCGAGGACGCGCCTGCTGCTGTTGCTCGGCCTGCTCGCCGGCCCCGGCTACGTGGTGGTGTCGCTGACCCAGGCGCTGACCCGGGAGGGGTTCGACCTCACCCGGCACGCCTGGAGCCTGCTCGCCAACGGTGACCTGGGCTGGATCCAGATGACCAACCTGATCATCACCGGCCTGCTGGTGATCGCGGGTGCGCTCGGCCTGCGGCGGAGACTGCGACCCGGCATCGGCAGCACCTGGCCGCCCCGGCTCCTCGCCGGCTACGGCCTCAGCATGATCGCCGCAGGGATCTTCCGCGCCGATCCGGCCCTCGGCTTCCCCGCCGGCACCCCGGCTGACACCGGCACCATGAGCTGGCACGGACTGCTGCACTTCGGGGCGGGAGCGGTCGGCTTCGGCTGCCTCGTCGCCGCGTGCCTCGGCCTGGCTCGCCGCTTCGCCGCTGATCGGCGGCGCGGTTGGGCGGTCCTGTCGCGTACCACAGGGGTGTTGTTCCTGGCCGGGTTCGTCGCGATGGCCGCCGGCGGCGGGCGCGTCGCCGCGAACCTGGCGTTCACCGCCGCCATGCTGCTGGCCTGGGCCTGGCTGTCGTCGACGATGTGGCACCACCGCAGCAGCACGACCCACTGAAGTCCGTCAAGAAGGAGATCGACATGCGGTACCTGGCACTGCTCAAGGCCATCCAGCCCGACACCCCGGCCCCACCGGAGCTGATGGCAGCGATCATGAAGCTCGGCGAGGAGGCCACCAGCGCCGGCGTCCTCCTCGACCAGGGCGGGCTGCTGCCGAGCGCAGCCGGCTGGCGGGTCGACGTCTCGGGCGGGAAGCTGGCCGTCACCGACGGGCCGTTCACCGAGGCCAAGGAGATCATCAGCTACGCGGTCTACGAGGTACGCGATCGGGAGGAGGCAGTGGAGTGGACGTCGCGGTTCATGAAGCTGCACCGGGACATGTGGCCCGGCTGGTCGGGTGAGACCGAGGTGCGCAAGGTGTTCGGGCCGGAGGACTTCCCGCCGGCAGCCTGACTTCGATGGTGGAATCGGTACCGTGACGGCTACCGATTCCACAATCGACGACGCGAGGCGGGCCACCCACCGGGCGGTCGAGGCGGTCTGGCGGATCGAGTCGGCCCGGCTGATCGCCCGCCTGGCCCGCCTCGTCTCCGACGTCGGGCTGGCCGAGGAGTTGGCCCAGGACGCGCTGGTCGTGGCCCTGGAACGGTGGCCGCAGACCGGCGTGCCGGAGAATCCCGGCCCCTGGCTGCTGGCCACCGCCAAGCATCGGGCCATCGACCGGCTGCGCCGCCAGGAACGGTACGCGCGCAAGCTCGCCCTGTTCACCCGGGACGTACAGATCCGACAGGAGTACGCGGAGGCCGACCGGGACGCAGAGTTGGACGACCACATCGGCGACGACCTGCTGCGGCTGGTCTTCACCGCCGCCCATCCGGTGCTCTCCGGCGAGGCCAAGGTCGCGCTGACGTTGCGGCTGCTCGGCGGCCTGACCACCCCGGAGATCGCCCGGGCGTTCCTGGTCCCCGAATCCACCGCCGCCCAACGCATCGTCCGGGCGAAACGGGCCCTAGCTGCGGCGAACGTGCAGTTCGAACTGCCCACCCGCGCGGAGCTGCCGGAGCGGCTCGCGGCGGTGCTGGAGGTCGTCTACCTGATCTTCAACGAGGGGTACGCGGCGACCAGCGGCCCGGACTGGGCGCGCCCGGAGCTGTGCCATGAAGCGCTGCGACTGGGGCGACTGCTCGCCGGGCTGCTTCCCGCCGAGCCCGAGGTGCACGGCCTGCTGGCCCTGATGGAACTCCAGGCCTCCCGGCTGCGCGCCCGGGTCGACGCCGCCGGCCAGCCGGTGCCCCTGCTCGACCAGGACCGCCGGTCGTGGGACCGGCTGCTGATCCGGCGCGGACTGGACGGGCTGGCCCGCGCCGAGGCGCTGGGCATCGGCAGCTACACCCTCCAGGCCGCCATCGCGGCCTGCCATGCCCGGGCAACCCGCGCCGAGCAGACCGACTGGCCCCGCATCGTGGCCCTGTACGAGGTCCTCGCCCACCTCCAGCCGACCCCGGTGGTGCTGCTCAACCGGGCCGCCGCGGTGGGTCTGGCGGGTGATCCGAAGCGGGGCCTGTCACTCGTCGACGAGCTGGCGCAGGAACGGTCCCTGCGTGACTACCCGCAACTGCCGGCGGTGCGCGGTGAACTGCTGGCCCGGCTGGGCCACACCGGGCCCGCCCGTGACGAGTTCCTCCGGGCCGCCGAACTCACCCGCAACGACGGCGAACGGGGGTTGTTCCGACGCCGCGCCGACGGACTGGCCGGCTGACCGGTGCGCGGCACGCTCGGTGTACCGGGCACACCGACGCGCGCACGGTCACGCCGGTGTGCGCACTACGCCGCGCTGTCACCGGAGCGGCGGCGGCGCAGCAGGACGACCACCGCGCCGATCGCCAGGGCGGCCAGTACGGCGGCGCCGGTCAGCAGCGCGGCCGTACCCGCACCGCCACCGGAGGAGTCGCTCGCGGCGGGGCTGGCGGGCGCGACCGAGGTCTGCTCGGCGGTCGGGCTGGGGCTCCCCGCCGGCTCGGTCGCCTCCGGGCTGGGGCTCGGGCTGGGGCTCGGTTCGGCGGTGGCGCTCGGGTCGGCCACGGTGAACTTGTACGACCCCTGCACCGGGTGCCCGTCGTTGGAGACCACCCGGTACGCCACCGTGTAGACGCCGTTGGGCAGAGTCGACTCGATGGTCACGGTGGCCTTCGTGCCGTCCACCTCCGGCTCGCTGGTGGCCACCGGCTGCTTGTCGGCATCGCTGAGCGTGACCGTGGTGAACGACGGGTTCAGCTTCTGGAGGAAGTCCAGGGTGACCTTGGTCGGTGCCTTGGTCAGCTCGGCGTCCTGCGCCGGCGTCGCCTTGCGCAGCACGTTGTGCGCGTAGGCCGGGAAAGCCGGCGCGGCCAGCAGAGCGGTGGCGGCCAGCAGGGCGGCGGCCAGGCCCAGGGCGGACAGGTGGCGGAGTCGGGTGCGCATGATGACGATTCTCCTCCTCAACCGAGCAGCTGTTGGCCGACCCAGCCGCCCTCGGGACAACCGGGCGGAATGGCGAAGACGGCGGAGCCGATCGGGGTGGTCCATTCGTTGAGCAGGTCCCGCTCGGCGAGCCGCTGCTGGATGGGTAGGAACTGTCGGGCGATGTCGGCCTGGTACGAGGCGAAGATCAACCCGCTGTCGGCGGTACCGTCGGCCGCCGGCACCCCGTCGTAGTTGTAGGGGCGGCGCAGGATCCGGAACCGGTCGTCGCTGACATGGGCCCGGGTCAGGTGGGAGAAGTCCGGAATCACGGTCAGCCCGTCGGGGCCGACGGCGGCGAAGTCCGGCTCGTCGTGTTCGGCCGCGCCGGTCAGCGGGGCGCCGGTGTCCAACCGCCGGCCGACGCTGAACTCCCGGTCGGTGCGGCCGAGCAGGTCCCAGCTTTCCAGGTTCATGCTGATCCGCCGGAGCACCAGGGTGGTGCCGTCGCGCAGCCAGTCCGGCCCGTCGGGGATCCACACGGCTGTCTCCAGCTGCCCACCCGGCTTCGGATTGGCGGTGCCGTCGAGTTGGCCGAAGAGGTTGCGCTGGGTCCGGCCCGGCTCGGCCCCGGCGGCTCGCCGGAAGCCCTGCTGCACCCACCGCACGGTGGCGAAGGGGCGGCTGTCCTTGACCAGGACCCGCTGGGCGTGGGCGACCGTGATCGGGTCGTCGGCACAGATCTGCACCAGCAGGTCCCCACCGGACCAGCGCGGCTGCAACCGGTCGATCGAGAACGACGGCAGGTCGACCACCGACGGTGGCCGGCGCTCGTCGAGGCCGGCCGCGGCGAACAGGCCGGGACCGAAGCCGAACGTGACGGTCAGCCGGGCCGGCAGCAGTCCCAGCTCCGGTTCGGTGTCGGCAAGCGCCGGCCGCCCCTGGGTGAGGCGGGCGGCGTCATCGGAGAGCAGGCGCATCATCCGGCCGAGCGCGGCGCGGTCGGTGCCGGGACGCAGGGTGAAGGCGACGAACGCCGCGTGCGCCTGCGGTTCGGTGGCGACACCGGACTGGCGTACGCCGTGGAACGGCTCAATCGCCTCGCCGACGGTCGCCACCGGCACCTGCGCGGGCGTTGCGGCGGTGTCCTCGCTGCGGCCGGCGGCGACCGCGACGGCACCGACAAGCGTGCCACCGGCGGCCAACGCGCCGCCGGTGAGCAGACCGCGCCGGCTCACCGGCGATTTCGCCGAGGTCATGGTGTCGGGCTGTGGCTGGCCGACGGGGCGTGCGACGGCTCACCGTGCGGTGCGTGCGAGGGCTCACCGTGACCGGGGGCGTAGCTCTCCTGAGCGCCGGTGAACGGCTTCGCCACGGCGGTGAACGTCTGGGTGCGGCCGTCGGCGAAGGTGAGGGTGAAGCTGACCTCGTCACCGGCCCGTACCGGCTGGGCGAGGTTCATCAGCATCAGGTGGTCGCCGCCGGGTTCCAGCCGGTACTCGCTCCGGGCCTTGACCACCACACCGCCCTCCTTGGCCTGCATGACCATCTGCCCGTCGCGCATGGTCATCTCGTGCACCTCCATCGGCGAGACGGAGGAGGTCGCGCCGGTGATGGTGACATCGGCATCGGTGTTGTTGACAAGCGTGACGAACGCCCCGGTCATCCCCGAGTCGGCTGCCTTGACCCACGGATCCTGGACGGTCAGCACACCGTCCGCCGCAGCCGGGGTGGCGGAGGGGACGGCGGTGGCCGACGGGGTGGGGGCCGCAGTCGAGTCGTCGTCGGAGGAGCCGCAGCCGGCGAACAGGCCGGCGAGAAGAACCCCGGTGAAGAGTACGGCCGGGCGGGTGAACCGACCCGAGGTGGCGCTGAACATAGGTTTCCTCTCGGCGGGCGACGTCGTGAAGTTGGTCGCCCGTGATCACCCACTAGTTCCAGCGACTCCGAAAGTGCGTTTGCCCGACCACCACGGGTGCCGGGGCGGTCCGCAGTCCGGCCTGCATCACGAAGATGGACCGCCGCGCCACGGCGTCACCTCGGGAGTCGAGCTGGTAGCCCTCCAGCCAGATCCACCCGTCGTAGGTGGTCCAGTCCAGCACGCGGATGACCCGGAACATGATCGGCTTGTGGAACTGCACGCTGGCAGATCGGGTTACATGCACCAGGTCACCGGCTCGGAGCGTGATCACCGCAGGTGCCTGACCTTGCGCCAGGCCAAGACCCGGGCACGCGAGACCGCGACGCGCGGGCACCAGCCGTCCGGGTAGCACCGGTCGCAGCGTTTGACGGTGTGGTCATCGAGAACAACCCAGGCCACCTGGACGAAGTAAGGAACCTCGGTCATGGCAGCCACCCGAGAAACCTGCGATGAAGAACGCCAGCGGGAGCCCAGCCCATGTCCTGTGCGGCGGACACCAGGTGCGTGCCCATGTAGAGGGCGAGGGACACCGGAGCGTTTTCGTACTCGATCAGCAGCTCGCGGCGTCGGGTGCGACAGGGCCAGGGCAATTCACATCCCGCGCACGTCCAGAACGGAAGGACAGGCCCATGTGTGGTCATCGAATCCCACCCGGCCAGTGACCCCGGTTGATCGGCACGCGATGCTTGGCCCGGCAGGGTAATTCGCCCCCGCACCGGCAGACCCGCCGCCACTTCTCCCACGACCACACGGGCCGATGTCGTCGGGCCAGCGTGAGAGCTGCGGCGACCACGTACTGGTCGTAGCTGACATGCCTGCCCATCCCGCCTCCTCTCGTAAGCGGCATGGCGGCCAGGCCACTCACGGTCATCTGACCGCCACACCCGGCAACACCGTCCCACGCACAAAGACAATCCGCAATATGCGGATAACAAGTTTGCGGACTGCGTGTCTGCGAAAGGAATTCTGGTTTTCCGCATGGCAAGATGACGACATGCCTCAACGTCAGAGCCCTACGGTCAGGCGCCGGCGCTTGGCGCTGACCCTCCGGCAACTCCGCGAGACGGCGGGGATCACGTCAGCCGACGCAGCAAGGCGCGTCGACCACGATGCGAGCTGGCTCAGCCGGATCGAGACGGCAGAGGTCCGGCCGCACCCAAACGACGTGCGAGCGCTTTTGGCGTTGTACGGCGTGGCTGGAGACCAGGCCGAGGCCGTGATTGCGGTGGCTCGCCAGGCGAAGCAGCGCGGATGGTGGCAGCGGTACAGCGACGTCCTGCCGGACTGGTTCGCAGCGTATGTCGGGATGGAGTCCGAGGCGTCTGTCATCCGCACCTACGAGTGCCAGATGGTTCCCGGCCTGTTGCAAACCGAGGAGTACGCGAGAGCGGCGTTCGAAGGCGCGCCCGTCCCGATGCGAGGTGACGAGGTAGACCGACAGGTAGCGCTGCGGATGGAGCGGCAAGCCATTCTGACCGGGGACGACCCGCCGATGCTGCGTGTGGTCATCGACGAGGGCGCGGCTCGCCGGATGGTCGGCGGTCCCGAGGTGCTGCAACGGCAGCTCGCGCGGCTGATCGAAGAATCGACACGGAGCAACGTCCAGATTCAGTTGCTGCCGTACTCGGCTGGAGTCGGGTTCGATGGCAGCTTCGTGATCCTCGACTTCCCGCCGATGCCCGACCCGTATCCGCACGCAGCCGAAGAGCGCATGGTGTACGTCGACACCCTGACCGGAGCGCTATACCTGGAACGGCCCGGCGAGGTTGCCGCGTACGCGGCGGCACACGAGCAACTGCAAGCCCTTGCGCTGGCACCCAAGCCCACGCGAGATACGCTGCGTGCGATTGCGGCAGACCTCACCTAGGAGGGCACGGGATGGACCTGACTCGCGTCACTTGGCGCAAGAGCAGCAGGTCCGGCTCAAGCGGCAACTGCGTCGAGGTCGCCACACCGCCCCAGGCCGTCATGGTCCGCGACAGCAAGGACCGACAGGGGCCGGTGCTGTCCTTCAACGCCGACCGGTGGGCTGGCTTCGTGCAGGGCATCAAGGCGGGCAACCTCGACGCCTGAGCAACGGGTCGGGCCGCAGGGTGCCCCGACGCGAGTGGACATCAATCGCACGTTTGCTGTCCATACCGCCGGTCACGCTCCGTGTTGAGGGCCGTCAGGCCACTGGAGAAGGCTCGCGAGGCCGGGTGGGGCGGCTGGCCCCTCGGACAGGGCCCGTCAAGATAGCAAGGTGACCGCGCTCGTGGACTGGCTCGCCCGCCGACCAACCCTTCAGCTCGCGGGTAGCGTGAACGTCGTCAGCACCGCAAAGACCTGCACCCGACTGCGTACCACCCTGGCCGCCGCCGGCGTGCTCGCGGTGCTGCTCGTGACCGGCTGCGCCGACGACCGAGCCGAACCACCGGTGGCCGGCGACGGGATCGGCGGCGAGTTGACCGTGTTCGCCGCTGCCTCGCTGACCGAGTCGTTCACCCGGATCGGTCAGGACTTCCAGGCCGCCAACGGGGTGCGGGTGACGTTCAGCTTCGCCGGCAGTTCCACGCTGGCCGCCCAGATCAACCAGGGTGCTCCCGCCGACGTCTTCGCCGCCGCCGCGCCGGCTCCCATGGCCACCGTCGTCGATGCCGGCAACGCCGCCGAGGAGCCGGTCACCTTCGTACGCAATCAGCTTGTCATCGCCGTACCCAAGGGCAATCCGGACGGGGTGACCAGCCTGCGCGATCTCACCGGGCCGGACCGGAAGGTGGCGCTCTGCGCCGAGCAGGTGCCCTGCGGGGCGGCGGCGCGCGCCGCGCTGGACGCCGCCGGGGTCGCCCTCACCCCGGTCACCCTGGAGCAGGACGTGAAGGCCGCCCTGGCCAAGGTACGGCTGGGGGAGGTCGACGCCGCGCTGGTCTACCGCACCGACGCTCGGGCCGCTGCCGCCGACATCGACGGTGTGGAGTTCCCCGAGTCGGTCGAGGCGATCAACGACTATCCGATCGCGGTGCTGACCGAGGCCACCAACCCGGCCGCTGCCCGTGCCTTCGTCGAGTACGTACGCGCCGATCCCGGTCGCGCGGTACTCACCTCCGCCGGTTTCCAGGTGCCGTAGCCGGTGCGTCGAGTCGACAGCGGGACGGCGCCGGCCCGTCGTATCGGTCGCGTCCGCCGGGTTCCGGTCGCACTGCTGCTGCCCGCCGCGATCGGCCTGCTGTTCCTCCTGCTGCCCCTGGTCGGGCTGCTGGCCCGTACGCCCTGGGCCACGCTGCCGCAGCGGCTCACCGAGCCGGGCGTACTCACCGCATTGCGGCTGTCGGTGCAGACCGCCACCCTCGCCACTCTGCTCTGCCTGGTCCTCGGCGTGCCCCTGGCCTGGCTGCTGGCCCGGGTGCCGTTCCCCGGCCGCCGGTTGGTGCGCGCCCTGGTCACCGTCCCGCTGGTGCTGCCACCCGTGGTCGGTGGCGTGGCGTTGCTGCTGGTCTTCGGCCGTCGTGGCCTGGTCGGCTCCTGGCTGGACGAGACGTTCGGGATCACCGTGCCGTTCAGCACCACCGCGGTCGTGCTGGCGCAGACGTTCGTCGCCATGCCGTTCCTGATCCTCGCGGTGGAGGGCGCGCTGCGCGGTGCCGACACCCGGTACGAGGAGGCCGCCGCCACCCTGGGTGCCGGCCGCTGGGTCACCTTCACCCACGTCACGCTGCCGATGGTCGCGCCCGGGGTGGCCGCCGGGGCGGTGCTGGGCTGGGCCCGGGCGCTCGGTGAGTTCGGCGCGACCATCACCTTCGCCGGCAACTATCCCGGCCGTACCCAGACCATGCCGGTGGCCGTCTACCTCGCCCTGGAGACCGACCTGGAGGCGGCCATCGTGCTGAGTCTCGTGCTGCTCACCGTCTCCGTGGTGATCCTGGCCAGCCTGCGGGACCGGTGGGTGAGCACGCCATGACCTGGCTGCTGGACGCGCATCTGGTGGTCGACCGGGGTGACTTCCGGCTCGACCTGCCGCTGACCATCGCCCCCGGGGAGGTGGTGGCCCTGCTCGGGCCCAACGGCGCCGGCAAGACCACCGCCCTGCGCGCCCTCGCCGGTCTGCACCCGCTCTCCGCCGGGCACCTCACCCTCGCCGGCCGCGACCTGGATCGTCCCGGGCACCGGGCCTGGGTACCCGCCGAGCGGCGGCCGATCGGTGTGGTCTTCCAGGACTACCTGCTCTTTCCCCACCTCAGCGCGCTGGACAACGTCGCCTTCGGGCCGCGTCGGCACGGCCTGAACCGGCAGCAGGCCCGGCAGCGGGCGACCGGTTGGCTGGCCCGGATGAATCTGACCGAACAGGCCCGCCGCAAGCCCCGCGAACTCTCCGGTGGGCAGGCCCAACGGGTGGCGCTGGCCCGCGCACTGGCCGTCGACCCGGCGCTGCTGCTGCTCGACGAGCCGCTGGCCGCCCTCGACGCCCGTACCCGACTCGACACCCGAGCCCAGCTGCACCAGCATCTCGCCGCCCACCCGGGAGCCACCCTGCTGGTCACCCACGATCCGCTGGACGCCCTGGTGCTCGCCGACCGGCTGGTGATCATCGAGGACGGCCGGGTGGTCCAGGAAGGCGATGCCGCCACCATCACCGCCGAACCGCGTACCGACTATGTGGCCCGCCTGGTGGGGCTGAACCTCTACCGGGGACATGCCACCGGCCACCAGGTCCGGCTCGTCGACGGGCACGTGCTGACCATCGGCGACCGGTACGAGGGGCAGGTCTTCGTGGCCTTCGCCCCGGCGGCCGTGGCGCTGTACCCGCACCGACCGGAGGGCAGCCCTCGCAACACCTGGCCGGCGACCATCACGGGCATCCAGCGGCACGGCGACAATCTGCGGATTCAACTGACCGGTCCGATCGAGGTGGCCGCCGACGTCACTCCGGCCGCCGCCGCCCACCTCAAACTGGTCCCGGGCCAACCGGTCTGGGCCGCCGTCAAGGCCACCGAGACCCGCGCCTACCCCGCCGTGACCGGAGCGGGCGTTACCGTCGACTGATGTCCACCGGGCAGCAGGTACGGGTCTGGGCGCCGCCGGTCAGCGGGATAACCGAGGTGCTGCACGCCCGGTTCACCGAGCACGCGTACCCCATGCACACCCACGGCAGCTGGACGTTGCTGGTGGTCGACGACGGGATCGTCCGCTACGACCTCGACCGTCACGAACACGGCGCGTTCCGGCAGGTGGTCACCCTGCTGCCGCCGGGGGTCGCCCACAACGGCAGCCCGGCCACCCCGGGCGGATTCCGTAAACGGGTCCTCTACCTCGACTCCGAGCAGCTCGGCGACCGGCTGGTGGGCCGCGCCGTGGACCAGCCCTCGTTCGACGACACGGCGCTGCGGCGGCGGATCGACCTGCTGCATGCGCTGGTGGCGGCACCCGGTGACGAGTTCGCCGCAGAGGTGCAACTCGCCGTCGTCCGCGACCGGCTCCGGGCCCACCTCACCCGACGTACGCCGCAGGCACCGGCGGTGCGCGACACGCGGATCGCGCGTCGCCTGCGCGAACTGCTCGACGAACACGTCGTCACCGGGCTGACCCTGCGGGACGCCGCCGAGGCCCTGCACGCCCACCCCACCTATCTGGTGCGCGCCTTCTCCACCGCGTACGGACTCGGGCCACACCAGTACGTGATCTCACGCCGGGTGGACCTGGCCCGACAGTTGCTCCGGGAGGGTCGGCCCGCCGTCGAGGTCGCGGTCGCGACCGGCTTCTACGACCAGGCACACCTGAGTCGACACTTCAAACGGATCCTCGGCTACCCGCCCGGCCGGTACTCCACCGTGCGCCGGATCACGGGTGCATCCGGGCACCCTTGATGACCTTGTCCACCCCGTTGCGGGGGCCGTACACCGCCAGGCCGGTCAGGTCCAGGTCGGCGCGGCCGACCGCCCGTACCGCCGCCCGGTTGTCCCGGTCGTTCCCGGTGCCGAACAGGTCCGAGGTGAAGACCGCCAGCGGCAGGTTCCGCCCGACGGCACGCTGGTGGGCGGCGGTCAGCACCTCCTTCGACCCGGCGAAGACCAGCACCGGCTGCCGGAACATCGGCAGGTAGGGCGTGTCGTCGGCGTCGGCGTACGGCTCGCCGATCACCTCGGGTGCTGCCCGGGAGATGCCGCTGACCAGGAACGCCGTCATGTTCAGCCGCTGCCAGACCGGCAGGTCGTCGCGGAGCAGCACCGCGATCTTGGTGTCGAAGCGTACGGGCTCGGTGCCGGTTTCCATGGCGTCGAGTGTGATCGCCGTATCCGGGCCGGGTCTTGTACGAATCTTCCCTCTGCGGCGTCACCACCTGACTCCGCGACGCGGCGTCAGTCCGGTGGGCGTAGCCGGACCCGGCGCAGCAACTGGGCGTTGAGCGCCACCACGATCGTCGAGGCGGACATCAACACCGCCGCCACCGCCGGGCTCAGCGCTACCCCGGCCCAGGCCAGGACCCCGGCGGCCAGCGGCAGCGCGACCACGTTGTAGCCCGCCGCCCAGGCCAGATTCTGGACCATCTTCCGGTACGCGGCCCGCGACAGCCGGATCACTCCGGTCACCCCGCGCGGGTCGGAGGAGGCGAGCACCACCCCGGCGGACTCGATCGCCACGTCGGTGCCGGCCCCGATCGCGATGCCGACGTTCGCGCGGGCCAGCGCCGGTGCGTCGTTGACCCCGTCCCCCACCATCGCCACCCGCAGACCCCGGCGTTGCAGGTCGACCACCGCGTCGTCCTTCTCCGCCGGCAGCACCTCCGCGAACACCTCGTCCTCACCGGCCCGGAACCCCAGGTCGGCGGCGACGGCCTCGGCGACCGGACGGGCATCTCCGGTGATCATGACGATCTTCCGGATGCCCTGCCCGCGCAGGTCGGCGATGGCCTGCCGCGCTTCCGGCCGTACCTCGTCCTCCAAAGCAAGCGCACCGAGCACCTCCGCCCGCCCGTCGGATTTCTGGTTGGCGGACAGGCGCAGCAGGTGCAGTACGGCCGCACCGCGGCGGGACCACTGCTCCTGCCGTCGGGTCAGTGCATCGGGGACGGTGACGCCGAACTCCCGCAGCAGCGCCGGCCCGCCCACGGCGTAGCTCACCCCGTCGACCTCGGCGCGTACGCCCCGACCGGCCAGCGCCTGGAAGCCTGTCGCCGTCCGCCGGAGCCCCTGCGCCTCGGCGGCGGCCACGATCGCCCGGGCCAGCGGATGCTCGCTGTCGGCCTCCACCGCCGCCGCGATCGCCAGCACCTCCCGCTGCCCGGCCGTCTCCTGTCCGTTGCTGTTCTGGGTGGATGGGTCGGCGGTGGCGGCGATGGCGGTGACGGTGTGTGCCCCTCGGGTCAGCGTTCCGGTCTTGTCGAACAGCACCGTGTCGACGGTGCGCATCCGCTCCAGCGCCAGCCGGTCCTTGACCAGGATTCCGCCCTTGGCGGCGACCGCCGTGGACAGGGCGATCACCAGGGGAATGGCCAGGCCGAGCGCGTGCGGGCAGGCGATGACCAGCACGGTGATCGTACGCACCACCGCCTCGCCGAGGTTGCCGAGCACGGTCCACACCAGCAGGGTGACCAGGGCGGTGGCGGTGGCGATGTAGAACAACCAGGCGGCGAAACGGTCGGCCAGCACCTGCGCCCGACCACTGGACTGCTGCGCCTGCGCCACCAGCCGCTGGATGCCGGCGAGTGCGGTGTCGTCGCCGACCGCGTCGACGCGTACCCGAAGGGATGCGTCGGTGGCGACGGTGCCGGCCACCACTCGATCACCGGTCGCCCGCGCCACCGGCCGGGACTCGCCGGTGATCATCGACTCGTCCATCTCGGCCTGGCCATCGAGGACCTGACCGTCCGCCGGCACCCGTGCACCGGGCCGTACCAGCACGGTGTCGCCCACCCGCAGGTCGGCCACCGACACCCGCTCGGCCCGACCGTCGTGGGTGAGCCGTTCCGCGTCGTCGGGCAGCAACGCGGCAAGCGCCGACAGAGCACCCTGGGCCTGGCCGATCGCCTTCATCTCCTGCCAGTGGCCGAGCAGCATGATGGTGACCAGCGCCGCCAACTCCCACCAGAAGTCCAGGTCGAACGCGCCGAGCGCGGTGGCCAGCGACGCCAGGTAGGCGACGGAGATCGCCATCGCGATCAGCAGCATCATGCCGGGGGCACGGTCGCGGATCTCGCGCACCGCCCCTTGGAGAAAGGGCCAGCCGCCGTACGCGAACACCACAGTGCCCAGCACCGGCCCCACCAGGTCGATCCCGGGGAAGTCCAGTTCGTAGCCGAACCAGTCCATCACCATGTGGCTGGTGACCACGATCGGTACGGTCAGCGCCAGGCTCAGCCAGAACTTGCGCCGGAACGCCTCCGGATCGTGCCCCGCATGCTTGTCATGCCCGCCGTGCTGCCCCGCATGCCCCCCGTGCTCGCTGTCCCGCGTCATCCCATCCCTACCTCCCCGCTCACCATATACCCCCAAGGGGTATATCGGAGGGATCGGGGATCGGCTTACTGGAGGTGGAATCGTTTGTTGGTGGCCAGGGATGCCAGTTGCGGTACGGAGAACGGCAACTCGGGGCGGCTCTGGAGGGTGCTGTCGTGGTTGGTGGCCTGCGCGACAAAGACCACCACGCCGTCCGGGTGCCGGTAGGCGGCCCACTGGTCGAAACGGTCGTCGTCGCCGGGGTTGACGACCACGCCCACCTGTGCGGCTGCGACGGTGACCACTTCGCAGTCGCCCTGCATGCCCCAGAACTGGCGGGCCAGCTTGCACGGTTCGGTCGACAGTTGATTGCCTGCGGTGTGGACCTCGACCATCACGCGGCCCGTCCATTCACCCTTGGCGAGGGTGACCTCGGACGAGTAGCTCCACACGTCGACCTCGTCGATCGACTGTTCGTACTGCGCCTGGTGAGAGGGGACCTCCGGGGACTCCGGCACGGTGTAGCCGGCCGGCACGACGGCGCGGAGCTGGTCGAGAAGTTCGGCGCCCCGGTCGTACCTGGTGCCGGCCCGGGCGGTGCGATCCTGCTGCGGGAGACCGTCCGGCCCGGTCGGCCACGGGGAGGCGGTGTCGTCCTCGGACGAGGGCGCCCCGATCATCGCGGGGCTCCATCCGCCGGCACCCGGGACGGCGAAGGTTCCGAAGAAGCCCACGGCCACCACCGCCGCCGCGGAGCCGACGCAGGCCCGGACGGTACGACGCCGGTTGCGGGCCCGGCGGGCGCTGCCCAGCATGGTCTGCGTGTCCAGCGGCGGTGGCGAGGAGACGCTCGCCATCTCGTCGCGCAATGCCTCGCGCAACTGCTGTCCGTCCATCGTTACCCTCTCTCGGTGCCGCTGTACGTGGGTGACAGGAGGCCGCGCAGCGTGTCCAGGCCGCGGGCGGCCTGACTCTTCACCGTCCCCGGTGAGCAGCGCAGCAGGTGGGCGACCTCGTCGACCGGCAGGTCCTCCCAGTAGCGCAGGACCAGCACGGCCCGCTGGCGAGGCGGTACGGCGGCCAGGGCCTGGAGCATCACCAGCCGGTTCTCCGGTGCGTCGGTGGGAGCCGGGTGCTCAGGGTCGGCATCGTCCAACTGCTCCCGCCGCCACCAGCCGCGCCGTCGCTCGTCGAGGAAGGTGCGGACGATGATCTGGCGCAGGTAGGCGTCGAGCACCTCGTGCCGGGAGACCCGGTGCCAGGCCAGGTACAGCTTGGTGAAGGCGGTCTGGACCAGGTCCTCCGCCCGGTGCCAGTCGCCGCAGAGCAGGTACGCCGTGCCGCGCATCGCGCTGGACCTCGCCGCGAAGTACTCCGCGAACGCCGTGTCGCGATCGCCCATCCAGGCCTCCGATCCCCGATTCGAGTTAGTCACGCCAGCTGCGGCTCGCGGGGTTGCATCACATGGTGAGTCGGGCGACGCCGACGTCGACGTACTCCGGGTGTTGCACCCTGGTCGGGTGGGTGACGTGGCGGAACTGGTGGAGCGGATCTGGCGGACGGACGCGGCCGGCATGCTCGGGGTGCTCAGCCGTCGGCTCGGCGATTTCGACCGGGCCGAGGAGGCGTTGTCCGACGCGCTGACTGAGGCCCTCGCCCGCTGGCCGGGCGAGGGGGTGCCGGAGCGCCCCGCCGGTTGGCTGGTCACCACGGGTTGGCGAAAGGCGCTGGACCGGCTGCGCCGCGACGCGGTCGGCCGCGAGAAGCTGGCCCGACTGGCCATCGAGCCACCGCCGGAACCGGGCGTGGACGACCGGCTCGCCACCATCTTCGGCTGTTGCCATCCGGCGCTCACCGAGTCGTCCCGGGTCGCGTTGACGTTGTCCGCCGCCAGCGGCCTGAGCACGGCGGAGATCGCTGCCGCGTTCATCGTGCCGGTGCCGACGATGGCGCAACGGCTGACCCGGGCCAAGCGTCAGCTGCGGGAGCGGGGGGTCCGGTTCGAGGCACCGCAGCCGCACGAGTACCCCGACCGGCTGCCGGCCGTACTCTCGGTGATCTACCTCGTCTTCAACGAGGGGTACCTGTCCAGCAGCCGGTCAGCACAACGGCGCGAGTTGGCCCGCGAGGGCGTCGAGCTGGCGCGCCAACTGGCCGGGTTGCTGCCCGGCGAGCCGGAGGCGGCCGGTCTGGCGGCGTTGCTAGAGTTGCACCAGGCCCGCGCCGCCGCGCGGTTCGACTCGTGGGGCCGCATCGTGCTGCTCGACCAGCAGGACCGGCGGCGGTGGGACAGGCCCGCGATCGAACGGGCTGCGCTGCGGCTACTCGCGGCGGTGCGCCTGGGCCGAACCGGGCCGTACCAGTTGCAGGCCGGCATCGCCGCGCTCCATGCCCTCGCCCCCTCGTACGCGGACACCAACTGGACCGACGTGCGGGCCTTGTACGACCGGCTGTACGCGGTGGACCCGTCGCCGGTGGTCCTGCTGAACCGGGCGGTGGCCACCCGGTTCGCGCTGGGCCCCGCACCGGCGTTGGCCGAGGTCGAGGCGGTCGGGGACCGGCTCGCCGGCTACCACCTGTGGCACGCGGCCCGGGCTGATCTGCTGGCCGCGCTGGACCGCCCGGCCGAGGCGCTGACAGCGGCCGAACGGGCACTGGAGCTGGCGACGAATCCGGCCGAGCGGGAGCTGATGTCGCGTCGGGTGGGTGAGTTGAGGCGCCGGTGAGCCGGCCCTTCGGCGTCGCCGCGGTCAGCTGCCGGTCACCGGGCGGACCTCCACCGCGCTCATGCCGGGCGACAGCGGCCAGGTGGCCGCGATCCGGGTGGCCTCGTCGATGTCGTCGCACTCCAGCCGGACGATGCCGCCGATGACCTCCTTGAGTTCCAGGTACGGGCCGTCGGTGACGACCGGCTGGCCGTCCGCGCCGGCGCGAACGGTCCTCGCCGTGTCGCGGGGCTCCAGCTCGGCCCCGCCGCTGACGACCTTGCCGGTCGGCTGCCACCGCTCGAACCACTCGGAGATCTGCGTCATCACCTCCTGCTCGTCGGCCGGCGACAGGGTGGTCCACTCGCGGTCGTCACCGAAGATCAGCATCGCGTACTGCATGGGTGCTCCTCATGATGGAAGACGGCGTCCTCCCTGTGACGAACGGCCGGCATCGGTCCTCGACACGATCGACTGAATTTCTGCCGAGGCGGTCGGCGGAGGCGGCGCGGTCTACCGGTGTGGTGTGGGCGGGTTGACCGACTCGCCGTCTACCAGGATCGTCACTCGCTCCGGATAGAACGCGGTAAACCCGGCGATGTTGGCGACGCTGGGCAGCGGGTCGGGGTAGTACCAGGCGATGTTCCGCCCGGCGGCTCCGGGCACCTGCCTCAGCGACCAGTACGAGGCGACCCCCTTGTACGGGCAGCGGGTGTGGTGCTCGGACGGCAGCAGCAACTCCTGGACCAGGTCGTCGGCGGGGATGTAGTAGCGGGTGGGCAGCCCGGTCTCGAAGAGCAGCACCGGGCGTCGGGTGTCGGCGAGCACGACTCCCTCGTGGGTCACCACCACGTGCCGTGTGCTGGGCAGCGAGTCGACGCGGGAGAACGGGTCACGTGGGTGTACGAATACTTCCTCGTCTTCCTCGTACCATCGCTCGACGCCCTGGCCGAACCACTCCCGCCAGGCGAGACACACGGTCTGCGCGAAGACGTCGCCGGGGTAGGTCCAGGCGGCGTTGGGCAGGGTGACTCCGTCGACGGTCAGGTCGTGGAAGCTGCTGCCGGCCCGGCTGCCGGGCTCCGGTGGCTGTTCGGCGGGCCGCAGAGTGCCGCCGACCAGGTCGGCCAGCGGGAAGACGTAGAACGGCACGGGCAGTCCGGGCTCCCAGACCAGCAGCGGCCGGCGGCTGTCCACGACGACGGTGTCACCGATGCGGCCGCGGACCCACCGTTCGCTGTGGTGGTAGGTGAGTCGGTCCTCCGGTGGGGCGAAACGCGGTGCGGGCGCGAGCATGGGCAACCCCCTCGGCAACACGTGTTATCTGACGTGTTCCACAGTCAATGCTTGTATTTCCTAGTCTCTACTGCTCTCTTGGAATCCTACATACGTGTGCTGTTCGCTGGCACCGGACGAGGGAGTGACCCGGTATGGGCAATGAGCCGAAGCAGCGGCCTCGGATGACCGCTGAGATCGAAGGTGACTTCGCAGTCTTCATCACCGGCATGCGGATCAACCGGTACTGGAAGATCCACAAGTGGTACCCGAACTTCCGCGACATGCGCAAGATCCTGATGGCGCTGTTCAGCGACCCGGAGAACGGTGCACTCTGCGCCCACCACGCCTGGACTCGCCGGGGGCCGATCCTGATCGGCTACTTCCGTAGCGTCGAGCAGCTGGAGCGGTTCGCCAACGACCCGCAGCAGCCGCACGCGGAGGTCTGGGCGCGGTACTTCAAGCGGATGAAGAACAACGGCGACGTCGGGGTCTGGCACGAGACGTTCGTGGTCCGGTCCGGCGAGTACGAGGCCGTCTACGACTACATGCCGTCGCCCACCGGCCTGGCGATGGGTACGTCCCACGTACCGGTCGAGCGCCGCGGCGATCTCGCCGTGGACCGTCGTGCCACGGGTGCCCGACTGGCGAAGGAGCGGACAGCCGCGCAGACAGCCGGGGACGGGAAGGCCGCCGCCGGTCGTACGCCCTCGGAGTGAGGCCGTACGACCGACGACGGCGTTCTGGTTCGACCCTCGTTGAGGGTTGCCACAGGGTTGCCTGACGCCCGTCGGGTCCGCCGGCTGGCGGCGGACCCGACTCGGGCACCGGACGAGCGCGGCTCAGCCCTGATGCTCGACGCGGCGGGGGAGCAGGAAGCTGGCGGCGATGGCCAGCGTGAACACGACGATCTGGTAGACCAGTGCCCGTACGGTGGTCTGCTGGTAGGCGGTGCGGTTCGCGATGAACTGCAACTCGTCGTGCCGGTCCGCGACGTCCGCGCCGGACTGCGACGCCACAGCGCGGCAGGCAGCCACATCGGCTTCCGGGTTGGCGGCCTTGATCCGCTCGTCGAAGCAGGCGCGGGCGCTGTCGGCAGCGGCATCGACAGCCGCCACCGGTACGCCACGGGCGCTCAGTTCCTCCTTGACCGTGTTCCGAAGGTCGTCGCCGACGGCGGGCGACTGCACGGCCAGGGCGATGAAGAAGACCATGCTGCTCAGCGCGATGCCGATGGCGGCGCCCATCTGCTGCACGGTGTTGAACACCCCGGAGGCGGCACCGGCGCTGTCCAGTGGCACGTCGTTGAGCGTGTAGGTGAGCAGCGGGGCGAAGGTCATGCCCATGCCCGCGCCACCGAGGATCAGCCCGGGCGCGAGCGCCCAGGGGGTGATCGTGTCGAACTGGTGGATCACGGTGATCAGGATGACCATCGCCGCGATCAGCATGACCAACCCGAGTTGCAGGCCGAGCCGCCCGAGCTTCGGCGTGATGTGGCGGGCGGAGATGGCGGTGAACAGCGGAACCGCGAAGCCCCACAGGACGCCGATCAGGCCAGCCTTGATCACCGAGAAGCCCTGCCCGAACTGCAGGTAGAGGGTGTTGACCAGGAAGAACGGCATGACGCCGCTCATGAACAGCAGGGAGACGGCGAGACCACCGCGGAAGGAGCGGTGGGAGAACAGCGAGATCGGGATCAGTGGCGACTCCGTCTGACGGCGCTGTACCGCGACAAGTGCGGCGAAGGCCAGCAACGAGGCGACCAGGCTGATGAGGGTCCACGCCGGCCAACCCTGCTCCGGTCCCTGGATGAGCGGGAACACCAGCAGCAGCATGCCGAGACCCACCAGGATGGCGCCCTTGACGTCCAGCCGTTGGGCCGACTCGCCCTTCGACTCGGGCACCAGCTTCACGGTGATGAAGAGACACACCGCAGCGATGGGCAGGTTCACCAGGAAGATCGTGCGCCAGGTGAGGCCTGCGATGTCCACGGCGGTGAGCAGGGCGCCCACGATGGGACCGGCCACCGTACCGACGGCGAAGACGACGCTCAGCGCGGAGAAGGCGCGGCCCCGTTCCTGTGGCGGATACATGACCTGGAGGATCGACAGCACCTGCGGGACCATGAGCGCGCCCATGCCGCCCTGCACGAAGCGGGCCACGATCAGCTGTTCCGGGTTCGCCGCGATCCCGGCGACGAGCGAGGCGGCGGCGAAGCCGACCATGCCGATGATGAAGATCTTCTTGCGCCCGTAGATGTCGCCGAGCCGGCCACCGGTCACCAGCATGGTGGCGAAGGCGAGGGTGTACCCGCCCACCATCCACTGCATGTCGGAGCTGGAGGCGCCGATCTCCTCCTGGATGGTCGGCAGCGCGACGTTGACGATCACGATGTCGAGCAGGTCGAGCAGCAGGCCGACCAGAACGGCGACGAGGGCGATGGTGCGCGCCCGGCCGGCGATCGGTGCCGGCTGCGCGGGTGGATCCGCAGGCGTCTCCGCAGGGCTGGGGGACGGTCGCGTCCTCGATGGTGTCATTCGCGTACCTTCCATGATCGTTTTTACGCGTCTCTGCCGGCTGGGAAGGCGGTACGACCAGCGCGGACACCGCTGCTGCTTCGGATGCTGCAAGACAGGCTATCTACGGTGTGTGAGAGTGTCTATCAAAGATGCCTCTGGTTTCCTACGAGGCTTTGATGGGATTCTGAAAAGACGCGTACGACCGGTTACCCGCCCCGACGTGAGGAGCGCGCGATGGGAATGAGCCAGCCACCCACGCACCTGTTGCCCGAGCCTGCGCTGTGGATCGGCGAGGAGCGGGTGGTGGACTCCTCCGGCGGGCGGACAGACCACGTCTACGCCGCGACCGGGCAGCCGACGACGCAGGTCGTGCTCGCCGGACCGGCCGAGATCGACCGGGCCGTGACGCTGGCGCGGGAGAGTCTGCCCCGGTGGCGGGACAGCTCGGCCGAGGTCCGGCGCGACGCGTTGCTGCGGCTGGCCGACCTGTTGCTGGTGCATGCCGAATCCCTCGCCGCGTTGCAGAGCCTGGAGATCGGCCTGCCGATCCAGCTCGCGCGACGGCTGCCCGCGCTGGCGGCCGACCACCTGCGGTACTACGCCGGGTGGTGCGACAAGATCGGCGGCGAGGTGCTGCCCACCTGGCCCGGGCGCAGCCTGGACTACACCCTCGACGAGCCGTACGGCGTGGTGGCCGGGATCATCCCGTGGAACGGCTCGCTGATGTCGATGGCGCAACTGCTCGGTCCGGCGCTCGCGGCCGGCAACGCCGTCGTGGTCAAGCCGTCGGAGCTGGCGCCCTTCGTCGGCCCGCGCTTCGCCGAGCTGGCGGTGCAGGCGGGGGTGCCGCAGGGTGTGGTGGTGGTCGTGCCCGGTGGGCCGTCGGCCGGCGCGGCCCTGGCCGGGCACCCCGGCGTCGACAAGGTCCATTTCACCGGCAGCGGGGCGACCGGTCGGCAGGTGCTCGCCGAGGCGGCCCGGAACCTGACACCTGTGGCGTTGGAACTGGGTGGCAAGTCCCCGCACCTCATCTTCGACGACGCCGACCTGCGGTCGGCGGCCCGGTACGCGATGAGCGGAGTGGTGGCCCTGTCGGGGCAGGGCTGCGCGAACGGCACCCGCCTGCTGGTCCACTCCGCGGTCCGGGACCAGGTGCTCCAGACGTTGACCGCACGACTGCGCCGGGTGCGGGTGGGCGACCCGGCCGACGAGACCACCGTGATGGGTCCGGTGGTCTCCGGGCAGGCGTGCGACCGGATCATCGGGGTGATCGACCGGGCCCGTACGGCCGGCGCGCAGCTGCTGGTGGGCGGTGGTCGGTGCGGTGGCGACCTCGCCGACGGCTTCTTCGTCGAACCCACCGTCTTCGTCGACGCCGACCGCGACACCGAACTCGTGCAGGAGGAGATCTTCGGCCCGGTGTTGGCGGTGTCGAGCTTCGACACCGAGGACGAGGCGGTGGAGCTGGCCAACGCCACCCGATACGGCCTCGGGGCGTACCTGCACACCAACGACCTGCGCCGGGCTCACCGGATCAGCCGCGCGGTCGCCGCCGGCAGCGTGTGGGTCAACGGCGCACCGGGTCTGATGCCGTCGGCACCGTTCGGCGGGGTGAAGCAGAGTGGTTCCGCGCGTATCGGCGGCCTTGCCGGGCTGCGCGAGTTTCTCCGGCCGAAGAACGTGTGGATACCGGTCTGAGCACCCACCGCCCACAGGTGATCTTGCTAACACCAGGAGGCTTCGAGGTGCTCTTCTCGCGTTTGTTTAATACGCGAAGTGGTCTTTCGGCAACCATGGGCGTCGATGGTATACCGCAGAGTGGCTTTCCGTTATGCTGACGTCACTCAGGGGTATCGAGGGTCTGCTCGATGCGTCCGGAAGGGCCAACCAAATCTACGCAACGTATGAGATTGTGTCCTAGCGTCTCGCGGGCACCGGCTGTCGGTAGGAAGAAGGGCAGAGACAATGGCTCAATACATCGTCACGATCACACCGGTGCTCGGTGAGAAAGACGCGGGAGAAGAGTCCTCCCGCACCACCATGCGTGTGTTCGCCGAGGACGGCCAGGTCTACATCAAGGAGTTGACCGTCCGCGTCGCGGAAGACGTCAAACTCGGTGCCGCCGACCTGCTCCAGGTCGACCTGGACCTGCTCATGCAGGCATTCGCCGCGAAGCGTCCGGCGGCCCCCGCGGCAACCGCCGAAAGCTCGGACCCGGCCCGGGCCTACCGCGCCGTGACGCCGAGCCGGGTGGCGAAGTCGGACCGTGCCTACCGGCGTATGCCGGACCCGAGCGAGCTGAAGGACATCTACCTCAAGAACCGCACGGTCACGGGTGTCGCCAAACACTACGGTGTGCCCACCCACACCGCTCAGGGGTGGATCACCCGGCTGCGACGCAAGGGTGTCATCCCCAGCGCGAAGTGACATCGGGACCCGCCGGTCACAGTGGGCCGCCGTCACCGCCCTCGCCGACCAGGTGCGCACCGAAGGCCGTGTACGAGTTGCGGCTGGCCACGAAGTGCTGTCGCGCGGTGTTGGCGTCGCGCAGCCGTCGGGACAGGGGAGACGAGTCGTACACCGCCGTCCCGCCGGCCAGTTCGAAAGCTGCGTCGGTCGCCCGGACCGCCAACGCGGTCGCCTGCGCGGACGCGGCGCGGACCTGCGCTCGCCGCAGCGCCGCATCCGGACCCGAGAACCCGCCCCACTCGTCGCCGGCCTGGTCGTAGAGCAGCGCCCGACCTGCCTGCACCACCATCCGAGCCTCGCCCAGCCGCTCCTGGAAGGCGGTGGAGGAGGCCAGCCGGGTCGCGCTCAGCGCCGGTCGCTTGCCACCCGCCGCCAGGTCGACGACGTCCCGTAGGGCCGCCTCGGCGATGCCCAGCGCCGCCGCCGCGATGATGAGGCTGGACTGCGCGATGCTCATCGCAGCCCGGGCCGCCTCCGCCGATCCGGGCACCAGTTCCACGGCCCGCTCGGCGGGGCAGTAGCGGCCGGAGACAGCCAGGTCGTGGCTGCCCGTGCCGCGCAGGCCCAGGGTGTGCCAGGTGTCGACCACGGCGACGTCGGCAGCGGGCAGCAGCATGATCCGGGTGGCGGGCCGGCCCTCGGCCATGGCGACCGTGCGCCCGCGTACCAGGACGCAGTTGAGGTAGACCCAGGCGGCGCGTTCGCAGCCGGTGACGAACGGCCACTGGCCGGAGATCCGCCATCCCCCGTCCACCTCGGTCGCCCGGCCCTTGGGCGCCACCGCGCCGGCGGCGTAGACGTCCGGACCGTCGGCGAATATCTCCGCGACGGTCTCCTTCGGCGCGCAGCCGATGATGAGCTGGGAGAGCGCGACCTGGCCGACCAGCCAGGCCACCGAGGCGTCCGCCGTACCCAGCGTCTCGACGACGCGCAGCGTCTCGGGCACGTTCAGGCCGGTGCCGCCGTACGCCACGGGGGCGAGCATGCGCAGGCAGCCTGCGGTCCGCAGCCCGTCGAGCAGATGGTCCGGGAGGCCCCGGCCCCGCTCGACCTCGTCAGCGTTCTTGGCGATCTCCGGAAGGAGATCACGGACCAGTTGCAGAGTCGTCATGCCGATCCTCGCCCTCCGGTCTGGCGTGCCGGTCCGAGTGCCGGGCCGCGCCTGCTGCAACACCACAGGCGGCTCGGAAACGACCGATGACCATTCTACTGTCTACATGTATCGTGCAACAGGCAAGTGAGTGTTGTCTGTGAACACTCTGCAAGCACAGTTGGGCTGCCCCGGGGAGGTGTCTCATGACGGCGTCTGACGCGCAGACACACGTGTTCGCGATGAGGATGTGGAAGTCTCTTCTCGCCACGCAGGAGCTGCTGTCGGCGTACCTGGGGGTCAAGCTCGGGTTGTACGAGGCGCTGGCGGCTGCGCCGGGACCGATGCGCCCCGACGAGCTGGCCCAGGCCGCCGGCGTCGCGCCCCGGTACGCCCGGGAATGGCTTGAGCACCAGGCCGTCTGCGGCATCGTCGAGACCGATGACGTACGCCTGCCGGCCGAACGCCGCGCGTACCGGCTCCCCGCCGGGCACGCCGCCGTCCTGACGGTGTCGGACGACCCGATGTCGCTGGCCTCCCTCGCCGTACTCCCGCTCGGTGGCATCGCCGCCGCCCTGCCGGAGCTGGTGGCGGCCTACCGCAGCGGTGCGGGCGTGCCCGACGAGGTGTTCGGCGTGGACTGGCGGGACGGGCACTCGGGCGCCAACCGGGCCCTCTTCGCCCATCAGCTCGCCGGCTGGATCGCCCAGCAGCTGCCCGACGTGCACGCCCGCCTCGACGCTCCCGGGCGACGCATCGCCGACGTCGCCTGCGGGACCGGCTGGTCGAGCATCGCGTTGGCGCGGGCGTACCCGCAGGCCGAAGTGACCGGCCTGGACCTCGACGGGGCGGCCCTGCGCCAGGCCGAGCGGAACGCCGCCGAGGCGGGCGTTGCCGACCGGGTCCGCTTCGCCTGTCGCGACGCCGCCGACCCGCAGCTGGCGGGCGAGTACGACCTGGTGTGCCTCTTCGACGCGCTGCACGAGGTTTCCCAACCGGTCGCCGTGCTCCAGGCGTGCCGGCAGTTGCGCGCCGCCGACGGCGCAGTGCTGCTGATGGACGCGAAGGTCGCGCCGGCCTTCACCGCACCGGGCGACGACGTCGAGCGGTTCCAGTACGGCACGAGCGTGCTGCACTGCCTGCCGGCGAGCCTCACCGGGACGGACTCGACGGGCACCGGCACGGTGTTGCGTCCCGGAAAGGTGCGCGAACTGGCGGTGCAGGCCGGCTTCTCGGGCATGACGATCCTGGCCGTCAACGACCGCTTCCACCGGCTCTACCGGCTGACCGGCTGACCGGCTGACGGGCTCACGAGCTGACCGGCCCGCGCGGGTCGGTGCGGGCGCACGAAAACGGGTCCGGGTCTCCCCCGGACCCGGATCCGTACTCAGGCGCCGTCACGCTCCGCGAGGCGCTTGACCACCAGGTCCTGCACAGCGCCGACCGTGGTGATCTTGCGGGCGGTGTCCTCGTCGATGGGGTCGAGGTCGAACTCGTCCTCGATGGCGAACGCCACCTCCATCAGGGCCAGCGAGTGGTAACCCAGGTCCTTGATGAGGTGGGACTCCGCCGTCACTTCGACGCCGTCCTTCGGCGCCATGTCGGAGATGACCGCCGCCACGGTAGCGCGGATCTCCTCCTCGGTACGGCGGGCGGGAGCGGTCTGCTCGGTCATGGTCGATCTCCTCTGTGCTGCTGGCGTGACGGTGGGATGGGTCGCTCAGGAGGCCCGAGCGCCGGTCAGCGGGGGGACACGGGGGGCGGAGAAGCAGTGGCGCTGATGGCGTACCACCGCCCCGAGCGTGGGCGCCCAGCGGCGCGACCACGTCGCGACGACCTCTGGCACATCCTCGAACTCGTCTTCGAGGATCGACAGGCACGGCACCGGGGCGGTCGCGCCGAGTTCGGTGAGCAGCGGGCGCAGATACTGGTCCCCGGCGCCGCGGTGCTTGGCCCAGCCGGCGGTCATCGCGCCGACGGCGACGCAGTCGGCCAGCCCGTCCATCGGAAGCATGTCCAGGAACAGCTTCAGCAGGCCGGTGTAGGTGCCCTTGAAGGTGGGGCTGACGACCACCAGCAGGCCGGGACGGCGGACCAGGCCCAGCGCCCGTTCGATCTCCGGCCCCAACGGCACGCTGCGGCTGGCCCGCTGCGGCAGTGCGGCACCGATGTCGGCGAGGTCGACGATGTCCGGTCCGGCGGTCTCCACACCCTCGGTGCCGAGGGCGAGCGCCAACTCCTCCATCAGCCGCAGGGCGATACCGCTGGTCCGGGAGCCCGCGCGGGGACTGCCCAGCAACAGCGTCGTCTCCACAAGGGAACTGCGGTCCGTCACGACGCCTCCTGCCCGAGCAGCCCCTGGCGCCGCAGCAGCGGCAGCACACCCTCGGCGAAGTTGTACGCCTCCTCCAGGTGGGGCTGCCCGGAGAGGATGAGATGGTTCATGCCCAGCGCGTGGTACTCCGCGATCCGCTCGGCCACCTGCTCGTGGCTGCCGACCAGTGCGGCACCGGCACCCGGGCGGACCAGGCCGTAACCTGCCCACACGTTCGGATACACCTCCAGGTCGTCGGTACGCCCACCGTGCAGGGCGGCCATCCGGCGTTGCCCCTCCGACTCGGTGCGGCGGAACCGTCGCTGGGCGTCGGCGATCCGGCTGGCGTCCATGCCGTCGAGCAGCCGGCGGGTCACCGCCCAGGCCTCCTGCGCGGTGTCCCGGCTGATGACGTGGAACCGGGTGCCGAACTCGACGCTGCGGCCCCGCTCGGCGGCGAGTTCACTGACCCGGCTGGTGAGGCTGGTCAGCCCGTCCGGACGCTCGCCCCAGGCCAGGTAGACGTCGGCGTGCGCGGCGGCCACCCGCTGCGCCGCGGCGGACGAGCCACCCAGCAGGATCGTCGGCCGCACGTCGTGCGGCCGGCTCAGCAACCCGGCCTTGATCTGGTAGTGCTTGCCGTCAAAGTCGAAGGGCTCGCCGCGCCAGGCCTGGTGGAAGACGTCGAGGAACTCCTCGGTGCGGGCGTACCGCTCGTCGTGGTCGAGCCAGTCGCCGTAGCGCCGCTGCTCGTCGGCGTCCCCACCGGTGACGATGTTGAGCATCAGCCGGCTTCCCGAGAGCCGCTGGAACGTGGCGGCCGACTGGGCGCACACCATCGGCGGCAGCGAACTGGGCCGGCAGGCGATCATGAAGTGCATGTTGCGGGTCTGCTGGGACAACGCTGCGGACACCAGCCAGGGGTCCTCACAGAACAGACCGGTAGGTACCAGGGCACCGGCGAAGCCGAGGCCGTCGACGGCCTGGGCGACCTGACCGAGGTAGTTCAACTCCGGCTCACGTCGGATGTTCCTGGCCTCGGCCACCCCGTCCGCGCTCTTGGCCACCTCGCGGCCGTCGCCGTGCAATGGCAGGAACCAGTGCAGTCGCAGTGTCATCAACGGTCCCTTCCGCCTCGGGCCGGTCGACCGGCCCCGGATTGACCTGCCATCCCCGTGCGCACTCGTCTTTCCTGCTATCCACGTGCATTTACGAGTATGTGCTGGAAGGTTCTCAGGATGCCTGTGACGCTGTCAATACCGTTGCCCTGACCCGTCACTGTCCCGGCGTCGGCAGCGCCGCCTCCGGACGGTGCGCCGCCGTCGCCGCGACGTCGAGGTAGCCGGCCAGGAAGTCCTGCCCGAGCGCGGGGTCGGCCCAACCGCCGGCCCGGAACAACACCGCCTGCACCCGGTGCTCACCCACCGGGGCCAGGGCCAGCTCGAACGGGAAGCGGCTGCCGATCTCGGTGGGAACCACAAGTTCGAAGCGGGCACCGCCACCGGTCAGGTCATGCCGCATCGGCGACATCACGTTGAACATCACGTCGTCGGCCCGGCCGCCGCCGGTGTCGACCAGGCCCGTCGGCAGCAGGTGAAAGGGCAGGTCCTGGTACGCGAACGCGCTGATCACCGCGCCGTGCACGTGGCGTACCAGGTCGGCGAAGCTGGGTTGACGGGCGACCTGGGCGCGCAGCAGCACCATGCCGGCGAGCAGGCCGACGGTGTCGCGCACCTCGGGACGGGACCGGTTGGCGAACATCGAGGCGACCGCCAGGTCCGGTTGCCCGGTCAGGCGGTACAGCTGGGCGTGGAAGGCGGCCAGCAGCACCGTGAACAGGGTGGTCTTCTCCCGTCTCGCCAGCTCACGCAACCCGGCCACGGTCGCCGCCGGAAGCTCCGCCGCGACGGACCGGACCGCCTCGCTCGCGTGCGCCGCCTGGGCCGCTTGGGTCGGTGCCCCGGTCGCCGCCGCGTCGGTGGCGGCGGCGGTGTCCGCGGCCGGGTAGAGCGCGTCGAGTCGGGGGATCTGGCTGCCCTCCAGCTGGCGTCGCCAGTACCGCTGGTAGCGGGCGAGTCGGTCCGAGGCCAGCAGTTCCTGCTGTGCCTGCGCGAAGCGGGACGACTGCCAGCCGGTGGGTGCTTCGACGCCGGGGCCACCGCAGGCGGCGGCGTAGCAGGCGACCAGGTCGCGCAGCAGGATGCCGGTGGACCACGCGTCGGTCACCAGGTGGTGCAGGTTGAGGCAGAACAGGTGCTCGGTGGGGCCCACCCGCCAGACGCCGGCCCGCGCCGGCCACTGCTCCGGGTCGATCGGCGTCTGCAGCTCCCGGGCCAGGGCCGCCTCCGGCGACTCGCCCGTGGGCGCGTCGGCCCAGGTCAGCGGCAGTGATCGCGGAGGGTGTACGCGCTGCACGAGACGCGCTCCCCGACCGTGGAAGGTGGTCCGCAGCGCCTCGTGTCGGACCACCAGATGGTCGACCGCCGCCTGCAACGCCCGCTCGTCCAGGTCTCCCACGATGCGGCAGACGACCGGGCAGTTCAACGCGCCGAAGTCCGACCGGTAGTGCTTGATCATCCACAGTAGTCGCTGGGAGACCGAGGCTGGTGTGTCGCGTGCTTCCACAGACAGCAGGATAGCTTTGTCGTTGGCTTTGCGTGTCTGGCGAACTAGTCTTTGCTGCTATGAGCGAGTTGGTGGTGCGTTCGACGCAGGACGCTCGACTCAACTGGGACTACGAGTCTTCCGACAGCCGTACGGAATCGCTCTACCAGCGCGCCAAGCAGGCGCAGTGGAGCGTCGACGAGATCGACTGGCACCTCGACGTACCGTTCGGGGCGCCGTTGCCCGACGACTCCGCTTTCGCCATGGCCGGGTTCGCCGCCTCCCCGCTGGCCGCGCGGGGCCGGCCGGCCTGGGACGAGTTCCGCTGGGAACTCCAGGCCTGGATGGTCAGCCAGTTCCTGCACGGCGAACAGGCGGCCATGGTGGTCGCGGCCCGCCTGGTGGAGATCGTCTCGGGGCTGGACAGCAAGCTGTACGCCACGACCCAGGCGGTGGACGAGGCGCGGCACGTGGAGGTCTTCTCCCGCTACCTGGGCGAGAAGATCCAGCAGCCGTACCCGATCTCCGAACCGCTGGAACTGCTGCTGACCGACATCCTCGAAGACAACCGCTGGGACGTCATCTCGCTGGGCATGCAGATCATGGTCGAGGCGCTGGCGATGGCCGCGTTCCGGCTGGCGCACAGCACCTTCCACGACCCGCTGATCAAGCAGATCACCGGCCTCGTGGCGCGGGACGAGGCCCGGCACGTGTCGTTCGGTGTGCTCTCCCTGCGCGGCCTGTACGACCAGATGACCACCCGCGAGCGCACCGAGCGGGAGGAACTGGTGCTGGAGTCCGCGGCCCTGATCCGCCGCCGGTTCCTGCTGGGCGACATCTGGGAACGCATGGAGGTCCCGATGGCCGACGGACTCGACTTCGCCGCCCGCAACGAGCTGATGGTCGCCTACCGGCAGGCCATCTTCTCCCGGGTGGGCCGGGCACTGGACCAGATCGGACTGATGACCCCCCGAGTGCGGGAGGGGCTGGTCGGGCTGGACCTGATCCAATTCGTGGAGGGTAGGCGCGGTGGCTGAGCGAACGGGCGTCCGGCAACGGCCGCAGATGGACCTGGCGTCGGTGATGCGGCTGGCGGAGCTGACCGATCTGATCGTGCCGATGACGGTGCGGGCGGTGAGCGACCTGGGCGTCGCCGACCTGCTCGTCGACGGGCCTCGACCGGTGGCCGAACTCGCCGCCGAGGTCGGTGCGCACGAGCGGTCGCTGTGCCGGGCGCTGCGGGCGCTGGCGGCCAAGGGCATCTTCACGGAGCCGGAGCCGGAGGTGTTCGCGCTGACGCCGCTGGCCCAGCCGCTGCGCAGCGACCATCCGATGTCGATGCGGGCCGTCTACACCCTGCTCGCCTCCGACGTGCAGGCGTGGGCGATGCTGCCGCACAGCCTGCGTACCGGCGAGGCCGCCTTCGACCACGCGCACGGTACGGACTACTGGAGCCACCTGGCCGCCAACCCGGACGAGAGTCGGCGGGTGGACCGCTGGATGCACGCGATCACCCGACTGCACCTGCGTACCGTGCTGCCCTGCCATCCGTGGGGGGAGCTGTCGCACGTGGTCGACGTTGGTGGCGGGGATGGCGGATTCCTCGCCGGCCTGCTCGGGCGGTATCCCGCGATGCGCGGCACGCTGCTGGACCTGCCGCACGTCGTCGCGGCGGCGGACCGGGTGCTCACCGAGGCCGGGGTACGCGACCGGTGCGAGATCGTGCCCGGCAGCTTCTTCGACGCGCTGCCCGCCGGCGCGGACGCGTACCTGCTCAAGACGGTGCTGCCCGGGTTCGGTGACGACCAGGTGGTGGCGGTGCTGCGCCGGGTCCGCGAGGCGATGCGGCCGGACAGCCGCCTGCTGCTGTTGGAGGCCGTCCTGCCGCCCGGGGACACCTTCGACGTGGCGAAGCTGTACGACGTGCACACGCTTGTGCTCACCGGCGGCACCCACCGCACGGCCGAGGAGACCGCCGCCCTGCTCGACCGGGCCGGGCTGCGGCTGGACACCGTCCGACCCACGGCCACCCTGACCATCCTGACCGCGACCCCGGCCTGACCCACTCCCCGCCGGTCCCGCCCGGTTCGCCCCCCGGTCCCGCCGGCCTGATCCGGGTCCCGCCGGCCGGGTCGGCCGGCGGGACGTGGCGTGGGTCAGGCGGGCTTGATGGCCAGTGGCACGTGGGCGAAGGCGCGGAACGGGGTGTCGCTCTCCCGGACCAGGTCGCCCGCCTGCTCCACCGAGCTGGTGCGGCGCAGCACCCAGTCGAAGACGACCTGTGCCTCCGTACGGGCCAGGAAGGCGCCCAGGCACAGGTGACCGCCGCCGCCGAAGGTGACGTGCGGGTTCGGGTTGCGGGTGACGTCGAGCGTGCCGGGGTCGTGGAAGACCGCCTCGTCGTGGTTGGCCGAGCCGAGCATCAGCACCAGCACCCGCCCGGCCCGTACGGTGCGCGAGCCGATCGTCACCGGCTCCCGTACCAGCCGGGCGGTGCCCTGGATGGGGGCCTCGAAGCGGAGGAACTCCTCCACCGCGCCGGGCACCAGGCCGGGGTCGGAGCGCAGGAGGGCGAACTGGTCCGGTGCTCGCAGCAGCGCGGCGAACCCGTTGGTGATGAGGTGCACGGTCGTCTCGAAGCCGGCGAAGAACGAGAAGACGGTGTTGTCCACGATCTCGTCGTGGCTGAGTCGGTCCCCGTCGTCCTCGGCCTGCAACAGGGTGGAGAGCAGGTCGTCCCCGGGGGCCTTGCGACGCTCGTCGAGCAGACCGCCGATGTACGCGCGCAGCCACTGGACGGACTCGTGTGCCGCGTCTCGGGCGTCGGCGGGGACGATGGCGCTGAACGCGCGTCCGAGTCGCATGGCGTGCAGCCGGACGTCGTCGTGGGCCTCGGGCGGGATGCCCATCAGGGTGGACACCACGAGCACCGGCAACGGGTACGCCAACTCGCGTACCACGTCGCAGCTGCCGCTCTCCAGCGCCGGGGCCAGCAGGTCGTCCACGGTCTGCTCGATGTAGCCGCGCATCCGTCGCACCACGGCCGGGGTGAACGCGCCGCTCATCAGCCGCCGCAGCCGGACGTGGTCCGGCGGGTCGCGGTAGAGCATGATGCGCTGGAAGAAGTGGCTGGCCGGTCCCGCGCCCACCGACAGGTGGTGGTACGCCTCGGGGAACTCGCTGCCGAGCCGGGGGTCGCGCTGCAACGCCACGACATCGGCGTGGCGGGTGACGCCCCAACTGCCGGGGCCGAACCGGCACAGCGGTCCGGCCGCACGCAGCCGGGCGTAGGTGGGATAGGGATCTTCCAGGACGGCGGGGTCGAGCGCGTCGAACCTGGGCGGCAGACCGGAGGCATCCATGTCTGCCAGTGTTGGCCCGAACCCGACGCCTGGGCAAGTGTTTACACGTGTTTGTGGAAAACCCTATGCGGAGGCTTCACGAGGCAGGTAGCTGCCGAAGCTCCAGACGTGACCCTCCAGGTCGTACGCCCCGTAGTCGCGCGAGCCGTACGAGGTGTCGTGCAGCTCGTAGACGAGCTTGGCGCCGGCCTGCACGGTCCGCTCGTAGTGCTTGTCGACGTCCGCCGCGTCACCGACGCAGATGTAGATGCCGCCGCTGGTGGCGGGCAGTTCACGCGGGCTGACCATGCCCAGCGTGTCGTGCGGTCCGCCGCCGCCGAGCTGGATCGTGGAGTTGCCCCAGCTCAGCTCGGCGTGCACCACCTTGCCGTCAACCTCGGTGACGTCGAAACGCTCCAGACCGAAGGTGTTGACGAGCCAGTCGACGGCAGCCGTCGGGTCCTGGTAGCGGAGGAAGGGGATGACCGGAGAGAACGATCGTTCCGACATGAAGCCTCTTCTCGCGTATGGGGCAGATCCGTGCGGTGTTGCTCATCATAGGTGACTCGCCTCTGCAAGAGGGTCAACGTCTCGCTCGACAATCGACAGTGGGCGACCGAGGGTGGCCAGTGCGGCCCGGTAGTCGTCGCCGACGGCTAGGTCGCTCAGGTGCACGCTGACGTGCGGCGGCGGCCGATTTTCCCAGCTCAGCAGGCGTGCGGAGGCATCCGGGGCGCTGACCGTGAGGTCGGCCGGCGACAGCACCAGACCGTCCCCGGTGGCCTTGAGGATCGCCTCCTTGCGGGCCCAGTACCGGATGAACGCGGCGAGTCGCCGCGGCTGCGGCAGATCGGCAAGCACCCGACGCTCGACGGGCGAGAGCGCCGAGACGGGAATCCGGTCGCCCCGCAGGGCCACCCGTTCGATGTCCACCCCGCAGACGGTGTCCCGGGCGATCGCCACCAGGATCCGCTCGGCCGAGTGCGACACCGACAGGTGCAGCACGCCTGCGCCGGTGTGCACCTCCAGCCGGCCGTGCGGGCCGGTGCAGTGTCGGCACGTGGAGGTGAAGACGACCTGGCGGGGCGTGGTGTCGGCGTACCGGGCGGCCAACAGCCGGGCCATCACGCGGCCGGTCACGAACCGGGTGCGAGCGGCGTCGTGGCCCAGGTTTCGCGCCCGCGCCTGTTCGGCGTCGTCGAGCAGGGCGTGCAGCGGCGCGGGAAGCGGCCCGGCGGGGCAGCGCCAGACCAGGCACTCGCCGCTTACGAGCCGCTCGCCCACGCCGCTCCCCTCGTCCGCCGGCGCTCTTTGCTCGCCTTCGTGGCGAGCCTTTCCGAGTATTACCGACTATCTCTAGACCCGAGTCGTGAGTCGCTGATAGCTTAGCGCCAGCCGACCGGAGACGTGGTAAAGGCTTACTGAGGAGACGCGACATTGGACGTTGCCGTCGACACCGATCCGACCCTGACCCTCGACCGGATGCGGGAGGACGTCGCGGAGGCCCTCGGCTGCCCGCCGTCGCTGGTGGGGGACGACGACGATCTGCTGATGCTCGGCCTCGACTCGATCGCACTCATGCGGTTGGCCAGCCGCTGGCACAGTCAGGGCGTCCCGGTCACCTTCAGTGAGCTCATCGAGTGGCGCACCCTCGCACAGTGGTGGGCGCTTATCGAGCAGCGCCACGCCGAGGCCCGCCCGGCACCGCTGCCGCCGGTGGAAGTGGACGAGTCCGCTCCGTTCGGCCTGGCCACGATGCAGCACGCGTACTGGATCGGTCGGGCCGACGGGCAGCCCCTCGGTGGTGTGGGCGCCCACTTCTACAACGAGTTCGACGGGTCCGGCGTCGACCCGCAGCGGCTCGACGCCGCCGTCCGCGCGGTGCTGCGCCGCCACGGCATGCTCCGGGCCGAGTTCCACGCCGACGGCACCCAGCAGATCCGGCCGGAGAGCCCGTGGCCGGGCCTGACCGTGCACGACCTGCGCGACCTGCCCCCGCAGCGGTGCGAGGAGGAGTTGGCGGCGCTGCGGCACCGGCTGTCCCACCGGCGGCTGCGGGTGGAGGAGGCGGAGACCTTCGACATCCAACTGTCCCTGCTGCCCGGCGGCGCCACCCGGGTGCACGTGCACGTCGAGATGCTTGTCGCCGACGCGCACAGCTTCCGGCTCATCCTGTCCGACCTGGCGGCCTGCTACCGGGATCCGGACCGGCAACTGCCCCCCGTGAACCTCAGCTACCCGGCTTACCTGGCCACCGTCGCCGCCCGCCCCGACGAGGCGCGCGAGCGGGCCCGCGAGTACTGGCGCGAACGGCTGGACACCCTGCCCGGCCCGCCGCAGCTGCCCACCGCCGTGGACCCGGCCACCGTGGCCGGCCACCAGGTGGTCCGCCGCTACCACTGGCTGACCCCGCAGCAGCAGGCGGAGCTGGAACGGCGTTCGGCGGCGGCCGGAGTCACCCTGTCGATGGTGTTCCTCGCCGCGTTCGCCGAGGTGCTGGCCGCGTGGAGCAGCAGCGGCCGATTCGTGCTGAACCTGCCGATGTACGACCGCCGCCCCGTCCATCCCGAGGTCGGCGAGGTCGTCGGCGACTTCACCAACCTGATCCTGCTGGAACTCGACACCACCGGCCCGGCCGGTTTCGTCGACCTGGTCCGCCGGCATCAGGACCGGCTGCGCAGCGACGCCGCCAACGCCGCGTACAGCGGGGTCGACGTGCTGCGCGACCTGTCCCGCGCCCGCAGCGGCCAACCCGTCGGCGCGCCTGTCGTCTTCACCAGCGCGTTGAGCCTGGGCGAACTGTTCGACGCCGAGGTCCGCAACTGCTTCGGCCGACCCGGCTGGACCATGTCCCAGACCCCGCAGGTGTGGCTGGACTACCAGATCACCGAGCGCGAGGACGGGCTCTACCTCAACTGGGACGTCGTGGACGAACTGTTCCCCGACGGGTTCGTCGACGACATGTTCGCCGCCTACCTGGGGATCGTCGACTGGCTGCTCGACCCGGCCACGGACTGGTCCGGGCGCGCCCCGATAGCGCTGCCCGAGCGCACCCGGGCCGCGCGGGCGGCGGCCAACGACACCGCCGGTCCGGTCGACGATCGGCCGCTGCACCACGACGTGTTCGCCCGCGCCGTCCGCGAGCCGGACCGCCCGGCGGTGCTGTCCGCCACCGGCGTGCTCACGTACGCCGAACTCGCGGGCCGGGCACAGGCGCTGGCCGACGAGCTGACCACCCGCGGCCTGGCCCCCGGGGAGGCCGTCGCCGTCACCCTGCCCAAGGGCCCCGACCAGATCGTCGCGGTGCTCGGCGTGCTGCGGGCCGGCGGCGTGTACGTGCCGATCGGCGTCGACCAGCCCCACGCCCGGCGCGACCTGATCCGGGCCACCGCCGACGCCCGCTTCACCGTCACCACCGCCGACGCCGCGCCCGACGCGACGACGCTTACCGTCCCCACCACCGCCGTGCCGGTACGCGCCGACGCGCCGACGGTCGACTGCGAGCAGGACGCGTACCTGCTGTTCACCTCCGGCTCGACCGGTACGCCGAAGGGGGTGCGGGTGCCCCACCGGGCGGCCCGCAACACCCTCGACGACCTGGTCGAGCGCTTCGACATCGGCCCGGACGACCGCGTCCTGGCGGTCTCCGCGCTCGACTTCGACCTGTCGGTGTTCGACATGTTCGCCCTGCTCGGCACAGGTGGTGCCGTCGTCACCGTCGACGAGGACACCCGCCGTGACCCGGCCGCCTGGTTGCGTCTGGTGCACGAGCACCGGGTGACGATCTGGCAGTCCGTACCGGCCCTGCTCGACCTGCTGCTGACCCAGGCCGAGACGGCGGGCGACCGCTCGGTGCCGCTGCGACTCGCCGTGCTCGGCGGCGACCGGGTCGGCCTCGACCTGGCCGGTCGGCTGGCCCGGCTGGCCCCGGACAGCCGGCTGTACGGCCTGGGCGGCACCACCGAGACGGCGATCCACTCCACTGTGCAGGCCGCCCCGGTCGACCCGCCGCCGCACTGGCGGTCGGTGCCCTACGGCGTGCCGTTGCGCAACCAGCTCATGCGGGTCGTCGACGAGCACGGCCGGGACCGGCCGGACTGGGTGCCCGGCGAGCTGTGGATCGGTGGCCGGTCGGTGGCCGCCGGCTACGCGGGTGACCCGCAGCGCACCGCCGACCGGTTCGTCGAGCACGACGGGCAGCGCTGGTACCGCACCGGCGACCTGGCCCGGTACTGGCCCGACGGCACTGTGGACTTTCTGGGGCGTACCGACTTCCAGGTCAAGATCCGGGGACACCGGATCGAGCTGGGCGAGATCGAGGCCGCGCTGGAGCGCGACCCGGACGTCTCCCGTGCGGTGGCCCAGGTGGTCGACGGCAACAGCCTCGCCGCCGCCGTCACCGTCACCCGGGCCGACGCCGACCCGCAGGCGATCCGGCAGCGCGCCGCCGAGCAACTGCCGCCGTACATGGTGCCGGCCGTGGTGGTGGTCCTCGACGCGTTCCCGCTCTCGGCGAACGGCAAGATCGACCGTGCCCGGCTGCCCGAACTGGTCGCCACCCGGCCCACCGTCGCGGGCACCCCGCCGCGCGGCGAGGTGGAGATCGCCGTGGCCGCCCTCTGGTCGGAGCTGCTCGGCGTGCCCGAGGTGCACCGGGAGGACAACTTCTTCGCCCTCGGCGGTGACAGCCTGGTCGCCACCCGGTTGCTGGCCCGGCTGCGCGAGAGCGGCATCACCGGCGCCGAACTGCGCCACCTGTTCCACGCCCGCGACCTGGCCGAGTTCGCGGTACGGCTGCGCAGCAGGAAAGCCGCTGCCCAGCGGCGTGAGTTGAGCGCCGACCTGGTGCACCGGCACGATCCGTTCCCGCCGACCGACGTGCAGCGCGCGTACTGGATGGGGCGTACCGACGACTTCGCGCTCGGCGGGGTCGGCTCCCACTGGTACTGGGAGTTCGACGGCGGGGACGTCGACCTCGACCGGTTGAACCGGGCCGTCAACATGCTCATCGCCCGGCACGAGATGCTCCGCGCCGTCTTCGACGACAACGGCGACCAGCGGATCCTGCCCGAGGTGCCGCCGTTCACCATCACCGTCCACGAGGGACCGGAGCACCTGGAGACGCTGCGCGAACAGCTGTCCCACCGCATCCCGGACCCGTCCCGCTGGCCGCTCATCGACATCCAGGCTGTCCGGCACCCCGGCGGCACCCGCGTCGCGTTCAGCTTCGACTACATCGTGCTCGACGCGCTGAGCATCGTCATCTTCTTCTCCGAGCTGTCCACCCTCTACCGTGACCTCGACGCCGAGCTGCGCCCGCTCGGGGTGTCGTTCCGCGACTACGTGCTCGGCGCGACACCGCCACCGGAGGCGATCGAGCGGGCGGGAGCGTACTGGCGTGGGCGGCTGGACGACATCGCGCCGGCCCCCGCGCTGCCGCTGGCCGTCGACCCGGAAACGCTTGTCGCCCCGAGGTTCGTCCGCCGCGAGCGCAGCCTCACCCCGCAGCAGTGGACGGCGATCACCCACCGGGCCCGCGAGCACCGGCTCACCCCGGCCGCCGTGCTCGCCACCGCGTACGCCGAGGTGCTCAGCGCGTACAGCGGGCAGGACGCGCTGACGCTGAATTTGACCATGTTCCAGCGCCACGACGTGCACCCGGACATCGGCGCGATCCTCGGCGACTTCACCTCGCTGGTGCTCGTCGGCTACCGGGGCGCGGCGCAGCAACCGTGGCGGGAGACCGCGCAGCTGCTCCAGCAGGACATGTGGGACGGGCTGGAGCACAACGACGTCTCCGCGCTGTGGGTGCTGCGCGAGTTGGCGCGCCGCCGCAACAGCGGCACGGTCAGCATGCCGATCGTGTTCACCAGCGCCCTCGGTGTGGCCGCCGACCTGGTCAACATGCGGTTCCCGTTCGGCGAGCTGACCTGGGGCATCTCGCAGACCCCGCAGGTGTGGCTGGACAACCAGGTGATGGAACGCGACGGCGGGCTGACCTTCAACTGGGACAGCGTCGACGAACTGTTCCCCGACGGGCTGCTCGACGCGATGTTCGACGCGTACCACCGGTTGTTGTGCTGGCTCGCCGACGGCGAGTGGGACCGGCCGCTGCCGGACCTGCTGCCGCCGGGGCAGCGCGCGATCCGGGCCGCCGTCAACGACACCGAGGCCCCGGCGCCCGACCACACCCTGCACGGGCCGTTCTTCGACCGGGCCGCCCGCGACCCCGGTCGGCTCGCGGTCGCCCACGGCGAGACGTCGATCAGCTACGGCGAGCTGGCCACCCAGGCGCTGCGGATCGCCGGTGCGTTGCTGCGCTCCGGGGTGGAACCGGGTGACGCGGTAGCCGTCACCGTGCCACGCGGCCCGGACCAGGTCGCCGCGGTGCTCGGCGTGCTGGCCGCCGGCGCGTCGTACGTGCCGGTCAGCGTCGACCAGCCCGCCGCCCGCCGGGACCGGATCTACACCAAGGCGCAGGTGACCGCCGTGGTCGGCCGGCCCGGCGCGCATCACCTGCCGACGGTCGCCGCCGACGTGGACACTCCGCCGCTGCGGGGGCCGGTGACGGTCGCCGCGGATGCGCTGGCGTACACGATCTTCACCTCCGGCTCGACCGGCGAGCCCAAGGGAGTGGAGATCACCCACCGGGCCGCGGTCAACACGGTGACCGACATCAACTCCCGGTACGACGTCGGGCCGGACGACCGGGTGCTGGCGGTCTCCGCGCTGGACTTCGACCTGTCCGTCTACGACATCTTCGGGCTGCTGACCGCCGGTGGGGCGCTTGTCGTGCTGGCCGAGGAGGAGCGCCGGGAGGCGCGCCGCTGGGCGCAACTGGCCCACCGCTGGGGCGTGACGGTCTGGAACTCCGTACCGGCGCTGCTGGACATGCTGCTGGTGGCGGCGGGCGATCACCCGCCGGCCGGTCTGCGACTGGCCCTGCTCTCCGGTGACTGGATCGGGCTGGACCTGCCGGGTCGGCTGGCGCAGGTCGCGCCGCACGCCCGGTTCGTCGCCCTCGGCGGGGCCACCGAGGCCGCGATCTGGTCGAACGCCTGCGAGGTCGAGGCGGTGCCGGAGCACTGGCGTTCCATCCCGTACGGCCGTCCGCTGCGCAACCAGCGCTACCGGGTGACCGACCCGCGGGGTCGGGACTGCCCGGACTGGGTGCCCGGGGAGCTGCGGATCGGTGGCGCCGGGGTGGCGTTGGGCTACCGCAACGCCCCGGACCTGACCGCCCGGCAGTTCTCCGTCGACGACGAGGGCTGCCGCTGGTACCGCACCGGGGACCTGGGCCGGTACTGGCCGGACGGGACGCTGGAGTTCCTCGGCCGGGTCGACTTCCAGGTCAAGGTGCGGGGGCACCGTATCGAGCTGGGTGAGATCGAGGCCGCCGCCGAGGCCCACCCGCAGGTCGGGCGGGCGGTGGCGATGGTCGTCGGCCAGGCACCGAGCCAGCACATCGGTCTCGCCGTCGTACCCGCCACCGGGGAACCGGACCTGGCCGGCTGGCTGGCCGAGCGGCTGCCCGCGTACATGGTGCCCGAGTACGTCGTGACGGTGGACCAGTTGCCGTTGACCGCCAACGGCAAGGTCGACCGGCAACGGCTCGGGACGCTGCTGCGCGCCGATCCGCTGGACGACGCGGCCGAGCCGCCCAAGGGGCCCACCGAGGAGAGTCTCGCCGCGCTCTGGTCGCAGCTGCTCGACCAGCCGGTGGCCGACCGCCGGCACAGCTTCTTCGCCCTGGGCGGGGACAGCCTGCTGGCCACCCGCCTGCTGGAGGCGCTGCGCCAACGGTTCGGCGTGGACATGACATTGCGACAACTGTTCGCCGTACCCGTGCTCGCCCAGCTCGCGGCCGCTGTCGACGAGCAGCTCCGCGCGTCGGCCGACGACGACGTCGAGGAAGGTGTCATATGAGCAACGACCCCCGCATCCCCGTCGAGCGGCTGGTCACCGACCTCGAACAGGCCGGACTGCGGCTGTGGGCCGAGGACGGCGCGCTGAAGTTCCGTGCGCCCGCCGGCTTCATGACCGATGAGCGGCGCGCCCTGCTGCGGGCCCGCCGGGACGAGATCCTCGACCACCTGGCCAACGGCCGGATGCCGCGCGTCGTGCCGGACGCCGAACACCGCCACGACCCGTTCCCGGTCACCGAGGTGCAGTCGGCGTACCTGCTGGGTCGTGGCTCCACCTTCGCCTACGGCGGCGTCGCCTGCCACGGCTACGGCGAGCTGCACTACCCGGACCTGGACCCGGAACGGATGACCCGAGCCTGGCAGGCGCTCATCGCCCGGCACGACATGCTCCGCGCGGTGATCGACATCGACGGCTCGCAGCGGGTGCTGCCGCAGGTCGAGGAGTACCAGGTCGGGGTACGCGATGTGCGCGGGCAGGACCGCGACGGGTTCGACCGGGCGGTGGCGCAGGTACGCGCCGAGATGGACCACCGGGTGTTCCGGCCCGACGTCTGGCCGCTGTTCGAGGCGCGGGTGACCCGTGGTGACGACGAGGCCGTGCTGCACGTCTCGGTGGACTTCCTCATCGCCGACTTCGTCAGCATCCAGATCATCCTCAACGAGCTGCACCACCTCTACCACGACGCCGGGCCGCTGCCCGAGCTGGAGATCGGCTTCCGGGACTACCTGCTGGCCGAGCGGAACTGGTCGGCGAGCCGCCGGGAGGCCGACCGCGACTACTGGTTGCGTCGGGTGGACGAGCTGCCGCCCGGCCCGGAGCTGCCGCTGACCAGCCGCGCCCGGCAGACCGAGGGCCGGTTCCGTCGGCTGGCCACCACCCTGGAACCCGAGCTGTGGGAAGGGCTGCGCAAGCACGCGGGCCAGCACGACGTCAGCCCGTCCGGCGCGGTGCTCGCCGCGTACGCGCACGTCATCGCCGCGTGGAGCCGCCGTCCCACGTTCACCCTGAACGTCACGCTGCTCAACCGGTTGCCGCTGCACCCGCAGGTGCCCGCCGTGGTCGGTGACTTCACCGGCGTGGAGCTGCTCGCCGTCGACCAAGGCGGGGCGGACACCTTCGACCGCTGGGCGCGGGGCGTGCAGGCCCAGCTCTGGCAGGACATGGACCACCGGGCGTTCTCCGGGATCGAGGTGATGCGAGAGATCACCCGCCGACGCGGTGCCGACGCGGCGCTGTTCCCGGTCGTCTTCACCAGCGCGATCGGTCTGGGCGAGGCCGGTGCCACCGAGTCGGTGTCCCACGGGCGGCTCGGTTACGGGATCAGCCAGACCCCGCAGGTCGTCATCGACTGCCAGAACTCCGAGCGCGACGGTGGACTGTCGACCAACTGGGATGTTCGCGAGGGCGTACTGCCCGACGGGGTGGCCGACGACATGTTCGCCGCCTTCGAGGAACTGTTGCGGGAACTCGCCACCGACGACCAGGCGTGGCAGCGGCCCCCGTCGAGCCTGCTGCCGCAGCGGCAGCGCGAACGCCGCGAGCAGGCCAACGCCACCGACGCCCCGCTGACCCGGGCCCGGCTGCACGACGCGGTCTTCGCCCAGGCCCGGCGTACCCCGGACGCCCCGGCCGTCATCCACGGCACCACCACGCTCAGCTACGCCGACCTGGCCGCCCGCGCCACCGGCGTCGCCAACCGGCTCGTCGAGTTCGGTTGCGCTCCCGGCGACCTCGTCGGGGTGACCCTGGAACGCGGCCCGGAGCAGGTCGTGGCCGTCCTCGGCGCGCTGCTGGCAGGCGCGGTGTACGTGCCGGTGGACACCGTGCAACCCGCCGCCCGGCGCGAGACGATCCTCACCGGTGCGGGTGTCCGGCACGTGCTGACCTCCCGGGAGCTGGCCGCCGGGTCCTGGCCGGCCGAGGTGGTGGCAGTGGCGTTGGACGAGGTGCCGCCGGCCGATCCGCCCGCCGAACCGGGCGGGGCACGTCCTGAGGACCTGGCGTACGTCATCCACACCTCGGGCTCCACCGGTACGCCGAAGGGCGTGATGATCACTCACGAGGCGGCGCTGAACACCGTCCTCGACATCAACTCCCGGTTCGCCGTCGGCGCGCAGGACCGGGTGCTGGGCCTGTCCCAGCTCGGCTTCGACCTGTCGGTGTACGACATCTTCGGCCCGCTCTCCGTCGGCGGTGCCCTGGTCATCCCGGACGCCGAGCGGCGCGCGGACCCGTCGCACTGGGCCGACCTGGTGGCCGCCCACGGGGTGACGGTGTGGAACTCCGTCCCGGCCCAGCTCCAGATGCTCTCCGGTTACCTCGGGGTGGCCGGCACCGCGCTGCCCACCCTGCGGCTGGCGATGCTCTCCGGCGACTGGATCCCGGTGGCCCTGCCCGACCAGATCCGTGCCCAGGTGCCGGGCCTGCAGGTGATGAGCCTCGGTGGGGCGACCGAGGCGTCCATCTGGTCGATCCACTACCCGATCGGCACGGTCGGCGAGGACTGGGCAAGCATCCCGTACGGTCGTCCGCTGGCCAACCAGACCTTCCACGTTCTCGACCCGCTGCTGCGCCCCTGCCCCGACTGGGTCACCGGCGAGCTGTACATCGGCGGCTTCGGGCTGGCGCGTGGCTACCTGCACGACCCGGAGCGCACGGCGGAACGGTTCATCGTGCACCCGGTCACCGGCGAGCGGCTGTACCGCACCGGCGACCTGGGCCGGTACCTGCCCGACGGCGACATCGAGTTCCTCGGCCGGGAGGACCACCAGGTCAAGATCCGTGGTCACCGGATCGAGCTGGCCGAGATCGAGACGGCCCTGCAGAGCCACCCCGACGTCGCCGCAGCGGCCGTGCTGGTCGCGGGCGACCAGCCGTTGGAGCGTACGCTCGTCGCCTTCGCGCAGCCCGCCGCCGCGACGCCGCCCGCCGAGGACGTGGCCGAGCTGGCCACGGTCGCGGCCCGGTCCGGCGACGCCGCGCTCGACGGCGTCGACCCGGACCGTTACCTGGAGTACGCCCACCGCCTCGACCAGGTGGCCCTGCCGGCCATGGTGGACACCTTCCGCCGCGCGGGACTCTTCGCCACCCTCGACGACCGGCACACCGCCGCCGAGATCGTGGCCGCCACCGAGGCCGCGCCCCGGCACCACCGGCTGCTGCGTCGCTGGCTCGCCGCCCTGGTCACCGAGGGCCTGCTGGCCGTCGACGGCGACCACTACCGGCTGACCGCCGAGGTGGCACCGGACGCGCTGGACGTGGCGTGGGCGGCCGTGGACGCGGCGGCGCTGCCCGGCGAGGAACGCCTGCTCGACTACTTCCGGGGCAGCATCCGCCACCTGCCCGCGCTGCTGCGCGGCGACGAGGACCCGCTCAAGCTGCTCTTCCCCGAGGGTCGGCTGGACGTCTCCCAGCAGCTCTACGAGGAGGCGGTCTTCAACCGCTGGGCCAACCGGGCCGCCGGCGCCGTGGTGGCCGAACTCGGCAGCCGTCGCCGGCACCCCGGCCCGCTGCGCGTGCTGGAGGTCGGCGCGGGTGGTGGCGGCACCACCGCGGCGGTGCTCGACGCGCTCGCCGGGCAGGAGATCGACTACCTGTGCACCGACCTGTCGCCCTACTTCGTGGGGCAGTCGCAGGCCCGCTTCGCCGAGGTGCCCGGTGTCCGGTTCGGTCTGTACGACCTGGACGCCGACCCGACCGAGCAGGGCCTCGCGCCCAACTCCTTCGACCTGGTCGTCGCCGGGGACGTGCTGCACGCCACCGCCGACGTCGACCGGGTCCTGGACCAGCTGCGCGGGCTGCTCGCCCCCGGCGGCTGGCTGGTGGCCCTGGAGATGACCCGGGACCACTACCAGATCATGACGTCGCTGGAGCTGCTGGTCCGGCTCGACGACGCCACCGGCGACTTCACCGACGACCGGGCCGGAACCGGGACGGTCTTCCTGGCCCGCGACCGGTGGCGGGACATCCTCGACCGGGCCGGCGCCGACCTCGACGTCTGCCTGCCGGCCGAGGACACCTTCGTCGGGCGGATGGGCATGTGTGTGCTCGCCGCCCGGTTCAAGGCCGACCGCGCGCCCGTACACCCCCGGGGGCTCACCGATCACCTGCGCGCCCGGCTGCCCGAGTACATGGTGCCCGGCACCCTGGAGATCCTCGACGAGCTGCCGGTCACCGACAACGGCAAGATCGACCGCCGGTCCCTCGCCGGGCGGCTGGGCCGCCGGCAGAGCGGGACGCAGGCCGGGCTGCCCGGCGCGGCACCCGAGACCGACCTCGAACGGGATCTCGTCGCGATGTGGAGCGAGGCCCTGGGCACGCCCGTCGGCCGCGACGGCAACCTCTTCGAGCTGGGCGGGGACTCGCTGGTCGCCGCCCAACTGGCCGGACGGATCATCGAGGAACTGCCGCTGGCCCGTACGCTCTTCTTCGACGAGGTGCTGCGCAACCTGCTCGAACTGGCCACCGTCGCCCGGCTCGCGCAGTGGCTGACCACGGCCGCCGAGGCGGGGGAACAGCTGCCGGAGGCGGGCCGGCAGGGGCCGACCGAGCTGCTCGTCGCCGTGCACGCCGAGGGTGCCGGCGTACCCCGGATCTTCCTGCCCGACGAGTCGGGATCGACCGACGGGGTGGCCTCGCTCGCGTCGGCGCTGCGGCCGGCCGCACCCGCCTGGGCACTCACCGGCGCGGGGCTGGCACTGCTGCCTTCGGTGGACAACGCCGCCGCCGCGTACGCCCAGGCGGTCGTCGACGCCGACCTGGCCCAGGTGGAACTGCTCGCCCACGGAGCGATGGCGGTCCTCGCCGTCGAGGTGGCCCGCAACCTGACCGAACGCGGGGTCCTCGTCGAAGGGCTGCGACTGCTGGCCGGTCACCGGCCCGCCCCCGGGGACGATCCGGTGCGCGACGCCCTCGCCCGGCACGAGCCGTCCATCTACGCCGGGGACATCACCCTGGTGCAGCCGGCGCAGGACGCGGAGATCGAGTTCTGGGAGGACCTCTGCCTCGGCAGCCTCGACGTGGTCGACACGGACCTGTCGGCTGACCAACTGCGCTGGTCGGCCGAGCCCGCTGCTCTGACCGACGTGCTGGGCCCGGCGTGATGAGCTGTCCGCACTGGTCCGGCCCAGGACGAGCCCCGGTCGTCGCCCGGGCCGGGTCGCCGGAGGTCTCCCGGTGACCGGGACGGCGCCGGTGGTGGGTGTCGTCGGCGCGGCCGGCGCGGTCGGTTCCGTTGCGGTGACCGAGTTGCACCGGCGGGGCCGGCACACGCTGCGCCTCGCCGGTCGCCGCCGCGCGCCCCTCGACGCGTTGGCCGGCGGGCTCACCGCCACCGGATCCGCGCCCACGGTCGAGGTGGTCGACCTCGATGACGCCGACGCGTTACACCGCTTCTGTGCCGGCTGTGACGTCGTGCTCAACTGCGCCGGCCCGGCCTACCTGGTGGAGGACCGGGTGGCGCGGGTGGCGCTCGCCGCCGGTGCCGACTACGTCGACGCCGCCGGTGACGACGTGCTGTGGGAGCAGGTGCGGGCCTTGTTGGCGGGAGCGCCGGAGCGGACCGCGGTGATCTCCGCGGGCATGATGCCCGGTCTGAGCGCCCTGCTGCCCCGTCATCTCGCCGCCGCCCTGCCGCAGCCGCCGCGCGCCCTGCTGGGCTACCTCGGTGGTCGGGACCGGTTCACCGCCACCGCCGCAGCGGACTATCTGCGGGTGGGGGAGGGGTTCGGTCAGGCCGGGGCGGCGCTGACCGCAGGCGTACGACAGTCGCTGCCCACCCGTACCGACGTGGAGTTGCCGTTCTTCCCGGAACCGGCGACGGCGGTGCCGTACCTGAGCACCGAACTGGAACGGGTGACCCGGGACCTGGGCGTCACCGACGCCACCTGGCATTCGGTCTTCGCCGGCCCGCACGTCGCGCAGGTGCTGCGGCAGCCCCCGACCGGCGGGGACGCCGCCGAGGCGCTGCGCCGCGCCGCCGAGCTGGACGCCTTCGGGCAGGCGACCTACCAGCTGTTCGTGGTGGAGCTGACCACCGCCGCCGGTGACGCCCGGACCCTCGTGCTGCGCGGTGCCAGCGCCAGTGCCCTCACCGGCGCGTTCGCGGCCGTCGCCGTGGCGGCGCTCACCGGGGGGAACCTGGCCGTCGGCCTGCACCTCGCGGGGGAGGCGCTCGACCCGCAGCTCGCCGTGGACCTGCTGGCCGGCTCTGCCGCCGTGAGCGACCTGAGCGTGTTCGACGGTGAAGCCGCCCACGTCGGCGGCCACGTGGAGGAGGCACTGTGAGGCAACGTCCCCGGGTCGTCGTCTGTGGCGCCCGATTCGGTCAGGTCTACCTGGAGGCGTTCCGCAATCCGGAGCTGCCCTTCGAGTTGGCCGGTGTGATCGCTGCCGGCAGCGAACGCTCCCGCGCCTGCGCCCGCCGTTACGACGCGCCGCTGTACACCGACCCGGAGCAGCTGCCCGACGACATCGACATGGCGTGTGTGGTGATCCGGGGCGGCCTGCTCGGCGGGCGGGGCTCGGAACTGGCCCGCGCGCTGATGGCCCGCGGCATCCACGTGCTCCAGGAACACCCCCTGCACCACGACGAGCTGGCGGAGAACCTGCGGACCGCCCGCCGGCACGGCGTCGTCTACCACCTGAACCCGTTCTACACGCACGTCGCCCCGGTACGCCGCTTCGTCGCGGCGGCGCAGGAGCTGTTGCGGCGGCAGCGTCCGCTCTACATCGACGCGGCGGCCGGGTTCCAGCTGGCGTACTCGCTGCTGGACATCCTCGGGCAGTCCCTCGGTGGGGTACGGCCGTTCGCCTTCGGCGACCTGTCCGCGACGACGCCCACGGTGGCCGCCGCGACCAGCCTGGACATCCCCTTCCGCAGCCTCGACGGGGTGCTGGCCGGGGTGCCCACCACGCTGCGGATCCAGAACCAGATGGACCCCGCCGACCCGGACAACTACGCCCACCTGATGCACCGCATCAGCATCGGCACCGAGGCCGGGAACCTGACCCTGGTCAACACCCACGGGCCGGTCGTCTGGTCGGCCCGCCCCGACTTCCCCCGCGAGGTCGCCGACCCGAACGCCGACCCCCACTACGCGACCATGCCGGACGACGCGCAGGCGCCCAGCGCCGTCGTGCTCGGTCCGGCCACCGTGCCGTCGTACCGGCACATCTTCCGCAGCCTGTGGCCGGCCGGCATCGCGCACGCCCTCACCGAGCTGCACCAGGCCGTCGAGGAACGGCAGGATCCGTTGCGCCGGGGCCAGTACCACCTGTCGCTGTGCAAGCTGTGGCAGGACCTGACCCTGCGGCTCGGCCCGCCGGAGCTGCTCTCCTCCACCCCGCCCGAGCCGCTGACCGACGACGACCTCAAGGCCATCGCCGCCGCCGGTGACGAGGCGGCCCGACCGTGAGGACGACCGCGCAGGCCACATCCTGGTTGCGCCGCTACCGGCCCCGTCCGGCCGCGACCTGGCGCCTGGTCTGCTTCCCGTACGCCAGCGGCAACGCGACCTTCTACCGGCAGTGGGCCGTACGGCTGCCCGCCGAGGTGGAGGTCGTGGCGGTGCAGTATCCCGGTCGGCTGGACCGCATCCACGAGCCGTGCGTACGGGACATGGCCACCATGGTCGACGGGATCGTCGCCGCGCTGCAACCGTTGCTGCACACCGACTTCGCGCTGTTCGGGCACAGCATGGGTGCCGCCGTCGCGTACGAGGTGGCGCACCGGCTCGAACACGGTCTCGGTGCCCCGCCGCGCCGGCTGATCGTCTCCGGCCGGCCGGCCCCGCAGCACCACCGGCCGGGCGTCAAGCACCTCGGCAGCGACGAGGAACTCTGGGACGAGCTGCGCCGCCTCGGCGGCACCACCGACGAGGCGCTGGCCCATCCGGAGCTGCGCAGCGCGTTGATGCCCACGCTGCGGGCCGACTACCGGCTCGTCGAGACCTACCGGCCCACCTTCGGCGCGCCGCTGTCGGTGCCGGTCACCGCGATCACCGGCGACGACGACCCGGAGGCGCACGTGCCCGAGGTCGCCGACTGGCGGCGCTGCACCACCGGGGACTTCCAGCTCCGGGTGCTGCCCGGGCACCACTTCTATCTGATCGACCGGCAGGCCGAGGTGCTCGACCACCTCCGCGAGGCGCTCGGCCTGCCTGCCGGTCAGCCGCACTGACCGTCGATCAGCCGACGGCCCGCCGCAGTGTCGGGCCGGCTCCGGGCCGGAGCACGCGGTCAGGGTGTTGCGGGCGGTCCGGCCGGTACCGGCTCGGCGGAGCGGAGGCGGCCGGCCAGGTAGTCCTGCCACATCAGGCGACGGCGGGGTTTGCCGCTGCTGGTGCGGGCCACCGCGCCGGCCGGTACGACCACCGCCTCCACCGGCACCCCCTCCGCGGCGACCTCGGCTGCGGCGCACGCCGCCGACAGCCAGCCCGGCTCGGGTCGGACCAGCAGCAGGACCACCCGGGGTGCGTCACCGACCTGCCCGAGCAGGGCGGTGATCCGCCCGACCGGCGCGCCGCAGGCCGAGACCGCCGCGGCCTCGACGTCCTCGGCGAGCAGCATGCGGCCGCGCACCTTGACGCCGTCACCGAGACGGCCCAGCACGAACAGTTCCCCGTCGGAGAGGAAGCCCGCGTCGCCGGTGTGCACCTCGCCGTCGATCAGCCGGGTGACGCTGGCTGTGCCGTCGGAGTTCGCGGGCAGATAACCCGCCGCCACGGACGGGCCACGCACCACGATCTCGCCGACCGTGCCGTCCTCGACAATTCGGCCGTCGTCGTCCACCACTGTCACCTGCGCACCGGCGAGTGGACGCCCGCAACCCACCACCTCACCCTGCTCGACGGTGGCGGTACGCCAGCCGGTGTCCAGCGGTACGCCGGTCACCGACAATGTCGCCTCGGCCAGCCCGTACGCGGGCAGCAGCGCCTCACGGCGCAGCCCGTGCGGTGCGGCGAAGCGGGCGAACTCGGTCAGCAGGGTGGGCTGGATCCGCTCCGCGCCGACGATCACCGCCCGCCACGCCGAGAAGTCCATACCGGCGAGGGCTCTGCGGGGCACCCGCCGGATGATGTGGTCCAGCCCGAAGGCCGGCATCGCGGTCAGTCGGGCACCGTGGCGGCCGAAGCACTCCAGATAGCGCAGCGGCCGGCGGACGAAGTCGCCCGGCGACATCAGCCACAGGTCCGACCCGGTGGCCACCGGCGCCAGCAGGCAACCCACCAGGCCCATGTCGTGGTGCACGGGCAGCCAGGAGGCGGTCGGGTCGTCGGGGGTCATCCGTAGCCACCCCTGGATGCCGGCGACGGTGGCGGCCAGCGCCGGACGGGGCACCCGGACCCCGCGCACCCGACCGCTGCTGCCCGAGGTGAACTGCACAAGCGCCAGCCCGTCCGACGTCGGTGCCGCCGCCCACCGGTTGTCGCCGCCGGCGAGCAGCCCCTCACCGTCGTACGCGGGCACGCCCGCCCCGGCGCAGACCTCGGCCACCAGGGGCAGCGCCGGGTCGTGCACGACCAGCCGGGGCGTACTGGCCCGCAGCACGCCATGCAGGTGCTCGGTCCAGCGTTCCCGGTCACCGAAGGGTGGTGGCGGTGCCACCGGCGAGGCGGCAGCACCGGCCAGCATGCTGCCGAACAGCAGCCCCACGAACCGTGGGCCGGTGGTCTCCACTATCGACACCACGTCGCCCGCGCCCACCCCGGTGTCGCGCAGCGCCGCCGCGTACCGGCGTACCAGGTCGGCCAGTTCGGCGTACGACCAGAATCGCCACGATCCGTCGGGTTCGGCGAACCGGATGCCGCGCCGCTCGTCGGGCCGGTCCAGCCAGGCGAGCGGGCCGGTCACGCGGGTGCCGCCTCGATGATCGGGAACATCGGGGTGGAGATGCTGCGCACCAGCTCCAAGCCGGCGCGGTTCAGCAACTCGCTCTGCTGGTCGAGGGTCCGCGCGCCGCCGGCGGTCAGGGTGTGCATGAGCAGGTCCATGCGGCGTGCCAGCGCCGGCACCTCGGCCTCCTGCCGCCCGGCCTCCATGATGAACAGCCGGCTGTGTGGCTTCATCGCGGCCCGGACCCGGCCCAGGATGCCCACCACCTCGTCGTCGCTCCAGCTGTAGAGGATGCGCTTGAGCACGTACGCGTCGCCGCCGGGCGGGATCGGCCCTTCCAGGAAGCTGCCCGGCACCACCTCGACCCGGTCGGCCACTCCGGCGGCGGCCAGCACGGCGGGGGCGTTCGCCACCACGCCCGGCAGGTCGAACAGCACCCCACTGGCACCGCGGACCCGACGCAGCAGGCTGGCCAGGAACCCGCCGTTGCCGCCGCCGACGTCGACGATGCTGTCGAAGCGCTGCCAGTCACAGGCGCGCAGCACCGCCAGCAACTCCATGCTGGTGACCCCACTCATCACCTTGTCGAAGGCCTCGCCGTCCTCGGGCTGGTCACGCAGGTGTTCCCACATGGACCGGCCGTGCACCACGTCGAACGCGGGCCCACCGGTGCGGATCGACTCGGGCAGCCCTTCCATCGCCCGAGTGCAGGCCACCGGGGAGAGGAAGATGTCGCGGGCCGAGTAGGGGTGCTCCTCGCGCAGCAGGTCCGACAGCGGGGTCAACGCCACGCTGTCCGGCTCCACCAGCTCGAACACCTCCCGGGTCGCGAGGTACTCCAGGGTCTTGCGGAGGGTGGGCTCGTGGGTCCCGGTCGCCTGGGCCAGCCGGGACATCGGCATCGGCCCGTCCACCAGGTGGTCGGCCACGCCGAGCAGGCAGACCGCCCGGATGGTGTACGGCAGGAGATAGTCGCCGAGCTCAAGAAGCTTGAAGATCGAATCGGCGTCGATGGTGCGCCTGGTGCCCACGGGTGTCTCCGTCCCTTCGCGTGAGGCTCCGGCGGCCCTCGGCCGCCGGGGTCGCGTGGCGGGGTGTCAGGAATCGGCCTCGTCCAACTCGGCCTGCAACTTCCTGGACGCGAGCCGGCGCCACGCATCGGTGATCAGCTCTCGCAGCTGTGTCGGGTCGACCGTCGCCAGCTCGACGAAGGTCCAACCGCTCTGCCCGTACTTGTTGTTCGGCGCCGAGAAGGTCGCCGGGTCCTGGCTGATGAGCGCCGCCTGCTCGGCGACGTCGATCCGCAACCCCATCACTCCGGGTCGGGGCAGGGTGCAGAAGATCTTGTTGCTGACCCGGAAGTCGGTCACGTCGAAGTGCGCCGACTGGTGTGCTCCGGGGAGCGACAGGGCGATGCTGCTGACGGTTTCGGGGCTGACCACTACGGCCTCCTCGGTTGTCGACGGACGGCGTCACGCTAACGTCCGTCGGGTGCGGTCGGGGTGATCTCGTCCGGGTCGGCACGCCGCAGCAGCCGCTCGGCCACCCGGTCGTGCGGGTCGTCACCGAAGCCGGGGTAGGCCTCCAACCACAGCGCCCGGCGCAGCCACCGGTGCAGCGGGTACTCCCAGGTCACTCCCATTCCGCCGGTGATCTGGATGGCCGTCTCGCAGGTGCGTACCGCCGCGCTGCGCGCCACCAGCACCGCCTCGTCGACCGCCTGCGCGCACGCCTCGGTCTCGTGCTGCACCAGCCAGGCGGCGCGGTAGGCCAGCGACCGGGCCGACTCGGTGTCGACGTACGCCTCGGTCAGCTGGTGTGCCACGGCCTGGAAGCTGCCGATCGGCCGCCCGAACTGCTCCCGCTGGCGGGCGTGGGCCACGGCCATGTCCAGCGCACCCGCCGCGACCCCGACCGCCTCGGCGGCCAGCAGCACACCGCCGCGCAGCCGGGCGGTACGCGCCGCCTCCGCCGCGCGGTCCGGCCCGACGAGCAGCCGCGCCGGCGTGCCGTCGCACCGGACCCGGGCCATCCGGCGAAGGGTGTCCAGTGTCGACAGTTCCGCCACGACCAGCCCGGCGGAGCCGGTGTCGCAGGCGAACACGGCCGGCCCCTGGTCGGTGTCGGCGCGTACCACGAGACAGCGCACCGCGCCGGCCTGCGGAACCGCCGCGACCTGCCCGGTGAGGGTCCACCCCTGCGGCGAGCGGGCGGCCCGCACCGTGCCGCCGCCGTCGGCGAAGGTGGCCGGTACGGTCAGTTGCTCCCCGGCGGCCCGGGCGTACGGTGCGGCAAGTGCGACAGTCGTCCACCACGGGGTGGGGTGCAGGCAGCGGCCGCTCTCCTCGGCCAGCAACGTCAGCTCGACCATGCCCAGGTCGTCGTCGAGCCAGCCCTGCCGGATCAGCTCGGGCCAGGCGCCGGCCTCGCTCCCGCCGGGGCCCTCCGCCAGGGCACACACCCGCAGCGGCGGATAGTGCCGCTCCAGGTGGTCCCGGGCGGCCTGCCGGATCGCCCGCTGCTCATCGGTGAGGGCAAAGTCCATGGTCATCTCCGTGTCGTCGCGGGCCGGTGGTCACTGGCGGGACCGGGGCAGGCCCAGCACGCGCTCGGCGACGATCCCGCGGAGGATCTCGGAGGTGCCGCCCTCGATCGTGTTGGCCCGGCTGCGCAACCGCTGCCGCTGCCAGTACCCGTGCCAGGCGGCGTCACCGCCGTCGAGCAGCGCCGCCGGACCCTGCAGGCGCAGCGCGAGCGTGCAGACCCGCTGGTGCAGCAGCGACCATTCGAGCTTGAGGATTGAGGATTCCGCGCCGGGCTCACCCGAGCGGCGCAGCGCGGCGAGCGACCGGTAGCCGGTGTACCGCAGCCCCTGCAACCGGGCGTGCAACATGGCCAGCTCACGGCGGACGGCCGGGTCGTCCTCGGCACCGACCTCGTGCACCAGCCGCAGCAGCCGGTCGAACTGCGCGACCAACCGGGCGGTGAGGGTGATGCCGAACGTGCCCCGCTCGTGGGCCAGCGTCGACAACGCCACCGACCAACCCCTGCCGACCTCGCCCACGACATCCCCGTCGTCGACCCGCGCGTCGGTCAGGATGATCTGGTTGAAGTCGGTGTCGCCGTTGAGCTGCCGCAGCGGCGACACCTTCACACCCGGTGCCCGCATGTCCAGCAGGAAGCAGGTCAGCCCCTGGTGCTTCGGCTCGGCGGGGCCGGTGCGGGCCAGCAGCAGGCAGTAATCGGCCAGGTGGGCGTAGGAGGACCAGACCTTCTCGCCGTCGAGCAGGTAGCCGTCCGGCTCCGCCCGCCGCGCCGAGGTGCGCACCGCCGCCAGGTCCGAACCGGCGTCCGGCTCGGAGAACCCCTGGCAGAACAGGGTACGACCGGACAGGATGCCGGGCAGGTAGCGCGCCTTCTGCTCGTCGGTGCCATGCGCGATGAGCGTCGGACCGACCATGTTCATCCCGATGATGTTGATGTGGTCGGGCGCGCCCGCGCGGGCCGTCTCCTCGACGAAGATCGCCTGGTAGGCGGCGCTGAGCCCGCGACCGCCGTACTCCTTGGGCCAGGTGATGCCCGCGTAGCCGGCCGCGGAGAGGTCACGGCTCCAGTCGCGCAACTCGGCGGTGCTCCAGGTGCGGGACGGGTCGTCGTCCGGCAGGCGGGACCGCAGCCAGTCGCGCAGCTCGGCGCGGAACGCGGCCTCGGCCGGGTCGTCGTGCAGGTTCAACGCCGTCCTCGCTTCCTGGCGGCCGGGTCCGGGCGCCGCATGCTGGTCACCGTCACGCCGGCCGCACCGCGAGCGGCACCTGGTCGTACGTGCGGAAGTTGAAGCGCGGCCGGCGCACCGGCTCGCCGTCGAGTTCGATGGCGCGGGTACGACCCAGCAGCCGGCCGAAGACGGCGACGCCTTCGGCGCGGGCCAGGGCCGCACCCAGGCAGTGGTACACGCCGGCACCGAAGCTGAGGTGCTGGTTGGGTCGCCGGCCGACGTCGAAAAGGTCCGGCTCGTCGAACTGCTCCGGATCCCGGTTGGCCGACCCGACCAGCAGATACAGGACGCGGCCGGGCCGGATGACCCGGTCGGCGACCTCCACCGGTTCCAGGGGGCTGCGCATGGTCACCTGGATCGGCGCCTCGTAGCGCAGCATCTCCTCGATCGCGGTGGCGGTGCCGGCGGTCCCCGCCCGCAGCCGGGCAAGCTGGTCGGGGTGCTCCAGCAGGGCGACCATGCCGTTGGTGATCATGCCCATCGACGTCTCGAAGCCGGCGTAGAAGACGGTGATGGCGTTGTCGACGATCTCCTCGCGGCGCAGCCGCTGCCCGTCCGACTCGGTGGTCGCCATCCGGGTCAGCAGGTTGTCGCCGGCCGGACCGTTCTCGACCAGGTCGCCGAGGTATTCGCGCAGCCAGCGCAGCGACCGCACCGCCTCGTCGATGTCCCGGTCGTTGCCGAACGCCACGTCGCTGAAGGCCCGGACCAGCTGCGCCGCGTGCGGCCACAGCAGGGACCGGTCGGCGGCCGGCACCCCGAGCAGATCGCAGATCACCATCAGCGGGAAGGGCAGCGCCAGGTCGGCGACCAGGTCCATCCGGCCGGTCGCCAGCACGGGTTCGAGCAGATCGTCGACGAGGGAGGTCATGCGTTCGCCGAGCCGCCGGACCAGGCCAGGGCTGAACGAGCTGACAAGCACCCGGCTGGCGAGCCGGTTGCGCTGGCCGAGGTTCTGCCCGGACAGGAAGCCGCTCAGTTCCGGGTCACCGACGGTGAAGCGGTAGTACTGCTCCGGCAGGGTCTTGGTCAGCCGCTGATCCTTCAGCAGCGCGGCCACCTCGCGGTAGCCCGGCACCACCCACTGCCCCGGTCCGTTGCTCAGCACGGCACCGGTACGGCGCAGTTGCTCGTACGTGGGGAACGGGTCGGCCAGCAGCCGAGGATCCGAGACGTCGAAACTGACCCGTGGCGCGCGAACGGCTGTCATAGGGGCCTCCCGACGGACCGGTACGGCGTGCACGCCCCGCGTCCGCCGCCGATTATTCGGGCTCCGCGAAACTCGTGTCAAGGAGTGTCTGCGGAGACTGTTCGAGTATCTTCCAAACCCTCGTAACCACACGCGTACTGCGGTAGCGTCGCGGCCATGCGAGAGTTACCGGCTTCGGTGGGTCAACGCCTCCTGTGGCTGATGGACCACTATCGAGGACAGCAGCACTCCCTCAACGAGCAGGTCGTGTGGCATCTGCGTGGGGCCTGCGACGTCGTCGCCCTGCAGCGCGCGGTCGACCTGCTGCACGAGCGACACGAGTCGCTGCGGACGACGTTCGTCGCCCGGAAACGCCAACTCGTCCAGGTGATCAATCCGCCGCGTCCGGTCGAGCTGCTCCGGGTGGACACCTCCGGGCACGCCAACCCCCGCCAGGCCGCCCGCGAACACATCGCCACCGAGCTGTCCACCGCCGTGGACTTCGGGGTGTGGCCCACCCGACCCACCCTGATCACCGTCGGTCCCGAGCACCACATCTTCGTGCTGACCATGCACCACTACGTCAGCGACGACTGGTCCAACGCGCTGCTCTCCCGCGACATCCGGGCGCTCTACCAGGGCGAGGAACTGCCGGAGATCGGCTGGCAGTACGCCACCTGGGCGGACTGGCAGCGGGAGCGGATCTCTGGGCCGGACTCGACGGCGCTGTTCGACCACTGGCGCGGTCAACTCGACGGGGCGCGACTGGTACGCCTGCCCGAGCGTGCCGAGGTCCCCCGGGGCCCGGACGAGCCGGCCTGGGTGTCGGTGGAACTGACCATCGACGCGCACGTCGTGCAGGGCCTGCACCAACTCGCCCGCCGGCAGCGCACCACCCTCTTTCCGGTGATGCTCTCCCTGTTCTACCTGGTGCTGCACCGGGCCACCGGCCAGTCGGACCTGACGGTCGCGTCGCTGTTCGCCAACCGCAGTCGGCCGGAGGTCCGCGACACCGTCGGCTTCTTCGTCTCCATGGTGCTGCTGCGCGGTCGGGTGGAGGACGCCGAGCCCTTCACCGACCTGCTGCGGCAGGTGCGCAACGTGGTGATGGAGGGCCTGCGCCACCAGGAGTTGCCGGCGCAGCTGCTGCCGCCCGGCACGGTCACCGGCGAGGGCCGTACCGACGACGTCATGTTCCAGCTGCTCGGCTCGTTCGTACCGCGCGCCGACATGAGCGGCGACGAGCTGGACGACCTGGAGGCGCAGCTGGAGCGCAGCCGCTTCGCGCTGGAGTTCGTCGTCGTACCGCAGGACGAGACGCTCACCGCCGTCCTGATGTGCGACCGCGACCGGTTCACCCCGGACTGGGCGCAACAACTGGTGAAGGACTACGTGCAGCTGGCCGCCGCCGTGGTCGCCGACCCGCACCGCCTGCCGGCCTCCCCGTCCTGAGCCGCCGCAGCGGTCTGGTCGCCACCGCAGCGGTCTGGCCGCCGCCGTTACGGCGGGATGGCGGTATTCCGGTAGGTAGGTGACCACCGTTTCGCCGTAACGGAGTCGATCAGTTGGGTGGCCCGGGTGGTGGGCGGCCCGGATACCTACGCAGACGAAACGGTGGTGGTCGGCGGTGCCCGCCGACCACCACCGTCGCGTCCGGTCAGCTGGCCTTGGGCAGTTCCCGCAGGCCGAAGGCGACGCCCTGGTTGTCGCGGCACTCGGCGAACGCGCCGTAGTCCGGGCTCGGCGGCCGCAACGGGCCCACCTCACCGCCCAGCTCCTTGACCCGCTCGACGGCCGCGGCCAGGTCGTCGACCGCGAAGTAGACGATGATGTGCGGCGGGTCGGTGTCCGGGTGGGAGCCGGCCTCCAGGCCCGCGGGTGCGCCCGGCATCTCGATGTACGACCCGTGGGTGAGCATCGTGAACTTCCAGCCGAACAGCGCCTCGTAGAAGTCCCGGGTGCGTTCGGGAACCGGGACTGCAAACTCGATGAACGAAGGTTGTCCTGCCACGGCGCCCTCCGGTGCGTGATCTGTCAGGAAAGATGTCCTAGCATCATAACGGGCATTGACTCGTCTTTTGCAGACACACAAGGATGCTAGTAAAGACGAGTTCTGGTGGTTGGCGGGTCAGCCACCGCGGCAGCCGACGCGGCCACCGGGCTCATGGGCCCGCACCACCGGCCCCCCGGGGCCCCGTTAACGGAGGGCACTGCTGTGACTGTCTCCATCGACGAGTCCACGAGCCTGCGACAGGCGCGCGAGATCGCCGACGAGGTGTTCTTCCCCGCCGCGCTGGCGGTCGACGCCGCTGACCGCGTACCCATCTCCCACCTGGACCTGCTCGCCGAGCACGGCTTCTACGGGCTGGCCGCGCCCCCGGAGTTCAACCGCCTCGACCTGCCGAGCTTCCCCGCGGTGTGCCGGGTCATCGAGACCCTCGCCAGCGGCTGTCTCACCACCACGTTCCTCTGGGCCCAGCATCACAACGCGGTGATGGCGGCGGCCAACACCGGCAACGCCGAGCTGCGGGCGGCCTGGTTGGAGCCGCTGGCGACCGGGCAACGCCGGGCGGGGCTGGCGATCGGCGCGGCGGTGCGGCCCGGTCCGGCGGCGCTGTCGGCCACGCCGGTCGACGGTGGATTCCTGTTCTCCGGCGCCGCGCCGTGGGTGAGCGGCTGGGGCCTGGTCGACACGATCTACGTGGCGGCCCGGGTCTCCGACGACACGCTGGTCTTCGCGCTTGTCGACGCCGCGACGAGTGACACGCTGACCGTCGAGCCGCTGCGCATGTCGGCGGTGAACGCCAGCAGCACGGTGACGGTCACCTTCGACAACCACTTCGTACCTGCCGACCGGGTCGCCAACCAGATGCCGCTGGAGGCGTGGCGACAGCGCGACCCGGCGACGCTGCGCTTCAACGGTTCGCTCGCGCTCGGCGTGGCCGACCGGGCGATCGAGCTGGCGGACGAGCCGCGCCTGCGGTCGCAGCTCGACGCCGTTCGGGACCGCCTCGACAGCGCCGACCCGGAGACCATGCCCGCCGCCCGGGCCGCCGCGTCGGAATTGGCGCTGCGGGCCAGCGCGAACCTGGCCGTGGCCGCCGGCAGCCGGGCCGTGCTGCTCGACCAGCATGCCCAGCGGCTGGTGCGCGAGGCGACGTTCCTGCTGGTCTTCGGCTCCCGCCCGGGCATCCGCGACGCCCTGCACACCACGCTCACCACGTCCCCGGGCGTCGCCTGACACTCCGTCGCCATACCAGCATTCGGGGCCCGCGACGTGGAGAACCTCGTCGCGGGCCCCGTGCCGGTTATCGCATCTCGTCGATCAGGCGGGCGACGGCGTCGGCGTGCTCGCCGTCGACCACGGTGAAATGATCGGCCTCCAGCATGTGGAAGCGGGCCGGGAGTTTGGCCGCGGCGTGCCGCAGCGGCGACAGGTAGCCGGCCGCCGGGCCGACGAGCCCCCGCGACGCCTCCACCACGTCCAGTTCAAGACCGTCTTCGGGGACGAGTGAGTACCGCAGCAGCGCCCGGGTGTTGGCCTCGAAGACGTCGTACATCGCCTGCACCTCGGCGTACGTCATCGATTTCAGTTCTTTGAGCTGCGGCGGCGGGGCCGCCCAGATGCGGCGGAGCGTCTCCTGGGCGACGTTCGGGGTGCACGGGTCGACGGGCACCTCCACCGGCGCACCGGCGAGGTTGTGCAGGAACGCCTTCACCAGCGCGGTGTCGTCGACCGTCGGGTGGGCACCGCAGCCGACCCACGGGTCGATGAGCAGCACCGCGCACTCGCGGCCCTCCCGCCGCAACTGCCGGGCCATCTCGTACGCCACCACGCCGCCCAGCGACCAGCCGGCGAGCCGGATCGGCCGGTCCGGCGGCTCGTTCGCCAGCGTCGGCGCGAGTTCGGCCAGGTAGCCGGCGGCCAACTCCTCGATGGTGACCTCCAGCTGTGCCGGGGACGGCGCGGCCAGGCCCAGCACCCGGTGCCGCTCGCCCAACTCGGCGAGCAGTGGGCGGTAGCAGAGCAGGTCGCCGCCGACCGGGTGCACCAGGATCAGCGGGCGATGCCCGTTGTCGGAGAGCACGACCAGGTTGCCGGCCGGCCCGGTGTGACAGGCCGGGTCGAGCAGGGCGGCGATCTCCGCGATGGTGCCCGAGGTGTAGAGCGTGGCCAGCGGCAGTCGTCGCCCGAACTGCTGCTCGATGCGGTTCATCAGCCGTGCCGCCAGCAGTGAACTGCCGCCGTAGGCGAAGAAGTCGACGGAGCGGCCGACCTCCGGCACCTCCAACAGCTCCTGCCACAGCGCGGCCAGGGCTCGCTCGGTGCTGGTACGGGGAGCGTCGTCCCCGACGCGCCGGGTCGCCCCCACGCCGGCCGCCCGCTCGGCCAGCTGACGCCGGTCGACCTTGCCATTGGCGGTCAGCGGCAGCCGCTGCCGTACGTCGATGCTGCGCGGCACCATGTATTCCGGCAACCGGGACGCGAGGTGGTCCTTCAGCTGGGTGACCAACTGCTCGGCCGGGGTCTGCGAGGCCACGAAGGCGACGAGCGACACGGCCCGACCGTCGGTGCGGGTGACCACTGCGGCGTCGGTGACCGCCGGGTGGGCCAGCAGCGCCGCCTCGATCTCGCCGAGCTCCACCCGAAAGCCGTTGACCTTGACCTGCGGGTCCTCCCGACCGAGGAACTCCAGCGTGCCGTCGGGCCAGTAGCGGGCCCAGTCGCCGGTGCGGTAGATCCGTTCCTGCTGCCGTGGGTGCACCAGGAACGAGGCGGCGGTCAGCTCGTCGTCGCCCAGGTAGCCCAGGGCCAGGCCGCGCCCGCCGATGAACAGCTCACCCGGCACCCAGTCCGGGCGGTCCCGCAGGCCCGCGTCGAGCACCTGGAAGCGCTGGTTGCGCAGCGGATGGCCGTACGGGATCGAGATCCAGTGTGGTGGCACCCGTACCGGCACCGGGTGGTAGTTGGACCAGATCGACGCCTCCGTCGCCCCGCCGAGGCTCACGCAGGCCGCGTGCGGCGCGATCTCCGCCAGCTCCGCGCCGAGGTTGATCGGCACCCAGTCGCCGCTGACCATGGCCAGCCGCAGCTCGGTGAGCGGACGCCGACCACTGGTGCGGACGAACTCCACGAACATCGCCAGGTACGCCGGCACGCTGTTCCACACCGTGACCCCGGTGGCCTGGCACAACTCGTAGAGGTGGGTGACCTCGCGCTCCTGCCCGGCGGTCGGTACGACCACCGTCCCACCGGCGGCGAGCATCCCGAACACGTCCCACACCGACAGGTCGAACGTGTAGTCGGAGACGGCGAGCACCCGGTCGCGGGGGCTGAGCCCGAACCGCTCGTTGATGTCGACGAGCGTGTTGACCACGCTGCCGTGCGAGATCATCACGCCCTTCGGTGTGCCGGAGGTGCCGGAGGTGAAGATGACGTACGCCAACGACTCCGGGCTGGTCACCACCGCCGGCCGGGCTGCACCGTCCTGCCGGGCGATGGCGTTGGCGATGTCGATGCTGCGCCCACCGGCGTACGGCTCCTCGTCCTGGATGCTGCGGTCGGCCAGCAGCACCCGCAGTCCACAGATCTCGGCCACCTGCTCGCGTCGGCGGCGCGGCCACTGCGGCGAGACCGGCACGTAAGCGGCCCCGGCCAGCAGCACCCCGAGCAACGCGACGATCTGGTGTGCCCCGCGCAGCGCCTGCACGCCGACCACCTCGCCCGGCCGTACGCCCGCCTCGACGAGTTCCGCCGCGACGGCGTTGGCCTGGTCACGCAGCTGGGCGTAGGTGACCTCCCGGCCGTCGGCGATCACCGCGAGCCGGTCCGGCTGCCGCTCGGCCTGCTCCTCGAAGAGCTGGTGCATGGTGGCCACCCGGGCCGGTGCGGCGGTGTCGTTGACCTGCTCGCGGATCTTGAGCTGAGCCGCCGGGGTGAGATCGAACGACTCCATCTCCCAGGCGTCGTCCTCGGTCGCCAGCCGGATCAGCAGGGACCGGTAGGCGGCGAACATGTCGTCGATCATGCCCGCGGGATAGAGGTCGTCCGCGCTGTCCCAGGTGGTGACCAGGGCGCCGCCGGCCACGAAGACCTGGTGGTCCAAGGCGACCTGCGGCGTACGGACCTTGCCCTCCAGCCGCTGCCAGCCGAGATGCTCCAGGAAGACGCCGGTGTCCGGATCCCCGACGCCGAGCATGCTTGTGAAGACCACCGGCATCAGCGCGTTGCGGGCGTTGCCCGTGCGCTGGTTGAGCTGACGGATCACGGAGACTCCGCCGAAGGAGGAGTGCTCCATGTCCTGGAGCAGTTGCCGACGCCAGGCGCGGGCCCGGTCGAGGAAGGTGCTGCCCGGGCCGACCTGGCGGCACTCCATCAGCAGGGTGCTGCTGAAGTTGCCGATGATCCGGTCGACCTCCGGATGGAACGGTAGCCGGTCGCCGTACATGATGTTGATGGTGAAGTCGGGGTTCTTCGACCAGTGCCGCAGCACCTCGCAGAACGCCGCGCCCAGCACCATCGTGCCGGTGAGTCGACTCTTCCGGATCCGCGCGGCCAGGCTGGTCCACTGCTCGGCGGTGAGCTTGAAGACCCGGCGTACCAGGCGTGGGCTGGGGTCGCCGGTCATCCGGCGGCGCGGCAGCTCCGGTGCCGCGGGCAGGGTGTCCAGCCGGTCGAGCCAGTAGCGGCGGGCCCGCTCGTGCTCGTCGCTGTCCTTGCGTCGCTCGACCTCGTTGCGGTACTCCCGGAAGGTGTACCGCAACGGGGGCAGCGACTCGCCGTCGAGCAGGGCCCGCAGCTCCTGGGCGAAGATCTCACCCGAGAACCCGTCGATGGCCAGCAGCCGCGCGCAGACCTGCACCACGATGTGGGTGTCCAGGGCGAAGACGAAGACCTCGAACGGCGCGTGTCGGCCGCGTGGCGGCCCCTCGTCGTAACAGCGCTCCCGGTTCCGGGTGAGCAGCCGCCGACAGACGTGTTCCGGCTGCCCGCGCAGCGACCGGTAGGTCAGTGGTACGGGCAGCTCGTCCTGGACGTGCAGCAGGCCCGTCTCGTCGAACGACGCGCGGAGCATCTCGTGCCGGCGCATGAGCTGGTGCAGGGCCGAGCTGAAGGCCCGGATGTCCAGCTCCTGGCAGGCGTATTCCTCGAAGAAGAGGGCAGGACCACCGAGCTGGAAATCGCCCAGCTCGCCGAGCAGGTACGCGTACTGCAGATCGCTCAACGGTGCCGAGTGTGCCCCCGAAGCGTCCGCGCGCGACGGTGCCGGCGGCGGGGCCTGGGGGACGCTGGCTGACGAAGGGTGGTGCTCCGATCTAGCGATGTCCATGACGTTCCCTCGGGATGGCCGGTTGACAACGAAGTGGTACGAATGCCCCCGCCGGAGGTGTGCCCCGGACGGGTTCTTGAGCTGCGGTCGACCGGTGACTGCTGGCGACCGGTGAGGGAGAGGTGCGAGCCGGGCGACGGCTACCGGGCAGCGGCCCGTAGTTCGTCCACCGCACCGGTCAGTTCCGACGGAGTGGGCCGGTCGAAAACCTCGATCATCGGTAGCTGTACGCCGAAGACGATGTTCACCCAGTGCACGATGGCCGCTGCCGCCATCGAATCGCCTTCGAGGTCGTCGAAGAAGTCGGTGTCCGGCCCTACCTGGCGGCCGAAAATGTTCTTCCAGATGTCAAGCATCTGCTCTTCGCTTGTCACGATGCCTCCCCACGACGTGCCCGGTCGCCGAGCGCGACCGGTACTCACTTCGAAGCAGGTGTCGGCCCCCACGACCGGTTGCCGAGATCATTTATCAGTGTTTTCGTTTCGAGAAAGGCGTCGACGCCCGCCTTGCCCATTTCCCGCCCCCAACCCGAGCCCCGCATCCCGCCGAAGGGCAGCGCCGGATCGAGCACGTGCCAGCTGTTGATCCACACGGTGCCGGCGCGCAGTCGACGGCCGACCTGGTGCGCCAGACCCAGGTCGCGGGTGAACACGCCGGCGGCGAGCCCGTACGGGCTGTCGTTGGCCAGCGCCACCGCCTCCTGCACCGTGTCGAAGGGTTGGGCCACCAGCACCGGGCCGAACACCTCCTCGCGGACCACCGGCGCCTGCGGGTCGGCGTCGGTCACCACGGCCGGAGTGCAGAAGAAGCCCGGCGAGTCCGGCACCTGACCGCCGGTGACCCGGGCCCCGTCGGCCCGGGCGGAGTCCAGGTAGGACAGCACCCGGGTGCGGTGCTCCGCGGAGATCAGCGGCCCCATCTCGGTGTCCCGGTCCAGACCGTCGCCGATCCTGATCGCCGCGGCCCGCTCCCGGATCCCGGCGACCACCTCGTCGAAGACCTGCCGTTGCACGTACAGCCGGGAACCGGCCACGCAGGTCTCACCCTGGTTGTAGAAGATCGCGTGGGCCGCCCCGTCGATCGCCTGCCGCAGGTCGGCGTCGCCGAACACGATGTTCGGTGACTTGCCGCCGAGTTCCAGGGTCACCCGGCGGAAGTCGACGGCCGCGCCCCGGACGATGCTGCGCCCGACCTCCGTCGACCCGGTGAAGGTCACCTTGTCGACGCCCGGATGCGCGGCGAGCGCCGCACCCGTGGCGGCGTCGCCGGTGAGGACGTTGAGCACGCCCGGCGGCAGACCGGCCTCCTGGGCCAGTTGCGCGAGGGCCAGGGCGGACAGCGGCGTCTGCTCGGCGGGCTTGAGCACCACGGTGCAGCCGGCCGCCAGGGCGGGGGCCACCTTCGCCGCCGCCATGTAGAGCGGGAAGTTCCACGGAATGATGGCGGCCACCACACCCACCGGTTCCGGTACGGTCAGCGCCAGGTGCCGCTCCGGGCTGCCGGTGTAGATCGAGGCGTTCTCGCCGTTCAACCGGCCGGGCCAGCCGGCCATGTAGTGGAACACCGCGGCGGCGGCCGGTACGTCGCCGGCCCGGGCCACCCGCAGCGGCTTGCCGTTGTCGAGACAGTCGAGCAGGGCCAGCCGGTCGGCGTTCTCGAGGATCAGGTCGCCGATCCGATGCAACATCCGGGACCGGGCCGCCGGCGACATCCGGTGCCAGCGGGATCCAGGTCGGCCGGCGGCACCGGCCGCGGCGACGGACCTGGCCACATCGGTGACGCCCGCATGCGCGACCGTCGTGAGTGTCTCTGCCGTGGATGGACGCAAAGACACCAATTGGCGATGGTCGTCCGCAGCAGACCACTTGCCTGCGATGAACAACCCTCGCGGCAAATCGTCCAGACAGGACAAAGATAGCCTGTCGGTGTGTGTGGTCGCCGACATGCGAGAGACGCTAGCGTAAATACCAGGCTCGGCATACCCTCGATTGGGCCTAGCTGACGGCGCAAATGTTGCAGGTGCAGGGGTCTGCCGGCGAGAGCATCGAGGTACGTGATGAGATATCCGCGAAGTGTTTATCGCGTCTTTGACAGGATGCTTTCCGGAAGGCACGGTAAACGCAGTTGGCCGACCAGCTTCGCCGACCGGCTGACCCACCCGGTGCCCGGCTCCCGGGCGGTCCGCAAGCTGATCGCCGAGGGCGGGATGAAGCCCGATCTCAGCGAGGTCGACCAGATCCCCGTCCAACCGGCCGCTGAGCTACCGCACGCCGGCGCGGGCGAGGTGGTGGCCACCTGGGTCGGTCACGCCTCGTTCGTGCTCCAGATCGGCGGGCTCGTGGTGCTCACCGATCCGGTGTGGTCACGGCGCATCCCCGGCGTACGGCCCCGATTCACCCCACCCGGCCTGCCCTGGGAGGCACTGCCACCGGTGGATGCCGTGGTCATCAGCCACAACCACTTCGATCACCTCGACGCGCCCACCATCCGCCGGCTGCCACGCGACGTGCTGATGCTCGTGCCGGGCGGGCTGGGCTGGTGGTTCCGCCGGCTGGGCTTCACCGCCGTGGAGGAACTGGACTGGTGGGAGAGCGTCCGTCTGGGCGCGGTGCAGTTCCAGTTCGTACCGGTGCACCACTGGAGCCGCCGGACCCTCTTCGACGGCTGCCAGAGCCTCTGGGGCGGTTGGCTGCTGGAGGCCGACGCCGACCCTGCCACCGCCGCCCCGGTACGTCGGGTCTTCTTCGCCGGGGATTCCGCCTACGGGCCGTACTTCACCGAGATCGGGCAACGCTGCGGTCCGGTGGACCTCGCCCTGATGCCGGTCGGCGCGTACCTGCCCCGCTGGTTCATGAAGCCGCTGCACATGAATCCGGCGGAGGCCGTACGCGCCTGCGGTGACCTGGGCGCCCAGCGGATGGCCACCATGCACTGGGGGACCTTCGCGCTCTCCGCCGAGGCGCCGCTGGAGCCGCTGCGGCAGGCCCGGCAGGCGTGGCAGGCCAGCGGGCGGGCCGCCGAGGACCTGTGGGACCTGGCGGTGGGCCAGAGCCGCACCCTGCACGCCGACCTCACCGCGCCGGTCACCGACTGACCGACACGTCCGCGCCGGCCACCGACTGACCGGCGCGGTCGGACCGCGACACCGACCGCCGAGCGGGCGGTGTCGCGGTCGGTGGGTCAGTCGCTGCTGCGGCCCGCGGTGGCCCGTTCGGGGGAGCCCGTCCGGCGGGCGAAGAACCGGTTCGGCGCCAGCGCCGACTTGTACGGCAGCAGCAGCGGCAGCCGATCGCCCACCCGCTGCCGCCAGATGAAGAACTCGCCGCCCTTGTCGCCGAACGGGGCGGGCAGGAACTTGGGCTGGTTGACCGTCACGAACGCCAGCTCGGTGAACTCCGTCTTACGCCGCAGGACCAGGTCCCGAAGGATCTTCCCGCCGGTGTGGCTCGCCGCGATCCCGCTGCCGGTGTAGCCGTGGCCGTAGACCATGCCGGAGTCGGTACGGCCGAACTGCGGGATGAAGCTGTGGCTCCAACTGATCAGCCCGCCGTTGCCGTGGCTGAACCGTACGTCGCGCCACTGTGGGAAGAACTCCCGGAACGACGCGCCCAGCTTGTCGAACGCGTCGTCGTTGCGACGGTGGCGGGGATCGGTGTCCCGGTTGCCGAACATGTACCACAGGCCGCCGGCCCAGAGCACCCGGTTGTCGGCGGTCAGCCGGGCCGCGGTGGAGAACGACAAGGAGTTCGCCACCCCTTCCCGCCCCGGCCAGGGCACCCGGCCCAGCTGCTCGTCGGTAAGCGGTTCGGTGACCAGCAGGTAGTTCCAGACCGGCATCTGGCGCGCGTACAGCTCGGGGAAGGCGCCCTGCATGGCCTCGGTGGCGACGATCACCTCGTTGGCAGTGATCGTGCCGTGCGGCGTGGTGATCCGCCACTTCCCGTCGACCTTCTCGATGGTCTGCGCCGGGGTCTGCTCGTGCAGCAGCACGCCCTGCTCCTGCACCACCCGCGCCAACCCGCGCACCAGCCGGTACGGGTTGAGCAGTGCGCCGCTGACCTTCAGTGCGCCGAGGACCGTCGGTGAGCCGATCCGCTCCTGCGCCTGTTCCCGGTCGAGCAGGCGGAACGAGGTGACCCCGGCCCGCTGCGCCCGCTTGATCTGCAGCTCCAGCCGGGCCAGCTGCTTGGTGTCGGTGGCCACCTGGAGGATGCCGGTGTTCTCGTACTGGGCGTCGATGCCGTTCTGCCGGCAGAACCGGCCGATCTCCAGGATCGACCGGGCGACCGCCCGGTACACCCCACCCGCCTTCTCCGCCCCGTAGTACCAGAGCATCCGGCGCAGCACCTTGCCGGCGGTCATCTGCACGAACCCGGCGTTCATGCCCGAGGCGCCCTCGCCGGCGAACTTCGCCTCCACCACCCGCACCGACATGCCCGGCTCGGCCTGCTTGAGGAAGTGCGCCGCCCACAGCCCGGTGTAGCCCGCCCCGACGATGCACACGTCGCAGGAGGCGTCACCGTCCAGCGGCGGGCCGACCTCGGTGGGTTCGGTGGAGTGCCAGTAAACCTCTGTGGACAACTGCGCCATGCGGGTCTCTCCTTAACGACAGGGGGTGGGCAGCGGCATCACGCGGAGCGGACGGCCAGCGGAAGGCGCTCGAAGGAGCGCAGGCTGCCGTGCTGGCGGCGCAGGGCGTCGCCGTCGGGCGCGATGTCCCGGAAACCGGTGGCGAGCGCGGTGAACGTCAGCTCGCCCATCAGCCGGGCCAGTGCGGTGCCCAGGCAGTGGTGCAGGCCGCCGCCGAAGCCCAGGTGCGGGTTCGGGGTGCGGGACAGGTCCAGCTCCGCCGGCCGGTCGAAGACCGCGGGGTCGCGGTTGGCCGCGCCGAGCAGCAGCATCACCGACCGACCGGTCCTGATCTTGTGACCGCCGATCTCGATCGGCTCCCGGGCCACCCGGATCGCGTTCTGGATCGGTGAGTCGAAGCGGAGGAACTCGTCGATCGCCGGCCGGACCAGGGTCGGATCCCGGCGTAGCCGGTCCAACTGGTCGGGGTTGTGCAGCAGCGCCACGCATCCGTTGGAGACCAGCCCCATTGTCGTCTCGAACCCGGCATGGAACAGGAACAGCAGGTTGTCGACGATCGTGGCGACGTCCCCACGCTCCTCGGGCGTGGCCGCCGCGAACATCCCGGCCAGGGTGGAGTCGCCGGGGGTGGCGTCGCGCAGCAGGGCGGTGACGTACTCGCGGAGCCAGGCGACCGCAGCGTCCACGCCGTCGCGCTCGTCGGGTTTGAGGTTGGCCGCGTCGAAGACCTGGGCCAGCTCGATCACCCGGGGCAACACCTGGTCGCGGTCGGCGTCGGGAATGCCGATCAGCCGGCAGATCACCGTGACCGGCAGCGGCACGGCCAGGTCGGTGACCAGGTCGAGGCGACCGGCGTCGCGGGCCGGGGCGAGCAGCTCCTCGACAAGCGCGGCCACCGCCGGGGTCATCGCCCGGACCCGGGGCGTGCCGAACGCCTGACCGAGGAACCGGCGGGCGTGGGTGTGCTCCGGCGGGTCCTGGGTGAGCACGATGCGGGTGGGGAACTCGGCGGCGGGACCGTGGCCGAGGGTCAACCGGATGAACTCCCGGGGGAAGTGGCTGGCCAACCGGCCGTCGCGGAGCAGGGCGCTGACCGCGCCGTGGTGGACCACCAGCCACTGCCCGAACTCGCCCCGCACGACCGGGCCCTGGGCGCGCAGCCGCTCGTACTCCGGATAGGGGTCGTCGGAGCAGGCCAGGTCGACGGCGGCGATCCGGGGCCGGGCGACGGCGTCGGGCAGGGTCACTGCTGCCCGCCGACGCGCTCGGCCCGCCGCGCCCGGTGGTGCTCCCGCATCCGCTGCATGAAGTAGTCGGCGTTGAGCCAGTACAGCTCCAGCCAGATGTTGTCCGGATCGCGCAGCCACACGCCGTGCCCGGCCTCCAGGAACAACTCCTGCACCCCGCCGTGTTCGACGCCCACCGCGTCCAGGTGGGCGACCCAGGTGTGCAGGTCGTCGCGCTCGGGGACGTGGAACGCCAGGTGGTGCAGCCCCACCCGGTGCTCGTCGAACGGCTCCTCCACCGGCCGGTCGGCCTGCCCGAGAACGATCGAGGTCAGGGCCCGGGAGTGCAGCAGCGTCCGGAAGGTGAACCCCGACTCGACCGGCCGGGCGTCGCGGACCACGGTGAAGCCCAGGGCCCGGCAGTACCAGTCGGTGCTGCGGTCGAGATCGCGGACCGTCAGGTTGATGTGGGTGCCACCGTTGAGCGGGGGTACGGAGTCGTTGGCCACGGAGTTCCTCTCGAAGAGACGGTCACAGGACGGTTCGCATGACGGCGCCGGCCAGGGGCGCCGTACGCCGGAACCGGTCCTCGTACCGGTCCGCGGCGGTGGCCAGCGCGCTGACTCCGCGTACGCCGATGGTCCGCAGTGGTTCCGGCTCCCAACGGCGCGACCGGTGCCCGGTCCAGAACAGCCGGGTCTCCGGCCGCTTCACCCCGGTCACCAGCGCGGCCAGCGTGCGGCCGGCGAGGTTGCTCAGCGCGATGCCCTCGCCGCCGTAGCCGCCGGCATGACCCAGGCCGCTGTCGCGGTCGTACACCACACCCGGCTCGCCGTCGCGGTGCATCCCGTAGGCCCCGCTCCAACGGTGACTCACCGGCGCGTCGGCCAAAGCGGGGAAGCTCTCGGCCAGGGACTCGCGCAGCCGGGCGTAGACCCGTTCGCCGGAGCGGTCGGCCGCCTGCGGGCGGGACCCGGTGCGGTAACCCGAACCGCGACCGCCCACCAGCAGCCGATCGTCGGCGGTGCGCTGGAAATAGGCGAACTGGTGGCGGGAATCGGCGACGGTGACCCGGTCCCGCCAGCCGGCCTCGCGCCAACGCTGTTCCGGCAGCGGTTCGGTGGCCAGCACCCGGGAGATCACCGGCAGCACCCGGCGGGCGTGCCCGGGCAGACCGGCCGTGTACGCCTCGGTCGTGCACAGCACGCTGCGGGCGCGGATCGTGCCCCGGTCGGTGACCACCACGCCGGGTCGCAACTCGATCGCCCGGGTGCCCTCGACCACTGTCACCCCGCGCCGCTCCACCGCCTGCGCCAGCCCGGCGGCGATGGCGGCGGGCTGCACCGCCGCGCACTGCGGCGTGAATCCGCTCAGCAGCGCCCCGGCGATGCCGACCCGCTCGCTGGTCTCGGCGGCCGACAGCAGCGTCATGTCGGTGATGCCGAGCTTGAGGCGCATGTCCTGCCAGGCCCGCAGCCGGGCGACCTGCGGCGGGGTACGGGCGACGTAGAGCGACCCGTCGCGCCGCCACCCACAGTCGATGTCCTCGGCGGCGAGGACCCGTTCGATCTCGTCGAGCGTGCGTTGGCCCGCCCGGAAGAAACGCATCGCGTCCATCGGGCCGTAGCGCTGCACCAGGTTGGCCAGCAGGGCGGGCATCTCCGTGGTGCACCACCCGCCGTTGCGGCCACTGGCCCCGTACGCCACGTGCTCCGCCTCGATGACCAGCACGGAGGTCTGTGGCGCCAGTTCGGTCAGGTAGTAGGCGGTCCACAGGCCGGTGAAGCCGGCGCCGATCACCACCACGTCGGCCCGGGTGTCGCCGGACAGCGCCGGTCGCCGCGTCCGCAGGGACGCGGGCAGCGTGTCCAGCCACAGGCTCGCCGGTCGCCCGGGCGCGTCGAGGGAGGCCGTCATGGCGTGCTGCCGCTACCGGCTGGCGGCGGTGGTCAGGTCGCCGAGGACGGCCGCGGCCAGGGCCCGCTTGTCGACCTTGCCGACGTTCGTCAGCGGCAACGCCTCGACGACCTCCAACCGGTCCGGCAGCTTGTAGTCGGCCAGGCCCCGGTCCCGCAGCAGCTTGCGTAGCTCCACCAGGCTGGGCGCCGGGTCGTCGGCGACGATGACCGCGCAGGTCTTCTCGCCGAGCCGCCGGTCGGGGAACGGGACGACCGCCGCCGCCCGGACCCGCTCGTGGGCCAGCAGGTGCCCCTCGACCTCGTCGGCCATCACCTTCTCGCCACCCCGGTTGATGACGTCCTTGATCCGCCCGGAGATGACCAGGCGACCCTCGGCGTCGAACCGGGCCAGGTCGCCGGTGCGCAGGAAGCCGTCGGGGGTGAAGACCGTCCGGTTGTGCTCGGGTACGGCGTAGTAGCCGCGCAGCACACACGGCCCGCGCGCCAGCAACTCGCCGACCTCACCGGGCGCGACGGGCTCGCCGGCCTCGTCGACGATGAGCAGTTCGTCGTCGGCACACATCGGCGTGCCCTGGGTGGTGGCCGCGGCCTCGTCGCCGTCGCCAGGACGGGTGAAGCAGAGCATCCCCTCGGCCATGCCGAACCAGTGGGTGAGCGTGGCACCCAGGGCCGGACGGACCGCGCGGGCCAGGTCGGGTTGCAGCACCGCCCCGCCGACCTCGATGACCAGGTCGGACAGGTCCACGTCGAACATGTCGGCGGTCTCGACCCACAGCGACAGCACGGCAGGCATGACCGTGGTGAGGGTGACCCGCTCCTGGGTCATCAGCGGGAAGACCTCGTCCGGGCTGGGGCTGGCGGCCAGCACCGCCCGGCCGCCGACCCGCAGCGCGCCGAGCACGCCGGGGCAGCCGAGGGCGGCGTTGTGTGCGACAGGTACCGCGGCGAGGTAGGCGTGCCGGTGGTCGAACGACATCGCCTCGGCGGTGGCGCGCAGCTGGAAGGCGTAGTCGTCGTGGGTCCGGGGGATCAGCTTCGGCAGCCCGGTCGTCCCGCCGGAGAGCAGGAAGAACGCCACGTCCTGCGGGTCGGGGCGGGGCAGCTCCCGGGCCGGGGCGCGCACCTGCGACCAGGCCAGGAACGGCCCGGGATCGCCGACCACAAGTACGTGTTGCAGCGTGGGGCAGGCGTCGCGTACCTCCTGCGCCACCGTGCGGTGGTCCACGCCGGGCGTCCGGTCGCTCGTCACCAGGGCGACGGCTCCGACGTACTGGGTCAGGTAGGTCAGCTCGGCCCGACGGTGGGCCGGCAGGGCCAGCACCGGCAGCGCGCCCAGGCGGAACAGCGCCACGCAGGTGACCAGGAACTCGACGGTGTTGGGCAGCTGCACGACCACCCCGTCGCCGGGGCGTACGCCCAGCTCGAACAGGCCCGCGGCCAACTCGTCGGCACGGGCGTCGAGTTCGCCGTAGGTGTGCCGGCCCTGGCGGGTGACCACGGCGGTACGCCCCGGGTCACGAGCCTCGTCGGCCCAGTCGGCCCAGGGGCGCAGCAGGTCACCGAGCACCTCACCGCGCCAGTAACCGGCCTCGCGGTATCGGGCGGCGAACTCCGCCGGCCAGGGGGTGAAGCCTTCACGAACAGCCACGGGGCCTCCCGTACGCCGATCACCGGCGGAGCCGGCCATGGGTATCCGTACGCACCGTATCGACGCTCCAGAAGACACACAAGGGTCTGTGCAAAGACGATGCTTGTATTTCCGAGATACGAGTACTCCACTACCGTGGAACACGAGTGCGGGACCGAGAGAGGACGGCCACGATGCGGGTACGTGTGGACTTTGACAGCTGTGACAGCAACGGCCTCTGCGCGCTCGCCGCGCCGACGGTCTTCGAGGTACGCGACGACGACTACCTCTACGTGCTCCAGGAGAACCCGCCGCAGGAGCTGTGGGACGAGGTGACGCAGGCCGCCACCGCCTGTCCGAAGCTCGCCATCACGCTGGAGGACCAGTGACGGCGCAGGACCGCGAACCGGTAGTCGTCGCGGCGGTCCGTACCCCCATCGGCAAGCGCGGCGGCGCGCTGGCCGGGCTGAAGGGCGTCGAGCTGCTCCGGCACGTGCTGGCCGCGGTCATCGACGCCGCAGGCGTCACGCCCGACGTGGTGGAGCAGGTGGTGGGCGGCTGCGTCACCCAGGCCGGCGAGCAGAGTCTGAACGTCACCCGTAACGCGTGGCTGAGCACCGGCTGGGATCCCGCGGTCGGCTGCACGACTGTGGACGTCTCCTGCGGCTCGGCCCAGCAGGCCAACCACCTGGTCGCCGCGCTGATCGGCAGTGGCGCGATCGACGTGGGTATCGCCTGCGGGGTGGAGTCGATGAGCCGGGTGCCGATCGGCGTCAACCTCTACAACGGACCGGGTCACTACAAGACCGCCGACTACCCGTGGGACGACCCGCCGAAGGCGCAGTTCGGCGGTGCCGAGCGGATCGCCACCCGACAGGGGCTCACCCGCGCCGACGTCGACGCGTACGGGGTGCTCTCCCAGCAGCGCGCGGCGGCGGCCTGGGCGGCCGGGCACTTCGACCGTGAGGTGGTCGGCATCGACGCGCCGGGCGACGGCGAGGACGCCGGCAGTCGCCGGGTCGACCGGGACGAGGGGCTGCGCGAAACCACCCTGGAGGGGCTGGCCAAGCTCGCGCCGAACGTGCCCGACGGGGTGCACACCGCCGGCACCACCTCCCAGGTCTCCGACGGCGCGTCGGCGATCCTGTGGATGTCCCGCGCCCGGGCCCGGGCGCTGGGACTGCGGCCCCGGGCGCGGATGCTCACCCAGGTGGTCACCGGCGCCGACCCCTACTACCTGCTCGACGGGCCGGTGGTGGCGACCGGCCGGGCGCTGGAGCGGGCCGGCATGACACTTGCCGACCTCGACCTGGTCGAGGTCAACGAGGCGTTCGCGGGGGTGGTGCTCAACTGGGCCCAGCAGTACGACAGCGACCTGGAGCGGGTCAACGTCAACGGCGGGGCGATCGCGCTGGGCCATCCGCTCGGCTCCAGCGGCACCCGACTGCTGGTCACCGCGCTGCACGAGTTGGAGCGCCGGGACGCGCAGACCGCGCTTGTCACCATGTGCTGCGGGGGCTCGCTGGGCACCGCGACGATCCTGGCCCGGGTGTGACGTGCGGCGCGAGGAGTTCTACCGGGAGGCCCGCGACGACCTCGACGGCCCCCTGCACGGCCTGACCGTGCTGGACGTGACGAAGGTGTGGTCCGGTCCGTTGGCCACCGGTCTGCTGGCCGACATGGGTGCGGACGTGATCCGGGTCGAGTTGCCCTACGGACGCGACGGCGAGGTGCCGCCGGAGATTCCCGGCACGGGCCTGTCCTGGTTCCGCGAGACGGTGAACCGGAACAAGCGCAGTGTCGGGCTGGACCTGCGGCAGCCCGCCGACCGGGAGGCGTTCCTGCGGCTGGTCCGCGACGCGGACCTGGTGGTGGAGAACTACAAGCCCGGCACCCTCGACGAGTGGGGTGTCGGCTACCCCGACTGCCGCAGAGTCCGGCCGGACATCGTGTTCGTCTCCATCACCGGCTGGGGACAGTACGGCCCGGACATCGACCGGCCGGCGTACGACCCGGTGGTCCAGGCGGCGAGCGGCTGGATGGCGCTCAACGGAGACCCCGCGGGACGCCCGGTCCGGGCGCCCACCTTCCTCGCCGACGAACTGGCCGGACTGCACGCGGCCGTCGGCGCGCTGGCCGCCCTGGCGCACCGGGACCGCACCGGTGAGGGTCAGCACGTCGACGTGGCCATGCTCGACAGCCTGCTGGCCAGCAGTTGTGGCCTGTTGACGCTGGCCGCGACCGGCGCGCCGCCGGCCCGGTGGGGCAACCAGACCGACTTCGCGGTCCCGTCGAACGTCTACCGCTGCCTCGACGGGGAGGTCTATCTGTCCGTCGCCCTGGACAAACACTGGCGGGCGCTGGCGGAGACGATCGGCCGCCCGGAGTTGGCCCGCGCGCCCGGCTACGGGCGAGGCGCCCAGCGCCGGCAGAACCGGGTCGAGGTCGACGGCCTGGTGGCGCAGTGGTGCGGCAGCCGCACGGTCGACGAGGTGATGGCGGCGTTCCGCGCGGCACACCTGGTGGCCGAGCGGGTACGCACGTTCAGCGAGGTCGCGGCCGACCCGCAGGTGTCGGCGCGGGACATGCTTCAGCCCACGGTGCTGCACAACGGCACCGTCGCGCCGCTGACCGGCCCGGCGGTGAAGTTCTCCCGCACGCCGACCCGGATCCGCCGGGGTGCCCCGGCGGCCGGCGCGGACAGCCGTGACGTGCTGCGGGACGCCGTTACGCAGCCCGACGGTGCATAGGGTCCCATAGTATCTGCGTGCGTTTTGCGTGTGTCCTGCTGCTTCTATTGATGTCAGGCGCAAGATGCTTCAACATAGGAGTACGAGATACGAGTTCCCGTCGCCGATCGGGGGCACCCGGCGTGGGTGCGACGGGCAGAGGAGGCGTCTGTGAGCGAGCGACCGCTGGCACTGGTGACCGGCGCCTCACGAGGCATCGGCCGCGCGGTGGCCGTCCGGCTCGCCGAGCAGGGCTACGGTGTCGCCTGCTGCTACAGCAGGCCGAGCGAAGCCGCCGAGAAGACCGAGGCTGCGGTCGCCGCGACCGGGGTGCCGAGCTACTTCGCCCCCTGCGACGTCGCCGACGACGCGGCGGTGGACGCGTTCATCGCCGAGGCGGAAGGGCGACTGGGCCCGATCGGCCGGCTGGTCAACAACGCCGGCATCACCCGGGACAGCCCGCTGGTGCTGGCCCGCCGCCCCGACTGGGAGGCGGTCCTCGACATCAACCTCGGTGGCACCTGGAACTTCTGCCGGGCCATGTCCTTCCGGTTCATGAAGCGGCGCGCCGGTGTCATCGTCAACCTCTCCTCGATCGCCGGCATCCGCGGCAACGTCGGCCAGACCGCGTACGCGGCCAGCAAGGCGGGCATCATCGGGCTGAGCCGTTCGCTGGCCAAGGAGCTGGCCCCCTACGGCGTACGGGTCAACGTGGTCGCCCCCGGGTTCATCGAGACCGACATGACCGACGCGCTGGACGCCAAGGCCCGGGAGCGGGCCCTGGGCATGATCGGCCTGCGCCGCTTCGGTCGCCCCGAGGACGTCGCGGGGATTGTCGACTTCCTCCTCTCCGACCAGGCCGACTACGTCACCGGCCAGGTGTTCCAGGTGGACGGGGGGATGACCCTGTGACCGCGGCGACGGCAACGCCGATCTGGCGGCCCGCTGCCCCGGTCGGCTTCGCCGCCCCGCTGCCCGCCGTCGACCTGATCCGGGTGGCGGCGGTCGACGACGGCTGGACGGTCAGCGCCCGGGTCGTGGTCGACTCCGAGTCCCCGAACCTGGCCGGTCACTTCCCCGGTCAGCCGATCTATCCGGGGGTGTTCGTGGTCGAGACCCTGTGCCAGGCGATGGCGCAGGCCGTCCCCGGCGCGCCCCGGCTGCGTACGGTCACCTCGGTCCGGTTCCTCGCGGCGCTGCTCGGCGGCGACGAGATGACGCTCGACCTCGACGTGCGACCGACGCCCCCGGCCGGCTGGGCGGTACGCGGCACCGCCCGGCGCCTCGACGGCACGGTCACCGCCCAGCTCCGCGCCGTCTTCGACGCCGGAGCCGGCGCGTGAACGCCGCCGAGATCCGGGCCGTCCTGCCCCAGCGTCATCCGCTGCTGCTCGTCGACCGGGTGACCAGCATGCAACCCGGTGACGTCATCGAGACGGTGAAGGCGATCACCGCCACCGAGCCGTGCTACGCCCATCTCGGCGACGACGCCACCGCCGAGGACTACGCCTATCCGGCCTCGCTGCTCATCGAGTCCTTCGGGCAGAGCGCCGCGCTGCTGTGGCTGGCCGGCACCACCGGGTCGGATCGACTCACCGATGACGCCCTGCTGCTGTTCGTGGGCGCTCGGGAGTACACAGTCGAGGGCCGGGCGTACCCGGGCGACGTCGTCCGGCACGTCGTACGCCTGGAACGGGTCGTCGCCGACACCGCCTTCGCCACCGGCGAGAGCTGGGTCGGCCAGCGGCGCATCGCCACCGTCGGCTCGCTGATGGCCGCCCGCCGCCCTCGCTCCGCAGTCGCCGAACCGGCGGCCGGCCCGACCGGCGCGGGCGTCGACCGCACCATCCCCGCTAACACCAGTGCCCAAGGAGGCCGACATGTCCGGTGAAAACGAGCGGTACGAGCAGCTCCGGGAGATCATCGCCGAGGTGTTGGAGATCGAGACCGACGAGCTGACCGACACCGGGGACTTCGCCGAGGAGTACCAGGCGGACTCGCTGCGGGCCATCGAGATCCTGGCCCGCATCGACAAGGAGTTCAAGGTGGAGATCCCGCAGTCGGAGCTGCCCGAGCTGCGCAACCTCAAGGCCACCTACGAGGCCGTCGCCCGGCACGCCGGCTGGCAGGACTGACACCGTGCGGCGTGTGGTCGTGACCGGCCTCGGCCCGGTGTCGAGCATCGGAACGGGGGTGACGGCGTTCGGTGCGGCCCTGCGGGCGGGCCGCTCCGGCATCTCCCAGATCACCAGCTTCGACCCGTCCGGGTTCCCGTACCGCAACGGCGGTGAGGTCCGCGACTTCGACCCCGCCGCCTGGCTGCACCGGCTGCCCACCGATCGGTGGGGCCGGTCCAGCCAGTTCGCGGCCGCCGCCGCACGGCTCGCCGCGGAGGACGCCAAACTGGACCTCGACGCGGTGGACCGGACCCGGGCGCACGCCGTGATCGGCACCACCAGCGGCGAGTCCGTCGTCCTGGAGGCGCTCACGGCACGCCTGGTCGAGGCGGGCTTCGACGCGGTACCACCGCAGCTCGTCGAGCAACTGCCCGCCGGGCGGTTGGCGCACGCGGTAAGCGAGGAGTTGGGCCTGCGCGGCGACTCGCTGACCCTCGCCACCGCCTGCTCCGCCAGCAACTACGCCATCGGGTACGCCTACGACCTGCTCGTCTCCGGCGAGTCGGACGTGGTGTTCGCCGGCGGGGCCGACTCCGTCTGCCGGTGGGCGCACGCCGGGTTCTACCGGCTGGGCGCGCTCACCGAGCACGCCTGCGCGCCGTTCGACCGGGACCGCTCCGGCATCATCACCGGCGAGGGCGGCGCGGTGCTGGCGCTGGAGACGTGGGAGCACGCCGAGGCGCGTGGCGCGCACGTCTACGCGGAGGTGCTCGGCTACGGCCTGAACTGCGACGCCAACCATCCGGTGGCCCCGGACCGGGACAGCATCGCCGAGTGCATCCGCATCGCCCACCGCAACGCCGGAGTCACCCCGGAGCAGGTCGACTACATCTGCGCCCACGGCACCGGCACCCCGGCCAACGACCTGGTCGAGGCGCAGGCCGTGCTTGAGGTGTTCGGCGCGAACCCGCCGCCGATCAGCTCGATCAAGTCGATGATCGGGCACACCATGGGGGCGGCCAGCGGGTTCGGTGCGATCGCCTCCGCGCTCGCCATCGAACAGGGCTTCCTGCCACCCACCATCAACTGGTCGCACCCGGACCCGCAGTTGACCGGCATCGACCCGGTGCCGAACGAGGCCCGGCCGGCCACCGTCCGGCTGGTGCAGAACAACGGGTTCGCCTTCGGCGGGAACAACGCGATCGTGCTGCTTGGAGCTGCCCGATGACCGCACTGACAATCAACGGCCTCGCGGCGCTGAGCGCCGCCGGTGACCGGCCGGAGGCGCTCGCGGAACGGGCCACCGCCCTCGCCGGGGACATCCACCCGGGGGTACCCGTCGGCGGGATCGTCACCGAGGAGTTGCCCCGCCCCGAGGGCCACGCTCTGCTCGACTTCGACGTACGGGCCCGACTCGGCCGGCGTGGCACCAGCTTCTACGACCGGGCCACCGCCCTGGCCGTGGTGGCCTGCGGCGACGCCCTCACCGACAGCGGGCTGACAGTGGACGACACCAACCGGGCGCGGGTCGGCGTGGTGCTGGGCACCACCGTGGGCAGCCTCAAGTCCACAAGTGACTACACCCGCGAAACCCTGGTGCAGGAGAAGCCGTATCTGGTCAACCCGATGCTGTTTCCCAACACCGTGATGAACTGCGCGGCCGGGCAGGCGGCCATCCGACACGGGCTCAAGGGCATCAACGCCACGGTCACCGGCGGGCCGCTGGCCTTCTTCAACGCGCTGCGGTACGCCGGCAACGCCATCCGTCGCGGCTACGTCGACACCATGCTGGTCGGCGCGGTGGAGGAGTTCTCGGCACACCGGGCCTGGGCGTCCGCGTCCGGCCCGACCGGTGGCGAGGTCCCGGCCGGCGAGGGTGCCGCGGTGTTCGTGATCGGCGGCGGGGCCGACTCGGTCGGGCGCACCACGATCTGCGCCGTGACCACCGGTTACGGCCCCGACGGTACGGCGGAGCAGGCCCTCACCGACTGTGTCGCGCGGGCCCTGCACGTGGCCGGTGCCGCGCCGACCGACGTCACGCTGCTGGCCACCAGCGAAACCCGCACCGCGGGCACCCGCCCGCAGCGCGCCGCCGCCCTGCGGGCGCTCGACGGGCACGTACCGGCCGAGTTCGTCCTCAGCCGGGTGGCGGGGGACTGTGGGGCCGCCACCCCGGCTCTCGCCCTGGCGGCCGCGCTGCGCCTGCCCGCCGACGGCGACCGGTCCGGCCTGATCCTGCTCACCGCCCACGGCACCGACGGCGGCGTTGGTGCCGCCCTGGTCCGGCGGTAGCCGATGGCCACGCTGATCGCGGCGAGCAGCCTGCGTACGTGTCTCGGCGACGGCGCGGGCACCTTCGCCGCGTTGCTGGACGGACGCAGCGGGGTGGGCCCGCTGCGGCACCCATTGACCGGGCAGCTCAACGTGACGGCCGGCTACCAGATCGACGAACCCGCCCCGGACGTCGCGCTGCGGGCCGGCACCTGGCTACGCGAGTGTGTCGACGAGGCGCTGACCCGGGCCGCCGTCGACCCGGCGCGGAGCCGGGTGGTGGCGCTCGTCGGCACCGGGTTGCGGGAACTCGCCGCGGTGGAGGAGTTGGCGTTCAGCGGTACCGCCACCAACCCGTCCCGCCTGCACTTCGGTCCGGCCGTCCGGGACGCTGCACCGGGCCTGGCCGAGGTGGTGACCATCGCCAACGCGTGCAGCGCGGGCGGGCACGCCCTCGCGCTCGCCCAGGATCTGATCGAGACCGGTGAAGCCGACGCGGTCGTCGTCGGCGCGGCCGACACGATGACCGCCTCGATGCTCGCGATGATCGGCAAGGTCACCCCGGAACCGACCACCCAGGTCCGCCCCTTCGACCGCGACCGCATCGGGGTGCTGCTCGGCGAGGGCGCCGCCGCGCTCGTCCTGGTCGGCGAGGACTGGACCGGACCGGCAGTGGGCCGACTGCTCGCCACCGGACTGTCCTGCGACGCCGTGCACGAGACCGCCCCCGATGTGGACGGCATCGGCCGGGCGATGCACGACGCCTGGTCGCGGGCCGGACGCGACCCGGACGAGGTGAACCTGGTGGTGGCCCACGGCACCGGCACGGCCCTGAACGACCCCACAGAATGCGTCGCGTTGCAGCGCTGCCTGCCTCGACCCGCAGCGCCGCTGGTCACCGCCGTCAAGGGGGCCATCGGCCACCTGTCGGGTGTCGCCGCGCTGGCCAACCTCGACGTGGCGCTGCGCTGCCTGGCCAGCGGCACGGTCCCGCCGGTGGTCGGGCTGGCGAACCCCCTGCCGGAGGGGGACGGGCTCGCCTTCGTCCGGGACGCCCGCGCACACCGGGACGTCACCCTGGCCCAGGTCAACGCCTTCGGTTTCGGCGGCGTGAACGCGGTGACACTGGTGGAAGCGCCGTGACCAGCATGCCGGCCCCACCGGTCACCGCCGTGGCCGTCACCTCGTACAGCGTCCACCTGCCCGCCGACGACCGCTTCGACACGGCCGTCGCCGACCTGCCGCCGGTGGAGCCCGGCTGCCCTGCCGACCGCGCGCACACCCTGCTCGGCCGCAAAGGGCTGCTGTACAAGGAACCCGCCACCCGACTCGCCCTGTGTGCCGTGCACCGCGCCCTGGGCCTGCCCGACGGCGTACGCCCCGCCAACGCGCTCGATCCCCGTACCGCGGTGGTGGCCGCGAGCAACCTCGGCAACGTCGCCACGGTGGTGGACGTGACCCGCGCCGTCGCCAAGGAGGGCAGCCGGGGGGTCAGCCCGATGGCGGCACCGAACGCCTCCAGCAACGTCATCGCCAGCAGCATCGCGTTGTGGTTCCGCTTCGGCGGCCCGAACCTGATGGTCTGCTCCGGCGAGACCGCCGGGCTGGACGCGCTGGCTCTGGGTGCCCTCCTGCTGCGGGCCGGCCGGGCCGACCGGGTGCTGGTCGTCGGCGCGGAACCCGACGACGAGACCGCCGTCGCGGTACGCCGTGGCCCCGCCGCCGACCCCACCGCGCCGCCGCTGCGTGCCGGTGCCGCCTGCGTGGTGCTGGAACCCGTCACCCGGGCCGCCGCCCCGCTGGCCACCGTGACGGTCGGGCCGACGCTGAGCCGACGCGTACCCCCGCCGACCCGGATCGTGGTCGGTCCCGGCCACCTGGACCCCGCTGCGGCCTGGGGTGACTGCTACGGCGCCCAGGGAGTGCTGCAGACCGCGCTCGCCGCGCAGCTCGTCGCCGAGGGCGCGGACGGCGTCGCGGTGCTCTGCGGCGGTGACGACGACGGGTGGCGTACCGCCCTGCTGACCCCCGGGAGGCGGCCGTGACCACACCGGCCGTGACCACACCGGCCGTACGTCAGCTGCGCCCACCCACGCCGGGCGGCCCGCTCGTGGCCTTCGTGCACGGGCTGGAGGACTCCTGGGAGAGTTGGCTGCCGCTGTGCAACGTGCTGCCCGAGTGGACCCCGGTCGCCCTCGACCTGCCGTGGCGGCCCGGTAACGACTACCTGTGGCGTCGTCGCCCCTCGCCCGCCTGGCTCGCCGACGGTCTCGACCTGCTGGGTCGGCGTCCCGACCTCGTCGTGGCCCACTCCTTCGGCGCGAACGCCCTGCTCGAACTGCTCTGCGCCGGTGACCGGCGGGTGCCGGAGACCGTCATCCTGATCTGTCCGCTGTACCGGCCCCCGGACGTCGCCGTGACCTGGCGGGTCTTCGAACGGGCACGGCGCTCCTTCGAGCAGCACATCCACGACTCGCTGCGCAGCCGCCTCGGTCCGCGGTTGCGGAACATGGACGCCGAGGTGGTGGAGCGGATGATCGCCAAGGCGGTCGACCGGGTCGGCCCCTCCGGATTCCTGGCCGTGTTCGACCAGTTCTGCGCCAGCGCGTCCCTGCGGCTGGACCAGGTGACGGCCCGGGTGCTGGTGCTCGCCGGCGGCTCCGATCCGACCCTGTCCCCGGCCGCCGCGCGGATCCTCGCCGACGGCATGCCGCACGCGGTGCTGTCGGTCGGCGACAGCTACGACCACTTCTGCTACGCCCGCCAGCCGGAGGATGTCGCGTCCCGCCTGCGGGCCTTCGTCGACGTGGCATCCGTCGTCAGCGGTCATCCCGAAGGAGTAGCCACGTGACCACCCTCGTCCCGCCCACGCCCGTCCCGAGCGTCCTGGTCGGCCGACCGCGCTACGAAGGCGCCAACATCCGCACCTGGATCGGCTTCAAACACTTCATGTACCTGGTGGAGGAGGCGGTCCTGCAGTGGCTGCGCGACCAGGGCCACGGTGCCCGTGAGCTGTTCCACAAGTACGGCCTCGGCACCGAGATCGTCGACTGCTCGGTGCAGCTGCCCGCCGTGCTGGAGGTCGACGACGAGGTACGCGCAGAGGTGGTCGCCGGCACCGGGAAGCGGCTGCGGGTGCAGATGTCGGTCCACCGTGACGGCCAGGACGTCGTGGTGCTGCGCGGACACGTCACGGTCGCGCTGATCCCCGAGACCGACGCGCCGACGCACCGGACCGCCCCGGACACCCTCGCCGCCTGGGAGGCCGCCGAACTCGGGGAGGCGACCGGACTGCGCTCGGAGCGCACGCTGCCGGCCGGTGCCGACCTCGCGTCCACGTTGGCACCGGCCGGCTCGGGAGCCTTCCTGTGGTCCTGGCGGGCACCGTACTTCTACTGCCACTTCTCCGACCGGGTGCAGCATTCCGGCTACGTGCGCGCCCTGGAGGAGGTCGTCGACCGGTTCCTCGCCGACCGGGGCATCTCGGTGGGGCGCATGCTGCGCGAACGCGCGTGGATCCCGGTGGTCTCCCGGGCCCGGGTACGCCTGGCCGAACCGGCCCACATGGAGGAGACGGTGCACACCGTCTTCCAGGTCGACGACGTGCTGCGGGAGATGATGTTCAGCGGCCGGATGGACTGCTGGGTCCAGCGGGACGACCGGCTGATCCAGGTGGCGTCGGCGACCATCCTGCACGGCTACGCGATCAGCCGGGGACCGGACGCCGGTCAGCTCGCCCGGCTCGACCCGGAGGTCTGCGCGATCCTCACCGGGAGCCGGTCGTGACCCGCGCGCCCGCCCGCCCCCGGCTGTTCTTCTCCTTCCGCAGCCCGTACAGCTGGTTGACGATCCGGCGGTTGCGCGCCGCGGTGCCGACGGCGTTCGCGGAGCTGGACTGGTTCCCCTACTGGGATCCGGACCCGCGGACCGGCGAGGCGCTCGCCGCGCGCGGCGCGGAGTTCCACTACGTGCAGATGAGTCGGGCCAAGCACCTCTACCTGCTGATGGACACCAAACGACTGGTGCAGCACGAGGGTGTGCCGATGGCGTGGCCGATCGACGTCGACCCGCACTGGGAGGTGCCGCACCTGGGCTGGCTGGCGGCCCGCCGCGCCGGTCGTGCGGAGCTGTTCTACGACGAGGTGGTCGCCGCCCGCTGGGAACGGGGCGAGAACATCTGCGACCCCGAGGTGGTGGCCGGCTGCGCCGAGCGGGCCGGCCTGGACCCGGCCGTGATCCTCGGCGCGGTCGACGATCCGCAGCTACGGGCCGAGGGGGTGGACTGTCTCGAACGTGCCTACCTCGACGACGTCTTCGGAATTCCGTACCTGAAATGGGGCCGGCACCGGTTCTGGGGGCTGGACCGGCTGGACGGCTTCCTGGAGCTGTGGCGGCCGGACGCCGCCGCCACCGTCGCGGTGCCGGCGCCGGCCACCGTGGGGCTCCCCGACCGGGCGGAGGCAATCGTGGCCGCCGGCGGATACGACACCGACACGACGGGTGGATGCGGATGATGTTCCCTCCTGACACAGCGGCTCTGCGGCGACAGCGGATGGAGCAGTTGGCCGCCACGCTGCGGCTGTTCGCGGAACTCGGCTACGACGAGGGGGCGGGCGGACACATCACCGCCCGCGACCCCGAGCGGCCCGACTGCTTCTGGATCAACCCGTTCGGCATGTACTTCGGTCACGTCCGGGTCAGCGACCTGCTGCTTGTCGACGCCGACGGCAAGGTGCTGGGCGGCAAGGGCCGGATCAACCCGGCCGGCTTCGTCATCCACTCGGCGGTGCACGCCGCCCGCCCCGACGTCATCTGCGCGGTGCACACCCACTCGGTGTACGGGCGGGCGTTCTCCACCCTGGGTCGGCTGCTCGACCCGATCACCCAGGACGCCTGCGCCTTCTACGGCGACCACGCCCTCTTCGACGACTACACAGGCGTGGTGCTCGACTCCGAGGAGGGCAAGCGGATCGCCACCGCGCTGGGCGCCGGCAAGGCCGCCATCCTGCAGAACCACGGCCTGTTGACCGTCGGCGGGTCGGTGGCGGAGGCGGCCTGGTGGTTCGTCGCCATGGAACGGTCCTGCCAGGTGCAGCTCGCCGCCGAGGCGGCCGGCAAGCCGATCCTCATCGACCACGAGGACGCCGAGCGCACTCGTGAGGTGATCGGCTCACCCGGCATCGGCCGGTACAACTTCAAGCCGCTCTACGAGGGTGTCCTGCGCCGCCACCCGGATCTGCTGGACTGACGATGCCGTCTCCTCACGACCCGCCCGCGCTGCTCGCCGCCCGGATCACCGCCACCCCGGACGCACCGGCGCTGGCCGACGAGGGCGGGGTGCTCACCTGGGCGCACCTGGGGGAGCGAGTGAACCGGTGGCGGGCGCTGCTCGCCAGCACCGGCGTCAGCTCCGGTGACGCGGTGGCGCTGATGCTCGGCAACCGCCGGGAGGCGCTGGAAGCGCTGTTGGCCTGCCTGCACGCCGGGATCACCGTGGTGCCGGTGAACTGGCACCTCACCGCGCCGGAGGTCGCCTACCTGTTGACCGACGCCGACACCCGACTGCTCGTCGTCGACCCGCCGCGCGCCGAGGTGGGTGCCAAGGCGGCGGCCGACGCGGGCACGGTCACCGCGCTTGTCACCGGCGACGAGGTCGCGTACGGCCTGGCGGCGGTCGAGCCGCTGCTCGCCGCGACCGACCCGTCCGCCGCCCCCGCCGAGCAGGAGTGCGGGCAGCTGATGATCTACACGTCGGGCACGACCGGTCGACCCAAGGGCGTGCTCAACGGTCTGTTCGTCACCGGGGCACCGTGGGCCCGGGCCACCCGCCTGCTGGAGTACGCCACCGGGACGCTCGGCGTACCCACCGACGGGCGGGTGCTGCTGGTCGGGCCGTGGTACCACTCCGCGCAACTGTTCTTCGCGCTGCTGCCCCTGCTCAACGGCGCGACCCTGGTCGTCCGGGAGCGTTTCGACCCCGCCGGGATGCTGTCCACGATGGACGCCGAACGGATCACCGAGTGCCATCTCGTGCCGACCCAGTTCGTCCGCCTGCTCCGCCTCGACCCGGCCGTCCGAGCCGGGTTCTCCGGGGCCAGCCTGCGCCGGATCTGGCACGGCGGTGGTCCGTGCCCGCCGGACGTCAAACGCCGCATGATCGAGTGGTGGGGCCCGGTGCTTGTCGAGTACTACGCGGCCACCGAGGGGGGAGTGGTCACCCTCATCGACTCGGCCGACTGGCTCACCCACCCGGGCAGCGTGGGCCGGGCGGTGCCGCCGAACCGGATCCTCGTCGTCGACGACGACGGCCGTGAGCTCGGCCCGTACCAGCCGGGCCGGATCTTCATCCGCCGACCCGGCCGGGGTTTCCGCTACCACAACGCCGCGGAGAAGACCCGCGCCGCGCATCTCGCGCCCGGCGTCTTCACCTACGGCGAGATGGGTCACCTCGACGACGACGGCTACCTGTACCTCACCGGCCGCGCCCAGAACATGATCGTTTCGGGGGGCGTGAACGTCTACCCGGCCGAGATCGAGCAGGTGCTGCTGCAACACCCGGACGTACGCGACGCCGTCGTGCTCGGCGTGCCCGACGAGGAGTACGGCGAGCGGGTGGCCGCGGTCGTGGAGTGGGAACCGGGCGGCCGGCAGCTGCCCTGGTCGGCGCTTGACGCCCACTGTCGACAACACCTGGCCGGTTTCAAGGTGCCGCGCTGCTGGCGGTCGGTCGACGCCATCCCCCGCGAGCCGACCGGCAAGCTCCGCCTCGACCAGTTGCGCACGCTCTGCGGAGACGACCGATGGGAGCGATGAGCCAGATGCCCGTGACGCGTACGACCCCCACCGCGGACATCGCCCACCCGGCGACCTACGCCCTCGGCGTGCCGCACGCCGAGTTCGAGCGGCGTCGCCGCGAGGAGCCGGTCGGATGGGTGCCGGAGCCGGCGCTGTGGCGGCACAGCTCGGCCGGCCGGATGCAGCAGCAGGGCCCCGGATTCTGGGCGGTGACGACCCACGACGCGGTCATGGAGGTGTCCCGGCAACCCCAGGTGTTCTCCTCCGCGCTGCGCGGGGCGTTCCTGCACGACCCGCGTACCCCTGCCGACCTGGACTTCATGCGCCAGCTGCTGGTGAACATGGACGCCCCGCAGCACGTACGGATCCGGCGCATCGTCAGCTCGGTGTTCACCCCGCGCGCCGTACGCGCGCTCGCCGACACCGTCACCCGGCACGCCCAGGACCTCGTCGAGGCGGTACGTCAGCGGGACAACTTCGACGCGGTCACCGACCTGGCGGCGGAACTGCCCCTGCTGGTGCTCGCCGATCTGCTGGGCCTGCCGCACGGCGACCGGCACCTGCTGTACCGCTGGAGCAACAACCTGGTCGGCTTCGACGACCCGGAGTACGGCGGCGGTGACGTCGAGGTCTACCGGCAGACGTTCGCGGAGGCGTTCCAGTACGCCCTGGCCGTGGCCGTACGGCGCCGGGCCGCTCCGCGCGACGACCTGATCAGCCTGCTCGCCACCGCGGAGGTCGACGGGCGGCGGCTGACCGACCGGGAGTTCTGCCAGTTCTGGCTGCTGCTGGTGGTCGCCGGCAACGAGACCACCCGCCATCTGATCTCCAACTCCCTGCACCTGCTGCTGCACGACGAGCAGCTGCGCGGCCGCTGGCTGGGCAGCCCGCTGCCCACCGCCACCGCCGTCGACGAGTTCCTCCGGGTGGTCACCCCGATCATGCAGTTCCGCCGGACCGCCACCCAGGACACGACCCTCGCCGGCACGAGGATCGCCGAGGGCGACAAGGTCGTCATGTTCTACGTCTCCGCCAACCGGGACGCCGCGGTCTTCGCCGACCCCCACCGGGTGGACCTGGAGCGGGCCCCCAACCCGCATCTCAGCTTCGGGGTGGGCCCGCACTTCTGCCTGGGCGCCCACCTCGCGCGGATGGAGATGGCCGCGTTGCTCGACGCCATCGCCCCGCACCTTCCCCGACTTGCCGCCACGGGCCCGGTCGTCCGACTGGAGTCCAACTTTGTCAATGGCATCAAGTCGATGCCTGTGGGCTGGACCTGAGACCCAGGGCCAGGCCGCCGGAAAGGAGAAAGCGATGTCCCTCAACGAACGGCTGCGCGAGTACAAGGCCCGCCAGGAGGCGGGTGAGGTACCACCCATCACGTCGGCCCACCTTGAGGTGATCTACCGGGAGGCGGAGGCTCTGGCCGCCTCGGGTGCCGAGGACCGGGTGCTGAAGGTGGGAGATCCGTTCCCGTCCTTCGAGCTGCCCGACGAGAACGGCGACGTCGTCTCCTCCGCCGACCTGCTGTCCCGGGGGCCGCTCGCGGTCGTCTTCTACCGGGGCATCTGGTGCGACTACTGCAACTTCGAGCTGGAGGCGTTGGAGGAGGTCTACCCGCAGATCCGGGAGCTCGGCGCGGAACTGGTGGCGGTCTCGCCGGTCACCATGCCCAACCTGCGGGCCGCCATCCGGCGCAACAAGATCTCGTACCGGATCCTCAGCGACCGGGGTAACACCTACGCCGCGCGATTCAACCTGACCTACACGATGAACCAGGACCTGCTCGACGTGTGGGGCAGCTTCGGCATGGACTTCTCGCAGATCAACGGCGACGACAGCAACCGCATGACCATGCCCGGGGTGTTCCTCGCCGACACCGACGGCGTGCTGCGCTTCGCCTCGGCGTACGCCCGGCACTGGGAGCGGACGGAGCCGGCCGACCTGATCGCGGCCATCGAACGGCTGAGCCCGCAGAACGCCGCCCGGTCCTGACCAACGGCACCGGTCGCGTCGCCACCCGTCGCCGGGTGGCGACGCGACCGGGTGTGGAGGGGGAAACATGCATCTGAACGTGTTCACCGAATGCTCGCCGTCGCCGCAGTTCGTCGGCATGTGGCGAGCTCCCGGCGACGCCACCGGCACCGGCTACCGGTCGTTGGACTACTGGGCCGCGATCGCCCGACGGCTTGAGGCGGCCTGCGTCGACGCGCTGTTCTTCGCCGACATCCACGGCACCTACGACGTGTACCAGGGGTCGTGGGCGACCGCGGTCCGGCACGCGGTGCAGATCCCCTCGATCGACCCGGTGCCGGTCGTCGCCGCGGCGGCGATGGCCACCACCGACCTCGGCTTCGCGGTCACCTACTCCACCACCTACCACCAGCCGTACGAGTGCGCCCGGCTGTTCTCCACGCTCGACCACCTCACCCGGGGGCGGATCGGCTGGAACATCGTCACCTCGTACCTGCGCTCGGCCACCGACAACGGGCTCGGTGAATATCTGGACCACGACCTGCGTTACGACCGGGCCGACGAGTACATGGAGGTGGTCCGCGCACTCTGGGAGCGCAGTTGGGACGACGGCGCGGTGGTCCGCGACGTCGACGGGGACGTCTTCACCGACCCGTCCCGGGTACGCGCCATCGACCACCAGGGTGAGTGGTTCACCGTACGCGGCCCGCATCAGTGCGAGCCGTCGCCGCAGCGCACGCCGGTGTTGTACCAGGCGGGCGCGTCGGGGCGGGGCATGGCCTTCGCCGCCCGGCACGCCGAGGTGATCTTCCTGACCATGGCCGACCCGCAGAGCGGCGCGGAGACGGTCGGGCGGCTGCGCCGGCGGGTGGCCGACGCGGGGCGTGACCCGCGCAGTGTGCGCGCCCTGCAGGGCACCATGGTGATGGTCGGCGCCGACCGCGCCGATGCGAAACGCAAGGCCGCGCAGTACCACGAGCTGTGGAGCCCGGAGGGGCAGCTGGCGAAGTGGTGCGGCTGGATGGACATCGATCTGGCCGCGTACCCGGACGACACTCCGGTCGACGAGGTGAAGAACCAGGGCAGCCAGTCGTTCCTGGGCTTCCTGCGCGGGCTGAGCCCGGAGCGGTCGTGGACCATCGGCGACGTGCGGTACCTGGTCTCCCGCCCGCGTCGGGCCCGTCGGGACGCGCCGATGACGCTGTTCGGCACGGCCGAGGAGATCGCCGACCGGATGGAGCAGTGGCTGGAGGTCGCCGACGTGGACGGCTTCAACCTGATCCCGTGCAGCCCTTCGGACGGCCTCGGCGACATCTGCGATCTGCTCATCCCCGAACTGCAACGCCGTGGCATGTTCCGCACCGCCTACCGCAAGGGCGAAACCCTGCGGCAGCGGTACTTCGGACCGGACGCCTGACCGTCCGCACGCGGACGGCGTAGTGACACTTTACGCGTATGTTGAAGTGTCTTGTTGGGTGGCGAGTGCCGTTGCTAGTGTTCCGAAGTATTCGACCCGTCGCTGAAAAGGATGTCCGGGCATGGGTAGGAAACCAGTCGTAGGCCCACGGATGACGGCCGAGATCGAAGGCGATTTCGCCGTCTTCATGACGGGCATGCGGATCAACAACTTTTTCAAGGTCAACCGCTGGCTGCCGACCTTCTGGTCGATGGGTGGCGTGTTGAAGGCCATGTTCGCCGATCAGGAGGCGACCGGCGCTCTGCACGCGCACGCCTACTGGGGCAACCGGGGCGCGGTCATGATCGCCTATTTCCGCAGCATCGAGCACCTCGAACGGTTCGCCAACAACCGCGAGCTGGCGCACTCCAAGGCACTTCAGGACTACTTCCGGCGGATGAAGGACAACAACGTCGTCGGCATCTGGCACGAGTCCTACGTGGTCCGCAACGGCGAGTACGAGGCCGTCTACAACCACATGCCGGAGGCGACGGGCCTCGCCGCGGCCGGTGAGTGTGTGCCGGTCAACCGCCGGGGCAACAGCGCGTCCGCCCGTCGGGCCACCGGAGCGCGGACCGCCGCCGAGGCAGCTGCCGGCTCGGGCCGCGACGTGGAGCCGGTGGCACCGGTGGTGGACGAGATATTCCCCGCGGTCGCCGCCGACCGCGTCGCCTGACGCTCCCGGTCCGGCCGGGACACCGGCCGGACCCACCGCGGCCGCTCAGTCGAGCAGGTCGCGCAGCCGCTCGACGAGGCGCAGCCGGTCCCGGTGCGCGCGGGCCAGCGGGGTCACGTTGAGGGTGGTCACTCCCGCCTCCCGGTACGCGGCCAGCCGCTCGGCCACCCAGGACGCGGGCCCGATCAGGCAGGTGCCCGCCACCAGTTCCTCGGGCACCGCCTCGGCCGCCGCGTCCCGACGCCCGGCCAGGTACAACTCCTGTACGGTGCGGGCGGCCTCGCCGAACCCGTACCGCTGGGCGAGGGTGTTGTAGAAGTTGGCACCCACCGCGCCCATGCCACCGAGGTAGAGCGCCAACTCCTGCCGGGCCAGCCGGCGCAGCCCGGTCACGTCGTCGCCGATCGCCAGCAGGGCGTTGACGCTCACGTCAAGCGGCCCGAGCGAGGGGTCCCGCCGCTGGGCGCCACGGGCCAGGCTCTCGCCCCACACCGCGGCGGACCGTTCGGGATGGAAGAAGGCCGGCTGCCAGCCCTCCGCCAACTCCGCGGCCAGTTCGACGTTGCGGGGCCCGATGGCGGCGAGGGTGATCGGGATCCGTTCCCGGACCGGTTTGTTGATCAGCTTGAGTGGGCGACCCAGGCCGGTGCCCTGCCCCTCGGGCAGCGGAATGCGGTAGTGGGTGCCCTGGTGGACCAGCTTCTCCCGGCGCCAGACCCGCCGGCAGACCTCGATCACCTCGCGGGTGCGGGCCAGGGGCGCGTCGAACGGTACGCCGTGGAACCCCTCGATGACCTGTGGGCCGGAGGTGCCGAGGCCGAGCGTGAACCGCCCCGACGAGACGTGGTCGAGCCCGGCGGCAGTGGTGGCGATCAGAGTCGGGGTACGCGTGTACAGCTGCATCACCCCGGAGGCGATGCCCAACCGCCGGGTCCGCCCGGCGATGAAGCCCAACTGGCTGACGGCGTCGAACGTGTACAGCTCGGCCACCAGCACCAGGTCCAGTCCGGCCTGTTCGAAGTCGACCAGCTCGTCGGCGATGTCGACGATGCCGGCGCGATAGTTGAGGGGCATGCCCAGCCGCATCGGCGACGCTCCAGTGATCGTATGTGATCGTATGTGCAAGTCTTCTTACGTCATCCCGCCGGTCCACCACAAGACGCAAGCGACCTTACCGGGCCGGGAGCAGCCCAGGTGTCAGGCGGCCGAGGGGGTACGACACCTGGCCGACTGCATCCTCGTCTTTACGGGTATTTATGAGCCTTCCCTAGTGTCTCTGGCGAGGATGTGGTTTCCTCAACGAGTGCTCTGCCGCGCGGAAGGTAGGCCGACGTGACGCAAGCCAAATCCCTGTCGAGGCTCGACATCCCTGATTTCCGGGCGCTGGCGGGACGGGTGCCCGGGACCTCGCTGATCGAGGTCTCCCGCAACAGCCACGTCTATCGGTGCGGAACACGTGACGACCACGTCTACGTGGTGGAGCGTGGCCAGGTCAAAACGCAGATGGTGGCCGCGAGCGGCAAACGCTGCCTGCTCTCGGTGCACGTGATGGGTGACATGTTCGGCGAGATCGCCCTGCTCGGACAGGGACGGCTGGAGTCGGCGATCGCGCTGACCCGGACGGTGCTGCTGCGGATCCCGGCAGGACGGGCCGCCGCCGTGCTGGCCGCCGAAGGCTCAGGCGACCTGCTCGCCCGTCACCTCGGCAACCGGCTGCGCCACCAGCAGCAGGTGGTGGCGGAGATGGTGACGTTGCCGAGCGAGCTGCGTCTGGCGTACCGCCTGCTGGACCTGGCCGAGCGCTTCGGTCTGCGCGGTCCGGCCGGCACCCGGGTGGACATCGCCTTCACCCAGGAGGATCTGTCCGAGATGGTCGGCACCACGCGAACCCGGATCGGTCAGTTCCTCAAGCGGTTCCGTGAACTGGAATTGGTCGAGTTCACCCCTCGATCGCATCTGACCGTGCACGAGGAGCGCCTTTCCTCGTGGGTTTCCAGACATACGCATTGACTGCTCATTAGTGAGCAGACCGCCGAGCCGGCAACAGTAGAGGATGCCTCTCAAGGAACCCCACTTCTGAGGGAGGTCAGTATGAAGAAGCTTGTCGTTCGCAAGCTGGAGCCGATCAAGACCAGCGCCAACGCGGACTGCGTGCCCGCGATCGCCTGACAAAAGGGTTCATGATCGGCGGGGATCGGTGTGAGTGATCGCTCCGGTCCCCGCCGAGCGCCGTTCGCACGCGGAAGTGGAAGGAATCGCCCCATGGCCGTCAACACGGCTGAGTCCGTCGTCACCGTCCGCCCGTTCGTCTCGACCGTCGACGGCTCGGACGTCATCATCGGCGACACCGACCGCAAGGTCTATCTCGCCATTCCGGCCGAGGGGCTGGACATCCTGAACGCGCTCGCCGAGGGGCGGACCATCGCCGAGACCGCCCGCATCTACGAGCGCAAGCACGGCGAGCCGGTGGACGTCGAGGACTTCGTCGCCGTACTGGCCGACGAGGGTTTCGTCACCCGAGGCGGCGAGCCGGAGGCCGCCACCGAACCGGCCCACCAGCACGCGCACCGCACGGTCAAGCGGTGGAGCTTCGACTGGATCCCGCCGGCCACCGCGCGCCGGCTCACCGGTCCCGCCGTGATCCTGCCCGGCCTCGCGGTCATCCTCACCGCCGTCGCGCTGGTGATCACCGATCCAGGCCTGATTCCGGGCCCGCGGGTGCTGCTGTTCGAAGGCGGGAACTTCGCGATCCTCACCGTGGTCAGCGTGACGCTGGCGATGATCGGGCTGTCGCTGCACGAACTCGCGCACGCACTGGCGGCCCGCTCGGTGGGCGTGTCGGCGACTCTCGGCATCAGCAACCTCATGTACGTCCTGGTCGCGCAGACGGATATCAGCGGCATCTGGATGGCGTCCAAGCGCGCGCGGTACAAGGCATTCCTCGCCGGGTTCTTCGTCGACGCGTTCTTCGGTTCCCTGCTCGTCGCATTCCTTTTCGCCACCCGACGCAACCTCATCGACGTGCCGAACTGGGCGAGTCTGCTCGCCAGCGCGGCGCTGCTCACCTTCCTGGTGCGCATCGGCTTCCAGTTCTTCTTCTACCTGCGCACCGACGTCTACTACGTGATCGCGACCGCGCTGAACTGTCGCAACCTGATGTCGGACACCGAGCGGTTCCTGTCCAACGGGATCAAGCGGCTGACCTTCCGTCGGCACAAGGTGATCTCGCAGGCCGGCATCCCGCGCCGCGAGATGCGTAAGATCCGGGCGTACGCGGCGGTGTGGGTGTTCGGTCGGGTCTTCGGGCTGGTCGCCCTGATCTTCACCATCCTGCCCATGCTGTGGGTCTACCTGGAGCAGTTCGTGCTGCTGGCACTGGGTGAGCCGACCCGGTTCTCGTCGGCCGACTTCGCCACGGTCGCGGTGCTGGCCGCGCTGCTCAACGGCGGCGGACTGGCGATGTGGGGCCGCAACCTGTGGCGCGGCTGGCGCCGTCGGCGGGTGGAGGATGCTCGGACGCTCGCCCGGCAGGCCGCAGCTGCCGGCTGAACGTCCCGACGGACGCCGGGCCCCCACGCGTGGGGGCCCGGCGTTTCGGCGTTCGTGCCCTGGGACGAGCGCCCAGGACGAGCGTTCGGGCCTAGGACGAGGACGACTCGTCCGGTGCCGACGCGCCGGTGATCATTGAGACGATCTCGTTGCGGCTGGTGTCCTCGATGGACCGGACCCCGACCTGGCGGCCACGGCGCAGCACCGCGACCCGGTCGGCGATCCGGAACACCTGATCGAGGTTGTGGCTGACCACCAGGACGGCGGCACCACGCTCCCGCAGCTTGAGGATCAACTCCTCCACCTTGGCGGTCTCCGCCACGCCCAGCGCGGCGGTCGGCTCGTCCATCAGCACCAGCCCGCTGGCCCAGTGGGTGGCGCGGCAGATCGCCACCGCCTGCCGCTGCCCGCCGGACAGTTCTCGGATGATCGCCTTGGCGCTGGGAATACGGACGTCCAGGGCGTCCACCAGGGCCTGGGTCTCCCGGGCCATCCGGCGTCGGTCGAGCAGCCGCAGCGGGCCACGGGTCAGTTCCCGGCCGAGGAACATGTTCATGTAGACCGGCTGCGAGTCGGCAAGCGCCAGGTCCTGGTAGACGACCTCGACACCCTGCCGCCGGGCATCGGAGGCGTCCCGGAAGGAGACCGGGCGGCCGTGCATCCGCAGCTCACCCTCGGTCGGCTGGTACACCCCGGAGATGATCTTCACGAGGGTGGACTTGCCCGCGCCGTTGTCGCCGACCAGGGCAGTGATCTCCCCGGCGGCCAGTTCCAGGTCGAAGCGCTCGATCGCGACGACCCCGCCGAACTGCTTGCGGATCCCGCGCAGTTGCAGCGGCGGAGCGTTCGTGCCGGTCGTGCCGGCGTTCTGGGTTGCCGCGCTCATGATTGCCTCCCGGTGCTGCCAACGGCGTGGGTGCGGGTGTCGATGTCGTCCAACCGCATCGGCGTCGAACCGTCGGCGGCCCAGACGCCGGGGACGGCCGGGGCACCTGACCGGACGCCGGTCACGCCCGCGGTCAGGGCCCGGGTGACGAACGCCTGCGGCCGGAACCCGAACAGGACGGTGTCGCCGGGCGCGACCGCCGGTGCGTTACTGACATCGGCCATCGCGTAGTAGTCGATCGCCTCCGGCGCGGGCATCTCCACGTCGACCAGGTACGCGTCGTCGAGTCCGCCGCCTGCGGGCACGATCAGGGCGCGGGTGTCGCCCAGACCGAGCACCGGGTCGACGTAGAGCCCACCGCCGAAGACGTAGGCGCGACCGCCCCACAGGTGCGAGACCTCGCTGACGTAGAGCACGGCCGGTTCCTCGACCAGGTCGGTGACGGCGTGCCAGGGCGTGGTGCCGGTCAGCCCGTGACCGGGCTCGACCTGCGTCGCGCCGGCCTCGGCGAGCATGCCCAGCACCGCGACGGAGGTCGTACCGGGGGCGTTGATCTCGATCTGCCCACGTCCGGCCGCACGAAGCGCGGCGGCGGCCGTGCGCAGGGTGTCGAGGTTGGGTGTCGGCACGACGCGGCCGGCGGCCGAATCGAACAGTTGGGTCGGGAAGCTGGTGACACCCGCGAACCGGGCACCGGGCAGGGCGTCGAGCCGGTCGGCGACCGCGACGATCTCCTCGGCCGCAAAGCCGCCCTCGTGCCCGCGGTAGAAGCGGTCGCCCGGGGCCATGATCCGGGCGAGCAGCGCCTGCTCCCGACCGGCCGCGGCACTCGCGGCCGCCGCCTCGGCGGCCTTGGTGTCGTTGAAGACGGTCCAGTGGGCCGGGGCGAGCGCGGCGGCGGTGGCCGCCTCGTGCCGGGGGATCTGCACCAGGTGGCCGACGTGGCCGATGCCGAGCCCACCGTGCCAGTCGGCCAGCGCGCACTGCAGGTCGACGCCGACCGCCTCGGTGATCCCGGCGGCGCGGATCGTCCGGCAGAAGTCGGGATTGCGGCCGACCTGCTTGGTCATGGCGTAGACGGACAGGCCGTGGCGGTCGGCCTCGCGCCGGATGGCCGTGGCGTTGGCGGCGACGGTGTCCAGGTCCAACGCGTAGCAGTTGGCCGGCAGGTCGCCGTTGCGGTGCAGGTCCGCGGCGGCGGCCAGGAAGGCCGGGTTGCGGCGTCGAAGCAGATCGAGAAACATGCGTTTGCTTCCTTCCTGGTCAGCTGCGCCGCTCGCGCAGCGACAGGGAGACGGCGACGAGGATGATCGCGCCGCGCGCCATCATCTGCTGGGAGACGGAGAGCCCGGCCAGGATCAGGCCGTTGTTGAGCATGCCCATCAGCAGGCTGCCCAGCAGGGCGCCGACGATGGAGCCCTTGCCGCCGAACAGGCTGGTACCGCCGACGATCACCGCGGCGATCACGGACATCAGGTCGGCCTCGCCGAGGGTGTACCGGGCGCCCTGAAGGCGGCCCGCGTACAGCAGGCCGGCGATGGCGGCGCACATCGCGCTGCCCATCAGCACCATGATCTTGACGCGGATCACCTTGATGCCGCTGACCCGGGCCGCGGCCACGTTGTCGCCGATGGCGAGGGTGTGTGCCCCGTACCGGGTCTGGCGCAGCACGAGGTAACCGATGACTGTCGCGGCCACCGACCAGAGCACCAGGTTGGGGATGCCGAACACCTCGCCCTGGCCGAACAGGGACAGGAACGCCTCGTTGCTGACCGGCACCGACTGCAGGCCGGTGACCTCGCGGGCCAGGCCGGCCACCGCCCCCATGGTGGCGAGGGTGACCAGGAAGGAAGGCAGCCGCACGAGGGTGACGAAGAGCCCGTTCACCAGGCCGACCGCCGCGCCGGCGGCCAGCCCGGCAGCCGCGCCGAGCAGCATGTTGTCGGTCTCCCGCAACGTCACCGCGCCGACCAGCGCGGAGAGCGCGACGACCGAACCGATCGAAAGGTCGATCTCACCGGCTGCCAGGACGAAGACCAACCCGATCGCCATCACGGTGATCGGCGCGGTCTGGATGATGATGTTTGTGAGGTTGCTTGTGGTCAGGAAGCCGTTGCTGCCCTGGGTGATGGCGAAGAACAGGAACACGACGACGAAGCCGATGTAGACCACGTAGTCGCGCCAGTTGACCCTGCGCCAGGCCGGTCTGCTGCTGGCCTTGACCGCCGTCTCGGTCTGGGTCATCTATCGTCCCTCCGCTGACTCGAAAGAGGTGTTCCGGCGAAGCTCGGCCGTGACGGGCGACGCCGCTGGATCGGGGTGGGCCGGCAGGCCGGGATGGGCACCGGCCTGCTGCCGGGCGACGGCGATCGCGCCGAGCAGGCCGGCCCGGTCGCCGAGTTGGCTGGTCTTGATCAGCGGCACGTCCGCGCTCAGCGCGGCGACCCACCGCCGGACCGGCTCGACCAGCTCGACCCGGGCGCCGATGCCGCCGCCGAGTACGACCGCCTCCGGGTCGAGTACGGCGGTGACCGCGACGGCGGCCAGGGCGATGAGCCGGGCCTCCTCGTCGATGGCGGCCCGGGCGGCCTGATCGCCGGCCGCCGCGCGGTCGAAGATCACCGGCACGCCGACCTGCTCGCCGGTGGCCGTCCGGTACCGGGCGGCGAGCGCGGAACCGGCCACCGCTTCCTCCAGCGCGCCCCGGATCTGGTTCGCCGGGTCGAACGGATCGGTGCCCAGCGGCAGGTAGGAGATTTCCCCCGCCGCGCCACGGGCGCCGCGGACCAACTCGCCGTCGAGCACGATGCCCATGCCGATGCCGGTGCCGACCGCCACGAACACGAAGTGTCGATGGGTACGTCCGCTGCCGAGCCACCGTTCCCCGGCGGCTGCCATGTTGACGTCGTTGTCCAGCACCACCGGGTGTCCCAGTCGGCGGGTCAGTTCGGTGCGTACGTCGAAGGCGCCGAGTTCGGAGACGTTCGGGGACAGGCCGACGGTGCCGGTCTCCGGGTCCGGTGCGCCGGGCAGACCGACAGCCGTGGCCCGTACCTGCGACCAGTCGACGCCGCCTCGCCTGGCCAACCCGCGCAGCAGGGTGTCGATCTGGGCGGCGACCGCGGTCCCGCCACGGGGGTCGGTGGCCAGCACGTCCTCGGCCACGATGTGACCGGTGAGATCGGCGAGCGCGGCCAGGACCTTCGTGCCGCCGAGGTCGACCCCGGTGACGTACCCGGCCGGAGCGGACGATGTGTGCGGGTGCCGGGCCATCAGCCGACCGTCAGCAGTCGAGCCGGGTTGGCCACCAGCATCTGGTCGATCGCCTCCGGCGGCACACCGAGCCGGGCGAGACCCGGGACGATCTCCTGACCGAGGTACGAGTAACCGAGGCGGCCGTGGGTGCGCGGGTTGAGGTACGCCTCGGCCCCGGTCAGGTCCATCGAGAGCAGGATCCGGTCGGCGTACCCGTCCCGGACCAGTCCGGCGAGCATCTCCAGTCGGGCCCGGTCCGGCCGGTGGTACGCCCGCTTGGCGAACTCGCCCTCCGGCGGGTTCTCCGGCAGCGGCGCCAGGACGAAGTCCCAGAACTGCTTGCCGATCGTGTCGAAGGCGATGTTGACGCCGGTCGCCAGGACCGCCCGCAGGTAGTCGGGGTCGGGGTTGATGTCCAGGTGGCCGATGACGATCCGGGAGAGGTCGGCCTTCTCCTCGCGGAGGATCTCGACCTGCTCCAACGCCATGGTGCCGTGGGTGGTGTGGGTGTTCACCGCCAGCCCGGTGGCCACGTGGGCGCGGGCGGCGGCCCGCAGGCACTTCTCCTCGTGCGGGGTGATCTCGTTGAGCCCGGTGGCCTGCTCCCCGAAGATGCCGACCTTGATGCCGGTGTCTCCCACGCCGATGGTGGCGTCGGCGATGAACCGCTCCCGCATCTCGTCCACGCCGGCGGTCAACGCCCAGCACGGCGAGTACGGCTCCAGGTAGATCGCCGATCCGGCCACGATGTGCAGGCCGGTACGCTGCGCCACCTCGCGGAGCAGGGTCACGTCATGACCCACCACCTCGTACGGGGACAGGTCCACCACCGTGCCGAAGCCCAGCTCCGGCAGGCCGCGTACGGCGTCGACGGCGAGGTCCGCGCGGTCGTCACCGGCGCCGCCGGCCAGCCACGGCCCGGGCACCAGCGCGCCGAGGTGCTCGTGACTCAGCACCCGGCCGAGCGACTCGGGTGGCACCGGCCCGAGGACTGTCTGGACGTACCCCATCTGATCTTCTCCTTGCCGATCGACGCACCGGCGTCACGGTCGAGGGCTGCCGTGTCGCGCGGCCGGGGTGAGGTCCGGGGCCGTCCGCCAGAAAAGGCCCCGGACCTCACGTCATCTGCGGTCAGTTGCCGAGCACCTCGGCCGGCGGCTCCTGGCCGTAGTCGTCGCGCCAGGCCTCGGCGATGTTCTCCTTGGTGGCCGCCATCGGCGCGCTGACGACCAGCTCCGGCGCCTGCTTGCCGAGCAGCCCGTAGGCGGCGACGATGCCCAGGTTCTGGCCGAGTCGGGTGGAGCCGTTGCCGATGACGCCGACGACGTTGCCGCCCTTGACCAGGTCGGCGGCGAGGTTCGCCTCCAGGTCGTTGGTGACGATCTTGACGTCGGTACGGCCCTGCTGCCGGGTCGCGGCGAGCACGCCCTCCGCAGCGGTGGCCCAGGCGACGTAGACGCCGTTGAGGTCGGCGTGGCGGGTCAACATCGCGGTGGCGATGTCCTCGGTGCGCGCCGGGTCGGAGAAGCCGGTCTCCTCGACGATCTCAATGTCCGGGTAGAGGTAGCCGAGCCAGTCCTTGAACGCCTTGTCCCGCTGGTTGGTGAACCAGAAGTCGGCGTCGTGGTAGACGTAGCCGACCTTGCCCTTGCCGCCGAGGGCCTTGCCGAGCAGCTCCGCGTTGGCCTTACCGAACGCGGTCAGGTCGACGGTGACGATCCCGACGATCTGCTCCCCGGCCTTGAAGTCCTTCGGCGGGGTGGTCATCACGACCAGCTTGACGCCGGCGTCTACGGCGGGCTTGAAGGCCGCCGCCGCGGCGGTCGGGTCGACCGCGATGGTGACGATCAGGTCCGGCTTGAGGGCCAGGACGGTCTGCACGTTGTTGGCCTGCCGGGCCGGGTCGAACTCGGCGCTGGTGCTGGCCAGCACCTTGATGCCGAGCTCGTCGAACTCCTTGCGAACCCCGGACTCCACCGCCTGGGTCAGCGCGGAGCCCTCGTGCCAGACGAAGGCGGCCGAGTAGTTGCCGTCCTTGACCTTCTGCCGCTCCTCGGGGGTGAGCGAGAGCTGGTCGGCGGCGGTCGGGGTCTCCCCGCCGGGGCCCACGAACGACAGGCTCGGTTCGGTACGGGGGCCGCTCGACGCGCCGCCGTTGCCGCCGGACGTCTCGTTCGAGCAGGCGCCGACCATGAGCGCCAGGGCGCAGAGCGCGCCCAGGGCGGCCCCACGTCTACGGCTGAGTTTCATTGCTCTTACCTCCAGCAACGGGGGTCCGGGACCGGGTGGTGCCGGACTGACACGGGGTTCCGACGCGACCGGCGCGGCACGTGACGGGGGCACGCGCCGTAGCCCCGGGGGTACCGATGGGGGCCGGCGACCTCTATTTCCGTTCAGACTGAAAGTATTATCGCGATCGTCACACTCCGTCAAGAGCCCTGGTCGGAGATCCCGCGCACTTGCTTCGACCCGGACGGTCCGCATTTCGGCTACCTCGCACCGCCTCACGCGGGCGGGTCGAGAGCGCCCAGTACTCAGGAACGCTCACTCTCGGTGGTGTCGGTGCGCCAGGCGGTCCGGGAACTGGTTGTTGCCTACCACCGGCGCGGCCCTTAGCATTCGGGTGGAAAAAAAATAGGTGGAGGTGGACGTGGAAGCCCGAGCACCGCGGCGCGCCAACCGGTCGACCGTGCTCGCCCACGTCCTGACGCACGGGCCGGTCACCCGCACGGCCATCGGCCAGGAGACCGACCTTTCCCCGGCCACCGTCTCGCGCATCGTCGAGCAGCTGCTCGACGAGGGACTGCTTGTCGAGACGGACGGCACCCCGACCGCGACCCGGGGCCGGCGCGCGACGCGGGTGGCGATCGCCGCCGGACGCGGCGTCGTCTGCGGAGTCGACGTGGGCGGGTCCAACGTCCGGATGGTGGTAGCCGATCTGGCCGCCACGCCGCTGGTGAGCCGGACCGTCCCCACGCCGGCCCAGTACGACGCCCCCCGGCTGGCCCAGTGGCTCGCCGACCTGATCCGGCAGACCGTCGGCGACCACCTGGACCGGCTCGACTGCGTCGCGGTGGGGCTGCCCGGTGCGGTCCGCGAACACGACCGCGCGGTGTCCAACGCCCCGAACCTTCCCCAGGTGGAGGACCCGGAGTTCCTGCGGTTGCTGGAGAAACGGCTGGCCACCGGGATCGAGGTGGACAACGACTCCAACTACGCGCTCCTCGGCGAGCTGCGCTTCGGTGCCGCCCGCAACGCGCAGACCGCGGTGATGTTCACCATCGGCGCCGGGCTCGGTGCCGGCGTCGCCATCGACCGGCGGCTGTTCCGTGGCCGCAGCGGCATGGTCGGCGAGTTCGGACACCTGCCGGCCGGTCCGCTGGGCACCTCGCTCGAACAGATCATCAGCGGGCCCGGCATCCTCGCCCGCGCCCGTGACCTCGGCCTGCCGTTCGACAATCCGGCCGACGTGTTCCGCTCCACCGACTCCCGCCTGGTGCCGGTCAAGCAGTACGTCGAGCAGGCGCTGCTGATCATCCTCACCGCCGCGGTGGTGGCCTACGAGCCCGAGGTGATCGTCCTCGGCGGCGGCATCTCCCACGCGCTCAAGCCCGACCTCGGCCGGCTGGGGGGTCGGCTGCGGGAGATCGTGCCGGTCACCGCGGCGGCCGTGCAGAGCGCCGAACTCGGGGACCTGTCCGGTGCGTTGGGCGCCGTGGTGGCGGCGTTGCACACCGCGTACGGGCGACTCGGGCTCGCCGAACCCGACCTCGCCCACGTGCCCCAGCCGGATGCGCTCGCCGGCTGCGACCTGCACGCGTTGTCCGCCAACGCGATCGCCTGACCGTTCCCGTCGATCGGCTCCACTGTGGAGCTGATCGTGGCTGCCCACCGTGCGGTCCCGTCGAGGCCGTGAGCAGGAGTGATCGGCGCACGGCAGAGCCCGGAACCCTTGACATCGAAACGTGTGCGCCGTCACACTGTGGCCTGCTAATTCGATTTAGCGCAGGGCGGGTTCCCCGCAGGAAGCAGCCGGGCTCATCGCCCTGACCGGACACCACACCGCCAAGCCGCGAACGACACTGCAGAAGGAGCGTGCTCGGATGAAGAGAGCGATCGGAAAGGGCCCGACCAGACGGGCGATCACCATGCTCGCGTTGATGTCACTCGGTGTCGGCGCGGTTGTCTCCGCGCCGGCTGCCGCCGCCGCACCCGCCGCACCCGCCACAGCGGAGGGCGTCACCGTACGGGCCGACAACGGATCCCCGACCGGATACACCGTTGACTTCGTCTACCGCAATCCGCACGCCACCCAGGTCCGCCTCGCCGGAGACCTGACGTTGCTCGACGTCACCACCGGCAACACGCGCTACCAGCCGGAAGCGTGGCAGACCGGCCGGTACCACGCCGGCGGCACCGAGTTCCTCCGGGACATGACCAGGGACGCCGACGGAAACTGGTCGGTCTCGGTGCCCCTGCACGCCGGCAGCCTCAGCTACTGGTACCGCGTCTGGGACCCCACCCAGGGCTGGGAGAACAAGCGCATCTGGGACCCCGCCTCGACGAACCCACGACCCCCGGGCCAGTCCTCGTTCCGGGTCAGGAACAACGACGTGCTCGACGCCGTCTACGTGCCGTACGCCGACAAGCAGAACGACCCGGTGCTCAAGGAACGCGCCGAGTACGAACTGCCCGCGGCCGACCCCGCGCACCGGGGCACCGTCCAGTACGTCCCGTACACCACGATCCTCGGCGACAGCGGCCACTACCTCGGCGTCTACCTGCCGGCCGGCTACGACGCCAACCGCCCCGAGCCGTACAAGGTCGCCTACCTCGCGCACGGCATCTTCGGCGACGAGACCGACTTCATGGTCCCCGCGAACGTCCCCCACATCCTGGACAACATGACGGCCAAGGGTGAGATCGAGCCGACGGTAGTGGTCACCATGGGCAACCACTTCACCGGCACCAGCCTCGGCTTCGCCTCGTACAACCAGACAAACGCCGCCAACAACCTGGTCCAGACGATCCTCCCGTTCATCGAGGAGCGCTACCACGTCTCGACCGAGCGCGAAGGCCGCGCGTACGCCGGATTCTCGTACGGCGGGATGACGGGCGCGCACGTCATCCGGGGCTACCCGACCACCTTCGCGTTCTACGGGCACTTCTCCGGCAACCCGTCGCTGACCGCCCAGGACTACGACAACGTCGCCGCCGCCGTCGGCGACGACGACCTGTTCGTGTTCCTCGGCAACGGTGTCTTCGAAGGCAACCTCAACGCCCAGAACACCATCGCGAACAACTTCCGGGCCCGGGGCTACCGCGCCGCGACGACCCAGGTCCCCGGCGCGCACGACGGCATGACGGCGAGTCAGCTGTTCACCATCTTCGCCCGCGACCACCTCTGGACCGGCGTCGACTCGGTGTCCGTGTCGCCCGCGACCGAGGAGCTGACGAAGGGCTGGAACTGGCGCAAGCAGTTCACCGCCGACGTGCACACCAACGAGGGCGTCAGCCCGGCAGTGACCTGGTCGGTGGAGGGTGCCACCTCGGCGGCAACCACCATCTCCGCCGACGGTCTGCTCTCGGTGGCCGCCGACGAGACCGCCTCGACGCTCACCGTCGTGGCGACCTCCGTGGTGGATGCGACCAAGTCCGGTTCGGCCACGGTCAGCCTGACCGCGCCGGGCACGAACCGTGTCGTGGTCAAGGCGAAGGCCGCGCCCGCGTCCATCGTCCGAGGCGGCACCTTCACGCTCACCGTCGACCTGCGGGCACAGAACCAGCACAAGAAGGCGCCGACGGTGACCGGTGAGATCGCCGTGACCTTCGGCGGGACCACCCAGCTGGTGGCGTTGACCGACGGCTCGGCCGTGGTCGAGCTGCCGACCAGCGGCCTTTCGGCCGGGGGATACCCGGTCCACGTCGCCTACTCCGGTGACCCGACCTACACCCCCACCGCCGCAGTGCATCAGCAGTTGCGAGTGCGGTAACCACCTCACGTGAGTGGGCCGGCGACGGTAGGTCGCCGGCCCACCCGCGGGCGGGGAACCACGCCGGCTGAATGCCAGGTCGGCGTAGATTCAGACTGCCGCCCGACCCGGCAGACGACGAGAGGGGTGCCGGACATGAAGCCGGTCACGACACAGCGCATCGAGTCCGCTGCCGTCGCCGTCCTCGCCGTCGTCGTCACCATCGCCGCCGGGTACGCCTGGTGGTGGCTGCTCGCCCTGTTCCTCCTCTTCGACCTCTCCATGCTCGGCTACCTGCGCGGCCCGCATCTCGGTGCCGCCTGCTACAACCTGGTGCACTCGTACACCCTGCCGGCCCTGCTCGGCGCGGTGGCGGTGGCCGCCGCGGCGGCCGGCGAACCGATCGACTGGCTCGGCATCCTCGCTGTCGCCTGGGTGTTCCACATCGCCCTCGACCGCGCCCTCGGCTACGGCCTCAAGACCACCGAGGGTTTCGAACACACCCACCTCGGCCTGATCGGACAGGCCCGGCGAGCCCACCGGGTCACGACCCGCGAACGGTGATCAGCGCAGAATCGACAGCTGCGTGCGGGTCTCCGGCGGATGATTGAGCCGCAGGCCGACTGCTGACGATTCCGGCCCGCGCCGATCGTCATCTCCGTGCCGGTGCCGACGCGGCACCGCACCGAGAGCCAGGGAGAAGCCGATGCGCTACGCACTGATGATCCACTACCCCGAGCCGGGCGAGGGCGAACTCTCCGACGAGGTCATCGCGGAGGCAAGAGCTGCCTTCGACGCGTACGGCCGGGCGCTGAGCGCCGCCGGGGTCCTCCTGGCGGCCGACGTCCTCCAGCCCGCCGCCGCCACGACCACCGTCACCCGCAGAGACGGCAACCTGCGGGTGCAGGACGGCCCCTTCGCCGAGACCAGGGAGGCCCTGGCCGGGGTGTTCCTCCTCGACGTACCCGACCTCGACGCCGCCATCGGCTGGGCGGAGAAGTGCCCGGCCGCGCAGTGGGGCGTCATCGAGGTACGCCCCACCGCGACGGCGTTCGTCGACGGAGCCTGGACGAGTTGACCACCAGCGAGGGGCGGGCAGCCACCGCTGTCGCGGCCGGCACCGAGGGACGGGCGGCCGCAGCTGTCGCGGCGCGCGACAGTTACGGCCGGCTGCTCGCCCTGCTGTCCACCACGACCAGCGACATCGTCTGGGCCGAGGACGCCCTGGCCGACGCGTTCGAGCGGGCCCTGCGCAGCTGGCCCGAGCAGGGGGTGCCGAACAACCCCACCGGATGGCTGCTGACCGTCGCGCGCAACCGGCTCCGGGACCACTGGAAGTCGGCACAGTGGCAGCGCAGCGTCCCGCTCGACGTCGAACGGGACACTCCCGTACACCTCGACACACTCGACCCCGACGCCATCCCCGACCGGCGGCTGGAACTGATGCTCGTCTGCGCACACCCGGCGATCGAGCGCGCCGCACGCACCCCACTGATGCTCAACACCGTGCTCGGCTTCACCGCCGAGCAGGTCGGTCGAGCCTTCTCCACACCCACCTCGACGATGGCGACCCGCCTGGTACGCGCGAAGCGACGCATCAAGGCCACCGGCATCCCGTTCCGCATCCCCGACCGCAGCGACCTGCCGGACCGGATGGCCGCCGTCCTTGAGGCCATCTACGGGGCGTACGTCATCGACTGGGCGACAACCGGCCCGCAGGCCCGCCCGGTGCCCACCGAGGCGCTGCACCTCGCCGAGGTGCTCACCACGCTGGTCCCCGACGACCCCGAGGCACACGGGCTGGCCGCCCTCGTCCAGCTCTCGGCCGCACGCCTACCCGCCCGCCTCGACGAACATGGACGATTCGTGCCGCTGGCCGAGCAGGACCCGACCCGCTGGAACGAGCTCCTGATCCACCGGGCACACCAGCACCTACGCACCGCCCACGCCCGCCGACACCTCGGACGCTTCCAACTCGAAGCCGCCGTCCAAGCGGTGCACTGCGCCCGAAGACACACCGGCACCACCGACTGGCCCGCCCTGCTGGACCTGCACCGCGCACTGCACACGCTCGCACCGTCCCTCGGCGGCGCCGTCGCCCTCGCGGTCGCCACCGCCGAAGTCGAGGGTCCGGCAGCCGGACTGACCCGACTCGACGAACTGCCGAACGACCGTGCCCGTCGGTTCCAGCCGGCCAAGGCCGCCCGTGCCCACCTGCTCGAACGGCTCGGCCGTTACACCGAGGCCGCCGCCGCGTACGACAGCGCCATCGCCCTCACCCACGACCCCGCCGAACGCGGATACCTCGAACATCGCCGCGCCCGATTGTGCCCGGCACCTGACCGGCCCTGAGCGGCATCGGGGATATCGGAGGCCGCGAACTTCGCAGACGGTCCTTGCCCAGTGGAGCGACAAGCCGGTGGATGGGGTCAAAGCGGTGCCCCCGGCAGGATTCGAACCTGCGACACACGGTTTAGGAAACCGATGCTCTATCCCCTGAGCTACGAGGGCGCGAGGGCCCAGTCTAACGGCCTGCGGGTTGACCCGGGGTGGCAGGGAGTGGCCTGCGTTGACCTGGGTTGTCCTGGCTGGTCGGGGCGGCGGATGACCACACGCCGATCACACCAACCAGGTCTGCGATCGTGATCGTTGGCCTGCTTTGACCTGGTGTGGCACCGGTTGACCCGCGGTGGTACCGGCTGGAGAGCGCACGCTGCACACACATCGTTCATGATCATGGTTGGCTTGCCGGGTCCGGATCTCGCCAGCGAGCCGGACCCCGTGACGTGCTCGCCGTACAGGCGAGGCCGGCGACCAAGGTGCGCGCCATTGCGGCCATCCACTGACCGCGCCGCCTGAGCTTCGCCGCCGCCGACCTGCCGGTGCGGTGCAGGACCGGACGGACGCTCCCTCGCGGGAAACCTGACCACGCGGGGCTGGCAACTGGACCCCGGCGGCCGCTGTACGTGTTCCTCCGCGCGAGGCGCGTGATCGTGGGGCGGGCCGGTGAAGCTGGTGGCTCCTCTCAGGCCTGGCTGTTGTACGCCTTGCCGGCCGGCACTCGGCCTGGACAGCCCCGAGGCCGACCAGCGAGAGCGAGTGCCGACTGATGATCTTGAAGGTTAGGCATCGGATAGTATCGATGGACTGGACGGCTTGCCCTGTGCGAGGGGAAAGCAGACGCATGAGCGGATCAGGCCGGGAGGCGCAGGAGGCGTTGGCCCGGTTCGTCGGTGAACTCAAACGCCTCCGGCAACTCGCAGGAGCCCCGTCGTTGAACACGCTGGTGGCCATCTCGGCATCGCTGGGACAGCCGCTGGCCCGCTCGACGTTGAGTGACAAGCTCACCGCCAAGTCATTGCCTGACTGGTCCTTCGTCGCCTCCTTCGTCAACGCCTGCCTGGGCCACGCCGATCAACTCGGCATTCGGCTGCCGGCCGAGCTCACGGATCTGGGCCGGTGGGATGCGGAGCACCTGCGGCTACTCAGAATCGTCGATGCCGCCCGTGTGGAGGATCGACTGCGGGCCGCCGCCCATATGCAGCTCGGCCAGCGCGCCAGCGGCACCTTACCGGCGACCCGGACCGGACCAGCGGGTCTTCTTGATCAGGTGACACCTCGGCAACTGCCGGCGGCCGTCCCCTCGTTCGTGGGTCGGCGGGCGGCGCTTGCCAGACTGGCCGCCCTGCTGCCGACCGGCGGACGTGCGGCTACCGTGCCGATCGTGCTGATCAGCGGTATGGCTGGGGTCGGTAAGACGACCCTGGCGGTCCGCTACGCCCGTCAGGTCGCCGACCGCTTCCCCGACGGGCAGCTCTACGTAAACCTTCGCGGGTTCGACGCGACCGGGCCGGCGGCGAACCCGGCGGAGGTGCTTCGCGAGTTCCTCGAGGCTCTCGGGGTGCCGGCACAACGCGTACCGGTGGGCCTGGACGCCCGATCCGGACTGTTCCGCAGCGTGCTGGCGGGGCGACGGGTGCTGGTACTGCTCGACAACGCCGGCGATGCCGACCAGGTCCGCCCGCTGCTGCCCAGCTCGCCGGGGTGCCTGGCGTTGATCACCAGCCGGGGTCACCTGCCCGGGCTGGTCACCATCGAAGAGGCACACCCGCTCATCCTCGACCCACTGTCTCGGATGGAGGCGTACGAGCTGCTGGCCCAGCGGCTCGGCATGGCTCGTGTGGAGAACGAGCCGGAGGCAGCGAACCGGATCATCGCCGCTGCGGCGGGACTACCACTCGCGCTGGCCATCGTGGCGAGTCGGGCCGCCATCCAGGCTGACTTCAGTCTCGGCCGGCTCGCCGACGAGCTGACCGAGCCGGGGGTTCTCGACAGCTTCAGCCACGTCGACCCGCGCGCTGACATCCGGACGGTCTTCTCGTGGTCGTACCGGAATCTGGACCCAACCTCGGCGCGGACCTTCCGGTTGCTCGGACTCCACCCGGGGCCGGACGTCTGCGTGCCGGCGCTGGCGAGTCTCGCCAGCGTGTCCGAGGCACAGGCGGGCCGAACCCTGGCCGCGCTGGTCCGTGCGAACCTGGCGGCGGAGCAGCTTCCGGGGAGGTTCGTCCTGCACGATCTGCTGCGCGCCTACGCGGCCGAGCTGGTCAGCGGGCATGAGCCCGAAACGGTACGCCGGGAGGCGCTCGGCCGGCTTCTCGACTATTACCTGCACACCGCGTACGCCGCGGATCTGCTCCTCTACGACCAACGGGACCCGATCAGCCTGACCCCGGTCCGTAAGGGCACAGCGGCCACCCCGCTCACCGATCGGGCGCAGGCATGGCGTTGGCTCGCCCGGGAGCATCAGGTGCTGCTGGCCGCCGTGGGCATCGCCGTGGATGCCCGGTTCGACACGCACGCGTGGCAGTTGGCCTGGACCGTCAACACGTACCTCGATCGGCTCGGGGCGTGGCAGGACCAACTGGTGGTCCAGGAGCGCGCGCTGGTCGCCGCGTCGCGGGCCGGTGACCGGGACGGCCAGGCGCGCGCCCATCGCAACCGGGCGGTGGCCTGCCTGCGGCTGGAAGACTACGACCAGGCCCATGCCCACCTGGACCGGTCCCTCGCGCTCTACACCACCCTCGGCGATGCGATCGGCAGCGCGCGGGCGCACCTCAATCTCGGCATCCTGGCCGAGCGTCAGGGTCGGTACCAGCAGGCGCTCTACTCTGCTGAGCAGGCGCGCGACCTGTTCACGGCTGCGGGAAACACGAGCGGGGCGGCGAACGCGCTGAACAACATCGGTTGGTACCACAGCCAACTGGGGAACTTCCAGCAGGCACTCGACCGCTGTACGCAGGCGCTGCTCCTGCAACAGCAGGTCGGCAACCGGTACTGGCAGGCACACACCTGGGACAGCCTCGGCTATGTGCACTTCCGGCTGGACCACCAGGCGGAGGCGATCCGCTGCTACGAGAATGCGCTGGTCCTGTGGCGGGAGGCGGCCGAGCGCTACTACGAGGCGACGACGCTCACCCATCTCGGCGACAGCCGGCACGCCGCCGGTGCGCCGGACCTCGCCCGCGACGTCTGGCAGCGCGCACTGGAGATCCTGGAGGAACTCGGCCATCTGGACGCCGAAGAGGTACGCACCAGACTGGGCTCCGAGCCCACCCAGTCCGCGCCGACCCGATTGGTGTGACCGAATCTCCCTCCCGGGCGCCGGACCGTAGCCGTTCGCTCCCGGGCCTGACGTGTCGCTCCCGGGGCAGGCGGTCGACCGCCTGCCCCGGAAGCGAACTGGCACGAAGGGCTCAACGCCACTGCATCAAGTTGTTGATGACCGGCTGCGTGATCCGCAGGGCAATGTTGTTGGTGCCGCCGGGCCCGCTGCCGTACGGGCCGTTGGTGAGAATCCCCAGTGCCGTCGCATAGGGGCCGGGGCACATACAGGGATCTGGCGGCGGCGGCGGGCACGGACACGGATTCACCAGCGGCGGGAGCGTCGGACACCAGTCGTCCGGATTGGGCGTGTAGTAGATCGGGCTGCCCTCTTGCCCGCCGGTCATGGCGTGCTGGACGTAGAGTGCGTTCGCGTCCTCGGCACGGATGAAGTCTTTGCTTGCCCACTGCCCGGGCCGGCCGGCCGGGTAGCCATGCGTGGTGGTGCAGGATCCGGTCAGGCGTTGTGTGGTGTATCCGAGGCCAAGCCAGCCGGTCCTGGTGCCGACCGTGCAGTTCAGTCGTACGGCCCCGTAGTCGTAGGCCGGGTCGGGCGGACCGGGGGTGTTGACGGGGCCGATGATCCAGTTCTGCGGGACGGTCAGCTGGATCGCCGGGCATGAACCGAAGGGGGCGGTCGCACCGTCGTGGCCGGGGTAGGCGACGATATTGGTCCGCCAGGTACCGGTCCGACCGCCGGTGTGCAGGCAATGTCCGGCGGTCGCGACGGTACGTTCGCTGATCATGAAGCCCGTGCACTGGCCGCCGTTGAAGGTCAGCAGGACGGTGGCGCTGGCCGGATACGTCGTGGTCGTGCGGACTGGCACCCGGTTGTCGGGCCCGAAGATCGCGGTGACTCCGGCGGTGGGAGTCGTTCCGGCGGCGGTGTCCCCGCTCGGCGTCACCATGATGCTGACAGCCCGATGACCGGACGACGCGGCGTCGCCGCTGGCTACCCGGTCCCGATTCGACGCGGCAACCGCCGGTCCTGCTGGAGGTGCGGCCGCACCGAACGCCACGGCGGCAAGAGCCACCGCCGCCCACCTTCTTCTCAGCATGACTGGTTCTCCTCTGGCTGGGCGGGGATCCCCGGACTGACGCCTACGGTGACCACACTGAGTGGACGACCGGTTGTCCGGCCGATTCCCGGAAGGCCGAACGTGCGGTTCCTTCGGGACACCGTCGGAACATGCTCATCGCCGTGTGCTGGTTGACGAGCGGGCGGAGATGCTCGCGTCAGATGTGGTACACGAGTCGTTGCGGTCGTCATTGTGGTGACAATTAGATTTGCTGGTCGATCATTGTCAGCCTCGGTGTGGTGGTTCAGGTGATGACGCGGACGCGGGGCCAGCGTTCGGTGGGGCGGTGGCGGGCGAGTCGTTGCCGGGAGGTCTCGGGGCTGACTCTGGTGGGGTTGGGTCGCCATATGCCGTCGAGGAGGTCGTCGAGGCCGTGTGGTGCGCAGACGGCGATGTGGTCGTGTGGGTCGAGGCGGATGGCCACGGCGGTGGCGTACTCGGGCCAGGTGGCGACTGCTTCGGCGATGCTGCGCAGGGGCGGCACCGGGCCGGTGCCGAATTTCGCCGGATACCAGGTGTGTACGGCGGCTTGGTTCTTCGCTTCCCAGGGTTGATGCTTTCCTGAACGGAGGGCCTGTCCGGGTAATCTTGCCCCGTACTCGGCTCTCTTGGAGGACGTTGTGGCCGCCGGATCGCCTGCTCCCCCCAAGCGCGCGGACGCCGAGCGCAATCGCGCCAAGATCCTCGCCGCCGCCCAGGAGGCCTTCAGCGAGCCTGGCGGCGAACCGTCGATGGCGGAGATCGCGCGGCGCGCCGGCGTCGGCATGGCGACGCTCTACCGCAACTTTCCCGGCAGGTTCGATCTCCTCGCCGCGCTCTACGGCAACCAGGTCGACGCGATCTGCCAGGCCGCCGAGACGGCGGTGGGGCGTACGCCTGGCGAGATGTTCTTCGCGTGGCTGGAACAGTTCCACGCGGTGGGCGCGAGGAAAGGGCCGCTGGCCTCGCTGCTTCTCGCCGAACCGGCCGGTGGCGCCTCCGTGATCAACGACAACCGAGCCCGGGTGTACGCCGCCGGCGAAGTGCTGTTCGCCGCGGCGCGGGACAGCGGTGAGGTTCGCGACGATCTGCCGCTGCCGCAGATCCTGGACGCGATCGTCGCGGTCGGCCAGATCCCGGACGATCCCGCGTTTCCTGGCCGGATCGTGCAGGTGGTCTTCGACGGGCTGCGCCGCATGCCCACCTGACGGCCGGGCGAGCCGTGTCCTCGCCCGAATCCCTGGACAAGCGGACAGGCTATCCACTAGCGTAGTGGATAGCCTGTCCGTTTCGTTTCCTGAGGGGAGATCGTCATGCGCGACACGTCACTGGTCACGCGTCCCGACTCGTACGCCGATGCCGGCACCATCCCGGTCAGCGAGCCGACCCAGGTCCTCACGTTCGGCCCGATCGCGTTCGAGGTGCCGGGCCGTCCGACGCCGCTGGAGATCAAGGTCAACGTTCCCGCGGTCGGCGAGGATCTGCCGATCATCCTGCTGTCGCACGGCCACGGCGGCTCGAACTTCCTGTCGTCGCTGCGCGGGTACGGTCCGCTTGTCGATTTCTGGGCGGCGCACGGTTTCGTGGTCATCCAGCCCACCCACCTCGACTCCACCGTCCTGGGACAGCGCGAGACCGGCCACCCCGAGGCGCCACTGTTCTGGAAGACCCGGGTCCAGGACATGAGCTTCATCCTCGACCACCTCGACGAGATCGAGGCCACCGTTCCCGGCCTCGCCGGGCGCCTCGACCGGGAACGGGTCGCGGTCGCCGGGCATTCGCTGGGCGGCCACACCGCCGCGATGCTGCTCGGTACGGGGACCACCGACCCGGCCGACGGCAGCCCCGTACGCCTGCCTGACGCCCGGATCAAGGCAGGTGTCATCATCGGCGCGCCCGGCCTCGCCGACGAGCAGGTCAACCAGGCGATGCTCGAACGCTACCCGGTCATGGGGCACACCGATTTCAGCACGATGACCACGCCGGCGCTGGTGGTGGCTGGGGACAGGGACTTCAATCCGATGTTCTCCGACCGGCTCAGCTACCGCTGGGACGCGTACACCGCGGCCCCAGCCCCGAAGACTCTGCTGATGTTGCACGACGCGGAGCACCTCTTCGGCGGCATCTCCGGCTACGACGCGGCGGAGACTTCCGACGAGAACCCGGCCCGGGTCGCCGTGCTCCGCGCGATGATCTGGGCGTACCTGCGCTCCCAGCTCTACCCGACCGACCCGGCCTGGGACCGCGCGGTCGCCGCCTTCGATTCCGGCTCTGTCGAATCCAAGTAGTGGCGTGACTTCCGCAACCTGGTGACCCGGCTTCTCATCGCGGGTGCCGCTCGGATGTGGTGAGGAGCAATTCCCATTCCTGCGCCAAGGCTCGATTGATTCGACGGTCGCGGGCGATGGCTTCCTTGAACCAGGCGATGGTGGCGGGCGCCATGGCGAGAATCTGGCTGTAGTTGAGGGCAGCCGGGTTCATGCCGAACACCAGACCAGTCTTGAGCAGGGTGCCTGAGGTCGCGATGGTGTGCCCGAGCAGCAGCATGGAGGTGAGCTTGGCGTGCTCCAACTTCCGTTGCGCGGCCGTACCGCCGGTGGCGTAGCTCTTGAGGAGCCAGTACCCGCGGATGATCGCGGACACGATTCCTGGAGTGATGCCCATCGTGAAGAAATGGCGCAGGTCGTAGCCGTTCGTATACATGTAGCGGGCGACGTCGGTCCAGGGCACCTTGACACCGGAGGAGGTCAGTGCGAACGGCGAATTGATCTGACCGAGTTGGAGCAGGCTGAAGAACGGCGGCTGCAGGCCGGCAGGGGTGTATACGTCCGAGAGCAGATGGCGTACCTGCGTGATGAGGGCGGTGATCAGGTCGACCGAATCGTGTGTGGTGGCGACCTGGACCAGTTGGCCCGCCTTGTCGATGTAGGTGCCGGTGCCGTGCATGAGGTCCGCCACGCCGTAGAAGAAGCCCAGGAGCGGATCGTGGCCGAGGCTCTGGAGCCGGTGAGTAGCCGGCCGCATCCCGCTGACCAGCCCTCCGGTTGCTGTGGTGGTGGGGTCGTCGTAGGGCACTTTGGCGAGCTTCTCGAACCGCTTGAAGAATCGGGCGTGGATGCCGTCAGCTCGATCCTTGTCCTTGAGCCACGTCGTGAGGGGTGATCCCGCCTGCTTCTCGCCGAGGAAGGTGGTTTCCTGCGGGATGCGGACGAGGACGATGTCCAGGATGGTCGCGAGGGCTCCGGCGACCAGGACGACCGTCCAGTCGGCCTCGTCCCAGCTGATGTCGCCGTGTTCCTCGGTGTAGCTGCGCAGGCTGCCAGCTATCTGACCAGGGGGAAGAATCTGCTGGAGCGGGTCCCGGGTCAGATCGATGCCCAGCAGATCCAACTGGGCTTCGGCAAGCCTGACGAGCTGATCGAAATCGTCCTCGGTCGGGACGATGGGCACCGCGTAGCGGGAATGGTGCGATGCCTCGACGCTCACCGTGGCCGCTGTGACCGGCTGGGACGGTGGGGCCGGTACGAGGACGCCCATCGCCAGGAGACGGGCGCGCACCGCATCGAACTCGGAGGTGACCGAGTCCAGGGTGTCGCTGATCCGGCCTTCGCGTTCGAGGACTTCCTTCAGGTCAAAGTCCACCTGGTCGAACAAGCTCCGCAGTTCGCTAAGCGTGACGGCCTGGTACGCCACGACCGCGGCGGCAGCCGAGAGCTGATCACCCGACACGCAGTGGCTCCCGCTGTTCGAAGAGTTCCTGGCTGGTCTGCAGGTTCGCCAGGGCCGACTGGAAGGCGGCCAACTCGGCCCTGAGCGTGGCGAGTCGCTCTTCGTTGCGCGTGGTCTGGGTGAGGTAGGCATCCATCCGGCGAGCGAGCCCGGCGATGTCGTCGGTGAGCTCGGCCATTGCCTGCTGGTGGTTCTTGATGACCTGCTGAATCAGATGCTCGCGCCGCTTCTCCCGCTCCCGCTCGTTGGTGGCCAGCACGTAACGGGCTCCCTGATGGACCACGACGCCGAGGATCACCACGGTGCCGATCCCGGTGGCCATCGCACTCAGTCCCAGCAGGCCACCGAACCCCAGGGCCGCCAGACCCGAAGTGATTCCCGCTCCGCTGAGGCCGGAGACACTGCCGGCAAGACTGATGGCGGCGATCGGGGCCCCGAACGCAGCAGCCTTGACGGCGATGTCCTTGGTGGCGGCCTCCAGTTGGCTCGTCGTGATCCGGCCGGAGGCGAAGTCCTCCTCGGTGACCACGAAACGTTCGGTCGCCTCCACGACCTGGCCCGCCGACTCGGTGAAGACGAGTTCGGCGACGAGCACGATTCGCTCACGCTCGGCGTCTGCGGCATGCCTGTCGGCCCGCGAGATGCGCACCAGATCGCGTACCAGGACGGTGAACACCGGCTCGCGTTGGTCCTCGTCGAGGAGGTCGCGCAATTCCCTGGCCAGTTCCACAGTGGCATCGGGGATCCCTGCGCGGCGCGCCGTGTCGCGTTGCGCCCCGGTGATATCGCTACGCAACTGCGACCGCGCCTCGTCGTCGAGGCCGATCATCGATGCGAACAGGTACAGATTCGCGATCTCGCGAGGATCGAGAAGGCCGTCGACGAGCGCCAGGCTCACCAACACCCGGCAATACAACAACTTCCCGTCGGCAGTGAGCGCGGACAGGTCGCCGACATCAGCGCGGTCGCGGGAGGTACGTGCCGACAGGCCGTCCTTCACCTCTACAACCTTCGCCATGACCTGCTCGGCGGACTGCTTCACCTTGTCCTGAGCATCGCCTGCGACATCAGCGACACGTTGCCTCGCGACGCTGGTGCTGTCGACGACCATTCGCCCCGCGGCGTCGGCGACGCCCTTCAGCCGCCCAAGCCCCACGCCACGAAGATCCATCGCCATCCCTCTCAGATCAGTTGGCGAGAGGCTATCGGCTGCCGCCAACATGACCACATCCTCCGGCCGGCCTCGCTTCTCATCCGCGAGATGGCGGTGTCCTAAAGCCGTGGCATCGCTTCTGGAGGGTCGGGACAACCTCCCGGCAGCCCGGGACGGGCGTCCCTGGTGACCGGGTCTGTCGGACCAACAGACTTCCCAAGCGAAACGGCCGCTGCCGCCCTGTCGGCAGACAACCGGCTTTCTGCCGAAGCGTGACGAGGAGTCGAGGTTCGATGCGAGTACGAAAGAGTGCGGCGGTCCTGAGTACCGTCGTGACCGGATGGGCCATGGTCCTGTTGGCGGCGCAGCCGGCGTCGGCGGCACCCCACTGCAACGTCCCGATCCCGCCGCCGGCGTGTGGTTACGAGCCGCCGGAGGACCCGCCGCCGCCGTCGGGCTTCGTCCCGGTGCTCGCCTTCGACGGGGCACGGCAGACGGTGTCCCGCGACGGGGTGCACATCTGGGGCTGGACGGCGGACAATGACGCGCCGACCACGGCGCTGAACGTGAACATCAGCATCGACGGCGCTCTGGTCCGATCCATGGTCGCCAACCAGCACCGTCCCGATGTCGCTGCCGCCTACCCGAACTACGGTGCGGCGCACGGCTTCGAGGTGGTGCTGCCCGCGTCGGCCGCAGGACACAACGTCTGTGTGACGGCGATCAGCGTCGGCGGGGGAGCGAACAAGTCCGTCTGCCGTCAGATGGACGACATCGTCGAGTTCATGGCGTACGGCATCAACTACGACATCGCCCGGGCGCAGCTGGTCGGGACGTCACTTCAGCAGTTGGACAAGGTGACGAACCGCAACGACACGACTTTGCAGCAGTCCACCGAGATCAGCGGCTCGAAGACGGTGACGGAGACCGAGGGGTGGTCGGACACGGCCGGGGTCAAGGTCTCGGTGTCGACCTCCATCAAGGCCGGCTTCCCGATCTTCGCCGACGGCAAGGTGACGGTCTCGGCCGAGGGGTCCTTCAGCTACACCCAGAACGGTTCCACCTCGCGTAGCCGTACGGTCTCCTGGCGGCAGCCTGTGCTGGTGCCGGCGCGATCGATCGTGGAGGCCACGGTCACCGTCACCCATGCGAACATCCGGGTGCCGTACTCGCTGAGCGGCGAGTTCATCTACCGCAGCGGCGCACGCGCCGCTGGCACCGTGGGCGGCATGTTCGCCGGCGGCAACAGCGAGAACGTGCAGGTCAACCTCAAGCAGTACAACCTGGACGGCTCACCCGCCGTGGCGCCGGCGAAGCAGCCGCAGGCCACAATGCTCAAGATCAGCTAGTCGGGCGAGCTGGTTGCACCGGCCGCGCACGGCGCGACGGCAGCCAGCGGGCGTGTCCACAAGTACGAAGATCTCGCGGCCAACGATCGTAAGGACTGGCCGCCGGGGTGGGTCGGGGCGACCGGGGGGAGGTCCCGACCCGCCCCGACATCGTATTGACTGATTCCTTGCTTCCAGGTGTACACAAAGGAGAGTGAGATGAGCCTGGTCACGGGCGAGACGGACGGCGGCATCCTGCTGATCGCCAACGACGACACCTTCGCACACACCTACCCCGACCTGCGGCGACTGCTGGAGGAGCAGGCCGAGGGCGACCCGCTGCGCGGCGCGGTGGAGTTCTTTGACTTCACCGGTCGGCGGCTGGTCCCCGGTTTCGACCGGCAGTGGTGCCTGACCGACCTGCAGCCGAGCAGTGAACCCGCCGATCCGGCGGCGGTGCAGCGCCGCCTTCAGGCGGTGCTCGATCACCTCGAACGGTTCCTCAAGTCCGACTCGGAGTCGGGGGGCGGCTCCCGCGTCGACGGTGCTGCGACGGTGCGCGAACTGCCGGCGCTGGACGGCACGCTGGCCGACGCCATCGAGAAGATGCCCTGGCACGAGCCGGGGAAGGGAACTGCCGGCAACTTCCTGCACAACGCCATGCACGCCGCCGGTTGGGCGCACTGACCGGCATCGTCGACCAGGAGGCCGACCGTGACGCCCGCTGAGGGATCCACAACGACTCGACGCGGCCTGCTGGCCGGTGCGGCGGTGGCGGTGGCGCTACTCGTCCTGGTCGGCCAACTTCTTCAGCGGGACCCGCTGCTGTTCGGCCCCAGCACGCTGACCGCGGTCTTCGCCGCCGCGTTCACCGCACTCGGTGCCCTGGTGCTGGCCGGGGTGCCGGGTCACCCGGTGGGCCGGCTGATGCTCGCCGCCGGCCTGGTCGCCACGGTCGCGGTGCTGGCGCTGAGCTGGTCGTCGTGGCTGCCGTTGGCCTGGCTGGGCCAGTGGCTCTGGTGGCCGCCGTACACCCTGGTCATCCTGGCCCTGCTGGTCTTCCCCGACGGCAAGCTTCCCGGCCCGCGCTGGCGCGTGGTGGCGGCCGGCCTCATCGGAGCCGGTGGCCTGACCACCGGCGCATTCGCCGTCGCCGCTCTCGACGATCCGCGCGGCCTGCTGCTCACCGGTGAGCTGGCGGCGACCGGGCGGGCGCAACTGTGGGTACGCGTCGCCCTGCTGGCGATCGTCGTACAGGTGCTGCTGGTGGTGGCGGTCCTGGTGTCGCTGGCCGGACGCTGGCACCGCGCGACGGGCCAGACCCGTCAGCAGCTGGCCTGCCTGCTGGTGGCGGGTGCCCTGTTCCTGCTGGGCGGCGTGCTCGACGCGCTCAACCTGGCCGGGGCCTGGGCGCTGATGGTGGTCGCGATTCCGGGCGCGATGACCCTCGCCGTGCTGCGTTACCGGCTCTACCAGCTGGAACGCGTGATCAACCGGACGTTGGTCTGGCTGGTGATGAGCCTGCTGGTGATCGCCGGCTTCGTGGCCATCGTCGCGCTGCTGCGGGACCTGGTCGTCGGCCCGGACACCTCGAACGCCTCCCTGGTCGCCACCGGCCTGATCGCGATCACCTTCGAGCCGCTGCGCGGTCGGGTGCAGCGAGGCGTCAACCGGCTGCTCTACGGCGACCGCGACGATCCGTACGCGATGCTGACCCGGCTCGGCAGCCTGCTGGAACGGACCGGACAGCCGCACGCGGTGCCGGCGCTGCTTGCCGACACCATCGCCAGGTCACTGCGGGTGCCGTACGTGTCGGTCGAGGTGGACGACGCCGACGGAGGTGACCTGCCGGACGGCGGCGCGGCGCACGGCACGCCGACCACCTCGGTGGAGCGTTTCGACATGCTCATCCACGGCGACCGGGTCGGTCAGCTGGTGGTGGCCCACCGCCGTACCGGTGACCGGTTCACCCCGATGGAGCGTCGGATCCTCACCGACGTGGCCCGGCAGGCCACCGCGGCGGTGGCGACCGCCCGGCTGATCCGTCAGCTCCGCCAGGCGCGGGAGGGACTGGTGCTGGCGCGGGAGGAGGAACGCCGCCGGCTACGTCGGGACCTGCACGACGGGCTCGGTCCCACCTTCGCCGGCATGTCGATGCAGGTACGCGCGGCGAGCAAGCTCGCCACCGGGACGCCGCGGCTGGAGCTGATCCTCGACCGGCTCGCCGACGACCTGCGTACCTGCACCGCCGAGGTACGTCGGCTGGTGGACCAGTTGCGGCCGGCCGCGCTGGACCAGGGTCTGGAGTCGGCGCTGCGGGCGGAGTGCCGGCGCTTCGACGGCCCGCAGCTCGGGATAGACCTCACGGTCGACGGTGACCTGCGGACCCTGCCCGCGGCGGTGGAGGTGGCGGCGTACCGGATAGTGGCCGAGGCGCTGTCCAACGTGGTACGCCATGCCCACGCCAGCCGATGCGAGGTCCGGGTCAGTCGCGGCGACGCCCTGCTGGTGGAGGTGGCCGACGACGGGGTCGGACTGGCCGGTCCGCGGCCCGGCGGGGTGGGTCTGGACTCGTTCCACCACCGGGCGGCGGAACTCGGCGGCAGCTGCGAGATCACCGCCGGGGCGCAGGGTGGGACCCTGGTGCGGGTCCGGCTGCCCTGGGTCGAGGACGAATAGCCGCCGAAGCGCGGGAGAGGGGTAGGCATGTCGGAACAGGCCCGCGTGCTCATCGTCGACGACCATCCGGTGGTACGCCGTGGCTTGCGCACGATGCTGGAGGGCGAGTCCTGGGTGGCGGAGGTGCTGGAAGCGGCCTCCTGCGCCGAGGCGATCGCCGCGGTCGCGCACGAACAGGTCACCGTCGTGGCGATGGACATCGCCCTGCCGGACGGCGACGGCGTGCAGGCGGTCGGTCAGATCCTGCGGCACCGCCCGGAGACCGCAGTCGTGATGCTGACCATGGCCGACGAGGACGAACTGGTCGCCCGTGCCCTGCGGGTCGGTGCCCGGGGCTACCTGCTCAAGGACACCGACCCCGATCTGGTGGTCGATGCGCTGCGGACCGTGGCCGGTGGGGGCGTGGTGCTGGGGCCGGGGATCACCGCCGCCGCGTTGGGTCGGGCACAGCCGGCAACGGTCAGCCTGCCGCCGCCGTTCGACCGGCTCACCCCGCGCGAACGGGACATCCTGGCGCACCTGGCCGCTGGTGAGGACAATGCCCAGATCGCCCGCCGGTTCGGGCTGAGCACGAAGACCATCCGGAACCAGGTCTCGGCGATCCTCGGAAAGCTCGGTGTCGCCGACCGCGTGCAGGCGGCGTTGCTCGCCCGGGACGTCGGCATCGGGCCATCGTGACCGCCCGTAAGGGCTGGAAGCGCGCCGACATCGAACAGCGACCGGAACTGCCATCCCACGGCTCAGACGAGGTGCCTTCGGAGTCGCTTGTCGAGCGCGGCCACGGCTGCGGCGGCGGCCCCGACCGCGAAGATGCGCAGCCAGACGTCACCGCCGATCGGCGCGGTGTCGAAGATGCTGTTCATCGCCGGCAGGTAGGTGATGGCGAGCTGGGCCAGGGCCTGCAGCAGTACGCCGCCGAGGACCCAGCGGTTGGTGAAGAAGCCGATGCGCCAGGCGGAACGCACGAGCGAACGGCAGCTGAACAGGTAGAGCATCTCCACCACGACGAAGAGGTTGAGCGCTGCCGTCCGTGCTTCGGCCACACCGGCGCCCCGACGCTGCTCCCACTCGAACAGCAGCCAGGCGCCGGCCACGAGCAGCGCGGCCACCAGGGCGATCCGGGCCACGAGAGCGCCGGTCAACAGTGGTCGTCGGGGGTCGCGGGGCGGCCGTCGCATGATGCCGCTCTCCTTCGGCTCGAAGGCGAGCATCAGGCCGAGCAGAACGGCGGTGGTCATGTTGATCCACAGGATCTGGGTCGGTAGCAGCGGAAGGGTCGCGCCCAGAATGATGGCCACGAAGATGACCAACCCTTCACCGAGGTTCGTCGGCAGCGTCCAGACGATGAACTTGATGAGGTTGTCGAAGACCCCGCGGCCCTCCTCGACCGCGGCCTCGATGGTGGCGAAGTCGTCGTCGGTCAGCACCATGTCGGCGGCATCCTTGGCCACCTCGGTTCCGGTACGCGCCATGGCGATGCCGATGTTGGCCTGACGCAACGCCGGGGCGTCGTTCACCCCGTCGCCGGTCACCGCGACCACGTGCCCGCGCCGCTGGAGCGTCTCGACCAGCCGCAGCTTCTGCTCCGGGGACACGCGCGCGAACACCGTGGCGCGGTCCACCGTCTCCGCGAACCGCTCGGCCGGCAGTGTCTGCAGGTCTCTGCCGGTGAGCACCCTTCCCTGCTGGTCGTCACCGAGAATGGCGAGGTTCGTGGCGATGGCAGTGGCCGTCGCCGCATGATCCCCGGTAATCATCTTCACGCCGATCCCGGCGTCGTGACAGGCGCGCACCGCGGGCACGGCGGCACTCCTGGGCGGATCCAGCATCGCCTGCAGGCCCGTCAGGGTCAGCGTGCCGGGCAGGTGATCTTCGTTGAAGTCGCCGGACCGCCCGTCCCGACGTACGGCTGTCGCGAGCACCCGGAGCCCCTGGCTGGACAGCCCTTCTGCGCAGCGCAGGGCCGCCTCGGTGTCGAGCGGGCGGGTCGTCCCGTCGCCGCTCATCTCCGTACGGCACATCGACACGATCTGCTCCACGCTGCCTTTGGCCAGCACGACCTCGCGCCCGGAGTCGGGTTCGCGGTGCAGGGTGGCCATGTACTGCCGCTCAGAGTTGAACGGGATCGTGGCGGTACGCGGCAAGGCGTTGTCGAGCCGGTCGCGGTCGATCCCGCCCTTCCCGGCGACCACAAGCATCGCCCCCTCGGTCGGATCGCCGGTGATGACCCACTCGCCGTTCTCCTCGCGTACCCGGGCGTCGTTGCAGCCAGCGCCCGCCAGCAGAGTCCAGCGCAGGGACTCGCTCGTCGCCTCGTCGGCCACCGCACCGGAGGGGCCACAGATCTCTCCCTCGGGGCGGTAGCCCGAGCCGATCACGGTGAACTCGCCGTCCGGCGTCCAGAGCACCCGTACCGTCATCTGGTTCTCGGTCAGGGTGCCCGTCTTGTCGGAACAGATGACCGTGGTGCTTCCCAGCGTCTCGATCGCCGGCAGGCGGCGAATCACCGCCCGCCGCCGCGCCATCCGCGTCACGCCGATGGCCAACGTGACGGTGACGGCCGCCGGCAGTCCTTCCGGAATCGCCCCCACCGCCAGCGCGATGGCCGCGGTGAAGGTTTCGGTCGCGTCCTGGCCGCGCAGCACACCGACACCGAAGGTCATCGCCGCCAGGACGAGGATGGCCACCGTCAGCACCTTGCTGAACCAGGCAAGCTTGCTGGTCAGCGGGGTCGCCAGGTTGTCGGCCGCGCCGACCAGCCGGTGGATCTGCCCCAACTCGGTCTCGGTGCCGGTGGCCACCGCGATGCCGGCACCACCGCCCGCCGTGACCAGCGTGCCCGAGTAGACCATGTTGCGCCGGTCCGACACGGCGGTCACCTCGGGCAGTTCCGCCTCGTCCTTGGTGACCGGAACCGACTCGCCGGTCAGCGCCGACTCGTCCACCCGAAGTTCGGCCAGGCGGACCAGGCGCAGATCCGCCGGCACCTTGTCGCCCGCCTCCAGGACGATCAGATCCCCGGGAACCAGTTCCTCTGAGGCGATCATCCGCTCCTGCCCCGCCCGCACCACCCGCGCCTCGGTGCGCACCATCGAGCGCAAGCTGTCCAGCGCCGCCTCCGCCTTGGATTCCTGCACATACCCGACGACAGCGTTGACCAGCACGACGCCGAAGATGACGCTGGCGTCCACGTACTCGTGGAGGAACGCGGTGATCACCGCAGCCGCCATCAACACGTAGATGAGCGGATTGTGGAACTGCCGCAGCGCCCGGCGCAGGAAGCCGCCGCCCCCGGCGGCAGGCAGCAGGTTGCGCCCGTACCGTTCCAGGCGTCGCGCGGCCTCGTCCGTGCTCAACCCACGGCGCGGGTCCGTTTCGAGCAGGAGCACCACCTCGTGGGCGGACATGGCGTGGTGCCCGTTCTGGCGCGGTGACTCGGCCGGCTCTTCAGAACCCACCGCCACCTCGCAATCCGACGTCGGCTCAGGCGCACCCGGGCCGGGTCATCGTGGCCGGGAGCACCGCACTTCAGCCTGAGCAGTTGAGAAAATCCTCTGCCAATGCACCGTCAGGCGACCGACAAACAGCACAAAAAGGTTAGGCAGTCGGTGTCCCGTGAGCAGCGCGACTCGGACAGCCTTTGCTGGACTGGCAAGAAAATTTGGCGATCTGCCCTGCGGCTGTCACCATCGTCGGACCTGACGACAGGAGCGGGGGACTGGCTGTGGCGCACGACTTCGACAAGGCGTACTGGGAGCAGCACTGGCGGCAGGGTGATGGTGGCCGTCCCGGCTCCATGAGCAGCAAGCCGCCGAACCCCTATCTGATGCGTGAGATCGGCGCCCTGGCACCGGGTACGGCGTTGGACGCCGGATGCGGGGCCGGTGCCGAGGCGATCTGGCTCGCCTCGCAGGGCTGGCAGGTGACCGCCGCTGACATCTCCTCCGAGGCACTCACCCGCGCCGCCGAACGCGCAGCGGCGAGTGGGGTTTCCGAACGCCTGACGTGGATCGAGGCGGACCTGAGTCGCTGGGTGCCGCAGACACGCTTCGATTTGGTCACCACCCACTACGCCCATCCGGCGATGCCGCAACTGGAGTTCTACGACCGACTCGCGGAATGGGTGGCGCCAGCCGGCACCCTGCTGATCGTCGGCCACCTGCACCCCTCCGCCGACCCCGACCCTGGCCCTGGCCCTGGCCCCGACCCTGGCCCTGGCCCCGACCAGGGCCGGGGCCACGGAGACCCTGGCCATGAGCGGGGTGACGGCCATGAGCAAGGTCATGGCCATGACCGGGGGCACGGGCATGGCCACCAGGTCGGAGAGCGTCCGCCCGCCGAGGCGTCGGCGACCGCCGCAGCCATCACGGCGCGTCTGGACGAGACGGAATGGGAGATCCTCACCGCAGAGGAGAGTCAGCGCACCCTCACCGGCCCGCGCGGGGAGATCACCCTGAACGACGTCGTGGTACGCGCCATCCGGCGCCCCCAGCCGCCCTCCCCGCCCCGCCCCGCCCGCCCTCGCCCACCCCACCCCACCCCACCCCAACGCTGACCGACCTCGTCGATCTTGCACTTACTGTCGCGGCAAGTGGTGTCAACTCGGGCATTTCGACGACCAGAAGTGCAAGATCGACGAAGCGAAGCGGCGGTCGGGCGGGCGGCCGCGGCGCGGCGCGGCGAGGGCGGGTGGGGAGGGGTGGGAGGGGGGTTAGGGGGTGGGGATTTGGGTGGTGGTGGTGAGGACGTGGTCGATCAGGCCGTAGGTGCGGGCCTGTTCGGCGGTGAACCAGCGGTCGCGGTCCCAGTCTTGCTGGATCTCGGTCAGGTCGCGCCCGCTGTGGCGGGCGATCAGTTCCTGCATGGTCCGCTTCACGTGCAGCATGTTCTCCGCCTGGATGGTGATGTCGGAGGCGGTGCCACCCATGCCGCCCGAGGGCTGGTGCATCAGGATCCGGGTGTGTGGCAGGGCGTACCGCTTGCCGGCGGTACCGGCGCAGAGCAGGAACTGGCCCATCGAGCCGGCCAGCCCGAGCGCCAGGGTCGACACGTCGTTGGGCACGAAGCGCATGGTGTCGTAGACAGCCATGCCGGCGCTGACCGAGCCGCCGGGGGAGTTGATGTAGAGGCGGATGTCGCGGGTCGAGTCCTCGGCCGCGAGCAGCAGGATCTGCGCGGTGATCCGGTTGGCGGCCTCGTCGGTCACCTCGCTGCCGAGGAAGACGATCCGCTCCCGCAACAGCCGCTCGAACACCTGGTCGCCGAAGGTCCGCTGCCCGTCGTCCAGCATGGTGATCATCTCGTCCACCTCTCCCGTCGCCGGTGGGCGAGACGACCGCCCGGGAACCGGCACCTTCACAAGGCTGGACCGGACCAGGACCCGGCTCCCAGTGGTTCTGCCCGGGGCAGATTCGCCCTCGGCAGAACGGCCCTGGGGCGCCGCCTTCGGCAGAACGTCTAGTGGTGGGCGAGGTCGCGCGACGAGCGGAGCAGTGGGGTGAGTACGCCGGGAACGAGGTGACCTGCGGGTCGTCCCCCACGCCGGGAGGTGTTCCGGGGGCGGCTGTCGGAGCGGAAGGGCGTACGCAGCAACCGGACCGTCAGCGCGGCGGACCGCATCCGTCGGGCTCGGCGCAGCGCGCTGCCGCTGGGCCTGGTGACCGTTGCCGGGCGACGCAGCGCACCACGGGCGACCACTCGACCATGCTGGTCCGCCTCGGTGTCGAGTCGGTCGGTGAACACCGTGATCCGCAGGCCTCCACTGACGCCGCCCACGGGTGCGAACCCGCCGAACGGCAACCCGGCGAGTTCGTTCCCGACGGTGCCGGCAAGCCCACCGCTGGTGCCGGCAAGCCCACTGCTGGAGCCCGCCAGCCCACCGGTGGCGTTGAGCCAACCCGAGGATGCATGGGATCCGACCGCGCCGAGTCGGGCGACCGGGCTCGGGGTGCCGCCGGAGGCGGACCGGGTGGACGAGATCACCGAGCCGCCGGCGTGCCGGCCGGGAGGCGGTTGGCTGCCGAGCGGTGCCGTACCCAGCGGGGTGGAGGGCATCCGGCGTTCGACCCGGCGCAGGTCGTCGCGTACCGCTTCGAGAAGGTCGGAGAGGTAGAGGCCGAGCGCGCGGCAGACGGCCGCGAGCACCTCGGACGACGCCTCCTTGCGCCCCCGTTCCACCTCGGACAGGTAGGGCACGGAGACTCCGGCGGCCCGGGCGACCTCACGTAGCGTCAGGCCTTGGCGTTGGCGTTCCCGGCGCAGCACTACGCCGATCACCCGTCGCAGTAACGACATGCGGGCCTCACTCTCGCCGGTCCTGCGCTGACCCACCCATCATGCCCGGCCGGCGTCGCCGACGCCGTCCCGCTCGCCCGCCTGCACCGCCCACCCAACTGCACTGCGTACCCGCAGAGCAGGTGCTTGGGCACCTCGGCGTGCGGATTGCCGACCAAGGGCTATGTTGTGCTCGTGCAGGCGACGGAGGCGGGGCAGGTCCCGCGGTGATCCATTTTCCCGCGCAGCGGCGTGGCCCGCTGAGCGCGTTGAGCCTACGGTTGGCCGCCGCCGTCGGGCTGGTGTTGATCGTGGTCGCGGCGGTCTATCTCGAACGGGACCAGTACCGCGACATCAACGACGACGGCTTGACCCTGCTGGACTGCTTCTACTACGCGGTGGTCTCGTTGTCGACCACCGGCTACGGCGACATCGTGCCGGCCTCCCAGAGCGCTCGGCTGGTGAACGTCCTGCTGATCACCCCGGCCCGGGTGCTGTTCCTGATCATCCTGGTCGGCACCACCCTGGAGGTGCTGACCGAGCAGTACCGGACCGGACGTCGCCTGCACCGGTGGGAGAGGAAATTGAAGGACCACGTCATCATCTGCGGCTACGGCACCAAGGGTCGCAGCGCCATCTCGGCGCTCCAGGAGAACGGGCTCGACAAGTCCAGGATCGTCGTGGTGGAGCGCAGCGGGGCGGCGTTGCGGCAGGCCACCTCGAACGGGTTGGTGGCGATCGAAGGCTCGGCGACCCGGTCCTCGGTGCTCAACCAGGCCCATGTGCGGACCGCCAAAGCGGTGATCATCGCGACCGACAGTGATGACGCCTCCGTGCTGGTCGCGTTGACCGTGCGTCAGCTCACCGCCGGTCAGGTGCGGATCATCGCCGCCGCCCGGGAGGCGGAGAACGCTCCGCTGCTCAAGCAGAGCGGTGCGCACCACGTGATCGTCTCTTCGGCCACCGCCGGTCGGCTGCTCGGGCTGTCCACCTCCGCGCCACCGCTGATCGACGTGGTGGAGGATCTGCTGACCCCCGGTCAGGGTATGGCGTTGGCCATGCGGTCGGCCGAGCGGCACGAGGTCGGCCGGAATCCCCGCGAGCTGGAATCGTTGGTGATCGCACTGGTCCGGCGTGGCAAGGTGGTCACCCTGGCGGACCAGGCGGGCGCGGTCGTCGAGACCGGCGACATGCTGGTCCACGTACGCGACGACCGGCCCACCGCCAACACCCTGCCCTGACCCCGGCAGGGCGGCCGAACGCAGGGACGGGGCGTTCCGAGAGGAACGCCCCGCCCTTCGCTGCGGTCGTCAGCCGACGATGGTCCAGGTGTCGCCGCTGCCCAACAGGCCGGCGAGCTGCTGCTCGGGGGTCTCGGTGACGCTCGCCTTCGCCTCGGCGACCTGCGCCTGCACCACACTGTCGTAGGACGGCCGGGCCACCGAGCGGAACACCCCGATCGGGGTGTTGCGCAGGTCGAAGCCGGGCAGCCGGGACAGCGCGAACGCGTACGCCGGGTCGGCGACGCCCGCGTCGTGCACGACGATCTCCTCGGCCGGGGTGCTCGCGGTCTCGCGGACCTCCAGACCGAACCCACCAGGCGGGTGTACGACGCAGAACTGCCCGTCCTTGCCGAAGGTGATCGGCTGGCCGTGCTCCAGGCGGATCAGGTGATCGTCCCGGATGCCCGGGTCCTTGAGCTGGTCGAACGCCCCGTCGTTGAAGATGTTGCAGTTCTGGTAGATCTCCACGAACGCCGAGCCCTCGTGCTCGGCGGCGGCGCGCAGCACCGACTGGAGGTGCTTGCGGTCGGAGTCGATGGTCCGGCCAACGAAGGTGGCCTCCGCACCCAGCGCCAGCGAGATCGGGTTGAACGGCGCGTCCGCCGAGCCGACCGGGGTCGACTTGGTGATCTTGCCGACCTCGGAGGTCGGGCTGTACTGCCCCTTGGTCAGGCCGTAGATCCGGTTGTTGAACAGCAGGATCTTGAGGTTGACGTTGCGGCGCAGCGCGTGGATCAGGTGGTTGCCGCCGATGGAGAGCGCGTCACCGTCACCGGTCACCACCCAGACCGACAGGTCCGGACGGGAGACCGACAGGCCGGTGGCGATCGCCGGGGCCCGGCCGTGGATCGAGTGCATGCCGTACGTGTTCATGTAGTACGGGAACCGCGACGAGCAGCCGATGCCCGAGACGAAGACGATGTTCTCCCGGGGGATGTTCAGCTCCGGCATGAACTGCTGGACGGCCGCGAGGATCGCGTAGTCACCGCAGCCGGGGCACCAGCGCACCTCCTGGTCGGACTTGAAGTCCTTGGCGGTGAGCTTGAGGGCGACGGGCTCAGACATTCTTCAGGACCTCTTCCAGCATCGTCTCCAGCTCGGCGGCGGTGAACGGCAGGCCGCGGACCTGGTTGTAGCCGATCGCGTCGACCAGGTAGCGCGCCCGGATCACGTGGGCGAGCTGGCCGAGGTTCATCTCGGGGATGACCACCCGGTCGTAGGAGCGCAGCACCGCGCCCAGGTTCGCCGGCATCGGCGCGAGGTGTCGCAGGTGCGCCTGCGCGACCGGCAGTCCGCGCTGGCGCAGGCCCCGGCAGGCCGCGCCGATCGGGCCGTACGTCGAGCCCCAGCCGAGCACCAGCACCCGGGCGTCGCCGTCGGGATCCTCCACCTCGACGTCCGGCACCGGGATGGTCTCGATCCGGGCGGCCCGGGTACGCACCATGAAGTCGTGGTTGGCCGGGTCGTACGAGATGTCGCCGGTCTTGTCGGCCTTCTCCAGACCGCCGATGCGGTGCTCAAGGCCGGGCGTGCCCGGGATGGCCCACGGCCGGGCCAGGGTCTGCGGGTCACGCAGGTACGGCAGGAAGGTGGTGCCGTCCTCGCCGTTGGGCGCGGTGGCGAACTCGACCCGCAGGTCGGGCAGCGACTCCACGTCCGGCAGCAGCCACGGCTCGGAGCCGTTGGCGACGTAGTTGTCCGACAGCAGGATCACCGGAGTGCGGTACGTCAGCGCGATCCGGGCCGCCTCCAGCGCGGCGTAGAAGCAGTCGGAGGGCGACTTCGGGGCGATCACCGCCACCGGGGCCTCGCCGTGCCGACCGAACAGCGCGATGTTCAGGTCGGCCTGCTCGGTCTTGGTCGGCATGCCGGTGGACGGTCCGGCCCGCTGCACGTCGACGATGAGCAGCGGCAACTCCAGGGCCACCGCCAGCGAGATCGTCTCGCTCTTGAGAGCCACCCCCGGACCGCTGGTCGTGGTCACACCGAGCGCACCACCGTACGACGCTCCCAGCGCGGCACCGATCGCGGCGATCTCGTCCTCGGCCTGCATGGTGGTCACGCCGAGGCGCTTGTGCTTGCTCAACTCGTGCAGGATGTCCGAGGCCGGAGTGATCGGGTACGCCCCGAGGAAGACCGGCAGACCGGAACGGACCCCGGCGGCGACGATGCCCAGCGACAGCGCCGCGTTGCCGGTGATGTTGCGGTAGGTGCCCGCCGGCATCTTCGCGGGCTTGACCTCGTAGCGGACGGCGAAGTCCTCGGTGGTCTCGCCGAAGTTCCAGCCGGCCTTGAAGGCTGCCACGTTCGCCGCGACCAGTTCCGGGCGCTTGGCGAACTTGCGCTCCAGGAAACGCAGGGTCGATTCGTACGGCCGGGAGTACATCCAGCTGAGCAAACCGAGGGCGAACATGTTCTTGGCCCGTTCGGCGTCCTTCTTGGACACGTCGAGCTCGGCCAGCGCGCCGATGGTCATCGAGGTCAGCGCCACCGGGTGCACGGCGTATCCGTCGAGCGTGTCGTCGTCCAGCGGGCTGCTCGCGTACCCGACCTTGGCCAGGTTGCGCTTGGTGAACTCGTCGGTGTTGACGATGATGTCCGCGCCGCGGGGCAGGTCGGTGAGGTTCGCCTTGAGCGCCGCCGGGTTCATCGCCACCAGCACGTTCGGTGCGTCGCCCGGCGTCAGGATGTCGTAGTCGGCGAAGTGCACCTGGAAGCTCGACACGCCCGGCAGGGTGCCGGCGGGCGCCCGGATCTCGGCGGGGAAGTTGGGCAGCGTGGAGATGTCGTTGCCCAACTGGGCTGTCTCCGAGGTGAACCGGTCACCGGTGAGCTGCATGCCGTCGCCGGAGTCACCGGCGAATCGGATGACCACTCGGTCCAGTTGGCGGATCTGCTTGGTCACGCCCGCACCTCGCTTCGCTGCGCGCCGCGGTGCGGCGCGTCGTCCTCACCCGAGAGCCTACGTCGAATCGACCTCGCACCTTTGCCGGAGGTCCGTTCCCTGGGACCGAAATGTGGAGGTTTATGTGGCGTCTTGCGCTGTTTCGTGCCGTCCGGGTAATCCAGATCACCGCCGCGCTGCCGGTCGTGGCCCCGACCACCGGACGGTAGGCTGACCTGCTGTGACCGGCTATCTGGGCTCGTACGCGACGCTCGGGCTGCTGCTGCTCGTCAGCGTCCTCTTCTTGGTAGTTGCCTTCTCGGCGAACCGGGTGCTGCGGCCCGCTCGACCAGCCGATCCACCCGGAAAACGGGCAAGTTACGAGTGCGGTGTCGACCCGGTCGGTGGCGACTGGGCGCAGATGCAGATCCGCTACTACGTCTACGCCTACCTGTACGTTCTCTTCGCCGTCGAGGCGGTCTTCCTCTTCCCGTGGGCGCTGATCTTCGACCGTCCGGACTTCGGCCTGGTCACCGTCGTGGAGATGGCGATCTTCGTGGCCGTGCTCGCCCTCGGGCTGCTCTACGCGTGGCGGCGCCGGATCCTGCACTGGACCTGACCCGCCGGGCTCAAACGAGCCCTGTCGGCTCAGGCGAGCCCCTGGCTCTCAGGCGAGTCCTCGTCGGCTGACCGCCGGTGGACGGCTGCCCCGGATGCTGGCGACCATGTCCAGGACGCGTCGGGTCGGGCGTACCTGGTGGGCGCGGAAGACCCGGGCACCCAGCCAGGCGGAGACCGCGGTGGCGGCCAGCGTGCCCTCCAGCCGCTCGTCGACCGGCAGGTCCAACGTCTCGCCGACGAAGTCCTTGTTCGACAGGGCGACCAGCAGCGGCCAACCGGTGGCGGTCAGTTCGCCGAGCCGCCGGGTGATCTCCAGCGAGTGCCGGGTGTTCTTGCCGAAGTCGTGCGCCGGGTCGATGAGGATCCCGTCGGGGCGTACGCCGAGTGACACCGCACGTTCGGCGAGCCCGGTCACCGTCGTCACCACGTCGGTCACCACGTCGGCGAAGGCGGCCCGGTGCGGGCGGGTACGCGGACTGAGCCCGCCGGCGTGCGAGCAGACCAGGCCGGCACCGGTGCGGGCGGCGACCTGGGCCAGCGCCGGATCCGCCCCCGACCAGGTGTCGTTGAGCAGGTCCGCGCCGGCCGCGACCGCCTCCACCGCGACCTCGGCCCGCCAGGTGTCGATCGAGATCACCACGTCGGGAAAGGCGGCCCGGACGGCGGCGATGGTGTCGACGGTACGGCGGATCTCCTCGGCCACGTCGACCTCGGCACCGGGGCCGGCCTTCACCCCGCCGATGTCGACGATCTCCGCGCCCTCGTCCACGGCCCGTTCCACGGCCCGCAGAGCGCTGTCGGCGGCGAACGTCGCGCCCCGGTCGAAGAACGAGTCCGGAGTGCGGTTGACGATCGCCATCACCACCAGCTCGTCGGGGTCGAACGTGCGTCCACCGAGCCGCAGCACCCCGGACACCCCGCCTCCTTCACGCCGTACGCCGCCCGGCGACCCGCCGCCGGACACCGTGACGCTATCCGGTCGCAGGTGGCGGGGCCCGTCCGGTACGGCACGCCGGGAGGGGTCGCTCTGCACCGCCGGACATGCCACGATCAGTACATGGGTCAGCTTCTGCTCCTGGTGGTCGTGGCGGTCACCGTCGCGGCGGTGGTGTTCGGCGTGACGGTCCTGGTCAACGGCCAGGATCCCGGCCTGGTGCCGGCCGAGGCGGACGGCCGTGCGGTGCCGTTGCCCGGCGACCGGCCACTGCGCGAGTCGGACGTCGGCGAGGTGCGCTTCGACACCGCGTTGCGCGGGTACCGGATGGCCCAGGTCGACCAGGCGATGCGTCGGGCGGCGTACGACATCGGGTACAAGACCGAGCTGATCGGCGTACTGGAGGCCGAGGTGACCGCGCTGCGGGAGGGACGGACGGCCGAGGCCGACGCCCTGCGCAGCGCCCGTGAGCAGTCCGCGAGCCTGGCCCGCGGCCCGGCACCCGAGGCGACGCGCGACAGCGACGGCGCGGTCGACATCGACCTCGACAAGCACGACGCCGAGCCGGACGACACGACGACGAAGCCGACCGACCCGGCGACCAAGGCGGACCCGGCGACCAAGGCGGACGCAGCGGCCAAGACGGACCTGGCGACCAGGGCGGAGGAGGGCGACGGGGTCGCGGAGGAGGAGCCGCGCGCGTCGGCGGTGCGCGCGGAGTCGCCGTGACCGACCCCGACGCGGCGGACGAGCTTCGCGAGGCGGCCCAACGGGGTGCCGGTGAGGTCACCGCCACCGTGATCGTCAACGCCCCGGCGGAGCAGGTCTTCGCGGCGCTGCTCGCCTGGGAGCGACAGTCCGAGTGGATCCCGTTCACCACGGTGCGCGTGGTCGAGGGGGACGGCGGCGAGGGCAGCCTGGTCGAGGCGGTCACCACGCTCGGCCCGACCGTGCTGCGGGACCGGATGCGGGTGGTACGGGTGGACGCGCCGTACGAGATCGGCGTGGTGCACTGCGGCACGCTGCTGCGTGGGCCGGGGGTGCTGCGCTGCACCCCGTTGGCGAGCGGGCGCAGCCAGGTGGTCTGGCACGAGTGGTTCCATCTGCCGGGTGGCCCGGCCGGCCGGGTGGCCTGGCCGGTGCTCTGGCCCGGCTCGAAGTTCGGTCTGACCCAGGCGCTACGACGCTTCGCCCGTCAGGTCGAGCAGGGTCGCCTGCCCTGAGTTCGTCCCACCGTCGCTCGGCCCGGCACCACGGCGCGCCGCCGGCCTGTCGGTGGGTGGTCCTAGCCTGGATGCCGTGACTGAGCTGGTGATCGGGGCCGACGGGCTACCGCGCTGCCCCTGGGGCGCGGGCACTGCCGACTACGTGGTCTACCACGACGAGGAGTGGGGCCGCCCGGTGCGCGGAGACGACGCCCTCTACGAACGAATGACGTTGGAGGCGTTCCAGTCCGGGTTGTCCTGGCTGACGATTCTGCGCAAGCGGCAGGCGTTCCGGCGGGCCTTCGACGACTTCCGGATCAGCGCGGTCGCCGGCTACGGCGAGGCCGACGTGGCAAGGCTGCTCGCCGACACCGGCATCGTCCGCAACCGCGCCAAGATCGAAGCAGCGATCGCGAACGCCCGGGCCGCTCTGGAGTTGCCCGAGGGCCTGTCCGAGCTGCTCTGGTCCTTCGCGCCGCCGAGTCGGCCCCGGCCGGCCAGCTTCGCAGAGGTGCCGGCCTTGACCGACGCCTCCACGGCGATGGCCAAGGCACTCAAGCGGCGTGGCTTCCGGTTCGTCGGCCCGACCACGGCGTACGCGCTGATGCAGGCCACCGGGATGGTCGACGATCACGTCGCGGGCTGTCACGTCGTGCCGCCCGGTGCGGCCGTGATGGGATAGAGGCATGACGACCGACACCGCACCCCGGGTGGACGGGGCGAGCCAGGCCGACGGTACGGGCACCTGGGCGGTGCTCCTGCCCGCCGGCCGGTACGACGCCGAGCGCCTCGTGCACCACGACACGCTGGAGTTGACCGGCCTGGCGGACGTCGCCGCCCTGCCGCGCGTCGGTGACCAGGTCGCGGTGCTGGCCGACGAGCCGTTGCGGCTGGTGGCGGTGGGCCGGGTGGCCGCGCCGACCAGCTGGCTTCCGGAGGATCCGGACGACCCGCAGTCCGACCGTGGGCCGCAGGCGCTTGTGGTGACGTACACCCGGCGGGCCTTCGACGAACCGGTGCCGGCCGACACGCTCGCCCTCGGCGGCCCGGTGACTGCCCTCGACGCGGGGGCCTTCCGCGACCTGGTGGAGCGGCTCGGACCCCCGCCGCAGCGACAGTCCTGGCTGGTCAGCCTGGATCTGCCGATCGAGGCCGACTCGCCGGCGGAGGCGGTCCGGCTGTTCTGGGCGTACGTGCAGGAACTCGGCCCGCAGGAGCTTCCCGCCTTCGTCTCACCCTCCGGCGACGAGTTGTCGATGCAGGCGTTCGTGCTCGGCGCGGAGGCGAACCAGGATCCGGAAGAGGACGACTGACGTGCTCAGCGGCCCTCGAAGACGGGCCGCTGCTTGTTGACGAAGGCCATGGTGGCCGCCCGGTGGTCGTTGGTGCCGCCGCAGATCGCCTGTGCCTGCGCCTCGGCGGCCAGCGCGTCGGCAAGCGTGCCGGCGTCGGCGACGGAGAGCTGACGCTTGATCGCGCCGTACGCCACGGTCGGGCCGGCGGCGAGCCGGGCGGCGAGTTCCTGAGCGGCCGGCAGCACGCCCTCGTCGTCGTCCACCATCCGGTTGAGCAGGCCGAGCTGGCACGCCTCGTCGGCGCCCACCGGCTCGGCGAGCATCAGCAGCTCGATGGCCTTGGCGTGGCCGACCAGCCGGGGCAGCGTCCACGACGCGCCGGTGTCGGCGGCGAGACCGACCTTGGCGAACGCCATCAGGAACTTGGTCGACGGCCCACCGACGCGGATGTCGGCCAGGAACGCCAGCGAGGCGCCAGCCCCGGCGGCCATGCCACGGACGGCGGCCACCACCGGCTTGGGCAGGCTGGACAGCCGGGCGGCGATCGGGTTGTAGTGCGCCTGGACCGTGTCCAGGGTCTTCCCGGCACCCGATTCGAGGGTGGCCACGTGCTCGCGCAGATCCTGTCCCGCACAGAACGAGCCGCCGGCGCCGGCCAGCACGACCGCCCGGCAACTGCGGTCGGCTTCCAGTTCGGCGAGAGTGTCCCGCAGGGCCTCCTTGAGCGCCACGTTCAGCGAGTTCATCGCCGACGGGCGGTTCAGGGTGAGGGTGACGACGGCATCGGTGCGGTCGACGAGCAGTTCGGTCACGTCTGGCGTTCCTTCTGTCGGATCATCCGGTTACCACCGTCGAGGCACTGCTCGACGTACCGGTCCGCCGCCGGCCGGAGCCGGGCCGCGTGCCGGTCGAAGAAGCTGGCCGCGGCGGTGCCGGGCCAGCGCTCGGGCAGCAGCGCCGGGGGCAGCTGCGGGTCTCGGAAAAGGAAGGTACGCCACGCGTGCACCAACCGGAATCGGGCCGCGTACGCCTCCTCGTCGCCGCTGCGCGCGGTGATTCCGCTCAGCAGGGCGCGCTGCTCGGCGACGAACTGTTCGTAGGCCCGGCCGATCTCGGCCAGGTCCCAGGCCCGGCGGACCAGGCCCATCGCGCCGGGGGTGCCGGCGGCGTGCGCGGCGCTGAACCGCTCGAAGCGTACGCCCGCCTCGTCAAGCATCAGGTCGACGTCCTCGCCGGGCCGGGTGGCCACCCAGACCTGCTCGTCGAGCGTGCCGTAGCCGAGGTAGCGGAGGTTAGCGGCGAGGCGTTGCCGGTCCCGCCGGGCGGACGGGGCGTCGAGCACCAGCAGGTCGAACCGTCCGTCCCAGGTGACCCGGCCGGTGCGGTAGATCCGGGAGGCGGCGTCGTCGAGTCGGCGGCCCGCCTTGGGTGTGATCGAATATCCGGGGCCGGACATCAGTTTGACCGGTTCCAACCAGCCTTGTCGCACCATGCGGGACACCGCGGTACGAACGGCCGGCGGCGCGATCCCGAGCGGAGCCAGGAGTTTGACCAGGGCAGCAACCGGTGCCCGGCCACCCCGGGGCCGGAGGTGGTCGCCGTACAGGTCGAATAGTGCCGACCGTGCCTGCATGACCGCACATTGTGACAGGCCATCTCGGGATAAGCTAGATGCTGTTACATCAATGCTGCTTCGGTTTGGGTCCGGCGGTGTTCATCAGGGAAAATCGTTGGTCGACGCCCCCGTGCAAGTTGCGGGAGGTCATGGCGAAGTGGCTGTGGGGCAACCCACCGACCCTGGTGTAGGTCTGAGGGGAGACAACATGGCGGCGATGAAGCCGCGGACGGGCGACGGTCCGCTGGAAGTCACCAAGGAGGGCCGGGGCATCGTCATGCGGGTCCCGCTGGAGGGTGGTGGCCGGCTCGTCGTCGAGATGACTCCCGACGAGGCGACCGCGCTCGGTGACGCGCTGAAGGCGGCGGCCGGCTGATACGAAGGTCGGTCTGGTCGGCGATGTTCGCCGCCGCGGACGGTTCGTTTCGGGTACGGCTCCCGCAGCCGTACCCAGGCCCTGAGGCACCGGCTCGACCGGTGGCTCAGGGCCTTCATACCATTTCGTGGGCAATTCGACCCGCGATCTTCTTCAGGAGGTACGGCTCCGCGTGCTCGCCATTCGTCTGATCGCCGAGCCGGACCAGCTCGACGCCGTAGCACTGCCCCTGCGACCGGGCGCCGCCGCCGACGCGTCGGCCGCACCGGTTCCCACCGCCGTGGCACTGCCCGCAGAGGTCGCCGACGAGGCTGCTGCGTTGGCTTCGATGATCAGGCTGACCGGCCGGGCCGGCGAAGCGCATCGGCAGCTTCGCCCGGGCGCTGCTCCGGCTCGACTGCTGCTGGTCGGCATCGGGGACGGCGACGAGCCGGGTTGGCGCTCCGCAGGGGCGGCACTGGCCCGAGCGGGCAAAGATGAGACCCATATCACAGTGGCGTTGCCGGTCGGTGTGTCGGCCGAGGCGGTCCGTGGTCTGGTCGAAGGGCTGTTGCTGGCCTCCTACCGCTACCGGTTGGGTGCCGACGCCGAGGCGCCCGCGCTGACCGGCGTGGACCTGGCGGTCGCCGAGCCGGAGGCCTACCAGCAGGCGCTGGAGGTGGCCCGCACCACCGCCACGATGACCCGGCTGGCCCGCGACCTCACCAACACGCCCTCCTCGGTGAAGAACCCGCAGTGGTTCGCCGACCAGGTCGCTGCCGCCGCCACTGACCTGCCCGGACTGCGGCTGCGGGTGCGTGAGCCCGAGGAGTTGGCCGCCGAGGGCTTCGGCGGAATCCTCGCCGTCGGCGGTGGCTCGGCGAGCGGTCCCCGGCTGGTCGAGCTGGACTGGCAACCGGCCGAGGCGAGCACCCATGTGGTGCTTGTGGGTAAGGGCATCACCTTCGACACCGGCGGCATCTCGATCAAGCCGGTGCCGGCCATGAAGCTGATGCGCAAGGACATGGCCGGTGCGGCTGCCGTCGTGGCGGCGACCCTCGGTGCGGCGGCGCTGCAACTGCCGGTGCGCATCACCACGCTCGCCCCGCTGGCCGAGAACATGGTCAGCGGCGCGGCGTTCCGCCCCGGCGACATCATCCGGCACTACGGCGGGCTGACCAGCGAGACGACGAACTCCGACGCGGAGGGGCGGCTGGTGCTCGCCGACGCCCTGGCGTACGCCGTCGCGGAGCTCAAGCCCGACCTGCTGATCGACCTGGCCACCCTGACCGGGGCGAACGCCATCGCGCTCGGCACCCGCACCGGTGCCCTCTACAGCGACAACGACCAGCTCGCCGACGACGTGCTGGCCGCGGTCGCGGAGGCCGGCGAGGCCGCCTGGCGGATGCCGTTGCCGACCGACTACGTCGAGCACCTCGGCAGCGAACTGGCCGACCTGCACAGCGCGCCGACCCAGGGCGGGGGTTCCGTGCTGGCCGCGCTCTACCTGCGCGAGTTCACCGGCGAGCTGCGCGAGAAGTGGCTGCACATCGACATGTCGGCACCCTCCTGGTGCGAGCGGGACGACGCGGAGCTGACCCGGGGTGCGACCGGGTGGGGCGTACGCGGCCTGCTGCGGTGGCTGGCCACGCTCCGCTGAGATCGCCCTGCTGCCAGGTCAGCGCGGAACGCGGCAGGTCAGCAGCGGACCGCGGCCAGCAGGCCGTGCCCGACCGGCAGCAGCGCCGGGATCCAGTGCTCCGACTCCCGGATGGCCTTGACCGCCTCGCGCACCGTCACCGTCTCCGCGTCGCGGGCGGCCGGGTCACCGATCCGGCCGCCGGCCAGCGCGCCGTTGAGCACCAGCACACCGCCGGGCCGCAGCAGCCGCAGCGCGGCGTCCACGCAGGCGGTGAAGCCGGTCGCCTCGGCGTCGACGAAGACCAGGTCGTACGCGCCGTCCGCGAGCCGGGGCAGGACGTCAAGCGCCCGCCCGGTGATGATCCGGGTCCGGCCGGCGACGAAGCCCGCCTCGGTGAAGATGCGTCGGGCGATGCGCTGGTGCTCCACCTCCACGTCGATGGTGGTGAGCACACCGTCGGGGCGCATGCCGCGCAACAGCCAGACCCCGCTGACCCCGGTGCCGGTGCCGATCTCGACCACCGCGCGGGCGTTACCGGCTGCGGCGAGCAGGCGCAACGCGGCACCGGCCCCGGGGGTGACCGCGTCGAGGCCGACCTCGTTGGCCAGACTGCGCGCGGTCCGTAGCACGAGGTCCTCGGGCACGTACGACTCGGCGAAGTGCAACGCCGGGTTCGCCGAACTGCCGGAACCAGCGACCGTGGCGATGGGACACCTCCGGGCAGCGAGCGTGAAGCGGGGGGCGGGTGGGCACTGTGACTCTAGAGGCGGCCCGCCACGGGCGCAGCCGGGCACCCACCCGCGGTGACAACCGCTGACCCCATGCGGCACATCCGTGCAATCCTGGAAGCGGTATCCCGTCGACCGCACGTCCGGCGGCATCCATCGCGGATCGCGGATACCGGGGACGGACTGGGAGGCACCGAGTGACCGACGGCTGGGACTGGCGCCAGCCCGGCGCGAGCGGCGCACCGGCAGGCACGCCGGGGCCCGGACACCCGCCGGGAGGCGCACCGACGACACCGCCGTACGGCGGGCAGTCGGCTGCCTCGCCGTGGTGGTCCGATGCGCTCGCCGACCCGTGGCGTGATCCGTACGCCCCGGCGGCGGTGGTGGTACCGGCCGCGCCGATGCCGGGAACCGAGCCGGAGCCGGTGACCGATCCGGATGCACCCCGGCACCCGAAACTGCGCCAGATGCTGCTCATTCCCCTGATCACGGCGTTGCTCGCGGGCACCCTGGGCGGTGCGCTCGGCTACGCGTTCGCCGTACGCGGAGGTGCCGCCGGGCCGGTGCTCGGTGCCGCGCCGGGTCCGGCGCCCGCGCTCGCCCAGCGTCCACCGGACTCACTGGCCGGGGTCGCCGAACGGGTCCTGCCCAGCGTCGTCACCGTCCGGATGGCGGGGGTGGCCGGCATCAGCGAGGGCTCCGGGTTCATCGTCAGCGCCGACGGGCACGTGATCACGAACGATCACGTGGTCGCCGGTGGCACCGGCAAGGCGTCCGTGGTCTTCAACGACGGCAGTACGGCCCCGGCGACCGTGGTGGGGCAGGACGAGGAGTCCGACATCGCGGTGATCAAAGTCACTCGTAGCGGGCTGCGTCCGGTCGAGTTCGGTGACTCCGACGCACTCGCGGTCGGCGACCCGGTGCTGGCCATCGGTTCGCCGCTGTCCCTGGCCAACACGGTGACGGCGGGCATCGTCAGCGCCCTGGACCGGACGATGCAGGCCGGCGAGCCGGGCGGCCCGACACGCTACTACGCCGCGATCCAGACCGACGCCGCCGTCAACCACGGCAACTCCGGCGGGCCGCTGGTCGACGCGGCCGGGCGGGTGATCGGCGTCAACTCCACGATCAAGTCGCTGGTGTCGGAGGGGCAGGAGGCCGGCAACATCGGGCTCGCCTTCGCCATTCCGATCAACCAGGCGAAGCGGATCACCCAGGAGATCATCGGCACCGGCAAGGCCCGCCGTACGGTGATCGGCGCCCAGGTGGGTGGACCCGGGTCGAACACCAACGGCTCCGGCGTACGCCTGGCGGCCGTGGAGCCGTCCGGCCCGGCGGCCGGTGCGGGTCTGCGGGCCGGTGACGTGATCCTGCGCCTCAACGGCCGGCCGATGACCGAGCCGACCGACCTGATCGCCCTGGTCCGCAAGTACGCGCCCGGCTCGGTGGTGACGGTCGAGTACCGCCGAGGCGCCACCCGGCAAAACACCTCGGTGACCCTCGCGGCCGACGCGAAGTGAGCTCGTCCCCCCTTCTGACCGGCCCGTGACGTGCGTAGTCTTGCTGCGTAGCCCGGTGAGGAGGCCCAGGGGTGTTCGAGAACCTGAACGTGTGGGAGGTCGGCGCGCTGCTGTTGCTGGCGCTGCTGATCTTCGGTGACCGGCTGCCGGCGGTGATCGGCGACGGCCTGCGCATGGTGCGGAACCTGCGCAACATGGCCCGTAACGCGACCACCGACCTGAGCAAGGAACTCGGCACCGACATCCAGTTGGAGGACCTGCACCCGAAGGCGTTCATCCGCAAGCACCTGCTCAGCGAGGAAGACGAGCAGGCGATCCGTAAACCCCTCCAGGGCATGTACGACGATCTGCGGTCGGATGTCACAAAGGTACAGAAGGACATCAAGGACGTGGCTACCGCGGCGGACCCGCGTACCCCCGGCTCCTCCGCGACCGCCTCGCCACCCGCGACCGCGCCGGCACCGCGCAGCGCCAGCTACGACGAGGTCACCTGAGCCCGCGCCTGCGGATGCCCTACCCACGCCGAACCGCCGGTCACCCTCTCGGGTGGCCGGCGGTCGTGGTTGCAGCGAGCGGAGCGGGTCAGCGACCGGACGGCTTGAGGCCGAGCGGCTTGCCGAGCAGCGACTCGCGGCGCACCGCGAGCCGGTCGGCGACCTTGTTCAACGCCTGCGCCGCCGGGGAGTCCGGTGCGGCGAGCACGATCGGGTTGCCCTCGTCGCCGGCCTCGCGTACCCGGGTGTCCAGCGGCACCTGGCCCAGCAGCGGCACCTGCGCGCCGATGGTCTGGGTCAGCGAGTCGGCCACGGTCTGGCCGCCACCGGCGCCGAAGACCTCCATCCGGGAGCCGTCCGGCAGCTCCAGCCAGGACATGTTCTCGATCACACCGACCACCCGCTGGTGGGTCTGCAGCGCGATCGCGCCGGCCCGCTCGGCCACCTCGGCGGCGGCGGCCTGGGGCGTGGTGACCACCAGGATCTCCGCGTTGGGCAGCAACTGGGCCAGGGAGATGGCCACGTCACCGGTGCCCGGCGGCAGGTCGAGCAGGAGCACGTCGAGGTCGCCCCAGTAGACGTCGGCGAGGAACTGCTGCAACGCCCGGTGCAGCATCGGCCCGCGCCAGACCACGGCGGCGTTGCCGGAGGTGAACATGCCGATCGAGATGACCTTCACGCCGTGCGACTGCGGCGGCATGATCATGTCTTCGACCCGGGTGGGACGGCCGTCCGCGCCGAGCATCCGCGGCACGGAGTGTCCATAGATGTCCGCGTCGACCACGCCGACCGACAGGCCCCGGGCGGCCAGCGCGGCAGCCAGGTTCACCGTCACGCTGGACTTCCCCACGCCGCCCTTGCCGCTGGCCACCGCGTACACCCGGGTGCGGGAGCCGGGCTGGGCGAAGGGGATGACCGGTTCCTCGCCGGCGCTGCCGCCCCGCAGCTTGGCCTGAAGACCCTGGCGCTGCTCCGGGCTCATCACGCCGAATTCGATCTCGACACCGGTGACCCCGCTCACCGCGCTCACCGCGGCGGTGATGTCCGAGCGCAGCTTGTCCTTCAGCGGGCAGCCGGCCACGGTGAGCAGCAGCTCGACCCGGACCACACCGTCCTGGTCGACCTCGGCGGAGCGGACCATGCCGAGTTCGGTGATCGGCCGGCGGATCTCCGGGTCGTTGACGGTGGCCAGAGCGGCCTGAACAGCGTCGTTGACGGTGCTGACGGGAGCTGACATGGCGGCAATGTTACGTCGGTGGCTCAGCGTCACCGGTGCCAGCGGCGGTGGTTGTGAGCGATTCGATCAGGTTTTCGGGCGGTGCGGGGTATCGGTGTCCCGCCGGCCGTCTTTCGGATGATCACCGTCCAGGTCGTCACGCGGCTCGTCGAGACCGTCCCCGCCGGCCCGTCCGGTCGTACCCTCCCGCTGCCGGCGCTCCAACCGTTGCCGGCGCTGCGCGGCCTCGTCCAACTCCTCGGCCAACCGGGACAGCTCCGAGCGGACGAAGTCCCGGGTCGCCACCTCACCCAGCGCGATCCGCAGCGCGGCGATCTCCCGGGCCAGGTACTCCGTGTCGGCCTTCTGCAACGTGGCCCGGCGGCGGTCCTCGTCGAACGCCACCCGGTCGCGGTCGGCCTGCCGGTTCTGGGCGAGCAGGATCAGCGGTGCGGCGTACGAGGCCTGGATGGACAGCACCAGGGTCAGGAAGGTGAAGGTGTACGGGTCGAAGCGCAGGCCCGCCGGGGCGAGCGTGTTCCAGGCGAACCAGGCGCAGATGACAAGCGTCATGTAGACGATGAAGTTCGCCGTACCCATGCCGCGGGCGATGCCCTCGGCCCAGCGGCCGAAGGTCTCCTGGTCGACCCGGGGCAGCTTCAGCCCACGGGGCTCCCGGGGCAGGTCGAGCCGTTCCGCCCGGCGCTGTTCAGACATCCGTGTCCTCCGTCGCCGGGTCGCCGTTGGTGCTCATGACCGCGTCCCGGTCCCGCCAGTCCCGAGGCAGCGAATGGTCCAGCACGTCGTCCACGGTGACCGCGCCCACCAGTCGATTGTTCCGATCGATCACCGGCATGGCCACCAGATCGTAGGTGGCCATCCGGCGGGTGATCTCCGGCAGGGGCGTGGTCGGACGCAACGGGTCGATGTCGTTGACCACCACCCCGCCGAGGATGTCGGCGGGCGGCTCACGCAGCAACCGCTGGAAATGCACCATCCCCAGGTAGCGGCCGGTCGGCGTGGTCATCGGCGCGCGGGTCACGAAGACCTGGGCGGCCACCGCCGGGGAGAGCTGCGGCTCCCGGATCCGGGCGAGGGCCTCCGCGACCGTGGCGTCCGGGGGCAGGATGACCGGTTCGGAGGTCATCACGCTGCCGGCGGTGCCCGGCGTGTACTTCAACAGCTGCCGCACCGAATCGGCCTCGTCCGGCTCCATCAGGTCCAGCAGCACGTCCTGATCCGGCGGCGACAGCTCGCCGAGCAGGTCGGCGGCGTCGTCCGGGTCCATCTCCTCCAGGACGTCGGCCGCCCGTTCGCGGTCCAGCGCGGCGAGGATCTCGACCTGGTCGTGCTCCGGCAGTTCGCTGAGCACGTCGGCGAGCAGTTGGTCGTCCAGGGCTGCCGCGACCTCGTTGCGCCGGCGGTCGGGTAGGTCCTGCAACGCGTTGGCCAGGTCGGCCGGGCGCATGTCCTCCAGCACGGCCAGCAGGTTGGCGGTGCCACGGGTGTCGGCGACGCCACTGAGCCCGCGTACGTTGTCCCACTCGACCTGGTGCAGGTTGCCCCGGCGGGCGAGGCGGCCGGTCTGCTCCCGTACGGCCACCCGGGCCAGCGACCATTCGCCGCTTCGGCTGCACTCCATCGCCACGTCGACCACCGTCGCCGCCCGGCCCTCCGGCTGGACCTGCACCCGGCGATCCAGCAGTTCCTGAAGCACCAGCAGCTCGTTGGGGCGCTTCTCGAACCGGCGCAGGTTGAGCGTCCCGCTGCCCAGCACGACGGCTTCGGCGTCGATGGAGGTGATCCGGTTGATGGACAGGAAGATGCGCCGCCGCATCGGCATCTCGGCGACCAGGCCCACCACCTCGGGTGGGCGCTGGCCCGCCCGCAGCCGTGCCACCGCGTCACGAACCCGTCCCACCTGGTCACCGTTGGGGTCGAAGACGGCGACTCCGGCGAGGCGGGCGATGTACACCCGGGTCGGCGTGCTCACGGGCACCAGCCTAAGCGCCTAGGGTTTATCAACATGTCGACCTTGGCTTACGAGATCGTGGACGTGTTCACCGCTCGTCCGTACGCGGGAAACCCGCTCGCGGTGGTGTTCGGTGCCGAAGGGCTGGCCACCGAGCAGATGCAGGCGTTGGCCCGGGAGTTCAACCTTTCGGAGACCGTCTTCGTGCTGCCCGCCACGCAGGTCGGCGTCACGTACCGGGCCCGGATCTTCACGCCGGTCGAGGAGTTGCCGTTCGCCGGGCACCCCAGTGTGGGCGCGGCGGTCACCGCGAGCCGACGCGGTCTGTTCGAGCCGGGCCAGGTCACCCAGGAGTGCGGTGCCGGTGTGTTGCCGATCGAGGTGACCGAGAGCGGCGCGACGCTTACCGGTGGCATGCCCACCCTCGGCCCGGAACTGGATCCCGAGCCGCTGCTGGAGATGGCGGGCCTGGCGGCCGGCGACCACGTCGGTCCGGCACCCCGGGTGGCCGGCTGTGGCCTGGAGTTCCCCTTCCTGCCCGTACGCCCCGAGGCGTTGGCCCGGGCACAGGTGGACCCGCTCGCGGCGCGACGGTACGGAATCGAGCATGTCAGCGTCTTCTCCTGGGACGCGGCGACGCAAACCGCGTACGCCCGGGTCTTCGTGCCCGGCCTCGGCGTGCCGGAGGATCCGGCGACCGGCTCGGCGGCGCTCGGGCTCGGGGTGTGGTTGGTCGCCAGTGGCCTGTTGCCGGCTGACGAACGGTCGTCGTACACCGTCCGGCAGGGCGTCGAGATGGGACGGCCGTCGTCGTTGGCCTGCACGGTCACCGCGGCCGGGGGTACGGTGCTGGGCGCGACCGTCTCCGGCCAGGTGATGGCGGTGGCCAAGGGCGAGATCCTGGTTCCGCCCTTCGTCGGTTGACCGGGCGGCGCGGGACGGGCCGGGTGCGAGAGGATGCCGTGGTGACCGACGAGCACAACAGCACTCCGCTGGTCGACGAGGCGATGAAGAAGGCCTCGGTGGCCTGGGTGACGGTGGCCGACGGCCCGGCCCTCGCGTTGTGGTGCGTCCCGCTGGAGGGTGCGCTCTGCGTGGTAAGTGGTCCCGGCGAGCAGGCCGCACCGGGGCTGGCCGAGGCCGACGAGGCGCAGGTGACGCTCCGCGGTGACCACGGCGGCCGGATCGTGACCTGGCGGGCGCGGGTGTCCCGGGTGCTGCCCGGGACCGACGAGTGGGACACGCTGGCCCCGCTGGTGGGGGCGAAGCGACTCAACGCGCCCGGCTCGACGGCCGACCTGGTGGCCCGCTGGGCGGCCGACGACTGTGCTCTGGTGCGGCTGAGGCCCGCCGGCGACGTGGTGCACGGCGGGCAGTTGCCGGCCGACTCGCTCGCCGAGCCACCCCGGCCGACATCGGCGGTCCGGGCCGCGCGGAAGCCGTTCCGGCTGCACCGGGTACGCCGCCGTTGACCTCACCCGGTCAGGACGGCACCGCCACCGGTGTGCCGTCGACCAGGTGGACCACCTCACCGAGCGTGCCCAAGGCCGGGCCGCCCCAGTCGTTGTCGACGTTGAAGGCCAGGTGGTCGACCAGATCGGGAGCGGCCAGCCGGACGGCGCTCAGTCCGGCCTGCTGCGCGCCGGTCAACTCCTGGCTGCCCCCGTCGCCGACATAGAGGCAGTCCGCCGGCGGCAGGCCGAGCCAGGTGCACGCGGCCAGGTAGAGCGCCGGGTCCGGCTTGCAGCGTTTCGCCTGGATGGAGAAGATCCGCACGTCGAGCAGGGGTGCGACGGCCAGCTCGGGCAGGATCGCCGGTAGCTCGTGGGTGCAGTCGCTGATCACCCCGGTGCGCATGCCTCGTTCGCGTAGCGCCCGCAGGGTCGGCACGGCGTCCGCCCGCAGTCGGGTGTCGGCGCGTACCGCCTGCCGTCGGCAGGCCACCGCCGCGCGCAGCGCCTCCGGCGACGGGCGTACGCCGACCTGGTCGCAGACCCAACGCAGGGTCGCCTCGGCGTCGCCGAAGCGTCCGCTGGCGCGTTCGTAGAAGGTGCGGTCGAGCACGTCGATGTAGGCGTCCGGTGGGCAACCGAGCAACTCGGCAGTGGCACGGTGGCCGCTGCCGCGTCGGATCGGACCGGTCAGCGTGCCGAAGAAATCGAATAGCACTGCCTGGAATCTGGGCATGGGAAGGGGCGCCTCCGGCGCGAGAAGAGGGTCCCGACGGGGACGCGCATGATCGTAACCGAATGATGACGGTCCGTGGTGATCGTCGGCGTGTGAGGATTACCCCTCGTGCCCCTCGAACCGCATCGTCCACCGCGTGAGCTGCTCACCACCGGCGCGCTGGCGCTCGCCGTCGTCGCCGTGTCGTCGTCCGCCCCGCTGATCGCCTTCGCCGCCGCGCCGGCACTGGCTGTCGCGTTCTGGCGCAACATGATCGCGGTGGGCGTGCTGAGCCCGTTCGCGGTGCTGCGGCGGCGGGCCGAGTTCCGCTCGTTGGTCACCGGCGCGGGGCGGCGCGAGGGCATGTTCTGCGTGCTGTCCGGGGTGGCGCTGGCGGCGCACTTCGCCACCTGGATGCCGAGCGCGAAACTCACCTCGGTGGCTGCGGCGACGGCGCTGGTCGCCACCCAACCGGTCTGGCAGGGGCTGATCGCCCGGGCCCAGGGCCGCCGGCTCCCGGCCGGGGTGTGGGCCGGGATCGGCGTGGCGGTCGTCGGTGCCGTGCTGGCCACCGGCGCCGACTTCACGGTGTCCGCGCAGGCCTTCACCGGTGATCTGCTGGCGGTGGTCGGCGGACTGTTCGCGGCGATCTACACGGCGCTGGGGGAGCGGGCCCGGGTCACCGTCAGCACCGCCACCTACACCACCATCTGTTACGGGGTCTGCGCGCTGATCCTGCTGGTGATCTGCCTGGTCGCCGGGGTGCCGCTCGGCGGCTTCGACACCGGGACCTGGCTGGCGGTGCTGGCCCTGGTGGCCGGCGCCCAACTGCTCGGCCACTCGATGTTCAGTTATGCGCTGCGGCGGGTCTCGGCCACCACGGTCAGCGTGTTGATCCTGCTGGAGGCGCCCGGCGCGGCCCTGCTCGGCTGGGCCTGGCTGGGGCAGCTGCCCGACCCGGTGACCCTGCCCGGCCTGGCGCTGCTGCTGGTCGGGGTCGCGGTGGTGGTGCTGAGCAGCGCCCGTACCGCCCGCCGGGCGACCCGGGTGAGCACCGCCGTGCCGGCGGACGCGGCACCGATACGCGACTGACGGTTCAGACCTCGTCGACCTCCAGCACCCGGGTCTGCGGCGCGGCGTCGCCCAACTCGGCCCTCAGCGCGAGCCGCTGCGGGTCGGCCAGGAACGCCGTGTAACCGGCCCGGGTATCGAACCGGATCACGTGCACCTCGGTGCGCCCGTCGCCGGTGCGCAGCCGCCGTTCCACCCGGCCACCGTGTCGATTCAGCAGGGCGAGCACGTGATCCTCGTACCGTTGCCCGGCCTCGACCGCTGTGCCGGCCAGTTCCACAAGCGCGACCAGGCGTACGGCGTCGGCGGACTCGGTGACCAGCGACTTCCAGAACTGGTGGTCGACGTGGCCGCCCGGGATGCCCTCCCGTCGCCCGGTGTCGAGGTAACCGTGCCGTCGGTAGAAATCCGGGGCCTGGAACGAGAACGAGGCGACCGAGAGCTGGGTGCAACCGCGCCGTCGGGCCTCCTGCTCGGCTGCCGCCAGCAGCCGCGCACCCAGGCCTTCGCCCCGGCGGTCCTCGCGGACCCACACCATGTCGATCCCGGCGCAGCCGCCCCAGGTCCACCCGGTCAGCCCGGCCACCAGTTCGCCGTCGGACCCGGTGACCCGGACGGAGAGCCCCGCCTCGTCGTCGGCACCGGTCGCCCGCCGGTTGTACGCGGTCAACTCCGCGTCCAGCCGCTCGGTCAGCTTCTCGTCGTTGTCGAGTACTTCGATACTCACGTCCCCCGTGGTCACCACGGGCGGAGTATTCCAACGTCCCGCCATTCCCGCGACCCCGTCGGCGGCAACCCGGCTGTCCCCGCCCGGCGCGGCAGTGCTCAGGCGGGCAGGCCAACCGCGGCGGCGCTGGCCGTCCAGAGCCGGGCGGCGAGCTGCGGGTCGGCCGCCTTGCGCAGCGGTCGGCGGGGCCGGCAGTCGAAGTAGTAGCCGCCGTCGCGCAGGCGGGACCGGTCCTGGTTGGCCAGCCACACCAGGGTCTGCGCGCCCTTGCCCGGGCTGCGCAGCGGAAGCAGGCGCATGCCCACGGCGACCAACCGGCTCTCGTTGCCGAACCTGGTCCGCACCACGCCGGGATGGAAGCAGTACGAGCCGATTTGCGGCCACCGCCGGGCCGCCTCCGCGGTGAACAGGATGTTCGCCTGCTTGCTGGTGCCGTACGCGGTCAGCGGGCGGTATCGGCGCAGCGGGGCGTTGAGATCGTCCGGATCGAGTACGCCACTGCGATGGGCACCGGAGGCGGTCACCACCATCCGGCGGACCCGGTCGGCCAGCAGGTTGGTGAGCAGGAACGGGGCCAGATGGTTGGCCTGGACGGACAGTTCGAAGCCGTCGACGGTGGTGACCGGAGCGAGCACGATCGCGCCGGCGTTGTTGGCCAGCACGTCGATCCGGTCGTACGCGGCACGCAACTGCTCGGCCAACTGTCGGACGTCGTCGAGCACGGCGAAGTCCGCGCGGAACACCGCAGGGCGTTCGCCGGAGGACTCGCGTACCTCGTCGGCGGCGGTGCGTAGCCGGGACGGATCGCGGCCGACCAGCACCACCTGGTCGCCGCGGCGCGCCAGCTCGACGGCGGCGGCCAGCCCGATGCCGGCACTGGCCCCGGTGACCACCACCAGCCGACGGTCGGTGTCCCGCAGAGATCCATTCACGCCGGTCACCGGATGAGATTACCGTGACGCCCGCGGGTCGGGGCCCGCCTCGACCTTGCCGCCCGGCGGGCCCGCGCCTACTAGACCGTGGACGAACTGGAGATCGCGAAGATGATCAGGACCACGTAGACGGCGATCGCCAGCACGAGGAGAGCGGTGAGGATCCAGCCGACGATGATGGCGGCCTTCGCCATGCCCTCGCCGCCCTCGCCCCGCTCACGGATCTGGCGCATGGCGACGTGCCCCATGATCGCGCCGATCGGCGCGGTGATGCACGAGCCGATGCCGATCAGGGAGAGCACCAGGGCGACGATGGCCAACGAGTTCGTCGGCTGCGGCGGTGGATAGCCGTACCCCGGCTGCGGATAGCCGTATCCGGGCTGGGGCGGGTAACCGGCCGGCGGGTACGGCGCGGGAGCCGCCGGCGTGCCGAGGTCGAATTTCATGCCACCGTACGGGTCGGCGGGTTGGTAGGGGTCGTACCCGGCGGGCTGGGACGGTACGGGCGGCGGACTCGTCGGCAGAGTGGGGTCGACCGGCGGACTGGAGGGCTGGCCGGCCGAGGGGTCGGGCCAGCCGCCGGACGCGGGCTGTGTCATCGGCTCACTTCCATCGCAGTATCGGGCAGTCAGCGTAGCCACCCCCGGCGAGGACTCGCCGGACAGTGTCCCCGGGTGCCGCGTTGCCCGAGGCGGTGCCGCAGGGCAGGATCTCGGCATGGGGATTGACGCGCGAGCGGCGGACCGGTCCGGCAGCAGGCCGCGGCGGGACAACAGCCGACCAGGTGTGGTCCGACGGACCCGCGCCGCCGTGACGGCCGGCATGGAGGGAACCGACGCACCAGCCGTGCTGCCCGAGCCGGTGACCATGCGGCTGGACGGCAAGGTGGCCCTGGTCACCGGTGCCGGCAGCCCCGACGGCATCGGGTACGCCACCGCCCGGCGGCTGACCGACCTGGGTGCCCGGGTGGCCATCGTCTCCACCACCCGGCGCATCCACGACCGGGCCGGTGAGCTCGGGGTGACCGGATTCGTCGCCGACCTCACCGACGAGTCGGAGGTCGGTGCGTTGGCCGACGCCGTGGCCGAGCAGCTCGGTGACGTGGAGGTCCTGGTCAACAACGCGGGGTTGGCCAGCCGCGCCTCCCCCGAGGTGCTGCGCCCGGTCTCCCAGCTCAGCTACGAGGAGTGGCAGGGCGAGATCGACCGCAATCTCACCACCGCCTTCCTGTGCAGCCGGGCCTTCATCGGCGGGATGGCCGAGCGGGGCTGGGGCCGGATCGTGAATCTGGCCGCGACCGCCGGGCCGGTCAACGCGCTGCCCACCGAGGCGGCGTACGCGGCCGCCAAGGCGGGTGTGGTGGGGCTTACCCGGGCGCTGGCGATGGAGATGATCGCCGACGGGGTGACGGTGAACGCGGTGGCACCGGGCACCATCCACACCGCAGCGTCGACGATGGCCGAGATCAAGCAGGGTCTGGGCACACCGGTGGGACGACCCGGTACGCCGGACGAGGTGGCCGCCGCGATCACCTTCCTCTGCTCGCCGGCGGCGTCGTACATCACCGGGCAGATGCTGGTGGTGGATGGCGGCAACTCTGTGCGCGAGGCCGAGTTCCGCTGAGTCGGGTCAGGTGTACTGACTGTCCGAGCCGGCCCAGAGCGCCAGCGCCAACCAGCCGCAGCAGGCCAGCAGGTAGAGACCGGTGAAGACGTAGCTGAGGATCAGTCCCCAGTTGGCCAGTTGCTCGCCCTGCTCACCGCTGGTGCGTAGCTGCCGCTTGGCCAGATGGCCGAGGACGATGCCGGCGGGCGCGAAGACGAACGCGAAGACCAGCGACAGGATGGCGAGCACGTTGGTGCCCCCACCGCCCCCCGGCGGCGACGGTGGGCCGTACTGCCCGTACGGCACCTGCGGGGTGTACGGGGGTTGCTGTCCCCACTGCTGGCCGTGCGGCGGCTGGCCCGGCTGCTCGTACGACGGCTGCCCGTACGCCGGTTGACCCGGGTACGGCTCGCCGGGCTGCCCGTGCTGCGGCTGCCCGGTCTCGCCGGGTGGCCCGTGCTGCGGCTGCCCGTACGGTGACGGCGGCGGCTCGTACGGCGATGGCGGCTGATCCGGCTCTGGCGGTTGACTCACGCTGATCTCCTCCGTCCGCCACTCGCTGCCGGTAGCCGTCGGATGACGCTCCCAGTCGGGACGCTACCTGCACCGGAGGTGTTTCACAGCGGTTCGGTTCAGCCCAGCCGGGTCAGGCCCGCCACCGCCCGCTCGACGGCGATGCAGCGGTTCTCGACGTAGTCGATCCCGGCCTGCTCCGCGATCTGGCGGGCCTGCGGGGAGACGATGTCCAGCTGCAACCAGACTGCCGGGGCACCGATCGCCACCGCCTGCCGGACCACCTCCACGGCGTCCTCCGCCGGCCGGAACACGTTCACCAGGTCGACCGGGTGCGGAATGTCGGCGAGCGTGCGGTACGCCGGCTCGCCGAACAGTTCGTCGGCGAACGGGTTGACCGGAATGATCCGCCAGCCCTGCCGTTGCATCGCCGCCGGCACGCTGTGGGCCGTCTTGTCCGGGTCACGGGAGGCACCGACGACGGCGATCACGGCGGATTCGGCGAGGATCTGGCTGGGGGAGCGCACATGCCGACTGTAGTCGCACCGGCGGATGCGGTCGGCCGCCTGGCGGTGTGACGTCTGCGCGGTGTGACGTCTGCGCGGTGGGGTGCCTGGGCTGGTCGAACGTCTGGGCGGACGCCTCGCTAGAGCAGGCTGAGCTGTTCGGGTGCCGGGGCCGGGGCGGCCGGCACCTGGCGGTGCTCGCTCCGGTCGGGCCGGTACAGGCCGTGTCGCCGGGCGGCGACGCGTACCCGGGCGGTCAACTCCCGCTGGTAGGGCTGCGGCGCGTAGGCGCCGGACCGGTACAGCTCCCGGTAGCGGGGGACCAGGTGGGGATGTTCCCGAGCGAGCCACTGCGCGTACCACTCGCGGGCGCCCGGTCGCAGGTGCAGCGGCAGCGGCGTCACGCTGGCCGCCCCGGCGGCGGCGATCGCCGCGACGGTGGACTCGATGGACTCGTCGTCGTCGCTGAGGCCGGGCAGGATCGGCGCCATCAGCACCCCGACCTCGAAGCCGGCGTCGGTGAACTGGCGTACGGCGTCGAGCCGTCGCTGGGGACTCGGGGTGCCCGGCTCGACCGAGCGCCACAGTCGCTCGTCGACGAAGCCCACCGAGAACGACACCCCGACCCGGGTCGCCTGCGCCGCCTGCCGGAGCAGCGGCAGGTCACGCACGATCAGAGTGCCCTTGGTCAGGATCGAGAACGGGTTGGCGAAGTCGCGCAGCGCCTCGATGATCGACGGCATCAGCCGGTATCGCCCCTCGGCCCGCTGGTAGCAGTCGACGTTGGTGCCCATCGCCACGTGCGCGCCACGCCATCGCGGTGCGGCCAACTCGCGGCGCAGCAGCTCACCCGCGTTGACCTTGACGATCACCTGCCGATCGAAGTCCGCTCCCGCGTCGAAATCCAGATATGTGTGGGTCTTCCTGGCGAAGCAGTACAAACACGCGTGGCTGCAACCCCGGTACGGATTGACAGTCCACTCGAACGGAACGCGGGAGGTGCCCGGGACCTTGTTCAGGATCGATCTGGCGTGCACCTCGTAGAAGGTCATGCCGGCGAAACCCGGGGTGTCGAAGGTGCGGACGACGGCGCCGGGCAGCGCCAGCGGCAGGGGTGGAGTCGCTGGCGCTGCCCGTCCGGGGACTCCCTCGACCGGGGGAGCGGTGAGGTTCTCCCAGCGCATGGCCATCATTCGAACACACGTACGACCGGGCTGCAAGTGGCGCGCCGGTCGGCGGCCGGAGATGGCGGTGGCCGGGGCTGTTGAGCCCCGGCCACCGCTCATGCGGCCTGCGCGGTCAGTGGTTGTGCTCGGCGAGCTTCTTGCGGACGTCGTCCATGTCCAGCGCCCGGACCTGATCGATCAGGTTCTCCAGCGCCGACTCGGGCAGCGCGCCCGGCTGGGCGAAGACGATCACGCCGTCGCGGATCGCCATGATCGTGGGGATGGAGCGGATGTCGAACTTGGCCGCGATCTCCTGCTGCGCCTCGGTGTCGACCTTGCCGAAGGTGATGTCGGAGTGCTTTTCGGACGAGCGCTCGAACACCGGAGCGAACCGCTTGCAGGGGCCACACCAGTCGGCCCAGAAGTCGACCAGGACGATGCCATCGCTCTCGGTTACCTGGTCGAAGTTAGCGGTGGTCAGCTCGACGGTTGCCATCTGAATCTCTCCGATCACGCGGAACAGCTACGTCTGGTGGAACTTCGCGCCACCCTGTCGCATTCCCGTCGGAGCATCCCCGAAACCGGGCCGCGGGCGGCAGGGCTGCGGCTTTAGCACACATCGATCATCTTCGGTTTGCGTCGGCGCTACCGGCGCGCAAATGCATGTCGCATTTGCGTGACGGCCGGTGATGGGAGCGTTTCCAATTAGGACCGGCTTCAATCATGCTACGGAACAGTAACTTGGGCGTTGACGGGCACCTATGCGACCTGCAGAGATCGCCTGGAAGGGGAGGTTTGGTGACGCAGGGTAATGTAACAAAAATATAAATGTGACCTCGGTCTCTGTGCAGTCGGATGGGCGTACGGCAGAATCTTGAGCCATCAGAGCGTGGGCGGCGGGTGCCGGGGAGGGCCCCGCCGCTCATTGCGTCCGGCCCCGGTTGATGGCCTTCTTCGCCGCGGCGGACCAGTTGCCGCAAGCCTGTTGGCGGCCACCGGGCCCGGATGCCTTCTCCTCCGATTCACCTGCCGCGCTTGGTCTCGTCCAGCGGCACCGGGCGGTTTCGCCACCCGCGCAGATTCCCGGTTGACCGCCCCTGACCAGCGACGCGCCGCATATGCTGACGCCGGAGGTCGCGCCATGAGCGAGCGCAGCGAGCGGATCAGCAGACGCGGCGCCGGGGTGCCTCGGATCGGCGGCAGACGCGGCGGAGAGCCGGCGGATCGTGGGTCCAGCGCGGCGCTGCCGCCGGGCGGCACGACGCAATGCGGAGTACGGGCATGAGCCGACCGGCCCCAGGCGGGCCGCCGCAGGCCGACCACCCGAACGTGTCCCCCGCCGCCACGGGCTACTCCGCCACCGAGTGGGATCTGATCACCGGTCTACCCGGCCGGGTGATCGCGGTCGCCACCCAACCTGGGCCCGGGCGGCCGTACCCGGGCGTGGCGGCCGGGCTCGCCGGCCTGGAGGCGGTGGCGGCTGGACGCGCCTTCGACAGCGACCTGGTCCGTGCCGTGGTGGCCGCGATCTACACCCGTCACGAAGAGGCGACCGCACCGCAACCGCAACCGCGACCCGCCGACCTGGTGGACGTGCTCGCGGCCTGCCGGGCGGTCGTCCGGATCCTCGACCGTCGGGCCGACCGCGCCGACTCGGCGGCCTACCGGCAGTGGGTGCAGTCGGTGGCGGCCCGGGTGTGCCGCGCCGGGTCCGCCGTACCGCCGGACGGCACGCTGGCTCCGGTCGATCGTCGACTCCTGGACCGGATCGGTGGTGCCCTCGCACTTCGCTGACCTCGTGTGCCCGTCGGTGCCGGTCGGCACGGGGCGTACCCTGCCTGACCGTGACCGATGAGCAGTACGAGGTCGGCGTGGGTCCCTGGCCGGGGGATCCGCCGGACGACCCCCGCTACGACCCGCAGCTGCTCGCCGAGGGCGACCGGCGCAACGTGGTCGACCGCTACCGCTACTGGCGGCGCGAGGCGGTGGTCGCCGATCTCGATCTGCGTCGGCACGACTTCCACGTGGCGATCGAGAACTGGCAGCACGACATGAACATCGGCACGGTGGTGCGCAACGCCAACGCCTTCCTCGCCGCCGAGGTGCACATCGTGGGCCGGCGGCGGTGGAACCGGCGAGGCGCCATGGTGACCGATCGCTATCAACACGTACGCCATCACGAGTCGATCGACGACTTCGTCGCCTGGGCGGGGCAGCACGACCTGCCGCTGGTCGGGATCGACAACCTGCCCGGCTCTCGTCCGCTGGAGAGCAGCACGTTGCCGCGCCGGTGCGTCCTGCTGTTCGGTCAGGAGGGACCGGGCCTGTCGGACGCGGCCCGTGCCGCCTGCGACCAACTCTTCTCCATCGCCCAGTACGGCTCCACCCGCTCCATCAACGCCGGCGTGGCGAGCGGGATCGCCATGCACGCGTGGATCCGAGCCCACGCCGGCCCGCCACCGGACTGACCGGCGCGCCGCGCCGGGTGGCGACATCGCAACCGGCAATGGCGCCGCTCCGCTTGACGGCGGGCGGCAGGCGGGTGACGGTGGAGACGTGACTGTTGCGGTGAGTTGCCCGAGATGCGGTGGGTCGGTGCGGCCGCCGGACCTGATGCACGCGGAGTCGCGTTGCCCCGACTGCGGCCCGGTGGCTCCGCTGCACGTACCCGAGAACATCGGTGCCGAGATCGTGGCGAGCGTGGTCGACCGGATCCAGGCCGCGCAGCCAGGGCAACCGGCGGTGCCGCTCTGGTGCCCGTGGCCGTTGCCGCCGGGCTGGACCACCACCGGCGTGGCATGGGCCGGTGACGACCGGCTCGGCGTACGGGCCACCGCAGTCGCCTGCGCCGGGCCGGAACCGCTCGGCGGTGGGCCCGCCGACCTGGTGTTCGTGGCCGAGGAGCCGGGGGTGGGGTTGGGTGCCCGCTACGCCGGTGTGCCGGGTCCCGATGCGGGCCCGGAACTCGCCGAGGCGTTGACCGAGCCCGGTCCCGGGCATCCGGGCCATGTCGGACGCGCCGGCATCAAGGTGGCCGGTCACCCTACTCCACTGTGGTTGATCAATTCCCTGACGGATCGAAGCGCGTACGCCGGCGAGGCTCGGGGATTGTGGCTGTATGCGATAGCCTGGCCCGCGAGCGCGGGACATCTGCTTGCCGAGGACGTGGTGTTGCACGACCTGGTGGAGTGGATGCCAACCGAGCTCGTGTACGGCGCACCGTCTCCTTACCTGCACGGGAAGGCTTGACAAGCCCCCCGGAATGTCGGAGAACGGACGCAGATATTCACGGTAAGACACCACGCTGATACTCTGGGTGCCGCTGCGGTAATGGGACCCGGCGCCGCGCGAGAGGATGGCCCGCCATGGTCAAGAAGGTCCTCACCTGGGCCGGAATCGCATTCTTGATCTTCTTTGTCGCCTACCGGCCAAATTCTGCTGCGGACGTGTTCAAGTCGCTCGGTGGCGGCATCATGGACATCGCACAGGGCTTCGGCGACTTCTTCACCAGCCTGGTCGCCTAGCCGCCGATGGGAAGCCCCTCCGGCCCGCCCTTCGACCCCGACGATCCCGATCGGGCTCGTCGGGAACAGGACACCGAGCCGATTCCCCGGATCGACCCCGATGACGGTCCGGGTCGCGGCCCCGGTTCACGCCCCGACCCCTACTCCTCCGACGGTCCGTTCTTCTCGGACGACGCCGGCTACGGCCCAGGCCCCGACTACGTCGACGACGACCGGTCGGGGCGGGCCTGGGTAAGGGACCCGGAGGCGGGCTACCAGCCGCCTCAGATCTCCGAGGACGAACTGGCAGGGCTGCGCGCCGACGCCAGTGGCATGACCCCACGCCGGGTCCTGCCACTGGAAGACGAGCCCAGCTCGCTGGTCGCCCGCTACCTCTTCCCCACCGAGCGCTACCGGGGCGAGTGGAAGCGGCACTGGGTCCACCTCGCCACGCCGATCGTCGTCGGTGTCGCCGCGACCTTCGTGCTCGGCTACCTCTCCGGCTTCCTCGCCGGGCAGGACGTCGGGGCCCTCACCACGGTCGCCGTGCTGCTCTGGTTCGCGGTGATGGGTTGGGTGGCCTGGAAGGTCGCCGACTGGTGGTACGACCGGTTCATCCTGACCAACAAACGGGTCATGGTGGTCAACGGCATCATCACCCGCAAGGTGGCCATGATGCCGCTGACCCGCGTCACCGATATGAAGTACGAGCAGTCGCCGGCCGGTCGCGCGCTCAACTACGGCACGTTCGTGCTGGAGTCGGCCGGTCAGGAGCAGGCGCTGCGCGAGGTCAAGAACCTGCCCAACCCCAATGAGCTCTATCTCCGCGTGGTCGAGGAGATGTACGAGCCGCAGGCGGTCGAGGCGCGGTTGGGCAAGGAGCAGGACGAGGCCAAGGCTGACGATGGTGCCTGACGGTTCCTGACCGAAAATCGGAGCCAATGCGCATCTTCCGCCCTCGACCTGCTGGTCCGGCCGTGGCAGGCTGCCCGCAGAGCCCGGTACGGGGAGGTGGCGCGTGGCCAGCAGTGATCCGCTGGAGGACGAGTTCCGTGACTTCGTCACCGCCCGTTCCAGCGCCCTGCTGCGGACCGCGTACCTGCTGACCGGAGACTGGGGCACCGCGGAGGACCTGTTACAGACCGCGCTGACCAAGACGTACCTGGCCTGGAAGCGCCTCGGCGGCATCGAGGCGATCGAGCCGTACGCCCGGCGTGTGATGGTCAACACGTCGACGAGTTGGTGGCGGCGTCGCTGGCACGGCGAGCGACCCACCGAGGTGCTGCCTGAACGGCCCGGCGTCGACGAGATCGAGCAGCAACTGGACCGGGACGTGCTCTGGCGGCACCTGCGGGCGCTGCCCGCCCGCCAGCGTGCCGTCCTGGTGCTGCGCTTCTACGAGGACCTGTCGGAGTCGCAGATCGCCGCCCTGCTCAACATCTCGACGGGCACGGTCAAGAGCCAGACCTCCCGTGCGCTGGCCACCCTGCGCCGCCGGATCGGCGCGGACGAAGCCTTCGCGCTGCCCGGCGCGGCCTCGTCGAGCGTGGACCCGCCCCGGCGGGCCGGCACCGCGACGCGGACCGGCCAGCCGCTTCCGACCCGGCAGACCCGTCCCGACACCTCGGTGCCCGCGACCCCGGCACCGGCGACTCCGACCGGTGTCCCGGAAGCGGCCGGTCAGCCCGACCCGGCGATGGCCGCGCACCGGCAGGACCGGTCCGAGGTCGCGCCGGACATGGCAGCGCAGCGGACGGCCGTCGAAGGGTCCGCGCAGGCCCCGGCCGCCGTCGCGAAGCCGGACAGTGCCCTGGCGGGGGAACGGCGGTGAACGCCGTTCCCCGAGATCGTGACAACCCGAGCGGGGCTCCGGATCGTCAAATGAACGTGGAGCAGGACGGGCTGGAACGGGCCGTCCGGGAGGAGTTGTCCCGGCGGGCCGCGATGCCGCACGCGACCGTCCCCGATCCGGCGGACGCCGTGATCCGGCGAGCGAAGCGGATCCAGCGTCGCCGCGCCGTGACCGGAATGAGCTTCGCCGCAGTGGCGATGGTCATGGTCAGTGCCGGCGCGACGCAGCTCGGTCAGGAGCCCCCACCGAACGGCACCAGGGTGGTGATCGGCGAGCGTGAGCAGCCGCCCGAGGTGACCTGGACGCCGACCGTCCCGGCACCCAGCCCGGCCAATGGCACCCCGCTCGCCGAGGTCGACCTCGTGCTGGGCGAGGCGATCGCCACCGCGCAGGGCCGCCGAGTGAGTATTGCCGGTGTCGGCCGGATCGAGCGGGCCCACCGCCTCGCCGACGGTCGCGGCTGGCTGGTCGTCAGCGCGCCGGGACTGGCCGGCCGTTTCCTCTGGGCGGTGTCGCCCACCGGTGCGGTGCAGGTGCTGCTCGCCGGTGCCGACGAGATCGTCGTGGACGCGGAAGGCCACCAGGTCGCCTGGAAGCAGGGTTCGGTGCTGGCCAGCGCGCGGATCATCAACGGCGAGTTGTCCCCCGCCGCCCGCGCCGAGGTGCCGGCCGAGGCGATGCCGCTGCGGATCGTCGAGGGTGCCGTGCTGGTACGGCTGGCACCCGACCGCCCGGGGCATGCGCTGTGGCGCCTGCATCCCGGGGTGTTCGAACCGGGCACCGACCGGTCGACCAGTCGCATCTTCGGTGCCCTGCCCGACGGCCGGCTGGTCGGCGAGGTCGTCACCGGCACGGCGACCTGCCTGACTTTGCTCGACCCGGCTGGCGGCCTCGCCCCGACCGGCCCGGAATGTGGGCCGAGACTGGACGGGGACGGGCTGGGTTCGGTGTCGCCGGACGGGCGTTGGCTGCTGGCCAACGGACGCTCCGACGACGGGGACAAGGCGCTGTTGGTGGACCTGGCCCGGCTGGACCGGTCCGTCAAGCCCGTGGTCGCCGGCCCGGCGATCAGCGGCGCCGTGGCGTGGAGTACCCCGAGCACCGCCTACTACCACGCCGACACCGTCGACCGCCTGGCCCGGGTGGACGTCGATCGGGCGACCAAGGGTGCCTCCCCGACCCTGATCGCCCTCACCGGCTGGCCCCCCGACCAGCCGCCCGTGGTGGTCAGCCACGGCGGCTGAAGCCGGTAGCCTCGGGCGATGCTGCCCCGGATCGACCTGCACACCCACTCCACCGCCAGCGACGGCACGCTCAGCCCGCCGCAGCTGGTTCGTGCCGCCGCCGAGGCGGGGCTCGATGTCGTGGCCATCACCGACCACGACACCACCGCCGGATGGGAGCCGGCGCTGCAGGCTCTGCCGGGCGGGCTGCGTTTGGTCCGAGGCGCCGAGCTGTCCTGCCGCTGGAACGGTGTCGAGCCGTCGCTGCCGCTGCACCTGTTGGCGTACCTCTTCGATCCGGACGCGCCGGAACTGGTCGCGGAACTGGCCCGGGTGCGTGCGGCCCGGCTGCAGCGAGGGGAGCGCATCGTGGCCCTGCTGCGGGCCGACGGCATCGACGTCAGCTGGCCGGAGATCCTGGCCGGGGCGGGTGGCGGGACGGTCGGCCGGCCGCACATCGCGCAGGCGCTGATCCGGGCCGGCCTGGTCGCCACCACCACCGAGGCGTTCGGCCCCGACTGGTTGGGGGAGCGGTACCGGCTGCCCAAGGAGGACATCGATGTCTTCCAGGCCGTCCGGCTGATCCGGGCGGCCGGCGGCGTGCCGGTCTTCGCCCACCCGAGGGCCACCCGGCGTGGCCGGATCGTGCCGGACGAGCTGATCGCCGAGCTGGCGGCGGCGGGTCTGGCCGGCCTGGAAGCCGATCACGAGGACCATTCGCCCGCCGAGCGGGAGCACGTGCGTGGCCTCGCCGCCGACCTGGGTCTGCTGGTGACGGGCTCGTCGGACTTCCACGGCACGCACAAGACGGTTCAGCTGGGGGCGTTCACCACCGCCCCCGAGGCGTACGAACGGATTGTCGCCGAGTCGTCCGGTGTGGTCGAGGTCGCGTCCGGCTGATCTCGGTTCCGGCCGCACCGCTACGGTGACCAGGTGGATCTCAAGCTCTTCGGCGAGGTCTTCGTGACCCTGCTGGTCATCGTCGACCCGCCGGGCATGATGCCGATCTTCCTCGCCCTGACCAGCCCGCTGGCGGCGCGGGAGCGCAACCGGGCCGCCTGGCAGGCGGTCGCGCTCGCCCTCGGCGTGATCGTGGTCTTCGCGGTCGCGGGGCAGACCCTGCTCGCGTACCTGCACGTCGACCTGCCGGCGTTGCAGGCGGCGGGCGGACTGCTGCTGGTGCTGGTCGCGCTGGAGCTGCTGACCGGCAAGACCGACGATCCGACCAAGCAGGCCACCTCCAACATCGCCCTGGTGCCACTGGGTACGCCGCTGCTGGCCGGCCCCGGCGCGATCGTGGCCACCATGCTCTTCGTCCAGCAGGCCGACGTGGCGGCGGACTACGTGGCCATCGCCACCGCCATCGTCGCGGTGATGCTTACCGTCTGGATCGTGCTGCGCTTCTCCGGCGGCATCGTCAAGGTGCTGCGGCCCGGCGGCATCGAGGTGCTCACCCGCATCGCCGGCCTGTTGCTGGCGGCGATCGCCGTGCAGCTCATCGCGGACGCGATCTTCGCGTTCGTGGCGGACTTCACCGCCACGCGCTGACCGGTCGGGCGCAGTGTCGGGGGTGGATGGCAGGATCGCAGACGTGCGACGACCCTCCCCGACCGGACGACCCGCCGGACGACCCGCCGCCGGTGGGCGTACGCCCCGGCCGCGCGACGCGCAGCCGGAGCAGCTCGGCTTCGACGGCATGCCGGAGCGGCTGTTCGTCTGCACCCCGAGCAAGCTCGGCGCGTACGCGGACTGCCCCCGTCGTTACCGCTACACGTACGTCGACCGGCCCGCCCCGCCGAAGGGCCCGCCGTGGGCGCACAACTCCCTCGGCGCCAGCGTGCACACCGCCCTGAAGAACTGGTACGCGCTGCCCACCGACCGTCGCCGCCCCGAGGTGCTGCCCACCCTGCTCAAGGGCACCTGGGTGCGCGACGGCTACCGTGACGACGAGCAGGAACGCGAGGTCTACCGCCGGGCCCTGGGCTGGCTGGAGGCGTACGTCGACGGGCTCGACCCGGCCGACGAGCCGGTAGGCGTGGAGCGGGTGGTGGCGGTCAAGACCGGGGTGCTGGCCTTCAACGGCCGCGCCGACCGGATCGACGGGCGGGCCGGCAGCGACGGTCCCGAACTGGTCATCGTCGACTACAAGACCGGCCGCACCGGGCTGGACTCCGATGACGCGCGAGGCTCGCAGGCGTTGGCCCTCTACGCGTACGCGGCCGAGCGGGTCTTCCGCCGGCCGTGCCGACGGGTCGAGCTGCACCATCTGCCCAGCGGCACCGTCGCGGCGCACGACCACACCGTCGAGTCGCTGGCCCGGCAGGTGTCCCGGGCGGAGGAGACCGCCCGCGACATCATGGCCGCCGAGCGGACCGTCGCCGACGGCGGCGACCCGGACGAGGCCTTCCCCACCACACCGGGCCCGCGCTGCGCCTGGTGCGACTACCGCCGCACCTGCCCCGCGGGCGCGACGGTGCCGGGCAAGGAACCGTGGGCCGCGGTCGACCGCCCCGCCGCACCCCCCACCGAGCAGGACTGAGCCGTCCGGAGGCTGCTCAACCGGTGCCGGCGGGTCAGGCGGTGGGGGCGGTGCTGGCCAGGTTGGCGTACCGCTCCTCGGCGGCGCGGCGCATCGGGCCTTCCCGCCAGTCGCGGGGCAGCGCGGTGAGGGCGAGCCGCAGCGTGCGTACCGTCACGTCGGCCGAGAGCGCGGTGGTCGGCAGGCCCAGCCCGCCGTAGAGCCGCCGGGCCCAGGCGGGCAGCAGGGCCAGCGCGGTGCCGGCGATCCCCAGGTACGCCCACCGTGCCGGGCTCAGGTTGAGCCCGATCCGGGCGGGCAGACTGAGCTTCCACGGCAGCGGCGGAGCGGTCAGGAACAGCGCGGTCTCGGCGGCCTCCCGGGTCATCCGCAGCTCGGGTCGGACCTGCCGGTAGTACTCGGCAACCTCGGCGGCGGTGCCGGGCACCGTCTGCGGGTCCAGCCCCACCAGGGCGGCGACCCGACGCTGCTCGGTGTAGTAGGCGTCCACCTCGGCGGCGTCCAGCGGCACACCGGCACGGCGTCCGGTGTCGAGGAACGACTCCACCTCGGTGACGTGCACCCAGCGGAGCAGGTCCGGCTCGTCGATGCGGAACCGCTCACCGGTGGCCGGGTCGACCGCGGTCATCCGGGCGTGCAGCCGGCGCAGCCGCCGACCGGCCTCCTCCGCCTCAACGGTGGTGCCGTAGAGGGCGGTCCCGACGTAGTTGGCGGTGCGGATCAGGCGTCCCCAGGCGTCCTGGCGGTAGTTGCTGTTCTGCGCCACCCCGGCCATCGCCCGAGGGTGCAGCGCCTGAAGGTAGAGCGAACGCAGACCGGCGACGAACAGAATCGGCTCGGCGTGCAGCTTCCACGACACGGATCCAGGGCCGAACAGGCCGGCGTCGGCAGACTCCATCATCCAAGCCTGCCACGGCCCCCGGTCACCGCTTCAGCGCACGGTCAGTGATCAATGGCACGGCGGGTCTGGCAGGCCGGGCAGAGACCCCAGAAGGTGACCTCCGCCTCGTCGACCTGGAAGCCGTGGGCGGTCCCGGAGTCGAGGCAGGGGGCGTCGCCGACCGCACAGTCGATGTCGGCGATCTCGCCACAGCCACGGCACACCACGTGATGGTGGTTGTCGCCGACCCGGGCCTCGTACCGGGCCGGGCTGCCGGCCGGCTCGATCCGGCGGGACAGGCCGGCGCGGGAGAGCGCCCCCAGCACGTCGTAGATCGCCTGGGTGGAGACGGAGTCGAGGCGTTCCCGCACCTGGCGGGTGATCTCGTCCACTTCGAGGTGGCCACCGCCGGCCAGGACGTCGAGCACGGCGAGGCGGGGCCGGGTGACCCGCAGGCCCTTCGACCGGAGCAGCTCCTCGCCGGTTGGCATGCGTCAATGACAACACGCCGAACTCTTGGCGACAACCAGACGCGGGCCCCGGCGCCGGCGGTTTGATCAGCCCGACGGTTGAACCGTGCGGATCGGCCCGGCGTGTGAACCAGCAGGGCGATGGGCGGGCGATCCGGCGCGCCGTACGCTGACAGCCACGATCATCAAGCCGGAGGTGTCGATGTTCGAGAAGGCGCTGGGCCTACCCCTGCACGTGCTGGTGGTGCACGCGGTCGTGGTCTTCGTACCGCTGCTGGTGCTGCTCGCCCTCGCGTACGTCGCGCTGCCCCGGTTCCGGGCCCGCCTGGACTGGGCGGTGGCGGCCCTGGCGGTGGTGGCCCCGATCACCGCGTGGGTCAGCGTGCAGTCCGGCGAGGCGTTGCAGGAGCGGCAGATCGCGCGCGGCTTCTCCGGCGAGATCCTCGACAAGATCAACGAGCATGCCGAGTACGGCGACGTGCTGTTCTGGATCACCCTGGGACTGGCCGTGGCGGTCGTGCTGTTGCTGGTGGCGACCGGCCGTCACGACCGGCTGCCGAAGCTGCCCAACTGGGCTGCCCCGGTGCTGTCGGTGCTGGTGCTGGGGCTCGGGGTGGCCGCACTGGTCTACGTCTGGCTCACCGGGCACTCCGGTGCCGAGATGGTCTGGGGCAACACCTTCGAGTAGCAGTGCCCCGGTGCGGCATCCGGGTTCGCGTCAGAACAGCGCCCGGGTGCAGAGCAGGCAGACCAACGCCACGAGGACCACGCCGGCGACCGCGCCCACCCCCCAGGTCACCCGCTGGGCCCGCTGTTCCTGCGCGTCGAGGGCGATCATGTCCTGCGGCGGCAACTGTCGGGGCGGGTTGGCCTGCAGGTGCACCGGTGGCCGCCAGCCGGTCGGCGGCGCGACGGTCGGTGGCGGCCCGGAATAGCCGACCGGCCCGCCACCCGGCGTCGGTCGCGGCGGCGTCGGCTCGCCGGAGGCGGCCCCGTCGTCGGTCTCGGGTCGACGCCACGGCTCGTCAGAGGTCGGGCCGGGTCGGGAGGTCGTCACGCCGTCCGACGCTACCAACCGCACCGCCTGGAGACGGTCAGGCCGCCCCGCCGTGCCGGTGAGTGCAGCTCGATCAGCGCGCCGGTCACGGCGCAGGCTAACCTTGCGCCTCGTGATGACGCAGGAACCCCGCAGCCGGGGCGACGACGACCGGGTGGTCGACCTGGGCGACGACTTCACGGTGCTGCCCGAGCAGACCGCCGACGACACCGACCAGGGGTGGGGCGAGCGGACCGGCGACAACGACGACCGGTTGCTGGCCGAACGCCCGCCGCACTGGGACTGACGCGCCGGCGACCGGCCGACTCAGGAGGTGCTGGCGGCAGCCGGTGCCTTGCCACCGCCGGAGGAACCGCTCGACGAACCGCCTGTCGAACCGGACGACGAGCTGCTCGACGGGCTCGACGGCGTACTCGTGCCGGAGGAGGACGAGTCGGATCCGCTGGACTTGCTCGTGGTGCTGCTCGACGTGCTCTCCGAGCCGGACGAGCGGGAGTCGGTGCGGTAGAAGCCGGAGCCCTTGAAGACGATGCCGACGGAGTTGAACATCTTCCGCAGTCGCCCCTCGCACGCGGGGCACTCGGTCAGCGGCTCGTCAGAGAAGGACTGCACCGCCTCGAGCTGGTGACCGCACGCGGTGCAGGCGTACTGGTAGGTGGGCACGTTCTCCTCCGGATCTGATACGGCCGGGTTGGCACTCGACGTGTTCGAGTGCCAATGGTGCGTCATCGGGGCCCGATTCGTCCAGCGGACGTGTGGGTCACGACACCCGAGAGGGTGTCGAGCGGGAGCAGACCACTGGCCGGGGTGACGACCGCGCGTACCGGCCGGTCGTGGCGTTCGGCGGGGAGGGTGTCGAGCAGTTCCCCGTCGTACAACGGCGTCACCGTCAGGACGTTCGCCGGCACCCGGGCCAGCGCCCGGTCGTACGAGCCGCCACCCCGGCCCAGGCGTACGCCTCGGCGGTCCACCGCGAGGGCGGGTACGACGACCAGGTCGGCGGTGGCGATCGCGGTCAGCCCCAGCCGGGGCGTGGCCGGTTCCCGGATGCCCCGGCCGGCGGCCACGAGCGCCTGCGGCCCGGCCCAGGCGGCCCAGTCCAGATCCAGATCGTCGCGCAGGACCGGCAGCAGCAACTGCGCCGTGGGCGGCAGCGCGGCGGCGAGCACCGCCGGCAGTTGCGCTCCGCCGGGTTCGCTGCCGACCGGCACGTACGCGGCGACCCGGGCCGGCCGCAGTCGGCGTACCAGGGCAGCCAACTCGTCCTGGACGCGCGCCGCAGCTGCGTGGCGCTCGGTTTCGGTCAGGGCCCGACGGCGGGCGAGCAGCTCGACCCGCACCGCTCGCTTCGCGTCATGTGTCACTTCCGCGTCTTCCGCAAATTCCGGCACGCAACACTCCTCACGCAACGCTCGTCCTGTGGTTGCTCTGTGTCAGCATCGCAGGCAACGGTCGCGCAACTTCCGGGGGGAAGTGTTGACGCTACGCGGGCGGTTGACAGCAGCCTTCCTGGCCGTGGCGTTCGGCCCGATCCTGTTCGGGGCCGTCTTCGTCGCCTCGACCGTGACGGCGGTGGACCGTAGCCGCGCCACGGAACGGCTGGCGGTGGCCGCCGCTGCCGCGCGTACCTCGATCGACGCTCTCTGCCAGCAGTTACGGGCCGCTGCGGACGCTGTCGCCCTGACCGCCGACCACCGGGGTGCCGCCACCCAGGTGGTCGGGCGGGGACTCGCCGCAGCCGTGCAGGTCACCGACGTGACCGGACAGATCATCGTGGCCACCCCGAACGCTCCGCCGGCCCCCTGGCGGGACTGCGGCGACCATGCCCGGCCGACCGGGCCGGTCGCCGCGCTCGCGGTTCGGGTCGAGTTGCACGACATCGGCGGCGCGGTGCTGGGTACGGTCACCGCGGCGCAGCCGGTCGACCCGATGCTCGTCGCCCGACTGGCGGCGGTGACCGGGGTCGCGGTGACCCTGCTCGACGGTGCTGCCCCCACCCTCACAGTGGCCCACTCCACCGAGTCCGACGGCGGCGCGGAGGCCGTCCTGGCCGCCGCCTCTGCGCTGCACGAGGAAGGCGTGACCAGCACCCCCGACGGGCGCTACCTGCGGCGGGTCGGCCCCACCCCGGGGCAACCCCTCCCACTGGTGCTGTCGGTGCCCAGTGACCAGCCAGCCGGGCTCTACCCGGTGCTGATCGCCGTCGTGCTGCTGGCGGCCCTGCTGGGCGTGGCGGTGGCGTGGCGGTTGGCCCGGGTGACCACCCGGCCGCTTGTGGAACTGGCCGGCGCGGTGGACCGGGTCGCCGCCGGGGACCTGACCGCCCGGGTGCCGGTACGCAGCGGCGACGAGATCGGCCGGTTGGCCGAGGCGTTCAACCGGATGACCCGGGAGGCCGGCGGCTACCTGGCGGCGCTCGCCAGCAGCCGGGACCAGCTGAGAGGCCACCTCGCCGTGCTCGGCGACACCCTGGCCAGTACGCACGACCTGCAACGGATCCTGCGGGTGATCCTGCACAGCGCACTCGCGGCGACCGGAGCCCGGGCCGGCGCCGTCCTGCTCACCGAGCCGGGCGGGATGCTCGTCGCGCAGTGCACCGAGGGCCTCGACGAGCACTGGGCCGGCACCGGGACACCACAGGTGCCGCTGGGCGGCAGCGTGGTGGGTGCGGTCGCGGCCACCGGCCAGCCCTGCCGGGGACGGATGGAGGCCGCCGCCCCCGGCGAGCCGCGGTGCGGGACGTACATCGCGGTGCCGTTCGCCGCGCCGGAGGCCGGCAGAACCGCGGACAGCCGCGCCGGGGAGGAACCGGCGCACGCCGCGGCGTCGGCCCGGCCGTTGGGGGTGCTCGCTCTCTACGACCGACTCGGCGGGGAGGAGTTCGACGACGACGACCTGGCAACCCTGCAAACCTTCGCCGGGCATGTGGCGGTGGCGGTGGACAACGTACGCGTCCACGAGGAGGCGCAACGGCTGTCGCTCACCGACCCGCTGACCGGCCTGTGGAACTACCGCTACCTGCGTGAGTCGCTGCGTCGTGAGGTGGAGCGGGCCAACCGGTTCGGTCGGATGGTCAGTGTCCTCGTCCTCGACCTCGACCGGTTCAAGAAGATCAACGACACGTACGGGCATGCGGCCGGCGACACCGTGCTGGCCGAGTTCGCCCGCCGGGTTCGCGGCGAGATCCGCGAGGTGGACCTCGCCTTCCGCCAGGGTGGGGAGGAGTTCGTGGTGCTGCTGCCGGAGACCGACGCCCGAGGTGCCACGATCGTCGCCGAGCGGCTCGGCGCGGCGACCCGCAACACACCGGTCACCGTGTTGGGGCACGCGGGCGTGCAGGAGTCCATCGGGTTCACCGTCTCCATCGGCATCGCCGTCTATCCCGATCACGCCGAGACCGGACTGCGGGTGCTGGAAGCGGCGGACGAGGCGCTCTACGCCGCCAAGGCGGCCGGCCGGGACACCTGGCGGGTGGCGCAGGACACGAGTCGGATCACCGACCCGGGCGACGGGGGAACCGGTGTACGGGCCGCCCACGCGGCGCCTCCCACCCGGGAGATGTCGGTGTCGGCCGTGACGAGCAGCCCGATCGACGGCCTGCCCCGGGCTGGTCCTGTCGACGCCACCGGTGCCTTGGCCGAACGCGACGAGTCCGCCTGAGACGGTTGTGCCCCGCACCGGCTGAACCGGTCGGGTGGGCGGCGCGTCTTCCGGTCCTCACCCGCCGAGGTGCGGCCGTGGCCGATAGTCTCGCGACATGTCGGAGCACTCAGCGAACCCCTCAGCGGCCGCCACCGGTCGCCCCCGTGCCGTCAAGGCCGTGATCCCGGCTGCGGGCCTGGCGACCCGGTTCCTGCCGGCCACCAAGGCGGTTCCCAAGGAACTGTTGCCGGTCGTCGACCGTCCGGTGTTGCAGTACATCGTCGAGGAGGCCGCGCAGGCCGGCATAGGCGACATTCTGCTGATCACCGGCCGCGGCAAGACATCGATGGTCGACCACTTCGACCGCCGGCCCGACCTGGAGGAGCGGCTCGCGGAGAAACCTGACCTGCTGGCCGCCGTCAAGCGGACCGAAGAACTGGCGGCCATCTACACCTGCCGGCAGCCCGAGCAGCTGGGTCTCGGCCACGCCGTCGGGTACGCCGAGTCGCACGTCGGTGACGAGCCCTTCGCGGTGCTGCTCGGCGACGAGTTCGTCAAGCCCTCCGAGCCGCTGCTGCCGGCCATGCTGGAGCTTCAGGCCCGTACCGGCGGCGTGGTGCTGGCCTTCTTCGAGGTCGACCCGGCCGAGACCAAGCGGTACGGCATCGCCTCGGTCGAGCCGGCGGAGGCCGAGCTGACCGACATCGGCGAGGTCGTGAAGGTCACCGGCATGGTCGAGAAGCCGACGCCGGAAGAGGCGCCGAGCAACCTCGCCGTGCTGGGCCGCTACGTCCTGCCCGGCAAGATCTTCGATGCCATCCGTCGCACCCGGCCGGGCAGTGGCGGTGAGATCCAGCTGACCGACGCGATGGAACTGCTGCGGACCGAGGGCACCCCGGTGCACGCGATCGTCTACCGGGGCACCCGCTACGACACCGGCATGCCGCTGGGCTACCTCCAGACCGTGGTGCAGATCGCCGCCGAGCGCGAGGACCTGGGCAGCGAGTTCCGCAAGTGGCTTGCCGAATTCGTCAACTCCGACGCGTCGGGCGGTCGGGATACATGACCGCGACGGCCGACGCCGAGGCGGCCGAAAACGGGTTGACGCCGCTCGCCGACTACCTGGGCAGTGTGCTGCGCAGGTTACGCGCGCTGCCTCCACTCGACCTCGACCTCACCCAGGCGCACGGCAACGTCCTCGCCGAGGACGTCGTCGCGCCGCACTCGTTCCCGGCCTTCGACCAGGCGGCCGTGGACGGGTACGCCGCGCGCTGGGAGGACATCGCCGGCGGGGGCCGGGGCGCGATCTACGTCCCGGCCCAGTCGGGCGGGGCCGCCGGCCGCACCGTACGGCTCAATGTGGTCGGTGACCTGGGCGCGGCCAGTTGGCGTCCGGTGCGTCTCACCCCGGGCTCGTGCTTCTCGGTCGCCGCCGGTGCGCCGCTGCCGATCGCCGCCGACGTGGTGGTGCCGGTGGAGTGGACCGACCAGGGCATGGCGGCGGTGGAGATCTTCCGCGTCCCCAAGCGGGGATACGGGGTACGCCGCACCGGCGAGGAGGTGGCCGCCGGTGCGGTGCTGGCCCGCTCCGGCACGTACGTCTCGCCGGCGCTGGTGGCGGTGCTCGCCGCCACCGGCATCGGGCACGTGGTGGTCCGCCCCAGCCCGCGGGTGGTGATCGTGGCCACCGGCGACGAACTTGTCGACGTGGGCCGGGGCAGCCAGCCCGGTCAGGTGGTGGACGCCAACTCGCACGCGTTGACCGCCGCCGCGGCGGAGGCGGGCGCGCTGGCGTACCGGGTGGGCATCTGCGACGACGACCCGGAAGGGCTGCGCGGCCTGCTGGAGGACCAGACGCTGCGGGCCGACCTGATCATCACCACCGGCGGCACCGGCACCGGACCGGGTGACATGGTCCGTCGCATCCTGTCCCGCCGGGAGGGCAACCGGGCCGGCCCGGTCACCTTCACCGACGTGGCGCTCTACCCCGGAACCGCGCTCGGCTTCGGCACGGTCGGCGCGGAGGAGGTGCCGGTGGTCTGCCTGCCCGGCGACCCGGGTGCCGCGATGATCGGTTTCGAGGTGCTGGCCCGTCCGGCGATCAACCTGCTCGCCGGCGCCGAACCGGTCTTCCGGCCCAGCGTGCGGGCACACCTGCTGGAGACCGTCTCCTCACCCGCAGGTCTGCGCGAGTTCCGGCCCGCGCACGTCGCCGAGCGGCGAGGCGGGGGTTACACTGTCCAACCGCTCAATGGCGGCCCGTTCACCCTCTCCGGCCTGGCAGAGGCGAATGGACTTCTCGTACTTGGCGAGCGGGTGACCGCCGCCGCCGCCGGCTCCACGGTGGACGTGCTGCTGCTCGACCGCCGACGCTGACGCTGGAACGTGGAGGACAGGTGCGGTTCCGACAGGCACCCGGCTGGCCGGCGGTACTCACCGACGGTCCGGTGACCCTGCGGCCGTACCGGCGCTCCGACGCGATGGCCTGGTCGGAGGTGCGCTGCGCCAACCGTGAGTGGCTGGCCCCCTGGGAGTCGTCGCTGGGCGGTGACTGGGACCAGCTGAACTCGCCGGCCACCTTCCGGTGGGTGTACCGCGACCAGCGGCGATCGGCACGTACCGGTGAGGGCATGCCGTTCGCGGTCTGCCTCTACGCCGACGGCGAGGAGCGTCTGGTCGGGCACATCAACGTGGGCAACATCGTGCGCCGCGCGTTCTGCTCCGGCTACGTCGGCTACTGGGTGGACCGCCGGGTCGCCGGCCGGGGCGTGATCCCGACCGCGTTGGCCCTCGTCGTCGACCACGCCTTCGGCCCGGGTGGGCTGCACCGGGTGGAGGTCAACATCCGGCCGGAGAACCGGCCGTCGCGCCGGGTGGTGGAGAAGCTGGGCTTCCGCGAGGAGGCGTACCACCCGCGCTACATGCACATCGACGGCGCCTGGCGCGACCACATCGGATACGCGATGACCAGTGAGGAAGTCGCCGCCGAGGGTGGGCTGCTGGCCCGCTGGCACCGGCTACGTGCCCGTACGCCATGATCACGCCGTGAGGCGTCCCACGTGCAGGATCGGCGCGGCGCGGTGGTTCCGGCGACCCTGACCCGTAACCTCAAGTAACTGCAAGCTGCGGCAGGCGCTGCCCGCTCCGCATGTTTCACGTCGCCGACGCCGTTCGGTGAAAGATTCTGCGGCCGGTCGGCGGTTGCTTCGAATCTGGTGACGGGAGGGGTGAGGGTGCCGACCTCGGTGCTCCTCGCCGTCCTCGCCGCCGCCGGTCTGCTCGCCCTCGCTCCGGCGTTGGTTCGCCGGTACGACGCCGCCGAGCGGCTGGTGGCGGAGCGGGCGCAGTCGACGGCGCGGGTGCTCCAGCGCCGCCGACGACGCCGTACTGTCCCCGGACGCCGCCCCGTCAACGCGCCCCGCGCCCTCGTCGTCACGCTCAGCGAGGATGCCGCCTCGGGTGAACTCGCCCCTCCGGTCTCCGGCGTACCCGCCCAGCGCCGCCGCTCCGACGAGCCGGCGGATTCACCGTCCGGCCGCTCCGGTGGCCCTTCGTCCGGTCGGTCCGGTGGATCTCCTTCTGGCCGGTCCGGTGGAGCGCGTTCTGGCCGCTCCGGGGAGTCCGGCGGGGCGCTGTCGCGTCGGTCCGGGCGGCCGAGCCGGCTGCGGTCTGTGCCGCCCGCAGCAGGTCGGGGTCGTCGCCGTCCCGACCGCCGTCGCCCGCACACCCCGGCGATCTACCGTCGCCGTCGGGTGCTCGCCGCGTTGTTCCTGCTCAACGCCGTCGAGATGGTCGGCGTCGCGGTGGTCGGCCCCGGCTTCTGGATCAGCTTCGCGGTCACCGCCACCCTCCTGCTGGTGTACGTCGTACACCTGCGCGCCCGCGCGCTTGCCGACCAGCGTCGCCGCCGCGCCCGCGCCCGCGAAGCCGCCTGGCTCGCCGCCCGCCAAGCCGAGGTACGCCGCGAGCAGGCCCGCCGCGCCGCCGCCCGCCGCGAGGCCCAACGTCGCCTGGCCGCCCAGCGGGAAGCCGTCCGGCGCGCCGCCATGGGCCTCGACCGCCCCGCCGACCTACCACCCGCCGCCAACGGCGGCTCGGTCTCCTACCGCCGCACCGGCGGTCTCCGCGGCCGCCCCTACGAAGCCGGCCGAGGCTCCCACTCCGCCTGACCGCCTCGCCCCACGCGCGGCCCTCCACGCCCGGTCTCCCCGTGTCCGGTCTCCCCGTGTCCGGTCTCCTCGCGCCTGGTCGGCTCGCGCCTGGTCGGCTCGCGCCTGGTCGGCTCGCGTCCGGTCGGCCGGCGCGTCTGGCCCTCCGTGCGGACGGCCTCCCGCGCCTGGCCGTCGTATCCCGGCCCTCGCGGCTCGCGGCGGCGCGTGATCGACTTCATTTCGCCGATGTTGCGGTATATGACTGGGGCAGACACCGCAACATCGCCGAACTTGCGCGACCACCCTGAAGCGGAAGCGGCTGGGCGGGGCGGTTCGCGGTGGAGGTGGTCGACCTGTTAGCCTTGGCGCCGGCCCGCCCGGTGACAGCCGGGTGGGACCGACGCCGGTTTACCGGCGGAGGGGCTGTGGCGCAGACCGGTAGCGCACCTCGTTCGCATCGAGGGGGTCAGGGGTTCAAATCCCCTCAGCTCCACCCAGTTCAAAGGCCGTTTCCGCTCGTCGGAGACGGCCTTTTCGATCTTGTGCGGCAATGAGGCAGTAGCGCGGCCGGCTTGCTTCTGGTGCCGCTTCTGATCCTTCCGGCGAGGCCTCGAAAGAGGTGGCCAGCGCTGCGCTGCTGGTGGCTGTGTGGCGGCCGGGACGGTGGTCAGGGTTTGACTGTGCCGTGGCGGCATGGTGTGTCCTTGGCGCATGGGTCGAAGCACGTGGGCTTATCTGGGGTCGTACAGCCTGTCTCTGCTGGGGAACGGGGTCGCGTCGGTCCTGTTTCCGCTGCTGGTGCTTGCGCAGACGGGTGACATTCTCGCGGCCGGGATTCTTGCCTCGGTGACCGCCGCTGTCGCTGCGGTCGTCGGCGTGCTGGCCGGGGTGATCGTGGACCTGGTCAACCGGCGGACCGTGTCGATTGTCAGCGATGTGCTGTCGGCGGTGTCGGTCGCGGCATTGCCGGTCGTGGACGCCCTGTGGGGGTTGAACCTGACGTGGTTCATTGTGCTGGGCGTGCTCGGCTCGTTCGGTGACATGCCGGGGATGACGGCGCGGGAGACGTTGCTGCCCCGGCTCGTTGAACTCGACGGGGGTAAGCCGGGCGCGTTGGACCGGCTGGTCGGTGTGCGCGAGGCGTTGGCGGGTGCGCTGGTGCTGGTCGGGCCCGGTCTGGGCGGGTTGCTGGTGTGGCTGGTCGGGGTGAACTCCGCCACCTTGTTCATCACGGCTGGGATGAGCGTTGCCGCGGCGTTGCTGTCGTTCGCGATGTCGCCGAGGGCGGGAGAAGTCAACCGGCGGGACGGGGCTGCCGCGCGGGCGGGTGTGCGTACCGTGGTCGCTGATCTGGTGGCCGGGTGGCGGTTCCTGCTCGGGCATCGGCTGGTGCTGGGGGTGAGCATGCTGTCGGCGGTGCTCATCGCGGTGATCGTGGCGTTGCAGACCACGATCATGCCTGCCTACTTCACGGGCGAGAATCTGCCCGAGTTCAGCGGTTTCGCCGCGATGGGGATCGCGGCCGGCAGCCTGGTCAGCGCCGTCATCTACGCGGCGACAGTGGGCAAGGTGTCGCGTCGTACCTGGTTCGTGGTCGGGATGGTCGGCGTCGGCATCGGGTTCACCGTGATCGGTCTGCTGGCAGCGCCGTGGCTGGTGCTCGCCGCAGCCGTGTTCATCGGATTGACGAACGGTCCCATGTCGGCGGTGTTGGGCGTGGCGACCATCGAGGCGACCCCTGACCAGCTGCGCGGACGGGTGCTCGGCGTACAGAATGCGCTCATGCTCGCCGCCCCCGCGCTCACCGCGGCCCCCATCGCCGCGATCGCTTCGGGTCGCGGGCTGGAGATGGCCGGCATCGGGCTCGCGGTCGTCATCGTGCTGACCGTCATCGTCGCGCTCTGCGCCCCCGCCTTCCGGTCGTTGGACAGGCTGAATCCGGCAGCGGAAGCAGAGGGCTGATCGTGGCGTGGAGCACTCGGCAACTCGCGGACCTGGCAGGGGTCACCCTGCGGTCGATCCGCCACTGGCATGACATCGGGCTGCTTCCCGAACCGGAGCGCCTGACGAACGGTTACAAACAGTACGGCGCGCGGCATCTCATTCTCGCGCTGCGCATCAGCCGGCTCAGCGGTCTCGGGTTCGCTCTGGACGACGTGGCGCGCATGCTCAAATCGGAGGAGTACGGCCAGGAGTCGTTGCACGGGCTACGTGCGGAACTCGACACCACGATCGGCAGACTCGAACGCATCCGCGCCGAGATCGACGAGCTGATCCGCCTCGGTGTCTCGCCCGACCTGTCACCCGAAGCGCTGGTTGCCATGGAGACACTGGGACGCGACCCCGCATCACGTGACGTCGCGATCATCTTGTCCCACCTGATCCCGCGGGAGGACATGACCGCTCTCGTCGCGGTCCTCGAAGGCGTACCCGAGGAGTTGAGACGCATCAACACGGCGATCCTCGAACTGCCCGCCGAGGCGTCGGAGGACGAGATCGTCACCCTCGCCGGTCGCGCGGCCACCGCGCTCAAGACATTCATCGCCGCCAACTACGAGACGTTCCCGGACATCGGCAGCGGTCGGGCGAACGCCGATGTCGTCGGCGCGGTCGCGGCCGAGAACATGAACCAGGCCCAACGGCGCGTCATGCGTCTCATCCACGACCAGTTGCCCTCCGAGACTGGGGGCAGCACCCCAGGCGAAACCATGCAGCGGCAAGGCGATGAGCAGTGGCTACGCTCGCGTCGTGACGCACGAGAAGGAGATCACCGAGCCGGTTGACCTGTGTCTGGCCGACGGACGGCTCTGGCCCGACGCGGTGGGGTGGAGTCGTCGTCCCGTACACCGGGCGAACCTGCGTGGCTGGGGCCGCAACAAGCGGTGGGAGTACTGGGGGATCGTCACCCCGCAGCACATCGTCGGCCTGGTCGCCTCGTCGCTGGACTACGCCGGGGTGCACAGCCTCTACGTGCTCGACCGTACGACGAAGGTCGAGATCGACCGCGGCGCGGTGGTGCCGTTCGCGCGCGGCACCGCCTTCCCGCCGGTCAGCGGGGCGGGTGAGGTGCGGGCCCGTGGCGGCGGGATCTCGATCGACATCGACCAGTCGGCGACGGGGACCACGATCCGGGCCAGCGCCGCAGGCATCGAGGTCGATCTGGTGGTGCCGCTGCCGCCGGGGCACGAGTCGCTCGGCGTGGTGGTGCCCTGGAGCAGTCGCCGGTTCCAGTACACGGTCAAGGACGTCGGTCGCCCGGTGCACGGCACCCTGCGGGTCGACGGGGTGCCGCACGTGGTCGACGACGCCGACTCCTTCGCCGTACTGGATCATGGGCGCGGGCGGTGGCCGTACTCGATCCGCTGGAACTGGGCCGCCGGCAGCGGCCCGGGCCGGGCCATCCAACTCGGCGGCCGGTGGACCGACGGCACCGGCTCGACCGAGAACGGCCTCTTCGTCGACGGCCGCCTGCACAAGATCGGCGACGAGTTGCGCTGGGAGTACGACCGCGCCGACTGGCTGCGGCCGTGGCGGATCAACGGCGAGCGGGTGGACGTACGGTTCCACCCGTTCCACGAGAAGGTGGCCCGGACGAACCTCGGTGTGCTCGCCAACGAGACACACCAGTGTTTCGGGCACTTCACCGGCTGGGCGACGACCGATGATGGTGAGCGGGTCGACCTGGACGGTCTGGTCGGTTGGGCCGAGGAAGCGCGCAATCGCTGGTAGCGGGGATGTCGAGATCCGGTGGTTGGCTCCGTCCCCTGGGTGGAAGCGGCCAGAATGGGTCGCACAGGCATCGAGGAGAACCACCATGGCGAAGTATCTGCTGCTCAAGCACTACCGCGGTGCGCCGGCTGCGGTCAACGACGTGCCCATGGACCAGTGGACGCCGGAGGAGATCTCGGCGCACATGCAGTACATGAGCGACTTCGCGGCCCGGCTGGAGGCGACGGGCGAGTTCGTTGACGGCCAGGCGCTCGCCCCGGAGGGGACCTTCGTACGGTACGACGGGGAGGGTCGTCCACCGGTCACGGACGGTCCGTTCGCCGAGACCAAGGATCTCATCGCCGGGTGGATGATCATCGACGTCGACAGCTACCAGCGGGCCATCGAGTTGGCCGGGGAGTTGTCGGCCGCGCCGGGGGCGGGCGGCAAGCCGATCCACGAGTGGCTGGAGGTGCGCCCATTCCTGGCCGCGCCGCCCACCATCACGCAGTGACCTGATGGACGAGGCACTGCTCCGGAGCCTCATCCCGGGCGTGCTCGGGGCCCTCGTCCGCCGCGGAGCCGACTTCGCGGCGGCCGAGGACGCCGTCCAGGACGCGCTGGTCGAGGCGATCCGGACGTGGCCCACCGAGCCGCCACGGGATCCGCAACGCTGGCTGATCACCGTGGCCTGGCGTCGGTTTCTCGACGTGGCCCGGGCGGACGCCGCACGCCGCCGGCGGGAGGACCTCCTCGACGAGGAACCGGCACCCGGGCCCGCACCCTCGGTGGACGACACGCTGGCGCTGTACTTCCTCTGCGCCCATCCGTCGCTGACGCCGTCGTCGGCCGTCGCGCTCACGCTGCGCGCGGTCGGCGGGCTGACCACCCGCCAGATCGCCCAGGCGTATTTGGTGCCCGAGGCGACCATGGCGCAGCGCATCAGCCGGGCCAAGCGCACCGTCTCGGTGGTGCGGTTCGACCAGCCGGGCGACGTCGCCACCGTGCTGCGGGTGCTGTACCTGGTCTTCAACGAGGGCTACTCGGGTGACGTCGACCTGGCCGCCGAGGCGATCCGGCTGACCCGGCAACTCGCAGCGGTGATCGACCATCCCGAGGTGGCGGGGCTGCTCGCCCTCATGCTGCTGCACCATGCCCGCCGTGCGAGCCGGACCGGGCCGGACGGCAGCCTGGTGCCGCTCGCCGAGCAGGACCGGGGTCGCTGGGACACCACCGCGATCGCCGAGGGCATCGCGATCCTCCAGGCGGCGCTCGCGCGGGACCGACTGGGCGAGTTCCAGGCCCAGGCCGCCATCGCGGCACTGCACGCCGACGCCCGCGCCGCCGAGGAGACCGACTGGGTGCAGATCGTCGAGTGGTACGACGAACTCGCGCACCTGACCGACAGCCCGGTCGTACGACTCAACCGGGCGGTCGCCGTCGGGGAGGCCGACGGTCCGCGTGCCGGTCTGGCGGCGCTCGCGGTGCTGGACGAGTCGCTGCCCCGGCACACGGCGGTCGCGGCGTACCTGCACGAACGCGACGGCAACCCGGTGACGGCGGCGCGCCTGTACGCCGAGGCCGCCCGCAAGGCCCCCAACCTCGCCGAACGGGATCACCTGACCCGCCAGGCGGCACGCCTCAACACCAGCCTGTCCCGCTGATGCACCGGCTGATCGCGGGGTCAGTCAACCAGCGACCCGGTCGACTCGCGTCCTGAGTCGACTGTCAGGATTGCAGCCATGACGGTTCGATCTGGGCACAGGGTTGCACTTGTCACGGGCGGAAGCCGGGGCATCGGCGCCGCCGTCGCGCGCCGGCTGGCCGAGGACGGCATCCACGTCGCGTTCACCTACCGCGCCGCCGAGGCGAGCGCGAAGGCCGTGGTCGCCGACATCGAGGCGTACGGTCGGCGAGGTTTGTCGATAAGCGCGGACAGTGCCGACCCGGCGGCGATCGTGGGTGCGGTCGAGCGGACCGTCGCCGAGTTCGGGCGGCTGGACATCCTGGTCAACAACGCCGGGGTGTTCGCCGGCGGGCCGATCGAGTCGGTCAGCTTCGAAGACCTCGACCGGGCGGTCGCGGTGAACGTGCGCGGGGTGTACCTGGCCACCCAGGCGGCGGTCCGCCACATGGGCGCCGGTGGGCGGATCGTCAACATCGGCAGCAGCTTCTCCAGCCGGGTGGCGGCGCCCGGGGTGAGCGCGTACGCGATGACCAAGAGCGCGGTCAACGGGCTGACCCGGGCGTTGGCCCGGGAACTCGGCCCGCGTGGCATCACCGTCAACCTGATCCTGCCCGGTTCCACCGACACCGACATGAATCCGGCGGACAGCGCCGCTGCCGACGCCCAGCGCGCCCAGATCGCCCTTGGCCGGTACGCCTCCCCGGCCGACGTGGCGGCCACGGTCAGCCACCTCGTCGGCGACGGCGGGCGGCACATCAGCGGCGCGTCGATCGCCGTCGACGGCGGTGCCACGGCCTGACGGGGTGGGCTACTGAAGCCCGCCCCGCACGGAGGTGACACGCTGGGTGTTGAAGCCGAGCCAGTGCATCCGGCCCACGTAGCGGGCATGCTCGACCTTGAGACACCGATCCAGGATGACCGTGAGGCCGCCCTCCTCGGCGATCCGGGCGCCCTCCTCGTTGATCACGCCGAACTGGGTCCACAGCGTCTTGGCCTTGATCGCGACCGCCTCGCGGGCGATCTGCGGCAGGGCGCTCGGTGCCCGGAAGACGTTCACGATGTCCACCGGCACCGGTACGTCGGCCAGGCTCGGGTAGCTGCGCTCGCCGAGGATCTCGGTCTCCCGGGGATTGACCGGGATCATCCGATAGCCGTGTCGCTTCAGGTAGTAGCCGACGAAGTTGCTGGCCCGCAGTTGGTTGGCGGACAGGCCGACGACCGCGATCGTCCGCGTGGTGTGCAGGGCGCGCTGAATGGTTGACACGTCCTGGTATCGCCCGACTTCGAACATGCGCTCGTCACCTCTCTCCGGCCGCGGCGACGTGCTCGAAGGCCTGTTCGAGGTCCCAGATCAGATCCTCGACGGATTCGGTGCCGACCGACAGGCGTACGGTCCCCGGCCCGACTCCGGCCGCCCGCAACTCGTCGTCGCTCAACTGCCGGTGGGTGGTGCTCGCCGGGTGGATGATCAGGCTCTTGGCATCGCCGACGTTGGCGAGGTGGGACCAGAGCGTCACGCCCCGGATCAGGTTCTGCCCACCGTCGCGCCCACCGGCACAGTCGAACGAGAACACCGCCCCCGGGCCACGTGGTAGGTACTTGGCCACCAGTGGCTGGTATCTGCTGCCGGGCAGACCCGGATAGGTGACGTTGGAGGCCAGCGGGTGCGATTCGAGGAAGGCCGCCACGCGCCGAGCGTTGGCGACGTGCCGTTCCATCCGCAGCGACAGCGTCTCCAGACCCTGAAGGAACAGGAACGCGTTGAACGGTGCGAGTGCGCCGCCGAGATCACGCAGCGTCTCGGCGCGCAGCTTCATCAGATAGCCGTACGTGCCGAACGTCTCGTGGAACTGGAGGCCGTGGTAGGCCGGTGACGGGTCGGCGATGACCGGGAACCGGCCGTTCGACCAGTTGAAGGTGCCCGCTTCCACGACCACGCCACCGATGCTGGTGCCGTGTCCGCCGATGAACTTGGTCGCCGAGTGGACCACGATGTCGGCGCCCCACTCGATGGGTCGGCAGAGGTACGGCGTGGCGAAGGTGTTGTCCACGACCAGCGGCAGTTCGTGTTCGTGGGCGATGCCCGCCACCGTCTCGATGTCCAGCACGTTCCCGCCGGGGTTGCCGATCGTCTCGCCGAAGAACGCCTTCGTGTTCGGGCGTAGCGCCTTGCGCCAGGCCTCCGGGTCGTCGGGATCGACCCAGCTCAGCTCCACGTTCATCTTGCGCAGCAGGTGCTTGAGCTGGTTGACCGTGCCGCCGTACAGGGCTGCGGAGGCGACGACGTGGTCGCCCGGCTCCAGCAGGGTGAACAACGCCGCCGCCTGGGCGGCGATCCCGCTGGAGAAGGCCACCCCACCAGCACCGCCTTCGAGGTTGGCGATCCGCTCCTCGAACACCGCGACGGTCGGATTCATGATCCGTGAGTAGGTGTTGCCGTACTCCTGGAGGTTGAAGTAGGCGGCGGCCGACTCCGGGTCCTCGAAGACGTAGCTGGTGGTCTGGAAGATCGGCACCGCCCGTGCGCCCGTGTTCGGGTCCGGGCGTTGCCCGGCGTGCAGTTGCCGGGTCTCGAACCCGAACTCGTGGGCTTCCTCGATGCGGTTCGGCTGTTCTGTCACGGATTCCTCGTTGCTCTCCGACGCTCGCCGGCGCACTGCTCGGCCAGGAAGCGACGGACGATGGGGGTCTGCTGGGCTTCCTCGAGCAGGAAGCTGTCATGGCCGTAGGGTGCTTCGATCAGGTGGAACTCGACCGGCTTACCGAGGGAGTGCAGGGCTTCCTCGATCTCGGCGGAGGCGGCCGGTGGGTAGAGCCAGTCGGAGCTGAAGGCGATCAGCAGCGTCCGGGCCGACACACCGGCCAGCGCCCGCCGAAGGGACCCCGCGCCGTGTTCCCGAGCGAGGTCGAAGTAGGTCAACGCGCGGGACAGGTAGAGGTAGGTGTTGGCGTCGAAGCGCCGGACGAACGACGCCGCCTGGTGTTGCAGGTAGCTCTCGACCTCGAATTCCGGGTCCCGGAAGGTGTAGCGGATGTCGTCGGCGAACTGCAACCGCCGGCCGAACCGGTCGGTCAGCGCGGGCGCGGACAGGTAGGTGATGTGCCCGAGCATCCGGGCCACGCCCATGCCGGCCTCGGGTGCCCGGCCGGTGCCGTAGTAGTGGCCGTCCTGCCAGGCGGGGTCACGCATGATCGATTCCCGGGCGATCGCGTTCCAGGCGACGCCCTGCGGGTGCAGGGCGTGCGTGGAGGCGATCACCACGATGGCGTCGACCTGGTCGGGGTAGCGGACGGCCCATTCCAGCGCCTGCATGCCGCCGAGCGATCCGCCGGCCACGGCCGCGAGCCGTTCGATGCCGAGCACGTCGAGGAAAGCCCGCTGGCAGCGCACCATGTCGGCCACGGTGAGGACCGGAAAATCCGAGCCGTACGGGCGGCCGGTGGCCGGGTCGGTCGAGGAGGGGCCGGTCGTGCCGCGGCAGCCGCCGATCAAATTCGTGGCGACGACGAAGTAGCGGTCGGTGTCGAAGGCCTTGCCGGGGCCGATCATGCCGTCCCACCAGCCGAGGCCTTTGTCGGCCGGGCGGTCACGGCCCTCGGCCCCGAACCCGTCGCGCGTGCTGGCCGCCGGTGGGGTCTTGGCGAAGCCGGCCGCGTGCGCGTCGCCGCTGAGCGCGTGGCAGACGAGGATGACGTTGTCGCGCTGCGGCGAGAGGGTGCCGTACGTCTCGTAGGCCACCCGGACCGGGTACAGCTCACGTCCACAATCGAGGGGTAGTGGGGCCGGCAGGTCCAGGTGCTGCGTCTCGACGCTGCCGACCGAGCCGGCCGACAGGGTCGCTGCAGCCATGCGGGCGATGATAGCTAGCCAAACTCCGGCCGGGCCAGTGTATTGTCGATTATCTCGATAGGTCTTCTAGGAAATTCGGGCAGAACGGGAGATTCTTCGCATGTCGACTGTCGACAACGGGGTGAACGTGCAGGCACTGCTTGACGCGCGGGAGGCGCTCAAGGGCGCCCCCGAGGCCGCCCAGTTCACCTGGCGCGCGTCGTCCAGGTGGGAGAAGGGCGTGCACAGCACCACCACGATCGAGAAGTTCTTCGGGCTCGGCCAGGAGCAGTCCCACAAGACCAGGGCGGAGTTCTCCGCCGACCACCCCGAGGTCTTCGCCGCCGAGGACAACGGCATCACCCCGATCGAGTACCTCCTCGTCGGCCTGGCCAGCTGCCTGACCGCCGGCGTGGCGTCCGTCGCCCAGAACCGGGGCATCCAGCTGCGGTCGGTCTCCTCGACGGTCGAGGGCAGCCACGACATCCGGGGCATCCTCGGCGTCGACGGCGACGTCCGGAACGGCTTCAACGACATCAAGGTCACCTTCAACATCGACGCGGACGCCTCCAAGGAGGATATCCAGGCGCTGGTGGCCCAGTCGCAGAAGCGATCGGCCGTTTTCGACGCGCTCACCAACCCGACCGACGTCACGGTCGAAGTGGCCTGAGGCGGGCCGAGCGATCGAGCACGTCACCACGGTCGTCGTCGGGGCCGGGCACGCCGGCCTGGCGGCGAGCCACTTCCTCAGCGACCGGGCGATCGACCATGTCGTGCTCGAACGCGGGGAGATCGCCAACTCGTGGCGGCACGAGCGGTGGGACTCCCTGAGACTGCTCACCCCCAACTGGCTGAACCGGCTGCCCGGCCACCGCTACCAGGGGCCGGACCCGGACGGGTACCTGACGATGGGCGAGGTGGTCGAGTTCATCGAGCAGTACGCCGCCGTCTCGGCCGCGCCGGTGCGTACCGGCACGAACGTCGAGTCGTTGCGGCGCGACGGCGACGGGTATCTGCTCGCCACCAGCCGGGGTGACCTGCGCTGCCAGGCGGTGGTCCTCGCCAGCGGCGCCTGCAACGTGCCGACGGTGCCCGCGATCAGCGCCCAGGTGCCGACCACCGTCGCGCAGCTGACACCCTTCGACTACCGGGGCCCGGATCAGGTCGCCGAGGGCGGCGTACTGGTGGTGGGCGGGTCGGCGACCGGTGTGCAACTCGCGGCCGAGCTGCAACGCTCCGGCCGGCAGGTGATCCTGGCGACGGGCGAGCACGTGCGGCTGCCACGCGTGTACCGGGGACGCGACGTGCTGTGGTGGATGGACGCCTCGGGCGTGTGGGACCAGCGGTACGACGAGGTCGACGACCTCACTCGGGCCCGCCGCCTGCCGTCGCCGCAACTCGTCGGCACCCCGGAGCGCAGCACCCTCGACCTCAACGCGCTCACCGCGCTCGGCGTCGAACTTGTCGGCCGGCTGGCCGCCGTACGCGACGGCACGGCGCTGTTCTCCGGCGGGCTGCGCAACGTCTGTTCGCTCGCCGACCTCAAGATGCGACGCCTGCTGGCCGGCTTCGACGAGTGGGCCCGGACCACCGGCCACGACGCCGAGGTCGGGCCGCCGGAGGAGTTCACGCCGACGGCGGTCGCCGCCTCGACCCGGCTGCGTCTGGACCTGCGCGGCGGTGAGGTGGGCACGATCGTCTGGGCGACCGGGTTCCGCCCCGACTACCGGTGGCTCGACGTGCCGGTGGTCGACGAGAAGGGGCGGCTGCGCCACGAAGGGGGCGTGCTCGACAGCCCCGGCCTGTACGCCCTGGGCCTGCCGCTGCTGCGGCGACGCCGATCCACCTTCATCAGTGGCATCGAGGACGACGCTTGCGCCGTGGTCGACCATCTGGCGAAGAACCTCCCGGCGCCGGCAATCTGATCAACCGGCCGGCGGAACCTGTCGGGCTGCCGTGCGGACGAGCCCGGCGACGGCCCGGGAACGGCTGTGCGACGGCCAGGCGAGCACGGTGGTGACGTGCGGCGAGTCGGTCAGGGGGACGGCGGCGTGCGCGTTCCACAGCCACGACCGGGACGACGCGCAGAGGACGGCCATGGCGCGACCGAGGGCGATCAGCTGGGCCAGTTGCGCCTGATCGTGGATCTCGGGGCCGGGGCCGGGCTCGTAGCTGCCGTCCTGTCGAGGCCAGCGGGCGACCGGAAGATCCGGTATGTCACCGATCTCGGCCATGGTCAGCGACGTACGCGCGGCGAGGGGATGCCCGGCGGGCAGGATGGCGACCTGTTGCTCGGTGAGCAGGTCCTCGGTGTCGAATCCGGCGAGGTCGTCGAAGGGGCGCTGCATGAGGGCGGCGTCGGCGCGGCCGTCACGTAGCATCCGCGCCTGGTCGCCCATGCCGCACAACAGCACGTCGACCTCGGCCGCGCCCGGCTGGGCCGCGTGGGCGTCAAGAAGCTTCCGCAACAGCTCGTGATTTGCGCCGGCCTTCGTCGCCAGCGCCAGCCGGTTCGGGGCGGAGGCAGCCCGTCGGGTACGGCGCGCGGCGGCGGTGGTCGCGTCGAGGATGGCACGGGCCTCGTCGAGCAGCACCTGACCCGCGCCGGTGAGGGTGACACCCCGACGGTCGCGTTCGAACAGGGTCACACCGAGACGCCGTTCGAGTTGTGCGATCGCCCGGGACAGGGGCGGCTGAGCGATGCCGAGGCGCTGGGCCGCCCGGCTGAAGTGCAGTTCCTCGGCGACCGCGACGAAGTACCTCAGCTCGCGGGTCTCCAGCGTATCCACCATCCGACGATACTGCGGTGATACCGGCCGGGTATGACAGCGCACCGCTTCGGTGTAACGGAGCCACCGACCGCCGAGCCACCATCGGCGTCATGAGCGACACGAAGACCGCGCTGGTCACCGGCGCGAACAAGGGACTCGGATACGAGATCGCGGCAGGGCTGGGCGCACGCGGCTACCGGGTGGTGGTGGGGGCCCGGGACCGCGCCCGGGGCGAGGCGGCGGTGGCGAAGTTGCTCGCCGCCGGAGTGGACGCGTTCGCCGTACCGCTGGACGTGACGAGCGACCGGAGCGTTGCCGAGGCGGCGGCACTGATCGACCGCCTCGACGTCCTGGTCAACAACGCCGGCATCTCCGGGGAGACGGGACCGGGTTGGGTGCAGGACCCGACGATGCTCGACCTCGATGTCGTCCGCGCGGTGGTGGACACGAACGTCTACGGCGTGATCCGGGTGACGAACGCGATGCTGCCGCTCCTGCGCCGCTCCGCCTCCCCGCGAATCGTCAACATCTCCAGCAGCGTCGGCTCCTTGACCTGGCAGTCGGACCCGACGATCGACGTCGGCCCGATCATGGCCGCCTACTCGCCGACGAAGTCGTTCCTCAATGCCATCACCGTGCACTACGCGCGGCAGTTCGCCGGTACGAAAATCCTCATCAACGCCGCCTGCCCCGGCCTGGTCGCGACCGACTTCACCGGCTTCCACGGCCGACCGCCCCAGGAGGCCGCAGCAACCCCCATCCGCCTGGCCACCCTCCCCGACAACGGCCCCACCGGCAGGTTCTTCAACGACACCGGCCCCATCCCCTGGTAATCCCACCCCTCTGGTTGATCAAGAGGTTTTGGTCTCCGATCGCGCCGTCGGAGACCAGAACCTCTTGATCGCCGGGGCGATGCGGGTGGCAGTATGTTGACGGCGATAGATGTGAACGCTATCAATTCGGTAGTGGTGTCGGGCGGGTGATGGGGAGGCGGGCATGCGAGTGGGGTTGCTCGGGGGGAGGGTGGCCGCCGTGGTCGCCGCCGTGGTGGTGGCGGGTGTTGGTGCGGTGGTGGGGGTGGTGGGGCCGGCGCGGGCTGCCGCCGTCGTTTTCAGCAATCCGCTGGCCGAGCAGCGGGCCGACCCGCACATCTACCGGCACACCGACGGTTACTACTACTTCACCGCGACGGCGCCCGAGTACGACCGGATCGTGTTGCGTCGGGCCAGCACGTTGCAGGGGCTGGCCACCGCACCCGAGCGGGTGATCTGGCGTAAGCACGGCAGTGGCGAGATGGGCGCGCACATCTGGGCGCCGGAGATCCACTACATCGACGGCCGGTGGTACGTCTACTTCGCCGCCGGGCGGACCGACGACATCTGGGCCATCCGGCCGTACGTGCTGGAGAGCAGTGCGGCGAATCCGCTTGACGGGCCGTGGGTCGAGCGGGGGCAACTCCAGCCGGCACGCAGCAGCTTCTCCCTCGACGCGACCACTTTCGTCCACAACGGACAGCGCTATCTGGCCTGGGCCGAGTACGCCGGCAGCAACTCGAACATCTACCTGGCCCGCGCGGTCAACCCGTGGACGTACGCAGGCACCCCGACCCTGGTCGCCACCCCCACGTACGCCTGGGAGACCCGGGGTTACCGGGTGAACGAGGGACCGGCGGTGCTGATCCGCAACGGCCGGGTCTTCATGACCTATTCGGCGAGCGCCACCGACGCCAGCTACGCCGTCGGACTGCTCACCGCCTCGGCCGGCAGCGACCTGCTCAACCCGGCGTCCTGGAGCAAACGGGCCACGCCGGTGCTGGCCAGCGACGCCCGGACCGGCCAGTGGGGGCCCGGCCACAACTCCTTCACCGTCGCCGAGGACGGCAGCGACGTGATCGTCTACCACTCCCGCAACTACGAGCGGTACCTCGGCAACGGCTACGACCCGCTGAGCGACCCGAACCGGCGTACCCGGATCCAGCGGGTCTACTGGAACACCGACGGTACGCCGAACTTCGGGGTGCCGGTGCCCGACGGCGCCACCCCGGTCCGGCTGCGCGCCCACGACCAGCCGGACCGCTACCTGCGGCACTGGGAGTTCCGGGTCCGGTTGGAGCCGAACGTGACGAACCTGGCCGACTCGCAGTTCCGGATCGTCACCGGCCTGTCCAACTCCGGGGCGATCTCGCTGGAGTCGACCAACTATCCCGGCTACTACCTGCGGCACCGCAACCACCAACTCTGGGTGGAGCGCAACGACGGCTCCAACCTGTTCCGGCAGGACGCCACCTTCACCCGTCGAGCCGGACTGGCGGATGCGGCGAAGGTGTCGCTGGAATCGGTGAACTTCCCCGGCCAGTACGTGCGACACCGCGACGGGCTGCTCTACCTGGAGGCCGTACCGGACGCGGCCGGGCGGGCCTCGGCCACCTTCGCGTTGGACTGACCGGAGTTGTCGGGGGCCGTGCCTAAACTCCCGCGGCATGGCGACGGTGACCTTTGTGGATGAGAGCACGGCTGGTGCTCGTACCCCGGCTTGGGCCTTGCAGATCTTCGAGGAGCGGCTGACGCTGCGCGAGCTCATCCGCCGGCGGATCCACCAGGAGGTGGCCGAGTACAACGCGGCCACCCCGGCACCGCGGCGGCTGCTGGTGCAGCCCACCTCGACGGAACGGGTGCTCAACGGCGGCCGGGAGCAGGGGGAGCGTCGCCGGGTCGACGCCGCGCGGCAGGTTGCCCTGGCCGAGGAGGCCTTCGGGCGTAACGGTTTCGTGGTGCTGGTCGGGGACCGTCAGGTGGAGGAGTTGGACGAGGAGGTCGACCTGCGCCGCGACACCGAGGTCACCTTCCTCAAGCTCGTCGCGCTGGTCGGTGGCTGAGCCGATGACCACCACCACCGACACCGTCGGGCTCGCCACCCGCGCCCGTGACCTGGTCGCCGCGAACGACCTGACCGCGCTGGCCGACCACCTCTACACGCATGCCCGGTTCTGCCGGGACGACCCGGAGGTACGCGCTGCGCTGCGGTTACTGTCCCGCGCAGACGTGGCCCGGCTGGTGCAGGCCATGGCCGCCCTGGTGAGACACGACCCGGTCCGGACCTGGCCGGTGCGGGACCTGATCGGGCAGTTGTCCCGCAGGCTCCCCACCGACCTGGCACCCGAGCAGCTAGAGGATCTTGCCGCGTACGCCGTGCAGGAGCCGTACTCGTTGTCGCCGACCGCGCTGGAGACGGTGGCCCGGAGCCTGCTCGCCACCGGTCCGCTCTCCGGCGAGTTGGTGGCGGTGCTCGTCGACCGGTCCGACGAGAGTCAACGGCTGCGGCAGTTGATCGCCGAGCTGGCCGGGCCGCAGCTCGACCCGGCCGACCCGTGGGCCGAGCAGATCCTCACCGAGCTGCCGACCCTCGACCCGGTCTGGCAGCGGCTGGTCGCCCATGCCAGCACCGCGACGACGCCCCGACCCGCTGCCAGCTGGTCGACGGCGGCGACCCGACTGCTCACCGCGGTCGACCCGACCGAGGCCCGGCAGGTTCTCGACCGGTGGCTGACCGCCGCCGCACGGACGCCGCAGCGCCAGCCGGCCTTCATCAACGCGGACCTGCTGCGGGGGCTGCTCTGGCTGGTCGAGCGCACCGGCCCGGCCCCCGAGCAGGTACGCCTGGTCGGCGGCCTGGTCGAGGCGATGCTGCGGCGGCTGCCCGGCATCGGCCCGGCCTGCCCGAAGGTGGCAAACGCGGCGGTCGGGGTGCTCGGCCGCCTCGACGGGGAGGCGGCACTGGCGCAGCTCGCCCGACTGTCGACCCGGGTCACCTACAAGGGCACCCGCAAAGAGATCGACAAGGCGCTCGACGCCCGTGCGGCGGCGATGGGTATCGGGCGGGACGAGATCGAGGAGTTGGCCGTCCCGGATTACGGCCTGACCGAGGTGGGTCGGCACGGGATGACCCTCGGCGGCTGCCGGGCCGAGCTGCTGATCGCCGGCACCAGCGTCACCCTGGCCTGGTTCAACGAGTCCGGCCGTCAGGTGAAGAGCCCGCCGGCCTCGGTGCGCCGGGACCACCCGGCGCAACTGGCCGAGCTGAAGGGCCTGGCCAAGGAGGTCAGCGGGATGCTGGCCGCGCAGACGGCCCGGTTGGACGGGTTGTTCCTGGCCCAACGCACCTGGACCTTCGGCGGGTGGCGGCAGCGTTACCTGGATCATCCGCTGGTCGGCGTGCTGGCTCGCCGGTTGCTCTGGCTTGTCGACGGGGTGCCGTGCGGGTGGGCCGACGGCGCGCTGCGCACGGTGGACGACACCCCGGTCAGTGCCGCCGACGAGGCGCAGGTGCGGATCTGGCATCCGATCGGTCGGCCGGTGCCGGAGGTGGTCGGCTGGCGGGAGTGGCTGGAACGGCATCGGGTCGTCCAGCCGTTCAAGCAGGCACACCGGGAGGTCTACCTGCTCACCCCGGCCGAGGAGGCCACCGGCACCTACTCCAACCGGTTCGCCGGGCACATCCTGCGACAGCATCAGTTCCACGCGCTGGCTGCGATCCGGGGCTGGACCGACCGGCTCCGGCTGATGGTCGACGACTCGTACCCGCCGACCTCCCGGGAACTGCCCGGCTGGGGCCTGCGCGCCGAGTACTGGGTGGAGGGGATCGGCGACGACTACGACGTCGACACCACCGAGAGCGGGTCGTACCTGCGTCTCGTCACCGATCAGGTGCGCTTCTACCCGATCGCCGCCGCACAGAACTGGTCACACGCCTCCGGTGGCGGCTACTCGTCGGCGCAGTGGACGGACGCCCGGCCCGGTGACCCGTTGCCGCTCGACCAGATCCCGCCGCTGGTGTTCAGCGAGATCATGCGCGACGTCGACCTGTTCGTCGGGGTGGCCAGCGTCGGCAACGATCCGACCTGGTCCGACGGCGGCCCGCAGGGCCGATTCCGGGACTACTGGTCGTCGTACAGCTTCGGGGAGTTGTCCGCGACGGCCGAGACCCGCCGCGACCTGCTGGCCCGGCTGCTGCCCCGGCTCGCGGTGGGGCAGCGGGCTCGCATCGACGGCCGGTTCTTAATGGTCGACGGTGACCTGCGCACCTACCGGATCCACCTGGGGTCGGGCAATATCCTGATGAGCCCGAACGACACCTACCTGTGCATCGTGCCCGACCGCGGCGCGGGTCGGCTCGGCGAGCAGCAGTTCCTGCCGTTCGAGGGTGACAACACGCTCGCCGTCATCCTCAGCAAGGCGATGCTGTTGGCCAAGGATGCCGAGATCACCGATCCGACGATCCTCCGGCAGATCAGGCTCGCCTGACCGGTCAGCCCTTGATGGCGCCGATCAGGACGCCCTTGACGAAGTGCCGCTGGATGAACGGGTAGACCGCGACGATCGGTGCCACGGTGAGCACGACTACGGCCATCTTGATGGCCTCGGTAGGTGGCATCGTGGCACCGATTGCCGCACCGGAGGTGTTCGGTGCCTGCCCGGCCAGCAGGTAGCTCTGCAACACCCGCTGGATCGGGTACATGTCGTTGCGGTCGATGAACAACAGCGCGTCGAACCAGACGTTCCAGTAGCTGACCGCGTAGAACAGCCCGACCACGGCGATGACCGCCCGGGCCAGTGGCAGCACGATCTGGGTCAGGGTGCGGAAGTCGCTGGCTCCGTCGATGCGGGCGCTGTCCACGAGTTCGGACGGAATGCCCTGGAAGAAGCCCCGGACGACGACCAGGTTGAAGACGCTGATCGCGGGCGGCAGGATCAGCGCCCAGATGGTGTCCTTGAGCCCAAGCCCGGTCACCACCAGATACTTCGGCACCAGCGGCGGATAGATCAAGAACGGCAACAGGAAGTACGCGAGCAGCCAGCGGTAGCCGAGCGAGCGGGGCCGGGACAGCCCGTACGCGGCGAGCACGGTCACCGTCAACGCCAGGGCGGTGCCGATGACGGTGACCAGGGTGCTGATCCACAACGCCCGGGTGACCGCGCCGCCCGCGAAGATCGTCTCGTAGGCGGAGGTGTCGATTCCCCTGGGCACGACCACGAGGCCACCGGCCCGGGCGATCGTCTCCCGAGACGACAGGCTGGTCACCAGGATCACCCAGAGCGGGAACAGCACGCTGAGCACCAGCAGGCTGAGCAGCACGGCCTTGGCGCCCTGACCGAGCGGGCTGGGCGGCTCCTCCCACGGTGGGCGTCGGGGGCGGGTTCCGGGTGACTTCCGGAGGAAGGTGGCGGTCATGATCGTGAGTAGATCCCTCGTTCGCCGAGCATGTGTGCGACCTTGTTGGCGGCCAGGATCAGGCAGAGCCCGACAGCGGCCTTGAACAGACCGGCGGCGGCGCCGTAGCCGTAGTTCCCGGTGGCGATGGAGAAGTGGTAGACGAAGGTGTCCAGCACCTCGGAGGCCTGCCGGCCGACGGCGTCGCGTTGCAGCAGGAACTGCTCGAAGCCGACCGAGAGCGCGTCACCGAGGCGCAGGATGAGCAGCAACACGATCACCGGACGTAGGCCGGGCAGGGTGATGTGCCACAGCCGCCGCCACCGGCCCGCACCGTCGGCTGCTGCCGCCTCGTACAGGTTCTGGTCGATGGTGGACAGGGCGGCGAGGAAGACGATCGTGCCCCAGCCGACGTCCTTCCAGACCGCCTCGGCGGTGACCAGGATGATGAACGTGTCCGGGTTGGTCATCACGTTCCACGGTTCCATCCCGGCCTCGCGCATGGTCTGGGCGAGCAGGCCGGCACCGCCGAACATGGCGACGAAGAAGCTGACCACCAGTACCCAGCTGAAGAAGTGCGGCAGGTAGACGACGGTCTGGATGAAGCCGCGCAGTCGGCTGGAGAGCAGGCTGTGCAGCACGATCGCCAGCAGGATCGGCAGCGGGAAGAAGAAGACCAGCTGGAACGCGGTGATCGCCAGGGTGTTGCGGAACGCGTGCCAGAACGCCGGATCGGCGAACAGGAGCTGGAACTGCCCGAAGCCGATCCAGTTGCTCTGCACGAAGGCGTCCAGCGGATTGCTGCCGACGTACGGGTTGTAGTCCTGGAAGGCGATGACGTTACCGAGGATCGGCAGATAGCTGAAGATCAGCAGGATGACGAAGCCCGGCGCGACCATGGCGAGCAGCTGCCAGTCCCGGCGCAGGCGGGTGCGCAACGGTAGGCGTCTGCGCCGAGGGGCGGCCCCGCCGGGCCGGGTCTGGTCGGACCCGGCCTCGGCGGTGACCTCGCGGACGGTCATCAGTCAGCCTTGGGCAGTGAGTCGGCGAGCAGCTGCCGCGCCGCCTCCCCGCCGGCGGCCTTCCACTCCTGCAGGATGGAGTCCACGTCGGACAGCGGCCGGCGGCCGCGCAGCACGTCGGTGAACTTGTCCTCCGTCGGCACCTGGTTGGCCTTGAAGGCGGCCGGCATCTCCAGTTTCACGCCGGCCCACGGGTCCTTCTCCAGGTATCCGACCGTGGCGTTGGAGTAGGCCAGCGCGTCCCGCACGTAGTTCGGGGTGTCCGCGAACGGGCCGATGGTCGGGTTGCGACCACTGATGAAGAAGTACTGGTTGTTGATCTCCTTGAAGGCCAGGTCGGTCTTGACCGGCCCGTTCGGCGTACGGGTGTGGTGCCTGCCCTCGACGCCGAAGTCACGCAGCTGGGCCTCCTGGCTTCCCAGCGGCGCGGAGCACCAGTTGATCACCCGCAGCAGTTCCTTGACGCGCTCCTCGCCGAGGCCCTTCTTGACGAAGGTGTAGGAGATCGGCTGGTCGCTACCCCAGACCAGCGGGTCGCCACCGGTGGCGGAGAAGTTCGGCACCGGCTGGATGTTCAGCGCCTTGTTGGCCTTCTGGTGCTCGGCCTGACCGCCCTGCCAGAAACCGAAACCGTCCTGCATGAAGACGATGTTGCCGCCCTTGGCGAACAGTTGCTTGGCGTCGGCGCCCCGGCTGGCCACGATGTCCGGGTGGACCAGGCCGTCCTGGTAGACCTTCGCCATGACCTCCAGGGCCTGGCGGAACTCCGGGGTCTCGTACTTGAACTCGGGCGTGCCGTCGGAGCGCAACCGCCAGCCCTGCTTGGCGCCCGGCACCTTGTGGTACATCTGGATCATCGGGAAGACGTCGTTGAACGCCCACACCTTCCGCGCCGGGTCGGTGACCTGCTTGGCGATGGCGAGCAGGTCGTCCAGCGAGGTGGGGATGGCCAGGCCGCGGGCGTCCAGCACGTCCTTGCGGGTGAACATGACCCAGGCGAACGGCCCGTCGGTCGGGTTCGGCACGGCGGCCAGCCGCTCGTTCCAGACGGAGTGCCGCCAGGCTTCGGTCGGGAAGGTGGCCAACATCGGGTACGCCTCGACGGCGTTGCCCTTGAGGTGGTCGGTCAGATCCTCGAACAGCACGCTGATCGCCTCGGCGAACCGCGGGATCTTGTCCACCTCCCAGCTCGGCACGCAGAGCAGATCCGGCACGTCCCGGGCGCCGAGCATGGCGTTGAGCTTGTCGGCGTACGTGTTGCCGTCCTGGATGGTGAAGTTCACCGGTACGCCCAGCTCGTCGTTGACCGCCTGCAGGTAGGCGCTCTGGCCGATCCCGGGCGGCGCGGGACCCCACGCCGGGGTCATCGCGGTGATCTCCTTGCCGCTGGTGCCCGGCTTCTCGGTGATCAGGTCGACCAGGCTGCTCGGGTACTTGACGTAGCCGTCGGGGACCGGCCGGATTCCGGCGATGTCGGGAGCGATGCTTCCCGTCAGGCCCTTGTGCGCGGGCAACAGGTGGCCGAAGGCGCCGAGGTTCTGCGCGGCACCGCTGCCGGCGGGTGCCTCGGAACAACCGCTGAGCAGGGGACCACCGGCGACGGCGACCGCGCCGAGGCCGAACAGACTGAGAAAGCTACGGCGCGAGGTCGGCACGCCGGGGTTGTGCCGGGTCATCGGTCTCCCTTCGAGAAGGGCTGAGGGCGAGCAGGCTCGCTCGGGTGAGAGTTCGTCTGGATGGTAAACAAACTAATAGACGTCCATGCGCCTGAACAAGAGGCGACCCGGCGCGCGGCTTGCGGCCAGCTGCGCAGCGTGCGGGGCCATTCACTGGCAGTTCCACAGAGGTCGATCATCGACAGGGACACCTGCACCGTCCTGCGGCGCTTCCCGCTGTCCGGAACGGACTCGGCGTGAACCGCCGGCAGGTCACGTCTCGGCACCCGACGCGACCTGCCGGCGGCGGCTCACCCGGAGGTGCGACTCACCTGGAGGCCAGGTGGTTCACCGGGTGGCGGGACGGCGGGTCAGCGCGAAGCCGACCACCCCGGCGACGGCGGCCAACACCCCACCGGCCGTGGTCCAGATCCACCGGGAGCCGGCCTCCGGCAGCCAGCCGGTGAGGTCGAGATTCCAGCCGTCGCTCTCCTCGTCCTGCGTGGGTGCCGTCGGCACGGCCTCCAGCAGCTTGCCGGCGTTGGCCGGTGGCACCAGCGGCGCTTCCAGCCTGCCGTCCTCGGGCGCGCTGCCCGCGTCCCCGCTGGCGGAGATCAGCAGGTCCACGTCGATCGGCAGGCCGAGGTCGCGTTCGGGGACGTCGACCACGGTCAACCGGACGTAGTAGGTGCCGGGCAGCGGGTCGACGGACCACGGCTCCGCCCACGGCCGTACCCGGCGCAGCGTGCAGCCGATGGCCACGGTGGACACCGAGGCGTCGGCCGTCGGCGTCTGCGCACCGGCCGTGCACGCCTGCCGGCGACGCAGCCCGTCGAAGACCTCCACCGCCCAGGTCGAGCTGCCGCGCCGGTCCTCGGCCAGCGACACGGTGGCGTTGATCTCGTGGATCTCGCCCGCGCCCGCCGTGAACGACCAGTAGAGGTATTCGCCGGTGGAGGCACCGACCCGGACCGGCTGACCGGCCGCGACCGGCGTGGCGCTCAGGAACGAGGTGCCGGCCTTGGTCAGGGTGGTGGAGCCGGGCGAGGGGGTCGGGGTGGGCGCGGCCAGCACCGTGGCCGGTGTCAGCGCGACACCGCCGGCCACCAGGGCGGTCAGGATCGCCGATCGGGTACGCATCACTTCTCCCTCCAGGTGGCCACCCACCAGCGGGTGAGCAGACCGGTGACGAGCCCGGTGAGCAGACCGGCCAGGGTCAGCAGGAGCAGCAGCACCCAACCCCGGCCCAGATCGGGCCCGTCCGGGGTGGGAGAGGCGGCCACCACGTCGACTGTCAACTCGACAGGCATGCCGGGTTCCTTCTCGGTCCCGGCCCTGGGCGAGAACATGTTGCTGACCACCAGGCAGACCGTGGTGACGGCAGTCGCCGAGGCCGTCGGCGTCGGGGTGGCGTCCCCGGTGCGCGACTGCTCGTCGTCGTCCGCCCCGGCCGACCAGCGCAGTCCGGCCGACACCACGTCGGTACGCCCACTGCCCGCGTCCACGCCACGGACCAGTTCCCGGCCGTCGGACGCGGTGGCCCGCAGCAGTACGCCGTAGTCCGGGTTGACCGGGCGGTCCATCGCCACGCTGACCGAGGCGCGTAGCTCCTGGTCCGGCCGGACCGGCACCCGGTACCACCGGTGCTCGGAGAAGGTCTCCCGGTCGGTGTAGACGCCCGGCGCCAACAGCGGCGCCCCCTGGCAGACATCCGCCCCGGCCACCTTCGCCGGCGTGGTCGCGTACGTGTCGCGGGCCCGATCCACCAGTTGCTTGAGCCGGCCGGTGAGATCCTCCGCGCTGGTCGCGGCCGTGTAGGTCCCGCCGGTGGCGGCGGCGATGCAGAGCAGTTGCCGGCGGACCTTCTCGTCGGGCGCCAACCCGAGCGTGTCCACCACCAACGTGGTGCCCTGGGCTGCCAGTTCCCGCGCCACCTGGCACGGGTCCGGCGGGGCGCAGGTGTCCTCGCCGTCGGTGATCAGCACGATGCGTCGGGCGGTGGTGCCTCCGCCCAGGTCCTTGGCGGCCTCCCGCAGGGCGAGCCCGACCGGGGTGAAGCCGGTCGGACGCAACGTGGCCACGGCAGCCTTGGCGCGTTCCCGGTTCACCGGCCCGACCGGCACGATCTGTTGGGTGTCCAGGCAGCCCTGCTGCTTGTCCTCACCCCGGTAGGTGGCCCCGAGCACCCGGATGCCCAGCTGGGTCTCGTCCGGCAGCGCGTCCACCACCTCGCCGAACGCCTGCTGGGCCACTGAGATGCGGCTGCGCCCGTCGATGTCGGTGGCCCGCATCGAGCCGCTCACGTCCAGCACGAGTTGGACGCGAGGCGGCTCGGTGACGGGTTCTGCCGTGTCGTCGGCGGATGCCGGCAATGCGCCGGCCAGCGTGGTTGTCGTCAGCAGTCCCAAAAGGACCACTGACGACCATTTTTTGTTGATCACTGGCCGGAGTGTAGCGACGTCCATTGAGGACAAACGCCCCGGTGCGCCCGGTTTCCCTCGGTGGTCTCCCGACTACGGCTTCCAGGAGCCGGCGATCTCGAACTGGTGGAGGTACTCCAGGACGCCATTGGTGTCGGTGACGTCGAAGACGACCCGGCCGGAACGCGTGGTGCCGGCGGGCAGACCGTTGCCGGCGTTGAGCGGATCGCCGCAGCCGTAGATCGCGCCCACCAGCCCGTTGACGGTGCTGCCGTCGGCGGCCCGCCACTGGAAGTAGAACGGGTTGATCGACGCGGTGCCCTTGGTGACCCTGGCGTTCACCTCGGCGATCAGGAATCGTCCCTTCTGCGGGGCGGGCGCGAAGGAACGGCAACTTTCGGTCACGGTACGGAACCGCGTCACGGTGATCTCGATCGTGCCGCTGTTGTCGCTCGCGACCAGCGTGTCGCCGGGCCGCATGTTGAACGTCTCGCCCTCCTCCTCCGAGAAGACCGGTGGGATCCCACCGTCCGGGGGCGGGGCGTCCGGAGTCCTCGGGGCGGTGACCGGGGGAGTCGGTATCGCCTCGGCGATCTCATCGGCGGTCCGGTTCATCCCGGCGATCAGTGCGACGACGCCGCCGGCGCAGCAGAGCAGCGCGAGGACCACCACCGTGATCACCACGATCAGCGTGGTCCTGCTGCCGCTGCCGCCGCTGGTGGGCATCGGCGCAGCGGAGCCCGGCGGATAACCACCGGCCGGGTAGGCGCCACCGGGCGGATAGCCACCGGGCGGCGGATAACCACCGGGCGGCGGGTAGCCGCCGCCGGCCTGCTTCGGGTCGGCCGGCGGATAGGCGCCGCCCGGCGCGTACGGTCCGGCCGGGTAGCCGGGGCCCGGCGGGAAGGGACCGCTGGGCGGGAGCGGGCCGGCCGGCGGGTACGGCGTGCCCGAGGTGGGCTGCGGGGGGCCGGAGGCGGGATGCGGCGTGCCCGAGGTGGGCTGCGGGGCGCCCGACGTGGGATGCGGCGTGCCGGACACCGGCGGGGCCGGCGGGGCGCTGCTCGGCGGCTGCGGAGCCGACCACGAGCCGCCCGGCTCGGCCGGTGGGGGAGGCGACCAGGTGCCGTCCTGCGGCGCGCCGTCCGTCGACCCGGCCGCAGGCGGTGGTGCCCACGGGTCGCTGGGCTGGGGTTGGTAGGGGTCCTGCGGTCCACCTGGGGGCTGGGGGTAGCTCACCGTACTCCTCGGGCACCTGATACCGGACGTGAACCGCCTGACGCTACCGCGTACCGGCAACACCGATCGGCCACCGTCATCGTCCGATCGGTGTTGCCGGGCGGAGCCCTACCGCGGCGCCAGGACGGCAGCGGTGCGGACCAGATTCGCGTCCACCGCGAAGCGTCCGGTGATCACCGAGGGCGGGTCGGCGGACCCGGCGGCGTCGATCCGGGCCGGTGCGATTCGGGCGATGAACGTCGCGGTGGCCGGGTCCAACTCCACCAGCGCGTCGTGAAAGCCGAGCCAGTCGCCGACGATCGGATGCCAGATCTTGTAGACGGTCTCCTTGGCGCTGAACACCACAGTCGACCAGGCGACGCCGGAGGGCAACCTGTCGTGTTGCTCCTCCTCCTCGGGCAGGCAGATCAGCCGGCTCACCTCCGCACCGAGCACTCGGTGCTGCTCGGCGTCCATGCCGACCGCCCGAATCTCGCTGGTGCGTCCCACCGCGGCGGCGCAGTAGCCCTTGGTGTGGGTGATGGTGCCGACGGTGCCCGGCGGCCAGACCGGCGACCGGTCCGGGCCGGCGGGGACGGCGACGGCGGGCAGGCCCAGCATGGCCATGGCCCGACGGGCACAGACCCGGCCGGCGGTGAAGTCGCGGCGGCGGCTGTCCACCGCCCGTTCGCCGAGGCAGGCCGCCTCGACGGCGTACAGCTCGCCGGTCCAGTCAGCAGGCTCGGCGACCGCCACCGCGACGGTCGGGGGCAACAGGTCACGCACCGTTGACTCCCGATCGCAGAGTCCGACCCGTGAGCCCGGTAGCATCGGCGGGCGCTGATTCGTCGATCGGGTGCGGGCAGCGGTTGTGGTGGGTGGTGACGGCCATGGCTCGTGAACGTACCGCAACGATGTAACGCCGCAGCGTTCCCGGGCGCTGTTCGTTCTGCGCGGGGATCACGGTTGCGGTCGATGATCGACAGCGGGTTCGCCTGCTGTCCGAGGCGAGGCGGAAGGGAGCGCGATGACGGGTGTTGCGGATCGCTCGGATGTCGGGGTGACGCAGGCGGACACCGGCGCGGTTGCGGTGGTGCCGGACGAGCACGCTCCACTGACACCCGACTGGACGTGCGGCACCTGTGGCGCGCAATGGCCGTGTGAGCAGAAGCGGGACCGGCTGCTCTCCGAGTACCTGACCGATCGCGCGATGCTCAGCGTCTACCTGGGTGCCTGTCTGGCCGCCGCCGCCGAGGACCTGCACCTGTCCGGGTCGACCTCCCTGCAGGACCGGTTCCTCGGTTGGTTGCCCCGCCGCCCCAGACGGTTCTGAGAGTTGATCGCCACGCCGGTGTGATCAGTAAGGCACCGGTCACCGCGGGGAGTTTGGGGCGCCATCGCCGTCTCGTCGGAAAACTGACCCGTGCCGCCCCGTTGTGCCGCTGGTCATGGGTGGTTAAGCTGCTGGTGCGCGCCCCAATCGCCCGCTTCCCCCGTGGCAGGCGATCGGGGCGCGTCCTATTTCCTGCTCAGGGCAAACCTGCCTCCTCAAGCCCTGAGGGCATCGGACGACTGCAAAAAGGCCTACACGACAGACGTGTAGGCCTTTTTGCGTAGGGCCTTTCGTGCCGGTGGCGGCGAACGGGGTCCACGCCGGGAGTCCCGGAACGGGCCGGGACTCCGCTCACGCGGTCAGATCCAGCGATCGCCCAGCCACATCCGCGCCGACCACTCGGCGTACGGGATGTTCAGGCCCACGAAGATCGGATAGAAGTACGCGAAGCAGATCACCACCAGTGCCACGTAGGCCCCGGCGATCACCGCGCCGATCATCCGGCGATCTCGGCTCGCCTCGGCGTCCGCGCCGTCGACAGGCAGAGTCCCGCTCATTCCGGCCGGCGACGCGATCGCACCCAGCACGTAGACCACCGCCAGCACGAGGAACGGCACGGCCGGCGCGGCGTAGAAGAAGAACATCGTCCGCCCGTCGAGGGCGAACCAGAACCAGGGCAGCAGCGCGGCGGCCACGAGGAGCAGGATCGCGCCGGCCCGCCAGTCCCGCCGGGCCAGACCCAGCCAGATCAGCGCCACCAGCGCCGGTAGGAACGACCACCACAGCAGCGGCGTACCGAGCAGCAGGATCTCCTCGGCGCAACCCGCTGCTGCCCCGCAGCCGCCCTGGGGCTGCACCCAGTGGAACGCGACCGGCCGGCCCAGCAGCAGCCACTGCCACGGCCAGGACTGGTACTTGTGCGGGTCGTCGAGCTGGCTGTGGAAGCCCAACGCGGCCTGGTGGTACTGCACCAGGTTCCACAGCGGGCCGATGATCGGGGTGTCACTGAGCCCGGCCTGCGGATAGCGCTCGGCGAGCCGGTAGTAGCCCTCATTGCTGAGCAGCCAGCCCGACCAGCTGACCACGTAGGTGACCGCCATCAGCACACCGGCGAGCACCATCCAGGGAAAACCGTCGAGCATGGTGGCCCGCCAGGGCCGCGGCACCCCGGCCGAGCGGCGGGCACCGACATCCCAGAGCAGCATCAGCAGGGCGAACACCGGCACGAAGAACAGCGCGCTCCACTTCACCGCGAAGGCGCAGCCGAGCAGCACCCCGGTCGCCAGCCGCCACCAGGGCCAGTTCCGCCAGCCACCCGGCGGTCGGCCGGCGCGGCCCCGCAGGGTCGGGTCGAGCCCGGCCTCCAGCGCCCGGGCCCACCGTCGGCGGGTGGCGTCCCGGTCCAGCACCAGCGCGCCGAACGCGGCGAGCACGAAGAAGAGCAGGAAGATGTCGAGCAACGCGGTACGCGACAACACCAGGTGGTACCCGTCGACCGCGAGCAGCAGACCGGCGGCGCAGCCGAGCACCGTGGAGCCGAACAGGCGGCGGCCGATGCGGATCAGCAGCAGCACCGACAGGGTGCCGATGAGCGCCGCCGAGAAGCGCCAGCCGAACTCGGGCGCGGTGGTGAACAGCTGGCCGGGCACCGAGATGCCGTGCTCGGCGTCGGAGTAGCCGAAGGCCCACTCGCCCAGGCCGATCAACCACTTGCCGAGCGGTGGGTGGACCACGTACGACGGTCCGCCGTCCTTGTAGTTCCACTCCACGCCCTTGTCGACCAGGGCCCAGGCGTCCCGCGCGTAGTAGATCTCGTCGAAGATCTTGCCCGGCGGGTGGCTGAGGTTGGCGAACCTGAGGATCGCCGCGATCGCCACCACCACCGCCGTGGCCAGCCATGACCGGCTGTCCAACCGGGTCTCGACGGTGGCCAGCCGGCGACGGACCATCGCCGGTACGCCGCTGTCGGTCCGATCGGTCGAACCGGTCGTGGCGGATCCGGCATCCGGCTGCGGCTGGTCGGCGCTCGCACTGTGTGCTGTCGACGCACTCGTCACCCGGCGATCGTAGGCTGCCAACGGGGTCGGTGGCGTACATCGTCCCCGAATCCGGTACGACCGTCGATGAAGGAGCGCGTAAACGTGGGTGAAATGTCCGACCTGGGGCGCCTGATTCTGCTCGGGGCACCCCTCGGCAACCCCGCCGACGCCTCCGCCCGCCTGCGCGACGTGCTCGCCACCGCCGACGTGGTCGCCGCCGAGGACACCCGCCGACTGGGCCGACTGGCCCGCGACCTGGACGTGACGGTCGCCGGGCGGATCATCTCCTACTTCGAGGGCAACGAGGAGCGCCGTACCCCCGAACTGGTCGACGAACTGACCGCCGGAAGGGTCGTCGCCCTGGTCACCGACGGTGGGATGCCGAGCGTCTCCGATCCCGGTTACCGGCTGGTCCGGGCCGCCCTGGAGGCCGGGATCCCGGTCACCGCCGCACCCGGACCGAGCGCGGTGACGACCGCGCTGGCGCTGTCCGGGCTGCCCTCCGACCGGTTCTGCTTCGAAGGGTTCCTGCCCCGCAGTCCGAGCAGTCGTCGGTCCCGGCTGCGTGCCCTGGCCGACGAGGAACGGACCCTTGTCATCTTCGAGGCACCGCACCGGATCACCGCCGCCCTCGCCGACCTGGCCGACACGTTCGGCGCCGACCGGCCCGCCGCGCTGTGCCGGGAGCTGACCAAGACGTACGAGGAGGTGGTGCGCCGCCCGCTGGGGGAGCTGGCCCGGTGGGCGGCCGACGGCGACCCGCGTGGCGAGATCACCCTCGTGGTGGCCGGTGCCCCAACGACACCCGCGACCCGCCCCGACGACGACACGCTGCGCGCCGCGGTGGCCGACCGGGAAGCCGCCGGCCTGACCCGCCGCGATGCGATCACCGAGGTGGCGAGCACCTTCGGCCTGCGCCGGCGCGACGTCTACACAGTCGTGCACCAGGTGTAAGGAAGGGCCCCCTGTTAACGCCTCAGGTATAGGAAGGGCCCCCTGTTAACGGGGCGAAATTTCACCAGGCGGCGACGAGGAAGCCGAGGGTGATCACCAGTGGGCCGGCGAACGCGGCGGCGACCGCCCAGCGTCGGTCACCCGGATCGGAGAACCGGGTGGCACCGGTCCATCGGGCGATGCCGGCGGCGCAGCCCAGCACCCCCAGCAGGCCGAGCAGCCAGCGCAGGTGGGCACCGATCCCCCGGTCGGCGTACGCGATGTCGGCGTTCGGGCCGGTGACCCGGGCGGGCAGCACCGCGCCCGCGGTGGCCCGCCGCTCGGGCACCCCGCTGACCCGGATGCCGTAGCTGCGGAACCGATCCTCGGCAGCGGCGAAGTTGCCCCGGCACCGCTGGGACAGGCCGCCGCCGGTGCAGTCGGTCACCACCACGCTGCCCGAGGTGGCATGCCCGACCGCGAGCCAGAGCGGGCCGGCGCTGACCCAGGCGAAGAAGGCCGTGGCCAGACTCAACCCGACAAGCGCGGCCAACCCGGCCAGCGGGTCCGGCGGACGGCTGGACCGCTTCCGGTCACGCCGCAGCCGCCAGGTGGGTCGCCACCAGGCGCGGGTGGCACCCGACGCGTCCTGCCGTACCGGGGTGCCGTCCCAGTGCACCTGCTCGATCGGCGCCCAGAACACCTCCTCCGTACCGTCGTCGGTCCGGCGGCCCCGGCGCCCGGCGGCCCGCAACGGCACCCGACGCGGCAGCGCGTCGACAGGTGCCCCGGTGGTGGGTTCCACCTCCACCCCGGGCGGCGCGGGGTCGGTGGACGTCGCGCCGTCGGGCGGCACCGTCCGGGGTTGCGGTGCCACCGCAGACGTACGCGCGGCCGCCGCCACCTCCGACCACGGAGTACGCGGGGCCGTGCCCGGATCGGGCCGGGCGTCCGTGGGAAGGCCGTCGTCGTGGTCGCGGGCGGCTCTGCTGCCAGTCACGCGGTTCATTTGACACCGGCAGAACAGTCACAGAGGGCAGCTCAGGCAGCGTGTCGGCGACAAATCGGACGAGTGGTCGGGTCGAAGTGGTCCGCTTCATCGACCCGGCACCCCTATTGGTTCGCGGCCACCCTCGACGGGTCACTAGGCTTGCTCGTCATGAGTCACGTTCTCGCGGCAGTGGCCTGGCCGTACGCCAACGGCCCGCGCCATATCGGCCACGTCTCCGGTTTCGGCGTTCCCTCCGACGTCTTCTCCCGGTACATGCGGATGGCCGGCCACGACGTGCTCATGGTCTCCGGCACCGACGAGCACGGCACGCCGATCCAGGTGCAGGCCGACGCCGAGGGGCTGACCCCGCGGGAACTCGCCGACCGGTACAACCGGGTGATCGTGGAGGACCTGCACGGCCTCGGCCTCTCCTACGACCTGTTCACCCGCACCACCACCCGCAACCACTACGCCGTGGTGCAGGAGTTGTTCGAGGGGATGTACCGCAACGGCTACATCGTGCCGAAGACCACGATGGGGGCGATCTCCCCGTCCACCGGCCGGACCCTGCCCGACCGGTACATCGAGGGCACCTGCCCGATCTGCGGCTACGGCAGCGCCCGCGGCGACCAGTGCGACAACTGCGGCAACCAGCTCGACCCGATCGACCTGATCGACCCCAAGTCGAAGATCAACGGCGAGACGCCCAAGTTCGTCGAGACCGAGCACTTCTTCCTCGACCTGCCGGCCCTGGCCGACGTGCTCCGGCAGTGGCTGGACACCCGGGAAGGCTGGCGTCCCAACGTGCTGCGGTTCTCCAAGAACCTGCTGGACGACCTCCAGCCCCGGGCCATCACCCGCGACCTGGAATGGGGCGTACCGATCCCGCTCGACGACTGGCGGGAGCGCACCGACAAGCGGATCTACGTCTGGTTCGACGCGGTGATCGGCTACCTCTCCGCCTCCATCGAGTGGGCCCGCCGCTCCGGCGACCCGGAAGCCTGGCGCAGGTGGTGGTCCACCGACGGGGCCGGGAAGGACGCCCAGGCGTACTACTTCATGGGCAAGGACAACATCGTCTTCCACTCGGTCATCTGGCCGGCCCTGCTCGCCGGCTACTCCGGCGAGGGCAGCCGGGACGGCGAGCCGGGGCAGTTGGGGCGACTCAACCTGCCCACCGAGGTGGTTTCCAGCGAGTTCCTGACCATGGAGGGGCGCAAGTTCTCCTCCTCCCGCCGGGTGGTCATCTACGTCCGGGACTTCCTCGAACGCTACGACGCCGACGCGCTGCGCTACTTCATCGCCGTCGCCGGCCCGGAGAGCAACGACACCGACTTCACCTGGGCCGAGTTCCTCCGCCGCAACAACGACGAACTGGTCGCCGGCTGGGGCAACCTGGTCAACCGGTCGATCTCGATGGCGGCGAAGAACTTCGGCCAGATCCCGGCGGTCGACCCGAACGGGCTCACCGAGGCTGACGAGGCGCTGCTCGCGGTGGCCCGCGCCGGCTTCACCACGGTCGGTGACCTGATCGCCCGGCACCGGCAGAAGCAGGCCATCGGCGAGGCGATGAAGGTGGTCGCCGAGGCCAACAAGTACCTCTCCGACCAGGCGCCGTGGAAGCTCAAGGACGAGGCGGACAAGCCCCGGATGGGCACCATCCTGCACGTCGCCCTGCAGGTGGTCAGCGATGCCAACACGCTGCTCACCCCGTTCCTGCCGCACTCTGCGCAGAAGGTCCACGAACTGCTCGGCGGCACCGGGGTGCACGCCCCGATGCCGGTCATCGAGCAGGTCGAGGACCTCGACGGCGGGCCGGCGTACCCGGTGCTGACCGGGGACTACACGCAGGGCGCGCGGTGGGAGTCCGTACCCCTGGAGGTGGGGCGACCGCTCGCGGCGCCCAAGCCGATCTTCCGCAAGCTCGACCCCTCGATCGTGGACGAGGAACTGGACCGGCTCGACGGCTGAACGGCGCGACGGGCGCGACCCCCGCACCGGGGTCGCGCCCGCGTCCGTGGGCGGTCAGGCTCGGGCCATCGCCGGCGCCCCGATGAACTCCATGATCGCCTGGAGTACGTCGTCGGCGTTGGTCCACGGGGTGCCGTGCGGCGCGCCCTTGAGGGTGACCAGCCGGCTGTCCGACAGCATCGGCTGCAACCGCTGGCCGGTCTTCGGGTACGGCAACACCATGTCCTTGTCGCCCTGCACGATCAGCACCGGCACGTCGATGCGGGACACGTCGCCGCGGAAATCGGTGCCCCAGGCGTCCACGGAGTCGTGCGTGCCGATCGCCGAGGCCCGTGCGCCGATCTCCCAGTGCGCCCGGTACGCCTCCTCGCTGACCAGCTTGCCCCGGTTCTCGTCGTAATTGAAGAAGTTGTTGCAGAACTGGGTGAGGTAGGCGAACCGGTCGTCGATGATCGCCTGCTTGAAGCCTTCGAAGAGGCTCGGGTCGACCCCCTCCGGGTTGTCCGGCGCCTGCTTCAGGTACGGCGCCAGGGGCGCCAGCAGCACCGCCCGGTCCACCCGGTCCGAGCCGTACGCGCCCAGGTAGCGGGTCACCTCGCCGGTGCCCATCGAATGGCCGACCAGGATCGCGTTACGCAGGTCGAGTTCGGTCATCAGCACGTCGAGATCGGCGGTGAAGGTGTCGTAGTCGTACCCGAGGGCCGGCTGCGCCGAATTGCCGAAACCACGTCGGTCGTACGTGATCACCCGGTACCCGGCCGCGAGCAGCGGCCCGGAGATTTTCTCCCAGGTCGCCCCGTTGAACGGGAACCCGTGGATCAGCACGATCGGCTGACCGGAACCGTGATCCTCGTAGTACAGGTCGATGGGCGCGGAGTTCTCCGTACCGACGGTGATGAAGGGCATCTCACTCTCCTGCGGTCGGACGACATGGTCGCCCGCGCATTCCCGTGCCACCGGCCGATATGCGTGGCTCGGCCGCATACGGCGGTGTCCGGTTCGTCAGAGGACGTACGGATGATCGATCACCCGGTCGTCGGTGACCTCGTTGCCGGGCGCCCAGGTCTCGTAGACACCCCGTTCGTGGCACTGCGCGCCGGTCACGGCCACCGCGTCCGGATTCGGATGCCGCAGCCGCAACCGCAGCCAGTCCGCCTCCTCGCCGAGCACCAGACAGGGCACGCCGCGCCAGGTTGCCTGCCGCAGCCGGCGGGACACCCCGTCGACCGGGTAGCGGGCGGCCCGGGTCAGCGCCAACACCCGGAACCCGCCCGGCAGATCCGCCACCGCCTCGTACTCCCCGCCGGCGTACGTGCCGACCAGCCGCGTGGACCAGGGCGCCGCACCGGTCGGCACGTACTCCTGATCCGGCGACAGCCCCGGCACCGCGGCGAGCAGATGCCGCCACTGCGGACCCACCATCCGCAGCCAGCCGCGCTGCTCGGCCTGGTAGACGTAGAGCACCACCTCGATGCCCTCGGCCGGATAGGCCAACAGGGTCGCGTTGGCCGGCATCGGCAGGTCGGCGAAGTCCCGGGTGACGAACTCGGGAACGAGTTGACTGCTGCTCGGCGCGAAACCGGTACCGAGCACCGCCGGCCCCAACCGGTCCCGGGCGCCCAGCGCGGTCAACCCCCGGTACGCCACACCGGCCGGCACGTCGTAGTCACCCGGATCGGCCGCCCGCCACCGCAGCGCGTACGTCACCTCCGCCGCGTCCCCACCACCCCCGCCATCGGTACGCAACACCGAGGTGGCCGCCGGAGTACGCAGGTGCGCCACATCGTGCTCCCGGTAACAGAACCCGTGCGGCAACCAGCCCCGGACATGACCGGCGAGTTGCCGGGCGGAAAGGATCTTCACCATCCGGGTGCCCCGGCGGATGATCGCGGACGCGCGAACCGCCCGGACCAGGGGATCATCCGCCGCGTTCGGCTGCTGGCTGAGCCGGTGCACCTCCGACCAACCCCGCTCGCGGTGTAGCGGCACCAGCAACGGCGCCTCCGGCTCCTCCGCCGGCTCGGTCGGGCAGTGCACCGCACCGACCTCGGTGACGTGCACGAACCGCCGCCACGGCAGCGCCGAGTTCGGTCGGGGCGCCCACTGGAAACCCGGCACCTCGTGTGGGCTGAACAACTCGTACGCCGCACCGCGGGCGATCTCCTCGGCGGGATAGACGGCACCGCCGTACGCCACCCGCAGCCCGGTCTGCTCCGGCGCCGCGCCCTCGGCGCGAGGGGTGATGCTCACGGCCTCACCTCGCTTCCTGCGGTCACCCCCGCGACGGTAGGACCGCCCGGCGTAGTCGAGGTGAACACCGGGTGGCGGACGGGTGGACCGACCGCGTGTGTGATGCTGTCGCTGATGAGCCAGCCGACCGAGTCCCGCAGCCAGCGCGCCGCGCGCCGCGCCGGTGAGTTCCCGCCCGCCCCCGAACCGTTGCCCCGGCCGGTGCTCGACAGCCACACCCACCTGGACATCACCGTCAGCGAGGTCGGGGTGCCGGGTGCCGGTGACGCCACCGACCCGGTCACCGCGGCGATCGACGTGGCCACCGCCGTCGGCGTCGACCGGCTGGTCCAGGTCGGCGTCGACGTGGAGTCCTCCCGCTGGGGCGCCGACGTGGCCGACCGGCATCCCGCCGTGCTGGCCACCGTGGCGCTGCACCCCAACGAGGCGCCCCGGCTGGCCGACCTCGACGCCGCGCTGCGGGAGATCGAGTCGCTGGCCGCCCGGGACCGGGTACGCGGCGTCGGCGAGACCGGCATGGACTTCTTTCGCACCGGCGACGACGGCCGCGCCGCCCAGGAGGAGAGCTTCCGGGCCCACATCGCCATCGCCAAGCGGTACGGCAAGACCCTGGTCATCCACGACCGCGACGCCCACGCCGACGTGCTGCGCATCCTCGACGACGAGGGCGCACCCGACACGGTGGTGATGCACTGCTTCTCCGGCGACGCACAGTTCGCCGCCGAGTGCGTCCGCCGCGGATACCTGCTCAGCTTCGCCGGGACGGTCACCTTCGCCAGCGCCGGATCGCTGCGCGAGGCTGCCGCGCTGACCCCGCTGGACCAGATCCTCGTCGAGACCGACGCGCCGTACCTCACCCCGATGCCGTACCGGGGGCGGCCGAACGCGTCGTACCTCATCCCGCTGACCGTGCGGGCCCTGGCCGACGCCACCGGCGCCGACCTCGACGACCTCTGCGCCGCGATCTCCACCACCGGCGAGCGGGCCTTCGGCCCCTGGTACTGATCCCGCACGTTAAGAAGGGGCCCTTGCTATACACGAGGCGTTAATAAGGGGCCCTTCCTTACCCGTAGGCTGTCGGGCTATGGCCGCAGACCTGCTCGGACCGGCGGAGATCCGGGACCTCGCCGCCCGGCTCGGTGTCGCCCCCACCAAGCGGCTCGGGCAGAACTTCGTGCACGACCCGAACACCGTGCGGCGAATCGTCACCACCGCCGGGCTCACCGGAGACGACGTCGCGCTGGAGGTGGGACCGGGGCTCGGCTCGCTGACCCTCGCCCTGCTGCCCGTCGCCGCCCACGTACACGCCGTGGAGATCGATCCGACGCTGGCCGCGGCGTTGCCCGACACCGCCGCCCGGCACGCCGGCCCGCACGCCGCGCGGCTCACCGTGCACCACGCCGACGCGCTGCGGATCACCGGTGCCGAACTGACCGACCCGGCACCCACCGCGCTGGTGGCGAACCTGCCCTACAACGTCGCCGTACCGGTGGTGCTGCACCTGCTGGCCGTACTGCCCAGCCTCCGCCACGGCCTGGTCATGGTGCAGAAGGAGGTCGCCGACCGGCTCGTCGCCGGTCCCGGCTCCAAGGTGTACGGCATCCCGTCGGTCAAACTCGCCTGGTACGCCCACGCCCGCGCCGCCGGCAAAGTGCCACCTAACGTGTTCTGGCCGGTGCCCAACGTCGACTCCGGCCTGGTCGCCTTCACCCGCCGCGAACCACCCCGCGCCGACGTACCCCGGGAACAGGTCTTCGCCGTGGTGGACGCGGCGTTCGCGCAGCGCCGCAAGACACTGCGGGCCGCCCTGGCCGGCTGGGCCGGCGGCGCCGACCGGGCCGCCGCGGCGCTCACCGCAGCCGGGGTCGACCCCGGCGCACGGGGGGAGTCACTCACCGTCGAGCAGTTCGCCGCGGTGGCCGCGTCGGCCCGAGGCGGTACGTCCGCAGCGCAGTAGGCTGACGCGGACGCGGGACCGGCCGCCTGACACCGCCGAGGAGCTGATCGTGGAGAAGTCGTTCGACATCGCGTCGTGCGGACGGGGTGGCATCCGGTGACCGAGGCCTGGCGACCGGGGGACGACGACGAACGGCGCGGGGCCACCGGACCGGTCCGGGTCCGGGTGCCCGCCAAGGTCAACCTGCATCTGGGGGTCGGACCGTTGCGGCGGGACGGCTACCACGAGCTGAACACCGTCTACCACGCGATCTCGATCTACGACGAGCTGACCGCGCGGCGGGGCGACACCCTCACCCTCACCATGGAGGGCGAAGGCACCGGGGAACTCGCCCTCGACGACTCGAACCTGGTCATCCGGGCCGCCCACGCGCTCGCCGGTTACGCCGGTGTGATGCCGCACGCCCGCCTGCACCTGCGCAAGCAGATCCCCCTCGCCGGCGGCCTTGCCGGGGGCAGCGCGGACGCGGCCGCCACGCTGGTGGCCTGCGACGCGCTCTGGGGCACCGGCCTGTCCCGCGACGAACTGGCCGGCATCGCCGCCGACCTCGGCTCGGACGTGCCGTTCCTGATCCACGGCGGTACCGCCCTCGGCACCGGCCGGGGCGAGGCGATCAGCCCCGTCCTGGCCCGCCCCACCTCCTGGCACTGGGTGGTGGCCATCGCCGACGGCGGCCTGTCCACCCCCCAGGCGTACCGCGAACTCGACCGGCTTCGCGAGGCCGGCGCCGCGGGGCCGGCGCTCGGCAGCACCGACGCCCTGCTTGGCGCGTTGCGCCAGCGCGACCCTCGGGTGCTGGCCCGGACCCTCGGCAACGACCTGCAGGACGCCGCCCTGTCCCTGCGCCCCTCCCTGGCGGCCACGCTGAAGGCCGGGGAGGCGGCCGGCGCCCTGGCCGGCATCGTCTCCGGCTCCGGCCCCACCTGCGTCTTCCTCGCCGCCGACGCGGCCGACGCCGAGCGGGTCGCCGCCGAGTTGACCGCCGCCGAGGTGTGCCGCCACGTCCGCACCGCCCACGGCCCGGTCCACGGCGCCCGCATCACCTGACCACCACGCCCGCTGGCCGCCCAGACCGCCCCGACCACCGCGCCGCTGTCGGCAAGATCGCGCTCGATCCGGGATCGAGTGGCCTCATCGGGGCCGCTGAGCCACTTGATCCCAGATCGAGCGTGACCTTGGCTGTTGTTCCCTGGCTGCGCAGGCAGTGTTCCCTGGCTGCGCGGGCGACGGGGCGCTGCCGGCAGGCGGAGCACCGCTCCGCGTACCCTGAAAGCCAGGCGTCCCCAGGTGCCCGCCGGCACCGGGACGCCTTGATCATGAGAGGTGGGTTCGTGGCCAACATCGTCAACCTGGACCGGGTGTCCAAGGGCTACGGCGCCGCCGGGCCGCTGCTCACCGACGTCTCGCTCGGCCTGGACGACGCCGACCGGATCGGCGTGGTCGGGCTCAACGGCGCCGGCAAGTCGACGCTGCTGCGGCTGCTCACCCGCGCCGAGGAACCCGACGACGGCCGCGTCACCCACCGTCGTGACCTGCGGGTCGCCTGGCTGCCCCAGAACCTCACCCTCAGCCCCGACGCCACCGTCCGCGACGTCGTGCTCGGCACCGAATGGCTCGCCGAGAGCATGGGCGCCGAGCACGAATGGGCCGGCGACGCCGGCGTACGCGCCATCCTCGACGGGCTCGGCATGCCCTACCTCGGCCTCGACACCCCCGTCGGACCGATGTCCGGCGGCGAACGCCGCCGCGTCGCGCTGGCCGCCCTGCTGGTCCGCGAAGCCGACCTGCTCATCCTCGACGAGCCCACCAACCACCTCGACGTCGGCGGCGTCGATTGGCTGGCCCGCCACCTGCTCGGCCGCAAGGGCGCCCTCGTCGTGGTCACCCACGACCGCTGGTTCCTCGACGCGGTCTGCACCACCACCTGGGAGGTGGCCGACCAGACCGTCCGCGCCTACGAGGGCGGCTACGCGGCCTGGACCCTGGCCCGCGTCGAACGCGAACGGGTCGCCGCCGCCACCGAGGCCCGCCGACAGAACCTGCTCCGCAAGGAGATCGCCTGGCTGCGCCGAGGCGCACCGGCCCGCACCTCCAAGCCCAAGTTCCGCATCGACGCGGCCAACGCGCTCATCGCCGACGTGCCACCCCCGCGCGACACCACCTCCCTGCAACGGCTGGCCACCGCCCGGCTCGGCAAGCAGGTGTACGACCTGGAGCACGTCCGACTGCACGCCGGCCCCAAGACCATCCTCGAAGACGCCACCTGGCAGGTCGGCCCCGGCGACCGGGTCGCCATCCTCGGCGCCAACGGCGCAGGCAAGACCACGCTGCTGCGGATGCTCGCCGGCATCACCCACCCCGACGGCGGTCGGCTGATCACCGGCTCCACCGTGCGACCCGCGTTCCTCTCCCAGGAACTGCGCGAACTCCCCAGCGAACTGCGCGTCCTCGAAGCCGTCGAGGAGGTCGCCCGGCGGGTACGCCTCGGCGACCGGGAGATCTCCGCCGCCCAACTCGCCGAGGTCTTCGGCTTCGACGACCGGCGGCTCTGGACCCCCGTCGGGGACCTGTCCGGCGGTGAGCGCCGCCGGTTGCAGATGCTGCGCCTGCTCGCCGGCGAGCCGAACGTGCTGCTGCTCGACGAGCCCACCAACGACCTCGACACCGACACCCTCGCCGCGCTGGAGGACCTGCTCGACTCCTGGCCCGGCACCATCGTGGTGGCCAGCCACGACCGCTACCTCATCGAGCGGGTGGCCGACACGGCGTACGGGATGTTCGGCGACGGTCGGCTGGTGCACCTGCCCGGCGGCGTGGAGGAATACCTCAGCCGAGCCGCCAACCGGCCCGGCCTCAACGCCGCACCCGGCGAACCGGCCGCGCCGACCACCACCGCCGCGACCACCAGCGGGATGAGCGCCGCCGAGGCCCGACAGGCCCGCAAGGAACTGACCCGGTTGGAGCGGCAGGTCAGCAAGCTGGAGCAGAAGGAAGCCACGCTGCTCGACCAACTCGCCGCCAATGCCACCGACTACAACAAGGTCGCCGAGCTGGACGCCCAGCTCAACCAGGTACGGGCAGAACGGGAACAGATCGAGGAGGCCTGGCTCGCCCTGGCCGACGAGATCCCGGCCGGCTGAGTCGGTCACCGGTCCTCGGTGACGCGCCGACGACCGGCAGCGACGTCCCGACCTGCCGGGGACCCCGTGTGCGGCGTCACACCGTGGGGTACGGGACAATCCCCGGAAGACCCTGACCCAACGGCGTTGGAGACACAGAAATGGCCCACACCCCCGTCAACCACCCCGCGCGGCCGATCTACCGGGCGATCGGCGGGCTGATCGGTCTGTACCTGGTGCTCTTCGGTCTGCTCGGCTTCTTCGCCAGCACCGGCGACCCGTTCTTCGGTCAGGGCGACACCCAGGTGCTCGGGCAGGGGACCAACCTCGGCTTCTCGCTGGTGAGCATCGTGATCGGTGCCGTCGTGCTGGCCGGCACGGTCATCGGCCGCAACCTGGACGTGCTGATCAACCAGTGGAGCGCGTACCTGATCATGGTGGTGAGCCTGGGCGGGCTCGCCTTCCTGCGTACCGACGCCAACATCTTCAACCTCAGCGTGGCCACCGTCATCGTGCTCATGCTCCTCAGCCTCGCGCTGCTGATGTCCGGCATGTACAGCAAGGTCGGCACGGACGAGGAGCACGAGGCCTGGCAGAAGGCTCGGCTCGTGCTCTGAGTTGTGAACTGGCTGCGGTGGGCTTCCGCCGGAGCCCGACCTGCTCCGGGCGGTCAGGCTTGATCCCTGCGCGAGTCGGGCTCCGGCGAAACCCGCCGTGGTTGCGCATCGCCTTCACTGTGCGGCCGGAAGCGTGGGCGATCCTTGGGGGAATGGCTGACGCGGGTGGGGATGGTGGGGGACAATTGTCCGGATTGTTCCCGGTGGCGTGGAGGGGTCGATGCCGCACTTTCCCATCAACCATCCGGCGCGGCCGATCTACCGGGTGCTGTCCGGCCTGATCGGGCTCTACATCCTGGCATTCGGCGTCTGGGGCACCGTGTCGACCTGGGGTGACCCGCTGTTCTCCCGCGACGGGAGCTGGGCCCTCGGACTCCGCACCAACCTGGCCTTCTCGCTGGCCTCGGTGATCTTCGGAGCCGTGCTCATCGTCGGCGCGTCCCGGCGCGGCAACCTGGGCCACTACATGAACCTGACCGCCGGAGTCGTCTTCCTGGTCACCAGCATCCTGATGATGTCGTTCCTGCAGACCCGCGCCAACTTCCTGAACTTCTCGATGTCGACGGTGATCGTGTCGATGCTGTTCGGGCTGATCCTGCTCGGCACCGGCCTCTACGGCAAGGTGGGCGAGCCAGAGCACGCCGAGGCTGAGCGGGAGCGCCGCTACCACCCCGTCGCCGAGATCCACCGCCGCCGCTGACCCGGCCGAGCAACCGCCTCGCCACGACCAGCCGTCCTGCCACCATCGACCGGCGTGCGGTGATCAGCGGCCGGCGGTGATCAGCCCCGGCTTCGCCTCCAGGTGCGACAGGCCGTTCCAGGAGAGGTTCACCAGGTGCGCCGCCACCGTCTCCTTGCGCGGCTTGCGTACCTCCAACCACCAGCGGCCGGTCAACGCGACCATCCCCACCAGCGCCTGCGCGTACAACTCGGCAAGCTTCGGGTCGTACCCCCGGCTGGAGAACTCCGCGCCCAGGATGTGCTCCACCTGGTGCGCCACGTCGTTCATCACACTGCTGAAATTGCCTGTCGCGGAGAGCACCGGCGACTCGCGCACCAGCACCCGGAACCCGCTCGTCTCCTCCTCGATGTAGCCGAGCAGCGCCAACGCCGCCTGCTCCAGCAACTCGCGCGGATGACCGGCGGTCAACGCGGTGGTGATCCGGTCCAGCAGGGCCCGGACCTCCCGGTCCACCACCACCGCGTAGAGCCCTTCCTTGCCGCCGAAGTGCTCGTAGACCACCGGCTTGGAGACCTTGGCGCGCGATGCCACCTCCTCGATGGAGGTGGCATCGAAGCCCCGCTCGGCGAAGATCTGCCGACCGATCGAGATCAGCTGTTCGCGACGTTGAGCAGCCGACATGCGTACCCGTGAGGTCGGCTTGGCCGACGCGGTGCGCACGGTACGCCGCCGCTTGTCGCTTCCCTCGCTGGCAACCTCGGCCATCGCGTCACCTCGTTGGCGCTCGGTGACGCCCTGTTGGGGAATGCTGCCTGTCTTTTGCCCGGTCATCCCGAACATACTGCCAGGTAACTTGCCGGTGGACTGTCGGCTTTCTCGTTACGCCGGCTGGTCCGTCGGCTTGACCAGCTTCGCCGCGAGCCGTTCCGGCTTCGGCCAGCGCACGTCCCACGCCGCGCCGACCTTCTCGAACAGCCAGATCACCCGGGCCGAAATATCGATCTGACCCCGCAGAACCCCGTGCCGGGCACTCGTCGGGTCGGCGTGATGCAGGTTGTGCCAGCTCTCGCCGAACGACAGCAGCGCCAACGGCCAGAAGTTCGACGCCCGGTCACCGTGACGCATCATGAACGGCCGCTCGCCGTACACGTGGCACACCGAGTTGATCGACCAGGTGACGTGGTGCAGCAGCGAGATGCGGACCAGGCCGCCCCAGAACAACGCGGTCAACGCACCCTGCCACGACCAGGTCAGCAGCCCACCCATCAACGCCGGGCCGAGCACCGAGACGATCACCAGTACGGGGAAGAGCCCGCTCACCCGCCGGATGTCCCGATCGTTGAGCAGATCCGGGGCGAAACGCTCCCGGTTGGACAGTTCGCGGCCGAACAGCCAGCCGACGTGCGCGTGGAACAGCCCCTTGGTCAGGCCCCAGAGGGTGGGACCGAACCGCCACGGGGAGTGCGGGTCACCCTCCAGATCGGAGAATGCGTGGTGCCGACGATGATCCGCCACCCACTGGATGATGTCGCCCTGCACGGCGAGTGAACCGGAGACGGCCAGGCCCACCCGCAGCCCTCGCTTCGCCTTGAACGAGCCGTGGGTGAAGTAGCGGTGGTAGCCCACCGTGATGCCCAGACCGGAGACCACGTACCAGAACGCGGCGACGCCCACGTCGACCCAGCCGAGCCAGCCACCCCAGGCCACCGGCACGGCGGCGACAAGTGCGGCGAACGGGATCACCACGAAGGCCCACAACGCGACGAGGATTCCGCGCGACTGGGCGCCCTGAGTGAGTGGTTTCGGGCCGGGATCGAGTAGGGCGGTGGACATGGCACCTCACACAGCGGTAATGCGAATCTACGGCTACGTCACCGTAACTTACGGGTCCGGTAGATCGCATCAGACAGCGAAGTGAATCGATGACAAAGTTGTCGTACAGCGGTCCTAACCTGCGTCGCATGACCGACCCGCGCGGCGACGAGGTGCGCCGCCTGCGCACCGTGGAACAGCTCTCCGTCCGCGAGATCCGGGCCCGCACCGGCCTCGGCCGCAACCGGGTGTACGACTTGCTGCGCGGTGTGCCGCCGCCGGAGCGGACCCGGCGCCCCAACGCCAAGGACAGCCTGCGGGCCGAGGCGGTCGCACTGCGCTCGACCGGGCACTCCGTCCCGGAGATCGCGCAGCGGCTGGGCGTCAGCCGGTCGACGGCGTACCTCTGGGTGCGCCACCTGCCGCTGCAGCGAGACCCGGAGCAGGAACAGCAACGCCGCCGAGCCCACTCGAAGACCATGACCGAAGGGCGGTGGGCGACGCACCGCCGGGAGCGCGATGAAGCCCAGGCAGCGGTGCACGACCTGGCTGCCCGTGTTGTCGGCGATCTCGACGACCGGGACGTGTTGTTGCTCGGAGCGGTCAGCTACTGGTGCGAGGGCACCAAATCCAAGCCTTGGCGTCGCGACGACCATGTGCAGTTCGTCAACAGTGACCCAGGGCTCCTGTTGCTTTTCCTTCGATTCCTTGAGGTCTGCGGAGTTGACCGCGCCGCGCCGAGCTACCGGGTGAGCATCCACGAGACCGCCGACGCCGAGGCGGCCGCTGACTGGTGGGCGGAGGAGTTGGCGTTGCCACGTGACCGGTTTCAGCGTTCGACGCTGAAGAAACACAAGGTCAACACGGCCCGTCGAAACGTGGGCGATGCTTATCGGGGATGCCTTGTGATCAACGTGCCGGGCAGCCGCGAGCTCTACTGGCGGATTGAAGGTATGATCGCCGGGCTGTTCCAGTCCGTGCGGCACGTTTGAGCATTGGTTGACGTGGCGTTACGGGTTGACATGTCAATGGGGTGTGGGGTAACGGCAACCCGCAGGCCTTTGGAGCCTTGAGCTCCTGGTTCGAATCCAGGCACCCCAGCACGGGCGGAAGTGCTGCCGATCCTCGTGGCCATGCCAATCGCAACGGATTGTCTGGTTAGCATGGCCGCGAGACTGTCCGCGTCCGACGGGAGCCACGTCGTGCCCGAGCCCCACCTCCGTACCGTCGTCGTGCTCGCCGCCGGTGAGGGCAAACGGATGAAGTCCTCCCTGCCCAAGGTGTTGCACCCGCTGCTGGGTCGCACCCTGCTCGGGCACGTGCTGAGCGCTGCCGAGCCGCTGGCCGCGCAGCGGACGATGGTGGTGGTGGGGCACGGCGCGGACCAGGTCCGGGCGCATCTGGCCGAGGTCGCGCCGGAGGCCGTCGCGGTGCACCAGGCCGAGCAGCTCGGCACCGGCCACGCGGTGCGGATCGCGTTGGAGGCGGCGCCGGAGGCCACCGGCACGGTGGTCGTCCTCAACGGCGACGTGCCGCTGCTGCGTCCGGAGACGGTCGCCGCGCTGGTGGCGGCGCACGAGGGCGAACGGGCGGCGGCAACCGTGCTGGCCGCCGAGGTGCCCGATCCGACCGGGCTGGGCCGGATCGTGCGTGACGCGGCGGGCCGGCTGGAGCAGATCGTCGAGCAACGCGACGCCACCGCGGACCAGTTGGCGATCCGGGAGATCAACGCCGGGATCTACGCGTTCGACGCGGCCCGCCTGCGGGACGTGCTGGGCAAGCTCTCCACCGACAACGACCAGGGCGAGGAGTACCTGACCGACGTGTTCGGGCTGCTGGGCTCGGCCGGGGAGCCGGTGGTGGTGCACCTGGCCGCCGACCACACCGAGACGCTCGGCTGCAACGACCGGGTGGAGCTGGCGGGGCTGCGGCGACTGCTGCGGGACCGGGTGAACGAGCGCTGGATGCGCGCCGGAGTGAGCCTGCTCGACCCGGCCACGACCTGGATCGATGTGACGGTGGCGCTGGACCGGGACGCGGTGGTGGACCAGAACACCCAGCTGCGCGGCGGTTCGGTGGTGGGTAGTGGCGCGGTGGTCGGCCCGGACGTGACGTTGATCGACACGGTGGTGCACGCCGGTGCGACGGTGCTGCGTAGCCACGCGATCGGTGCGGAGGTCGGCCCGGGGGCCAGCGTCGGGCCGTACGCCTATCTGCGGCCGGACGCCCGGTTGGCGGAGAAGTCGAAGGTCGGCACGTTCGTCGAGGTGAAGAACTCCGAGTTGGGTGCGGGTGCCAAGGTGCCGCACCTGTCGTACGTGGGTGACGCGACGATCGGGGCGCGGGCGAACATCGGCGCGGCGACGATCTTCGTGAACTACGACGGGGTCAACAAGAGCCGTACCGTGGTCGGCGAGGGTGCGTTCGTGGGCTGTGACACGAATCTGATCGCGCCGGTCGAGGTGGGTGCGGGGGCTTATGTGGCGGCGGGCAGCGCGATCAGCACGGATGTGCCGCCGGGTGCCCTCGGGGTGACCCGGGCGCCGCAGCGCAACATCGAGGGATGGGTGGCGCGTAAGCGGCCGGGGACGGTGTCGGCGGAGGCGGCTGAGCGGGCGTTGCAGGGTGGGTCGTCCCAGGTGCCGGCCGCAAGTGAAGGTGAGGCAATCCACGGCACTGCCGAGTCGGTGGGCGCGGCGACCGAGGCGGGAGATACTGCAACCGACTAGTCCCCGGCCAGCTACCACCTCCAGGCCGGGTACCACCGACCAAAAACGGGAGCAGACGGGCCCATGGGCAGCATCGTCGCCGAAAACCGCAAGAGCCTGATGCTCTTTTCCGGACGTGGCTTTCCGGAGCTGGCCAAGGAGATCGGTGAGGTGCTCGGCGTCGCGCCGACGCCGGCCGACGCGTACGAGTTCGCCAATGGCGAGATTTTCGTACGGTTCAAGGACTCGGTACGTGGTTCGGACGCCTTCGTGGTGCAGTCCGTCACGCACGGGGTGAACACGTGGGTCATGGAGACCCTGATCATGGTGGACGCGTTGAAGCGGGGTTCCGCCAAGCGCATCACCGTGGTTCTGCCGTTCTATCCGTACTCGCGGCAGGACAAGAAGCACCGTGGCCGGGAGCCGATCTCGGCGCGGCTGGTGGCCGATCTGTTGAAGACGGCGGGGGCCAACCGGATCCTCACCGTGGATCTGCACACCGCGCAGATCCAGGGCTTCTTCGACGGGCCGGTGGATCACCTCTTCGCGATGGACATTCTGGCCGAGTACGTGGAGCGCAGGTACGCGGGTCGGCCGATGACGGTGGTCGCCCCGGATTCGGGTCGGGTACGGGTGGCCGAGCGGTGGACCGACCGGTTGGGTGGCTGCCCGCTGGCGTTCATCCACAAGACCCGGGATCCGTTGAAGCCGAACCAGGTGGTGGCGAACCGGGTGGTCGGTGAGGTCGAGGGTCGGGTCTGCCTGATCGTCGACGACATGATCGACACCGGTGGCACGATCTGCAAGGCGGCGGACATCCTGAAGGAGTCCGGTGCGGCGGATGTGATCGTGGCGTCCACCCATGCGTTGCTCTCCGACCCGGCGACGGAGCGGTTGAAGAACAGCCCGATCAGCGAGGTGGTGGTGACCAACACGCTGCCGTTGCCGCCGGAGAAGCAGCTCGACAAGCTCACCGTGCTGTCCATCGCGCCGCTGCTGGCGCGGGCCATCCGCGAGGTGTTCGACGACGGTTCGGTGACCACCCTGTTCGGTGGTCTGAGCTGATCTGATCACAAGGATCCGGACGGGTCGGTCGACTCGTCCGGATTCGTCCCGGGCCGGTGCTGGCGGAAAAGGGCTGCGGGCCGGTCGGTGGCGGTGGTACGGGGACTGCCGGAACTTCGGGATTCCGCTCGGGTAGACTGGTGCGGTTGCCACGGCGAGGGTGCCCTGCGGGCCGCTGAAAAGCGCCGCACGGAGGCACCGTGATCGACGCGGTGCTCCGGGCAGTCTGCTGACGCATGAGCCCCTGCGAGCCCCCCGCCCAGCACCGCCAGACGACAAGCTGCCGCAGCGAAGCATCAGGAGTTTTCCCGTGTCCGAGGTAAAGATCAGCGCCGAGCCCCGTACCGAGTTCGGCAAGGGTGGTGCCCGTCGTACCCGCCGGGCCGGCAAGGTGCCCGCCGTGCTGTACGGGCACGGTGAGAAGCCCAAGCACATCGCGCTGCCGGCGCGTGAGTTCGCGGCGGCCATCCGCAAGGGCGGCGCGAACCAGCTGTTCGCGATCGAGGTGAGCGACGGCACCCAGGCGCTGGCGCTGCCGAAGGCGATTCAGCGTGACCCGATCAAGGACACCTTCGAGCACGTCGACCTGCTGTTGGTGCGCCGGGGCGAGAAGGTCACCGTCGAGGTGCCGGTCGAGCTGACCGGTGAGGCCGCGAAGGACACCCTGATCGTGCACGACCACGACACGGTGTCGGTGACCGCCGAGGCGACCAAGGTGCCGGATCACCTGGAGGCCTCGATCGAGGGTGCCGAGCCGGGCGTCCAGGTCACCGCCGCGGACGTCGACCTGCCGGCGGGTGTGGAGCTGGCCGGTGACCCGGAGCAGACGGTCGCCACGGTGACCGCCGCGCCGACCGCCGAGCAGCTCGAGGCGACGCTGCCCGAGGTCGAGGTGGCCGAGGCCGAGGTCGAGGCCGGGGTCGGCGAGGAGGGTGCCGAGTCGTCCGAGGGTGCCGAGGCCGGTGAGCCGGCGGCTGCGGGTGGCGAGGAGACCGCCGAGGCCAAGACCGAGGCCTGATCGGTTCGTAGGCTGTGCGACAGGCGTCCCCGGTTCTCCGGGGGCGCCTGTCGGCGTACCGGGCTCGCCTGCGGCTTCGCCCCGGGCGACGATGACGGAGGGAACGGGCGGTGACGGACGAGACCGGGCCGTGGCTGGTGGTCGGGCTGGGCAATCCGGGTCGGGAGTACGCGGGCAACCGGCACAATGTCGGGTTCATGGTGGCCGATCTGCTGGCTGACCGGTTGGGTGTGAAGTTCGGCCGGTACAAGCGGGCGATGGCGGATGTGGCCGAGGCGCGGCTGGGTTTCGGCGGGCCGAAGCTGGTGCTGCTCAAGCCGTTGACGTACATGAACCTTTCGGGTGGCCCGGTGGCCAGCCTGGCGCAGTTCTTCAAGGTGCCGGCGACTCAGGTGGTCGCGGTGCACGACGAGTTGGACATCGAGTACGGCCAGGTGCGGGTGAAGTTCGGCGGTGGTGAGGGCGGGCACAACGGGCTGCGCTCGATGTCCAAGTCGCTTGCCACAAAGGACTATGTGCGGGTGCGGTTCGGCATCGGTCGTCCGCCGGGGCGGCAGGATCCGGCGGATTACGTGCTGTCGGATTTCTGCGCGGCTGAGCGCAAGGAGTTGGACTTCCTGGTGGACCGGGCCGCCGATGTGGTGGAGTCGGTGATCATCCGGGGTGTGGAGCCGACGCAGAATCTGTACCACGGCACCTGAGGACGGCCGGCCGGGCGGCTGGTCGATAGGGTGCGGGTTTGCGGCCGAGCGGGGCGGCTGCTCGGCGTAGACGGATTGCGACGGGAGCGCGGGGCATGAGCAGCAGTCCTCCGATGGTCGACGGGGAGTTCGCCCGCTGGTTGGCGGCCCGGGCGGGTGAGGCGCTGGTGGGCCTGCGGGCCGAGTTGGGGTTCGACGATCCCGCCGCGTTGAAGGCGGCCGGGGACAAGGTCTCGCATGATCTGATCCGGGCCGAGTTGGCGAGGTGGCGTCCGGGTGACGCGGTTCTCTCCGAGGAGGACGAGGGTTCCCGTCAGGCGTCCGCGGCGCAGGGCGAGGCGGGGGTCGGGTCCCGGTTGACCGCCGACCGGGTGTGGATCATCGACCCGTTGGACGGTACGCGGGAATTCAGCGAGCAGGGGCGTACGGACTGGGCGGTGCACGTGGCGCTGTGGGCGCGGGACGCCTCGGCTTCCCACGGTCTGGTCGCGGGTGCTGTCGGGTTGCCGGCACAGCAGCGGGTGTTGGCGACGGACCAGCCGCCCGCGTACCCGTCGGTGTCGGTCGGTGGTGCGGGCCGGTTGCGCCTGGCGGCCAGTCGGAGCCGGCCGCCGGCGTTCCTGACCGACCTGGCTGAGGAGGTCGGGGCGCAGTTGGTGCCGATGGGATCGGCCGGCGCGAAGATCGCCGCGGTGGTGACCGGTGAGGTGGACGCGTACATCCACGCGGGCGGGCAGTACGAGTGGGACTCGGCGGCACCGGTGGCTGTGGCGACGGCCACCGGCCTGCACGCTTCCCGGATCGACGGTTCTGCGCTGAAATACAACGAGGCGGACCCCCGTCTGCCTGACTTGTTGGTGTGCCGCAAGGATCTCGCCAGCCGGTTACTTGCAGCGCTGCGCCGGCATGGCGGGTAGCCTGGCGCTACTTTCTGACATCCCCGACCGGAAAGGTCTGGAAAGCGGATGAGCGAGCGAATCGAGTCGGTGTCATGACCGCGACCGCGGCCTACCAGGTCACCCACCTCGACGCCCTGGAGGCGGAGAGCATCTTCGTGATGCGTGAGGTGGTCGCCGAGATGGAGCGACCGGTGCTGCTCTTCTCCGGCGGCAAGGACTCGATCGTCATGCTCCGGCTGGCGCAGAAGGCGTTCGCGCCGGCGCAGATCCCGTTCCCGGTGATGCACGTGGACACCGGCCACAACTTCCCCGAGGTGCTGGACTACCGCGACCGTCGGGTCGCCGAGTTGGGCCTGCAACTGGTGGTGGCCAGTGTGCCGGAGGCCCTGGCCAGCGGGCTGGTCCGGGAGTCGGCGGACGGGATGCGTAACCGGATCCAGACGCCGGTGCTGCTGGACGCGGTGGAGAAGCACCGCTTCGACGCGCTCTTCGGCGGTGCTCGCCGGGACGAGGAGAAGGCCCGCGCCAAGGAGCGGGTGTTCAGCTTCCGCGACGAGTTCGGCCAGTGGGACCCGAAGAACCAGCGACCGGAGCTGTGGTCGCTGTACAACGGGCGGCACCACCCGGGCGAGTCGATCCGGGTGTTCCCGCTGTCCAACTGGACCGAGCTGGACGTGTGGCACTACATCGCCCGGGAGCGGATCGAGCTTCCGTCGATCTACTACGCGCACGAGCGTGAGGTGGTCGAGCGCGACGGGATGCTCTACGCGGTGAACGAGTTCCTGCCGGCCCGTGCCGGCGAGGACCGGTTCAAGGCCCGGGTGCGGTACCGGACGGTCGGCGACGCCTCCTGCACGGCGGCGGTCCGCTCGGACGCGGACACCGTCGAGAAGGTCATCGAGGAGGTCGCCGCGACGCGGATCACCGAGCGCGGGGCCACCCGGGGCGATGACCGGGTCAGTGAGGCCGCGATGGAGGACCGCAAGCGAGAGGGCTACTTCTGATGACCACCGAGACGCTCGCGCCGGGCGACGCGGCGGACCCGACCCGCGCCGCGGCGGAGGCCCGCCCGATGGATCTGCTGCGGTTCGCCACGGCCGGCAGTGTGGACGACGGCAAGTCGACCCTGATCGGTCGGCTGCTGTACGACACCAAGTCGCTGTTCACCGACCAGTTGGCCGCGGTGGAGGCGGTCAGCGCGGCCCGGGGCGACGAGTACACAAACCTGGCGTTGCTCACCGACGGCCTGCGGGCAGAGCGGGAGCAGGGCATCACCATCGACGTGGCGTACCGCTACTTCGCCACGCCACGGCGCAAGTTCATCATCGCCGACACCCCCGGGCACATTCAGTACACCCGGAACATGGTCACCGGCGCCTCGACCGCCGACCTGGCGTTGATCCTGGTGGACGCCCGTAAGGGCCTGGTGGAGCAGTCCCGCCGGCACGCCTTCCTCTGCTCTCTGCTGCGGGTGCCGCACCTGGTGCTCTGCGTCAACAAGATGGATCTGGTCGACTACTCGCAGGAGGTCTTCGACCGGATCGCCGACGAGTTCACCGCGTTCGCGGCGAAGCTGGACGTGCCGGACCTGACCGTGGTGCCGATCTCCGCGCTCAAGGGTGACAATATCGTCACCCGCTCGGAGAGCATGCCCTGGTACGAAGGCCCGGCGCTGCTGCACCACCTGGAGCGGGTGCACATCGCCAGCGACCGGAACCTGGTCGACGTCCGTTTCCCGGTGCAGTACGTCATCCGCCCGCAGTCGACCACGGTCACCGACTACCGGGGTTACGCCGGCCAGGTGGCCTCCGGGGTGCTCAAGCCGGGCGACGAGGTGATGGTGCTGCCGTCCGGCTTCACCAGCCGCATCTCCTCGGTGGAGACCGCCGACGGCCCGGTCACGGAGGCGTTCCCGCCGATGTCGGTGACGGTACGGCTGGAAGACGAGATCGACATCTCTCGGGGCGACATGATCTGCCGCCCGAACAACGCGCCCGCCGTCGCGCAGGACATCGAGGCGATGGTCTGCTGGATGGACGAGACCCGTCCGTTGCAGGTCGGCGGCAAGTACGCGATCAAGCACACCACCCGCGCGGCCCGGGCGATCGTCCGTGGCCTGCACTACCGCCTGGACATCAACTCGCTGCACCGGGACGAGTCGGCGAGCGAACTGCGGCTCAACGAGATCGGCCGGGTCCGCCTGCGGACCACCGTCCCGCTGCTCGCCGACGAGTACCGCCGCAACCGCACCACCGGCGGCTTCGTCATCATCGACGAGAGCACCAACCGTACGGTCGGCGCAGGCATGATCGTCGAAGCGGGCTGAGCTGCGTCGGCCGGCCCCTCCGGCCGGCCCCGTTGTCCCGCTTCTTGCCCGACCTCGCTCGTCAACTCGACGCGCCGTGACGGCCCGCGCCGCACCCGTGCCGCGCGGGCCGCATCCGCTTCCGGGCCAAAGCACCTGCTTCCGGACACACTGGCCTGCTTCCGGGCCGCGCCGTACCCAGGGGAGCGGATGTCTTCCTGGACCCCTTTGCTCTGCTTCAACCCACGCAACAGGTATCGCCGGTTTCCGTTGCGTGGGTTGAAGCAGAGCAAAGCGGAGTTGGCGAAGGTGCGTGGGCGCACGTTCGAGCGTCCAGAGTGCGGTTGCCCTGGCGTTCCGGAGGCGCACCACGTCGACCGCGACCACGTCTTGCCGGCATTCACACCAAGATCGTGCTTGATCCGGGATCGAGTGGCTATCCGTGCGCTCGGAAGCCACTCGATCCCAGATCGAGGCGACATGTCGCCCGGAGGCGCGGCGCGCGGGGCAGAGCGCTGAGCGTGGGCAGCGCGCAAGGCGCGGGGCGGGGGCGTGGGCAGCGCGCTGAGCGGAGGCAGTGTGTGGGAGAGCGCGGGCGGGGAGCGGGTCAGTCGAGGCGGGTGGCGCCGGCGGCGGGGGTGACGGTGGTGTGGGTGGGGGCGGTGAAACCCCGTCGGGCGTACGCGTCGGTGACGGCGTTCGCGACCGTGTCGGAGTGGTCGGCCTCGACCAGGGCGAGTACGCAGCCACCGAAGCCGCCGCCGGTCATCCGGGCACCGAGTGCGCCGGCGGCGAGGGCGGCCTCGACGGCGGTGTCGATCTCGGGAACGGTGATGGCGAAGTCGTCGCGCATGGAGGTGTGTGAGGCGACGAGCAGCGGGCCGATCTGCTGGATCTGGCGGGCGCGCAGCAGGTCGACGGTGTCGTACACCCGCTGGTTCTCGGTGACGACGTGTCGGACCCGGCGGCGGGTCTCGTCGTCGGGGAGCCGGGCCAGCGCGTCGTCGAGGTTGTCGGTCGGGACGTCGCGCAGCGCGGGTACGTCGAGCAGGGCGGCGGCCTTCTCGCAGCTGTTGCGGCGGGCCGCGTACTCGCCGTCGACGTGGCGGTGCGGGGCGTTGCTGTCGATCACGAGGATGGCGAGGCCGGCGGCGGCCAGGTCGAACGGGATGTGTTCCACCTGCTCGGTGCGGCAGTCGAGGAAGAGGGCGTGCCCGGCGCGGCAGCGGATCGCCGCCGACTGGTCCATGATTCCGGTGGGTGCGCCGACGTAGCGGTTCTCGGCGCGCTGGGCCAGCCGGGGCTGGGCCTCGGCGGGCAGGTCGAGGCCACCGAGGTCGGCCAGGGCGGCGAGCACGGCGGCCTCCAGCGCGGCGGAGGAGGACAGGCCGGCGCCGAGCGGCACGTCGGAGGCGATCGCCAGCCGGGCACCGGGCACCGGGTAACCGGCCTCGCGCAGCGCCCAGACGATGCCCGCCACGTAGCCGGCCCAACCGGTGACCCGACCGGCGGCGGTCACCTCGGCGGCACCGAAGTCGACCGTCTCGCCGGTCAGCTCGGACCAGACCGTCCAGGTCTCGCCGGGCTGCGGCGCGGCGGCGGCGACGGTACGCAGGGGGAGAGCGAAGGGCAGCACGAAGCCGTCGTTGTAGTCGGTGTGCTCGCCGATCAGGTTGACCCGTCCGGGAGCCGCCCAGCGGCCGGCGGGCGGCTGGGCGTACACCTGGTGGAAGCCGGCGGCGGCGCGGTCGGCGACGGTCACGGTTGGGCCAGTCGGTGCGTGCGGTAGAAGGCCCAGGCGTCGGTGATCATGTCGTGCAGGGTCGGCTTCTGCGGCTCCCAGCCGAGTTCGGCGCGGGCCAGCGCGGCGGAGGCGACCAACTCGGCCGGGTCACCTTCGCGGCGGGGCGCCATCTCGACCGGAACAGGGTGGCCGGTGACCTCGCGGACCACCTCGACCACCTGCCGGTTGGTGAAGCCGTTGCCGTTGCCGAGGTTGTAGATGCGGTGCTGCCCGGGCACGGCCGCGCCGAGGGCGAGCAGGTGGGCCCGGGCCAGGTCGGCGACGTGGATGTAGTCGCGTACGCAGGTGCCGTCGATCGTGGGGTAGTCGTCGCCGAACAGTTGCAGCTTGTCCCGCCGGTCGGCGGCCACCTCCAGCGCGATCGGGATGAGGTGGGTCTCCGGGTCGTGGCGTTCGCCGAGGGCGGTGTCACCGTCGAGGTACGCCCCGGCGACGTTGAAGTAGCGCAGCGAGACGGCGGCCAGGCCGTGCCCGATCGCCTCGGAGGTGAGCGCCATGTCGACGGCGAGTTTGGTCGCCCCGTACGTGTTGGTGGGGGCCTTGATGGCCGTCTCGACGATGGGCAGCTCGACCGGGTTGCCGTAGACGGCGGCGGTGGAGGAGAAGACCAGCCGGGGTACGCCGGCGGCGCGGACCGCATCGAGCAGGGCCAGCGAACCGACTGTGTTGTTGTGCCAGTACCGCTCCGGGGCGACCATCGACTCACCGGCGGCGATCAGCGCGGCGAAGTGCAACACGCCGTCGAAGCCGGCCTCTGGGGTGAGCACCCGCGCCGCGTCGTGGATGCCCGCCTCGACGAATGTGGCGTCGGGGGCGAGGGCTTCCCGGTGACCGGTCCGTAGATCGTCCAGGACGACGACCTGGTGACCCGCGTCGAGCAACATCCGGGTCACCACGCTGCCGATGAAGCCGGCGCCGCCGGTGACGAGCAGTTTCACCTCGGTCCTCCTGCCTGGCCCGTTCGGTGTGGCCATGTGGTGAGGACAGCCTACGGCGGCTGTGCTGACTACCATCACTGTCATGCGGGCAGCGCGTCGGCGCGGATCCCGGCGGCGGTGGCCATCCCAGCCCCGCCGCGAGCCTGGGCGGCTCGCCCGGGCGGTGGCCCGGGTGGTGGTCCGGGCCGTCGACGGTGGGTTGCGGCTGGTCACGGCGTTGCTGGGCACAGGTCCGGCCGCCGGTCGGGAGCGGATCAGCGAGGCGGAGCTACGCGATCTGGTCGCCGCGAACACGGTGCTCGATCCGGTGGGCCGGCGCATCATCGACGAGGTGCTGGTGGCCGGGGCGAGTCTGGTGCGTGAGGTGATGATGCCCCGCACCGAGGTGGTGTTCCTGTCGGCGGCGTTGACCCTCGCCGAGGCCGAGCCGCTGGTCCGGGCCGGCATGCACACCCGCTATCCGGTGGTCGACGGCACCCACGACGACGTGGTCGGCTTCGTGCACCTGCGCGACGTGCTGTGGCATCCGGACCGCGATCCGGACACCACGGTCGGTGCGCTGGTCCGGGAGGTCAAGCGGCTGCCGGCCAGCAAGCGGGTGCTCGCCGCGTTGACCGAGATGCGGCGGGAGGGACACCACCTGGCCGTGGTGATCGACGAGTACGGCGGAACGGCGGGCATCGTGACCTGCGAGGATCTGATCGAGGAACTGGTCGGTGAGATCCACGACGAGTACGCCGAGGTGCCGGAACCGGAGCTGGCCGGGCTGCCGGCCGTGGTGGAGGGGCGACTGAATCTCGCCGATTTCGCCGAACGCACCGCTGTGGTGCTGCCCGTCGGGCCGTACGAGACGGTGGGTGGGTTCGTGATGGCCGCGCTCGGGCGGCTGCCCAGGCCGGGTGACGAGGTTCCGGTGCCCGATCCGTCCGGGAGCGGCGGGGGTTGGCTGCTGCGGGTGCTGACGCTCGACGGGCGTCGGGTGGCCCGGCTCGCGGTCACCGCCGGCCGCCTGCCCGAACAACGGCGGACGGTGGGTCGATCCGCCAGCCGGACCGGACCGGCCAGCCCGTCATGACGTACGCGGGGTGATGCTGACAGAATTGCCGGCATGTCCGACGTACCTGCCCGCCCGCGCGTCTTCTCCGGCATCCAGCCGACGGCCGACTCGTTCCACCTCGGCAACTACCTGGGTGCGGTGCGGCACTGGGTGGCGTTGCAGGAGTCGCATGACGCCGTCTACTGCGTGGTCGACCTGCACGCCATCACCGCCGGGCACGACCCGAAGGTGCTGCACCAGCGCAGTCGGGTGGCCGCCGCGCAGCTGCTCGCCGTCGGGTTGGACCCGGAGCGGTGCACGCTGTTCGTGCAGTCGCAGGTGCCCGAGCACGCCCAGCTGGCCTGGGTGCTGGGTTGCCTCACCGGGTTCGGTGAGGCCAGCCGGATGACGCAGTTCAAGGACAAGTCGCAGAAGCAGGGCAACGAGCGGGCCAGCGTGGGCCTGTTCACGTACCCGATCCTGCAGGCCGCCGACATCCTGCTCTACCAGGCCAACGCGGTGCCGGTGGGTGAGGACCAGCGTCAGCACCTGGAGCTGTCCCGCGACCTGGCGCAGCGGTTCAACACGCACTTCGGGCCGACGTTCACCGTGCCCGTCCCGCACATCGTCAAGGCCACCGCGAAGATCACTGATCTTCAGGACCCGACGGCGAAGATGTCGAAGTCGTCATCGTCGCCCGCGGGCATCGTCGACCTGCTGGAGGATCCGGCCCGCTCGGCCAAGAAGATCCGCTCGGCGGTCACCGACACCGGTCGCGAGATCGTCTTCGACGAGGAGACCAAGCCGGGCATTTCCAACCTGCTGACCATCTACTCGGCGCTGAGCGGGCGCGAGATCGACGATCTGGTCGCGGCGTACGACGGCAAGGGCTACGGCGATCTGAAGAAGGACCTCGCCGAGGTGGTCCGGGAGTTCGTCACGCCGATCCAGGCGCGGACCCGCTCGTACCTGGAGGACCCGGCCCAGTTGGACAAGCTGCTCGCCGCCGGGGCGGAGAAGGCGCGGCGGCTGGCGGTGCCGACGCTGCTCAAGGTGTACGAACGGGTGGGCTTCTTCCCGCCGGTACGCGGCGAGTAGCCGTTCGCGGCAGCGCGGGCGGTCCGGACAGGTCGGTGGCAAGGAGTGGCGCGGAACGTGGATCACGGGAGCGGGTCGCCGGATGCCGGCGACACCATCCAGATCGGCATCGCGGTGGACATCCCCGAGCCGTGGGGCGGCACGCTGACCCGGCGTCGGTTGGCGTCCGGCGACCCGAACACGGTGCCGGCACATGTCACCCTGCTCGGGCCGACCGAGATCCCGATGTCCGCGCTGCCCGCGGTGGAGCGGCATCTCGTCCAGGTCGCCGCCGCTCACCTGCCGTTCACCCTGCACCTGCGGGGTACCGGCACGTTCCGGCCGGTGACCCAGGTGGTTTTCGTCGCGGTCGCCGCCGGCATCAGCGAGTGCGAACTGCTGGCCGCGGCGATCAACGCCGCTCCCGAGTTGCAGCGGGAACTGCGCTTCCCCTACCACCCGCACGTGACGGTGGCGCAGGATGTCGCGCCGGAGGCCCTGGATCGGGCCTACGAGGATCTGGCGGACTTCTCGGCGATGTTCGAGGTGGAGCATTTCACGCTCTTCTCGCACAGTGGTGAGGCCCGGTTCCAGCCCCGCCGGGACTTCCGGCTGGGCGGTTGATCCTCCGGCCGTGCCGAGGAGCGAGCGCGGTGACGAGGAAGCGGCGAGGATGACGAGGTGAACCTCCTGGGGCGGGTCGAGGCGGGCATCGACCGCCGACTCAGCGCCGCCCGGCACCGCTGGCCGGCCTTCGGGCATCTGTGGCGGGCCGGGGTGCGCTACACCGATCTTCAGGGTGGTCGGCTGGCCGCCGCGATCGCGTACTACGGCTTCTTCGCGGTCTTCGCGCTCGCGCTTGTGGCGTACGCGGCGTTCGGCGCGGTCCTCGACGACAACGACGAGGTACGCGCGGCGGCGGAGGAGTTCCTCGGGGAGAATCTGCCGTTCCTCGATCCGGCCCAGGTCGCCGACAGCAGTGGCACGGTCGGGGTGGTGGGTCTGCTGATCCTGATCCTGACCGGGATCGGCTGGGTCGAGGCGATCCGTTCCTCGCAGCGGCTGATCCACGGTCTCCACCAGCATCCGGGCAACCTGGTCGTCCGCCGGCTCGTCGATCTCGGGGTGCTGCTCGTGGTCTTCGTGCTCCTCGGCGCCTCGGTGGCGGCGGTGGACGCGCTGGAGTCGCTGCTGCGCTTCCTGCTGCGCAGCACCGGATCGGTCGGGTTGACCACGATCAGCGCGGTGCTCAGCGTGCTTGTCAACGCGGTGCTGGCCACCCTGATGCTGATCGTGGTGCCTCGGGTGCAGATGAGTCGGGCGCGGCTGCGGCCGATCGTGCTGCTGGTCGCGGTCGGCATCACCCTGCTCAACACGGTCGGTCGGTTCTGGGTGGGGCGGGTCGAGCACAACCCGGCGTACACCGTGGTGGCCACCGCCGTGGGCCTGCTGGTCTACCTGTACCTGCTCAACCAGTTGGTGCTCTTCGGTGCGGCGTTGGCGGCGACCAGCCGACGCGGGCGGGTGGTGGACCTGGCGGGTGGCCGGCGCTCCGATCTCGGCTCGGACACCGATCCGGGTACCCCGGGCGGGGCTGGTTGATCCGGTGATGTGCCGAACCTGCCGCGGGAGGTTCGGGCAGCGGCGATGATGGGCCGGTGGGGGCACTCGTGACGTTGGACCTGCCCAGCGACTCGCCGCTGAGCGAGCTGCCGTGGATCATCACGTTCGGCCCGCTCGGTGACGACGAGTGGGAGCCGGTGGTCTGTGGTCCGTACGAGCGACCGCACGCGCTGGCCCTGGCCGAGGCGCTGGTCGCCGACGACGAGCTGATGGCGGTGGTCGAGCCGCTGATACCTGCGGTCTCGGTGGACCAGATCCGGGGCGAGATCGCCGCCGCTCAACTCGCCGCTGCGGACGAGACGGTCCAGGTGGAGCGGGCCGACCTCTACGGCGACTACGAGGACACCATCGACGAGGAGGAGTTGGCGGCCGAGGACGACCACGCGACCGGCCCGCTGCCGGTGCCGGACGTGGCCGAGCTGCGTGCCGGGTTTGCCCGGATCGCCGCCCAGTTGACCGACGGTTGACGTGGTGCGCCAGCGAGCCGGGTGTTGGTCGGCGGTCAGCCCCAGTCGTCCGGCGGCGCGCAGCACGCCGGACGACCAGGTTGCTGATGGACTACCCGTTCAGTGCCGTTCGAACCAGGCGGCCGCGTCGACCGGGAGCACGTGGCCATCGTGCTGCTCGGTGAGTGCCTCGCTGGCCACCAGCGGAGTGCCGTACCCGTCGATCCGTGCCGGGGTGTCGCCGGTGTTGACCACGCAGGTCAGCACCGTGTCGCCGGTGGACCGGCTGAAGGCGAGCACGCCGGGTGCGGTCTCCTGCCAGGTGATGCCGCCGGTGCCGGCGAGGGCGGGGTGGGTGTGGCGGATCCGCAGCGCCGCCCGGTACAGCTCCAGGGTCGAACCGGGCACGCCGGTCTGGGCGGCCACCGACAGCGCACGCCAGGTGGCCGGGGCCGGCAGCCAGCTCAGCTCACTGCCGACCGGCCCGAAGCCGTACGGGGCCACCTCGCCGCTCCACGGGATGGGCACCCGGCAGCCGTCCCGGCTCTCGCCGGTACGTAGGAAGGCCGGGTCCTGGCGCAGCTCGTCGGGCAGGTCGAGCACCTCCGGCAGCCCCAGTTCCTCACCCTGGTAGAGGTAGGCGCAGCCGGGCAGGGCGAGCATCATCAGCGCGGCGGCGCGAGCCCGGCGCAGGCCGACCTCACCGTCGCCGTAGCGGGTGACGTGCCGCTGACGGTCGTGGTTGGACAGCACCCAGGTGGTCGGGGCGCCGACGATCGTCGACTCGGCCAGCGCGGTGTCGACCACCTTGCGGAACGAGTCGGCCGACCAGGTGGCGTCGAGGAAGTCGAAGCTGAACGCCTGGTGCAGTTCGTCCGGTCCGATGTAGCGGGCCAGCCGTTGCGGGGTCTCGGCCCAGGCCTCGGCCACCGCCATCCGGCCGCCGGGGTAGCTGTCCAGGATGGGGCGCCAGGCGCGGTAGATGTCGTGCACCTCGTCCTGGTCGAAGTAGGGCAGCCGGCCCTTGCCGAGCAGTTCGGACTGACGGCGGCCGGTGGTCATCGAGTTGAAGCCGACGTCCGGCAGCCCTTCGGCCTTGATCATGCCGTGGGCCACGTCGATGCGGAACCCGTCGACCCCACGGTCCAGCCAGAACCGCAGGATGTCCTCGAACTCGGCGCGTACCTGCCGGTTGCGCCAGTTCAGGTCGGGCTGGGCGGGGTCGAACAGGTGCAGGTACCACTGGCCGTCGGGCACCCGGGTCCAGGCCGGGCCACCGAAGATGCTCTCCCAGTCGTTTGGCGGCAGCTCGCCGTCGGTGCCCTTGCCGTCGGCGAACAGGTAACGCTCGCGTTCGGGTGAGCCGGGGCCGGCCGCCAACGCCGCCTGGAACCAGGGGTGCCGGTCGGAGGTGTGGTTGGGCACGATGTCGACGATGATCCGCAGGCCGAGGGCGTGGGCGTCGGTGATCATCGCCTCGAAGTCGCCGAGCGTGCCGAACATCGGGTCGACGTCCCGGTAGTCGGCGACGTCGTAGCCACCGTCGACCATCGGGGAGGTGTAGAAGGGGGTCAGCCAGAGCGCATCCACACCCAGTTCGCGCAGGTACGGCAGGCGTGCCCGGATGCCCGGCAGGTCGCCGATGCCGTCACCGTTGGCGTCGGCGAAGCTGCGGACGTAGACCTGGTAGACGACGGCGGATCGCCACCAGTCGGCGTCGGAGGTCAGCGGCGAGGGGTTGCTGACGGTCATCGGGTGTTCCCCGTTCTGTGGCGCGGGACGGCGGCACCCGGCGTGGCAACGGTGGGACGCGGGTGTCTGAGAAGGATGCCGGGCCAGCGCTGCAAGAGTCAAGCAGACCTTGCGCAAGAAATGCCTACGACCGCCGGAACGCGGCAGGTGTCACGCCGGAACCGCGAACGCCGGTGGCGTGGGGCGCTGCGAACCGCCCTGCGCGGGCGGGGTGTCCGTCCGGGCCACCGCCGTCGAGCCGCGTACCACCAGTTCAGGCCGGAACAGGTACTCCGAGTGCGGGGCGCCGTGGCCGTTGATCTCGTCGACCAGCGCCCGGACGGCGGCGACCGCCATCGCGGCCACCGGCTGCCGCATGGTGGTCAGCGGTGGGTCGGTGAAGGCCATCAGCGGTGAGTCGTCGTATCCGACCACGGAGAGGTCACCCGGTACGGAGAGCCCGCGCTGCCGGGCGGCCCGGATCGCGCCGAGCGCCATCAGGTCGGAGCCGCAGACGATGCCGGTGACGCCGCGCTCGATCAGCCGTCCGGCTGCTGCCTCGCCGCCCTCCACACCGAACAGCGACAGTTCGGTCAGGTCGGTCAACTCGTCCTCGGGGATGTCGGTGAGGCGCTGCATGGCCGTCTTGTATCCGCTGACCTTGCGCAGCACCGGCACGAACCGGTCCGGGCCGGTGATCAGGCCGATCCGGCGGTGGCCCAGGGCCACCAGGTGCGCGACCGCCAACTCCGCCGCCTCCCGGTCGTCGCACGAGACGAACGGCGCGCCGAGCCCGGGGGCGTACCCGTTGATCATGACGATGGGCAGTGGCCGGGCGATCAGGGTCCGGTACCGGTCGTGGTCGGCGGCGGTGTCGGCGTGCAGGCCGGAGACGAAGACGATGCCGGAGACCTGCCGGTCGAGCAGCATCTCGACGTACTCGTCCTCGCGGACGCCGCCGGGAGTCTGGGTGCACAGCACCGGGGTGTAGCCGGTGGGCGCCAGGGCCGACTCGATGATCTGGGCGAAGGCGGGGAAGATCGGGTTGTCCAGCTCCGGCACCACCAGCCCGACCAGCCCGGCGCTGCGTTTGCGCAGCCGGGCGGGGCGTTCGTAGCCGAGCACGTCGAGGGCGGTCAGGACGGCCTGCCGGGTTTCGGGTGCCACGCCGGGGCGGTCGTTGAGCACCCGCGACACCGTGGCCTCACTGACGTCGGCCTGCTGGGCGATGTCGGACAAGCGAGCGCGCATGGCGGCACTGTAGCTCACGGCCAAGTTCTTGCGCAGTAGGCAGCAAGAACTTGCACAATCGAGCAGCGGATGCCGAAAAAGGTGCCCGCTGCGCTCGCGTATCCCCGCGTGAGCGTGGGCTGTACGTGGACTCCTGCTCACCTTGGGTGAGGTGGGCCCGCCCCGGCAGGCGGGGAAATGCCCAGTTGGCGACACTTGTCGACGATTGACGTTGCGGATGGGGCACGGTTGTTGCAGGGAGGTTCGCAAGGGGTTTCGAGTTACGAAAACTCTTGCTACTGTCCCCGCCGTTACCCGGCAGGCAATTTAGGAGCGAACATGCGTCGCACAGCCAGGGGGATCGCCGTACTCGCCTCCGCCAGTCTCGCCCTCACCGTCGCCGCGTGCGGCGGCGAGGACAAGGCGGCCGAGGAGCAGCCGAAGGCCGACCCCGCCTCCCTCACCGCGGAACTGACCTGGTGGGACACCTCCGACCCGCAGAACGAGGGCCCGGCGTTCAAGGAGTTGATCGCCAAGTTCAACCAGACCTACCCGAACGTGAAGATCAACTACCAGTCGGTCCCGTTCGGTGAGGCCCAGAACAAGTTCAAGACCGCCGCCCAGGCCAAGAGCGGTGCGCCGGACATCCTGCGGGCCGAGGTGGCCTGGGTGCCCGAGTTCGCCTCGCTCGGATACCTCTACGCGCTCGACGGCTCGGAGCTGCTCAGCGACGCGTCCGACTTCCTGGCGACCCCGCTCGCCTCCAACAAGTACGACGGCAAGACCTACGGTGTCCCGCAGGTCACCGACAGCCTCGCGCTGATGTACAACAAGGAACTGCTGACCAAGGCCGGTATCAGCGCGCCGCCGAAGACCTGGGCCGAGCTGAAGTCCGCCTCGCAGACCATCAAGGACTCAACCGGCGCCGAGGGCGTGTACGTCAACCCGGCCGGCTATTTCATGCTGCCCTTCATGTACGGCGAGGGCGGTGACCTGGTCGACCCCGAGGCCAAGAAGATCATCGTCAACTCCGAGCAGAACGCGGCCGGGCTGGCGATCGCGAAGGACCTGATCGACAGTGGCGCCGCCGCCAAGCCGTCCGCCAACGACGCGTACGGCACCATGATGACCCTGTTCAAGGAGCAGAAGGTCGCCATGATCATCAACGGGCCGTGGGAGGTCAACAACGTCTCCTCGGCGCCGGACTTCGGCGGTCTGGAGAACCTGGGCATCGCCCCAGTGCCGGCCGGCTCGGCCCGTGCCGGTGGCCCGGTCGGCGGCCACAACTACGTGATCTGGTCCGGCATGCCGCAGGAGAAGATCGACGCCGCCGTCGCGTTCGTGAAGTTCATGGCCTCCGCCGAGTCGCAGGCGTTCCTGTCGGAGAAGCTCGGCCTGCTGCCCACCCGCACCTCCGCGTACCAGGTGGACGCGGTCAAGAACAACCCCGTGGTGGCTGCCTTCCAGGCGGTGAACGAGGCGGCCGTGGGTCGCCCGTGGATCCCCGAGGCCGGCCAGTTCTTCGGCCCGCTCGACCAGATGGCCACCGAGGTCCTGATCCAGAACAAGGACCCCAAGGCCGCGCTGGACGGCGTCGCCAAGAAGTACAAGGCCGAGGTCGTTCCCGGCTACGGGCTCTGAGCCCCACCGTCGGCGGGCCGGCGCGGTAGGCCCGCCTCCGTACACCGGTGACACGCCGGTGAACCTTCGGCACCCGGCAGCGGGTCGGCGACCGTCACGGTCGCCGACCCGGCCGGACCCTCTGCTCTGGAGCGCAGCTGGATGACCACCGTGACTGCCGACCCGGCGCCGCCGTCGACGCCGCCCGGCCGACCTGCTCGTCCCTCCCGGCTGCGCCGCAGCTGGGAAAAGCACTGGTACGCCTGGGCGATGGTGCTGCCCGTCGTCATCGTCCTGGCAGTTCTGATCTTCTACCCGCTGTTCCGCGGGGTCTGGCTCTCCTTCACCAACCTCACCGAGGCCAACCAGGTCGCCGAGATCTGCACCAGGTCGATCACCGGCGGCGAGGTCTGCACCGACAACCCCAACAAGTGGGAGTTCGTCGGGCTGGACAACTACGTGCGGGTGCTCACCGGCGAGGTCGGCGAGTTCTGGCAGTGGACCGGTGTCACGCTGATCTGGACGTTCGTCTGCGTGGCCTGTCACTTCGGGCTGGGCCTGGGCCTGGCCAACATGCTCAACCGCCCGATGCGGGCGCGCGGGTTCTACCGGGTGGTGCTGGTGCTGCCCTGGGCGGTGCCGGCCTTCGTCAGCGCGTTCGCCTGGAAGTTCATCTTCAACGAGCGCTTCGGCCTGGCCAACGCGCTGCTCACCGCCCTCGGCATCGACCCGGTCTCGTGGTTCGCCGACCGGTGGACGGCCCTGCTCACCGCCATCGTCACAAACGTCTGGCTGGGTGTGCCGTTCATGATGGTGGCCCTGCTCGGCGGCATGCAGACCATCCCGAGTGAGCTGTACGAGGCGGCCGAGATCGACGGCGCGTCGGCCTGGCAGCGGTTCAAGAACATCACCCTGCCCGGGCTGCGTCCGGTCAGCATGACGGTGGTGCTGCTCGGCACCATCTGGACCTTCAACATGTTCCCGATCATCTTCCTGGTGACCGAGGGGCAGCCGGCCGGGCAGAGCGAGATCCTGGTGACCGGTGCGTACCGGGCCGCCTTCGAAGGCATCCGCAACTACTCGCTGGCGTCGACGTACGGCGTACTGATCCTGTCGATCCTGCTGGTCTTCTCGGTGTTCTACCGGCGGGTGCTGCGCAAGCAAGGCGAGGTGTGGTGATGAGCAAGGTGACGCGCCGCGGGCATCGGCGACGCAGCCCGGCGATGTCCGTCCTGCTGCACGGCACGCTGATCCTGGCCTCGCTGATCGCGATCGGCCCGATCGTCTGGGTGCTGCTCTCCTCGCTCAAGCCCGGGTACGCGATCCAGAGCAGCGAGCTGACCCTGTTCCGGGACACCACGCTTGCCAACTACCGCTACGTGCTCACCGAGACGAACTTCCCGCGCTGGTTCCTCAACTCGGTGATCGTCGCGGCCTTCACCATGACCATCGGCATCTTCCTGTCCGCCACCACCGGCTACGCGGTGTCCCGGTTCAACTTCCCGGGCCGCCGACCGCTGATGATGGTCTTCCTGATCACCCAGATGTTCCCGGTGGCCATCCTGATCGTGCCGATCTACACGATCCTGGCCCGGCTCGGCCTGATCAACACCATGCCGGCGCTGATCGTCGCGTACCTGACCATCGCGGTGCCGTTCTGCGCCTGGATGTTGAAGGGCTACTTCGACTCCATCCCGACCTCGCTGGACGAGGCGGCGGCGCTGGACGGCTGCGGGCCGTTCGCCATCTTCTGGCGGGTGGTGCTGCCGCTGGCCCGCCCGGCCGTGGCGGTCACCGCCTTCTACACCTTCCTCACCGCCTGGGGTGAGGTGGCGTACGCCTCGGCGTTCATCCAGACCGACAACAAGTTCACCCTGGCGTACGGGCTCCAGCAGTTCGTGCCGCAGTTCAATCCGCAGTGGGAGTACCTGACGGCCGCCGCCGTCCTGGTGACGATCCCGGCCGGGCTGGTCTTCTTCTTCGCCCAGAAGCACCTGGTGTCCGGCCTGACGGCCGGTGGCACGAAGGGCTGACCGAGTGGCTCTACTACGATCCGTCGTTGATGGGGCAGGATAGGTGGATGGAAGCACTCCGACTCATCCTCCTCTACGTCCACCTCATCGGGTTCGCGCTGTTGCTGGGCGGTGCGATCGCGCAATACATCAGCGGCAAGCTCCGGATCAACGCGGCCATGCTCTGGGGCGCGGTGATCCAGCTGTTGAGCGGCACCGGCCTGGCGGCCCCGCTGCGGGACGGTGACGAGCCGGATCCGGCGAAGCTCGTCGTCAAGTTCCTGATCGCCCTGGCGATCTTTGTGATGGTCTTCTTCTCCCGGAAGCGGGACGAGGTCAACCGGGGTCACTTCCTCGCTATTGTCGGGCTGACGCTTGTCAATGCGGCGGTGGCGGTTTTCTGGCGGTGAGCGGGCGAATTCACGCGATGGTTGTGTGAATCCGGTTTATTTCCTGGTTCGGTGGGTCAGGCGGGGCCGCGAAAGGCCCCGCCTGACCTCGTGTGCTGCTCGGCAGGGTGGAGTGGGTATCCGCTGACCGCGCCGCAGCTGATTGCGAAATCCGGTTTGTCCGGGACCGCGACCCCGGGCTGCGGGGGAAGTCATTTCCGCCGGTCCCGGCGTGCGGGAATGCAAGATCGAAAATGTGGTCGACGATGAGCGGTATGGGGGCGACCGTCAGCGCGATGACCGGTATTCGACAAAATGCCGGATCCGTAATCGGGGTGGCCCGATCCGGTAGGTGATCAAACCAGACAAAGCGTTACGAGAGCGTGAGCTTCCCCACCACAAGCATTACGTACGGGTAACAGGCGTCCAACAGTCCTGCACGCTTGTCGTTGGTCAGATGGGCGCGGGCGTACGCTCGGCGTCCGTAACGTGGGAGACCGGCGGCAAGGCGCAGGCCGGTTCAAGGGCAGCCACCGCAACCACGCGGTGTGCAATGGGAAGGGAGACGTCTTGCGCTCGGTGCGTGGGATGCGGATTGCCTCGATGATCGCGGCGGGTGGGCTCGTGCTGAGCGCCGCCGCCTGTGGCGAGGCTCCGGATGAGGACAACAACGCCGGTTCAGGCGGCGAGAAGTACAGCGCCTGTATGGTCACCGACGTCGGCGGCATCGACGACAAGTCGTTCAACGCCTCGGCCTGGAAGGGCCTTGAGGCTGCCAAGGCCGAGAACAGCAACGTCGACATCAAGTACGTCGCGTCGCGGGCCGAGGCCGACTACGAGCCCAACCTTTCCGCGTACGTCAACCAGGACTGCGACTTCATCCTGGCCGTCGGCGGCCTGATGGGCGAGGCCACCAAGAAGATCGCCGAGGCGAACCCGAACCAGCAGTTCGCCATCGTCGACGCCAACCCCGGCGTGGCCAACGTCTACCCGATGGAGTTCGACACCGCGCAGGCCGGCTTCCTCGCCGGTTACGTGGCCGCCGGCATGAGCCAGAGCGGCAAGGTCGGCACCTACGGCGGCATGAAGATCCCGCCGGTGACCATCTTCATGGACGGTTTCGTCGACGGCGTGGCCCACTACAACCAGGCCAAGGGCGCCAAGGTCCAGGCCCTCGGCTGGAACAAGGAGACCCAGAACGGCTCCTTCACCAACGACTTCGTCAAGCAGGACGAGGGCAAGAAGGTCAGCGACGCGCTGGTCGCCCAGGGCGCGGACATCGTCATGCCGGTCGCCGGCGGCGCCGGCCTCGGCACCACCGGTGCGGCCAAGGCCTCCGGTGGCAAGTACAACACCATCTGGGTGGACGTCGACGGCTGCGAGAGCACGCCGGACTGCTCGGCGATCATCACCACCGTGGTGAAGAACATCCCGGGTGCGGTCAAGGAGGCCGTGCTGAAGGCCGCCGGTGGCGAGAAGCTCAGCGCCGAGCAGGGCTTCGTCGGCACCCTGGCCAACGACGGCGTCTCGCTCGCTCCGTACCACGAGTTCGACAGCAAGGTCCCGGCTGAGCTCAAGGCCGAGGTCGACAAGCTGAAGGCGGACATCGCGGCCGGCACCGTCAAGGTCGAGTCGGCCGCCCAGCCGAAGAGTTGAGCCCTGCGCCGCCCGCCTGCGGTGCGACGATCACCGTAGGCGGGCGGTGGGTACGCCACATCATGATCCGACCGCCCCGCAGCGGGGAGTCCCGCTGCGGGGCGGTGGCGCACCCCGGCCGGGTCGGCGCCGTGCCCCGTTCGCCAGCGGCTACGCTGCACCATCGCTTCGCACTCCCAGGAGGTTGCGCTGAGACTCGAACTGCGCGGCATCACCAAGCGGTTCGGTGATCTGGTCGCCAACGACCACATCGACCTGACGGTGGAGCCTGGAGAGATTCACGCCCTGCTCGGCGAGAACGGTGCTGGCAAGTCGACTCTGATGAACGTGCTCTACGGGCTCTACCAGCCCGACGAGGGCGAGATCCTGGTCGACGGCGAGCCGCTGAAGTTGCGCGGGCCGTCCGACGCCATCGCGGCCGGCATCGGCATGGTGCACCAGCACTTCATGCTCGTACCGGTCTTCACCGTCACCGAGAACATCATGCTCGGTGCCGAGCAGGTGCGCGGCGGCATCGCCGGGTTCCTGGACCGGCGGCGGGCCCGCCGCGAGGTTGCCGAGGTGTCGCAGCGGTACAACCTGCGAGTCGACCCGGACGCGATGATCGAGGACCTGCCGGTCGGCGTCCAGCAGCGGGTGGAGATCGTCAAGGCCCTCACCCGGGACGTCGACCTGCTCATCCTGGACGAGCCGACGGCGGTGCTCACCCCGCAGGAGACCGAGGACCTGCTCGCCGTGATGCGGTCGCTCAAGGCCGCCGGCAAGTCGATCGTCTTCATCACCCACAAGCTCGGCGAGGTCAAGGCGATCGCCGACCGGATCACCGTGATCCGGCGGGGCAGGACCGTGGGCACGGCCTCGCCGCAGGCCAGCCGCGACGAACTGGCCGCGCTGATGGTCGGCCGTACCGTCCGGCTCACCGTGGACAAGACCCCCGCCACCCCCGGCGAGCCGGTCCTGGAGGTCGCGGGGCTGGTCGTCGACGACGACCGGCAGGTCCGCGCGGTGGACGGCGTCGACCTGACCGTACGCGCGGGCGAGGTGCTCGGCATCGCGGGCGTACAGGGCAACGGCCAGACCGAGCTGATCGAGGCGATCATGGGTCTGCGCCCGTTGCTCGCCGGCACGGTGACCCTCGACGGGCAGCGCATCGACGGCTGGTCGACCAAGAAGGTGCTCCGGGCCGGCGTCGGCTACGTCCCGGAGGACCGCAGCGTGGACGGGCTGGTCAAGGAGTTCTCCGTGGCGGAGAACCTGGTGCTGGACATCTACGACCGGCCGCCGTTCGGCCGGGGCCTGTCGATCAAGCCGGACGCGATCGCCAGGTCGGCGCGGGAACGCATCGAGCAGTTCGACGTACGCACCTCCTCGGCGCAGGCGCCGGTGGGCACCCTCTCCGGCGGTAACCAGCAGAAGGTGATCGTGGCCCGGGAGCTGTCCCGGCCGCTGAAGCTCTTCATCGCCGCCCAGCCCACCCGGGGTGTGGACGTCGGCTCGATCGAGTTCATCCACAGCCGGATCATCCGCGAGCGCGACGTCGGCACCGCCGTGCTGGTGGTCTCCAGCGAACTCGACGAGGTGATCGGGCTGGCCGACCGGATCGCGGTGATGTACCGCGGCCAGATCATCGGCATCGTCGGCCCGGACACCCCCCGCGAGGAGATCGGCCTGCTGATGGCGGGCATCACCCCCGATTCGACGGGCGACGCCCCGGCGACCACCGACGGCGTGGCGTCAGGTCCCGAGGGGCCAGGCAGCAAGGACGAGAAGGCATGACCGACAACCTTCAGCCGGGCTCCCCGGACAAGGAGCCGGCGAGCGAGGAGCAGGCCGCCCAGGTCACGCTCGGCAACACCGAGCAGGCCGAAGCCGCCACCACGCCGACCGCACCGGAGCAGCGCCCCACCCTGGGACGGCTGTTCCTGGAGAACCTGTGGGCCGCCAACACCTTCACGGTGACCCTGCTGTCGCTGGTGCTGGCGATGGTCGTCGGTGCCGTCCTGATGATCATCTCCGACCCGGACGTGCTGGCCACCTACGCCTACATCACGGCCCGCCCGTCGGACGCGATAAACGCCAGTTGGACCCTGGTCAGTGAGGCGTACGCGAACCTGTTCAAGGGCTCGGTCTTCGACCCGGGCGCGACCACCCTCACCGCCGCGCTGAACCCGATCTCGGAGACGCTCACGTACACCGCGCCGCTGGTCTTCACCGGCCTGTCGGTGGCGCTTGCCTTCCGGGGCGGTCTGTTCAACATCGGCGCCCAGGGGCAGGCCATCATGGGCGTCGTCCTGGCGGCGCTGGCCGGCTTCCTGCTGCCGCTGCCCCCCGTGGTGCACCTGCTGGTCGCGGTGCTGGCCGGGGCCCTCGGTGGCGCCGTCTGGGGCTTCATCCCGGGCATCCTCAAGGCGCGCACCGGCGCCCACGAGGTGATCAACACGATCATGCTCAACTACATCGCGGTCTACTTCCTGACCTGGCTCATCGTGCAGAAGGGCGTGCAGGACCCGAACCGTACCGACGCGATCAGCCGGCCGGTCGACGCCTCGGCCCAGTTGCCGCGCCTGTTCGACGAGCCGCTGCGGGCGCACGGCGGCATCCTCCTCGCCGTACTGGCCACCTGGGCGGTCGCCTGGCTGCTCAACCGTTCCACCCTCGGGTTCGAGCTGCGGGCGGTGGGGGCCAACCCGGACGCGGCCCGCACCGCCGGCATCAGCGTCACCCGGACGTACGTCCTGGTCATGGTCTTCGCCGGGGCGCTGGCCGGGCTCGGCGGCTCGCAGATGGTGCTCGGCACCACCGCCGCCGCGCTGACCCCGCTGGTGATCGCCCAGATCGGCTTCGACGGCATCCTGGTCGCCCTGCTCGGCCGGGTGAAACCGTGGGGTGTCGCCCTGGCCGCGCTGCTGTTCGGCGCGTTGCAGGCCGGCGGCAACCGGATGCAGTCGTACTCGGGCATCTCGCTGGAACTGGTCACCGTGCTGCAGGCGCTGATCGTCATCTTCATCGCCGCACCGGCCCTGGTGAAGGCGATCTTCCAGCTCCGGGCCGCGCGGGCCGCCCGGTTGCAGACGAGCCTCGCGAAGGGCTGGTGAGGCATGTCCACCATGGCTGTTCCCGACGTCGCCGTCGCCGCGGTCGACGAGGGCTACTGGACCCGTACCCGCAAGGTGGGCCTGGTGCTGCTGGCGCTCGGCCTGCTGGCCACTGTGCTGTTCGGCGCGCTCGCCACCGGCGAGCAGGCCCGCTTCACGCTCAGCGAGGACGCCGCCGGGGCCGCGCTGGAGATCAACGGCACGGTCGGGGCGGTTCTCTTCGGGCTGATCACGCTCGCCGCGGGTGCGGCGATGCTGGCCCGGCTGCCGAAGCGCTGGTTCATCCCGGTGCTCGCGGTGGGTCTGGTCGCGTTCGTGCTGTCGTTCCTGTGCTGGCAGGTCTCCGCCGCACCGACCGGGCAGAACTTCATGCCGCTCGTCAACATCGTGCGCGGCACCTTCCTGCTCGCCCTGCCGCTGATCTTCGGGTCGCTGGCCGGTGTGCTCTGCGAACGCTCCGGCGTGGTCAACGTGGCAATCGAGGGGCAGTTGCTGATGGGCGCGTTCAGCGGCGCGCTGTTCGGCAGCATCAGCGGCAGCGTCTGGGTGGGTCTGGTCGCCGCCGCGATCGGCGGCTCGTTCATCTCGCTGCTGCTGGCCGTGTTCTCCATCAAGTACCTGGTCGACCAGGTGGTCATGGGCATCGTGCTGAACCTGCTGGCGCTCGGCATCACCGGCTTCCTCTACGAGCGGCTGATGCAGACCGACGCGGCCCGCTACAACAGCGCCCCCCGGTTCAGCAACTGGGAGATTCCGCTGCTGTCGGACATCCCGGTGCTGGGCCCGGCGTTGTTCCGGGGCAACATCTTCCTCTACCTCGCCCTGGTGCTGGTGCTCGTGATCCACATCGCGCTGTTCCGGACCCGGTGGGGGCTGCGGACCCGGTCCGTCGGCGAGCACCCGACGGCGGCGGACACCCTCGGCGTGAAGGTGCTCGGGCTGCGCTACCGCAACGTGATCATGGCGGGCGCGATCGCCGGTATCGGTGGTGCGTCGTACACGCTGGCGCTCTTCTCGTTCACCAAGAACATGATCGGCGGTAAGGGCTTCATCGCGCTGGCCGCGCTGATCTTCGGGCGCTGGAGCCCCACCGGGGCCCTGCTCGCCGCGCTCTTCTTCGGCTTCGCCGACCAGCTGGCCACCTACCTGGGCGCGATCAACAGTGTGATCCCCGGCCAGTTCCTGGCCATGCTGCCGTACCTGGCGACGATCCTTGCCGTGGCCGGGCTGGTCGGCCGGGTGCGGGCACCGGCCGCCGATGGTAAGCCGTACATCAAGGGCTGAGCCAGGGGAGCAGACCATGGAGATCGACTGGGGGCGGCTACGGGCCGCGGCCACCGAGGTGATGCGGCACGCGTACGTGCCGTACTCGAAGTTCCCGGTGGGGGCGGCGGCGCTTGTCGACGACGGCCGGGTGGTGGTCGGCTGCAACGTCGAGAACGCCGCGTACGGTGTCGTGCTCTGCGCCGAGTGCGGCGTGGTCTCCTCGCTGCACGCCACCGGCGGCGGCCGGATCGTCGCGCTGTCCTGCGTCGACGCCACCGGTGAGCCGCTGATGCCGTGCGGGCGTTGCCGGCAGCTGCTCTGGGAGCAGGGCGGCCCGGAATGCCTGATCGAGGCCAAGGGCGGCCCGCTGCGGATGGCCGAGTTGCTGCCGCACGCCTTCGACGTCGCCGACCTCGAAGCGGTGACCGGTGAAGATCCGGTGCCGGTCGTACCCGCCCGGCTGGCCGCCTGGCGTGGCCGGGGATCGGTCTTCGTGCACCCGGACCTCTCCGCCGGGCAGCAGGTCTGGACGGCGTACTGGGAGCGGTCGTCCGGCGACGACGCGGGCGCCGAGACCGGGGTGCTGGAGGAGGGGCCGAGCTGGGACGATCCGGCTGAGGCGATCAGCTGGGGTCTGGCGCGGACGCCTCGGGTCGTGGTGGTGGACGCGTCCGGCACCATCTTCTGGGCCGGTGAGGGTGAGCCGCCGGCGGAGATTCCGGTTCGCTGGGGTTGAGTTCATGGTTGCGGTGGGGGTCGGGGGCCTGCCGTACCCGGCTCCGGGCGGTCAGGCTTGATCCCTCCGCCGGGCACGGCAGGCCCCCGACCCGTGCGCGGTACGGGCCGTCCGTCGGTGTCGGACCGATGATCGACTTGTGCTCGCTGCCGATGGTGTGTGACTGCTGGCGGGGTGAATAGGGATTGGACTCAATGGTGAGTGGTTTTGCGGCGGTTGATGTTATTCGGGTGAAGCGGGACGGGGGGGCGCTCTCCGACTCGCAGATCGACTGGGTGGTGGATGCGTACACCCGGGGGGCGGTGGCCGACGAGCAGATGTCGGCGCTGGCCATGGCGATCCTGCTCAACGGGATGACGGTGCCGGAGATCGCCCGGTGGACGGCCGCGATGATCGCCAGCGGTGAGCGGCTGGACCTGTCGTCGGTGGCTCGGCCGACAGTCGACAAGCACTCGACCGGCGGGGTCGGCGACAAGATCACTCTGCCGTTGACGCCGCTGGTGGCGGCGTGCGGCGCGGCGGTGCCGCAGCTGTCCGGGCGCGGGCTCGGGCACACCGGCGGCACGCTGGACAAGCTGGAGTCCATCCCCGGGTGGCGGGCCGCGCTGAGCAACCAGGAGTTCATCGCGCAGCTGCGCGACATCGGCGCGGTGATCTGCGCCGCCGGGTCCGGACTGGCCCCGGCCGACCGCAAGCTGTACGCGCTGCGCGACGTCACCGGCACCGTCGAGGCGATTCCGCTGATCGCCAGTTCGATCATGAGCAAGAAGATCGCTGAGGGGACCGGCGCGCTGGTGCTCGACGTGAAGGTCGGCTCCGGCGCGTTCATGAAGTCCGTCGATGACGCCCGGCAGCTGGCCCGGACCATGGTGGAGCTGGGTGGCGCGCACGGCGTGAAGACCGTGGCCCTGCTCACCGACATGTCCACCCCGCTCGGCCTGACCATCGGCAACGGCGTCGAGGTGACCGAGTCCGTCGAGGTGCTCGCCGGTGGCGGCCCCGCCGACGTGGTGGAGCTGACCCTGGCCCTGGCCCGGGAGATGCTCGACGCGGCCGGGCTGACCGACGCCGACCCGGCTGCCGCGCTGCGCGACGGGCGGGCGATGGACGTGTGGCGGTCGATGATCCGCGCGCAGGGCGGTGACCCGGACGCGCCGATGCCGCAGGCGCCCGAGGTCGAGGTGGTCCGGGCGGACGCCGACGGCTACGTGGCGGGAGTCGACGCGTACGCCATGGGGGTTGCCGCCTGGCGGCTCGGCGCGGGGCGGGCCCGCAAGGAGGACCCGGTGAGTGTCCCTGCCGGTGTGGTGCTGCACAAACGTCCCGGTGATCCGGTGCGGGCCGGCGAGCCTCTGTACGAGCTGCGGGCCGAGCGGGCCGAGACGATCCCGGCGGCGTTGGCGGAGGCGGCGTCGGCGGTGACCATCGAGGCGCGGCCACCGGCGGCGACGCCTTTGGTGATCGAACGCGTCGAGTGACTCAACCGGGTCCGTCGGCCCCATGGTGCCCGACCATTCGGGCGGCTATTGTCGCAGGCCAGGGGGGACCATCGGCGTGAGACGCCGTGAGCAGACAGGGATGTTGCTGTGATCGTTCCTGCCCCGGACCCCCGGGAAGTGCGTGAGGCGAGCCTGGAGGAGCTGGCCCGGTTGCGGCTACCGCTGCCACCTCCGCAGTTCCCGCTGGTCTGGGAGCCGGGCGACCGGATCGAGCTGCGTCCCACCGCGGAGATCGAGGCGCGGATCGCGGTGCTGCACCTGATCCTGGCCCGCTGCTTCGGCATGCCGCCGCAGGCGGCGATGAGCTGGCTGCTCGCCTCGCACCTGGTGGAGATGGTGACCCCGCCGGAGTTCCAGTTCGTCACCGGCGCCAAGGGCGACCACCGCTCGTTCGTCCTGCACCACGACGCGCTGTTCTCACTGGCCTGGGTGCTCGGCCTGACCAAACAGCTCGACCCCACCATGGCCGTGGACGAGCGGCTGGTGGAACGGCTGCCGAACATCGCCGAGGGGGAGACCTTCCCGCAGTGGCGCTCCCGCATCCTGGCTGCCCCGCAGCACCCGGCGGACGCGGCGGCCCTGCTCGACCTGCACTACTGCCTGGACTGGGCGTACCTGGAGGTGGATCGCTCCGGCGGACGGCTGCCCGGCCTGGTCGACGCCAACGCGATCGGCCAGCGGCGGTGGGCCCTGGAGTGGGCGGTGATCCTGCGCGGGCCGTACCACGACGAACCGCCGGGCTGGGAAGAGGTCGACCTCTCCACCTAGCAGGCCGGTACACCCCGAGTCGGACCTAGCGGGGCCGGTAGACCCCGAGTCGGACCGCCACGGTCACCCGGACCGGTTCGCCGAGGGCGGTGATCCGGGCGGCCAACCCCGCGGGATCGGTGTGCCAGGCGCTCGGACCCATGCCGACCAGGGTGGTCACCTCCGGGCCGGACAACGTCAGCTCCTGCCGGTGCAGGGTGGTCGACTCCTCGGTGAAGTGCTCGCCGAGGCTGGTCGCCACCCGGTCCGCCTTGGCCGGGTCGACCCGCAGCAGACCGAGCGCGTCGACCAGTTCGGTGAGGTGGTCGGCGGCCGGGGTCACCACCAGCAGCCGCCCGGACGGGGCGAGGACCCGGTGGAACTCCTTTCCGTTGCGGGGCGCGAAGACATTGAGCAGCAGCGCCGCCGAGGCGTCCGCCAGCGGCAGCCGCTGCCAGGTGTCGGCCAGCGCCGCGGTCACGCGCGGGTGCACCCGCGCGGCCCGACGCACCGCAGGCTTGGCGATGTCCAGCGCCAGGCCGACCGCCGCAGGCACCGCCGCCAGCACCGCCGCAAGGTGCCGGCCGGTGCCGGCACCCGCCTCCACCACCAGCGGGTACGCCTCAGTCGCCGTACCGTCGACGGCCGGGACACGGTGGTCCGCCCCCTTTGCTCTGCTTACCTCCACGCAACGCTTCCGCCCGCTGTCCATTGCGTCCGTTGAAGCAGAGCAAGGGGCGTGCGGGGTGGTCAGGTGGTGCGCGGCGGCCTCGGCCAGGGCGGTGGAGATGGTGTCGTAGTGGCCCGCCTCCAGGAACTGCGCCCGGGCGGCGACCATCTCCGCCGTGTCGCCGCCGTGCGGGGAACGACCGGTGAGCAGGTTGACGTAGCCCTGCCGGGCGATGTCGAAGCTGTGCCGGCGGGGGCAGCGCAGCGCATCGGCCGTGCCGGCGGTGGCGGTGGTCAGCCCTTCGCCGCAGACCGGGCAACGCAGACGGTCGACGACCCGGGGGTCCGGTCCAGGTGCGGTCACCAGGCCATTGTCCCCGGCGTCGGGTGGGGACGGACGGCGGCGGGGACTAGGGTCAGACCATGGCGACGACTCTGCGCTACGAGGACATTGTCAAGGCACCGAAGGCGCTGCTGCACGACCACCTGGACGGCGGCCTGCGACCTGCGACGATCATCGAGTTGGCCGCCGAGGTCGGGCATCCGCTGCCCACCACCGACCCGCAGGAGTTGGCGCGCTGGTTCGTGGCGGCGGCCGACTCCGGGTCGCTGGAGCGCTACCTGGAGACCTTCGCGCACACCGTCGCCGTCATGCAGACCGCCTCGTCGCTGCGTCGGGTCGCCCGGGAGTGTGCGCTGGACCTGGCCGCCGACGGGGTGGTCTACGCCGAGGTGCGGTTCGCCCCGGAGCAGCACCTGGAACGGGATCTGAGCCTGGACGAGGTGGTCGAGGCGGTGCTGGCCGGATTCGTCGAGGGCAGCGCCCTGGCCGCCGAGGCCGGTACGCCGATCCGGGTCGGCACACTGCTCACCGCGATGCGGCACGCGGCCCGGTCGCAGGAGATCGCCGAGTTGGCCGTGCGGCACCGCGACCACGGTGTGGTGGGTTTCGACATCGCCGGTGCGGAGGCCGGCTTCCCGCCCACCCGGCACCTGGACGCCTTCGAGTACCTCCAGCGGGAGAACTTCCACTTCACCATCCACGCCGGTGAGGCCTTCGGGCTGCCGTCGATCTGGCAGGCCATCCAGTGGTGCGGGGCGGACCGCCTCGGTCACGGCGTACGCATCGTCGACGACATCACGCCGGGTCCCGAGCCGGTGCTCGGTCGGCTGGCCGCGTACGTGCGGGACAAGCGGATCCCGCTGGAGCTGTGCCCGTCGTCCAACGTGCAGACCGGTGCCGCCCCCTCGATCGCCGAGCACCCCATCGGGCTGCTGCGTGACCTGCGGTTCCGGGTCACCGTCAACACCGACAACCGGCTGATGAGCGGCACCTCGGTCTCCCGGGAGATGGCCCTGCTCTGCGACGCCTTCGGCTACGGCTGGCGCGAGGTGCAGTGGTTCACCATCAACGCGATGAAGAGTGCTTTCATCCCGTTCGACGAGCGGCTGCAGATCATCGACGAGGTGATCAAGCCGGCGTACGCGAAGCTGCTGGCGTGACGGCCGGGCCGGGCGGGGATCACCGCGCGGGCGGATGACCGGCGAGCAGGTGGGCCACGCGACGCAGCACCTCCCGGCCGCGGGCGGCCTCCGCGCCGAGTCCGGTCTGCCGGCGCAGCACCGCCGGCTCGGCGCGGAGCAGCGCCACGCCGCGACTCAACAGCACCCGGGGGCCCTTGCGCTGCTCGGCGAGATCCCGGCTCAACCGCCGGAGGAAGGTCGCGCTCCGGGGCCGCCGCAGGGCGTACGCTCCGGCGAGTAGATCGCGTCGGCGGCATTCCTCGACGATCTCCGCAGCGAAAATCCCTTCGGCTACGAAAAGTGGCGCATCGGCCAGATCAAATCGTCGGGTGGCCACCCGACGATCCTCATTTATGGCATAGACGGGTACGTCTGCCTTGCCGTCCCGGACGAGTCGCGCAATGACCTCGACAGCGTTGTCCGCGTCCCAGGAAGCGGGTGACTCCCAGTCGATCTGCCCGTTCCGTCGAGGTAACGTAGGGTCATCGCCGTCCTTGTAGAAGTCGTCCAAGCAGAGGACGGGAAGTCCGGTTCGTCGCGCTATGTACGACTTTCCGGAGCCAGAAGGGCCAGCAAGTAGGATGACTCGGCGCTGGGTGATCATTACTCTGAGTGACTCCGGACAGACGGACTGCGATCAAATTGCATCAACATCTCATCACACCGCCAGCTGGGGCCAACCTGGGCTTTCTCTTTGCCGACGAGCGTGATGGAATCTCGGATGGTCCGACCCGCCGGGTCGGCCGCTGGGCGTTGCCCGGGAGCAACGCCGACGCAGCAATCACGAGGGCGGTGACGTGAGCAAACGGCCGAAGACGGCAGGCTCCTTCCTGTCGCGCCTGCGCCGGCCGGTCGGTCGGCTCCGCGACATGCCGATCTGGTCAAAGCTCGGTCTCATCATGATCGTGCCGACCATCGCCACGGTCGTCGTGGGCACCAGCGGCCTGTTCGACCACCTGGACTCGCTCAACGACGCCAACCGGGCCGGTGACCTCGCCGAGCTCATCGGCTACTCCGGCGAGCTGGTGGACGGCCTGCAGGACGAGCGGACCGCTGCGGTGCTGCTCCTGGGGGTGCCGCCGCAGCAGGCGGGGCAGCCCGAGCCGGAGGCGAAGAAGAAGTACTCCGCCCTCTACAACGAGGTTGCGAAGCGGGTCGACGACGACAAGGGCCCCTATTCGCAGCAGCGCTCCGAGCTGACCGACCTGCCTGTCAGCCTCGCCGGGCTGCTCGACCAGATCGACGGGCGGCTGGCCGACCTGCCGGGCACCCGCAGTCAGGTGTTCAACGGCAAGTTCAAGATCACTGATGCGCTCCAGTCGTACGACGAGCTGATCAACCAGCTGCTCACCATCCGCGACTCGGCCAGCCAGCTCGCCGGTGACAACGAGCTCAGCGACCGGATGCGGGCGGCAGCCGCCGTGGCCCGCGAGAAGGAGTGGCTCTCCGTACGCCGGGTGGTGGTGCACCGGGCGCTCCAGCGCGGCATGAGCTCCGCGCTGCGCACTGACTACATCGCCAGCGAGACCGGTCAGCAGCAGGCGCAGCAGAGCTTCACCTCCGTCGCCACCGAGGAGGAGGCGGAGTTCCACGCCCAGACCATCGGCGGTGGTGACCGCCGGCAGGCGACCATCTACATCAGCCAGGTCAACGCCGACACCTCGGCGGACCTCTCCGGAGTCTCCTTCAACGCCGACCAGTGGGACGCGGCGCTGGTCGCCAACGGCAAGCTGATCCGTACGGTCGAGGCGAAGTTCGACGCCGACGTGCAGGACCAGGCCGCCGAACTCCGCTCCGACGTGCAGCGTCAGGTGTTCCTGGAGACCGGCCTGCTGCTGACCATGCTGCTGCTGGCCGTCATCCTGGCGTACCTGGTGGCCCGCTCGATGGCTCGCTCCCTGCGCGAGCTGCGCCAGGGTGCGCTCTCCATCGCCCAGTACGGGCTGCCCCAGGCGGTCGCCCGGCTGCGCGACCCGCAGGTCACCGGGCAGCTCTCCCCGGTGCAGCTGGCCAACCAGATCGCCGAGCCGCTGCCGGTACGCAGCCGCGACGAGTTCGGTCAGGTGACCGAGGCGTTCAACGCGGTCCACCTGGAGGCCGTCCGTACCGCCGCCGAACAGGCCGCCCTGCGGGCCTCGGTCGCCACCATGTTCGTCAACCTGGCCCGCCGGTCCCAGATCCTGGTCGACCGGCTGATCGGGCACCTCGACCGGCTGGAGCGCGGCGAGGAGGACCCGGACCGGCTGGCCGAGCTGTTCCAGCTGGACCACCTCGCCACCCGGATGCGCCGCAACGACGAGAACCTGCTGGTCCTCGCCGGTGCCGACTCGACCCGGGTGCAGCGCGAGCCGGCCGCACTGATCGACGTGCTGCGCGCCGCGCAGTCCGAGGTCGAGCACTACACCCGGATCGAGTTCGGGGTGATCGACCGGGACATCGAGGTCGCCGCGCACGCGGTCAACGACCTCGTGCACCTCGTCGCCGAGCTGTTCGACAACGCCACCGCATTCTCACCGCCGGACTCGCAGGTGCTGGTCGAGGCCCGCCGGGTCGGCGACCGCGCCTCGCTGTACGTGGAGGACCGCGGCATCGGGATCAGCCCCGAGCAGTTGACCGACCTGAACGAGCGGCTGGCCACGCCGCCGCAGGTGGACGTGGCCGTGTCCCGGATGATGGGCCTGGTCGTGGTCGCCCGGCTGGCGTCCCGGCACGCGGTCAAGGTCGAGCTGCGCCCCGGCACCGATCGGGGCACGGTGGCCGATGTCACGCTGCCGCCGACGGTGCTGGTGCCCCGGGCGCTCTCCGGTCGGGGTCCGCATCCCGCCGCCCTGCCCGCCCCGGCCGCACCGCTGCCCGGGCCGAGCCCGGCCTTCGGTGCCCTGCCCGCCCTCGGCAACGGCCCGAGCGCGCCGGCCGCGCCCTCGGTGCCGACGCAACGATCCGGCGGCTCGGGTAACCAGGTGACCCTCGGCGGTCGGCCCTTCGAGCCGGCCAACCGCAACGGTTCGGGCACTCCGGCGGGTGCGGGCAACCTGCCCGCCTGGTCGGACCTGACCGGGGCGAGCGGCGTCACCGGCGGCAACAGCTTCACCCCGCGCCCTACGGGTGGCCAGTCGACCGATCCACTGCCGCAGCGGCGGGTCGCCGACGAGCAGACCGGTGGCCAGCCGTCCGTTCCCCGTCAGCTGTCGAGCAGCCCCGAGGTCGCGCCGTACGCGCCGCCCGCGGTGTCGGCACCACCGATTCCGCCGGTCTCGTCGCCGCCGGTCTCGGGCACTCCGTACTCGGCCCCGCCGGTCTCCGCCGCCCCGGTTTCCGGGCAGCCGGTCTCGGCCGCGCCGATCTCGACGCCGCCGGGCAGCCCGCTGCCGCAGCGGCCGGTGTCCGCGGGACCGGCCGGCCCCGCGACCCCGGCACCCCCCGCCTGGCCCCCGGTCGCCGCAGAGCAGGCGGCTCCGGCGGTGCCCGAGCGGCTGGCCGCCGCGCTGGACATGACCACCGAGCTGCCTCGGGTGCCACGTCCGGCCGCACAGCCGACCAGGCCGGCGCAGCCGACCGTGCCCACGCCGGCGCAGGCGCAGAACCGACAACGGTACGCGGATGAGACGATGGAGCTGCCGATCTTCCGGGAGCTCGAGTCGGCGTGGTTCCGTACCCGCCGTCCCGGCCCGGAGGAGTCCGCAGGTGCCCGCCAACCGGCGGCGAACGGGGCACCTACCCAGCAGTTCTCCTCGGTCGACCCGGTCGGTCGGCCCAGTACGCAGAACCAGACCGGAACGACAGGTAACGCACCGATGGCAGAGACTCCGACAGCTGCGGGCGGGAACGGCGCTGCGGCGAACGGCGGCCCTCGCCCGGGCAGTGCTGAGAGCCGGCCCACCTACCGTCCGCCATCGCCGGAGAGTGTGTGGCAGACTGCGGCCGACGACGGCTGGCGGGCGGCCTCCGCCGCCAGTCAGGCGCCGCCCGCCGGCACCACCCAGACCGGGCTGCCCAAGCGCACGCCGATGGCGCAGCTCGTTCCGGGCGCGGTGGAGAAGCCCACCAACTCGGTGCAGCGACGTAACCCGGAGTCGGTGCGCGGACTCCTTTCCGCCTACCACCGGGGTGTCCAGCGGGGGCGCAGCCACCCGTCGGACGGCAACCCGACCGGCCCGGAGGGGACTCCGGGCGGGCAGCAATCCTCGCAGTCTGGCTCAGGCCCGGTGGCCGGGAGCAGGCAGAAGGAGCAAGAAGGATGACTAGTACGCAGGACCTCGGTTGGCTGCTGGCCAACTTCGCCGATCGGGTACCCGGTGTCGCGCACGCGGTCGCCGTCTCCGCGGACGGTCTGCTCCTGGCGTCGTCACGAGACCTTCCGCGGGACCGGGCGGACCAGCTGGCGGCGATCGCCTCCGGCCTGGTCAGCCTGACCCAGGGTGCGGCCCGGTGTTTCGAGGGCGGTGCCGTGTTGCAGACCGTTGTCGAGATGGACAATGGCTTCCTGTTCCTGATGTCGATCTCCGACGGTTCGTCGTTCGCGGTGCTCGCCGCACGCAGCTGCGACGTGGGACAGGTGGGCTACGAAATGGCCCTGCTCGTAGACCGGGTGGGTGACGCCCTGACCCCGCAGCCACGTACGGCTGTGGGGATGATGGGCTGATCGTCGCGCCAGCCGGTGGGGCGGGCGGGGCGACAACACTGCATACGACGGGTAGCACCGGTGGGTTCCGGTGCCGGGTACGAAGGAGGTGAGCGGCGACATGGATCGTGACGAGCCGACCGGTGCGTTGGTCCGTCCATACGCCGTTACCCGCGGTCGTACCCGACCCCGCCTCGACATCGCCTTGGAGGCGTTGGTCGAGACGACGGTGCGCGGTCGTGCCGTTGCCACTGGCAACGGCGGTCAAGGCCGTGAACACCAGTACATCGCCGCGCTGTGTGACGGACGCGTGCAGTCGCTCGCCGAGATCGCGGCGCGGATGCAGCTTCCGCTCGGCGTGGCCCGGGTGCTCATCGCCGACATGGCGACGGACGGCCTGGTCGCGGTCCACGAGCCGACCATCCTGGACGACTCGGACGACGCGGTGGGCACTGAACTGCTGGAGAGGGTGCTGAGTGGACTTCGCAGGCTCTGACATGTCGCACCGGCCGCCGGCCCCGAGCGGGCGCGTGACGTCGGCGAAGATCGTGATCGCCGGCGGATTCGGCGTCGGCAAGACGACGCTCGTCGGCTCGGTCTCGGAGATCACGCCGCTGACCACCGAGGCCATCATGACTTCCGCCGGGGTGGGCGTCGACGACACCCGGCAGGTGCCGGGAAAGACGACCACCACGGTCGCCATGGACTTCGGCCGCATCTCGATCGACCGCGACCTGATCCTGTACCTGTTCGGTACGCCGGGTCAGACCCGCTTCTGGTTCATGTGGGATGAACTGGTCCGGGGTGCGATCGGCGCGGTCGTGCTGGTGGACACCCGCCGGCTGGCCGACTGCTTCGCGGCGATCGACTTCTTCGAGCACCGGCGGCTGCCGTACCTGGTGGCCATCAACTGCTTCGACGGCATGCAGTACCACGACCCGCAGGACGTCCGGGAGGCCCTCGCGATCTCCAACGACGTGCCGGTGGTGGCCTGCGACGCCCGGAACCGGGAGTCGACGAAGCACGTGCTGATCTCGCTTGTCGAGTATGTGCTCACCATGCGTCGCTCGCGGGCTGTCGCCCCGGCCTGAGCGCCGCCGCAGCGCCCGGTGACGATCTGACGTCGACACCGGGCGCTGGTTGCTGTCCGCGTGCGGATCGCGCGGGCGTCCGCGCCCGGTCGCCGAGTGCGTGTGTGGCGGCTCGTGGAGTCTCTATGCGACCCCGAGTCGGCATTAACACCGGATGGAGCGGCTACAGCCGTCTGGCGGCGTGCCTGACGCCTTCGGTGAGTCCGGTCAGGACGTACCGTGTGGACGCCGCAAGGCGTCCACACGGTGTCACCTCGTCGGGTGGTGCACCGGAAGCGACAGGCCGACCAGGCCGGTTTCAGGAACGGTAGCCGGCGGAGCGGTACTCGTACTCCCGGTCGTCGTCACGGTCGCCGGTGTCCCGGCTGAAGTCCCAGCCGCCGGCCGCCTCCCGGCCCGGGCGGCCACCGACGGCGAACCCGCCGATCTCCTGGCCGCGACGCCAGCCGCGGAAGTAACCGGTGGTGTTCTCGGCCAGGCTGGCCGCGTCGCGCACGATCCGCAGTGGACGCTCCTCGCGCAGCGGCGAACCGGGCACGAGATTGGCCTGCGGTACGCGCTTGGGCAGGCCGGCGTTCGTCTCGGCACCCACCGCGGGGCGGGCGGCCTGCTCGGCGGCCTGCCATCCGGTGTCGGCCGTGCTCGACCAGTCCAGGGCGGCGTCCTCGCCGTGCCCGACGAACCAGGCCGACTTGGCCTGCGCGAAGATCAGCAGGTCGCCGTCGCCCTCGTCGGAGATCGGCGACGGCCGGTGCTCGACGGGCGGCGCCGGTCGACGCGGCAGCAGTGGGGGATCCAGCCGCTCGGCGGCATGCCCACGCTGCTCGTCGTGAGCCCGGTCCACCAGACGCAGTGGAGGGTTCTCCAGGTGCGACTCCGGCCCGTTGCGCAGCGCCCGGTCGGCCAGCGGCGGCGGCTCGACGAGCCGCAGCACCGGAGGCTCCGGCGGCAGGTCGTCGGCGAGCCACGGCGGGGTCACCCGACGCTCGGTGGTCAGCTCGGCGGGCACCTCGGGACCGGTGGCGGGGCCTACGCCCCGGTTGTGGTCGTCGTACGCGCCGGCGACCGGGTTGCGCGCCGAACTGTCGGCGGGATTCTCCGGGTTGTTCACCAGCGGCCAGTTGGCACGCGAGCCCGGTGCGGCCGGTTCCTGCCCGGGGCGGGGCGTCGGCACCGGAACGCTGAGGTCGGTGGCGCTGAAGCCACCCGTCGGCGTCGGCGGCGCACCGTTGGTCTTCGGCCGGGGCGGGATGATGGTGCGCTGCCGTTCGGCGCGAGCACTGTTGATCGCTGCGGTGGTCAGCGTCGGCCGGAACGGCTCGCCGGCCTCGGCCGGTGGGATCGAGCCACGCGGTGCCGGTGCGATCGGGGTGATCCCGGGCGGAGGCGGTGGCGTGGAGATCGGCCGGTTCGTCGGCCCGTCGATCCGCGATCCGGCGGAGTCGGGACGTGACGGCGGCGCCGACACGGGCGGGCCGGCGACCGCAGCCGGTGCGATCGGGGCCGGTGCGACCGGCGGCGGGGCGACCGGGGCCGGTGCCACCGGCGGCGGATTCGTCGGGCGGGGTGCCGGCGGTGCGGTGGTGCCCGACACCGGCTCGGGACGGGAACGGCGTCCGGCGGCTGGTTCCGGGCCGGTCGGGCGTACGGCTCGCAGGCCGGCGGCGCTGTTGACGGTGGGCAGTTCGCCGACCGGCTCGCCCCGTCGGGCGGCGGCTCGACGGCCGGTGGCCTGGGCCGGGCCGGGCGTACGCGCCTGCAGCGCGCCGACGAGTGCCTCGCAGCCGGCGTCGCAGGCGCGTACCGAGGCGACGGTCTGCCGGATGGTCTCGGCGGCGGCCGAGGTCAGGGCGCGGTTGACCGTGGACCGTCGAGGCGTCTCGGAGATGGCCACCCGCAGCGCGGTGACCGCCTCGTCGATCGCGTCCGGGTCGCCCAACCCGTCGGCCGTGAGTTGCGCGGCGACGGCGTCGGCGGTGACCGCGGCGTCCCGGCCACGGCCGGCGTCGGTGAGCATGCTCGGCTCGGGCAGCGCATCCAGCACCGCCAGCGGGATCGACTCCGCCGGGTCGGGGAAGGCGCGCAGGGCGGCCGGGTACAGCTCGCGCAGCACCTCACGCAGCGCCACCGCGGCGGAGTGCCGCCCGCTGGTCAGCGCCGCGTGCGCGGCGAGGATCTGCTTGTAACCGGCGAGATCCCGGGGCGCCGGCAGGGTCACGGCCGACAGGGCGCCGGCCTGCAGGGCGCGAGCCAGGCCGACGGCCCGCCGGACGGCCGGCGGGGACTGCATCTCCTCGACCGAGTCGTCATCGGCGAACCGTTCGGCGAAGTCGTCGACCGAGTCGTCGTCCGCGATCGCCAAGGGGCGGCCGGCAGCGCTGAGCAGTGAGGTGACGGTGTGGTCGTCGGTGTCGGCGGCGATCGCCGCTCCGCTCGGCCCGCCCGAGCGGTCCACGAGCAACGTGACCAGCCGGGCGTAGCCCGCCGGGTCGTCGTCGACCTCGCAGACATGCAGCAGCCGGCCTGCGTCGTCGACCACAGCGGACGTCAGCGTCGATCCGGCCGAGGCCGGTCGGTCGGCCGGATCCGCCGAGGCCAGACCGCAGTACACGCGCACGAGCGCCACGGCGTCGTCCTCCTCCCGGGACACAGGGCTTAGCTCTGCCAGAGACTGATGCTCCCTGTTGTGGGTCAGTCGCGCCAGTCCACGACCGCAGAGATCTTTCCGACAATGGTCCGCCAACCGAGACTTGCGGTTTGTGCCCCGATTTTCTTCAACCGCCGACGACCCAGGAAACCACCGATGCCGCCGTTGACCGAGGCCCGTAGCGCCTCGTCCAGGTCGTCGAGGCTGGAGCCGGCGGAGAGCATGTCGAGCACGGCCGGCAGACGCAGCGCGTACGACAGGTCCCGGGCGACCTCACCGGCCTCGATGAGCAGCGTCGGGTCCCAGGTGTCGTGCCCGCCGCGCAGGTTCTCCACGACCAGGTCGAGCTCGTAGATGTCCTCGTCGAGGGGCGCGATGTCGGCCGGCTCCACCCGTTCGGACAATTCATTCCAACTGTCCAGCTGAGACAGATCGTTCGGTGCGCCGGAGCGGACGAAACTCACAAGCGCCTCGGGGGTCTTGAACAGCAGCAGCCGCCCCCGGTGGCTCAGGAAGATCGGCACCTCCTCGTCGCCGGCCTCCTCGGCCGCCTTCTCGTCGGTGTCGTCCTTGTCGCCCTTGGCGTCGGTGTCGCCGTCCTTGGACCGCTTCTCCTCGTCGTCGCTCTCGGCGAACTCCCGGGCGATCTCCTCGTCCAGGATGACGACGTCTCCGTCCTCGTCGTCCTCGGCCTCGACGACCTGGCGACGGGCCAGGAACGGATCGTCGGCGTCGCGCTCGGCCACGTCGGTCGGGGTCAGCTCGCTGGCCGGGCGGTACGCCCGCAGCGTGTAGCCGGTGCCGGCGGGCAGGGCGATCTCCACCGGGTCGATCCGCAACTCTTCCCAGAGCGCGCGGGACGCGCCGGGATCCGCGTCGGCGACGGCCTCCGACTCGTCGGTGGCGTCCGGCTCGGTGGGGCCGGTCGTGTCATCGAGCTCGGGCTCGTCGGCGTCCGGCCGTTGAGGCGACTGGCGGGCCACGGTGACCTCCGTGTGCGTCGGGCTGCCCACCCGCCGGCGTGGTGCCGACGAGTGACTCTGGGCACATACCCTAGTTGGCTGCGCTGGGTGACCGGTGCCCGCCCCGGTGGCGGGGCCGTGGTTCGACAAGTAGCGTTTCTACGCATGAACGCCCAGGCGCTGCACGGCCACCTCGACTCCCTGCTGCTCGCCGTGCTGGAGCGGGGCGCCCTGCACGGCTACGCCATCATCGAGGCACTGCGCGCCCGCAGCGACGGGCGGCTCGATCTGCCCACCGGCACCGTCTACCCGGCGTTGCGTCGGCTGGAGCGGGCCGGGCACGTGGCCAGCGTCTGGAGCACCGTCAACGGTCGAGAGCGGCGGACGTACGAGCTGACCGACGCCGGCCGACGCACGCTGGCCGAGCAGCGGGCGGGGTGGCGCGAGTTCACCGCGACCGTCGGGCGTGTCCTGGACGCCGACCCACCCTCGGCGACATCGGGCTGATCACTGCGGGTGACCTCGTGGCGCGAGGGTGAGGCACGCTACCGGGTGACCAACGGCCGGGCGGCGAGCAGCCAGGTGTGCGCGGTCCGGCCCAGCCAGAGATGCGCCGCACCCGCGACCAGCATCCCGACGATCATCGGTGGCCAGCTGAGCGCCGCGTCCCACAGTGCGATCGACCAGCCGAAGAGTGCCACCCCGGCCATCGCGCCCAGCAGGGTGGTGCCGGTCAGCAGGATGCCCGTGGTGTGCGCCGCGACGGTGAACCCGGGCCGGGACGACCGCGCGGTCATCGCCACCAGCACCAGACCGGCCGCCCCGAACAGGAACGCCGCAGTCCAGATCACGTCGACCGACCGGGACAGCAGCAGGTAGCCGGTCGGCGGCGGCGGACGCGCGCTCCAACTCGACCCGTGCCAGGTCAGATCACCGGCGATCGCGGCGACCCCGGCGAAGGCGACGATCCACAGCGCCAGCCGGCGCAGCGCGGCCACCGCCAGTTCGGCCTGGTAGGCCGGCGCAAGCTGCTCGGGCGTACCGAACTCGGCCACCGCCCGTCGGGCCGCCTCGTCGCCCGTCAGACCACCGTCCCGGTACGCCTCGACAGTGTCCAGCAGGCCGTGCCGGGCCTCGGTCAGCAGATCCGCGCGTAGCCGGCGTGGCCCGTGCAGCCGGGCGGCCAACTGCCGCAGGTGCTCCTCGACCAACACGTCATCACCGACCGGCATGTCCCCCATGCTGCCAGCCGGACGGCCGTCCCGCCGTCCGGGAGATCCCTGAGGGGTCAGCCGGAAACCGCCAGGTAGCCGTGCTCGGCGGCCTGTTGCAACGTCCACTGGTCCCGGTACCAGCCCGGGGTCGCGATCAGGTCCGCGTGCCGACCGCGCTGGATGATCCGTCCCGCGTCCAGCACCACGATCTCGTCCAGCCCGGCGAGACCGCTGAGCCGATGGGAGATCAGCAACACCGAGCGTCCGGCGGGAACGGCGGCCAGGGCACCGGCGAGCACCTCGTCCGCGGCGACCGGGTCGAGGCCTTCGGTCGGCTCGTCGAGCACCAGCACGGCGGGGGCGGCGAGCAGCGCCCGGGCCAGTGCGAGACGCTGCCGCTGACCGCCGGAGAGCTGCGCACCCTCCTCACCGACGACGGTGTCCCAACCGTCCGGCTGGTCCCGTACCCAGTCGGCCAGACCGGCCGCCTCGGCCGTGGCGAAGAGCGCCAGCTCGTCGGCGCCGGGTCGGCCCAGCAGCAGGTTCTCCCGGACCGTGGCGTGGAAGACGTACGCCTCGGCGAGCAGCCCGCCGACCACCGTCGGCAACTCCTCGGGCGAGTACGTGCCGAGGTCACGCCCGTCGAGGGTGACCCGACCGCCGTCCGGGCGTACCGCACCGGTCAGCACCGCGGCGAGAGTGCTCTTGCCCGCGCCACTCGGACCGACCACCGCCACCCGTCGCCCCGCCGGCAGGTCGAGATCGAAGGTGTCCAGGGCGGCGGGCGCGCCGCTGCGGTACCGCACCGTCACCTGGTCGAAGCGCAGGTCAGGAGCACTTCCCCGGTTGCCGGACAGGGCTTTGAGGGCTGCCGGAGCTGGTTCGGGCGATGTGCGCTCGACTCCCGTCGGGCCCGCCCCGGTCGTGGCACTGTCGGTGATGAGCGGGGCGACCCGGGCCAGACCGGCGCGGAGCGCTGTCCACTGCCGGGCGGCACCGACCAGGGCCAGGGCGATCTCCACGGCGGACAGGGTGCCGACCGCCAGCACACCGACGAGGACCCCACCCACCCCGGCACGGAGCGCGACGAAGACCACGGCACCGGCGGTCAGCCCGGCCACCAGCACCCCGGTGGCGTCCACGGCGAAACCGCGTACGGCGAGCCGACGTTCCAACCGGGCCAGCCGGCGGGCGCGGCGCTGCGCCGCGTCGAGGGCGACGCCTGTCGCACCGAAGGCGGCGAGGTCGGCTGCGCCGTGGGTCAGGTCGACCGCGTCGGCGGCGAGCGCACCCCGCAGCGGTGCCACCTCGGCAGCGGCCCGCCGGGTCAACGCGGTGGCCAGCGCCGGCAGCGCCACCCCGGCCATCAGCAGCCCGGCGGCGAGCACCAGCGCGGCCGACGGCGAGACCAGCGCGGTCAGCCCGACCGCCAGCACGCTCACCAGACCGGCCGCCGCGCCCGGTACGACGACCCGCAACAGCAGGTCCTGCACCGCCTCCACGTCGGAGACCAGCCGGCTCAGCGCGTCGCCGGTGCGCGGTGGCGCGCCGCGTCGGGCGGCCAGGGTGGCGAAGACCCGGGTCCGGACATCGGTGACCAGACGCAGCACCGCGTCGTGGCCGGCGAGCCGCTCGGTGTAGCGCAACACGCCCCGGCTGACGGCCAGGGCCCGTACCGCGACGATCGCCACGGTGAGCCGGTCCAGCGGAGGCTGGCCGGCAGCCGCCATCAACAGCCAGGTCGCCGTGGCCATCAGGGCAAGCGCCGCGAACTCGGTGACCGCCGCGAGCAGGCCGGCACCGATCAGCCGATTCAGGTACGGCCGGGCCAGCCGCAGCACCACCAGCTCCGGCGCCCCGCCGGCCGGTCGGAGACCAGCCCGGGCCGAGCCGCTCTCCGGGCCGGCCTGGCTGGAGCCGGCCTGGGCGGATTGTTCTTCGCTCATCGGCCCTCCCCGGTCGGCTGCGGGGTCAGCTCGGTCACCCGGCCGTCGTCGACCCGCAGGATGCGGTCGGCGTCGGCGAGCAGGGCGGGCCGGTGGGCGACCAGCAGGGCGGTACGGCCCGCCACCAGGCGGTGGGTGGCCGTCAGCACCGCGGCCTCGGCGGCGGTGTCGAGGCGGGCGGTGGGCTCGTCGAGCAGGACCACGGGGGCGTCCCGCAGGAACGCCCGGGCCAGCGCGACCCGCTGTCGCTGCCCGCTGGACAGGCCGTGCCCGCGCTCACCGAGCATGGTGTCCAGGCCGTCGGGCAGGGCGGCGATCACGTCGTCGAGGGCGGCGTCCTGAACCGCCTTCTCGACAGCGGTCGGGGCGGCCTCGGGGACGCCGAGGCGGATGTTGTCGGCAAGCGAGGCGGCGAACAGGTGGGCGCGCTGCGGCACCCAGGCCACCTGCCGACGCCAGCCGTCGAGGTCGGCCTCGGCGAGGTCGACCCCACCCACGGTGACCCGGCCACGGGTCGGCGTGACGAAGCCGAGCAGCAGGCCGAGCAGGGTGCTCTTGCCGGCACCGCTGGGCCCGATGATCGCGATCCGCTCGCCCGGCCGGATGGTCAGCGAGACGTCCCGCAACGCCACGGTGCGCTGGTAGGCGACGGTGACCGACTCGAACCTGATCTCACCGCGCCCGTCCGGCAGCGCGCCGGCGCGGGTCTGCGGTGCCGGCGCGGCACCGGTCAGGGTGAAGGCCTCGTCCAGCGCGGTGAGCCCCTCCATGCTCGCGTGGAACCGGCTGCCGGCCGCGCGCAGCGGCAGGTACGCCTCCGGGGTGAGCAGCAGCACCAGCAGCGCGACCTGGAGGGTCAGCCCGCCGCCGAGCAGTCGGATGCCCACCGGCACCGCGACAAGCGCCACGGACAGGGTGGCGACCAGTTCGAGCACCAGGGCGGAGAGGAAGGCGATCCGCAGGGTCTTCATGGTGGCGACCCGGTGGCTGTCGGCCATCCGGCGTACCGCGTCGGTCTGGGCCTTTGCCCGACCGAACGCGCGCAATGTCGGCAGCCCGGCCACCATGTCCAGGAAGTGCCCGCCGAGCCGGGACAGCCGACGCCACTGGCGTTCGGTGGCGGCCTGGGCCTGCCAGCCGAGCAGGGCCCCGAAGATCGGAATGAGCGGCAGGGTCAACGCGATGATCAGCGCCGAACTCCAGTCGGCGAAGACGATCCGGCCGAGCACGGCGACCGGCACGGTGACGCTGAGCACCAGCTGGGGGAGATAACCGGTGAAGTAGGCATCCAGGGCGTCCAGCCCGCGACCGGCGAGAGTGGCCAGTTGACCGGCCCGCTGGCCGGCGACCCAGCCGGGCCCGTGCCGGGCGACCGCGCCGAGCAGGTCGGCCCGCAGCGCCGCCTTGACCGTGGCGGCCAGTCGGGCCGACACCGTGCCCTGCGCCCAGACCAGCACCGAGCGGGCCGCCACTGCGGCGACGAAGCCGGCCAGGGCGGGGCGGTTCAGTTCACCGGTGAACGCGGAGGCCAGCAGGGTGGCCAGGGCGGTGGCCTGCGCCACGACCAGCCCGGCGGCGAGTACCCCGAGCAAGCCCAGCAGGGCGAGGTCACCCCGGGCGGCGGGAACCCGGCGCAGCAGACGCGGGTCGAAGGGCCGGCGGTTCACCAGTACACCAGCGCCCTACCCTCGGTTCGTCCTCGGAAAATCCACAAGCACATCGCCTGAAAGCCTAGTAGTGCCGGCAGCAACGGTACTGCGAGCCAGCCCAACAGGCGCAGGGTCGGGGCGCTGGCTGCGGCCTCCGTCACGGCCAGTGACGCTGCGGGGTCGACGGTCGAGACCAGCGCGTACGGCCAGAGGGTCGCCCCGACCAGCAGCACCGGAAGGGCCAGCGCGGTGGCGGTGGCGGCGAAGGCGACACCCTCCCGTCGCCGGCCCAGCGCCGTCCGCGCCACCAGCAGCGCCGCGACCAGCCCCACCGCCAGCAGTACGCCGACCGCCGGGCGCTGCGCGGCGACGCGTACCCGGTCGGAGAACAGGCCCACGACGGTGGCCGTGCCGACCGCGCCGGCCGCGGTGAGGACCAGCCGGCGGGCCAGCGGCCGGAGCCGGTCGGCCTCGGCGGCCGGCAGCCGCAGCGTGAGGAAGGCTGCCCCGTGCGCCGCGACAAGCGCGACCAGCGCCAGCGCGGCAGCGGCGGCGAACGGGGTGAACAGGTGCGTCACGCCGACGACATGACCGTCGAGATGCCGCGGTACGCCTTGGAGCAGCCCGGCCAGCACGACCCCCCAGCCGAGCGCGGCCAGCAGGCTGCCCACCACGATCACCCGGTCCCACGCGGTCCGCGCCCACCCGCTGGCCGGCCGGCTGCGCAACTGCACCCCGACGGTGACCAGGATCACCCCGAGCAGTGCCCCCAGCACCGCCGGATAGCTGCCGGCGAGCAGTTCCCCCTCCAGGACGGGGAAGGCGCCGAACAGGATGCCGACGGCCGCGACCAGCCACACCTCGTTGCCGAGGAAGAACGGTCCGACGGCGTTCAGGGTCGCCCGCCGCCGCGCCGGGTCGGTGCGCCGGGCCAGCAGCAGGCCGACGCCGTAGTCGTAGCCACCGAGCACCAGGTAGCCGGCGAAGAAGAGACCGAGCAGGGCGTACCAGGCGAGTTCCATCAGGCTCTCCTCAGACGAAGGCGGGCTCGGTGCGGCTGTCGTCGGCCGGTGGTTGCGTCGGCGGTCGGCCGAGGGCGGGATCCGCCGCGCCGGCGGCCGCGTGCCGGGCCAGCAGCACCCAGTTGGTCACGGCGAGGCTGCCGAGCAGCAGGGTGAAGCCGATCAACGAGGTGGCCATCAGCCACGGGTCGATCGGGGAGACCGCCTGGTCCACCCGCAGCAGTCCGTACGCCACCCAGGGCTGGCGGCCTACCTCGCGGGCGATCCAGCCGAGGATCACGGCCACGAACGGCAGCGGCAGGGCGATCATGAGCAGCCAGAGCGGGAAGCGGAGCCGGATGATCCAGTCCCGCCAGAGCAGCGGGAGGATCAGCCAGAGCAGACCGAGGCCGAAGCCGATGAGGATCATGAAGCCGAGTCCGGCGTTGGCCAGCACGGGCGGCAGGTAGTCGCCGGGGCCGAACCGGGCGGTCCAGTCGGCGACCAGCGCTTCGGCGTCCGGGCCGGTGCCGTTGAACTTGGTCGGCTGGATCGCGCCGACCGCGCCGAACTGGGCGAAGCCGAAGCTCTGGACGAGGCCGATCGCCAGGGTGGCGGTGACCACGCCGATCCGCAGCGAGGTACGGAACAGGTCGAAGTCACCGGTGCCGCGGGTCAGGTGCCAGGCGCTGACCGCGGCCATCAGCATCCCGCCGGTGAGCAGGGCTGCCGACACGACGTGCCCGAACGCCATCCACAACGCCGGGTTGGTCAGCAGCGCGGAGAAGTCGGTCAGATGGGCGACCCCGTCGCGTACCTCGTAACCGACCGGGTTCTGCAGCCAGGAGTTCGCCACCAGAATCCAGAAAGCCGAGGCGTACGCGGTGAGCGCCACCCCGTACAGCAACGCCAGGTGTACGCCCCGACGCAGCCGGTGCCAACCGAAGATCCACATGCCGAGGAAGGTCGACTCCAGGAAGAAGGCGACAAGGGTCTCGATCGCCAGCGGGGCACCGAAGACGTTGCCGACGTACCGCGACAGGCCGCTCCAGTTCAGCCCGAACTGGAACTCCATCACGATGCCGGTGGCGATGCCGAGCACGTAGTTGATCACGTACAGCTGGCCCCAGAACCGGGTGAGCCGCTCGAAGCGCGGGTTGCCGGTGATCAACCAGGCCGTCTGCAACCCCACCAGCAGGGTGACCAGGCCGAGGGTGACCGCCACGAAGAGGAAGTGGACCGAGGCGGTCGCGGCGAACTGGAGCCGGGCGAGGAGCAGGGCATCCATGACTCTCCTGGGGTCGACGCTTCACCTCAGGGAGCCTACAGGTAGAGAAGCTACATATTCGATCGCGAGAGGCCTGCGCGGGCAGGATCAGGGTCAGTTCAGGGTGCCCGACTGCTGGTGGTCGACGCGCCCGGTCGGTGCGGGCGGTCAGCTCAGGAAGAGGCCGATCGGCAGGTAGGCGGCGGTGCTGGTCACCGCGAGCGCGGCAGCGCCGATCAACCGGGGCGGTCGCCCCGCAATCAGCAGCCGCTGCATGCGTACGTCCAGGTCCCGATGCCCGAGACCGAGCGTGCCGGCCGGGCTGATCCGGTCACCGGCGGCGGCGAACCGGCGCAACGCACCGGCCAGCGGCGCGTCCGCGTGCAGCTCCCGGGCCTTGTCGTCGGCACGCATCTCGACAAGCAGCCCGACCCGTTCGTGCGCCTGACGCACCCAGCGCAGCCAGGGCAACGCCCGGCACAACGCGGTGAACGGCAGCAGCACCAGGTCGTGCCGTTCCTGGGCGTGTGCCCGTTCGTGGGCGAGCACCGCCTCCAACTCGGCCGGGTCGAGCAGATCCAGCGCGCCGGCACTGACCACCACCCGAGGCCGTACGCCGGGCAGGCAGTACGCGGCCGCGCTCGGATGGTCGAGCACCAGTGCCCCGGGCACCGCGGGATCCCGCCGCGCCACCAGGGTCAGCAACTCCCGGTGCCGACGCTGGGCGCGTACCGTGCCGTGGATGCTGCGTACCGTCGTGGTGAGCAGCACCGCGCCGATGCCCAGGCCGATGCCGACCAGCCCCAGGTGAGCCACGCCCAGCCCGGCCGGCAAGGTGCTGTGCCACAGATCCCTGACCAGCGCGAGCAGGGCGCTGCCGGTACCCATCTCGTACGGTGCCAGCCCGAGCGCGATCGGCATGCCCATCGCGGACAGGCCGGCCCCCAGACCGATCGCCTGCCAGCAGAGGATCGCCACCCCCGGGCTCCGCCACGTCCAGGTGGAACGGGCCAGGACCTGCGCGAGCAGCCAACAGGCAAGCATCGCGCCAGTGAAATGCAGGGCGTACGCCACGGTGTCGCCCCTACCGTTCCGCGGTCTCGCCCGCCCGGTCCGGGCGGCTTGCCCGGTCGGCCGGCGGCACCTCGATCCGATCGGTCAAACTGCCGACCCCCTCAGCGCCCGCGTCTGCCGTGCCTGCGGTGCTGTTCGTGACTCCCGTGCCTTCTGCGACTCCGGTGACTTCTGCGCCTTTCGTGCCCGGCGTCAACGTGGCCTCCGCTGCCAGGGCAGCGCGCAGCACGTCCGCCTCGGTGCCGGTGACCGATCGGGCGAACCGGACCAGCGCCGCATCCCGGCTGCCACCGAGGTCGAGTGCGTCGAGCATGAGCTGGGCGATGTGCGCCTCCCGGCTGGCCGCCGCGCGATAACGCCAGGCCCGGCCCTCCCGTTCGCGCTGCACCATGCCCTTGCCGGCGAGGCGATCGAGCACCGTCATCACAGTCGTGTACGCCAACTCGCGCCCGGCCAGCGCGTCGGCCACCTCGCGCACCGTGACCCCGTCCGACCTGGCGGGCACCGTGTCCCACAACACGTCCATCACCGCACGCTCAAGATCACCCAGCCGAGTCACCCGCCAATCCTACCCCCCGTAGTAGACCTCCCGCCCGCCCCGTTGCGGCGCTGCCCCGGAGCAGGCCCAGCAAGTACGGCGATGTTGCGGCATCAACAGGGTCCGCACCCAGCAATTTCGGCGTTGTTGCGCGCGGCCACGCAGACCGGAAACCCCACCCAGGGACAGCTGGAGCAAATCCGAAGACCTCAGACGCCCTTCGGGTGCCACACGGTCTTCGTCTCCAGCAGCGTCGTCATCCGCCCCAGCCCAGGGTCGGCCGACCAGTCGTGATCAACCGGCACTGGCCGGAGTACCCGCTTGAGGTTCTCCGCCGCCTTCACCTCCAGCTCAGCGGCCAGTTCGGCGTCGGTGACCCCGGTCAGGTCGATCGCGTTGACGTCCATGTGCGCGGCAAGCGTCGGCACGGTCTCCGACAGCCGGCCGGTGAGGATGTTGACCACGCCGCCCGGCAGGTCGGAGGTGGCCAGTACCTCGGCCAGGGTCACCGCGGCCAGTGGGGCGGCCGGGGAGGCGGCCACCACCACGGTGTTGCCGCTGACGATCGCCGGGGCGATCACGCTGACCAGGCCCAGCAGGGCGGGTGTCTCCGGGGCCACCACGGCCACCACGCCGGTGGGCTCGGGGGCGGAGAGGTTGAAGTAGGGCCCGGCGACCGGGTTCGCGCCGCCGTACACCTGGGGCAGTTTGTCGGACCAGCCCGCGTACCAGACCCAGCGGTCCGTCGCGGCGTCGACCTCGTCGGCCGGTACGCCCAGGGCCACGAACTGGTCGCGGCGGCCCTCCAGCATCTCGGCGATGCGGTAGAGGATCTGACCCCGGTTGTACGCGGTCGCCCCGGCCCAGCCCTTCACGGCGGAGCGGGCGGCGACCACGGCGTCCCGCGCGTCCTTGCGGGAGGCCAGCGACACGTTCGCGGATTGCACGAGATACGACCGTCCCGACTCGCTACGCGGGAACTTCCCGCCGATGAAGAGCTTGTACGTCTTGCGTACCGCGACCCGCTCAGACATTGAGGTACGCCTCCAGCCCGTGCCGACCGCCCTCGCGGCCGTAGCCCGACTCCTTGTAGCCACCGAACGGCGAGGTCGGGTCGAACTTGTTGAACGTGTTGGCCCAGACCACTCCGGCGCGCAGCCGGTCGGCCGTCCACAGGATCCGGGAACCCTTCTCGGTCCAGATCCCGGCCGACAGCCCGTACGGCGTGTTGTTTGCCTTTTCCACGGCCTCGGCCGGGGTGCGGAAGGTGAGTACGGACAGCACCGGGCCGAAGATCTCCTCGCGGGCGATCCGGTGTGCCTGGGTGACCCCGGTGAAAATGGTCGGCGCGAACCAGAAGCCCCGTTCGGGCAGCTCGCACGGCGGCGACCACTGCTGCGCGCCCTCGGCGGCCCCGGCCTCGGTCAGTTCCCGGATCCGGGCCAGCTGGGCGGCCGAGTTGATCGCCCCGATGTCGGTGTTCTTGTCCAGCGGGTCCCCGACCCGCAGCTGGGCCATCCGACGCTTGAGTGACTCCAGCACCTGGTCGGCGACGGACTCCTGAATCAGCAGCCGGGAACCGGCGCAGCAGACGTGCCCCTGGTTGAAGAAGATGCCGCTGACGATGCCCTCGACGGCCTGGTCGACCGGGGCGTCGTCGAAGACGATGTTGGCCGCCTTGCCGCCGAGTTCCAGGGTGAGCTTCTTGCGGCTGCCGGCGACCGCGCGGGCGATGGCCCGACCGACGTCGGTGGAGCCGGTGAAGGCGACCTTGTCCACGCCGTCGTGCTCGACCAACGCGCGTCCGGTCTCGCCGGCACCGGTGACGATGTTGACCACGCCGGGCGGCAGGTCGGCCTGCTGGCAGATCTCGGCGAACAGCAGCGCGGTAAGCGGGGTGGTCTCCGCCGGCTTGAGCACCACGGTGTTACCGGCGGCCAGCGCCGGGGCGATCTTCCAGGCCAGCATCAGCAGCGGGAAGTTCCACGGGATGACCTGGGCGGCCACCCCGAGCGGCTGCGGGTTGGCACCGAAGCCGGCGTGGTTCAGCTTGTCGGCCCAACCGGCGTAGTAGAAGAAGTGTGCGGCGACCAACGGCAGGTCGACGTCCCGGGACTCCTTGATCGGCTTGCCGTTGTCCAGGGACTCCAGCACGGCCAGCTCGCGGGAGCGTTCCTGGATGATCCGGGCGATCCGGTACAGGTACTTGGCCCGGTCCCGGCCCGGCATCGGACCCCAGACCTTCTCGTACGCCTTCCGGGCGGCACGGACCGCGCGGTCCACGTCCTGCGGTCCGCCCTCGGCGACCTCGCTGAGCACCTCCTCGGAGGCCGGGTTGATCGACTTGAAGCTGCCGCCGTCGGCCGGATCGACGAACGCGCCGTCGATGAACAGGCCGTAGGACGGTTTGATGTCCACCACCGAGCGGGACTCGGGGGCGGGAGCGTATTCGAACATCGCGGTCAGTCCAGGGTGAAGTAGTCGGGGCCGGCGTAGACGCCGGTCGTCAGCTTGGTGCGCTGCATCAGCAGGTCGTTGAGCAGGCTGGACGCGCCGAAGCGGAACCAGTCCGGGTCCAGCCAGTCCGGCCCGACGGTCTCGTTGACCATGACCAGGTACTTGATGGCGTCCTTGGTGGTCTTGATGCCGCCGGCCGGCTTCACGCCGACCTGCCGCCCGGTGGCGGCGCGGAAGTCCCGGACCGCCTCCAGCATCACCAGGGTCACCGGCAGAGTGGCGGCGACCGGAACCTTGCCGGTGGAGGTCTTGATGAAGTCGCCGCCGGCCAGCATCGCCAGCCAGGAGGCACGACGGACGTTGTCGTACGTGCCCAGTTCGCCGGTCTCCAGGATCACCTTGAGGTGGGCTCGCGGTCGCCCCTGGCGACCGGCATCATCACCGCCGCAGGCTTCCTTGATCGCGACGATCTCGTCGTAGACCTCGCGGTAGCGGCCGGCCAGGAAGGCCCCCCGGTTGATCACCATGTCGATCTCGTCGGCACCGGCCTCGACGGCGGCGCGGGTGTCGGCGAGCTTGACCTCCAGCGGCGCCTGACCGGACGGGAACGCCGTCGCCACGCTGGCCAGGTGCACCCCGGCCGGTGCGGCGCCGCCCGACGGCCGCCCGGAACCGCGCAGCACCTCGGCCGCGTACGGGACCATCGAGGGGTAGACGCAGACCGCGCCGACGTGCGGGCAGGACGGGTCTGCCGGGTCGGGCCGCAGCGCCTTGGCGGCGAGCGCCCGCACCTTGCCCGGGGTGTCCGCGCCTTCCAGCGTCGTCAGGTCGACCATTCGGATTGCGAGGTCGATGGCCTGGGCCTTGGCGGTGGTCTTGATGGAGCGGGTGCCGAGTTGGGCCGCCCGCTGCTCGGCGCCGACCTGGTCCACGCCCGGTAGGCCGTGCAGGAAGGTCCGCAGAGCGGTCTCGGATCGTCCCAGCTCGGTGAGTTCCGAGTGGGCCGACGTCGCTGTCGCCGTCATGTCCCGAAGTCTACGCAGACCGACGACGAGTGATCTTGACCAATGCGCTCCGGTCGTGAGCAGGGTCGCTGGTCGGACCGGGGGGCCGCGGGCCACAGTCGGCGGCGGGTAGGTTGAGCGATCGTGGACGTAATCGTCATTGACCACCCGCTCGCCCAGTCCCGGCTGACCGCCATGCGGGACGAACGCACCGACTCATCCTCGTTTCGGGCAGCACTGCACGAACTCACCACCATGCTGGTGTACGAGGCCGCGCGCTCCTTCCCGATCGAGCGGTACCCGGTGCAGACGCCGGTGACCGCCACCGAAGGCACCCGGCTGGCCAACCCGCCGCTGCTGGTGCCGGTGCTGCGGGCCGGCCTCGGCATGGCCGACGCCGCGCTGGGCTTGCTGCCGGAGTCGTCCATGGGCTTCGTCGGGCTGGCCCGTGACGAGGAGACGTTCGAGCCGCGCGCCTACATGGAGTCGCTGCCCCGGGACCTGACCGGCCTGCCGGTGCTCGTTCTCGACCCGATGCTGGCCACCGGGGGCTCGCTGGAGCACTGCTGCCGGCTGCTCGCCGAGCGCGGCTGCACCGACATAACCGTGCTCTGCGTGCTCGCGGCTCCCGAAGGCATCGAGCGCCTCAAACGCTCCAACCTGCCGCTGCGCCTGGTCACCGCCGCCATCGACCAGGGTCTCAACGGCAGCAAGTTCATCGTTCCGGGCCTGGGCGACGCCGGCGACCGCCAGTTCGGCGGCATGCCCCGCTTCTGACCCGTGCCGCCAACCTCATGATCAACAGGGCGAGGCGGGGTGTCGGGGGCGGGGGTGGGGATAGCGTTCTGAGGCATGACGGGTGTTCCGCTTGCTGAGGAACTGCTCCTGCTCGCGTACGACGACGAGACCGGCAAGGCGACCATGCCGCGGATCAGCCTCGACCTGGGCATGGCTGCGGCGGCACTGATCGAGTTGGCCCTGGCCGGACGGATCGCGTACGACGACGGCGCGCTGACCGTGGTCGACCCGACGCCGACCGGTGAGCCGGTCATCGACGACGTGCTCGCCCGGATCGCCGCCGACACCCCGCACAGCCCGTCGTCCTGGGTGCAACGGCTGCGCCACGGCCTGCGCGACCGGATCCTCGGTGACCTGTGTGAGCACGGCGTCGTCCGCGATGTCGACGAGACGGAGCTGGGCTTCATCCACGTACACCGCTATCCGGTGCTGGACCGCTCGGTGGAGGCGGACACCCGGCAACGGCTCACCGCCGCGCTGACCGGAGCGCCACCGGACGAGCGGACCGCAGCGCTGGCGACCCTGGTCGCCGTGCTCCGCATGGAGTCCGCCCTCGGGCTGAGCGGCGAGGCCGCCGAGGAGACCCATCACCGGCTGGAGGAGATCGCCAGCGGGGCCGGCTTCACCGGCGAGGTCAGCATCGAGGGGTCGGTGGTCCGCCCCTCGGTGGGCCTGGTGGTGGCCGCCCTCGGCCGTGCCGTCCAAGCCGCCCTCGGCCCCCGCCACTGACCCCTCCTGCTGGTGTTAACAGGGGGCCCTTCCTATACCGCAGGTGTTAACAAGGGGCCCTTCCTTACACGCCCAAGGCGTGCGCTGTTTGGGTGCGGAGGGCGCCAACCGCGAGCGCCGCGCGGGAGCGGGCCGCCGCGACGTCGCCGTCCGCGACCGGTTCCACCACCTCCAGGTACGCCTTGAGCTTCGGTTCGGTGCCGGAGGGGCGGATCACCACCCGGGCGGCGTCGGTACGCAGGATCACCACGTCAGCTTCGGGGAGCAGATCCTGTGCCTCGGTGACCGGCTGGCCGAGCAGGGTGGCCGGGGTGGCGGCGCGGATCCGGGCCATCGCGTCGGCGATCAGCCGCAGGTCGTCGACGCGTACGGAGAGTTGGTCGGTGTGGTGCACGCCGAACTCGGCGGCCAACTCGTCCAGCCGGTCGGTGAGCGTACGACCCTGTGCCTTGAGCCCGGCGGCCAACTCGGCGACGGTCAGCGCGGCAGTGATGCCGTCCTTGTCCCGGACGTGCTCGGGGGCGACGCAGTAGCCGAGCGCCTCCTCGTAGCCGAACACCAGCGGTTCGGCTCCGCCACCGGCCCGGACGATCCATTTGAACCCGGTCAACGTCTCGTCGTACGGCAGGCCCCGGGCGGTGCACATGGCCCGCAGCAGCGACGACGAGACGATGGTGGTGGCGTACAGGCCGGTCACCCCGCGTCGCATCAGGTGGTCGGCGAGCAGCACCCCCACCTCGTCGCCGCGCAACATCCGCCAACCCTGCTCGCCCCGCACGGCCACGGCGCAGCGGTCGGCGTCGGGGTCGTTGGCGATGGCCAGGTCGGCGCCGGTCGACTCGGCGAGCGCGACGAGCCGGTCCACCGCGCCCGGCTCCTCCGGGTTGGGGAAGCTGACGGTGGGGAAGTCCGGGTCCGGTTCGGCCTGGTCGGGCACCACCCCGGGCACCGGGAACCCGGCGGCGGTGAAGGCGGCGGTGAGCACGGCCGCGCCGACGCCGTGCAGCGGGGTGTACGCCACGTTCAGCTCGCGCGGACCACCCGCCGGTAGCACCTCGACCGCGCGGGCCACGTAACCGGCGACCATCTCGTCACCGAGCACCTGACCGGCCGGGCCGAGCGGCACCTCGGCGAGCGGGCCGACCGCCCGGATGGCGGCCTCGATGCCGGCGTCGGCCGGCGGCACGATCTGTGCCCCGGCACCCAGGGCACCGCCCAGTTCCGCGCCGAGGTAGACCTTGTAGCCGTTGTCCTGCGGCGGGTTGTGGCTGGCCGTGACCATCACCCCGGCCACCGCCCCGAGTTGCCGCACCGCGTAGGCGAGCACCGGGGTGGGCAGCGGTCGGGGGAGCAGCAGGGCGGCGCGTCCCGCCCCGGTGGCCACCTGGGCGGTCCGCTCGGCGAACTGCCGGGAGCCGCGCCGGGCGTCGTACCCGATCACCAGTGGGCCGGTGCCGCCCTGGGCCGCGAGCCAGGCGACCAGCCCGGCGGCGGCCTGGGTGACCACGGCGAGGTTCATGCCGTTCGGGCCGGCGCGCAGCGGGCCACGCAGCCCGGCGGTGCCGAAGGTCAGCGGTCCGGCGAACCGGTCGGCCAACTCCGGCGCGGTGGCGGGAAGACCGTCGAGCACCGCCCGCAGTTCCGCCCGGTCGGCCGGGTCCGGATCGTCGGCGAGCCAACGCTCGGCCCGCTCGCGAATGCTGTCAAGGTCTTCGGTGTCCGCCGCCATTGGCTCTTGATAGCACGACGGCGGATCACCGCGGGCGCTCGCCCCGACTCAGCCGGCGTTGGTGAGCTGGAACGACTTCACCATCTCCTCGTAGATCGGCTTGCTCTCCTCGAAGCGGGAGTCCGTCGCGGTCAGGTAGAAGGAGTACATCCGGCCCTCGTGGGCCACCCCCTGCCAGATCCCGTGCCGCATGTTGTCGCCCTTGCCGCAGGTGTATTCGAACTCGGCCGACGGCTTACCCGCCAGCTCCTTCTGCTCCATCGAGATCTGGTTGTACGGCTTGGCGCAGGAGGTCGACCTGCTCTTCAGGCCGTTCTCGGCGACCTCCGCCCAACGGGCCGAGTCGCCACGCCACTCCTCGTTGAGGATGCGTACCCGTCGGCCGCTGTCATCGGGATCGGTGTAGTCGATGTAGAGGCCACCGGTGGCCTTCTTCCAGCCCTTGGGCACCAGCACCTGCACTCCGCGCGCCGAGTGCTCCTGCATCTCGATGCCGGGACCGGCGTCGGCGGAGGAGGAGGGGTCGGCGACCGGGGTGGTCGGTGGTGCGTCGTCGCCGCCGGAGAGCGCCACGATGCCGATCAGCAGGATCAGCGTCAGGCCGCCGGCCGCGGCGAGCTGCATCTTGCGCGGCCAGCCCTTGACGGTGCCGACCAGTTGGCTGCCGGCCGCTTTCGCCTTGTCCATCGGGCTGCCGCCGGTGGGCGTCGGGCGGGCACCGTACGGCTGGCTGGGCGCTGCCGGCCACTGACCGCCGTAGTCACCGCCGATGTGCTGGGTGGCCTCCGGCTGCCCGCCGCCGTAGCCGAACGCCGCCGGCCCGACCCGCTGGGTCGCGTCCGCCCCGCCGATCCGCTGGGTGGCATCCGCCCCGCCGATCCGCTGGGTGGCGTCCGCCCCGCCGATCCGCTGGGTGGCGTCGGCTCCGCCGAACCGTTGCGTCGCGTCCGCCCCGCCGATGTGCTGGGTCGCGTCCGCGGCGGTGCCGTAGGTGCGGCCGACCGGTGGCGGGGACATCGCGCCGTGCTGACCCGGTCGGGCCAGGGCGTCGGCGCTGGTCTCCTCCATCGCGGCGGGGCTGACCGGGGTGGCCTGGCCGGGGCGCTCACCGCGGCGCAGCGCGGCCAGCCGGTCGGTGAGCGACTCGCCGGGAGCGAGCATTGCCGAGCCGCCGATCTGGCCGGACGGCTTGGCCTTGGCCGGGGCGGCTGGCGCGCTGATCGGCGCGGGCTGCGGCACCTGCATCACCGAGTACGGGTCGGTCATCGAGTTGACCGCGGCGGCGTTGCTGCTCAGCGGGCCGGCGAGCAGTTCGCGCAGCATGGCGCGGGCGGTGTGCACGTCGAGTCGGCGGGCCGGGTCCTTCTCCAGCAGGCCCATCAGCACCCGGGTCAGCGGGCCGCTGCGCTGCGGCGGGGCCGGCGGGTCCTCGACCACGGCGTGCATGGTCTCGATCGGGTCGCCCCGGTCGAACGGGGGTCGACCCTCCACCGCCGTGTAGAGCGTCACGCCGAGGGAGAACAGGTCGCTGGGCGGGCCGAACTCCTGCCCCATGGCCCGCTCGGGCGAGATGAAGTGCGGTGAGCCGAGCACCATGCCCGGCGTGGTGAGCTGCACGTCGGTGGGCATCCGAGCCACCCCGAAGTCGGTGAGCACGCAGCGCCCGTCGGAGCAGATCAGCACGTTTGCCGGCTTGACGTCGCGGTGCAGCACACCGATCGCGTGGGCCACCTCCAGGGCGCCGAGCAGCGCGATGCCGATCTTGGCGACCACCCGCTGGGCGATCGGCCCGTCCTCGATCACCATGTCGGCGAGGCTGCGGGCGTCCAGCAGCTCCATCACGATCCACGGTCGACCGGCCTCGGTGACTACGTCGTACACCTGCACCACGGCCGGGTGGGCGATGGCGGCGGCGGCGCGGGCCTCGCGCAGGGTGCGTTCGTACATCGCGTCGCGGTCGCTCGGGGCCAGCCCCGGCGGGAGGATGACCTCCTTGACCGCCACGTCGCGGCGCAGCAGCGTGTCTGTGGCTCGCCAGACCGTGCCCATGCCGCCGTTGCCCACCGCCGAGCGCAACGAGTAGCGGTCACCGATGACGGTGCCGGGTGTTGCGCGTCCATTGGTGGGAGTGCTGACTGGTCCGCCGCTCCACGTCGGGATCTGAGTCACAGAAAAGCCACCGGGGAAGTCGAGGGGGCTGGGACACAACCCCCCTATCTTGCTGGTTCAGACGCCCGATGCGAAAGCCGGCGCGACGGACGTTTACCGTACTGAACGGTACGTGTGCGCCCCCTCACCTCTCGTCGTGGCGGCCGTCGAGGTCACTCGCGTGCCACCCCGAACCGGCTGACCTGTTGCTCCGTCCTACCATCCGGTGATGAGCGAGCGGCGGCTGAGCGAGTCCGGTTTCCCGATCAAGGACGTCTACACGGCGGAAGACGTCCCCGGTGACCTGGATGCCCAACTGGGCTCGCCGGGCGAGTACCCGTACACCCGTGGGGTCTATCCCACGATGTACACGTCGCGCCCGTGGACCATGCGCCAGTATGCCGGTTTCGGCACCGCCACCGAATCCAACGCGCGGTACCACCAACTGTTGCGGGCCGGCACGATGGGTCTGTCGGTCGCCTTCGACCTGCCGACCCAGATGGGGTACGACTCCGACGACCCGATCGCCTCCGGCGAGGTGGGCAAGGTCGGCGTGGCCATCGACTCGATCGAGGACATGCGGCTGCTCTTCGACGGCATCCCGCTGGACCAGGTCTCCACCTCGATGACGATCAACGCGCCCGGTTCGGTGCTGCTGCTGCTCTACCAACTCGTCGCCGAGGAGAACGGGGTGCCGGGCGCCGCGCTCAACGGCACCATCCAGAACGACATCCTCAAGGAGTACATCGCCCGGGGGACCTACATCTTCCCGCCGAAGCCCTCGTTGCGCCTGGTCGCCGACACGTTCGGCTACTGCCGGGCCGAGGTGCCGAAGTGGAACACGATCTCCATCTCGGGCTACCACATGGCCGAGGCCGGTGCATCGCCCGTGCAGGAGATCGCCTTCACGTTGGCCAACGGCGTCGAGTACGTCCGGGCCGCGATCGCCGCCGGGCTGGCCGTGGACGACTTCGCCCCCCGGCTGTCGTTCTTCTTCGTCGCGCGTACCACCCTGCTGGAGGAGGTCGCCAAGTTCCGGGCGGCCCGGCGGATCTGGGCCCGACTGATGCGCGACGAGTTCGGGGCGAAGAACCCGAAGTCGATGATGCTGCGGTTCCACACCCAGACCGCAGGGGTGCAGCTGACCGCCCAGCAGCCTGAGGTGAACCTGGTCCGGGTCGCCGTGCAGGGGCTCGGGGCGGTGCTCGGCGGCACCCAGTCGCTGCACACCAACAGCTTCGACGAGGCGATCGCGCTGCCGACCGAGAAGGCGGCCCGGCTGGCGCTGCGGACCCAGCAGGTGCTGGCGTACGAGACGGACCTCACCGCCACCGTCGACCCGTTCGCCGGGTCGTACGTGGTGGAGGCGATGACCTCGGAGATCGAGGCGGCGGCGGACGCGCTGATGGCCCGGGTCTTCGAGCACGGCTCGGCGGTGGAGGCGATCGAGGCGGGCTTCCAGAAGCGGGAGATCGAGCAGTCGGCGTACCGGATCGCCCAGGAGATCGACTCGGCGGAGCGGGTGGTGGTCGGGCTCAACCGGTTCGCCATCGACGCCGAGGAGCCGTACGAGCCGCTGCGGGTGGACCCGACGATCGAGGCGGCGCAGGCCGAACGGCTGGCCAAGCTGCGCGCCGAGCGCGACGGCGCCGCCGTGCAGCGGGCCCTGGCCGACCTGCGGGAGGCCGCCACGGGCAGCGCCAACGTGCTCTACCCGATGAAGGAGGCGCTGCGTCTGCGGGCCACCGTCGGTGAGGTGTGTGGGGCGCTGCGCGAGGTGTGGGGGCTCTACCGTCCGACCGACCGGTTCTGACCGGCCGTCGCGCTGCGTGTCGGTGCGCCCGTCCTGGGTATTGCGGTTCGAGTGCACCGGTGGACCGTTTCCGGCTGATCTCTGACGCACACGGTGTCCGGCCGGAGGGCGACCGTGCGTGTGAACGTGCCACGGTGCGCTCGTCGCCGGGTGTGGTCGGGTAATTGTCGTAGGGTCAGTTGATCGAGCGACTAATGCGACAATTCGGAAACGGTGCCGAGAGTCCTCCGAAGGATTTTCGGTCCGGGTGCCCGATTACGCGTTGTAGGAGGTGGGGGGCGGATGACGACGTTCAACGGCGATCTACCTGCTGTCTCGCTCCGCTCCGGTGGCTCTCAGCAGGGCATACGTGACGCTGCGCGGTCCGACCATCACCGGAACGAGGTTGCGCAGAGTTACCACCAGGGGTCTACCCTGTCTGCTGTCCCCGATGATCCATCCATTCCTAGTGATCGAGAATTCGACGTGACGACTGCGTTGACGATGCCCACCGGCGAGCAGCTGGTGGCGTCCTGGTCCGAAGCGCCGCCGCCGGGCGGCCAACCCCTGCCGGCCGAGCTGGACCACCTGCTCGCCCTGCGGGTACCGGGCCTGATCGCCACCCGCCGTCACATCCACTCGCATCCGGAACTGTCCGGACAGGAGTTCGAGACCGCGGCCCTGATCGCCCGGGAACTCTCCCTGGCCGGGCTCAGCCCACGCATGCTGCCCAAGGGCAACGGGGTCATCTGCGACATCGACGGCCGCCCGGACGGCCCGGTGATCGCGCTGCGCGCCGACATCGACGCGCTGCCGCTGACCGACGCCAAGGACGTGCCGTACCGCTCCACGGTGGACGGGGTCTGCCACGCCTGCGGTCACGACGTGCACACCACAGTCATGCTCGGTGTCGGCATGATGCTGGCCCAGCTCGCCGACCTGGGCGAGCTGCCGGGCCGGGTGCGGCTGATCTTCCAGCCTGCCGAGGAGATCCTGCCCTGCGGTTCGCTGGAGGTGATCGAGGCCGGCGGTCTCGACGGGGTGGTGCAGATCTTCGCGCTGCACTGCGACCCGAGCCTGCCGGTCGGCCGGATCGGGCTGCGGGTCGGTCCGATCACCGCCGCCGCCGACAACGTCACCGTACGGCTCACCGGGCCGGGTGGCCACACCGCCCGTCCGCACCTGACCGTCGACCTGGTCGACGCCCTCGGGCGACTCGTCACCGAGGTTCCCGCCCTGGTCAGCCGCCGGGTGCCGGCGAACAGCGGCCTGCTGCTGGTCTTCGGTCACGCCTCCGCCGGCACCCAGTACAACGTCATCCCGTCCGAGGCGTCCGCCTCCGGCACGCTGCGGGTCATGGACCGCGACACCTGGCACAGCGCCCCGGACATCGTCACCCAGGTGGTCCGCGACGTCCTCGCCCCGACCGGTGCCACTGTCGACATCGAATACCTGCGCGGTCGTCCGCCGGTCAGCAACGACAGCCAGGCCATCAGCGTGCTGACCGCGGCGACCATCGCCGCGCTCGGCCCGCAGGGTGTCGCGGAGACCCCGCAGAGCATGGGCGGCGAGGACTTCTCCTGGTACCTGGAGTACGTCCCAGGTGCGCTGGCCCGGCTCGGCGTCGGCCGCGCCGGGCCCAACGTGGACCTGCACCGGCCGTCGTTCGACGTGGACGAGCGCGCCATCCCGGCCGGCGTGCGACTCATGGTGCAGACCGCGCTCCAGGCACTGGCGGCGCACCGCTGACCTCACCCGGCACCGCCAGCCCCGACGGTGGCGGCGCGCCGACCGGCGCGACCAGCGCCGGCCCGGTGTCCCGGCCGCGCCGGCGTCGCCGATGCCACCACCAGAGCAACCCCAGCGGTACGCCGAACACCAGCAGCCACGGCAGGACCGCACCGAGCACGGTGACCAGTACGGTCATCGAGGCCAGGAAGACCTTCCAGCCGCCGCTGAGCCCGACCAGGAAGCCGAGCTGATCCTCGTCCTCGGTGGTGCTCGCGTCCGGGCCGACAAGCGTGACGGTGATCGTGGACAGTGCGGTCAGGTCGCCCAGCCGCCGCTTCTTCGCCTCCAGCGAGGCGAGGTCGGCCTCCCTGCGGCCCAGTTCGTTCTCCAGGCTGATCAGATCGCTTATCGAGTCGGCCTGGGCCAGCAACCGTCGGGCGCTGTCCACCCGGGCCCGCTGGGTGGCGATCCGCGCGTCCAGGTCGATGGTCTCCTCGGTGACGTCCTGGGTGTCGATCTGTCGACGCTGCTGGCTGCCCAGCCGGGCGAGCTCCTCCACCACCGGGTAGAACCGGTCGGCCGGTACCCGCAACTGCAACTCCGCGACCGCGTCCGCCGCGGCGCTGCGCCGCTGGTCGCCGCCGACGAAGCCACCGGCCCGGGTCGCCGCCGAGACGGCCTCGCGGGCCTTCGCCTCCACATCGTCCACCTTGATCTCCAGGGATCCGGTGTAGATGATCGAGCGTTGGTCGACCCGGGTGTCCGTCGCCGTGCCGGACCCGCCCTGCGCCGGCTCACCGGCCCCCCGGTCCGCCATCGGCGGCGCGGCGGCACCCGCGTCCGAGCTGGTCGCCTCGTCACTGCCACTGCCACTGCCACAACCCGCGAGCATCAACAACGCGAGCAGCGCACCCGCCGCCGCCGTCCGATGCCGACCGACTCTTCGTAGTCTCATCCCCGTACCCCTCTTCCGGCCCCGCTGCGTGGTGATAACTCGGACGTCCCGCGCCACCTCACGGGTTCCGGCAGACTGCGCTGGAGAAGTCACGATTCGATATGGGAGGCATCACGATGCGGCTCACCAAGTACGCCCACTCGTGCGTACGGATCGAGCACGACGGTGGGGTGCTGGTCGTCGATCCGGGCATGTTCAGCGAAGCGGCGGCGGCGTTGGACGGCGCCGACGCGGTGCTGATCACCCACGAGCATCCCGACCACGTCGATGCCGAGGCGATCAACCGACAGTTGGCGCGACGGCCGTTCGTCATCCACGGCCCGACGTCAGTGTCCAAGGTGCTGGGCGGCGCGGCCGAGGCGCTGCGCCCGGTCAGCCCCGGCGAGTCGTTCACCGCCGCCGGGGTGCCGGTACGCGCCTACGGCGGTCGACACGCGGTGATCCACCCCGACATCCCGGTGGTGGACAACATCGGTTACCTGTTCAACGACGTCGTCTACCACCCCGGCGACGCGCTCTTCGTGCCGCAGGACGTACCGGTCGACACCCTCTTCGCGCCGATCCACGCGCCCTGGTCGAAGTTCTCGGAGGTGGTCGACTTCATCCGGGCGGTCGCGCCGCGTCGGGTCTTCGCCCTGCACGACGCGTTGCTCAACACGAACGGCCTCACGGTGCTCGACCGGCAGTACACGGCCCTGTCGGGCAGCGAGTACCAACGGCTGGAGCCGGGCAGCCGGATCGACGGCTGAGCCGATGCCCGAACCGGCGCCTGATCTCGTCGATGAGCTCTACCGCACGCCGCCGGACCGGTTCGTCGCGGCCCGGGACGCCGCCGTCGCGCAGGCGCGTCAAGCCGGAGATCCGCGTACCGCCCGGGAGATCGCCCGGTTGCGTCGGCCGACCGTCGCCGCCTGGTTGGTCAACCTGCTCGCGTTGGACCGCCCTGAGCTGGTGGCCGACCTGGTGCAGTTGGCCGACGCACTGCGGACCGCGCAGCGTGAACTGCGTGGCCCACGGCTGCGCGAACTGTCCGCGCAGCGGCGCGCCGTGGTGGGTGCGCTCGTCGCCGAGGTACGCCGGTTGGCGGCCGACGTCGAGGGGGCGCCGTCGAGCGGGAAGCTGCCGCTGGCCGAGGTGGAGGCGACCCTGAACGCGGCCCTGTCCGACGTGCAGATCGCCGAGCAGGTCCGCTCCGGACGCCTGCTGCGCGCCACCCACTACGCCGGGTTCGGCGAGGTGCCCCGGCCGCAATTGCGCCTGGTGACCGGGGGAGAGGAGCCGCCGTCGGCCGCACCGGCCCGGCAGCAGCCGACCCAGCGGGGTGCATTGCGCGCCGAGCAGGCCCAGCGGGCGGCCCGCGCCGAACGGGAGCGCCGCCGTCGGGCGCTGGACAAGGAGCTGACCCGGGCCCGTACCGATCAGGACCGGGCCGAGGACGAGCTGGCGGGCGCGGCGGCGGCCGAGCGCGACGGTGCCGCCGCCCTGGACCGGCTCGAAGCGGAACTGGCCGAGTTGGAACGTCGACGGGCCGTGGCCGAGCAGGAGCTCAGCCGAGCCCGGCTGGCCCGTCGGGCGGCCGAACGGGCGGCCGGTGCCGCCCGGCGGCGCACCGGCGAGGTCGAGGCCGCGGTCGAGGCGCTGGAAGCCGAGGAGGATGCCGGCTCTGGCGGCGGCACGGCAGACTGACTTCCCATGGACGGACCTTCGGCCAGTATTCACCCGGACGGACCTTCGGCCGGTCGCCGGTCGCATGCCCCTTCCGGTGGTCGGGGATGACTCCGGAACAGGTGGCCGCGGCCAGCAAGCCGGCGGTGCTCGCGCTCGGTGACGCGTACAGCCGTTGTCCCACCACACTGCGTCGGGCCCGGCTGCTCGGCATCTCGGGCTGGGCCTTCTACATCACCGGGCGGGCCGGTGCCCTGGGTGACGTACGGGCCGAGACGGTGGCCGCCGCGCTCGGCTTCATCGCCCCCGACGCGGTGGCCGACGGCTGGGACGCCGCCGCCCGCACGGTACGGCCGCTGGAGGTGGCCGCCGCCAGCCTGGTCGAGTGCTGCCGTTGGGGCGAGGAACGCCTGGCCGACCTGCCGCACCTGGACCGCCTGGTCGACCTGGTGGAGCGGGTCGTGGCGGCGGCCGACGCCAGCGCGATGCCGTTGTTCGCGGCGTGGCGGGCCATGCCGCCGCCCGCCACGTCCGCGGGCGCGCGACTGGCCGCCGGGCTGCGCCTGCTGCGGGAGCACTTCACCGGGGCCCATCTGGTGGCGGTACGCGCCAGCGGGATGTCACCGCTGGAAGCGGTGCTGGCCGGGCCGGAGGGGGAGAGCGGTGCGATCGCGTGCGGGTGGCCGCCGCCGTACCCGCCGGTAGGGCCGCTGGTGCGGCGGCGGCTGTGGGCCGAAGCGGTGACCAACCGCCTCGTCGCACCCGCGTTCGTGGCGCTGGGGCCGACCGGCGGCGCGGAACTTGTGGAACTGCTGGCCGCGACCCGGGCGCACACCGAAAGCTGACCCCTCGGCCGAGCCAGGGGGACGAAAGCGGGCTGACCGGGACAGATCGCCCGGGTTCCGGGGTCGACGCCCGCCGCGCTGACGGCCGGTAGCAGACTGAGGGGCGTGGGAGACGCGCTACGCCGACGCGGTGCCGGTGGGGCGGGACCGCAGTTCGAGGACGTAGTCGTCCGGCGCGCCCGCCTTCTCGGCGGCGTTCGCGATCTCGGACAGGTACCACGAGGTGGGCAACCCGCCCTCGTAGCCGTCGAAGACGTAGACCCAGGCCGTCACATCGCCGTCCAGCGTCGACACCCGGACGGTCAGCTTCCGGTACGTGCCGGAGGTGACGCCCTCGATCTCGTCGAGTTGGGCGGCGTCGTACGGGTGGATGTCGTAGAGGGCCACGAAGACCCGGTCGCCGGGCGACTCGACCACGGTGCTGACCGCACCCTCCCAGCCGATGACGTCCTCACCGGCGAAGGTGAGCCGCCAGCCCTCCAGCCAGCCGATGCCCACCATCGGCGAATGCGGGCAGTAGGCACGCATCCGAGCAGGGTCCAGGTTCGAGCCGTAGGCGGCGTAATGACGCACGGCGATGACGATAGCCCGACGGGCGCTCGGGGGAGAATACGACGGTGCGTGTCGCACGCGCCGGGGAGAAGAAAGTCACTGTGAGCATGAACGAGGGGCGGTCGTGGTGAGCCGGATCGTGATCATCGGCGGCGGGCCGGCGGGCTACGAGGCGGCGCTAGTGGCGGCCCAACTGGACGCCGATGTCACAGTCGTGGAGGACGAAGGTGCCGGCGGTGCCTGCGTACTGTCCGACTGCGTGCCGTCGAAGACGTTCATCGCCAGCTCCGAGGTGGTGACCGGGTACCGCGACACCGAGGTCTTCGGGGTGCACTCCGACGGCCTGGAGGCGGTCACCGTCGACGCCACGGCGGTCAACGAGCGGGTCAAGCGGCTCGCCCTGGCGCAGTCCAGCGACATCCACGCCAAGCTGGTCAAGGCCGGGGTCACCTTCGTCTCCGGGCGAGCCCGGCTGGGCGAGGACACCCTCGGTCACACCCACCGGGTGATCGTCACCCCGCACGGCGAGGAGGCCGCGTACGCGATCGGCGCCTCGACGGTGCTGATCGCCACCGGGGCCACCCCCCGGCAGCTGCCCACCGCCGTGCCCGACGGCGAGCGCATCCTGACCTGGCGACAGGTGTACGACCTGCCGGAGCTGCCGGAGCACCTGATCGTGGTCGGTTCCGGGGTGACCGGTGCCGAGTTCGCCAGCGCGTACCTGGCCATGGGGGTGCAGGTCACCCTGGTCTCCAGCCGGGACCGGGTGATGCCGCACGAGGACGCCGACGCCGCGCAGGCCATCGAGCGGGTGTTCCGAGCCCGGGGCATGAGCATTCTGAACAACTCCCGCGCCGAGGGGGTGCGCCGTACCGACGACGGCGTCGAGGTCGAGCTCTCCGACGGCCGCAAGGTGTACGGCTCACACGCGCTGATCGCGGTCGGCTCGATCCCCAACACCGAGGCGCTGGGCCTGGCCGAGTACGGCGTCGAACTGGCCCGGGGCGGCTACGTGACGGTGGACCGGGTCTCCCGTACCAACGTGCCCGGCATCTACGCCGCCGGCGACTGCACCGGGGTACTGCCGCTGGCCAGCGTCGCCGCCATGCAGGGCCGGATCGCCATGTGGCACGCGCTCGGCGAGGCGGTCCGGCCGCTGCGGCTGCGGACCGTCGCGGCGAACGTCTTCACCGACCCCGAGTTGGCCACCGTCGGCGTCTCGCAGGACGAGGTGGACGCGGGCAAGGTGCCGGCCCGGCAGGTGATGCTGACGCTGGACGGCAACGCCCGGGCGAAGATGGACGAGGTGGCCGACGGTTTCGTCAAGCTGTTCTGCCGCCCGGCCAGCGGCCAGGTGATCGGCGGCGTGGTGGTCGCCCCGAAGGCCAGCGAGCTGATCCTGCCGATCACCATGGCGGTGGAGAACAACCTGACCGTCAACGAGCTGGCGCAGACCATCACGATCTACCCCAGCCTCTCCGGCTCGGTCACCGAGGCCGCCCGGCAACTGATGCTGCACGAACTGGAGTGACCTCCCGTCGCCCGGTCCGCGCGTGAGAATGCGCGGGCAGGGCGACGGCGAGCAGGGCGAGCAGGGTGACCTCGCTGAGGATGAGAACCCGTTCGATCAGGCCGTAGAAGGCGCGGTCACCGGGATAGGCGGACCAGATCTGGGCGGCGGCCAGCAGCAGGCTGGCCACCGCGAGGACGCGCAACCAGTGGCGGGTACGGGCCCCGGTGGGCAGGTGGGCGGCGAGCAGCCAGCCGACGACCGGCAGGGCGAGGAACGCCACCACCGAGGCGTACCGGTGCACGTACGCGGCGGTGCCCATCTCGGTGCCGGGCGGGTTGGTCGGCACCAGACCGGCCAGCAGCAGCCCACCGGCCCACATCGCGAGCAGCAGTCGGGCCGCGCCCAGCCGACCGGCGCGGACCCCCGGCCCGGCGAGGCGACCCAGCGCCGGTACGAGCAGAGCCGACGCCACGCCCAGCGTCAGCATCGCCAGGTGGATGACTCCGCCGGATTCGGAGACGGCGTAGTCGCTGACGGTGAGGCTCACCGGGTCCAAGTCCCGCACGCCGAGGTGACCGATGACGCCGAGCAGCGCGGCGAGGGCGATCCCGCCGAGGGCCAGTGCACCGTTGTTCCGGATTCCAGGCATGCCTCAGCCTGTCGCCGAACCCACCCCAGACGGATCCGGGACGAGCACCGAAATCCGACCCGGGGTGCACCCGGACCGGGTCATCAGGTGTTCCCCCCAGGGCGGCCGGTCGGCCTTCCCCGCGCCGTACGGGCTGACCTCAGTCGGCGGGCAGTTCGGCGGGGGCCGGGGTCAGCCGGGCGGCGATCAACGCCAGCACCCAGCCGGTCAACGCGAAGCCGGCGGCGGCCACCGCCGCGATCAGCACCATCCGCCACGCCGACCCGGTGAGCGCCGCACCGCCGAGGTGCCCGACCAGGCCGCCGTACGACGCCCAACCCACCGCCGCCGTACCGGCGTAGGGCAGGAACAGGCGCAGCGGATAACGGCCACGGCCGGAGGCGAAGCAGACAGTCATCCGCCCGCCCGGCACGAACCGGCAGAGCAGCAGCCCTGTCGGGCCGGGCCGGCGCAGGCCGGCAGCGAGCCGACCGGTCAGCCGTCGGGCCCGACCGGTCACCTCGGGGCGCGGTGGCTGACGCCGGGACGTGCTGCGGCCGAGCAGGTAACAGGCCAGGTCCCCGGTGAACACCCCGAGCGCGCCGACGGCGATGGCCAGCGGCAGGTCCAGCCCGCCGTAGACGGTGAGCGCGCCGCCGGTGATCATCAACAGCTGCGTGGGCACCACCGGCACGAAGGCGTCCAGCACCAGCAGACCGAACAGGAGGAGGTATGCCCAGTCAGGTGATGCCACCTGGGTGAGTAGTTCGGGCACCCCTGTCCCCTCGCAGTGCGGCCGATCCGGATACGCACCGAGCCTGACGGTGTGTCCGGCATCACCGACGACGGCCCTGCCCTCTCGTGACCAGCGACACTGCCCGGGCGGTGGGGCATGTGACTGCTTTCGACCGGCGAATATCGAAATCGACCGGTGTGGGGTGAGGGTCGCCGAAACGTCGCTGGGCGGCGTACCGTTGTCGGCGCGCGGCCCGCGCGTGCGTCGGGTCCCCCGTTCCTGATGCCCGGGCCCGCAGCCGGGCCGCTGACAGGTCCCGTGTCAGCGGCCCGGCCACCACCCTCAGGCAGGCACGGCGACCGGGTCGTCGCCGCTGACCGGCTGCTGGAACTGCGACTGGTAGAGCCGGTGATAGGCCCCGCCCGCCGCGAGCAGTTCGGTGTGGGTGCCCTGTTCGACGATGCGACCGTCCTCCATCATCAGGATCAGGTCGGCGTCGCGGATGGTGGAGAGCCGGTGCGCGATGACGAAGCTGGTCCGCTCCGACCGCAGCGCCGCCATCGCCCGCTGGAGCAGCACCTCGGTACGGGTGTCCACCGAGCTGGTCGCCTCGTCGAGGATCAACAGCGAGGGTTCGGCGAGGAAGGCCCGGGCGATGGTGATCAGCTGCCGCTCGCCCGTGCTGACGTTGCTGCCCTCCTCGTCGATCACCGTGTCGTAGCCGTCGGGAAGGCTGCGGACGAACCGGTCCACGAAGGTGGCCTGGGCGGCGGCGAGGATCTCCTCCTCGGTCGCGTCCGGCCGACCGTAGGCGATGTTGTCCCGGATGGTGCCGCCGAACAGCCAGGTGTCCTGCAGGACCATGCCGATGCGGCCCCGCAGGTCGTCGCGGCGCAGCGCGGTGATGTCCACCCCGTCGAGCGTGATGCGGCCGGCATCCAACTCGTAGAAGCGCATGATCAGGTTGACCAGGGTGGTCTTGCCGGCGCCGGTGGGCCCGACAATGGCCACGGTGTGCCCCGGCTCGGCGACCAGGGACAGGTCGGTGATCAGTGGCTTGTCCGGGTCGTACCGGAACGAGACGTGTTCGAACTCGACCCGGCCGTGCGGGTCGCTCACCCGGGCCGGCACCGCCGGATCCGGCTGCTGTTCCTCGGCGTCGAGCACCGCGAAGACCCGCTCGGCCGAGGCCACCCCCGACTGGAGCAGGTTCGCCATCGACGCGACCTGGGTGAGCGGCTGAGTGAACTGGCGGGAGTACTGGATGAACGCCTGCACGTCGCCGAGGCTCATCGAGCCGGAGGCGACCTGCAACCCGCCGACCACCGCGATCGCCACGTAGCTGACGTTCCCGATGAAGAACATCGCCGGCATGATGATGCCGGAGATGAACTGCGCCCCGAAGCTGGCCGCGAACAGTTCGTCGTTCTTGGCGCGGAAGGCCGCCTCCACCTCACGCTGCCGACCGAAGACCTTCACCAGTTCGTGCCCGGTGAACGCCTCCTCGATCTGCCCGTTCAGCTCGCCCGTGTGGGTCCACTGCGCGATGAACTTGCGCTGCGACCGCTTGGCGATCTGTCCGGTCACCACCACCGACAGCGGCACCGCGACAAGCGCCACCAGGGCCAGCAGCGGCGAGATCCAGAACATCATGCCGAGTACGCCGACCACGGTGAGCAGCGCGGTCAGCAGTTGACTCAACGTCTGCTGGAGGGTCTGCGAGATGTTGTCGATGTCGTTGGTGACCCGGCTGAGCAGTTCCCCGCGCGGCTGCCGGTCGAAGTAGGGCAGCGGCAACCGGTTCAGCTTCTCCTCGACCTCGGCCCGCAACTGGAACACGGTCCGCTGGACGACGCCGTTGAGCAGCCAGCCCTGCCACCACAGCAGCAGGCTGGCCACCACGTACAGGCCCAGCGCGAGCAGCAGCACCCGGCCCAGCGCGGCGAAGTCGATGCCCACCCCGGGCACCACGTCCATCCGGGCGAGCATGTCGGCGAAGTTGTGGTTGCCGGCCGCCCGGGCGGCGGCAACCGCCTGCTCGGCGGTGGTGCCCGCCGGCAGTTGCTGGCCGATCACCCCGGTGAAGATCAGGTCGGTGGCGTACCCGAGCACCTTCGGCCCGATCACGGTCAGCCCGACGCTGACCACCGCCAGCGCGATGATGGCGGTCAGGTGCAGCCGGTGCGGACGCAACCGGCCCATCAGGCGTCGCGCGCTGGGCAGGAAGTTCAGGGAACGCTCGGCGGGCATGCCCATGCCCATGCCGCCGTGCGGACCGCCCCGCTGACCGCCGGGTAGCCGTTTCGGCGCGCTCTCGCTGCCCGACTGCTGCGCCGGAATGGCGGCCTGAGATCCACGCTCGCTCATGCCAGCACTCCGCTTCGCTGCGTGCCGTCATGAGGCACCTTCGCGCTGAGCTGATGATTCGCTCGCTGGCGCTCGCTCATGCCGGCACCTCCGTGGTGCGTTGGGACGCCACGATCTCGGCGTACGTGGGACAACTCGTCAGCAGCTCCTCGTGGCGGCCCATCCCGACCACGCCGCCGTCCTCCAGCACGATGATCTGGTCCGCGTCGATGATCGTCGACACCCGTTGCGCGACGATGACCACGGCGGCGTCGGCGGTGACCGGCCGCAGGGCCGCCCGCAGTCGTGCGTCGGTGCCGAGGTCGAGCGCGGAGAACGAGTCGTCGAACAGATAGATCTCCGGCCGGCGGACCAGGGCGCGGGCGATGGCCAGCCGCTGGCGTTGACCACCGGAGACGTTGGTGCCGCCCTGTGCGATCGGTGCCGCCAGTCCTTCGGGCATCGCCTCGACGAAGTCCCGGGCCTGGGCGATCTCCAGTGCCGTCCAGAGTTCCTCGTCGGTGGCGTCCGGGTTGCCGTAGCGCAGATTGCTCGCCACCGTGCCGGTGAACAGGTACGGCCGCTGCGGCACCAGGCCGATCCGGTTCCACAGCTGCTCCGGTGCCAGTTGCCGCACGTCGACCCCGTCGACGAGTACGGCACCGGCGGTCACGTCGACCAGCCGGGGGATGAGGGAGAGCAGGGTGCTCTTGCCCGCACCCGTACTGCCGATGATCGCCGTGGTGCTGCCCGGTGTGACCCGGAAGGAGATGTCCCGCAACACCGGCTCGGCGGCGCCCGGGTACTGGAAGCGCACGTCGCGCAGTTCCAACTCGGCCCGGCCGGTCACCTCGACGACCGGGTCCGGGGCGGGCACCACGGAGGAGTCGGTGTCCAGCACCTCGGTGATCCGCTCGGCGCAGACCGCCGCGCGGGGCACCATCATCAGCATGAAGGTGGCCATCATGACGGCCATCAGGATCTGCATCAGGTACTGCAGGAATGCGGTCAGCGCGCCGACCTGGATGGCACCCTCGTCGACCCGCTGACCACCGAACCAGAGCACCGCCACGCTGGAGACGTTGAGTACCAGCATCACCACGGGGAAGATCAACGCCATCAGCCGGCCGGTACGCAGGGCGGTGGCGGTCAGGTCCGCGTTCGCGGTGGCGAAGCGTCGCGTCTCGTACGGCTCGCGGACGAACGCCCGGACCACCCGGATGCCGGTGATCTGCTCGCGGAGCACCCGGTTGATGGTGTCGATCCGGGTCTGCATCAACCGGAAGCTCGGCACCATCCGCCGGATGATCAGGCCCAGCACGATCGCCAGCACCGGTACGCAGACCAGCATCAGCCAGGAGAGCCCGACGTCTTCGCGCAGGGCCATCACCACGCCGCCGATGCTCATGATCGGCGCGGAGACCAGCATGGTGCAGCTCATCAGCACCAGCATCTGCACCTGCTGCACGTCGTTGGTGTTGCGCGTGATCAGCGACGGCGCACCGAAGCGGGCGACCTCCCGGGCGGAGAAACGGTTGACGTGTCCGAACAGCGTCGCCCGCAGGTCCCGGCCGAAGCCCATGGCGATGCGGGCGCCCAGGTAGACCGCCGCGATCAGGCAGACGATGTGCACCACCGTGAGGGCGAGCATCCATCCGCCGGTACGCAGGATGTAGTCGGTGTCTCCCCGGGCCACGCCGAGGTCGATGATGTCGGCGTTGAGGCTCGGCAGCGAGAGCGAGGCCATCGTGCTGACGAACTGCAGCAGCACGACCACGGCCAGCGGCCGCCGGTACGGGCGCAGGTTGGCCAGCAGCAACCGGATCAGCATGTCGGGCCTCCCTCGGGCTTGCCGGCCGACTCGTCCTGGCCGATGATCTCCAGGAGGAACTGCCGGATCACGGCCGCCTTCGCCGGGTCGGCGTCGACCGAGGTGAGGGGGCGCCGAGCCCGGATCATCGCGGTGAGCGCGTCGACCCGGTCTCGGCCGTCCGGGGTCAGGGTGAGTTTGATGCTGCGCCGGTCGGCGCCGTCGCGGCGTCGTTGCACCAGGCCGTCGCGTTCGAGGGTGTCAACGATGCCGGTGAGGGTGGCCGGGCGGACGAAACACAGCTCGGCCACCGCGCGGTGCGGCAGCTCCCCGTGCTCGGCGAGGGCCATCAGGGTGACCATCCCGGCCTGGGTGAGGCCGTGCTCGTCGGCGAGGTAGCGGTTCCATCGCTGGCCGGTGAGGTGCCCGGCGACCACCAGCAGCCGGCCGAGCGGTACGTCCCCGAGTTGGACCAGTTTCATATCGGCAGATTAGAACCCTGACAGTCAGGGGCCAAACTATTTTCGACATGCCGTTTCACCAACTTGTCGGCAGTGGCATCCCCTCGGTGTAGCCGGCCGTGCTCTGCACGCCGACCAGCGCCCGCTCGTGGAACTCCGGCAGGGTACGGGCACCGGCATAGGTGAACGCACTGCGTACCCCGGAGATGATCTCGTCGATCAGGTCCTCCACGCCGGGCCGGACCGGGTCCAGGTACATCCGGGCGGACGAGATGCCCTCCTCGAAGATCGCCTTGCGGGCCCGGTCGTACGGGCTGTCCTCGCCGGTACGCGCGCTTACCGCCCGCGCCGAGGCCATCCCGAAGCTCTCCTTGTAACGGCGACCGTCCTCGTCTGTGTAGAGGTCACCGGGGGACTCGTAGGTGCCGGCGAACCACGAGCCGATCATCACGTTGGACGCCCCGGCGGCCAGGGCCAACGCCACGTCCCGGGGATGGCGCACCCCGCCGTCGGCCCAGACGTGCCGACCCAGCTCACGAGCGGCGGCCGCGCAGTCGAGCACCGCCGAGAACTGCGGCCGACCCACCCCGGTCATCATCCGGGTGGTGCACATCGCACCCGGGCCGACTCCGACCTTGACGATGTCCGCGCCCGCCTCGACCAGGTCGCGTACGCCGTCGGCGGTGACCACGTTGCCGGCCGCGACCGGGACGGCCGGTTCGAGCCGGCGCACGGTCCGCAGCGCGGCGATCATCCGCTCCTGGTGGCCGTGCGCGGTGTCCACCACCAGGGTGTCCACCCCGGCCGCCAGCAACGCCGCCGCCTTGCCCGCCACGTCGCCGTTGATCCCCACCGCCGCCGCGATCCGCAGCCGCCCCTGGTCGTCCACGGCCGGCCGGTACAACGTCGCCCGCAGCGCGCCCTGGCGGGTGAGCACCCCGACCAGCCGCCCGTCGTCGTCGACCACCGGGGCCAACCGCCGCCGCCCCTCGGAGAGCCGGTCGAATCCGGTACGCGGGTCCGCGCTCGCCGGCACGGTGTGCAGGTCGGCCGACATCACGTCCTGCAGTTGGGCGAAGCGGTCCACACCGACCGTGTCCGCCTCGGTCACCACGCCCATCGGCCGGCCCGCCTCGTCGACCACGATGACCGCGCCGTACGCCCGCTTCGGCAGCAGGTGGATCGCGTCGCCGACGGTGTCCGTCGGGCCGAGCGCGACGGCGGTCTCGTGCACCAGGTGCCGCTGCTTGACCCAGGCGACCACCTCGGCCACCACGCCGATCGGGATGTCCTGCGGGATCACCACGATGCCGCCACGGCGGGCCACCGTTTCGGCCATCCGCCGGCCGGCGACCGCCGTCATGTTCGCCACGACCAGCGGGATCGTGGTGCCCGTACCGTCGCCGGTGGCCAGGTCGACGTCGAGCCGCGACGCCACCTCGGAGCGGGCCGGGGCCATGAAGACGTCGTTGTAGGTCAGGTCGTACGCCGGGGTCGCGCCGTTGAGGAAACGCACCCGGCCATCATTGCTGCCGATGCGCCACCGCGCCGCCCGTGGTGGGCGAAACCACCCCACTCAGCCCAGCACCAACGCCGCCGCCACCCCGACCATCACCACCGCGATCAGGCCGTCGAGCACCTGCCAGACGCGGGTACGCGCGAGCAGCGGGGCGAGCCGGTAGGCGCCCGCGCCGAGTGCAGTGAACCAGCACACACTGGCCAGTGCCGCCCCGACACCGAACCACCAGCGGTGTTGGTGCTGCTGGGCGATGCCACCGAGCAGCAGCACGGTGTCCAGATACACGTGCGGGTTGAGGTAGGTGAAGGCCAGGCAGGCCGCCAGCGTCGCGCCGAGCCGGGCCGGTGGCCGTTGGGCGGGGGTGAGGGCGCCGGGGCGCAGCGCGCGGCGGGCGGCGAGGACCGCGTACCCGAGCAGGAAGGCGGCACCGCCCCAACGGATCGCGGTGAGCAGGTCCGGTCGGGCGGCCACCACCGAACCGACCCCGGCGATCCCGACGCCGATCAGCAGCGCGTCCGACACCGCGCAGGTCAGGACGACCGGCACCAGGTGTTCCCGGCGCAGGCCCTGGCGGAGCACGAAGGCGTTCTGCGCGCCGATGGCGACGATCAGGGCGATGGACAACGAGAAACCGGCGACGGCCGAGGTGAGCATGGGTCGACGGTAGGGTCGATCCTGATCATCAGTCCAACTAAAGATTCTTCAGATGGTTAAGGACAGCTTCATGAGCGGTCTGGATTCCGCCCAGCTCCGTACGCTCGCCGCCGTCGTCAGTGAAGGCAGCTTCGAGGCGGCGGGCCGGCTGCTGCACGTGACCCCGTCGGCGGTCAGCCAGCGGATCAAGGCGCTGGAGGAAGCTGTCGGGCAGGTGCTCGTCCGACGTCAGCGACCCTGCGACGCCACCGAGGCCGGGCGGCCGCTGCTCCGCCTCGCCGGGCAGTTGGCGCTGCTGGAACGGGAGGCGTTGGCCGACGCGCGCGGCCCGCTCGGCGGTGACCCCGGCCGTACCCGGGTCGCCGTCGTGGTCAACGCCGACTCGCTCGCCACCTGGTTTCCCGCCGCCCTGGCCCGGCTGCCCGCCCCACCGGAACTCTCCTTCGACATCCGGCAGGACGACCAGGACCACAGCGCCGAACTGCTGCGCGCCGGAGCGGTGATGGCCGCGGTGACCGCCCAGCGGGAGGCGGTGCAGGGCTGCCGGGTACGCCCCCTCGGCGCGATGCGGTACCGGGCGCTGGCCGCCCCGTCGGCCCTGCGACGGTGGTTCGCCGACGGTCTCACCCGTTCGGCGCTCGCCGCCGCACCGGTGGTGCTCTTCGACCGCAGGGACCGCCTCCAGCACCGCTTCCTGCGTACGCTGACCGGCCGTACCCTCGACCCGCCGGTGCACTACGTGCCGTCGGTGCCCGCGTTCAGCGCCGCGATCCGACTGGGCCTGGGGTGGGGGATGGTGCCGGAGCAGATCGCCGCCGACGACCTGGACTCCGGCCGCTGCGTGGACCTCGCGCCGGGCCGGGTGGTGGACATCCCGCTCTACTGGCAGCACTGGCGACTCGACTCGGCGGTGCTGACCGCGCTCACCACAGCCGTGTGCGCCGTCGCCGCCGAAACCCTGCGCTGACCGGCTCGCGCGCCCGCTTGCTCGCGCGCCCGCTCGCCGCTGAGCTGCGCGTGCGCGGCGTGCCGTGTTATGAGGGGGCCCCTTTACTACCCCAGGCGTTAACAAGGGGCCCTTCCTTACACCTCAGGCGATGGTGCAGATGGCGGCACCGGCGGTGATCACCGCGCCGACCTCGGCTGACAGGCCGCTGACCGTACCCGCCTTGTGGGCGTGCAGCGGCTGCTCCATCTTCATCGCCTCCAGCACCACCACCAGGTCGCCCTCGGCGACGGTGTCCCCGTCGGCCACCGCGATCTTGACGATGGTGCCCTGCATGGGGGAGGTCAACGCGTCGCCGCCGGCCGTCGCGCCGACCGTGGTGCCGCCACCACGGCGGGCGGGCTTACGCGCGGCCGGCGCGGCGGACGCCGAACCGGCGGTCAGGCCCGCCGGCAGGCTCACCTCCAGCCGCTTGCCACCCACCTCGACCACGACCGTCTCGCGCTCGGCCGGGCCGGCGGAAGCGTCGGCCGCTCCGGTGAACGGCGGCACGGTGTTGTCGAACTCGGTCTCGATCCAGCGGGTGTGCACGGCGAACGGCTCGGCGGTGAACGCGGGATCGCGGACCACCAGGCGGTGGAACGGCAGTGCGGTGGCCATCCCCTCGATCACCATCTCGGCGAGCGCCCGGCGGGCCCGCTCCAACGCCTCGGTACGGGTCTCCCCGGTGACGATCAGCTTGGCCAGCAGCGAGTCGAAGTTGCCACCGATCACGTCGCCGGCCGAGATGCCGGTGTCCACCCGGACACCCGGCCCGGTGGGCAGCCGCAGCGCGGTGACCGTGCCGGGGGCGGGCAGGAAGCTGCGCCCCGGGTCCTCACCGTTGATCCGGAACTCGATGGAGTGCCCACGCGGCGTCGGGTCCTCGGTGAAGCGCAGCTTCTCGCCGTCGGCGATGCGGAACTGCTCGCGGACCAGGTCGATGCCGGCGGTCTCCTCGGTGACCGGGTGTTCCACCTGCAACCGGGTGTTGACCTCCAGGAAGGAGATGGTCCCGTCGTTGCCGACCAGGTACTCGACGGTGCCGGCGCCGTGGTAGCCGGCCTCCCGGCAGATCGCCTTGGCGCTGTCGTGGATCTGGGCCCGCTGCTCCGCCGTCAGGAACGGCGCAGGTGCCTCCTCGACGAGCTTCTGGTGCCGGCGCTGCAACGAGCAGTCCCGGGTGCCCACCACGATCACGTTGCCGTGCTGGTCGGCCAGGACCTGCGCCTCGACGTGGCGCGGCCGGTCGAGGTACCGCTCGACGAAGCACTCGCCCCGACCGAACGCGGCGACCGCCTCCCGGGTGGCCGACTCGAACAGCTGCGGAATCTCCTCCATCGTGCGGGCCACCTTCAGGCCACGCCCGCCACCACCGAAGGCGGCCTTGATCGCCACCGGCAGCCCGTGGTCGACAGCGAAGGCCATCACCTCGTCGGCGCTGCCGACCGGGTCCGCGGTGCCGGGCACCAGCGGCGCACCGGCCCGCTGGGCGATGTGCCGGGCGGTGACCTTGTCACCGAGGTCGCGGATCGCCTGCGGGGTGGGGCCGATCCAGGTCAGGCCGGCGTCGATGACCGCCTGCGCGAAGTCGGCGTTCTCGGAGAGGAAGCCGTAGCCGGGATGCACCGCGTCGGCACCGGACCGGGCCGCGGAGTCGATGAGCTTGTCGATACGCAGGTAGCTCTCCGCGGCGGTGTCACCACCCAGGGCGTACGCCTCGTCGGCGAGCGTGACGTGCAGGGCGTCGCGGTCGGAGTCCGCGTACACCGCGACACTGCCCAGGCCGGAGTCCTGGCAGGCGCGGATCACCCGGACGGCGATCTCGCCCCGGTTGGCGATGAGTACCTTGCGCACCTGGTGGCTCCTCCCCGAGGTTACTGACCGGGAGTTTAGCGACCGACAGGCAGGCCCTAACGAACGATCAGTGTGGGATGGCGCACGGATTGGTCCGGCGTCGATCCGGCGTGGTGTCACACCGATGTGATCGGCTATCGATCACGATGGTGGCCGACAGCGGCCATGAACGGGGAGAAGCAATGATCGAGACCAGAGGGCTGCGCAAGTCGTACCGTAGCCGGGCCGGTCGGGAGACGAAGACCGTCGACGCGGTCCGCGGCGTCGACCTGGACGTGGCGGCGGGCGAGATCTTCGGGTTCCTCGGCCCGAACGGCGCCGGCAAGACCACCACCCTGCGGATGCTGGCGACGCTCATCGAGCCGGACGACGGCCAGGCCACCATCGCCGGTGCCGACCTGCGCACCGATCCGGGTGAGGTGCGCCGCCGCATCGGCTACGTCGCCCAGGGCGGCAGCACCTGGGACGAGTCCACCGCCCGGGAGGAGCTGGTCCTCCAGGCCCGGCTGTACGGCATCTCGAAGGCCGAGGCGCAGCGTCGGGCCGTCCGCGCGCTGGAGGCGTTCCAGCTCACCGAGTTCGCCGACCGCAAGTGCAAGACGTACTCCGGGGGTCAGCGGCGTCGGGTCGAGATCGCGCTCGGCATCATCCACGAGCCGAAGATCGTCTTCCTGGACGAGCCGACCACCGGCCTCGACCCGCAGAGCCGGGCGCACATGTGGGACGAGATCCGGCGACTGCGCACCGACGGGATGACCGTCTTCATCACCACCCACTACCTCGACGAGGCCGATGCCCTCTGCGACCGCATCGCGATCATGGATCACGGTGAGGTGGTCGCCGAAGGCACGCCGGCCGGGCTCAAGCGCGAAATCTCCGGTGACGTGGTGCAACTCGGCCTCAGCATCAACGCCACCACCGAGGCGGAGAAGCTGCTCGCCGTCGAGGAGTACGTCAGCCGGCTGGAGGCGCTCGACGAAGGCGGGCTGCGGCTCTTCGTCGACGACGGGGCCACCGCCATCCCGCGCATCCTGCGTCGTGTCGACGGTGCCGGGCTCGACCTCAAGTCGATCGAGCTGCACCGCCCGAGCCTCGACGACGTCTTCCTCACCAAGACCGGGCGCTCGCTGCGCGAGTCCTGACCCGACCAGGAGAACTCATGAAACTCGCCCGCGACACCTGGCTGATCTTCCAGCGCCAACTGCACCTGCTGCTGCGCAACCCGGTGTGGGTATTCGTCGGCGTCTTCCAGCCGGTGATGTACCTGCTGCTGTTCGCCCCGCTGCTCAAGCCGGCGTTGAACGCACCCACCCAGGCCGAGGCGTACAAGATCTTCGTGCCGGGTCTGCTGGTGCTGCTTGCCATCTTCGGCGGCCTGTTCCAGGGCTTCGGCCTGATCGCCGAGCTGCGCGCCGGGGTGATCGAGCGATCCCGGGTCACCCCGGTGAGCCGGCTCGCCCTGCTGCTCGGCCGCTCCCTGCGCGACGTGGTGTCGCTGCTGGTCCAGGCGGTCATCATCACCCTGCTGGCGCTCCTGTTCGACCTGCGGGTGTTCATCGGCGACCTGCTGCTGGCGTACCTGATGCTCGCCCTGATCGCGCTGATGACCTCGGCGGTCTCCTACGGCGTCGCGTTGAAGGTCAAGAGCGAGGACGCGCTCGCCCCGCTGATGAACACGGTCGCCCAGCCGGTGCTGCTGCTCTCCGGCATCCTGCTGCCGCTCGCCTTCGCACCCGGCTGGCTGCAGGGCATCGCCAAGTGGAACCCGTTCTCCTGGGCGGTCGACGGCACCCGGGCCCTGTTCAGCGGCGACATCGGCAACGACAAGGTCTGGCAGGGGCTGACCATCATCGCGATCCTGGCCGCCGCCGGCGTCTACTGGGCCGCCCGCCAGTTCGCCCGCAGCGTCCGCTGACCGGGTGAAAGGAAGGGCACCTTATTAACGCCTGCGGTAGAGCACGGGCCCCTTCTTAACATCCAAGCGCAGCGTGCGGAGAGTTCGCTCTCAGCGCGGGTCGGGCAGCGGCATGCGCTTGTAGCGTGGGCGCGTGCCTCGCCTTCTCCGCGACCGGATCACCTGGTTGGCCTACGCCCAACTCGGTCTGTGGGGTTTCTTCCTCTACGGCTTCGGTCCGGTGGTGCCGTTGCTGCGCGACGAGCAGGGCACCAGCGCCGCCGTCGCCGGGCTGCACAGCACCGCCCTCGCGGTCGGTGCCCTGGCCGGCGGCGCGCTGTTCGCCCCGGTCGCCCGCCGGTTCGGCCGGGCGCCGACGATCTGGTTCGGGCTGGCCGGCGTCGCCGCCGGGGTGAGCGGGCTGGCCCTGCTGCGCCCGCTGCCCGCCACCCTCGCCGTCGTCATGATGATCGCCACCGCCGGGACGCTGATCGTCAGCGGCGTGAACGTGGTGCTGACCACCCGGCACGGATCTGCCGCTCCGGCGGCCCTGGCCGAGGCGAACGCCGCCTGCGCCGGCATGGGCATCCTGGCCCCGCTGGTGATCGGGCTCAGCGTGAACGCCGGCTGGGGTTGGCGGCCCGGCATGTCCATCGTGGTGGCGCTTATCGCGCTGGTCGCCGTCGCCACCCTGACTCGACGCGTACGCGGACCGCGGGTCGCCGTCGTCCACCCGCACAGGACACCGGTTCCCGCTGGTACGCGTCGACTGCCGAAGGCGTACTGGATCGCCTGGGTGTTGATGGCGGTCACCGGCTCGATCGAGGTCTGCCTGTCCCTGTGGACCGCCGACGTGCTGCGGGTGCACGCCGGAATGGCGCCCGGTGCCGCCTCCGCGGCGGTGGCCGCAATCGTCGCCGGCATGTTCGTCGGACGGATCTTCGGCGGCCGGGTGGCCCTCCGGCTCCGCCCGGTACCCCTCCTGCTCGCCGCGCTGGGAGTGTCGCTGGCGGGATTCGCCCTCTTCTGGGTCGCCTCGGTCGGCTGGCTGGCGGTCGTCGGCCTGGTGGTGCTGGGGCTGGGCAACGCCCTGCACTACCCGCTGGCCATCTCGCTCGCCCTCGCCGTCGCCGGTGACGCCACGGATCAGGCGGCGGGCTGGTCGGCGTACTCGATGGCTGTGGGTTTCGGGATCGCGCCGGTCGCGCTCGGCTGGGTGGCCGACGGCGTCGGTGCCCACCTGGCGTTCCTGCTGCTGCCCGGCTTCATCGCGGTGGCCGCGCTGCTCGCGGTACGACTCGGCCGGGCCCTGCCGACTCCGACGCCCGCCGAGCGGCCGACGCCCGCCTCCGTCTGACCGGACGGGTCCCCGCGCGACGTGCTGTTCAGCGCCGCTGGAGTGCGCCGACGGCGCGCAGGGCGATGTCGACGGAGGCCTGGAGTTCTTCGCGGCTCGCGCCGGCTGCGGCGTGCACCGCGTGGCCCTCGCTCAGCGCCATCACGAACCGGGCGAGCGCCGGGACATCCGTGTCGTCCGACAGGTCGCCCTCGTCCACGGCACGGGTCAGCCGTTCCGCAAGAGCCGCCTCGGTGGCGGCCCGACCGGCGGCCAGGATCTCGGAGATCCCGGCGTTCTCCGGTGAGCAGGCCAGGCCTCCCTGGATGGAGAGGCAGCCGGCGGGGTGATCGGCGGCGGTGAGGCCGTCGGCGCTGGCGCGCAGGAACGCCTCGATGGCGGCGTACGCGCTGGGTTTGTCGAGGGCGGCGCGGGCGGCGGCCACCTGGGTCTCGTGGTACCGGGCGAAGGCGCGTTGGAACAGCTGTTCCTTGCTGCCGAACGTGGCGTACAGGCTCGGCCGGTTGATGCCCATCGCGCTGGTGAGGGCGCTCAGCGACGCGCCTTCGTAGCCGTGCTGCCAGAAGACCTCGGTGGCGCGATCGAGGACAGCCTCCTCGTCGAAGGCGCGGGGACGTCCGATCGTGCTCATGACAGCAGTCTACCGCTCGGTACAGAAGTGACCCAAGCCACCGACCGATCGGTACAAAACCCTGTTACGCTGACTCGCAACTGATCGGTACAAAAGGAGAAGCATGACCGTCACACTGGTTACCGGCGCCAACAAAGGCATCGGCTTCGAAACCGCCCGACAGCTTCTCGAACTGGGCCATGCCGTCTACCTCGGCGCCCGCGACATCGAGCGGGGCAAGGCCGCCGCAGCAGCACTGGGCGCACCATTCGTCCAACTCGACGTCACCGACGACGCGTCGGTGAGCGACGCCCTCGCGACGATCGATGCGGCCGAGGGCCGCCTCGACGTCCTGATCAACAATGCCGGCATCCTCGGCTCCGGAGACATCGACGGACCGAAGGCGCTGCGGGTGTTCGACACCAACGCGGTGGGCATCGTCCGGGTCACCGAGGCCGCGTTGCCACTGCTGAGGAAGTCGTCGAACCCGACTGTCGTCAACGTCTCCAGCAGCATGGGATCGTTCTGGGCGGTGAACAACCCCGAACGGCCGGAGTTCGGCATCCCGATGGCGCTCTATGCGGCGTCCAAGTCAGCGGCCACCATGCTCACCGTCCAGTACGCCAAGTTGCACCCGGGCATCAAGTTCAACGCACTCGAGCCCGGCACCACCGCCACCGACATGACCGCCGACCTCGGGATCGGACGGCCGGTCGAGGAGAGCGCCAAGACGGTCGTACGCCTCGCCACGCTCAGCGTGGACGCTCCGACCGGAACCCTCACCGACGACCACGGCACCCTGAGCTGGTAGGGCGACATGACGACGCAAGAGGATCTCCGCAACTGGTACCTGCGCTACGTCGCGGCACTCAACGCCCACGAATTCGACGGGATGGACGAGTTCATAAACGACCAGGTCCTGCTCAACGGCAGGATGGGCACCCGGGACGACGTGCTCACCGTCCAGCGACAGGACATCGATGCCGTTCCGGACCTCCACTGGGAGGTCAAGGAACTGCTGTTCGACCGCAACCGCATCGCCGTACGCGCGATCAACACCGGCACTCCAGTGAAGGAGTGGCTCGGTGTCGCACCGTCCGGCGCCTCCTTCGAAATCGTCGAGTACGCCATCTATGAGGTCAGGGACGGCCGGTTCGTGCAGATGACCGCGCTGCACGACTCCGCCGAACTGCTCCGCCAGCTCACCGCCTGAGCAACGACCCTGGTCCGGACGCCCGCCCACCGGAGCGGGCGTCCGAACCAGCGGTCGGCACCGGCAGACGCCGCTGCTCGATCCGTCCAGGACTCGCAACAGAACGGAACAGTCAATGACAGCGATCGGAATCATCGGTGCCGGCGAAGTCGGCAGCCAGATCGCGCGTGCGGCAATTGCCACCGGATATCGCGTCGTCATCGCCAACTCCCGGGCACCCGGGACGCTGGACCGCCTGGTCGCCGAACTGGGCCCGTCGGCCCGGGCGGCGTACGCCGCCGACGCCGCCGCGGCCGGCGACTTCGCCGTCGTGGCGGTGCCCCTCAAGCTCGTCAACGACATGCCGGTCGACGAACTTGCCGGCAAGATCGTGCTGGACACGAACAACTACATGCCCTGGCGCGACGGCAACTTCCCGGTCGTCGACTCCGGCGAGAAGACGGTCCACGAGCTCCGCCAGGAGCAGCTTCCGACGTCGAAGGTCGCCAAGGCGTTCACCCACATCCAGGCACCCCGGCTGCTCACCTCCGCTCGACCAGCCGGTACCCCCGACCGGTTGGCGCTGTCGGTGTCGAGCAACCACCCCGACGCCGTCGAACTCGTGACGAGACTGTACGACCAGTTCGGCTTCGACACCGTGGACAACAGCCCGCTCAGCGAGTCCTGGCGTACCGAACCCGGTCAACCTGCCTGGTTGCGCCACGCCCACCAGAACCGCGAAGAGTTGACCCTCAACCTGGCCCGAGCACGACGCAAAGTGCAGGTATAGCCCGACCCGGTGGCCCGCTCCTGGCGCTCGCCCTGGCCGTGGCCCTGCCCCTGGCTCTCGCCCTGGCTCAGTGCACCCGGGCGAGGGTCAGACCGTCAGCGATCGGCAGCATCACCGCGTCCACCCGTACGTCGGCCAGGACATCGTCGTTGAAGGCGGCGATGGCCCGGTCGTCGGCGTTCTGCGGTGCGATGACCCGACCGTGCCGCAGCACGTTGTCGACGGCAATCACCCCGCCGGGCCGCATCCGGGGCACCAACTCGGCCCAGTAGATCGGGTAGCCGGCCTTGTCGGCGTCGATGAAGGCAAGATCCAGGTACCGCTCGTTCGGCAACTGCCGCAGCGTGTCCCCGGCCGGGCCGATCCGCAGGTCGATCAGGTCGGCCACACCGGCACGCGCCCAGTACCGGCGGGCGACACTCGTGTACTCCTCGGAGATGTCGAAGCAGGTCAACCGCCCACCGTCGACAAGCCCACGGGCGATCGCCAGCGCGGAGAGCCCGGTGAAGGTGCCCACCTCCACGGCCTGCCGGGCACCGAGCAGCCGGGTCAGGAAGGTCAGGAAGGCAGCCTGCTCGGGTGCCACCTGCATGGACGCGTGCTCCGGCAGCAGGGCCAGCGTCTCCTCGGCCAGGTCACGGATCACCTCGTCGGGCGGGGCACCGTGGGCCACCAGGTAGCCGTGCAGTTCGTCGGTGAGCGGAATCGACTTCAGCGTCATGCCGGGACGTTATCCGAGTGACTCGACCGACTGGTTACCCGGCGCGACCTTCGTCCACAGATCAGTGATCCGCAGGTCCAACTCGGCCAGCAGCCGCCGCAGCAGTGGTAGGGACAACCCGATCACCGTGCTCGGATCACCCTCGATCCGCTCCACGAACGGCCCGCCCAGACCATCGATGGTGAACGCGCCCGCCACCGCGAGCGGCTCACCGGTCCCGACGTACGTGGCGATCTCGTGGTCACTGATGTCGGCAAAATGCACCACCGTCGAGGCCACCGCCTCCGCCTGACGCCCCGCCTCGACATCGACCAGACAATGCCCACTGTGCAGCACCCCGCTGCGTCCCCGCATCCGTTCCCACCGCGCAGTGGCATCGTCGGGATCCGCCGGCTTGCCGAGGATCTGCCCTTCGAAGGCGAGCACGGAGTCGCAGCCCAACACGAGCGTGCGCTGATCGTCGGCGGGCCGCAGCCGGGCCACTACCGCCTGCGCCTTCAGCCGGGCCAACTCAAGGCAGAGATCCTCCGCCCGCTCGGTCACCACAAGTGACTCATCGACCCCACTGACCAGCACATCCGGCTCGATGCCAGCAGCTTGCAGCGTCTTACGGCGGGCCGGGCTCGCGGAAGCAAGCACCAGCCGAACAGGCATCACATCAGGCACCTCGCCGACGTTACCGGTTGCCCGTCCGCCCCCGCCTCTGCGCCCAGACGCACGTCGTCGTGTCGCAGCCGCCCGGCGTCATGCCGCAGCCGCCCGTCCGGTCGCCGCGGAGTCAGCGACTGACCCGCGGTGGCGGATCATCGGACCTGCGGCGGTGCCGCACCACCAATGCCCAGGCCACACCCCCCGCCACCAGCAACCCCAACGTGACAAGCCCCCGCATGGTCGCCGCACCCCCATCACCGGCCGGCGGCCCATCGGCCGCCGCCGTGGTCGGGCCAGCCACATCCGGCGAGGTCGCCGGCACCGACTCAAAACCCCTCGGCGGTACGTCTGCCGTCAGCGCCGCCACCAGGTCGATGACCCCGTAGCCGTACTGGTCGTCGCGCCCCGGCGGCCCCTTGTCGATCGCGGTAGCGGTCAACCGGTGCGCCACCTCATCCGCCGGCAGATACGGATACTTGGCCCGTACCAACGCCGCCGCCCCCGCCACAATCGCGGCAGCGCTTGAGGTGCCGGAGCCCTTCAGATAATTGTCCCCGTAGCTGGTGCTATAAATTTCGACTGCAGGTGCGGACAAATCAATTTGAGGGCCGGTCACCGACAATCTGGCATGGTTGGAATGGCGATCAATGCCACCAACCGCAATCACGCCCACTCCGGCGGCGGGCCAAACCACGTGTGCGTCCTCAGGTCTATTGCCGGCTGCCGCCACCACCACAATATCTGCGGCACGTGCGGAGTCGAGGGCGCGTAAGAGGCGAGAGTTGGCGCCCCCGCCAGCAGAGACACTGATTACGTCCACGCCTGCTGCAACCGCCCTTTCGATCGCCTCAGCTAGGCGGTCCGTGTCACCTTCGTTCTCGGAGGTGAAGGATTTTATTGGCAGGATTTTGGCTTTAGGGGCTACTCCTAGTGCTCCGCTGCCATTTGCTTGGCCGTGGGCAGCTATGAGCCCTGCCATTGCTGTTCCATGGCCACTTTCGTCATCTTGTCCGCTTCGGCTGTCGCCGGGCATGAGATTGAAGCCTTCAAGGAGATTACTCTTGAGGTCCACGTGAGGATAAACCCCGCTGTCGGGTACAGCTATCGTGACGCCTTCGCCTTGGCTGAGTCGGTGCGCTTCCTGAATTTTCAGGAGTCTCAGGTGCCACTGATCATTCCGAATCCTCAGGGAGTCGTCGCCGTCCTCAATTCTCAGCTGGATTGCCGGCGATGCGCCTTCTAGTTTGGATAAGGTCGGTGGGGAGAGCAGGGCGGTGAGGATGCATATGGCACCAGCAAGCAGCTTCATCACCTAAGGCCGATGGCGGGGCCGGGGTCGATTGGTCCGTCGTCTTCGAGCGGGCGCATGACAGGGTTGACGCCCTGATCTGTCTGCCACGGGTGATCCGGGTCCCACCTGCGTCCAACACTGTCGCTACCGCCGCCTGGGCCTTTGTCCCTCGTGCCCGTCGCGGCTAGGCCGGGAGAACCGCCAAAGGGCGGGACTAGCTGATTGGTGCCGAACCCCTTGCCGCTGCCCGGCCGGGAACCCGCGGCCCCTGCAGGTGCGGTCCCAGCCGCACCGCCACCAATCAGCCCACCAGCGGGGTTTACTCGACGTGGTTGGTCACTGCCTGTCCCTGAGGTGAAATGCCCAGTTCCCGGAATTCCTCCGATTAGGCCCCCATGCGGCAGAGCGCGCGGTTGGGTGGGTGGAACTGGATGAGTAGCTTTTGTGCCACTGCCGGTTGGGTGGGCAACTTGGGAAGGCTGTCGAAGCCCTGCTATCGGGCTTCCCAATTGGCCATGCGGCACTTGAGGCGAAGTCGGAGGGGTGCTACTGCTGGGAGATGCTGGAGTGCGAAGGTTGGGTTCACCCGGATTGGCCAGCACCGGTCTTGGCGAGGCATCACCCAAGACGGGGCCGATTTGAGGACTCTTCGGGCTAGGTGTTGGTGCCAAACGGGGGGACTGCCTTCGAACCGTTGACCCGCTGGTTGCATGAGGTAACGCCACGGGCATGATCGGGGGAATTACAGGGGCCGTTGTACCGCCACCATAGACGTTCGGGTCGGACGGCTGTTTGCCTGTAGGCGGTGCGACGGGAGGTTGGCGGAGCATTGCTTGGGCTTGTTGGAGTTCGCTGCTGAGGCCGTACATGATGCCGCGCGCTCGGACGTTGAGGCGTTCGAGTTCGGCATCGGTTACCGGGGGTTCGCCAGCCCGACTGCCGGCGGCGGCTTTGGGGTCGGCGGCGATCGTCTCCCAGGTCCGCTTCTGCTGGAGTTTGCGGGCGTACTCCTCGTAGATCTTGCCCAACTCGGTGCGGGTGCTGGTGATGGCCTGGGTGGCGGCGGACAGCGCGGTCTGGTTGGCGGAGGCGGCGTCGTGCGTGCGTTGCACCTGGTCGATGAGGTCGTCGAGTTCGGCGACGTACGCCTTGGCGGCGGCGTTGGTCTCCGGCGGCCAGGCTCGGGCCAGGCCGTCGCGGTACGCCCTGAGGCGGGTGAGGTGCTGGCCTGCCAGGTCACAGACCTTGCGCCAGCCGGCGACGTGCCGCCAGTGCTGTTCGGTCTGGTGGTCCTGCACGCAGGCCCACATGTCGGCGACGTTCATCAGGTACCAGTTGGTGAGGCCGCCGCTGCGGCCGACGCCCACGTCTCTCATGGCAGCACCACTGGTCCGGGCTGGTCGGGGCCGGTGGGGTCGGCGAACGACGGCGACGGCGCCGGCGGGGCGGTGGTGATGCCGGGCCGGGCGAGGGCGCGTTCGATGTCGGCGACCCGGGCTGCGGAGAAGGCGTCGGCGTCGCCGTAGCGCAGCGCCACCTGGTGGGCGGCTTCCGCGAGGTGACCGGTGGTGTGGCCGACGCCCCAGACGGCGTTGGTGGCGGCCTGCTGGGTCTCCCAGTGTGCGCGCATGAACTGCACCAGCTCGATGAAGGCATCGGCAGGGTTGGACACCTGGGTGAGCATGTCGCTGGCGATGTAGCGCAGGTGCGGGGTGTAGTTGCTCTCGACCTCGGCACGTAGCCGGTCAGCGAATTCTCGCATCTGCCGGATGTCCGCCTCGATCGTGCGGTAACCGCCCAACCAGGACGCTTGTCGATCCTCTTCAGGGATCATCGCCCCTCCCAACCGTCACGGTCCGGTTCCCCAGAGTGAGGTTAGTGGGTGACGTCGCCCACGGCTGCCCCGTCACCGTCCCTACGACAGCCGAGAAGCGGCTCGGCGAGGAGCGACGGGCCGGTCAGCGGGGCAGTGCGGACGCGCGCCAGGCGCCGGGACCGGGCAGGTGACCGTTGCTTCCCGGTCGGCCGCTGCGAGCCCACGTCGACGTCGGTGCCGGGGCAGGACCGGCGGCCCGGGGGCGGGTGACGACAGCGCCCACCAGCGCGGCCAGTTCCTCCGCGGTCGGCACACCGCGCACGATCCGCAACAGCGGCTCTTCCCCACACATGCCGCTCAGGGTACGTGGCCACCTTGATCTTGGTCGCACAATGGCGTGCCGACGGTGTAGGTGTCAGCGCTGCCGGGTACCGTCTCAGCGATGTCAGACGCTTCCGCCTCCCAACTCGTCGCCGACCGGTACCGGCTCATCTCGCCGCTCGGTCAGGGTGGCATGGGTCGGGTGTGGAAGGCGCGCGACGAGGTGCTGCACCGCGACGTCGCCATCAAGGAACTCGTACCGCCGCCGGGTCTGACCAACGACGAGCGCCGCGAGATGCGGGAACGCTCGCTGCGCGAGGCGCGGGCCATCGCCCGGCTCAACAACGTCAACGTGGTACGCATCTTCGACGTGCTCCGCACCGATGGTGACCCGTGGATCGTGATGGAGTACGTCGCGTCGCGTTCGTTGCAGGACACGCTCGCGGAGGACGGGCCGGTGTCGTCGGCCCAGGCGGTCGAGATCGGCCTGGGCGTGCTGAACGCCCTGAAGGCCGCGCACAAGGCCGGCATCATGCACCGCGACGTCAAGCCCGGCAATGTCCTGCTCGGCACCGACGGGCGGGTGGTGTTGACCGACTTCGGGCTGGCCACCATCCCCGGCGACCCGAACGTCACGCGTACCGGCATGGTGCTCGGCTCACCGGCGTACATCGCCCCGGAACGGGCCCGCGACGGCACCGCCGGGCCGGAGGCCGACCTGTGGTCGCTGGGTGCCACGCTCTACGCCGCCGTGGAGGGCAAGTCCCCGTTCGCCCGGCCGTCGGCGATCGCCACCCTGGCCGCGCTGGCCACCGAGCCGGTGCCGCCGCCGCGTAACGCCGGCCCACTCAAGTCGGTGCTCACCGGGCTGCTCCGCAAGGACCCCCAGGAACGCATCACCGCCGAGTCCGCCGAGCGCATGCTCCGCAAGGCCAGCGGCCGGCGGGCCAGGAGCATCTCACTGCTGGGCGGCGCACGCCGACCGGGGCCCAACGGGCCGCGTGAGCCACGCCCGCCGTTGGTGCCGGCGCCGCGGCCGTCCGGGGAACGACCGACGACCCCGTCCGCGTCGGTCAGCCCGCCTGCCCCGCGTACGCCGCCGGTTTCCGGCCCGCTCGCCGCCGCCGGCGCCGTCGGGTCCTCGCTCAGCTCGGACGCCGCGCCGACGGCGAAGGTCCCCGCCGACGCCGCTCCGACGAGCAGGGCGGATGCTGCGGTCGGTTCCGACGCGGCGCAACCGGCAGGCTCGGACGCGGCACCCACCGTCCTGGTGTCCGGTGCGGACAGCCCGGTGGACGGGGGCGAAGCGGCCGGTACGAACAACGATGCCGGCGCGTCCCGGAGCGCCGACGCGGCGTCCGTGACCGCTGGTGGCGGGGCGGAGTCCGGTCTCGATGCCGACTCGGGTGCTACCGCCGGAGCGGGGGAGACGGACCAGTCGGGCACGGCTGTTCCCGGTGGCGCAGCGGCGGACACCGGTGCGGAGCCGACGGCGAAGGTCGACCGCTCGACGTCCACGATGGACCGGGCGACCACTCACCCGGACACGGATGCCACCCGCCAGGTGGATCCCGCGCCGGCCGGGGAACACACCCGGGTCGTACCGCAGCGGACCTCGCTGATGCCGTCGGTGCCGGATGATCCGACCCCGGCTCGCGGCTCCGTCTTCACCTCGGGCTTCCTGCGCTCGGAGCGCAACCGCCGCGGTCTGCTCGTCGGTGCCCTGGTCGCGCTGCTGCTTGTTGGTCTGGTGGTGGCGGTGCCGCTGCTGACCGGCGATGACGGTGGTGACGACGGCACGCCGCAGGGTGCGGCCAGCAGCTCCGGGACACCGGCGGCGGCGACAAGCGAACCGGCCGCGCCCCCACCCACCAGCGCAGCCCCGCCGACCAGCGCGGCCCCGCCCAGCCCGTCGGCCACGCCCAGCACGGCACCGCCGACCAACGGTGCGCTGCCGGGGGGCTGGACGCTGCGAAACGATCCGGTCGGCTTCAAGGTGGCCGTGCCGGAGGGCTGGCGACGCAGCGCCGGCGGGACCTGGGTGAAGTACCGGGACCCGAACGGCGTCAGCGAGTTGACCATCGACCGCACTGACAGCCCGGGACGGGACGCCGCCGCCACCTGGCGGCAGCTGGAGCCGGGCCGCAAGAACGTCCGTGGCGTGCAGAACTACCGGCTGATCGACATCTGGTCGTTCGACTGCAAGTGGCGGACCTGCGGTGACTGGGACTGGTACCAGACCCGTGACGGGGTGGAGCTACGAGTCCGCAACCGGGGCTTCGTCACCGCCAGCAACCGCGGTTTCGCGCTGCGCTGGGAAGTGCCGAACAGTGAGTGGGAAGCGCAGCTGCCGAACTTCGAGACGGCCTTCCGGGAGTTCGTGCCCGACCGTCAGGACTGATCGACAGGCATGACCCTCCGTCGTTCGGGGTATCTGATCTCCGACGACGGAAGGGAGGCCCGAGATGGGTTACCGAGGAAGGGATGCCCGACCGCGGCTGGCACTGTGGACGCTCGTGGTGCTCGGCAACGTCGTACTGCTGGTCGCCGCCGCCGGAGTCGCGGTGCTGGCGACCCTGCTGAGCCTGGTGACGCTGGCCGGTGCCGCGCTCGCCGGCTGGCACCTCACCCGCCGAGGCAGCGTCACCCGTCGGGGTGGCATGAGCGTGCCGGTCGCGCTCGCCTCGCGACGACGGGCCTGAGCCCTCACGCACCGACAGCGACGTCCGGCCTGAGCGCCGCGCGACGACACCTACGCCGACGATCGGCCGACGTCCGGGATGTCACGGGACGCCGGCCGGTCGTCGTGGCGTACGTCAGGTGTTGTTGGCCAGCGCGATCAGCCGGCTGCGGTCGCCGTTCCAGTAGTTGCGGTCCACCGCGCCGCTGATGCCGGGGACGCTGCCGGAGTCGGTGTACTGCCAGAAGCTCCAGAAGGGCGCGCCGGCCGGCAGGGCACCCACGGAGGACGACCAGCGGGCGATCCAGAGCGGGTGGTTGTTCCACGGGCCGCTCCAGCTGCCGGTGCACTGGTTCCAGAAGCTGGTGGTGGTGTAGATGACCGCGTAGCGGCCGGTGCGGGAGCGGTAGGTGTTGAGGAAGTCCTGCACCCAGTTGCGCATCGCGGTGGTGCTCAGGCCGTAGCAGTAGCCGCCGCTGTACGGGTTCGCCTCCAGATCCAGAGCGGCGGGCAGGGTACGGCTGTCGGCCGACCAGGCGCCGCCGTTGGAGGCCAGGTAGTTGGCCTGGACCGCGCCGGAGGAGATGTTGGGCCGGGCGAAGTGGTACGCCCCTCGGATCACCCCCGCGTTGTACGCGTTGACGTAGTTGGTGTTGAAGTTCGGGTCCTTGTAGCTCGTACCCTCGGTGGCCTTGATGAAGGCGAACTGGATGCCGGCGTTGCGCACGCTGGTCCAGTTGATGGTGCCCTGGTAGCGCGAGACGTCGATGCCGGGCACGGTGGCCGCCGCGGCGGGGGTCGCGGTGGCGACGAGCCCGGCGGCGGCGGTGGCGAGCACGGTAAGTGCGGCGGCGGTCAGCCGACGCAGCGAAGACCTGACCTGACCCATGGCGTCCTCCTGAGACGACAGTCAATTGACAGTCATCTTTGGGTGAGCCTGCTCGGCCAGGCAATAGAGGTAGAGATAATTTTCGAAGTCCGGCTTGTGGTGCGAGCCCACCTGGTGATCAGCGCAGGGTGGCCGGATCGATCTGCCAGCGGAACGGCTCGGCGAGGGTCAGCGTCTCCCCGGCCTTGGCCACCTGATCCTCGACGTAGTGCCCTCCGTCGAGCCGGTACAGCCGCAGCGAGTGGGTGTCACCGTCCTGCTCGACCAGCAGGTACCAGGGGATTTGAGCGATCGCGTAGAGCTGCATCTTGAGCACCCGATCGGCGGCCGCGTTGCCCGGCGAGACGATCTCGCCCACGAGTACCACCTCTGACGCGTCCAGCACCGTTCCCTCGTCATCGGCGTCGGTGACCACGAGATCCGGAATCACCACGCGATCGACGCCGAGCCGGACGTTGATCGCGTCGTAGACCGAGAGGTCGTTGACCTCCGCCGTAGCCTCGATGCTGTTCGCCAGTCGCCTGGCGACTCGCTGAAGCCGTCGGCTCGGAGCAGGGCTCACGATCAGGCTCCCGTCGAGCAACTCGATCCGGTGATGGGTCTCGCCCATGGCGAAGTAGTCGTCCTCCGTCCAGAGGCCGACGTGGGGTTCCAGAGGGGCTGCGCTCACCGGCGTACACCTCCCGATCCGATCGCCACCCGGTCAGTCTCACACCGTACGGGCGGTTGGCCCGGCAATGACACCGGAACACGGGCGGTAGGCTCGCGCCCCATGGTGTCGATCGAGGGCATGACGGAGTTCTGGGACCGCCTGGTCGGCGCGCAGCCCGACCCGCCCCCGCTGCTGGTGCTGCTCACCGGCGTGGTCGCGCTGCTGGTGGTCAGCACCCGGCTGCCGTGGCGGGTCGCCCGCAACGCGATCACCATCGCGCACGAGGGCGGCCATGCCCTGGCCGCGCTGCTCACCGGCCGTAAGCTGCGCGGCATCCGGCTGCACTCGGACACCTCGGGACTGACGCTGTCCGCGGGGCGGCCCACCGGTCCGGGAATGGTGCTCACCCTGCTCGCCGGCTATATCGCGCCACCGCTGGTCGGCCTGGGTGGGGCGTGGCTGTTGGCCGGTAACCGGATCACGCTGCTGCTCTGGCTCGCGGTGATCCTCCTGCTCGCCATGCTGGTCATGATCCGCAACCTGTTCGGGGTGCTGTCGCTGCTGGTCACCGGCGGAGTGGTGCTCGCCGTCTCGTGGTACGCCAACCCGCAGGTGCAGGCCGCCTTCGCCTGGACGAGTGTGTGGTTCCTGCTGCTCGGCGGCGTACGACCGGTGATCGAGCTGCAACGGCTGCGTACCCGGCGGGGGATGCCCGCCTCCGACGCCGACCAGTTGGCCGGGATCACCGGGCTTCCGGCGTTCTTCTGGGTCGTCCTCTTCGGTCTGGTCAACCTGGCGGTGCTGGTCGTCGGCGGTCTGATGCTGGCCGGCCCGTTGCTCGCGGAGGCCGGCATCACCTGGTGACCCGACCTCCGGCCCGACCGGTTCGGGTCCGGCGGCAACCGCACCCACCCCCTGGTGCGTGTCCTCTACGACCCGCAGGGAGGTGGCAGGTGCCGGACGTCGACGGGTTCGACGATTTCTACCGGGGCAGCCGACAACGGTTGCTCGGCTTCGTCTACGTGCTCACCGGTGACCTCGCCGAAGCCCAGGACGCCGTTCAGGAGGCGTACGTCCGAGCCTGGCAACGGTGGTCCACGGTGCGGCACTACGACGACCCGGAGGCGTGGGTACGGGTGGTGGCGAGCCGGCTCGCGGTGAGCCGGTGGCGCAGTCTGCGTAGCCGGGCTCGGGCGTACCTGCGGCACGGCGCGGTGGAGAGCGTCCCCGCGCCGGGCACGGAAACCGTCGAGGTGGTCGCCGCCCTGCGTCGTCTGCCCGAGGAGCAGCGGGTCGCGATCGCGCTGTACTACCTGGTCGGCCTGCCTGTCGCCGAGGTGGCGCGGCAGACCTCGGCCCCGGTCGGCACGGTCAAGGCCCGCCTTTCCCGGGGGCGTACCGCGCTCGCCGGACTGCTCGCCGTCTCTGACCTGGAGGAGGCACCCGGTGCGTGACGAGATGACGTTCGTCGAGCGACTCCAGAACGACCTGCGGGACGTACGCTGGCCGGAACCTGCGGTGCTGCGTGAGCGGGCCCGCCGACGGCGACGCCGGGCCATGGTCGGTACGGCGACCGCAGTGCTGGTCCTGGCCGCTGGGCCGGTGATCGCGGGGCTGCGTCTCGGGGGGCCGCCGGCCGTCGCTCCGCCGCAGAGCTCGCAGTCGGCACACGTGGAGATTCCCCACGAGGTACTGGTGCAGCCGACGGATCTGACCGCGATGACCGATCCGCCGCTCGGTCAGGCGGGCGTCGGCGAGCTGGTGCAGATCGACAAGTTGCTGCCGGTCTGCCTGGAGGAGCAGGGGCGGGCGGCTTACTGGGAGCCGTCGCGGTACTCGCGTTCGCAGACCCTGCTGCGGGCGAGCGCGGACGGTGCCCGGCAGCCGGCCGACGTGCTGCTCAGTCAGGACGTCTACCGGATCGCACCGGAGCGGGTCGCCGGCTTCTTCAGCCGACTCGACGAGATGCTCGCACCATGCGCGAACTGGCGATCGGCCGGCGATGTCCTGTGGGGGGACCGCATCGCGCGAGCCGAGGCGGACCACCGATGGGAGGTGACCGACCGCGACTTCGCCGGCGACGAGGCGATGCTGATCCGGCACACCATCACGGCAACCCGCAACCTGGACACCGGCGCGACCCGGGAACCCGCACCCCCCGACACCACCGCCGTCCTGCGCGTCGGCGACCTCATCACGGTGCTGACCCTCAACCGCGACGCCCCCGACCCGGAACTACGCCGCGTCGCCACCATCGCCGCCCAACGCCTCTGCCTAGCCTCCAACCCCACCTGCTGACCCCCCCACCCCCACCCCCACCCCACCCCACTCGGCCCGCGATCTTGCACTTTTGGTCCCCGCATAAGGGGCAGAAGCCGCAGAAAGGCGACCCAAACTGCAAGATCGCGGGCGTGGGCGTGGGCGTGGGCGCGGGCGTGGGCGTGGGGCGTGGGGCGTGGGGCGGGGGAGGGGGAGGGCTGTCAGAGGGGGATGTTGCCGTGCTTTTTCGGGGGGAGGGTCTCTCGCTTGGTGCGGAGTACGCGCAGGGCCCGGACGATCTGGGTACGGGTCTCGTGCGGCGGGATGACCGCGTCGACGTACCCGCGTTCGGCGGCCACGTACGGGTTGGCGAGAGTGTCCTCGTACTCGGCGATCTTCTCGGCGCGGACGGCGGCCGGGTCCTCGGCGGCGGCCAACTCCTGCCGGTAGAGGATGTTCACCGCGCCCTGGGCGCCCATCACCGCGATCTGCGCGGTCGGCCAGGCGAAGTTGAGGTCGGCCCCCAGGTGCTTGGAGCCCATCACGTCGTACGCCCCGCCGTACGCCTTGCGGGTGATCACGGTGACCTTCGGCACGGTGGCCTCGGCGTACGCGTAGATGAGCTTGGCGCCCCGGCGGATGATGCCGTCCCACTCCTGGCCGGTGCCGGGCAGGAAGCCGGGCACGTCCACGAAGGTCAGCACGGGGATGTTGAAGGCGTCGCAGGTACGCACGAACCGGGCCGCCTTCTCGCTGGCCGCGATGTCCAGCGTGCCGGCGAAGTGCATCGGCTGGTTGGCCACCACACCGACCGGCCGACCCTCGACCCGACCGAAGCCGACCACCATGTTCTGTGCGTAGAGCGGCTGGACCTCCAGGAACTCCCCGTCGTCGAGCACGTGTTCGAGCACCCGGTGCATGTCGTACGGCTGGTTGGCCGAGTCCGGGATCAGGGTGTCCAGTTCCCGGTCGGCGTCGGTGACGGCCAGGTCCGCGTCGACGGGGAAGACCGGCGGCTCGTCCAGGTTGTTGGACGGCAGGTGGGACAGCAGCGCCTTGACGTAGTCGATGGCGTCGTCCTCGTCGGTGGCGAGGTAGTGCGCGTTGCCGCTGCGGCTGTTGTGGGTGCGGGCCCCGCCCAGCTCCTCCATGCCGACGTCCTCACCGGTGACCGTCTTGATGACGTCGGGGCCGGTGATGAACATGTGCGAGGTCTGGTCGACCATCACGGTGAAGTCGGTGACCGCGGGGGAGTAGACCGCGCCGCCCGCGCACGGACCCATGATCAGCGAGATCTGCGGGATGACGCCGCTGGCGCGTACGTTGCGGAAGAAGATCTCGCCGTAGAGGCCGAGGGAGACGACGCCCTCCTGGATGCGGGCGCCACCGGAGTCGTTGATGCCGATGACCGGGCAGCCGATCTTCATGGCGAGGTCCATCACCTTGACGATCTTCTCGCCGAAGACCTCGCCCAGGGAGCCACCGAAGACCGTGAAGTCCTGCGCGAAGACGCAGACCTGCCGGCCGTCGATGGTGCCGTAGCCGGTGATCACACCGTCGCCGTACGGGCGGGTGCGGTCGAGGCCGAAGTTGGTGGACCGGTGCCGGGCGAACTCGTCCAACTCGACGAAGGAACCCTCGTCGAGCAGGAGGTCGATCCGCTCACGGGCGGTCTTCTTGCCCCTGGCGTGCTGCTTCTCCACGGCTCGGGTCGACCCGGCGTGCACCGCCTCGTCGACCCGTCGCGCCAGGTCCGCCAGCTTGCCGGCGGTGCTGTGCAGGTTGCTGCCGGTCTCGGTAGTCACCCAGGGAATATAACGATGGTTCAGGTCAGCGGCGCTCGGCAGGAGGGGTAAACCGTAGGCTGACGGGATGCCGGGCTCGCCGTACACCGATCTGGACCGTCCGCCGCTGTCGGCGGCGCGGCTGCGCCGGGCGTTGGTCGCGCCGTACGGTCCGTGGGCGCGGTTGGAGTTGCGCGCCGAAACGGGCTCGACCAACGCCGATGTTGCCGAGGCGGCCCGCGACGGCGAGCCGGAGGGCCTGGTCGTGGTGGCCGAGCGGCAGACCGCCGGCCGGGGGCGGCGCGGCCGGACCTGGCAGTCGCCGCCGCGCGCCGGCATCGCGACGAGCGTGCTGCTGCGGCCCGGGGAGGCGGTGCCGGACCGCGACTGGCAACCCGCACCACCGTCGGGGTACGGCTGGCTGCCGTTGCTGGCCGGAGTGGCGCTGGTGGAGGCGGTCGGTCGGCTGGCCGAGCTGGACGCCAGCCTGAAGTGGCCGAACGACCTGCTGATCGACGGGGCGAAGTGCGCCGGCATCCTCGCCGAGGCAGTGCCCGGCCCCGAGTTCGGTGACCCGCCCGCCGTCGTGCTGGGCATCGGACTGAACGTCACACTGCGCGCCGACGAGCTGCCGGAGAACCCGACCGGCCTGCGGGCCACCTCGCTGCAACTGGCCGGCGCGACGGCCACCGACCGGGACCCACTCCTGCGCGCCCTGCTCCGCTCACTCGCCGACTGGTACGCCCGCTGGCGGGCTGCCGGCGGCGACGCGACCGCCAGTGGCCTGCGCGAGGCGTACCTGAAGGTCTGCGCCACGGTCGGCCGCGAGGTCCGCGCCCTCCTCCCCGACGGCACCGAACTCACCGGCACCGCCACCACCATCACCGGCGAAGGCCACCTCCTCCTCACCACCCCCCACCCCACCCCCACCACCCACTCCCTCCCCGCCGCCGACCTCCTCCACCTCCGCTAACCCCCGCCCCTCGCGCGCCCCTCTCTCGGCCCGGCGATCTTGCGGTTCTGGTCGGGGCGAAAGGTGCATAGCGGGGTGTAAGGGTGACCGGAAGTGCGAGATCGGCGAGGTGTGGGTGGACGGGGTGGGGAGGGTGGCCGCGTGGTGGATGTGGCGGAGTGGGGGTGGGGGGTTAACGTCTGCGCGTCCGGTTCTGCGAGGAGGTATCCGTGGCGTTCCCCGAAGACGTGCTCACCGAGGACGAGCACGTCGTGCTGCACCTGCGTCCGCACTGGAAGGCTCTGATCCGGCCGGTGGCGGTGCTGGTGCTCGCCATCGCCGCGGTGGTGGTCGGTCTGGTGTTCCTACCCTCCGGTGGAGGTGGCTCCATCACCCTCGCCGTGATCGGCGGGCTGGCGGTGCTGGCCGTACTGGTGCTGGGTGTGTGGCCGTACATCGTCTGGCGCACCACGCACTATCTGTTCACCAACGAGCGGGTGGTGCTCCAGCACGGGGTCTTCTCCCGGGAGAGGCGGGACATCCCGCTCAGCCGGGTCAACGACCATTCGATGAACCAGCAGTTCGTCGGGCGGCTGCTGGGCTACGGCACGCTCACCATCGAGTCGGCAGGCGAGCGGGGCCAGTCGGTGCTGCCCGACGTGCCGAAGGTCGACCGAGTCCAGACCAAGCTCTACGAGCTGGTCGAGGCGTTCCACGACAAGCACTCGTTGGGCGACGGGGAACTGCGCGAGATCCTCGCCGAACGCGACAACAAGTCCGGCCTCTGAGCTGACGCAGCGAGAGCGCCCGCCATGCCTGGCGGGCGCTCTCGGGCGTACAAGAGGATCAGCGGCGCCGGAAGCGGCGGTGCGCCGGGGCGGGCTGGAGTTCTGCCGCCAGCTCGGCCTCCAGCTCCTTGTCCAGCGCGGCGGTGAGCTCGGCCTCGTTGCTCAGGGCCGCGGCGCGGGGTTGGAGCGGCCGAGGCGTCAGGCTCGGCGGCCGGGTGGCGGGTGGTTCCTCTTCCTCCAACTCGGTGACGGACTCGGCGAGTTCGGCCACCGGGTCCATTCCGGCCATCGTGTCCCACTCGTCGCGGGGCAGACCCTGCCAGGCCGGCTTGGCCTCGGCGGGCGCGGCAGGTTGGAAGACGAAGGTGCGGTACGACCAGAAGCGGAACAGCGTCGCCAACACCACACCACCGGTCTTGGCCACATTCAGCGCCAACAGGCTGGTCATGCCCAGGCCGTACTTCGCGGCGGCGAGGACACCGAGTTCGATCAGCAGGCCCGCCCCGTTGAACAGGAAGAAAAGGGCGTATTCCCGCTGCATGGCCGATTTAGGGCGATCTCGGTACGTCCAGTGCCGATTCATCAGATATGACGTGATTGTCGCCACCACCGTGGCGATCACCGTCGCTTTCAGCTGACCATCGACAAAAATCGTCAGGGCGAGGGCGTTGAACACCGCATAATTGATGACGGTGTTGATGCCACCGACCAGGCCGAATTTGAGCGCCTCATGGATGAACTTCTGCCAGCGCTCAGGCAGCAGACGGACAAGAGGCATGCGTAACACCTTAGGGCAGTGGGCTCGGGCCGGCAGGCTCCGGCCGTACGGGTGGGCGGGAGGTCACGCCCCGCGGTCCCGGTCAACTTCCGCGGCGACAGGAGTTCCCGTATCCACGAAGACGAACCGTCGGTACGACCAGAATCGGAACAGCGTCCCGAGGCCGGTGCCCACCACGAAGCTGGCGATGTTGTCGGCCAGTCGGGTCTGGAAGACCTCCGGCCAGATGCCGCCCAGGCCGTAGCGGCTGATGGCCAGGCAGGCCACCGCGATGCCCAGGCCCACCGCGTTGAAGAAGAAGAACAGCGCGTACTCGCGGGCCGGGTGGGAGCGCTTGCGGTGCCGCCACGTCCAGAACCGGTTGCCCAGGAACGCGAACGTGGCCGCGATCACCGTGGCGATCGTCTTCGCCGTGATCTGTTCCACCCGGGCGGGGCCGATCAGGTAGTTGAACAGGGCGAAGTCGATGAGAAAGGCCACTCCGCCCACGGTGGCGAACTTGCTCATCTCGCGCACGAGGTGACCGAAACGGTCCCGCAGGGAGTGGATCAGACCCCGTCGGGTCTGCCGGGAGCCTGGCTCTCCGGTCATCGTGGCGGCCACCGTGCGAGCGTACCGGTTGGCGGCCCCGCAGGCGGGCAGCGGCGGCTTGCGGTGTCCAGTGGCGCGGCGGTGCGGACGGGCACGAACGGAGCGTAACCGGACCAGTTCAATCCGGAGTTGATTCCCGCTACCTCCCAGCAGGTGCCAAAGCGGCTACGCCGGGTGGCCCTGATAGAGGTTCACCGCAAGATTTGCGTGAAACTGCGCGCGAAAGCGGGTAAAGGGCCGTGAAGCGGCAGCGTGCCCGTACCTTGTGCAGTTCTTCACAACCAGTCCCACTGACTGTGGAGGTCCGTCGGTTTACGCTGAGCCCAATCCCAGGTTTCCACGAAGGCGACGCACATCGCGCGCCAAGACTCGTGCACTCCAATAGACCGGTCAGCGTCGACCACAAGGAGAAGTGTCATGGTTGCTCCGGCCACCGTTCGGGGTATCGATCAGGCCCCGACGTCCCACCCCAAACTGCTCGCCTGGGTCCGTGAGGTCGCTGAACTGACCACCCCTGACCAGGTGGTCTGGGTTGACGGGTCCGATCAGGAATGGCGTCGCCTCACCGATGAACTGGTCGAGGCCGGCACCCTCATCCGGCTCAATCCCGAGAAGAAACCGAACTCGTTCTATGCCCGGACCGACCCGACGGACGTCGCCCGGGTCGAGGAGCGGACGTTCATCTGCTCCGTGGACGAAGCGGACGCCGGCCCGACCAACAACTGGATGGCGCCGGCCGAGATGAAGCGGACGATGACCGATCTGTACCGCGGTTCGATGCGCGGTCGCACGATGTACGTCATTCCGTTCGTGATGGGTCCGGTCGAGGCCGAGAAGCCCATGTTCGGTGTCGAGATCACCGACAGCCCGTACGTGGTCGCCTCCATGCGGATCATGACCCGGATGGGTGCCAAGATCCTGGAGGCGATGGGTGACGACGCGGACTTCGTCCGCGCTCTGCACTCGATCGGCGCCCCGCTGGCCCCCGGTCAGCAGGACGTGGCCTGGCCGTGCAACGAGACCAAGTACATCTCGCACTTCCCGGAGACCCGGGAGATCTGGTCTTACGGCTCCGGCTACGGCGGCAACTCGCTGCTCGGCAAGAAGTGCTACTCGCTGCGGATCGCCAGCGTGATGGGGCGCGACGAGGGCTGGCTCGCCGAGCACATGCTGATCCTCAAGATCACCTCGCCGGAGGGCAAGGTCTACCACATCGCCGGCGCCTTCCCGTCGGCCTGCGGCAAGACCAACCTGGCCATGCTGGAGCCGACCATCCCGGGCTGGAAGGTCGAGACCATCGGTGACGACATCGCCTGGATGCGGTTCGGCCCGGACGGTCGCCTCTACGCGGTCAACCCGGAGTTCGGCCTGTTCGGCGTGGCACCCGGCACCGACTGGAAGACCAACGCCAACGCCATGCGGACCCTGGACAAGGGCAACTCCATCTTCACCAACGTCGCGCTGACCGACGACGGTGACATCTGGTGGGAGGGCATGGGCGAGCCGCCGGCGCACCTGATCGACTGGAAGGGCAACGACTGGACGCCGGAGAGCGAGAGCCTCTCCTCGCACGCGAACAGCCGGTTCTGCACCCCGATCGCCCAGTGCCCGATTCTCGCCGAGGACTACTACGACCCCAACGGCGTACCGATCGACGCGATCCTGTTCGGTGGCCGGCGGCGGGACACCGTACCGCTGGTGACCGAGGCCCGGGACTGGGTGCACGGTGTCTACATGGGCGCCACCCTCTCTTCGGAGACCACCGCCGCCGCCTCCGGCGCGGTCGGTGTGGTCCGTCGTGACCCGATGGCGATGCTGCCGTTCATCGGCTACCACGGTGGCGACTACTTCCGGCACTGGATCGAGATGGGCAAGGGCGCCAACGGCGACGAGTCGAAGCTGCCCAAGGTCTACTACGTCAACTGGTTCCGCAAGGACCCCGACGGCAACTTCCTGTGGCCCGGATTCGGCGAGAACTCCCGGGTGCTCAAGTGGGTCATCGAGCGGATCGAGGGTCGGGCGGAGGCCGTCGAGACGCCGATCGGCATGGTCCCGACGCTGGACTCCCTCGACGTCGAGGGCCTGGACATGACTCCGGAGGACGTCCGGATCGCCCTCAAGGTCGACCCGGACGAGTGGCGCAACGAGCTGCCGATGGTCACCGAGTGGTTCGAGAAGTTCGGTGACAAGCTGCCCGGTGTGCTCTGGGCCGAGCTGGACGCCCTGCGGGCCCGACTCGACGCGGAACAGTCGCCGCGCGGGGTGTGATCGACGCCGGATCCGAGGCATCATCGGATCCCATGAGGACGGCCGCCGAGACCGAGGTCCGGCGGCCGTCCGCCGTCCGGGCCATGACCGTGCTGCTCGCCGTGACCGCTGCGGCCACCGTCGTGGTCGAGGTGCTCAACTGGTGGTACGCCCCGGAGCAGGGATTCGGGCTGGCGGTACGCACCGGCTGGGCGATGCTGCGGTCGATCGGCTTCCTGCTGCTGATCGGTCACGTACGACGAGGGCGTACGGTGGCCCGACCGCTCGGCCTGATCCTCGCCGTCACGACCGTCTTCGCGGTCGGGCGGCTGATCGTGCCCCGGCACGGCGTGCCACCGCTGCCCGGTCTGCTCGGGTTCGCCCTGCTCACCGCGCTGTGCGTCGCCGTGGTCTGGCTGCTGTACCGCTCCCCGGCCATCGCCGGCCATCTGGTGCGGCACCGGCCCCGCCTGGTCATCGAGCGCTCCGGCATCTTCTGGCGGGAAACGCCACCACGTCGACCGGAGGCCAACGCCTGGCTGCTGACCAGCCGGGTCGCCGCGTTCACCTACAGCCCGCTGATGCTCGTACCGGCGCTGGTGGCCGTCGCGGAGATCCTCGACGGCCGGCCGTTCGCCCTGCCTGCGGTGCTGTTCTGGTTGGCGGCGGGGATCGCGACCAGCTACCTGGTGCTGTTCTGCACCGCGTTCCTGATGCGCGGCAAGCGCTGGGCGGGCATCCTGCTCGTGGTGATCACCGTGATCGTGCTCGCGGTGGACCTTCCGCTGTGCTGGTGGTTACTCGGAGTGGATGGCCTGATCCGCGACGGCACGCCGCTTGTCGCTGCGGCGATCCTCGCCCTCTACGGCGTACGCCGTGCCTCCACCGCCGCGCCCGCGTCCTGAGCTGGGGCGATTCGACCGGGTCTCGGCCGCTCGGTGCGGTATCTGCCACCGGCACGCTCTCCTGCGCGCGGGCTCGCTACTCTGCAAGTGATGACTCTGCGGAAACTTCTCTACTCCGTCTACGAGCGGCGGCTGACGGCCAAGCTCGCGGGCCGTCCGGTGCCCCGCCACGTGGGCGTGATGTGCGACGGTAACCGCAGGTGGGCCCGGGAGATGGGGTTCGTCGACCCGAACGACGGGCATCGGATGGGTGCCGAGCGGATCAAGGAGCTGCTGCGGTGGTGTGACGCCGCCGGGGTGGGCCACGTGACGCTCTGGCTGCTCTCCACCGACAATCTCTCCCGCCCCGCGGCGGAACTGGACCCGCTGCTCCAGATCATCGAAGATCTGACCACCGAGCTGGCCGAGGCGGGCAACCCCTGGCGGCTGCGGATGGTGGGCGCGCTCGACGTGCTGCCGGCGCACCACGCCGCCGCGCTCAAGGCCGCCGAGGAGCGGACCCGGGACCGCAGCGGCGGCGCTCAGGTCAACATCGCCGTCGGGTACGGGGGCCGCCGGGAGATCGCCGATGCGGTCCGCTCGCTGCTGCTGGAGCACGCGGCCAACGGCGGCACGCTTGAGGAACTGGCCGGTTCCCTCGACGTCGACGACATTTCGGAGCACCTCTACACCCGAGGCCTGCCGGACCCGGATCTGATCATCCGGACCAGCGGGGAGCAGCGGCTGTCCGGCTTCATGCTCTGGCAGTCGGCACACTCGGAGTTCTACTTCTGCGAACTCAACTGGCCGGACTTCCGCCGGGTCGACTTCCTCCGCGCACTGCGCTCGTACGCCACCCGTCAGCGCCGCTTCGGGGCCTGAGCGGGTCGGCCCTTCGCGGGCCGTCAGGTCAGGTGGTGGGTGGCCTCGGTGAGGAAGTCACCCAGGGCGGCCGGCGAGTCGATGGTCAGGTCGGCGGCCTCGGCGACCTCGGCACCGGTCTCCGGGTTGGCGACGGCGACGCAGACTCCCATGAAGTCGGCATCGGCGGCGGCACGGGCCCGCAGCGCGGCGAACGCCTTGATGTCGGAGACGTCGTCGCCGAAGTACCAGGCACCACCCGCGTCCTGCACCAGTTCGTCGATGACCATGCCCTTGTCCCGGTCGACCGGCGGCTTGACCTCCAGCACCATCCGGCCGATCTGCACCCGCAGCCCGAGGCGTTCGGCCTGGGCCCGACCCCACTGTTCGACCGTGTCCGCCAGCTGCGGCGCGGTACGCCAGTGCAGGGCCACCGACAGCCGCTTGTACTCCACCAGGGCCTGTGCGGGTAGCTCGGCCCGGGCCAGGTCGGCCAGCTCGCTCATGGTGGGCACGAAGGGCAGGGCGGCCGGCTCGGTGACCGTCTCGCCGCCGGAGTGGCTGTGCTCCAGGCCGTACAGGCCGTAGAGGTCCACGCCGCTCAGCCCGTCGAAGTGCTCCCGCAGGAACTCGACGGGCCGGGCGGAGACGATCGCGATCCGCCGTACCACCGGGGCCAGCGCCTCGATAGCGGCCAGCACCTTCGGCGCGGGCTGCACTTTTGTCGGGTCGTCGGCGACCGGCGCGAGTGTGCCGTCGAAGTCGAAGAAGAGCACGGTCTCGCCGGCCCGGTCGGCGGTGATTCGCCAGGCCTGGTCGGCATTCAACGGGATCTTCGGCTGTTGGTCGCCCAGATTCAACGGTGGCACGCGCCACAGCGTACCCCGGCTTCTGGCGATCAATCCTGGCCCGAGTCGGCTCGTTCGGCCCTTGCGCTCAGCGTTCGGCGGCTCCCCGTCCTCGGCGACCGAACGGCAATACGGCCGCCTCCTGACCGTGACTGAGCAGGTAACCCTCCACGAATCCGGCGTTGCGGTCGCCGGTGTGCGCCTCGATCTCCCGGAGCCGCTCGACCAGGAACTCGGTGAGCGCGGTGACCCGGTCGTTGAGCCGCTCGTGCAGCTCAGCGATCACAGCCAGGACGATCGCGGTGCTCGCGGCGACGAGCGCGACGAGGTTGACGAGCAGCGGAAGCTGCCCGCCGTCGAGGGCCAGGGTCACCGCGTTGCCGGTGACGCAGAGTGTCACCGAGACTGTCGCGACCACGACTGCCGACCATTTCAGGGTCATGAAAGACCCTCCTTCTGTCCCGCAGGGCTGGGTTCGGCCTTGTCCCGTCCCCCCGCCGACGACGAGCCCAAGCAGTACAGATACGGACGCTAGCGTGCCCGATCCCGCCCCGAAGCGAAACGAATGAGGCTGACCTGCTGTTCTTTCGCCATCTGAGAACTAGCTGGCAGCTTCCCCTCGCTTTCGGACACCTGTCGGCAGGGTCGGCCGGTATGCGAGGTAGCGGATGGTTTCTCTGATGTGGAACTTCTCCGCGTCCGAGACGTCGGGGTCGACCAGTCGGCGGAGCAGCGCCTCGACGTCGGGGTCCATCGGCGGGGGCGTCGAGGTGGACCGGTGTCGGGCGGAGGTCCGATCCCAGCCGAGTGCCGCGAAGGCCGGCGTCGGGTCGAGGCCGAGGCCTTCGCAGAACGCCACCACCCGCTCGGCCTCGGGGTCGCTGGCCCAGTCGCCGCGTACCCAGCGGTTGATCGTCTGCCGTGAGACGCCGGTACGCCGGGAGACCTCGGTGCCGCTCCATGCCCGGGTGGCACGGGCCTCGTCGAGGGCCCGTCGGACGAAGGTGGCGAAAGCGATCTTCCGTGCATTGGCGGTCTCGGTCACCTCGTGACCGTACGACCGTTGGACCTGAGTAGGCGTCCTCGGCACGCCTTTGTCACGCTTACGTGACGCCGATGCTGACTGGTCAATCAGGGTGCCGACATTCTTCCTGAGGGGTGTCACCTGGGCAGGATAGATGTACGTAGGTGCGGGGGCAAACGCACGAAAAGCTGATACTGTCACGCCCATGGGACAACCTACGGTGTGTCACGTGCATGAGACGATAAGTGCTCACCTGCGTCACGCGCCCGATGCGCGGGAGGTGCGGTGACCGAACTCGCAACCCGTGCGCAGGCCTTCGGCCTGATCGCGGAGGGTGTCGCCGCAGGGCTCAGCGCGCCCTGGCGTCTTTACCTGGCCCGGGGCTGTCGCTACCTCTCGCTCAGTGTCGGCGACCGGACCGAGTGGAACGCCTGGCGGACCCACCTCGGCTGCCCGGAACTGAGCGTCCGGGTCTACGACGCCGGTGGCGAGATCCGCCGGTCGTCGGTGGCCGAAGTGGTCCTGGACGGCTGCCGGATCAGCGTCGAGCTGGTCGAGGAGGTCGGCACCGACGACCTCGACCGCCTGCTGATGACCGACCCGACCACCGTCGAGCCGGAGGAACGATGAGCAACGTGCGAGGCACCGGAGCGGCCGGATGAGTCCCTTCCTCGCGATCTTCCTGGTGCTCGTGCTCGCGGCGACGAGCTACGCGGCCGGACGGCTGCACGGGCAGCTCAGCTACCGCATCGGCTACCGCTTCGGCTATCGGCAGGGCTACTTCGACGGTGATCGTGGCGCCTGGAACCGCCGGCGGCGCGACGCCCAGGCCGCGATCGCCACCGCCCTGGCGGTCACCGGGCCGGCCAACGCCCGGGTGCCGGCCGCCGTGGCTCAGCCCGGCACCACGTACACCGGATCGTCGTTCACGACGCCGACCGCCTCGGTAACCGGGCGGCACCCGACCGGCACCCTCGTGCGACGAACCGGCTGAGACCGGTCGACGGGCTCGCGGGCCCGTCCAGAAACGCGGCGTACCGCTCGATCGGGCGGGTGCCGCGCGGGATCACGGCCAGACCGGTGGCGGTGGTCCCACCGGCCGGGGTGCGCGCAGGGGGCATGCATCCCGGCCGGTTCACCCCGCCCGGCGCAGGCTCGTCGCCGGTGGACGTTCTGAATCATGCTCTAGCCGGGACGGGTGCGGGGAGCTAGCGTCTAGGCATGGCGCGGGATTGTCCCGAGCCAGCCGGCCCGCCCGGCCTGCGACCTCGCGCACGGGGCCCGCATCCGACCCCGTGTCCGTCGGGCACCGGAGGAGGCGGACCGCGGGTGGCCGGGTGCCCATCCGCCGGAGCAGGCCTGTGACCACTCGCCGTACGACCGCCGGGGCCGACCAGAGCCCGGCCGCGACTGCCACGACCCGCCGCACCACCCGGAGCCGCCGCACCGCGGCTACCGCGTCGGCCGACACCAGGGAGCCCCGACCAGCGGGGCAATCCTTCGTCCTGGACACCTCCGTCCTGCTCAGCGACCCGGCGGCGTTCCACCGCTTCGCCGAGCACGAGGTGGTTCTGCCGCTGGTGGTGATCTCCGAATTGGAGGGCAAGCGACACCATCCCGAGCTGGGCTGGTTCGCCCGGAAATCGCTGCGCATGTTGGACGAGCTGCGCGTACGTCACGGGCGGCTGGACCGTCCGGTGCCCGCCAACGACGACGGTGGCACGCTGCGGGTGGAGCTCAACCACACCGACGACGGCGTGCTGCCACCGGGCTTCCGCAACGAGTCAAACGATGCCCGGATCCTCTCCGTCGCGCTGAATCTCGCCGCCGAAGGGCGGCAGGTGACGCTTGTCAGCAAGGACATGCCGCTGCGGGTCAAGGCCGCCTCGGTCGGGCTACGGGCCGACGAGTACCGGCACGGCCAGGCGAGCGATCCGACCTGGACGGGGATGGCCGAACTGGATCTGGCCGAGGAGGACATCGGCCGGCTCTACGGCGGGGAGAGCATCGACGTGGACGCCGCTGCCGGCCTGCCGTGTCACACCGGGCTGGTGTTGCACTCCACCCGGGGGTCGGCCCTCGGTCGGGTGCTGCCGGACAAGACCGTCCGACTGGTCCGTGGTGACCGGGAGGCGTTCGGCGTGCACGGCCGCTCCGCCGAGCAGCGGATCGCACTCGATCTGCTGCTCGACGAGTCGATCGGCATCGTCTCGCTCGGTGGCCGGGCCGGCACCGGCAAGTCGGCCCTGGCGCTCTGCGCCGGGCTGGAGGCGGTGATGGAACGCCGCCGGCACAAGAAGGTGATCGTCTTCCGCCCGCTGTACGCCGTCGGCGGCCAGGAACTCGGCTACCTGCCGGGCTCCGAGTCGGAGAAGATGTCGCCCTGGGCACAGGCGGTCTTCGACACGCTCGGCGCGGTGGTGCACGAGAACGTGCTGGAGGAGGTCACCTCGCGGGGTCTACTGGAGGTGCTGCCGCTGACCCACATCCGCGGGCGGAGCCTGCACGACGCCTTCGTCATCGTCGACGAGGCGCAGTCACTGGAGCGTGGCGTCCTGCTGACGGTGCTCTCCCGGATCGGTCAGGGATCCCGGGTGGTGCTCACCCACGACGTCGCGCAGCGGGACAACCTGCGGGTCGGTCGGCACGACGGCGTCACCGCTGTGATCGAGGCGCTGAAGGGTCATCAGCTCTTCGCGCATGTCACGCTCAGCCGTTCGGAGCGATCTCCGATCGCGGCGATGGTGACCGATCTGCTGGAGGACATCCCGCAATGATGAGCCTTTAGGGCGTGTTCCCACCCATTTTTTGAGTGACGCACGTCACAATTGAGGCTGGTCGTTTCCCATCGGCCTCACTGTGCGCGATGGTGTCCAACGGGCGCCCACGCACCGCGGGTATCAATGGTGGCGGTCCGCCACTCCCACCAGGGAGCGGACAGTCACCAGACACGACGCGGTGTGGCTACGGCGACCGGCAGAGCCGGTCGCGGGCGCTCGCGGTGTGCTTCGGCCCAGTGGGTCGGTCGCTCCGCGTCCCTGACCCCGACGAAGGGATCACCACGTGAGTCGGCTGTGGAGCCGGTTCGCCGCCCGTGGCGTTGCTGTCGTGCTGCTCTCCGGGGGCGTTGCCGGCGGCTTCTACCTCAGCGATGACCGCCAGACGCCGCGCCCGGATCCGGGCGCGCAGGTGGCCGGCAGTGTCACCCAGATCGACGTCGACTACCGGCAGGAGCAGCAGGTCTCCCGCCAGGTGCGGGCCGCTCGCCAGCAGGCCGTCGAGACCCGGAAGCGGGCCCGCGCCGCCGCCGAGAAGGCCCGCAAGGCCGAAGAGGCGGCACGCAAGAAGGCCGCCGAGGAAAAGGCCGCCAAGGAGGCCGCCGCTCGGGCCCGGGCCCTCAAGCCGTACGACGGGCCGATCCCGGCGTCCTGCGCGGAGTACAGCGGGAACCGGAAGACCGGCTGCGCCCTCATGATCGACGCTGGCTTCAAGATCGATCAGTTCCCCTGTCTGGACAAGCTCTGGACCAAGGAGAGCGGCTGGAACCCCCGGGCGCACAACAACTCCTCCGGGGCACACGGCATCCCGCAGGCGCGCCCGGGCAACAAGATGGCCACGGTCGGCTCGGACTGGGAGACCAACCCCGTCACGCAGATCAAGTGGGGACTGGGCTACATCAAGGGTCGCTACGGCACCCCGTGCAGCGCCTGGAACCACTCGCAGAACACCGGCTGGTACTGACCGGTCAACGCATCGGCGGGAACGATGACGGACTCCTGGTTCCCGCCGATGTGCGTTGATCGAGCCAGGGGGATGGGGCGTACCCCCGGGAGTTGGGCCCGATGCGGATCTGTCCGGGCCGCGTCGGACCGACGAGCGCCGTACGCTGTGGGTGGCCGCCTGCCGGTGCTGTCATCCTGACCTGATGGATCAACTTCCCACCACCAGTCTCGTCCTGGTGCACCCCGGTCCGGGCTGGGACCACTCCCAGCCGTTGGCAGCCCAGCGCAATGCGGCAGGCCACTTCGCCTGGATCAGGCGCCAGGTCGACGCCGGCACGGCCGTGGTCGCCGGTCCGATCTGGCGGCATGACGAGCGACTGACCGGTGATCTCGTCGGTGCCCTGGTCCTCGCCCTGCCGCCAGGCAAGGCGGCCGATCTGACCGCGACCGATCCGGCCGTCATCGGCGGCCAGCTCACCATGACCACGCACCCGTACCACCAGGTCCAGCCCCGGTGAGAGCGCGGGTAGCCGCTGCGGCCGGCTACCCGTGGCGCACTTCCTCACCGTCTCAGGCAGCGTCACCGACCAGGTGGACGCGCTGCCGGCGTGGATCCGGGGCGACCGGAAGTGGCGGCTGCCGGCGTTTGCTGATAGCTGTTGACGGGTGAGCCTGCACCCTGTCAACGGCGACCCGCACCGGTTCGGCACCGAGGCCTTCTACTCGTCCATCGGCCGTGCCTTCGTCGCCATGTGCGCCGTGGTGCCGGTGCTCTTCCTGATCGAGGGCCTCGACCAGTGGCTCGGCGCCGGCTTCGACGCCGCGGCCGGCATCATCCCGCAGCGCATCGAAGGGCTGGACGGTGTCTTCTTCTCACCGTTCCTGCATCACGGCTTCGAGCATCTCTACAGCAACAGCATCCCGCTGATCCTCCTCGGCACCTTCGTACTGGCCGCCGGTGCCCGACGGTTCCTCTGGTCCACGCTGGTGATCGTGCTGGCCAGTGGCCTGGGCGTCTGGTTCACCGGGTCGCCCAACACGATCGTCGTCGGGGCGAGCGGGGTCATCTTCGGTTATCTCGGCATCCTGCTGACCCGGGGCATCTTCGAGCGGAGCTGGTGGAACTTCGCCGTCTTCCTGCTGGTCGGCCTCCTCTACGGCGGCCAGCTGGCGGGCGTCCTGCCGACCGACGAACGGATCTCCTGGCAGGGCCATCTGTTCGGCCTGCTGGGCGGCATCGTGGCGGCGATCATCTTCCGTCGCCGCCGGCCCGAGTTGGACGATCCGTACGGCTCGACGTCGCCGATGACCATGCCCTGAGTCGTACGCCTCAGGACGGCCGTCGGCGGCTGGGCGGCACGCGGAGTCGGCTGCCCAGCGTGGCCACGGCGACGGCGACCAGGGTGAGCAGCGCGCCGAGGACGGTTCTCAGGCCCGGCTGCGACGCGGCCGTCGGAAGCAGCACGTCGAGCAGTACCGCACCGATGACCTGACCGGCGATGGTCGCCAGCCCGAGCACGAGTACGCCGATGAGGCGGACCACCGACGCGGCGATCGCGATGAACATCACGCCGACCAGCCCGCCCAGGTAGAGCCACGGTTCCGTCGGCAGGGCACCGGAGGGTGCCCCGCGCACCACGACGCTGACGGCGAACGCGACAAGCAGGACACTCGTTCCGGCGGCGAAGTTCACCCCCGTCGCGGTCAACGTGCTGCCGGAGACCACCCGGACCCAACCGTTCACCGCCTGCTGCCAGGCGACCGCGACCCCGGCGACCAGCGGCAGCAGGGTCAGCCCGAGGGCAGCCGGCTCCAGTCCCCGGCCACCGACGGCCAGCAGCACCGCCGCCACAGTCAGCAGCGCGCCGGCCAGCCGGGCGCCGGTCACCGGCTGGCGTCCGCCCGGGCCGACGCCCGCCCGGTCGACCACCAGGCTGCTCGCCGACTGGCCGGCGACCACCGCCACCGTGAACACGGCCACGCCGAGGGTGCCGACGGTGGCTCCCTGCGTGAACACCAGCAGCGCGCCACACGCCCCGCCGATGCACTGCCACGGGCGGATGGTGCCCGTGCTCAGGGCGGCGCGCAGCGCGCTTAGCCCCTGCCGCCCGCTACGGGTGGCGGGCACCAGCACCAACAGCAGCAGCAGGCCCACCCCGAAGGAGATGGTCGCCGCGGCGAGGCCGTCGTCGAGGCGTACGCCCAACTCGCCGTTGATGCGCGACTGGACGGCCACCGCCATGCCGGCGACGGCCGCCAGTGCCACCGCGCCGACCCGGCGTCCCGCCGACCTCGCCGTCCGGGGCGCCGTACCGGCCATGCTCACGCCGCCGCCTCGCTCCGCCCGACGGCGGTACGAGGCGGCCGGCCACCGTGCCTGAAGGTCCGCTCGCCGTACCCGCTCACGCCTGCTCGGCCAGCGGCCGGCCGTCGAAGTCGACAGCCGAGTAGAGCGCCAACTTCTCCAACCGGTGGTACGAGTCGATCACCCGGATCGTGCCGCTCTTCGAGCGCATGACGATCGACTGGGTGTACGCCCCGCCGGCCCGGTAGCGCACCCCGCGCAGCAGGTCGCCGGAGGTGACGCCGGTGGCCACGAAGAAGCAGTTGTCGCCGGTGACCAGGTCGTCGGTGGTGAGCACCCGGTCCAGGTCGTGCCCGGCAGCCAGCGCCTTCTCCCGTTCGGCCTCGTCCTGGGGCCAGAGCTTGGCCTGCATCATCCCGCCCATGCACTTCAGCGCGCAGGCGGCGGTGATCCCCTCGGGGGTGCCGCCGATGCCCATCAGGACGTCGACGTCGGACTCCCCACGGGCGGCGGCGATGGCGCCGGCGATGTCGCCGTCGGAGATGAAGCGAATGCCGGCACCCGCCCGGCGGATGTCGTCGACCAGGCCGTCGTGGCGGGACCGGTCGAGGACACAGACCGTCACCTCGGAGACGCTGGTGCCCTTGACCTTGGCGATCCGGCGCAGGTTCTCGGCGACACCGGCGTTGATGTCGACGACGTCGGCGTAGGCCGGCCCGACGGCGAGTTTCTCCATGTAGAAGACCGCACTCGGGTCGAACATCGCACCCCGCTCGGCGACCGCGAGCACCGCCAGGGCGTTCGGCATCCCCTTGCTCATCAGCGTGGTGCCGTCGATCGGGTCGACTGCGACGTCCACCTCGGGTCCGGTGCCGTCACCGACCTCTTCCCCGTTGAAGAGCATCGGCGCGTTGTCCTTCTCGCCTTCGCCGATCACCACGATCCCGCGCATCGGGATCGAGTTGATCAGCTTGCGCATCGCGTCGACGGCGGCGCCGTCGCCGCCCTCCTTGTCGCCCCGACCGACCCACCGGCCGGCAGCCATCGCTGCGGCCTCGGTGACCCGGACGAGGTCGAGAGCGAGGTTGCGGTCGAGGTCTTGTGGGGTACGGGTCCTGGTGGTCGTCATCTGAACGGCTCCTCCTCGCGGCGGTGCGGGGTTGACCGGGCCGACGGTGGGCAGCTGCCGGCTTCGTTCCTGATCCTCACACGATGGCGGACGCGGAGCCGGGGCGGGGCGGTGATGGGCCGGATACCGCCGGTCGGGCAACTGCCAGAATGGCGGGGTGGAACCCGCACAGCATGCCGACCGCGAACCCGCAGACCAGACACCGGGTGATGACCGGCCGACCGCCGATCGCAGCGGTGGCCCGGGCATCCCGCAGCCCTTGCCGGGCCCGTCGGCGGGTGCCGCGAAGCCGGCCTCCACCCGCTCGCCGCGTGACATGGCGATTTCGCTGCTGGTGCTGCTGGTCCCGATCGCCCTGCTGCTCGCCTTCTACCGGGGTTTCCTCGGTGGTGACCAGCCGACCTCCGTCGACCCGACACCCGCTTTCGAACAGGCGCGGGCGGCTGCGGAGTTCCCGGTGAGCGAGCCGTCCGGGCTGGGCGAGGGCTGGCGGACCGTGCGGGCCTCGTACCGCGCGGTCGAGGGCGGGGCCACCCTACGGGTGGGATATGTCACTCCGGAAGGGCGCGGCCTGCAGTTGGTGCAGAGCAACGTGCCGCCGGAGCAGTTGCTCCCCACCGAGCTGACCGAACGGGGACAGCCGCAGGGGCAGGCCGATCTCGGCGGCGGCACCTGGCAGCGGTACACCGCGCGGGGCAACGAGCAGGCACTCGTGCTGCTCCAGCCGGAACGCACCGTGATCGTGATCGGCGACGCCCGGGACAACGAGCTGCGGGAGATGGCCAGCGCGGTGGACTGAATTTATGGTCCCCGAAATGTCCCTCCGATCCGTTACGCTCCCGGTCGTTCGTTTGTCGGACGGATCTGACCCGTCCGGTTTTCCGAGTTTGAGAAGAGATTGTCTGTGAACATTCGACGCTGGAGCGTGGGCGTTGTCGCTGCCGCGCTGCTCGTTCCCGGCGTGGCCGCCTGCAACTCCGGCGCCACCGACTCGTCCACCGCGTCGGGCTCCTCCGCTGCCGCCGTCCCGAAGGACCCGAAGGAGGCACTTGTCGCCTCCACCAAGGGGCTGGCCGAGGGCAACTTCTCCTTCACCGTCGCCTCCGAGTCGATCAACGGCAGTGGCAGCATCCACAAGCCGAGCAACAGCGCTCAGATGGCCATGAAGGCCGGTGACGAGACCTTCACCATGGAGTTCGACGTCATCCAGATCGACTCCGAGACCTGGGTGAAGATGGACCTGGGCGAGCTGCTCGCCGGGCTGCCGGGCATGGCGGAGATGAAGGACAAGTACCAGTACATCGACGCCGCCAAGGCCGGCGACGCCAAGAACCTCGACATGCTCAAGGACGGCAGCGACCCGGCCAACGCGGCCGAGATGTTCAAGGGGCTGTCGGATGTGCAGGAGACCGGGCCGGGCACGTACAGCGGCAAGGTCGACATGACCGCGGCGACGGACTCGGTCGCCGCCGACGAGGACGTGATCAAGGCGCTGGGCGACCAGGCCAAGCAGATCCCGTTCACCGCGAAGCTCGACGATCAGGGGCGGCTGATCGAGCTGGTCATCTCCGTCCCCGCCGCCGGTGACACCAAGGCGCAGGACGTCACGATCAAGTACGCCGACTACGGCGCGGCCAAGGCCGCCCAGAAGCCGCCGGCGGACCAGGTCGTCGAGGCCAACGAGCAGACGTACGAGATGTTCAAGTAGGTCTGACCGGTCATCACCCGAACGGGGGCGGATTCGTTCCGCCCCCGTTCGGCGTTCTCCGCCCACCGGCGGGTGGCGGCAGCCGAGGTGATTGCCCGACGGGCCGGCAGGGAACAGAGGAAGACAGCTCCGGCGCGCGAGATGCGTCGGGTGACCCTGCTGGGAGACACCGATGACCGTACGACGACTGAGCGCCGGCCTGATGGCCGCCGCGTTGCTTACGCCCGGAGTCGCCGCCTGCACCGGCGACAGCACGGCCGGGCCCACCGGTACGCCGTCCGCCACCGCCAGCGCCACCGCGAGCGGTGCGGCAGGTGACGCCGAAGCCAAGCAGGCGTTGCTGGACTCGACCCGGGAGATCAGCAACGGCAACTTCCGGTTCCGGATGTCCGGTGTCGGCTCCACCGCCGAGGGGCAGGTGCACCAGCCGAGCCAGAGCGCCCAGATGCGGGTGAACATCGGCGAACCGACCGACGACCTCGCGATGACCCTCGACCTCATTCACGCCAAGCCGGACAGCTGGGTCAAGCTGGATCTTCAGGGCGCGGCCGCGTCCAGCGTCCCGGGGCGGGACAAGCTCAGCCTCGGCAAGTACCAGCACCTCGACCAGACCCGCATCCAGGGCAACCGCAACCTCGGCTTCGACTTCGAGAAGGTCGACCCGGCCGGCAGCGCGGTGCTCACCCAGGCCGTCACCGAGGTACGCCGTACCGGCGACGGGGCGTACGCCGGCACCATCGACCTGTCGAAGGCCGCCGAGGCCGGATCGCTCGACCAGAGCATGATCACGGCACTCGGCGCGCAGGCGAACTCGGTGCCGTTCACCGCCACCACCGACGCGCAGGGCCGGCTCACCGAGCTGGTCCTCCAGGTTCCCGGCACGGGTGAAACGGCGGCCCAGGAGATCCGGGTGACGTACAGCGACTACGGCAACGCGACCGCCGCGCAGAAGCCTCCGGCCGACCAGGTCGTCGAGGCCCCGCCGGAGCTGTACAACCTGTTCAGCTGAGCCAGATCGCGCGGCGGGGGTCAGGTGCCCCCGCCGCGTCGTGCGTGTGCGGCGTTCAGCCGGTGGGGTCCTGCCGGGTGGCGTCGATGCGGGCACGGGCCCCGTCGAGCCAACGCTGGCAGATAACCGCGAGTTCCTCACCCCGCTCCCAGAGCGCCAGCGACTCCTCCAGCGACGTGCCGCCGGCCTCCAGCCGTTCCACCACCGACGCGAGTTCGGCGCGGGCCTGTTCGTAGTTGAGCGGTACGTCCTTCGTCTGCTCGCTCATCGGAGCATCTCCTTGACCGTGGCCGACACCGTCGGCTTCCTGACCCGCGGTGCCTCTGTCGGTGATCACCGAGAGAGCGTCTGGGAGCCTACGGGGCGCTGACCGGGAACGGCGCCCGACTCGTCCGTCGGATTCGTTTCCCCGCCGGGCTGCGCGTCGTCGCCGCGCTCGCGCCCGATGAACGGCACGAGGCACGCGATCGCCACGGCCAGGACAAGCCGGGCGTTACCCCACACCACGCCGCCCGGCAGCCCGGCGCCGATCGAGGTCACCGGTGCGATCATCACGATCGCCACCAGCACGGCCCACGCCCGACGCTTCCAGACCGCGACACTGATCGGCAGGACGGCGGCCAGCACCAGCCAGACCTGGTGATGGGTCCAGGAGACCGGAGAGAAGACCAGACCTGCGGCGCCGACGATCAGCGTCGCGGCCAGCAGGTTCTCCCGCCGGGACAGCCGGGTGGCCCGCACCAGGGCGATCACGACGATGACGCCGCCGAGCAGGAGGACGGTGCCGGAGCGGATCGAGTCGGGCAGGTCCAGCCGGAGCAGCGCTCCGTTGAGTGACTGGTTCCCGCCGGTGGCGATGTTGCCGACCCGCTCGACGTCCAGCAGTTCCTTCGTCCAGTAGCGCACCGACTCGTCGAACAGAACCAGCCAGCCGAGCAGGGTGGCGACCACGAACGTGCCGAGCGCCTTCACGGCGGCCGCCCGTTGTCCGGCCAGCCAGAGGTACGGGATGAAGATCAGTGGTGTCAGCTTCAGCGCGGCGGCGAGCCCGGTGGCCACCCCCCGGTACCGCTCGGGAACCACCTTCACCGCGTCGACCAGCACGAACAGGACCAGGAAGATGCTGATCTGCCCGAATCGCAGGTTGCTGCTGACGGGCGCGGAGAGGAAGAGGAGCAGGGCGACAGCCGGCACGGCCACCTTCTTGCGGAGCCCCCAGGTGCGGGCGGCGGCGCCTGCTGTGATCTTTGCGATGGCCACCACCGCGGCAACCGTGAGGATCGTCCACCCGACCATCACCGCCGTGGTGTTCAGGTGGCCGAGCGGCAGGAAGAGGAGCCCGGCAAGCGGCGGGTAGGTGAAGGGGGCACCGGTGCCGGCTGCGGCGAAATCGTAGAGGCTGTCGCCCGCCAGCCAGGTCCTGACACCGCCGATGTAGACCTGCAGGTCGCTGAGCCGGTCCGCCCAGGGCCGGCTCAGGCCCGCCCACGCCTGTGCGGCCGCCGCGACGAAGACCGCCACCCACATCAGCGGCACGAGAATTCGACCGAAGCCCGTGGCCGGCCCGCCGGAGAGCTTGGCCATCCTGTCGAGCACAGCAACTCCCTTCGGAGGGTGGGGCCTGGGCGCGGGGCGGGTCAGGAAGCGGCGGACTGTTTCGGCTCGCTGTGCTCTCTCTGGTCGGCGGCGGCGTCACCGTCGTCCGGCGTGGGTGTGGGGGTCGCGGCGCGTTGCCGCAGCCGTCGCCGTCGCCACCACCGCTCGCCGAAGCTGACGATCGCGAAGGTGCCCAGCACGTACGCCCAGCCGATCAGCACGTCGATGACGTAGTGCTCGCCCGAGTAGACGAGGGTGAACGTCATCGCCAGGGGATAGAGCAGCAGGATGGCGACGTAGCGCTTCCGGATGCGCCCGACGAAGAAGAGCACCACGAACAGGGCGAACGCGGTGTGCAGCGAAGGGATGGCCGCCACCGGGTTCGAGGCGAGCTGGCCCAGCCGGATCAGACTGAACGCGCCGTGCATGCCGAACTCGGCCCCGCCGCGCAGGCTGAGGCGCTCCACCGGCTCCAGGTATCCGTGGACCGCCGCCCACCACGGGGGCGCGGCCGGATACAGGAAGTACGTGATCAAGCCGGCCAGGCTGAGCACGAACCACCGCCGCATGAACGCCGCCCACCGAGGCCGTGCGGTGAGCCAGAGCGCGATGGCGACACCGAGCGCGACCACGAAGTGCGAGAAGTACACGTACGAGACGAGCACCTCCCACCACTGGACCCGGCTCGGGTCGTACAGCTCCTGCTGCAGCCAGACCGTCGGGACCTTGCCGTCGGTCAGCCACCCGAACATCCGCAGGTCAGCGTTGATGAGCTCGGTGACGTGCGGCTCCCGGATGTTGTCCGCGAAACCACGGGAGAGGTTGTAGACGGTGAGCAGGGCGATCACCGGCAGCCAGTCCCGCGCGAAGGCCAGGTGCGACCGTACGGGCTGGTCGATGCGCCAGGCCACCGCGAGCGCCCACAACCAGAGGAAGGCGTACCCCGGATCGGTCGGCAGGCCGAACGCGAGACAGGCGGCCACCAGCAGGACCGCCCACGCCGCGACCGCACGACTGCGGGTGAGGGTGATCCGTCGACCCGGGCGGCGAGGTTGCGCACCGTGCCCCGTCGAGGTATCCGCTGCCTCCGCCTCCGTGGTGTCGTACGGCTGGTTGGTCATGGGGACGAAGCTTAACTACCTCGCGCGGTGTGCTCGGTCATGGGCCGTTCGCGTCGGGACCCGAGGTCGGGCTGCGCAGCCGGCGTCGAGGGCCGCGGTCAGGAGCCGGTCACCGTCACGGCGAGGTCACCGTCGGCGAGGCGTACGCGCAGGGCGTCGCCCTTCGCCACCTCGTCGGCCGCGCGTACGACGTGACCGTCGGCGCGCTGCACGATGGCGTACCCGCGGTCGAGGGTGGCGGCGGGGGAGAGCGCCCGCAGCCGGGCCAGGGTGTGCCGCAGGTCGTCGTCGGCGGCGGCGAGTCGGTGGCGCAGGTTGCGTTCGGCGCGCTGACGCAGGGCGGCCAGATCGGCGGCCCGCTGCTCGACCATCACCTGTGGGCGGGCCAGCACCGGCCGGGACCGGAGCGCGTCGATGCGGTGGGTCTCCCGGTCGACGAGGTTGTGTACCGCTCGGTGCAGCCGGTGGCGGGCCTGATTGATCAGCCGGATCTCCTCGGCCAGGTCGGGCACCACCCGCTTGGCGGCGTCGGTGGGCGTCGAGGCGCGTACGTCTGCCACGTAGTCGACAAGCGGCGCGTCCGTCTCGTGGCCGATCGCGCTGACCACCGGCGTACGGCAGGCGAACACGGCCCGGCACAACGCTTCGTCGGAGAAGGGCAGCAGGTCCTCGATGCCGCCGCCGCCCCGAGCCAGGATGATCACGTCGACGCTCGGGTCGCTGTCCAGCACCTTGAGCGCGTCGATGATCTGCGGTACGGCGCCGGGACCCTGCACGGCAACGTTCACGGTGCGGAACTCCACCGCCGGCCAGCGGCGGCGGGCGTTGGTGAGCACGTCCCGCTCGGCGGCGCTGGCCCGGCCGGTGATCAGCCCGACGCGCTGCGGCAGGAACGGGGGGCGACGCTTGCGGGCCCGGTCGAACAACCCCTCGGCGGCGAGCAGCTTCTTGAGCTTCTCCAGCCGGGCCAGCAGCTCGCCCAGGCCCACCTGCCGGATCTCGTCGGCCCGCAGGCTCAGGGTGCCTCGGGCGGCGTAGAACTCCGGCTTGGCGTGCACCACGATCCGGGCGCCCTCCCGCAGCTCGGGTGCGCCGGAGTCGAGCACGTCGCGGTTGGTCGTGACGGTGAGGCTCAACTCGGCCGACGGGTCACGCAGAGTCAGGAAGACCGTGCTGGCACCGGGCCGCCGGCTGATCTGCGCCACCTGCCCGTCGACCCACACCCAACCCAGCCGGGCGACCCAGGCGCCGATCTTCTGGCTCACCACCCGCACCGGCCACGGCTCTTCCGAACTGCTCACCGCCACCCCACCGTCCCCCACCCCCTCACCCTAGTTCCCCCACCCCTCACTCCCGCCCCACCCGTCTCGTTCGATCGTGAGGTCGGTGGCGGTTCGAAGATCGACAACCACCGCCAAACTCATGATCAACATGTCGGGGGCGGGGGAGAGCAGGGACGCGTAGGATGGGTGGGTGACTGAGGCTGGGACCGGTAAGCGCGTGCTTTTGGCCAAGCCCCGCGGTTACTGCGCGGGCGTCGACCGGGCGGTGCAGACCGTCGAGGAGGCACTCAAGCTCTACGGTGCGCCGATCTACGTGCGTAAGCAGATCGTGCACAACAAGCACGTGGTGCGGACGCTGGAGGCCAAGGGCGCGATCTTCGTGGAGGAGAACGAGGAGGTGCCCGAGGGCGCCACCGTGATCTTCTCGGCCCACGGCGTGGCACCCGAGGTCTACGAGCAGGCGAAGGAGCGGTCGCTCAAGGCCATCGACGCGACCTGCCCGCTGGTGACCAAGGTGCACCAGGAGGCGAAGCGGTTCGCCGCCGAGGACTACGACATCCTGCTCATCGGTCACGAGGGCCACGAAGAGGTCATCGGCACCGCCGGCGAGGCCCCGGAGCACATCCAACTGGTGGACGGTCCGGAGGATGCCGACCGGATCACTGTGCGCGACCCGAACAAGGTCGTCTGGCTGTCGCAGACCACCCTGTCGGTGGACGAGACGATGGAGACCGTGGCCCGGCTCAAGAAGCGGCTGCCGATGCTCCAGTCGCCGCCCAGCGACGACATCTGCTACGCGACAAGCAACCGCCAGCACGTGGTCAAGGAGATCGCCGCCGAGTGTGACGTGGTGATCGTGGTCGGCTCGCGCAACTCGTCGAACTCCGTACGCCTGGTCGAGGTGGCCCTCGACGCGGGCGCCCGCGCCGGGCACCTGGTCGACTTCGCCCACGAGATCGACGACGCCTGGCTGGTCGGTGCGCAGACGGTGGGTCTGACCTCGGGAGCCAGCGTGCCCGACGAGTTGGTCCAGGAGGTGCTGACCCATCTCGCCGAGCGCGGCTACACCGACGTGGAGGAGGTGGTGACCGCCAACGAGCGACTCACCTTCTCGCTGCCGCAGGAACTCAAGCGCGACATGAAGGCCGCCGCGGCGGCCCGCAGCTGAGCGGACCGACCCGAGATGATGGAACGAATCACCCTGCTGCCGCGTCAGAGTCAGGCATGAGGACCCTTCGGATCGCCGCCGCGGCGCTGATCGTCTGCACCGCGCTCGTCGCCTGCGCCGGTCAGGACGCCGGGGACGGCTCCACCGCCCCGACGGGAGCGCCATCCGTGACCGATCTGCCCACCCCGGACCCGACCGGCGCGGTGCCCCCGCCGGTCGACCCGGTGGACCCGACCGCCCCACTCACCAAGCCCGGCACGCGGCCGGGCGGCCCGCCGCAGCCGACGTCCACAAGCGAGATGACCCTGACCGGACGGGTCGAGTCCGGCGTCGAGCCAGGTTGCCTGCTGCTCGACGGCTATCTGCTGCTGGGCGGCCCGCGCGAGGTGCTCACCGCCGGCGCGTCGGTGACGGTCACCGGTCGACCCGCACCCGGCCTGATGACCACCTGCCAGCAGGGCACCCCGTTCCAGGTGGCGTCCGCCAAGCCCGCCTGAGGTAGCCGCCCGGCGACTGCCGGAGCCCGTGGTGGCCGGCGGCCCCCCCTGTCGTGATCGGGCGGCTGGTGGTGGCCGCGCTGCGCCAGATCGACGCGGCTCTCGCCCCGTACACAACGCTGCCGTCGTCCCGGAGCCGGGGAACGCGCCATGCCCGGGGGTGAACGGGCAGGGAGCCCGCCTCCGGTGGATCCGGAGGCGGGCTCCCTGGTGCGGTGGTGGTGCGTCAGTTCACCGCGCCGATGTTGACCGCGCCGCGGCCGACGACCGCGCCTTCGCTGGTCACCACGGCCAGCTCACCGGAGAGCGTCCGGCCCGCGGGCGGGGCGGACTGGGCGGTCACCGTACCCGTGAGGGTGCCGGTGGCGCCGTGCGCCAGGGTGAGGCTGCTGCTCGACGCCGTCAGGGTGCCGAGCGCCGGGGAGGAGTACGAGTCCCGGTAGTCGTACGCGGTGCTGCCGCCCGCGCCGTCGACCGAGTACGCCTCGACGACGACCGTGTAGGTGCCGGCCGCCGGGTTGTTGAGGGTGACGAACTCCTCCGAGTCGCCGTCGGCGTTGTACGCCACCAGGGCGCCGCCCCGGTAGACGAACAGGTCGAGGTCGGCGCTGGCGTTGGAGACGTTGCCGATGCGGGCGGTGAAGCTGGTGGCGCCCGCCGGAACCTCGACAGTGAACTCCTGCACGGCGAGCTCCACGATGGTCGGGCGCTCGGTGTGCGTGCTGGACAGCGAACCGCCCTGACCGGTGACCGTGACCGGGCCGAAGGTGTTCTTCAGCGACCAGGTCACCGGGGTCGGGGTACCGGTGGTGACCGACGGCAGTTCGACCACGGCCGGCTCGACCGCGACGCCCTGCACCCGCGCCTGGATCTGGAACGGGTTGTTCAGCGACGGCGAGGTACGACGGGACTCCACCTCGATCTCCCAGATGCCGGGCATCGGGTTGGCGTAGTCACGCTCGAACGGGTTGCAGACGACCGTGCTGACGTGGTTGGTGAAGCACGCCAGGCTGGAGGTGCTCTCCACCGGAACGCCGTACGGGTTGATCGCGATGAAGCGGGTCTGCGACGCGGTGGCGATGCCGGAGAGGTTCACCTGCAACGCACCGGCACCCGGCGGCACCGTCACGAAGTACGACGTGGTGTGGTTGCGGTCCACCGAGCCCTGCGCCGAGTAGGCGAAGTTGGGCTTCGCGACGTCGTTCGAGGCCACCACGACGGCGGAGAACTCGAAGTCGATCGTGTTGGTGGCCTTGTCGTCCACGGTGACGATGGTGCTGTGCGCACCGGCCGTCTTCGGCTTGGCGGTGACCGTGATGGTGACGGTCTGGTTCAGCGGCAGGGTGACGTCCTTCGGCGCGGAGAAGGTGCCGTTGTTGCCACGCAGGCCGATGGAGTGCTTGATGTTGCCGGCCGGACCGCTGGTCCGGGTCAGCTTCACCTGGTACGACTTCGACTGGTTGATCTTGTGACCACCGTTGGCGGAGTCGCAGCGGTTGTAGATGCCGGTGCCCTGGTTCGGGGTGGCCAGCTGGCCGGACAGCGGGGTGCAGACCGGCGCGTCAGCGGTGTACGAGCGGGTCTGGACGCCCTTGCGGAGCAGCTTCCAGGCACCCGGCACGTCGAACATGCCGTAGCCCTGACCGTAGGTGGGGGTGTCGGCGATCGGCTTGGCCGAGGTGTAGATCGCCCGACGCAGCGCCTCCGGGGTGACCCCCAGGTGGTTCGCCTTGGCGGCCGAGAGCAGCAGCGCGGCGGCGCCGGCGGCCTGCGGGGAGGCCATCGACGTACCGTTGAACATGCTGTAGCCCGGCGGCAGCGCGTAGCCGGCCTCGGCGACCGGGCCGCCGGCCTGCCAGACCGGGGTGGTGGAGATGGCCGAACCCGGCGCAGCGATGTTCGGCTTGGCGCCGCCGTCCTCACGAGGGCCGCGCGAGGAGAAGTTGAACAGCGCGTTCTTCTTCTTGACCACCGAGCCGTAGTTGGCCAGCCAGGTGTCCTTGCTGACGCTCGCGGCCACGCTTACCACGTTGCTCGACGCCGACGGGTCGCCGATGGTGTTCACGCCCGGGCCGGAGTTGCCGGCCGAGATGAACATCTGCACCCCGTACGTGGTGATCAGGTTGTTGTAGAGGGTGGCGCGGGCGTTGTTGCCGTCGTTGAGCGCCGGCAGACCACCGATCGACATGTTGATGACGTCGACCCCACGGTTGATCACCAGATCGGCCATGCCGGTGGTGAGTGCGGCGTAGGTGCAGCCGCCGCCCCAGGAGCAGGCACGGGAGGAAACGATCTTGGCACCGGGGGCGGCACCGTTGAACGCGCTGTTGCCCATCATGCTGTTGGCGGCGGTGATGCCGGCCACGTGGGTGCCGTGCGCGCTCTCGATGATGCCGATGTTGACGTAGTCGACCAGGCCCGGGCCACCGGCCGGCGTGGTGTCGACGTTCTTGCGGTACTCGACCACGAACGACATGCGCTCCTTGACCGGAGTCGCCGGGTCGTCGGTGCCGAAGTAGCCGACGTCGAACTTCTCCTTGTACGGCCGCATCAGGGCCTCGTCGGTGAAGTCGCCGTCCTGGTCGGTGTCGACCCAGATGTTGTTGGTCACCGGGTCGTACAGGACGCCCCACTGGTCGGTGCGGTCGCCGTCGCGGTTGACGTCACCGGCCGGCTCGCTGTTGTTCGTGATCGACTCACTGAACAGGTTGAACCGGTAGGTGCCCGCCGGTGCGGTCCAGGTGCGTCCGGCGAGAGTGAACGACGGGCCGGTCACCTGGTTGAGCATCGGACGCCAGCTGGCGTCCTCGAGCGGGTCGGTGGCGGTGACCCAGTCGACGATCTTCCGTTCGCCGGTGGTGGTCTGCTGGAGCGCGGGGTGCTCCAGGTCCACACCGGAGTCCATGATGCCGATGGTGACGCCCCGGCCGTCCCACTTCTTGTTGGACTTGACGAACTTGACCGCGCCGGTCTCGCCGGTCGGCATGTAGGGGTTGTCGGCGGGGGTGTTGGCACCCGGGCCGCTGAGGGTGCTGCCCTGCTTGTCGCCCTTCTTGCCGCCCTGGACGACCTCCGGCTTGGGGTCGGGCAGCTGGATCTTCTCGTCCAGGTCGACGGCGGCGACGCCGGGCAGGGTGGCGGCCTTGACGGCCTTGCTGGTCGGCACCTTGGCCAGCACGTAACCGATGGTGTCGTAGCGCTCGGTGACCGCAGCGCCCAGATCCTTGAGGTCGTCGGCGACGTCCTTCGCCTTGCCCTTGTCGGTGGCGACGATCATCGTGACGTTCGGGGCCTTCTTGGCCTCCGCCTCGGCGAGCAACTTGGCGTCGTGCTCGCCCAGGGCCTCGGCGGGGGTGACCTGGGCCGGGTCGGTTCCGGCAGGAGCGGCGCTCGCGGTGGCGGTACCGCCCACCACGGACACGGCGCCAGCCGCCATGACCGAGGCGAAGAGCGCGGCGGAGGTACGCCGGCTCAGGTTTCGGGGTCTACTCACGTTCTCTTTCCTCCAGAGAACTCAGGCGCCCTCAGATGCAGGGCACGCGTGAGCGAAATCCTTCGCGGTGTCGACCGTCAATGTCACTACCGACAGGTACGTTGTGACCATCTCGTGATAAGTGAGACGCGCAATGTCACATCGAAGGTGGTAAAGGCCCGATTAGGTTGACCGACTTCGACCATCCGAGATGGATTCCTCGACCAGCAACTCAGGTGCCTGGGGCTGGCGGGGGGCCAGCTCCACCTGCGCCGGCGTCGCCAGCTCCTGATCAGACACGCCCAGCTCAGCCAGCTTGCGGGCGCTTACCAACACCCGCGCCTCCAGCGACCCCACCGCCCGGTTGTACGCGGTCACCGCGCCGCCGAGCGAGGCACCGAGCTTGCCGACATGATCGCCGAGCGTGGAAAGACGACCGTACAGTTCACGGGCCAGGGAATGCACCGCCACGGCGTTGCGGGCCAGCTGCTCCTGCCGCCACGACCAGGCCACGGTGCGCAGCATTGCGATCAAAGTGGCCGGGGTGGCCAGCACCACGTTGCGGGCGAATGCGTGCTCCAGAAGTGTGGGATCACGCTGCAAAGCCACGTCGAGGAACGGATCGGCCGGCACGAACAGCACCACGAACTCCGGCGTCGACTCGAATGCCGTCCAGTACGACTTCGCCGCCAGCGCGTCCACATGGGCCCGCAGGTGCTTGGCGTGGTTGTCCAGCTGGGTGTCGCGGCTGCGCTCGTCCCGGGCCTCCATCGCGGTCAGGTACGCGTCGAACGGCGCCTTGGCGTCCACCACGACCGTACGGCCGCCGTGCAGGCGGACCACCAGGTCGGGGCGTACGGTCTGCTGGTCGGTGGCGGCGGTGACCTGCTCGGAGAAGTCGCAGTGTTCCAGCATGCCGGCCGCCTCGACGATGCGGCGCAACTGGTGCTCGCCCCACCGGCCGCGTACCTGCGGTGCCCGCAGCGCCGCGACCAGCTGTTTGGTCTCGGTGCGTAGCTCGCCGGAGACGCTGCTCATCGCCCTGACCTGCTCGCGCAGTTCGGCGTACGCGTCGATGCGGTCACGTTCCAGTTCGGCCACCCGCTGCTCGTATCGGCGCAGCGTGTCGTGCAGCGGGGCCACCGCCCGGGCGACCGCCTCCTGGGACTGGGCGGTCGCCTCGTAGCTCAGCGCCCGCATCGACTGTTCCAGCCGCCCTTCGCCCTCCCGGGTGGCGCGCAGGGTGGCGTCCAGCCGGGCGATCTCGGTGGCCGCGCGAGTCCGGGCCGCGAACCAGCCCACCGCGCCGCCCGCGCCGAGGCAGACGACCACCACCGCCAGGGTCGCAAGCTCCATCCCCGGAGCTTGCCAAAGATGAGCGGGCGGTGCCGCGTTGGGGCCGGAAATGCCGATGGGCCGGGCACAAGGCCCGGCCCATCGCCGGTCACCGCTTCAGGTCGACGCGGTGACCGGGTTCGGTCACTTCAGCGTGTGAGCGAGACCGAGGGTGGCACCGTCGCGCTCGTACGAGACGAGCAGCGAGGAGCCGGCCGGCAGGGCGCCGTTGAGCGGCAGGACCAGGGTGCGGTCCTTGTTCAGCGAGACCTCGGTCTGCGCCACGACCCGCTCGCCGTCCCAGATGAAGACCCGGGCGACGCCGGACTTCTTCACCTTCAACTCCACCGAGACCTTCGAGGAGGACTTGGTGACCTTCTTGATCTTGAGGATCTTCTCGTCAAGAGCCGCGTAGCCACCCGGTGCCACCCCGTCCGAGGCGGACTGGAGGATGGTCTGCGGCGACTTGACGCTCTGCGCCGCGGTGTCGGGCATGATCGGAGCCTTCGGCGCCGCCGGCCGCGCCGGCAGGCCCGGCAGGGTGGCGACACCCCAGCGCCACGGGTCGGCCCGTACGCCGCTCCAGGTCGACCAGCCGATCCGGGTCTGCGTGGACAGGTCCTGCGTGTCCGAGTCGTTGACCAGGATGTTCATGCCCATGTTGGTCGGGTCGATGGTGTCCGGCAGCACGCTGAACGGAACCTTGACCTCGATCTGGTACCCGGTGCCGGTGAGAACCGACGCGACCTCGAGACCCGGTGCGGTCTCCGGGCCACCCTGGTGGTTGTCCCGCTCCCGGGCGAAGCACGGCGGGTTGCCGTTGGCCGGGTCATCGGTGGCCGGGAAGAGCGCCACGTTGAACACCGTGGAGGTGTTCGCCGAGTTGCCCCGCGGGTCGATTCCGAACTCGACGGCGTCGGCACGACGCGGACGCTTGCAGTCCTCCGGCAGGAGGAACCGGCCGAGCACGTCATCGGTGATGTTGAAGATGGCGTACAGGGCGTCGTCGGTGTGGGTGAGCTGGGCGGTGCCGGAGATGTCCGCCGCCGTGGTGGCGGTACCCTCCCAGCGCGTCGAGATGTCGATCACCTCGCCGGTGTACTCGTGGGAGTGGCCGTGGCCGTCGACGGCCGGCGCGGTGGTGGCCTTCGGGATCACCGTGGTCGGCACCAGGTTGAAGGCACCCGGCTCGGTGGCGCTGCCACCGTTGTAGCTGGTCTCGATCTCCAGCCGGTACGCACCGTTGTCCGGTGCCCGGTTGGCGGTCGGCAGCGTGGCGTCGGTGTTGGTCACCGTGAAGGTCACCGAGCTGCGGGCACCGGGCTGGAGCCCGCTGTACGGCAGCTGCTGCGGGTTCGCCGAGAACCCGGCCGGCAGGTTCAGCCGGACGGTGCCGGACTGGACGGTGTCGCTGTGGTTGGTCAGGTCCACTCGGACGCTACGGCTCTTACCGCTCGGGATGTTGAGCAGCGACTCGATGAGGGCATCGAGCTGCTTGACCTTCTTCTGCTCGGTCCACGCCCGGAAGTCCGCGATCTCCTCCAGCGGCTCGAGGGTGCCCCGAACCGGAGCGGTCGCCTGCACCCGCGCACTGCTGGTGCCGCTGCCGTCCTTGCTGCTGGTCATCGTGGCTTCGATCTTGAAGCGGGTGCCCACCGGAAGCTGCGCGGGCGGGGTGACCGTGAAGCTCTTCACGACCTCCTTGCCCTTCTTGAGCGTGCCGACGTTGCCGTTGCCGCTGACCCGCCAGCCGGCCGGAACCTGGAGCGAGACGTTGGCACCCTTGATGTCCTGGGTGGCGTAGAGGACGGTGTCGACCTTGATGGACTTGCCGGCGAGCACCTCCCACTTCTGCGGACGCACGTGGATCTCGGTGCCGAGCGGCAGACCGCCCGGAGCACGGAGCGTGGCGCCCTGGAGCGCACCGGTGCCGGCCCCCACGTTCGGGTCCGGGTACGGAGTGCGGGTGTCGATCAGGGTCAGCCGGTTGCAGCCGATGTTGTCGGGGTTGGTCGTCGGGAAGGCGCTGTTGCCCCAGCCCTGCGACACGTACTCCCGGCGGGCCCAGGTCGTGACCGTGTTCCACCGGTTGCCGTCGTGACGCGCCGACTCGTAACCCTGCCAGGTGCCGAAGATGACGTTGCTGGCCTCAGCCGGGGTGAAGCTGGTCTCGCAGGAGGGACCCATGTTGCCGGAACCGCTGCCACCGGTCTGGAAGATCCGGGAGACCCGCCAGGGCTCGAGGCCCTCCTTGGTGATCTGCTCCGGGAACTTCTTCGGGTCGGCCGCGGCGTAGAAGGCGTCGACGGCCAGCATCGCGGCTTCCTGGTGGTTACCGTGGTTGCCCTGGGTGGCCGAGGGGTTCATCGTGAGGATGACCTCGGGCTTGGTGGTCCGCAGCACCCGCACGATGCGGGACAGCGTCTCGTCGTAACCCCAGACCTCGGCGGTCAGGGGAGCGCTGGCGGTGTACCAGAAGTCGAGGGCGTCGAGGTTGTAGATGTGTTCGATGCCGGCGTAGCCGACCGCCCTGCGCTCCTCGGCCTCCCGGAGGATGCCGAGCTCCGGGCCCTCCTCGAAGCCGGTGGCGTTGCCGCCACCCTCGCCACGAGTGGTGGTGATGACGCCGGCCTTCATGCCGTGATACTCGTTCCAGTATCCCAGCATGCCGAGCTGACCGGCCTCGTCGTCGGGGTGCGCGCCGATGAACATGATGTCCAGGTCGACCGGCTTGTCGGACTTCTTGTCCGGACCCTTCGGCTGGGCCTTGGGGGGTGACGGGTGCTTGGGCGACGAGCCCTTGCCGTGAGCCTGAACCGGTGCGGCCAGGCCCAGCGAGAGCAGACCGCACATGGCGATTGTCGCCGGGGTGCGCCATCTCATGGGCATACCTCTTCGTATGGGAGCGCTTGCTGCGTCTGGGACGGATGCAGGCCCGGCCGAGGCCCCCTGACACCTGGCTCGTGCCGGCCCTGACGACGGACAGCTGTCCACTGGAGACCAGGGCGGTCTCCACGAGTGATGGTTGCTAGACGGTTCGTTCGTGCACGCGCACCGTCACGGCGTGAGCGGTGCGGACGGTGGTGGGGGTAGGTCCACCGTGAAGGCCTTCGGGCCGTAACGCTAGGAATCTTGGACTCGCGTAGTCAATAGGCCCAAGCGACTTTCTTACTTCTTCGAAAAAACGATCGTCCTGTTCAGGGCCGGTGGGTGGCCACCACATCGGACACCACTAGCCCCGTTTGTGGTGATTTAAGGCGATCAACTTCTCCGCTGCCGCCCGATCTGTGCGCTAAGGCGCGGTCGCTGGCCGATGATCTTCTGTCGATGCATCGTTTGCGCAGGTCGGAGCTGAGATCATCTCGTTACTTGACGGCCCACTTTTTTCTCAGTAGGAAGAAACTGTGTCTGACAGAGCATCGACCAGCCCGGTCAGCCGTGAGCGGTCCCGCGAGATCAAGCGTCTCTCGGTGATCCTGGCCGCCCGGCAGGCGCGGCTGTTGTCCCGAGTGGATCTGGCCGAGATGACAGGCCTTCCGGCGGCCACGGTGACCGCACTCGTGCGGGAACTCATCGCCGAGGGCTACCTCATCGAGCGCGGGCCGGGCGCACCCACCACCGGGCGACCGCGCGAGATGCTCGAGTTCAACCCGCGTGCCGAGCTCGTCGCGGCAGTCTCGCTCGAACCACCCCGGATCAGCTGCGAGATCGCCGACAGCGAGGGCGCGATCATCGCGCACCGCACCGCCCGGTTCGGCGGCGACGTGGTGGAGACCGTCTGCACGTTCGTCCTGGACCTGGTCGGCGACAACCTGCCGTCACTGCGCGGCGTGGCGATCGCGGTGCCGGGCGTCTCCACCAACGGCGCGGTACGCCTCGCGCCGTCGGTCGGGCTGGTCGAGGCGTGGCCGATCGGCGAGTCGGTTCAGCAGCGACTCGGCGTACCGGTCGTCGTCGACAACGACGTCAACCTGATGGCCGCCGGCGAGTGCGTGGCCGGTGCCGGTGCCGACGTCGCCAACCTGCTGCTGATCCACGTCGCCGACGGCATCGGCGCCGGGCTCGTGCTCGACGGCAAGGTCCGGCGCGGAGCCAGCGGAGCGGCGGGCGAGGTGGGCTTCATGCCGCTGGACGCCGCGCCGGCGCGCAGCTACAGCGGTGTCGGCGAGTTCGAGGCCCGCTGGTCGGTGAACGCGATCACGGAGCGGCTGGTCGCGCTGCACCCGGGCCGCCGACCCGAGTCGCCGGTACGCGAGCTGATTCAACTCGCCGCCACGTCGAAGCCGGCCCGCGAGTATCTCGACGAGGTCCTCGACGCCTGGGCACGGCTCATCCTCTCCTGTGTCTGCGTGATCGACCCGGGGATGGTGCTGCTCAGCGGTGCCGCCGCCGAGCTCGACGACGCCGCGCTCGAACAGATCCAGAGCCTTCTCGCCGCCAAGACCCCCGCACCCACCGAGGTGCGTCGAGCCACCCTCGGGGACCAGGCCGTACTGCACGGAGCGATCAGCTACGCGCTCTCGGCCGCGGTCCCGCTGCCCTCACTGCCCTGACCACAGCCGCGTAACCCGACCCCGCACCCCTGCAACCACCACCACCCGTCCCCTGCCCCCGAAGAACCGCCACCCCCGCACACCCCGATCCCACGGCCACCTCCGCCGCACCCTCGCGACCCCGTACGCGTCGGCGCGGCCGGCCACGACGTGGCCCGCTCCGTCGGCCTCGATCTTCGATCCGTGCCGCAACCGGCGGCCCACACACTCCGGCATGCCCCGGAGTCCGATTTGCAGCTATCTATCGGAAATCTCCAATAGATCCCCCCGTCAAGTGGAGGTACCAATGAGACGTCGTCCTTTGGCCATTGCCATCGCGATCGGCGCAATGCTGGCTGTCACCGCAGGCTGCGGCGGCAGTGACGACGCGGACACCGGCTCGTCCGGCACACCGACGGCCGAGAAGTTCGTCATCTACAGCGCCCGTGACAAGTCGGTCACCGACTACGTCGTCGAGCAGTTCACGACCAAGAACCCCGAGTACAAGGGCAAGGTCGAGGTGCTCAACATGGGCGCCCAGGAGGTCCTGGAGCGGGTCCGGGCCGAGAAGGCCAACCCGCAGGCGTCCGTCTGGTGGGGCGGCACCCAGCAGGGTCTTGCCGCCGGCGCCTCGGAGGACCTGCTGGAGTCGTGGCAGCCCTCGTTCGCGGCCAAGATGGACGCGCGCTACAAGGACGAGCAGGGCCGTTGGTTCGGCGAGATCCTGCTGCCCGAGATCATCATGTACAACAACAAGGCGCTGACCCCGCAGACCGCGCCGCAGGACTGGGACGACCTGATCGACCCGAAGTGGAAAGACAAGATCATCATCCGGGACGTGGCTGCCTCCGGCACCATGCGCTCGATCTACTCCTCGATGATCCAGCGGCTCTCGCCGGACGGCTCCAACCCGCAGCCGGGCTACGAGTGGCTGCTCAAGCTCGACGCCAACACCGTCGAGTACGCCGCCAACCCGGCCGACCTCTACCTGAAGATGTCGCGTGAGCAGGGCGTGGTGAGCGCCTGGAACCTGCAGGACGTGCTGCTGCAGGCCAACGAGGGCATGCCGTTCGACTACATCATGCCGGCCTCCGGCGCTCCGGTGCTCGTCGACGGTGTCGCGGCGGTCAAGGGTGGCAACACCGCCGCCGCGCAGAAGTTCCTGGAGTTCCTCTTCGACGACTCGCTGCGCGCCACGCTCGCCAAGGACTACTTCCAGATCCCCGCGGTGGAGATCGGCGAGAAGCCGGAGTGGCTGGCCAACCTCAACCTCAAGCCGATGGACGTCGACTGGGACGTGATCGGCAAGAACGAGACGGCGTGGATCACCCACTGGAACGCCGAGATCAAGGACAAGGGCTGAGTTGACTGGGGTCCGGGTCGTGCCTCGGCACGACCCGGCTCCGTCCTGGAAGGACCCAGAAATGATCGATGTCCGGCTGACTGCCGTCAGTAAGCGCTTCGACAAGTCGAGCGATGCCGCGGCGGTCGACGAGGTCACCGTCACCATCGGCGCCGGCGAGTTCTTCACTCTGCTCGGACCCAGTGGTTGCGGCAAGACGACGACCCTTCGGATGGTGGCAGGCTTCTACTTCCCGACCTCCGGGCAGATCCACTTCGGCGACGACGATGTGACGCACTGGTCGCCGAACAAGCGGGACACCGGCATGGTGTTCCAGAACTACGCGCTCTTTCCGCACATGACGGTGGCGCAGAATGTCGCGTACGGCCTCCGGGTCCGCCGGGTCTCCCGCACCGAGCGGGACCGCCGGGTCTCCGAGGCGCTCGCCCAGGTCCACCTCTCCGGGTACGGCGCCCGACGCATCGACGCCCTCTCCGGTGGTCAGCAGCAGCGGGTGGCCCTGGCCCGAGCCCTGGTCATCCGGCCCCGCACCCTGCTGCTCGACGAGCCGCTGTCCAACCTGGACGCCAAGCTGCGCGAGGAGACCCGCACCGAGATCCGGCGCATCCAGCGGGAGAGCGGCAACACCGCCATCTACGTGACGCACGACCAGGCCGAGGCGATGGCCATGTCGGACCGGATCGCCGTCATGCAGTCCGGCAAGGTTCAGCAGGTCGGCTCCCCACAGGAGATCTACTACCGGCCCACCAACGCGTTCGTGGCCCGCTTCATCGGGCGCAGCAACGTCCTCAGCCTGCCGGTGGTCGGCGCGGGCGAGAACCGGGTCGAGGTGCGCCTGTCCAGCGGCGCGACAATCGAGGTCGGCGCTGCCACCGGACACGGTCTCACCGAGGGCGACACCGCGCTGGTGTCGGCCCGTCCCGAGCACATCACCCTCGCCGGTGGCGACGAGGAGTCCGCCCTGCGCGGCCGGGTCACCCACGTCGAGTTCACCGGAATGGCGACAAACCTCACCGTCGACTGCGACGGTACCGAGGTGATGGCCGCCGTCATCGACGCACCGGCGACCATCAACGTCGGCGACCTGGTGGGCCTGCGGCTCGTACGCGAACGTCTCTGGGTGGTCAAGCCGTGACCGCTCTGCCCGAAACCGCCCCACCCCGGATGGCCGCGCTGCGCCGACGTCTGGCCGGCGGCACCAACTCACAGTGGTTCCCGTACCTGCTCGTGCTGCCGCTGGTCCTGGTGCTCTACGGCTACGTCGTGCACCCGATGTTCGCCACCTTCTCGGAGAGCGTCAGCGAGAACGGCACGCGCAACTACCTGCAGTTCTTCACCTCCTCCGGGGTCGCCCGCGAGTCGCTGTTCACCTCGCTGTTCATCTCCGCGGCGAGCGTGCTGCTCTGCGGCATCGTCGGCGTGACGATGGCGTTCCTGCTCAAGCGGTTCAGCTTCCGCGGTCGTCGGCTCATCGAGGCGATCATCCTGGTGCCGGCCGCCCTGCCGCCGCTGATCGGCGCCGTGTCGTTCCAGTTGCTCTACAGCAACATCGGCATCGTGCCCCGAGGGTTGCAGGCACTCTTCGGCACCGAACGGCCGATCATGGCCTTCGACGGGATCGCCGGGGTCCTCGTGGTGCACACGTTCACCATGTACCCCTTCTTCTACCTGGCCGCCGCCGCGGCGCTCGCCGGAATGGACCCGTCGGTCGAGGAGGCGGCGTACAACCTCGGCGCCGGCCGGGTACGGGTCTGGCGCACCGTCCTGCTGCCGATGCTCACCCCGGCGATGGTCTCGGCGTCGCTGCTGGTCTTCATGACCTCGCTGGCGTCGTACACCGCGCCACTGCTGTTCAACGTCAGCCAGACCATGACGATGCAGATCTACATCAACCGCACCAACGGCGACCTGCCGATGGCCTCGGCGTACGCCTCCGTGCTGGGCATCGTCTCCATCATCTTCCTGCTGGCGATGCGGTGGTACGAGGGTCGGCGCAGCTACCAGTCGCAGTCGAAGGGCATCTCGGCGAACCGTCGGGAGCTGACCAACCCGATCGGCAGGTGGCTGGCCCCGGTCGCCTCGGTGCTGGCCACCATGGTGCTGCTCGCCCCGGTCGCCACGATCGCGCTCGTCGCCTTCTCCGAGAACCGGTCCTGGACGACCCAGGTGCTGCCGGAGACGTACACGCTTGACAACTTCGTCACCATCTTCTCCGACCCGAAGGCGTTCGAACCCATCCTCAACTCGGTGCAGATGAGCCTGCTCGCGGCCGTCGGCTGCGTGGTGATCGGTGTGCTCGTCGCGTACGCGGTGCGGCGTTTGAAGTTCATCGGCCGGGGGCTGCTCGACGTGGCGGTCATGATCGCCTGGGCGCTGCCGGGCACTGTCGTCGCGATCAACCTGATCTCGGCCTTCAGCACCGGCAACGCGTTCAGCTTCGGCCAGGTGCTGATCGGCACCTTCTGGATCCTGCCGCTTGCCTACTTCGTGCGGTTCCTGCCGATCGTGTTCCGGTCCAGCTCCGCGGCGCTGGCGCTGATCGACCCGTCGCTGGAGGAGGCCGCCCGTAACCTCGGCGCCTCCTGGCTGCGGGCCTTCTACACCATCACCGTACGGCTGATGCTGCCCGGCGTGCTGGCCGGCGCGTTGCTGGCCTTCGTGCACGGTGTCGGCGAGTTCGTCGCCTCGGTGCTGATCTACACCTCCTCGACGGTGCCGATCTCGGTGGCGATCAACAACCGGATGTACTCGTTCGAACTCGGCACCGCCGCGGCCTACGGCATGCTCCAGGTGGCGCTGATCTTCGTGGTGATGTGGTTCTCGGGCCGACTGGAGAGCAGCCGCACCGCGACCCGGAGGGCCGAGCAGTGGACGAACTGATCGAACGCTGGAAGGCCGAGGGAGGACTGCTCCCGATCACCCGGGTGCCCGGCCACGCACTGGCCGCCGTGGCCGAGTCGGCCGACCTGGCGGTGCTGCCGGTCGGTGCCGTCGAGTGGCACGGTCCACACCTGCCGCTCGGCACCGACCTGCTGCTCGCCGAGGGGTTCGCCGGGGAACTGGCCACCGGCACGGCCCGCGCCGTGCTCTTTCCGGCCGCACCGTACGCCGCCTGCCCCGGTCAGACCCGGCCCTGGCCGGGGACGGTGGCGCTGCGACCCGAGATCGCCGTGGGCTACCTCAGCGACGTGCTCACCGGCATCGTCGAGGCGGGCTTCCCCCGGCTGCTCGTGGTCAACGGGCACGACGCCAACCTCTCCACGGTCCGTGCCGCGATGGAATGGGTGTCCGGCCGGCACCTGGCGAGCCTGCTGCTTGTCAACTGGTTCCAGCTGGTCGGCCCGGACGAGACGGGCGAGATCTTCGGCGCCCTGCCGGCCCGGGGACACGGCGGGGCGTACGAGAGTTCGGCAGTGCTCGCCTTCGACCCCGAGGCGGTGCACCTGTCCGCCACCCCGGACCTGCCGCCGAAACCGAAGCTGCCCACCCCGTACCCGTACGTGCTCATCGAGTCGCGGCCCGACCCCTGGCAGGGCTGGTCGGGCCATGTCTCGCTGGCCAGCGAGGCGGCCGGGCAACAGATCCGCCACCTGGCCGGCGCGCGGCTGCGGGAGGTGATCGAGGCGTGGCTGGCAGCACCGTTACCCAGCCCGCCAGGGACGGACCAGCCCGGCTGGTCCGGCCGGCCGACCTGGTCCGACCGACCTGACGGGAGCGGTAGGTCGGACCAGGCGGTCGGGTGACCCACTCGTCGGCTGCGCAGGACAACGGACCACATTGGGAGGCCACCATGACCCCGTCACTGACCACGTACCAACAGCACCATCTGCGCGTCGTGTTCGAGCATCACGCCGCAAACCTGTACCCGGCCATGGTCAAGGCCAGCCAGGCCCACGTCGTCATGCTCGCCGAGCAGGGGCTGATCCCCGCCGAATCCGCCGCAATGATGCTGCGTGGCCTGCTCGTCCTTGCCCAGGACCGGCCCGAGGACCTCGACTACGACGGCAGCGTCGAGGACGTCTACTACACGCTGGAGAAGCGTCTCGCCGCCGCCTGCGGGGTCGAGCCCTCCCAGCTCAGCGTGCAACTCGCCCGCAGCCGGAACGACCTCGACGCCGGGGTCTTCCGGATGGTGCTGCGCGACCAACTGCTCGCAGTGCTCGACGCGGTCCTGGCGACCGGTCGGACCGTGCTGGACCGGGCCGATCGGCACGCCGACGTGGTGGTCACCGGCTACACCCACCGACGTCCGGCCCAGCCGACAAGCATCGGGCACGTCTTCGCCGGCTACGCCGAGGCGCTGGCCGGTGAGGGCGTCGCCTACGCCGACCTGCTCGACGAGATGAACCGTTCGCCCCTGGGCTCCTGCGCGTTCGCCGGCACCGACCTGGACATCTCGCCCCGCAGGTTGGCGGACCTGCTCGGCTTCGAGCGGCTCATCGTCAACTCCTACGAGGCGGTGGCCGGTGCCGATCACCTGGTGCGGGTCGCCACCCTCAACGCGCAGTCACTGGCCACCGGGGCCCGGCTGGCCCGTACCCTGATGGACTGGCTGACCTGGGGCTGGGTGGTCACCCCCGGCTCGTTCACCCAGGGCAGCAGCATCATGCCGCAGAAGCGCAACCCGGTCGTCCTGGAACACCTGGTGTCGATGGCCGGCGCTGCCGCGGGCGACGCCGCCAGCGTGCTCAACAACGTCGGTGCCGCCTGGTGGGAGGACTCCAACAACGCCACCACCGACGTGCAGGCCCGGCTCTGGGACAGCGACGACCGGGCGTACCGGTTCTTCTCCCTGCTCGGCGGGCTGATCGCGGAGCTGGATCCGCTGCGTCCGCCGACCAGCGAGGAGATCGTCGCCTCCGGTGCCACCACGACCGCCGCCGCCGACGCGCTGGCCCGCCACGGCGTACCGTTCCGGGGCGCCCACTCGCTGCTCGGCCGGCTGGTACGGGCCGGCGCGCCCGCCACCTGGACCGTCGAGGACGTCCGTACCGCGGCGGTCGACCTCGGCATCGCCGACCAGCTCGACGAGGTCGCGATCAGTGACCTGCTGGCCGCCGCCGTCCGCCCCGAATTCGTGCTCCGCCGTGCCCAGGCCGACGGCCCGGGCGAGATCGCAGTTCGGGAGCAGGTGGCGCAGCTGCGGTCGATAATGGACGATGTGGCAGCGCGGGCGGATGCCCTGCGGGAACGGCTGCACCGTGCCGACGCGGCTCTGGCCGAGGCGGTCGCGGCGAGGGTGAGCCCGTGACCGGGCAGCAGACCCAGCATCGTGTGACAGCGGCAGTTGTGTCACCGCGACCACAGAACCACCCGGACCGACGGCCCGAAGGGCGATTTGACATCACCATGGAACAACCGGCAAACCCGCGACTGCTCGGGATCGACTTCGGCGGCACGAAGATGGCGATCGGCGTGGGTGACGTCGATGGTCGGCTGCTCGTCTCCGAGCGCCTGCCGACCAACGCCGAGCAGGGCGCGCAGCAGGCTCTGACCCGGGCGCTCGACCGGGCGCGGGAACTCGCCGACAGTACGGGCGGCACGATCGTGGCCGCCGGCATCGCTTCTCCCGGGGTGGTCCACGACCACTCCATCGAACTGGCCCCGAACGTCCCCGGATGGGAGCAGTTGCGCCTCGCCGAGGAGGTCCGCGCCCACCTCGGAGTGGCCTCCGTACGGGTGGCGAACGATCTCAACGCGGCCGCGTACGCCGAGCTGCGCCTCGGCGCGTTGCGGGGCGTCGATCCGGGCCTGGTGATCGGGCTCGGCACCGGCGTGGCCGCAGCGGTGACGATCGGCGGCGAGGTGATCGCCGGACACCACGGTGCGGCCGGCGAGATCGCCTACGGTCTGACCGACCACAGCTGGCCCGCCGGTCTGGAGCCGATGCTGGAGGCGACCTTCTCCGGTCGGGCCCTGGACGAGTTGGCACAGCGCCTCGGACTGACCGGGCAGGCCGCCGCGCTCTGCGCCGCTGCGGCCCAACCTGGCCGGTTCCGGGACGAGCTGCGGCTGCGCGTCGACGAGTTGGCCCGCCACCTCGTCACCTGCTGTCTGCTGCTCGACCCGCACCGGATCGTGCTGGTCGGCAGCGTCGCCGGCAACGAGGTGGTCCGGGAGTTGCTCATCGAGCGGCTCACCCACGCGCTGCCGTACCGGCCGGAGATCGTCCTGTCGGCGTTCGCGCAGGACGCCGCCCTGCTCGGCTCGCTCGCCATGGCCATGGAGGCGCTACCGGCGGCCGTCTGAGAGCTCGTGAACGGCGAACCGGCCCAAGCTGTTGCTCGGGCCGGTTCGCTGTTTCGCTCGATGACGTCGGCGTCAGCCGGTGTTGCGCATGCCGGCGGCGATGCCGTTGACGGTGGTGAGCAGGGCGCGTTCCAGCGCCGTACCGTCGTTGGGGGCCCGCCGGCCGCCCGGTGCGGTGACCACCGCACGGCCGGCCGCACCGGAGTCGCGGTACTGGCGCAGCAGCGCGACCTGGAGGTGGTGCAGCGGCTCCAGGTAGGTGTCGCGCACCGCGAGGGTGCGTTGCAGCACGGGAGAGTTCTCCAGCAGGTCCGGTGAGTCGGTGACGGCCAGCACCTCGCGCCGGGTCAGCTCGTACTCCGCCTCGATCTTGTCGAAGATCGGGTGCAGCTTCTTCGGGACCAGGGTCTCCACGTACCGCCGGGCGATGCCGAGGTCGGTCTTGGTCAGCATCATCTCCACGTTCGACAGGAACGTGCGGAAGAAGTGCCAGTTGCGGTGCATCTCGGCCAGCACGTCGGCCAGCCCGGCCTCGCGTGCGGCGGCCAAACCGGAGCCCACGCCGTACCAGCCGGGCACGATCTGCCGGGTCTGGGTCCAGCCGAACACCCACGGGATGGCCCGCAGGCCGGACAGCCCGGCCCCGGTGTTCGGACGCTTCGCCGGCCGGGAGCCGATGTTCAACGCGCCGAGCAGCTCGGTGGGCGTGGACGCCCAGAAGTACGCCGGCAGATCCGGATCCTCCACAAGCGAGCGGTACGACCGGTATGCCGACTCGGAGACCACATCCATCGTGGCGTCCCAGCGCTCCAGCATCTCGGCGGGCTGCCGGGGCGCGGTGTGCAGCAGGGTGGCCTGGAGCACGGCGGCCACGGTCAGCTCCAGGTTCTCCCGGGCCAGTGCCGGCAGGGTGTACTTGTCGGAGATCACCTCGCCCTGCTCGGTCACCTTGATCGCGCCGTCGAGGGTGCCGTACGGCTGGGCCAGGATCGCGTCGTGGGTGGGGCCACCGCCACGACCCACCGTGCCGCCCCGGCCGTGGAACAGCCGCAGGTGCACACCGTGCCGGGCGGCCACGTCCCGCAGCGCCCGCTGCGCCCGGTGGATGGACCACTGGCTGGTGGTGATGCCGGCCTCCTTGTTGGAGTCGGAGTAGCCCAGCATCACCTCCTGTACGTCGCCCCGGGCCGCCACCAGCGCCCGGTACGCGGGCAGCGACAGCAACTCGTCGAGCAGCTCACCACCGGCGTTCAGCTCGGCGGGGGTCTCCAGCAGCGGCACGATGCCGATGCGTGCCCGCCCGCTGTGCACGTCGACAAGGCCCGCCTCGCGGGCCAGCACCACGGCGGCGAGCACGTCATCGACCCCGAGGGTCATCGAGATGATGTACGACTCGATGACCTCGCTGCCGAACCGGTCCTGCGCCTCGCGAATGGTGCTGAACACGTCGAACGTCTTGCGGGCCGACTCGGACAGCGGAGTGTCCGCAGCCGACAGCGGTCGGCGGCCGGTCAGCTCGTCGGCGAGCAGCTTGGTGCGCTCCAGCCGGCTCAACGACGGGTAGTCGTCGACCTCGCCGACCGCCGCGTACAACTGGGCCAGCACCTCGTGGTGCTTCTCGGCGTGCTCCCGCACGTCCATGGTCGCCAGGTGCAGGCCGAACGCGGAGACCGTACGGATGGTCGAGGCGAGCCGCCCGACGGCGGTCAGCTGACCGGAGTTGCGGGCCAGCGAGGCGCGCAGCAGCTCCAGGTCGGCGATCAGCTCGGCCGAGCCCCGGTAGTCCCGTCCCGGCACGTGCGGGGTGCCCTGGCGCAGCCGGGCGCGGGTGTTGGCCAGCTTGGCGCGTACGCACCGGGCCTTGAGCCGGTACGGCTCCTCGGCGTTGACCCGGCGGAACCGGGGGGCCACCTCGGGCAGCGCGTCCAGGTCGGCGGCGAGGCTGGCGGAGAGGTCCAGCGACACCCCGCGCAGCCGGCGGGACACCGACACCTCGTTGATCAGTTCTTCCATCGCCGCCTCGGTGGCGGTCAGCCCGTGCTCGTGCTGGATGGCCAGCACCTCGCGGGTGACCGTCGGGGTGACGAACGGGTTGCCGTCGCGGTCGCCGCCGATCCAGGTGCCGAAGGTCAACGGTCGGGCCGTCGGTGAGGTCTCCACGCCGAGCGTGCGCAGCGTCTCGGCGAGGTCGTCGAGCACCTGCGGGGCGGCCTCGGCGTACAGGTCGCGCAGGTAGTAGATGGCGTTGCGGGCCTCGTCGGTCGGGTCGGGCCGATCCAGCCGCAGCTCGTCGGTCTGCCACATCAGGTCGAGCAGCTCGGCCAGCCGACGGTTCGCCGGGCCCTCGTCACTGGCACCGTAGAGGATCGCGTTCGCGGTCTCGGTGTCGAGCTCGTCGGCGATGGCGCGCAGCTTCGACAGGATCGACCGGCGGGCCGCCTCGGTCGGGTGCGCGGTGAAGACCGGCCGGATCGCCAACCGGCGGGCCACCGCGGCGATCTCTTCCGCCGGCACTCCCCGCTCGGAGATCATCTTGGCCGCCTGGTCCAGCCAGCCACCCTGCACGGCCCGACGTCGACGCAGGTCGCGGGCCCGATGCACCTGCTCGGTGATGTTGGCCAGGTGGAAGTAGGTGGAGAAGGCGCGAGCCAGCTTCGTGCCGGTGGTCACGTCCAACCCGCCGAGGCGGCGCGCGGCGGCCGGGGCGTCGGTACGGACCTGGGCGCGGATCTCCTCCACGAGGTCGAGCAGCGGCCGACCCTCCTGGCGCGCCAGGGTCTGCCCGAGCAGGGTGCCCAGCCTGCGGATGTCGGCGCGCAGGGCGGCGTCGGGGCCGTCGTGATCGTGCTGGTCGGTCACCATGCGCTCCTCACGGTAGTGCGAAGGACAGCGCTGTCCGACTTCCCCCGATCGTATCCGCGTCAGCCCGGCGGAAAGGAGGGGACCCTTGTTATCGCTTTCTGTATAGGAAGGGCCCCTTCTTAACGTCACGGGCTGTCGATCGGCGGATATCAGTGCTGGTCGGGGCGGGTGGGGCCGCCCTGAGCGGGTGCCGGTGTGCGGGCCGCCGAAACCGAGCTGCGGTGATCAATCCCACGTCGGTACCGTCGGGGCGTGGCAGCGTTGATCTACCCGCCCAAACCCCGGCCCGGCGACCGCGTCGCGGTCGTCTCACCCTCGGCCGGTCTGCCGGCCACCTTCCCCCACGTGTACGAGTTGGGGTTGCGTCGGCTGCGCGAGGAGTTCGGCCTGCAACCGGTGGAGTACCCGACCACCCGGATCATGGGCGCCGACCCGCGTGAGCGCGCCCGCGACCTGACCGCCGCCTTCGCCGACCCGAGCATCACCGCCGTCCTGGCCACTGTCGGCGGCGACGACCTGATCACCGTCACCCCGTACCTGGACGACGAGGTGCTGCAGGCCAACCCGAAGCCCTACTTCGGGTACTCGGACAACACGAACGTGCTCAACCACCTGCACCGGCTGGGGATGGTGAGCTACCACGGTGGCTCGGTGCTGGTGCACCTCGGGCGGCCCGGCACCCTGCACCCGCTCACCGCCGACTCGCTGCGCGCGGCCCTGTTCGGCTCCGACTGGTACGACCTGTCCCCGGCTCCGCAGTGGGGCGACGAGCCGAACGACTGGAACGACCCCGACTGCCTGGCGGACGAGCCGGTGATGTTCCCCGGCACCGGTTGGCACTGGCAGGGCCCGGCGAGGGCGGTCGAGGGACGCACCTGGGGCGGCAACCTGGAGGTGCTGCACTGGCTGCTCGCCGCCGACCGGGTCGCCCCGGCGGAGTCGCTGCACGGCTCGGTCCTGCTGATCGAGACCTCCGAGGAGTTGCCGCCGGCCGTCGAGGTCTACCGGATGCTGCGCAACCTCGGCGAGCGTGGCCTGCTCGCCGGCTTCCCCGCTGCGCTGATCGGCCGCGCCAAGGCGTGGGAGTTCGGCCGCCGGCTCACCCCGCCCGAGAAGGCGGCGTACGCCCAGCAGCAGCGGGCCGCGGTCAGCCGGGCCTTCGCCGAGTACGCCCCGGACGCGGTGCTGGTCTTCGACGTGGACTTCGGCCACACCGACCCCCAGTTGATCATCCCCTACGGCGGCCTGGCCCGCGTCGACCCCCTCGCCCGCCGCATCTCCGTCCGCTACTGAAAAGGCCGGGAGGCCCGCCGTTTCGCCGAAACGGCGGGGTACGCAGCGGTGGGGAGCCGCCGTTTCGGCGTAACGGAGTCGATCAAGAGAGCCCCTGTGGTACGGCGCTCGGGGCGCGGCTGGCGGCTGGCCGCCGTACGGCGGTTGCGGCGGATAACCGGGTGGCGGGTTGGTCACGGTACTCCGGTGTCAGACGGATACGGACATCCAGTGTGGGAAGCCGATCACAGGCAGGCGGCAGCGTCAATGTTCTCCGGTGCCCGTGGGTGAGCCCGAGCACGGCAACAGCCGTGGACGGCGCGGGATCGTCGGCCCGGAGAGATAGTGTCGACCGGTATGACCCCCCGTCCGGTCGGACGCGGGGTGCTCGTCGTGTCCTCGCGTCTCGGAAGTGATCATGACTGCGCTCACCGGACTGTTCGCCGCCGCCCTTGCCGACCCGGGTCTGGCGCGGGTCCGTGACCTGGCGCGCTCCGGTGCGGCCCAGGTCGACGGGCTCGACCTGACCGCCCCGCCGGCCCTGCGCCCGTTCGCGGTAGCCGCCGTCGCGGCCGACCCCACCACCGGACCCGACGAACAGGGTGGCGGCAAGCAGGGCGGTGGCAAGCAGGGCGGCGGTGCGGGGCGGCCGGTGCTGGCGGTGACGGCGACCAGTCGCGAGGCCGAGGATCTGGTCGCCGCGTTGGGCTCGCTGCTGCCGGCCGAGCAGGTGGCGATCTTCCCGAGCTGGGAGACGCTGCCGCACGAGCGGCTCTCGCCGCGCTCGGACACCGTGGGCCGGCGGCTGGCGGTGCTGCGCCGGCTCGCGCATCCGGACGCCACCGACGCGCACGGGCGCACCGGGCCGTTGCGGGTGGTCGTAGCGCCGGTGCGGTCGCTGCTGCAACCGCAGCTCAAGGGGCTCGGTGACCTGGAGCCGGTGCGGCTGTCCGCCGGGGACGAGGCCGACCTGGAGCAGGTCGCCCGCCGGTTGACCGACATGGCGTACGCGCGGGTCGACCTGGTCACCAAGCGGGGCGAGTTCGCCGTGCGCGGCGGCATCCTGGACGTCTTCCCGCCCACCGACGAGCACCCGTCCCGGGTCGAGTTCTGGGGCGACGAGGTGGAGGAGATCCGCACCTTCGCCGTCGCCGACCAACGCACCATCGAGCAGGTTCCTCAGCTCTGGGCACCGCCCTGCCGGGAACTGCTGCTCACCCCGGCGGTCCGCGAGCGGGCCGCCGCGCTGGCGCAGCAGCACCCGGAGCTGGCCGAGATCCTGGACAAGCTGGCCGGCGGCGTACCGGTGGAGGGGATGGAGTCCCTGGCCCCGGCGCTGATCGGCGCGGACTCGATGGAGTTGCTGCTGGACTGCATGCCCGCCGGCACCCACGTCCTGCTCTGCGATCCGGAGCGGATCCGCACCCGCGCGCACGACCTGGTGCGTACCTCGGACGAGTTCCTGGCGGCCAGCTGGGCTGCGGCCGCAGTCGGCGGCCAGGCCCCGATCGACCTCGGCGCCGCCGCCTTCCGGACCCTGGCCGACGTACGCGCACACGCCGCGACCCTGCGCCAGCCCTGGTGGACGCTGTCCCCGTTCGGGCTGGCCGAGCCGGGTGTCGCGGCTGCCCGGCAACCGTGGGAGGACGAACCGGACACGGTCGACATCACCCCCGACGACGCGATCGCGGTGACGCTTGCCGCCCAGCCGGCACCGCTCTACCACGGTGAGACCGCCCGGGTGGTCGACGACCTGAAGCGGTGGGCCGGCGAAGGCTTGTCGATCGCGCTGGTCTTCGAGGGGCACGGTCCCGCCCAGCGGGCCGTGGAGGTGCTGCGCGACGGCGGCCTGGGTGCCCGGCTGACCGAGCAGGTGCCGGCGGCCCCCGCCGCCGGCGAGCTGCTGGTCACCTGCGGCAGCCTGACCGGTGGCTTCGTCGACGAGGCGGCCCGGTTCGTGCTGCTCACCGGCAACGACGTCACCGGAGGTCGGGGTGCCTCGACCCGGGACATGCGCAAGATGCCGAGCCGGCGGCGCAACACCATCGACCCGCTGGAACTGCGCGCGGGTGACCACGTGGTGCACGAGCAGCACGGCATCGGCCGGTACGTGGAACTGGTGCAGCGCACGGTCAACGGCGCGTCCCGCGAATACCTGGTCATCGAGTACGCCCCGAGCAAGCGCGGCCAGCCGGGCGACCGCCTCTTCGTCCCCACCGACCAGCTCGATCAGCTCAGCCGGTACGTCGGCGGCGAGCAGCCCACCCTGCACAAGATGGGTGGCTCGGACTGGCAGAAGTCCAAGGCCCGGGCCCGCAAGGCGGTCAAGGAGATCGCCGCCCAGCTGATCCAGCTCTACGCCGCTCGTAAGGCGTCCAAGGGCCACAACTTCGGGCCGGACACGCCGTGGCAGCGGGAGTTGGAGGACGCCTTCCCCTGGCAGGAGACACCCGACCAGCTCGCCGCCATCGACGAGGTCAAGCGGGACATGGAGCAGAGCGTCCCGATGGACCGGCTGATCTGCGGCGACGTCGGCTACGGCAAGACCGAGATCGCGGTGCGCGCGGCGTTCAAGGCGGTGCAGGACGGCAAGCAGGTGGCGGTGCTGGTGCCGACCACCCTGCTGGTGCAGCAGCACTACAACACCTTCGCCGAGCGGATGAGCCAGTTCCCGGTGACCATCCGGCAGCTGTCCCGGTTCCAGACGCCGAAGGAGGCCGAGCAGACGCTGGAGATGGTGGCCAACGGCAGCGCCGACATCGTCATCGGCACCCACCGGCTGCTGGCGGCGTCCACCCGATTCAAGTCGTTGGGGCTGGTCATCGTCGACGAGGAGCAGCGCTTCGGGGTCGAACACAAGGAACACCTCAAGTCGATGCGGGCCGCGGTCGACGTGTTGAGCATGTCGGCCACCCCGATCCCGCGAACCCTGGAGATGGCGATCACCGGCATCCGGGAGATGTCGACAATCGCCACTCCGCCGGAGGAGCGGCATCCGGTGCTCACCGCTGTCGGGGCGTACGACGACCGGCAGGTGGCCGCCGCGATCCACCGTGAGCTGCTCCGCGACGGCCAGGTCTTCTACCTGCACAACCGGGTCGAGTCGATCGAGCGGACCGCCCGCAAGCTGCGGGAACTGGTGCCCGAGGCCCGGGTCGCGGTGGCCCACGGCCAGATGGGCGAGGAAGCCCTGGAGAAGGTCATGGTCGGCTTCTGGGAGAAGGAGTTCGACGTCCTGGTCTGCACCACGATCGTCGAGTCCGGCATCGACATCCCGAACGCCAACACCCTGATCGTGGAGCGGGCCGACCTGCTCGGCCTGGCCCAGCTGCACCAGATCCGGGGCCGGGTGGGCCGGGGTCGGGAGCGGGCGTACGCGTACTTCCTCTACCCGCCGGACAAGCCGCTCACCGAGCACGCGCACGAGCGGCTGGCCACCATCGCCCAGCACACCGAGCTGGGCGCCGGCATGTACGTGGCGATGAAGGACCTGGAGATCCGGGGTGCCGGCAACCTGCTCGGCGGTGAGCAGTCCGGGCACATCGAGGGCGTCGGCTTCGACCTGTACGTCCGGATGGTCGGCGAGGCGGTGTCGGCGTTCAAGGGCGAGCAGCCCGAGGAGGAGACCGACGTCAAGATCGACCTGCCGGTGGACGCCCACCTGCCGCACGACTACGTGGGTGTGGAGCGGCTGCGCCTGGAGATGTACCGCAAACTCGCCGAGGCCCGCGACGAGGAGCGGCTGCGCGAGGTGGCCGCCGAGATGACCGACCGGTACGGCGAACCGCCCGCCCCGGTGCAGAACCTGATCGCGGTGGCGCGGTTCCGGCTGCTGGCCCGCCGTTACGGCCTGACCGACGTCAGCGTGCAGGGCAAACACCTGCGCTTCAGCCCGCTGCCGCTGCCCGACTCGAAGCAGATGCGGCTCAAGCGTTACCACCCCGACTCGGTCTACAAGACCGCGTTGGACCAGGTCAGCGTCCCGCGTCCGACGACCCGCCGGATCGGCGGCGAGCCGCTGCGCGACCAGGCCCTGCTGGACTGGTGTGCCCAGTTGCTCTCCGACGTCCTCGGTGCCCCCACCGCCGCCCAGCCCGCCACCGCCGGAGCCCGCTGACCCACCAGTCGGCTCCGGCGGAACCCTCCCAGCCAGGGCGGGAACCGGTCATGAGAGAGTGACGGAATGCGTGCTCGCCGTCTTGTCGCCGTCGCCAGCGTGGCGGTCGGCCTGGTTGCCCTCGCCGGCTGTCGTTCCGAACCCGGTGTCGCCGCCTATATCGGGGACCATTCGGTCACCGAGGATGCGGTCACCGCGATCATCGACGACGCCCGGGCGAAGAACCCGGCGCCGACCGAGGAGGACGCGGCCATGCCGGGGCAGCAGCCGCGGCTGCCCGGGCGCAGCGAGGTGGTGAGCGTTCTGGTGCTCAGCGAGGTGTGCGAGCGGGTCTCCGCCGCCGAGAACTACCGGCCCCAGAACGTCGTCGACCCGGCGCAGATCGCCCAGGGTGTCGGCATGAACCCCGAGACCGAGTACGTGCGCCGCACCGCCGAGCTCTACAGCTGCCTGTCCGGCATCCCGGTCGGCGAGCCGGTGGCCCCGACCCAGCAGGAGCTGACCGAGCTGGTGAACGCCGGCAAGCGGGCCGGCGCGGTGCCGGCCGAGGTGACTGTGGATGAGGCCGCCAGCCAGCTCGACGGTGAGCAGTTGCGCTACGCGCTGGCCAACCGCAACTCGCTTGCCGAGGCGGTCGAGGCGTACGACGTGACGGTCAACCCCCGCTACCGTCCGCTGGTGTTCCCGGTGTTGAGCTTCTCGGGCGCGACTCCGATCGTCGCGGTGGGTGTGCCGCTCGGTGAGCCGGCCTCCACGGCGGTCACCGACGTCTCCACCCCGAAGCCGCAGCCGGCGGACCAGGCGGACGAAGGGGACCACGCGGGTCACGGGCACGGCTGAGCATGCCCCGGATCGTCCTGCTGGTGACCTCGCCCCGGTTGCCGGCCGGTCTGCTGACGGCAGCCGCCTGGGATGTCGTACGCACGGCTGTGGTGTTGGCCGGGGCGGAGAGCGAGCTGGCCACGGCGATCCGGTCGGCGGGCGGGCAGGTGCGGGTGCCGGACGGCCCGGCGGTGCCGGCGCTGCTGGACGCCGCGGTGGCCCACGACACGGTGGTCTGGTTGGCCGGCCCGGCCGGTGACGAGGCGCTGGCCCGGGAACTCGGCCTGCGGCTGGCCCGGGAGCCGGGCCTGGCCGAGATGGAGCTGATGTACGGCTCCTGGGATCCGCCCGGTGCCCGGCTGCTCGACGCGGTGGCGGTGCTGGACCGGCTGCTCTCGCCCGGCGGCGACCCCTGGAAGCGGGCGCAGACCCACCAGAGCCTGGCCGGCTTCCTGCTGGAGGAGTGCTACGAGGCGTACGACGCGATCGTGGCCTCGGACACCGACTCGCTCCGCGAGGAGTTGGGCGACGTGCTGCTCCAGGTGGTGCTGCACGCCCGGCTGGCCGAGGAACTGCCCGAGGACGAGCGGTGGACCATCGACGACGTGGCCGGTGGCCTGGTCGACAAGATGATCCGCCGTAACCCGCACGTCTTCGCCGGTGCCGAGGCAGGCAGCCTGGAGGAGATCACCGCCAACTGGGAGCGGATCAAGCAGGCCGAAAAGGCTCGTAAATCGGTGCTGGACGGCATCGCCCTGAGCCAACCCGCCCTCGCCCTGGCCACGCAGATCCTGGACCGCGCCACCCGCGCCAACCTCACCGCCCCCCTCCCCACCCCCGAATCCCAACCAACCCCCGAACAGACCCTGGGCGCCACCCTCCTCTCCACAGTGGCCGAAGCCCACCAGGCCGGCCTGAACCCCGAATCCGCCCTCCGCCACACCACCCTCACCTACGCAAAAACCCTCCCCACCCCCACCCCGTCGAGCTGATCAACAAGCTGGCGGTGGGGCGTCGGCCCTGGTGGGTAGGGTCGGGGGATGGAGCGGTTCGAGGTGGTGGCGGAGCGGATCGTCGAGGCGCTGCTGGTCAGTCGGCCGGGGTTGGCCGCGGTGGCGGGGGATCATCGGTTTGATGATCGGTTGCCGGATCTCAGCGCTGACGCTGTCGCGGGGGATCGGGCGATGCTCGTTGACGCGGCGAGCGTGTTGTGTGAGATCGATGCGGATTCCCTCGATGTCGAGGAGCGGGTGGATCATGCGCTGCTGTCCACGCTCGTCGACCGGCAACTGTTCGAGCTGACCGAGATTCGCGAACACGAGTGGAATCCGCTCGTGCACAACCCCGGGCCACTGCTGAACGGGCTGTTCGTCAGGCCGTACGCGCCGGCCGAGCAACGGCTGACCGCACTGGTCGGCCGGCTGACCGCCGTACCGGATGCGCTGGCCACCGCGCGCGCGACGCTGCGTGACATGCCCCGCGTGCACGCCGAGACGGCAGTCGGGCAGTTCACCGGCACGGCCGCGCTGATCCGCGACGAGGTGCCGGCGCTGCTCGAACAGGCACCGGCGTTGCTGGACCAGGTCGAACCGGCGGCCACCGGCGCGATCGCCGCGCTGGAGGAGTTCGTCGCCTGGCTGCGCGCCGGCCTGGCCGCCGACACGGGGCCCGGCCGTGACCCGCGACTGGGCCGACGCCGGTGGGAGGCGCGGCTGTGGTACGCCCTCGACACCGAGCTGAGCGCCGCCGAGATCCAGCGCCGGGCCTGGGCGAACCTGGACCGGGTCGGCGAGGAGATCCGCGCGGCGGCGGTCGAGCTGGTCGGCGGCCCGGCCGACGACGAGACGGTACGCCGAGCCCTGGACCTGCTCGCCGCCGAGCACCCGGACGACCACACCATCGTCGACCTGGCCTCGATCACCATGGACGAGGCGAGTGACTTCGTCCGCGCCCACGACCTGGTGACGGTGCCGGACGACAGGTGCGTGATCCAGGTGATGCCGGAGTTCGCCCGGGGCGTGGCGGTGGCCTACTGCGACGCGCCCGGTGCGCTGGAGACGGCCGAGGTGCCCACGTTCTACTGCATCGCGCCCACCCCGGCGGACTGGCCGGCGCACCGGGTGGACTCGTTCTACCGCGAGTACAACGACCACATGATCCGCAACCTGACCGTGCACGAGGCGATGCCGGGACACTTCCTCCAGCTCGCCCACGCCCGCCGTCACGTCGGCTCCACCCGGGTCCGGGCGCTCACCCGTTCCGGTCCGTTCGTGGAGGGCTGGGCGGTCTACGCCGAGCAGGTGATGGCCGAGCACGGCTTCGGTGGCCTGCCGGTGCGTCTGCAGCAGCTCAAGATGCAGCTGCGGATGACCCTCAACGCGCTGCTCGATCAGTTGGTGCACGCCGAGGGGCTGCCCGAGGCCGAGGCGATGGCGCTGCTGACCGGACGCGGATTCCAGGAGGAGGGCGAGGCGGCGGGCAAGTGGCGACGTGCCCTGCTCACCTCCACCCAGCTGTCCACCTACTTCGTCGGCTACAGCGAGGTGGCGGAGATCGCCGCAGCCCGCCCGGCCGAGGTGTCGATCCGCGACTGGCACGACGCGATGTTGGCGCACAACTGCCCACCGCCGCGCCACCTGCGCACCCTGCTGGGGTGGTGAGGATCAGGAACCGGCCCGACGGCGGTCCACGATCCCGGCGCCCTGCGGCAGCTCGAAGGTTGCCCCGTCGACCTGCTCCTGGAATCGGCTCAGCGCCAGCTCCACCGGCTCGCCGTCGACCCGACCGGTGAAGCTGCCCAGCGCCCCCTCACCGGTCACGCAGGCGGAGAAGTTCTCGACGGCCTGCTGCACCTCGACGCAGGTGGCGAGGAGACCGGCGACGGTGGTGCCGCTCTGGGTGATCACCGCGCCCGGGTCCAGGCCGGCAGCGGTCAGCAGCCCCATCACCATCGGCGGGGTGACCAGACCTTCCCGCTCGGCGGCGGCGTAGACGACCGTCGAGGGGTTGCTGTCCGCGGCGGGCGGGGCGTGCAGGGTGCAGACCGTACGCTTGCCCTCGGTGTCGCAGCGGGCCGTCGCCTCGGCGGTGGCCGTCAACTTCCCGCCCGGCCACTCGTACGCCGACCGGGCCGAGTCCTGTGCGATGAGGGCGGTCCGCCCTCCGCCGAGCTGGTACTCCGCCGAGTAGGTCAACTCCAGCGCCCGATTCATCCGGGCGGCCAGGTCGTTGACGATGTCGGCCCGCCCCATGGCCCGCCCGGCGTCGTCCAGGGCCTGACAGCCCGTGACGCTGAGCAACACGACGACTGACGCGGTGAGCGTACGGAGGGTGGCCGAGGGGGCGGGCATGGTGACCAGCCTGATCGATGAGATCCCGCTCGTGCAAACCGGTTGTCGGTTGACGCACGAGAATCCGGGAATGTCCGACCCGTCCCTACGGACGAGTGCGGCCCGGTCGCGGTGCGGGCAGGCGGGGACCGATACGCTGCGTTCAACACCTGCCTCAGCCGCACCGTCGCGGCCGATACCGGACGAGACCACACAAGAGGAGCGACTCAGTGGCAACCATCGAGGTAATCGAGGCTCGGGAGATCCTGGACTCGCGGGGTAACCCGACCGTCGAGGTCGAGGTCGGGCTCGACGACGGGACGATCTCCCGGGCGGCCGTGCCTTCCGGCGCCTCGACCGGCGCCTTCGAGGCGATCGAGCTGCGCGACGGTGACAAGGGCCGCTACCTGGGCAAGGGAGTGGAGAAGGCGGTCGCCAACATCGAGGACCGCATCGTCGACCAGCTGATCGGCTACGAGGCCAGCGAGCAGCGGGTCATCGACCAGAAGATGCTCGACATCGACGGCACCGACAACAAGGCCGAGCTGGGTGCCAACGCCATCCTCGGCGTCTCGTTGGCGGTGGCCAAGGCCGCGGCCGGCAGCGCCGGGCTGAGCCTGTTCCGCTACCTCGGTGGGCCGAACGCGCACCTGCTGCCGGTGCCGATGATGAACATCCTCAATGGTGGGGCGCACGCCGACAGCAACGTCGACATCCAGGAGTTCATGATCGCGCCGATCGGCGCGCCGAGCTTCCGGGAGGCGCTGCGTTCCGGCGCCGAGGTCTACCACGCGTTGAAGTCGGTGCTGAAGAAGAAGGACCTGTCGACCGGGCTCGGTGACGAGGGTGGCTTCGCCCCGAACCTGCCCACCAACGCCGCCGCGCTGGACCTGATCGCCGAGGCGGTGGAGAAGGCCGGCTACCGGCTCGGCTCCGACATCGTCTTCGCCCTCGACGTGGCGGCCACCGAGTTCTTCTCCGACGGGACGTACACCTTCGAGGGGGTCGCCAAGACCGCCGAGGAGATGAGCGAGTACTACACCAAGCTGGCCGACGCGTACCCGATCGTGTCGATCGAGGACCCGCTGGCCGAGGACGACTGGACCGGCTGGCAGACGCTGACCGCCGCGATCGGTGACCGGATCCAGATCGTCGGCGACGACCTGTTCGTCACCAACCCGCAGCGCATCGCCCGGGGCATCGCCGAGAACGCCGCGAACGCCGTCCTGGTGAAGGTCAACCAGATCGGCTCGCTGACCGAGACGCTGGACGCGGTCGACCTGGCCCACCGGGCCGGCTTCAAGTGCATGATGAGCCACCGTTCCGGCGAGACCGAGGACACCACCATCGCCGACCTCGCGGTGGCCACCGGTTGCGGCCAGATCAAGACCGGTGCCCCGGCCCGCTCGGACCGGGTGGCCAAGTACAACCAGCTGCTGCGGATCGAGGAGGAGCTGGCCGACGCGGCGCGGTACGCCGGCGCGGGCGCTTTCCCGCGCTACCGTTCCGCCTGAGCCGATGCGAGACCTCGGGGGAGGGGTGTGATGCACCAGCGCCGCACGCCGGGTGGTCAGCGACCGGCCCGCCGGCCGGCTCGCCCTGGCACCGGCCGGGGCACGGTCCGCGACGGCGGGGTGCGCGCGCAGCCGCGTACCGCCGGTCGCGCGCCGTCGGCCGCTCGCGGTGCCGAGGGCGTACGCTCCGCCAAGCGGCCTGCCGCCAGGCGGGCGGCGGCCGGCGGGGTGACCCGGCTGGCCGCCCCCCGACCCCGAGGTCTCACCGGACGCGCCACCGTCCTCATCGCGGTGTTGATCGCGTTGGCGCTGGCCTACACCTATCCCGTCCGGGTCTACCTGGATCAGCAGGCCGACATCGAACGGATGGAGGCCGCGCAGGCGGCCCAGCGCGAGTTGATCGCCGAGCTGACCAGCCAGGCCGAGAAGTGGCAGGACGATGCGTACATCGAGACGAAGGCCCGGGAGCGGTTCTTCATGCGTCGGCCCGGCGAGAAGATGGTGATCCTGCTGGAGGATCCGGCCGGGGCGGCCCGGGACGCGGGCGAGAGCGGGCAACCGACGGCACCGGTCGAACCGGACGCCTGGTACGAGACCCTCTGGTCGAGTGTGCGGGCCGCGGACGCCGCGCAGACCGACGCCGAGACCGCCCCGCAGCTGGACGAATGAGCACCGAACGAGAGATGGCACCGTGACTGTCGTACCACCGCCGGAGCCGGCGGCGGCTTCCGTACCCCCGCCCGAGCGTGAGCCGGCCACCGACGCCGACCTGGCCGCGGTGGCCGCGCAGCTCGGCCGCCCGCCCCGGGGGACCCGTGCGGTGGCCCACCGCTGCCCCTGCGGCCTGCCCGACGTGGTGGAGACGACCCCCCGGCTGGCCGACGGCACCCCGTTCCCGACGCTGTACTACCTGACCTGCCCCCGGGCGACCGCCGCGTGCAGCCGACTGGAGTCGGCCGGGCTGATGCGGGAGATGGCGGACCGGCTGGCCACCGACCCGGAACTGGCCGCCCGCTACCGCGCCGCGCACGAGGACTACCTGGCCCGCCGGGACGCCATCGCCGAGGTGCCGGAGATCGCCGGCATCTCGGCCGGCGGCATGCCGGGCCGAGTGAAGTGCCTGCACGTGCACCTCGGCCACGCGCTCGGCGCCGGGCCCGGAGTCAACCCGTTCGGTGACGAGACCCTCGACCTGGTCGAGCCCTGGTGGACGGCCGGGCGCTGCGTCGACGTGCCGGAGAGCGAGTGACCGCCGAGGCGACGCAGGCGGTGCCCGACGACATCGTGATCCGGCGGGCCCGCACCGCCGACGTGCGGGCCATCCGGCGGCTGGTGGACACCTACACCGACGACCGACGGCTGCTCAGCAAGGCCACCGTGACCCTCTACGAGGACGTGCAGGAGTTCCGGGTGGCCACCCGGGTCGGCGACGGCCGGGTGGTGGGCTGCGGCGCGCTGCACGTGATGTGGGAGGACCTGGCCGAGATCCGTACCGTTGCCGTCGACCCGTCCTGCCGGGGACGGCGGATCGGGCACCGGATCGTCGCCGAGCTGATCGACGCGGCCCGCGAGCTGGGCGTGGCCCGGATCTTCGTACTGACCTTCGAGACCAGCTTCTTCGCCTCGTTCGGCTTCACCGAGATCGACGGTGCGCCGGTCCCGCACGCGGTCTACGAGCAGCTGCTGCGCTCCTACGACGAGGGTGTCGCCGAGTTCCTCGACCTGGAGCGGGTCAAGCCGAACACCCTGGGCAACACCCGGATGCTGCTGCGGCTCTGACGCCGGCGAGGCGGCACGCCCGCGAGCGCGGTCAGGTCGGGTCGCGGCCCGTACCGGCGAGCAGGCGTTCGCGGCGCGGCGGCGCTATAGGGTGACCGACGTGACGACGCGTGTGGCCGCCATCGACTGCGGAACCAATTCCATCCGGTTGCTGGTCGCCGACCTGCCCGACCCGTCGGCGGGCTCGACCGCACCCCTGGTCGACCTGACCCGGCGCATGGAGATCGTGCGGCTCGGTCAGGGGGTCGACGCGACCGGCCGGCTGGCGCCGGAGGCCATCGAGCGGACCCGGGTCGCGCTGGCCGACTACGCCGCCGACATCGCGAAGCTGGGCGCCGAGCGGGTGCGGATGTGCGCCACCTCGGCCACCCGGGACGCCGAGAACGCCGCCGACTTCCGGGCCATGGTGGAGCAGACCCTCGGCGTACCGCCCGAAGTGGTAAGCGGCGACGAGGAGGCCCGGCTCTCCTTCACCGGCGCGGTGCGCGGGCTGCCCGCCGACGCGCAGTCACCGTACCTGGTGGTGGACATCGGCGGCGGTTCGACGGAGTTCGTCGTCGGCAGCCGCGACGCGGGTGTGCACGCCGCGATCTCGATGGACATCGGCTGCGTCCGGATGACCGAGCGGCACCTGCACGGCGACCCGCCCAGCCTCGACGAGGTCGCCGCGGCGCAGGCGGACATCGCGGTCGCGGTGGACCGGGCGCTGACCGCCGTGCCGGGACGCGAGGCGTCCACCCTGGTCGGGCTCGCCGGTTCGGTCACCACCGTGGTCGCGATCGCCCAGGACCTCACCGAGTACGACCCGACCCGCATCCACCACGCCCGCGTGTCGTACGACCGGGTGGCCGAGGTGACCGCGCGGCTGCTGACCCTGACCCGGGAGCAGCGGCTGGCCATCCCGGTGATGCACCCCGGCCGGGCCGACGTGATCGGTGCCGGGGCCCTCGTCCTCCGCGTGATCATGGAGCGGGCCGGCATGGATTCGGTGGTCGCCTCCGAGCACGACATCCTCGACGGCATCGCCTGGAGTCTCGCCGGGACCCCAGGATAGGTGGTTCTCCCTGCGTATGGGCGGTATGATTTCCATATGGTCACCACGGTCAATCTGCCTGACGGGCTGCACGAGCGGCTCAAGCAACTCGCCGAGCAGGAGCACCGCTCGATGAATGCCACAATCGTCGTGGCGGTCGAGGAGTATGTCTCGGCCCGCAGTCATCGCGCCCGCGTTCGGGACCTTGCACGGGAGGTTGCCGGGCGCGACGCTGAACTGCTGCGACGGTTGGCGGAGTGATCAACTACCTTGAGGTCGATGACCTCGTGGAGATCGCCTCGATCGTGTTGGGCGAGACACCGCAAGTCCGCGACTTCGGTCTGCTCTCGTCGGCGGTGGTCCGCCCGGCCACCGTCGTGTTCGGCCAAGAGGCTTACCCCGATATCTGGAGCAAGGCCGCCGCGCTACTGCACTCGGTCTGCATGAATCACGCCCTGATCGATGGGAACAAGCGTCTCGCCTGGGCGGCGGCACGTGTGTTCCTGGCCCTCAACGAGGTGCCGATCCAGGATGTCGACGTCGATCAGGCTGAGGCTCTTGTGATGTCGGTGGCCGGCGGCACCCTCACCGAGGTTCCGGACATCGCCCGCGAACTCCGCAAACTTTACGTCTGAACATCGCAGGTTGCGTCGCAGTCATCGATGGCATCGCCTGGAGTCTCGCCGGCTGAGACGTCCTCCGCAGCGGCCAGCGAGGATGCGAACGGGAGGTGAATGCCACTGTTTCGGCATCTTCCGGCAGGAGGTCACCGCGTGGCAGGCTACCGGCACGTAGGACCACTGGGCGACCAGCCAACGATGACTGACCGCTAGGAGGACGGGCCGATGGGCGAAATGGTGACCTACCGTGGCGGTGGCGGTACGGGTGAGGGATACCTCGCGATACCGGCCACCGGTACGGCAAGTCCCGCGGTGATCGTCATCCAGGACTGGTGGGGGCTCGCGCCGCACATCCGGTCGGTGGTGGACCGGTTCGCCGAGGCGGGCTTCGTCGCCCTCGCCCCGGACTTCCGGCACGGTGAGCCGGCCGGCAAACCGAGCGAGCCGCAGCAGATGTTGAACGGGCCGCAGATGGACGAGGCGGCGCGGGAGATCGCCGCGGCCGCCGAGTACCTCGCCGGCCGACACGAGGTCACCGGCAAGATCGGCTGTGCCGGGTTCTGCGCCGGGGCCAGCCTGGCCCTGTGGGCCGGGAACTTCTCCGAGCGGATCGTCGCCACCACCGCGTTCTACCCCCGCCTGCCCTGGGAGGGCATGCGGTCGGAGTGGACGGAGTACGCCGGCAAGGACGCCCTCGTGCACTGCTCCGAGGCGGACGGCACCTCGGCCGACCCGGGGGTGCAGACCGTACGCCGGGCCATCGAGAACGCCGGTGGCACCTGCCACCTGCACGACTACCCGGGCACCGCGCACGCCTTCTTCAACGAGGACCGGCCGGAGCACTTCGACCAGCGCGCCGCCACCAGCGCCTGGGCCCGCAGCCTCGAACTCTTCCGGGCGAAGCTTGGCTGAGTCGCGTACCCCTGCCGAGGTGGTCGCCCGCGCCGCGCGGGCGACCGACCTGGCCGACCTCGACGCAGCGGTGAGCGACTGTTTCGCCTGCCCGAGGTTGGTCCAGTGGCGGGAGGAGGTGGCGCGCACCAAGCGGGCCGCCTTCCGGGACCAGGAGTACTGGGGCCGACCGGTGCCCGGCTTCGGCGACCCGGCGGCGCGGATCGGCATTCTCGGGCTGGCCCCGGCGGCGCACGGCGGCAACCGCACCGGGCGGATCTTCACCGGTGACCGTTCCGGCGACGTCCTCTTCGCCGCCCTGCACCGCGCCGGGCTGGCCAACCAGCCGACAAGCGTGGCCGCCGACGACGGGCTGACCCTGCGGCACACCCGGATCTTCGCCGCCGTCCGCTGCGCCCCACCGGACAACAAGCCCACCCCCGCCGAGCGGGACACCTGCGCGCCCTGGCTGCATCGAGAGGTCGCTCTGATCCGACCGACGCTGCGGGTGGTGGTCGCCCTGGGTGCCTTCGCCTGGGCCGCGTGGTGGCCGGTGTCGCGGGACGTCTATGGCGTCGCCGCGCCCAGCCCGCGACCGTCGTTCGGCCATGGGGCACACTGGTCCGGCACGGCCGTACCGGAACTGCTCGGCTGTTACCACGTCAGCCAGCAGAACACCTTCACGGGACGACTGACACCAGGGATGCTGGACGACGTGTTCACCGAGGCGAAACGGTTGGCCGAGGTGGACTGAGGCTGCGGGGTGGTGGCGATGACGGACAGGACCCCTGACCTGCCCGGCGTACGCCCCGGTGCCCCGGAGGCAGACCGAATGGACCTCGTACGCAGGTGGTGGCCGGTCGCGGTGGTGGCCGCGTTGCTGGCTGCCGTGGCGTTGGCCGCCACCCATTCCTCCATCGGGGCCAGCCGGATCCCGCCCGCCGTGCAGGACGCTCCCTTCGTGCTGGAATACCCGACCGGCGACCCCAGACCCTCCATCCCGGCCGAGCCGCGGCAAGCCGCCGAGCAGGCCAGCACGGCCCTCCCCGCCTGGCTCGGCACGGTGGCCGTGGTGCTGCTCGGGATGGCGCTGCTGGCCGCCCTCAGCTATCTGGGGTGGAGCGTGATGCGGTCGGTGGCCCGGCGGGTCACCCGGCGGCTGCCGGTCGGCGTCACCCGACGCAACGCCGAAGGCACCGCCCGGGAGGTCGTCGCCGCGGTCGAGGCCGGTCTGGTCGAACTGGACGACCGCTCCACCGACCCCCGGACCGCGGTGATCGCCTGCTGGGTACGCCTCGAAGAGGCCGCCGCCGCGGCCGGGGTGCCCCGGCTGACCGGCGACACCCCGACCGACCTGGTCACCCGGCTGCTGCGCGGCGACCCCTCCGCCGGTGTGCCGGCCATCGTCAGCGCCGATGTGCTTGCCGAGTTCGCGAACGTCTACCGGGAGGCCCGCTACGCCACCCGACCGGTCGACGAACACACCCGCGACCAGGCGCGGGCCGCCCTGCGCCGGTTGCGCGGTGAACTCGCCGCCACGGTCGAGCAGGTGACGACATGAGCAGCACCAGCATCGACGACCTGCTCAGCTTCTCCGAGGACCGGCCGGTCCAGCCCGAGCAGCGCCCGGCCGGGTGGGTACGGTCGGTCGTCACCTTCCTCGGTGTCGCCGCCGCCAGCACTGTGGTGCTCGTCGCCGGGCTCCGCGCCGTCGGCCTGCGGGTGTCGTTGCTGGTGCTGGTGGCTGCGGTGGTCACCCTGCTGCTGGTGCGTCGCATCGTCGTCCTGCTGGCCCCGCCGTCGAGGCCCGCGCGTTCCACCTCAGGTGCCGGTGGCGAGGAGGACGGCATGTACAACTGGGATGCCCGGGACGCGTTGCGTACCGCGGTCAAGCGTTGGGAAGTGCCGCTGGAGTGGTCGAAGTCCCGCCCGGAGCGGTTCGGCGAGGTGGTCCTGCCTCGGCTGGCGGAACTGGCCGACGAGCGGCTCCGCCTCAAGCACGGCGTGACCCGTGAGTCGGATCCGACCCGGGCTCGTGTTCTGCTGGGTGACCGCCTGTGGATGTTCCTGGAAACCCCGCCTCGTCGTACCCCCTCACCGCGCGACCTCGCGGTGATCGTCGCCGAACTGGAGAAGATCTGATGAACGACACCGCCCGGACCATGCCCCCCACCGAGGTCGGTCACCTCGCCCGGGCGGTACTGGACGCGGTGGGCCAGGTCGTGGTCGGCAAGCGGGACGCCCTGGAACTGGTGCTCGCCGGCATCCTCGCCGGTGGCCACGTGCTGCTGGAGGACCTGCCCGGCCTGGGCAAGACCCTCACCGCCCGGTGCTTCGCGCAGGCGCTCGGGTTGGACTTCCGGCGCCTGCAGTTCACCCCGGATCTGTTGCCGGCCGATGTCACCGGCTCCTTCCTGTACGACCAGCGCAGCGGGGACTTCACCTTCCGGGCCGGGCCGGTCTTCACCAACCTGCTGCTCGCCGACGAGATCAACCGGACCCCGCCGAAGACCCAGTCGGCCCTGCTGGAGGCGATGCAGGAGAAGCAGGTCTCGGTGGAAGGCGTGACCTACCGGCTCGACGAGCCCTTCCACGTGCTGGCCACCGCGAACCCCATCGAGTACGAGGGCACCTATCCGCTTCCGGAGGCGCAGCTGGACCGGTTCCTGCTGCGGGTGTCCTTCGGCTATCCGCCGCAGGACGAGGAGTGGGAGGTGTTGCGCCGCCGGATGGCCCGCCGCCGCGAGGAGGCCGACATCAAGCCGGTGGTCGATGCGGCGACCCTGCGGGCCATGCAGGCCGCGTTGGAGGACGTCACGGTGGAGGATTCGGTGGGCCGCTACATGGTGGCCTTGACCGCGGCCACCCGCGAACATCCCTCGGTACTGGTCGGCGCCTCGCCGCGTGGCTCGTTGGCGTTGCTGCTGCTGGCCCGGGTACGGGCGGTGCTCTCCGGGCGGGACTTCGTGGTGCCGGAGGACGTCAAGGAGGTGGCGGTGCCGGCCCTGGCCCACCGGATCACCCTGCGACCGGAGATGTGGCTGCGTCGGGTCGATCCGTCCTTCGTGGTCGGTGAGGTCCTCGACCAGACCCCGGCACCGGCCAGCGGGGCACTGCCCAGCTACGCCGCCGGGCGGCAGGGGATCTGACCCGACGTGAGGCTCGCGGATCGATCGGCACCGGCCAACTGGGCGCCCACCTCGGCGCTCGGTCGGGCGGTGCTGCTCACCGGGCTGCTGCTGGTCGCGGCGGTGCTGCTGGGCCGGGTGGACCTGATCGTGCTGGCCGCCCCCTTCGCCCTCGGCACGGCGTACGCGCTGCGCAATCGCCCCACCGAGCTGCCCCGGGTGTGGGTCAGTGTCGACGAGGGGCACCTGGTGGAGGGCGGTGAACTGGTCGGCCGGGTCAGCGTCGGCAACCCGGACGCGACCCCGTACGACGTGGCCGTGCTGCGTACCCGGGTCTCGCCCTGGTTGCGCATCGAGCAGGCCACCCTGGCCGGTGGCGCGGTCAGCGGGCGCAGTGGCGACCGCCGTTCGGTGACCGACCGGCCGTTCGTCACCTCGGTGGACCCGGACACCGCGGTGGATCTGGAACTGACCGGCACCGCCCTGCGCTGGGGGCGGCACCCGTTCGGACCGGCCGGGGCCCGGGTCGCCGCCGCGCAGGGCCTGCTGGTCTCCCGCGCGGTGATCGCCGAACCGGTCGTCAATCGGGTGTACCCGAAAACCGAGCCTTTCGAGGCGGTCAACGCGATGCCGCGGGCGGCCGGGCTGGTCGGCGCCCACCATTCGCGGCGGGCCGGAGAAGGGGGAGAACTGGCCGGGGTACGGGTCTTCGCCCCCGGCGACCGGCTCCGCCGCATCGACTGGCGGGTGTCGCTGCGGGCCCGGCAACTGCACGTGGCCGCCACCCTCTCCGACCGGGACGCCGAGGTGGTCGTCCTGCTGGACGTGCTGGCCGAGGCGGGCCGCTCCGGCGGCATCGCGGGCGCGGCCACGGTGCTGGACACCACCGTCCGGGCTGCCGCCGCCATCGCCGAGCACTACCTGCACCGGGGCGACCGGGTGGCGCTGCTGGAGTACGGCCCGAACGCCCGGCGACTGCGCCCGGCGACCGGCCGGCGGCAGTACCTGACCGTCCTGGAATGGCTGTTGGACGTCAAGGCGCAGCATTCCCCGCACGAGCCGTACGACCAGGTCTTCGGCTCGCAGCTGCTCTCCGCGGACGCGCTGGTGGTGGTGCTCACCCCGCTGCTGGAGGAGCGGTCGGCGCAGATGCTGGCCCGGCTGGCCCGCTCGGGACGGTTCGTGGTCGCCGTGGACACCCTGCCGGCCGACCTGTCGCCCCCCAAGGACCGGGGCTGGGCCGAGGTGGCGTACCGGCTGTGGCGGCTGGACCGGGACACGATGATCGCGCAACTGCGCGAGCACGGCGTGCCGGTCGTACCGTGGGCCGGCGCCGGCAGCCTCGACCAGGTCCTGCGCGACGTGGCCCGCCTCGCCACCGCCCCCCGGGTCGGTGGCCGGTGAGCGCGAGGAACGCAGCGCAGCGGAGTCCCGCAGTCGCGAACGTAAGGTGGGCCCGGTGAGCGCGAGGAACGCAGCGCAGCGGAGTCCCGCAGTCGCGAACGGAGAGCCAGCTCAGTGATCGGAAACCTCACCGGCCGGGTCCGGGGGTTGCAGACGGTGGCGAGCCGGGTCGCGCTGGCCCCGGTGCTGATCCGCCTCGGGATCTTCGTCAGCTCGCTGGCGGGCCTGCTGCTCGCGTACCCGGCCGAGGTCGTCGCGGGGCAGGCCCTGCCGGCGTTGCTCGGGGTCGCGGCGCTGCCCGCGCTGGCGCCGCGCCGGTTCTGGCCGACCTTCGCCGCGCTGGTCACCGTCGGCGGCTGGCTGATGGCCACCGACGGGTACGACCGGCCGGTCGCCCTGTGGCGGTTGACGGCCGTGGCGGTGCTGCTCTACCTCACCCACACCCTCTGCGCCCTGGTGGCGGTGCTGCCGTACGACGCGGTGGTGGACCCGGATCTGATCGTGCGTTGGCTCACGCGTACCGGCGGGGTGTTGCTCGCCACTGCCGTGCTCGGGGTGCTGCTGCTGGAACTGGGCCGCCTGGGGGCGGGCACGGCCGGCTGGCAGTTCGTCACGATCGCCGGTCTCCTCGTCGCGCTGGCGGTGACTGCGACGCTGGCCTGGCTGCTGAAACGCCGCTGACGGCGGGGACGAGCGACCTTTGGGGCGGTCCTACCCGGGTGCCCGAAGTGCCGCGAGTGGCCTGAGTAGTCCAGGTCACACAGAGGTTGTGCTCGGTCACAGAAGGGGGCCGGGAACGGGATTAGCGCCGTCGCTGGGGGAAAGATGGTAGGCGTGAATCCGAAGCGGATCCTTGTGGTGGGTGCCGGGCACGTCGGTCTCTACGCGGCGCTGCGCCTGTCGAAGAAGCTGAGTTCCCGTGAGGCTGAGGTCATCGTCGTCGACCCCCAGCCGCACATGACGTACCAACCGTTCCTGCCGGAGGCGTCCGGCGGCAACATCTCCCCGCGGCACTCCGTGGTGCCGCTGCGGCGGGAGTTGCGCCGGTGCACCGTCGTGTCCGGTGCGGTGACCCGCATCGATCACCACCGCAAGACCGCCACCGTGCAGCCGATCGTCGGCCCGCCCCGGGAGATCGCGTACGACCATGTGGTGGTCGCGCCCGGTTCGGTCTCCCGTACGCTGCCGATCCCCGGTCTGCACGAGCACGGCATCGGCTTCAAGACCATCGGTGAGGCCATCTATCTGCGCAACCACGTGTTGGAGCAGTTGGACGTGGCCGCCGCGACCACCGACCCGCAGGTGCGCCGCCGGGCGCTGACCTTCGTCTTCGTCGGTGGCGGGTACGCCGGCATCGAGGCGCTCGCCGAGATGGAGGACATGGCCCGCGACGCGCTGCGGTACTACCCGGAGCTGAAGGCGTCGGACATGCGGTGGGTGCTTGTCGAAGCCACCCAGCGGGTACTGCCCGAGGTCGACCGGGACATGGGCGCCTACACGGTGCAGCAGTTGCTGAAGCGGGACATGGACATCCGGCTGGACACCCGCCTGGAGTCCTGCGTCGACGGGGTGGTCAAACTCTCCGACGGCGACAGCTTCGCCTCCGACACCATCGTCTGGACCGCCGGGGTGAAGCCCTCGCCGATGCTGGACGCGACGGACTTCCCCCGTGACGACCGGCGGCGGGTCACCTGCCTGCCGACGCTTCAGGTGGTCGACGGCGACCGGGTGGTCGAGGGCGCGTGGAGCGCCGGCGACTGTGCCGCCGTACCGGACCTGACCAAGGCGCCGGGCAACTTCTGCTCGCCGAGCGCACAGCACGCGGTGCGCCAGGCCCAGCGGATGGCCGACAACATCGTCGCGGTGATCCGGGGCCGCGAGCCGGTCGCCTACAAGCACAAGCACGCCGGCAGCGTGGCAAGCCTCGGCCTGCACAAGGGCGTGGCCCAGGTGTACGGCATCAAGATGACCGGCTGGCCGGCCTGGTTCATGCACCGCACGTACCACATGAGCCGGATTCCGTCGTTCAACCGGAAGATCCGAGTGGTGGTCGACTGGACGCTGGCGTTCTTCCTCAAGCGTGAGGTGGTCGCCCTCGGCCAGCTGCACGACCCCCGCGAGGAGTTCGCCGAAGCCTCCCGCAAGTAGGGGACGCAAGTAAGGAAGGGCCCCTTCTTAACGCCTCGCGTAGAGCAGGGGCCCCCTTTTAACACCTGCGCCTATGCCGCATCTAGCAGCGTCCGCCCGGTTGTCGTCCGATTGGGGCCGGGGTGCGTTGACGTGTGTCGTTTCGGATTGGCGCTGGAGTGGTCGGCGCACGGGACGTCGTATCGGCCGGGAAACCGCTACCGTGGCACTGCACCGCCGCGTGTCGGCGCGTCGGGGTCACCCGCCCGGGTGGTGGAACGGCAGACACGGCCGCCTTAAAAGCGGCTGCCGCAAGGCGTGCGGGTTCGACCCCCGCCCCGGGCACTCTCAGCGTTCCCTCAGCCTTCCGACGTCCAACCCCCTGTTCCGGCCGTTTACTCTTATAGGGCGCGTTGACGTGCCACGACCCCCTTAGGGAGGCCAGACAGTGAAGACTTCGAACCCGGTACTCGCTCGGCTCGGCCAGGCGGCCGAGCGGGAGCGTGCCGCCGGGTACGCCCCCACCGGGCCGTACGGACAGCCCGGTTACCCCCAGCAGTACCCGCAGGCCGGTTACCCCCAGCAGCCCGGTTACCCCCAGCAGTACCCGCCGCAGGCGGGCTACCCCGGTGCGCCGGGCTTCCCGGCGGCGCCGCAGGCGGTCACCCCCATGTCGATCGACGACGTGGTGGTCAAGACGGTCATGCTCCTGGCCATCGTCGGCGTCTCCGCCGCAGCGGCCTGGATCCTGGTACCGGACGCACTGCTCGGTGTCGCCTGGATCGGTGCGGCCATCGTCGGCCTGGTGCTCGGCCTGGTCATCTCGTTCTCGAAGATGGCGAATCCGGCGCTGGTCGTCGCGTACGCCGTCGTCGAGGGTGTCCTGGTCGGCGCGATCAGCAAGTTCTTCGAGGCGCGTTACCCGGGCATCGTCATCCAGGCGGTCGTCGCCACCTTCGGTGTCTTCTTCGTGATGACCATGCTCTACAAGGCGCGGGTCATCCGGGCCACGCCGAAGTTCACCAAGGGTTTGATCGCGGTGATGGCCGGCCTCTTCGCGGTCATGCTGATCAACCTGGTGCTGTCGCTGTTCGGTGTCAACACCGGTCTGCGCGACGGTGGTGCGCTCGCCATCGGCTTCAGCCTGGTCTGCATCGTGGTGGCCTCGCTGAGCTTCGTGCTCAGCTTCAAGGAGGTCGAGGACGGCGTCCGGATGGGCCTGCCGCAGCGCTACTCCTGGGTCGCCGCGTTCGGCATCCTGGTCAGCCTGATCTGGCTCTACATCGAGATCCTGCGACTGCTGAGCTACTTCCAGGGCGACGACTGACCTCACCGCCCCACGACCGACCGGCGCCCGCTCCCGCCAGGGAACGGGCGCCGTCGTCATCCCACCCCACCCGTCCCCACCCGTCCCCGCCCCACCCGCCCTCGCTGCCGGCGATCATGCACTTTCTGTCCCGGCAAAAGGTGCACAAGGGGCTATTCGGCGACCGGAAGTGCAAGATCGACGGGTTCCGGAGGGTGGGGTGGGGAGGGTGGGGGTGGGTAGGGTTTTGGGGGTGGGGGATGTGGAGTTGGAGCGGGGCGTGGAGTTGCTGGTGCGGCAGGTGGGGCACTGGCAGCAGGGGCGGTGGTCTGGTGTCGCCTCGGCCAGCGAATTGCCACGGGCCGATCTGGTGTATCGGCTAATTCAGGACATCGCTGATCTGGCGGCCGATGCGGAAGGGCAACCACGGCGGGTCGTCCCTCGGCTCGACAACGACCTGGCTCTGGCCGACCAGCTCCGGGTGGTCGCGGCCGATCTGCTCGCCGCCGGCCCCGCCGACGACGTCCTGGCCCGGGCCACGGCCGAGGTGGCCGCGACCCGAGCCGCGCTCTGACGGAACGCCGCCGAGCAGGCAGGCGAGCCGCGTACTGCTCAGCTGAGGCGTTCCAGCACCATGGCCATGCCCTGACCGCCGCCGACGCACATGGTCTCCAGGCCGATGGTCTTGTCGTGCCACTGCAGGGCGTTGAGCAGGGTTCCGGTGATCCGCGCGCCGGTCATCCCGAACGGGTGGCCGACGGCGATCGCCCCGCCCATCACGTTCAGCTTCTCCTCGGGGATGCCGAGCTGACGGTACGACGGGATGACCTGGGCGGCGAACGCCTCGTTGATCTCGACGAGGTCGACGTCGTCGATGGTCATGCCGGCCCGCTGGAGGGCCTGCCGGCTCGCCTCGACCGGGCCGAGTCCCATGATCTCCGGGGACAGCGCGGTGACGCCGGTGGAGATGATCCGGGCCAGCGGGGTGACGGCCAACTCCTGCGCCCGCTGGGCGCTCATGATGACCACGGCGGCGGCCCCGTCGTTGAGCGGGCAGCAGTTGCCGGCGGTGATCCGGCCGTCCGGCCGGAAGACCGGCTTGAGGGCGGAGACGGCCTCCAGGGTCACTCCGGCACGCGGGCCGTCGTCGGTGCTGACCACCGTGCCGTCCGGGGTGGTCACCGGGGTGATCTCGCGGTCCCAGAAGCCGTCCGCGATCGCCTTCTCGGCCAGGTTCTGGCTGCGTACGCCGAACTCGTCCATGTCCGCGCGGGAGATGTCGTACACCTGGGCCAGGTTTTCCGCGGTCTGCCCCATGGCGAGGTAGACGTCGGGGAGCGCGCCCTCGTCGCGCGGGTCGGTCCAGACCGGTGCCTCGCCCTCGGAGCGGGCCTTGGAGCGCTTGCGCGCCTCGGCGAAGCGCGGGTTCTCCCAGCGGCCCACGAGGGCCTGCGCTTCCGGTGGCAGGCCGTCGGAGCTGCCCCGGGCGTACCGGGAGACGGCCTCGACCCCGGCGGAGATGAACACGTCGCCCTCGCCGGCCCGGATCGCGTGCATCGCCATCCGGGTGGTCTGCAGCGACGAGGCGCAGTAGCGGGTGAGGGTCGCGCCGGGCACCTGGTCCAGGCCCATCAGGATGGTGACCACACGGGCCATGTTGAAGCCCTGCTCGCCGCCGGGCAGACCGCATCCCAGGTAGAGGTCGTCGATCTCCTGCCGGTCGAGCTGGGGGACCTTGTCCAGGGCGGCCTGCACGATGGTGGCGGCGAGGTCGTCGGGGCGGAGGTCACGGAGGGAGCCCTTGTGTGCCCGACCGATGGGCGAGCGGGCGGTGGCGACGATCACGGCATCGCGTGGCGACTCAATCGGCATGACCCAACGTTAACGCGCCAGTAACTTGTGAGGGAAGCGGTCAGCGGCGGGGAGAGACGGCCGCTGCGGCGGCCACCGCCGGCAGGAGCGCGTGCGCCCAGACGCGGTAGCCGTCGGCGGAGGGGTGGTAGCCGTCGTGGCAGAACGTGCCGGGGTCGGCCCGGAACACCTGGCCGGTCTCGGCGGCCAGATCGACCACCGTCCCGCCGGCGTCGAGAACCGCCTTGGTCTGGGCGCGGCCGACCTGACGGCCGACCCAGCCGACGACCTGCCGCAGCGGTGGGGCGATGGCGCGTACCGCGCCGAGGTCCGGGCAGGTGCCGACGACGACCTCGACGCCGGCCTGGCGGAGCCGGTGCACGGCCGCGCCGAGATAGGCGGCGGCGTCGGCCGGGCGGCGCAGGGTGGTGGCGTCGTTCGCCCCGATCAGGATGACCGCCACGTCCGGCTGTTCGCCGAGCAGCGCCCGGGCCACCTGGGTCGCCAGGTCGGTGGAGCGTGACCCGGAGACACCGACGCTTGACAGCCGCACCTGACGCCCGGCCGGGCCTTCCGCGAGAAGCTCGGCCAACTGCCCGCCGATGGTGTCGCCGAGCCGGTCGACGCCGACCCCGAGGGCGGACGAATCACCGAGCAGCACCAGACGCAGCTGCGGGGCCCCGGTGCGGCCGACCGTGGCGCGCAGCGCCAGACCCAGCTCGGGCTGGGCGTAGCGGCGGCTGCGGGCCACCACGGCCTGCCCGGCGAGCACGGCCGCACCGCCGATCGTGCCGGCGAGCAGGGAGGCTGCGGCCGTACGGGCCAGCCAGCCGGCGAGCCGGCCGCCGGGGGTGCTGTTCATCGTGCTGCCCCGGCCCGGGTAGCGCGGGTGAACGGGAGCATCGTCCGCTCGGTCATCTGAGTTCCTCCACTGCGGGTGAGTCGGCACCGGCCGGTTGTGACACCGCACCGACACCGAACAGCCCTCGGCGACGCAGTTGCGCCCAGCGGCCGCCCGGACCGCTCTCGCTGCCACGGACCTGCGTGCCGCTGACCTCCGTCCCCGGATGCCTCGCCGCTTCGTGAGCGGCCTTCGGCAACGACCGTACGCCTTCGACGCGGGTTGGCGAAGGCCTGCGTTCCGCTCCGTGGCCGAGTGCGGCGAGCGCGGTGGGCAGAATGGCGGCGGCTGCCACCGCGTACCCCTCAGCGGAGGGATGGAACCGGTCCCAGGCGAACATTCGCCCCGGCTCGGCGGTGAAACGTGGCCCCAGCAGGTCACCGAGGGAGACCGTCCAGCCGCCGGCCGAGACCACGGCCACGGTCTGGGCGGCGGCGAGCTGGCGGCTCCACCGGCGGGCCAGCCAGCGCAGCGGTGGCTGGATGGGGCGGATCGTGCCCAGGTCAGGGCAGGTGCCGACGACCACCTCGGCCCCGGCCGCACGCAGTGCCCGGACCCCTTCGACGAGGTGTCGCACGGCCAGACCGAGGGGGGCACGGTTCGTCACGTCGTTGCCACCGATCAGGATGACCGCGACGTCCGGGTCGCCCTCCAGGGCCGCCTCGACCTGGAACTTGAGGCCGGCGGAGATGGCACCGACCACCGCGAAGCAGCGCAGCCGCACCGGGCGTTGAAGCCGCCGGGACAGCCCGGTGGCCAGCAGGGAACCGGGCGTCTCCCGGCGGCGGTGCACGCCGTAGCCTGCGGCGGAGGAGTCGCCGAGCACGACCAGGTTGAGCGCCGGGCCGGGGAACTTGGCCCCGTAGACCCCGTCACAGCGCGGTGGCGGTGCCTCGGCCATCGGGATGGTGCGGCGGGCCTGACGGGCCTGACCGAGCAGAATGCCGGTGGCGGCGGCCGCAGCCGCCGCGGTGGCGCCGGTGCCGAACGCGGCCAGTCGGGCCACCCGCCAGGCGCGCTGCAAACGCGGACGGTCCGGTACGACAGAACCAACGGCCCCCATAGGGCGACATTAGCGCGCCGGTACGACGTTCCGCGGTGCTCGCCAACTGCACCGGTGGGCCTGGAAACTGACAGCTCTGGGTATTTGATTGCAGGGTGTTGCGTCGGGTCGTCACGCTGCACGTGGAGAGGAGCAAGACGATGGCTAGGACGTTGAAGCGGGGTGCCGCCTTCGTGGCTCTGGGCAGGGCATTGACTGCCGGTGCGCGGGGCGGACCGTCGCTCGGCGCGCGGATCGGCGCGCTGCCCAGGATGATCGCCGCCACGGCCCGCGGCCGGTACGACGGGGGCCTTCGACTGGCCATGATGACGGCGGCGACGGCGTACATCGTCTCCCCGGTCGACGCGGTCCCGGAGTTGTTCCTGACGGTGTTCGGGTTGATCGACGACGCGGTGATGGTCACCTGGCTGGCCGGGGCCGTCCTTGCCGAGACCGAGCGGTTCCTGGAGTGGGAGGCCCGCACCAGCACCGTGGTCCCTGGCCACGTCGTGCCCTGATCGACGTACCCTTGGCGCGGGAATTTCACGCCAGACACCCCCGCCAGGCCTGCGGCGCCGGCGTCGAAGGAAAGGGCACACCGAGGTGCAGTACTACGACAACGTCGTCGAGTTGATCGGCAACACCCCGCTGGTGCGGCTGCGCAACGTGGCCGAGGGCATCCAGGCCACCGTGTTGGCGAAGGTGGAGTACCTCAACCCCGGCGGGTCGGTGAAGGACCGGATCGCGCTGCGCATGGTGGAGGACGCCGAGGCCGCGGGCATCCTCAAGCCCGGTGGCACGATCGTCGAACCGACCAGCGGCAACACCGGTGTCGGGCTGGCCCTGGTGGCCCAGCTCAAGGGCTACAAGTGCGTCTTCGTCTGCCCGGACAAGGTCAGCCAGGACAAGCAGGATGTGCTGCGGGCGTACGGCGCCGAGGTGGTGGTCTGCCCGACCGCCGTCGCGCCGGAGGACCCCCGCTCGTACTACAACGTCTCCGACCGGCTGGCCCGGGAGATCCCCGGCGCCTGGAAACCCAACCAGTACGCCAACCCGGCCAACCCGCGTTCGCACTACGAGGTGACCGGCCCGGAGCTGTGGAAGCAGACCGAGGGGCGGATCACCCACTTCGTGGCCGGCGTCGGTACCGGCGGCACCATCTCCGGCATCGGCAGGTACCTCAAGGAGGCGTCCGGCGGGACGGTGAAGGTCATCGGCGCGGACCCGGAGGGCTCGGTCTACTCCGGCGGCACCGGTCGGCCGTACCTGGTCGAGGGGGTCGGCGAGGACTTCTGGCCGGAGACGTACGACCGCAGCGTGGCCGACGAGATCATCGAGGTCTCGGACAAGCAGTCCTTCGAGATGACCCGGCGCCTGGCCCGCGAGGAGGGGCTGCTGGTCGGCGGCTCCTGCGGGATGGCGGCGGTGGCCGCGCTGGAGGTGGCCCGTTCCGCCGGCCCGGACGACGTGGTCGTGGTGCTGCTGCCGGACGGCGGCCGGGGCTACCTCTCCAAGATCTTCAACGACACCTGGATGGCCCGGTACGGCTTCCTCGACAACTCCGGCTCCGAGCCGACCGTGGCCGAGGCGCTGGCCGGTAAGCCGGGTGGCCTGCCCGAACTGGTGCACGTCCACCCGACCGAGACGGTCCGGGACGCGGTCGACTACATGCGCGAGTACGGCGTCTCGCAGCTGCCGGTGCTCAAGGCCGAGCCGCCGGTGGTGACCGGCGAGGTGGCCGGCTCGATCGCCGAGCGGGACCTGCTCGACGCGCTGTTCACCGGTCAGGCCCAGCTGCACGACACCATCGAGCGACACATGGCACCGCCGCTGCCGATGGTCGGTGGTGGCCAGCCGGTCAGCGAGGCGGTCAACCTGCTGGAGAAGTCCGACGCCGCCCTGGTGTTGATCGACGGCAAGCCCAAGGGCGTTCTCACCCGCCAGGACCTGCTCGCCCACCTCGGCGCTCGCTGAGGTGTAAGGAAGGGCCCCCTTTTAACGCCCCATGCATAGCAAGGGCCCCTTGTTAACACCCGGCCGCCCGTTGCGGGATCGAGTGTTAACAGGGGGCCCTTCCTCTACTGCAGGCGTTAACAGGGTGCCCTTCCTTGCATCAGGTCGCGGGTGTAGCGGAGTTGGCGCACGGGGAACCGGCCGACCGTCTCGTCGCGTTCCAGCCCGGTCCGTCGCCAGCCGCCGCGCTCGTAGAAGCGGCGGGCGTGTGCGTTGTCGCGCAGCACCCAGAGCACCGCGCGGCGCCAGCCGCGCCGCCCCATCGCGGCCAGCGCGTCGATCATCAAGGCCCGACCGACGCCGTGACCACGCTCGGCCGGCTCCAGGTGGATGGCGTTGAGCAGGCCGGTGTCCGGGTCGTCCTCGTCGTCCGGCCCCAGGTAGCTGAAGCCGACCAGGGTGCCGTCCCGCTCGGCCACGGTCATCCGGTGGTCGGCCTGCTCATAGCTCCACCGGAGCGTCCAGTACTCGGCCAACGCCTGCGGTGTCGGGTCGGCCAGTGCCTCGGGCGGCAGGATCGACGAGTACGCGGCGACCCGCGAACGCTGGTGGAGCCGGCCCACCGCCGCGATATCGTCAGCGGTCGCGGCACGCAGCGTGACAGTCACCCAGCCGAGGGTACCCGCCGGGGTGGGACCTGCACGGTGGTGAGGTCCTCGGCGATCACCAGGTCACCGTCGAAGTGGGCGCGGGCCTCGTCGGCGAAACGGCGCGGGTCGGCGTACCGCTGGGAGAAGTGGGTGAGCACGAGACGGCGTACCCCCGATTCGGCCGCCACCCGCGCGGCCTGGCCGGCGGTCAGGTGGCCGACCTCGGCGGCGAGCGCCGCCTCCGACTCCAGGAAGGTCGACTCGATCACCAGCAGGTCGGCCTGCTCGGCCAGCGCGTACACCCCGTCGCAGAGGCCGGTGTCCATCACGAAGGCGAACCGCTGCCCGGGTCGCGGCACGCTCACCTCGTCGCGGGTGACGCGATGCCCGTCGAGGTCGAGATGGCCGACGCGCTGCAGCTCACCGACCGCCGGCCCCTCGATGCCGTACGCGGCCAGCCGCTCCGGCAGCATCCGGCAGCCGTCCGGTTCCACCAGCCGATAACCGTACGTGTCGATCGGGTGCCGCAGCCGGCGGGCCTCCAGCGTGCCGCAGCGCAACGCGATGCGCTGCCCGTCGGCCTCGATCGGCGTCACCGCCAGCTCGGCGGTCTCGTAGAAGGAACTGGCGTGCCGTAGCCGGGCGAAGTACTCGGCGCCCTCGGCCGGGAAGTGCACCGCCACCGGGCGGGAGACCCGGTCCAGGGAGAGCCGCTGAATGGTGCCGGGCAGGCCGAGGCAGTGATCGCCGTGGAAGTGGGTGACGCAGATCCGGGTCAGGTCGGTGGCGGTGACCGTGGTGTGCAGCAGTTGCCGCTGGCTGCCCTCACCCGGGTCGAAGAGGATCACCTCGTCGTCCCAGCGCAGCACGTACCCGTTGTGGTTGCGGGCCCGGGTCGGGGCCTGGCTGGCCGTACCGAGCACCACCAGCTCACGCATCGACACGGCGGCCTCCCGTGGAATGAAGCGACCCCCGGGGCTTCCGCGCGGACGCGGGCCGACTGGACTGGGTCGGCACCCCGGGGGTCGGGTGGCTTGTCGTGGTTTCGCCGCACCGCTGCCACACGGTCTCGACGACTTCTTACTGCCCGCCTGGGATCAGACGGTCACTGTCGAGGACAGCGGCTAGCGGACAGCCACCTCACGAGTCCGATTGCTATACAAGTCTGGACCACCTCCTTTCCCGTGTACCGCCACGCTATCCAGCGCCGAAGCCGGCGGCAACGGATTTCGATCACAGCCGCCCCGGGAATGCCGGGGCCGGCGGGTCACGAGCCGGGGGCGATGCCGATCGGACCCTCGCGGGGGCCGTCCTCGCTGGCCGGCTGCACCGACAGGGACGGGAAGTTCGCCAGGTCACCCTCGGGCTCGGCGTCCCACTCCGGGAAGACCAGATCGCTCTGCAGGTAGAGGCAGAGCAGTTGGGCCAGCTGCCGCAGCCCCTCCAGGTGGGTGCGTTCGTGGCCGTGGGTGGCGTCGACGCCGAAACCGAGCAGCGCCACCCGGGCGTGCGCGCCGGCCTCCACCGCCGCCGCCACGTCCGAGCGGTAGTAGTCGAAGACGTCGCGGACCAGATCCACGCCGTGCTCCCGGGCGATGGCGGCCAGGTTGCGGGTCAGGTGGTAGTCGAACGGGCCCACCCCGTCGCCCATGGCCAGGGTGGCGGCGTCCTCCCGGGACTGCTGGCCGGGGGCGACCACCGCGGCGTCGACCGAGACGATCTCCGCGACGTCCGGGTCGAGACCGTGCGAGGCACCGTGGCCGATCTCCTCGGTCACGGTGATCAGCAGGTGCGCGGTGACGGCCGGCTGCACCCCCGCGTCGACCATCGCCTTGATCGCGGTGAGCACCGCGGCCACCCCGGCCTTGTCGTCCAGGTGGCGGGACTTGACGTACCCGCTGGGCGTGACCGTCGGGTTGGGCAGGAACGCCACGAAGTCGCCCGCGTCGATGCCGAGCGCCCGCAGGCCGTCGATGTCCTCCACCGGCTCGTCGACGCGTACCTCGACCTGCTCCCAGCCGATGCCCTGCAAGTCGACCGCCTCGTTGTAGCGGTGGCCGCTGGCCTTGAGCGGCAGCACCTGACCGGTGATCACCCGCTCCAGGTCGTCGGTGAAGATCCGGACGTGGGCCCCCTCGGCGAACCGGGCGCTGTGCGTACCGATCGGCTTGAGTTCGAGCCGGCCGTTCTCCTTGAGCCGCTTGACCATTCCGCCGATGGTGTCGGTGTGCACCACGATTGCCCGGTCCGCCCCGTGCTCCCGAGGGCCGGGCAGGCAGGCGCTCAGCGCCCCCCGGCGGGTCAACGTCGACGGGATGCCGAGCGCGGACAACCGCTCGCCGACGTACTGCTGCACGTGGTCGGTACGCCCGGACGGGCTGGGAATGTCCAGCAGTTCGATAAGCACCTGGCGCAGGTACTCCAGGTCGAGCGGCAGCGGAATGGTCTTGCGTACGGTCATGCCCCAGATGGTGCCGCACCCGCCGGGGTCCAGAGCCGTTGCGGTGCCCGCGTCCCGGGAAAGAGGAGATCCACGAACCGTTCCGCGGTGGGTTGCGGCTCATGGTTGGCCAACCCGGGCCGTTCGTTGGCCTCGATGAAGACGTGCTCGGGCTGGTCCGGTGCCGGTACCAGCAGGTCAAGACCGGTGACCGGGATGTCCAGGGCCCGGCTGGCGGCCACGCACGCCTCGGCGATCACCGGATGCAGCTCGCCGGTGACGTCGTGGATGGTGCCGCCGGTGTGCAGGTTCGCGGTGCGCCGTACGGCCAGCACCTGCCCCTCGGGCAGGACGTCGTGCAGTGCGTACCCGGCCTCGGCGACCACGTCACGGGTCATGTCGTCAAGCGGGATGCGGGACTCGCCACCGGTGGCGGCGGCCCGACGACGGCTCTGCCGCTCGATCAGCTCGGCGATGTCGTGCACCCCGTCACCGGTGACCGACGCGGGACGGCGGACCGCGGCGGCCACCACCTCGTGATCGATCATGACCACCCGCAGGTCCTCGCCGGCGCACAACTCCTCCAGCAGCACCTCATGGCAGTACCGTGCGGCCAGCTCGACCGCGGTGGCCAGCGCCTCGGGCGTCCTGACCCCGACGGTGATGCCGTTGCCCTGCTCGCCGCGGGCCGGCTTGACGACCAACTCGCCCACCTCGGCCAGGAACTCGGCGTCGGCGGCGTCCCCGGTGGCGGTGCGTCCGCGTGGCACGGACAGCCCGGCTTCGGCCAGGATCCGGCGGGTGACCCGCTTGTCGTCGCAGCGGCTCATCGCCACCGCCGAGGTCAGCTCGGACAGCGACTCGCGGGTGAGGATCGTCCGGCCACCGGTGGACAGCCGCAGCTCACCCCACTGCGGGTCGGTCACCTCCACCCGGATGCCGCGCCGCATCGCCTCGTCGGCGACGATTTTTGCGTACGGGTTGAGCTGGTCGTACCCCTCGGGCATGGCGGGCAGGAACAGTCGTTCGTTGATCGGGTTCTTGCGTTTCACGCAGAGCGTCGCGGTGCGGTAGAAGCCGAGCCGCTCGTAGAGCCGGATCGCGCCGACGTTCTCGGCGAGCACCGACAGGTCGACGTACGCCCGACCCCGGGCGACCAGCCGGGCGGCCAGCTCGGTGATCAGCGCCTGGCCGGTGCCCGGCGGTGCCTGGTTGAAGTCGACGGTCAGACACCAGAGGCTGGCGCCGTTGTCCGGGTCGTCGAAGACCGCGACGTGGTCGATGCCGGTGATGGTGCCGACGATCTCGCCGGTCGTCACCTCCGCCACCAGGTGCAGGAAGCGGTCGGTGGCGGCGTTGTCCACGAGCACCTCGACCGGTGCGGTGACCATGCCGTTGGACGCGTAGATCCGGTTGACCGCGTCCGCGTCGGCGGCGTCGTGCAGCCGACGGATGCGCACCCCGGGCAGCTCCGGCGGGCCGCCGGTGAGCGCCGGGGTGCCGGCGCTGCCGGTCTGCTCGCCGGTGCCGGTGTCGGCCCGGGGGCCGTACAGCGGCAGCCGGTAGGTCAGCGACGGGTCGATGAACAACTCGTCGGGCAGGCGGGACACCAGCACGTGCGGGTCCCGCAGGTAGATGCAGATGTCGCGGGCGCCGGCCGCCTCGGAGCGCAGGATGTCGGCGACCGCAGCCTGGTCGTGGAAGGTCTGGCCGAAGACCAGCCGCCCCCAGCCGCAGTCGAGCACGACACCTGCGTCGTCGCGCGGGCGTTCGGCGTCCTCGCCGGGGTCGGCGCTGCCGCCTGCGGCGATCGGATCACCGCCCGGGCCGACCCGCTCGTACCGCCGTCCGCGGCCCCGGTCGGTCCGAGCTACCCCGGTGGCCAGGGTGTCGGTCACGGTCAGTCGATTCCGTGGCTCTGGAGCCACATTTCCAGGAGTCCGAGTTGCCACAGTTTGTTTCCGTTCAACGGGGTCAGTTCGGCGTTGGGTGCGTCGAGCAGGGCGTTGACGTAATCGGGGCGGAAAAGGTCGCGGCGACGGGCCTCGGGCGCGTGCAGCGCGTCCCGTACCCGGTCGAGGAGCTTGCCCTCCAGGTGGGTGAGGCCCGGCACCGGGAAGTAACCCTTCGGCCGGTCGATCACCTCGTGCGGCAGCACCCGGCGGCCGATCTCCTTGAGGACGCCCTTGCCGCCCTGGGCGAGCTTCAGCTCGGGCGGGCAGGCGGCGGCCAGTTCCACGAACTCGTGATCCAGGAAAGGCACCCGGGCCTCCAGCCCGTGCGCCATGGTCATGTTGTCGACCCGCTTGACCGGGTCGTCGGTCAGCATGATCTGGGTGTCGATACGCAGGCCGGCGTCGACGGCGGTCTGCGCGCCGGGGGCGGCCAGGTGGGCGGCGACGAACTCCCGCGCCGGGTCCCCCTCGGCCAGCCAGTCCGGGTTGAGCACCTGGGCCAGCCCGGCCGCGTCCCGGTCGAAGAACGCCCGGGCGTACGTGTCGAGGGCCTGCTCGCGGTCGATCCGGTGCAGCGGCGGATACCAGTGGTACCCGCCGAGGATCTCGTCGGCACCCTGGCCGGACTGCACCACCTTGACGTGCCGGGACACCTCCTGACTGAGCAGGTAGAACGCCACGCAGTCGTGGCTGACCATCGGCTCGCTCATGGCCGCGACGGCGGCCTCCAGCGGCGGCACGAGATCCTGGGCGGCGACCCGGATCTGGTGGTGGTCGGTGTCGAAGGTCTTGGCGACCACATCGGAGTAACGGAACTCGTCGCCCTCCCGGCCGCCGACCGCGTCGAAGCCGATGGAGAAGGTGGACAGTCCCCGCTGTCCCTCGCCGGCCAGCAGCGCGACCACCAGGCTGGAGTCCAGGCCACCGGAGAGCAGCACGCCGACCGGCACGTCGGCCACCATCCGTCGGCGTACGGCGGTGGTCAGGGATTCGAGCAGGGCGTCCTGCCAGTCCTTCTCGGACCAGTCGGCGTGCTCGTCGCGGCGCAGGAACGGCGGGTTCCAGTAGATCCGCTCGTGGCTGCGGCCGTCGGGCTCGTAGACCCGGACGGTGGCCGGTGGCAGCTTGCTGACGCCGCGCAGGATGGTGCGCGGCGGCGGCACGATGCTGTGGAAGCTCAGAAAGTGCGCCAGCGCGACCGGGTCGATCGTGGTGTCCACGCCGCCGCCGGCCAGCAGGGCGGGAAGGGTGCTGGCGAACCGCAGCACACCTGCTGATTCGGCGAGGTAGAGCGGCTTGATGCCGAGCCGGTCCCGGGCCAGCACCAGGCGACCGCTGTCCCGCTCGCTGATCGCCACGGCGAACATCCCGATCAGGTGGTCGACGAAGTCGAGCCCCCACTCGGCGTACGCCTTGACCACGACCTCGCTGTCGCCGGTCGAGAAGAACGTGTGGCCCTTGGCCGACAGTTCGGCGCGCAGCTCACGGTAGTTGTAGATGCAGCCGTTGAAGACGGCCGACAGCCCGGTCGTCGAATCCACGATGGGCTGACCGCTGGCCGCCGAAAGGTCGATGATCTTCAGGCGTCGGTGACCGAGCGCGACCGGACCGTTCGACCACACTCCGCTGCCGTCGGGCCCGCGGTCGCACATCGTGGCGGCCATCCGTTCCACCGCGATGACATCTGCGCGCGTCGCGTCCGTTCGGAATTCTCCAGCCAGTCCGCACATGTCAGAACATGCTGCCAGAGGATGTTGCAGTCTGCCTGTTGAGACAATGACAGTCATGTAACAGACTTGCTAGAATCCGCGCCCCGCGTAACCTGCCTGCGCCCTCGTTCGTGACCTCGGGCGTCGGCTGCCGCATCGTGCCCGGATGCCCGAGTCGGCTGGCGCTCCGCCCTGTGACGTACGCCCTAATACCCGGGTCGTGGAAAAGGGCCCGGTCGGCAGGACCGGGCCCTCTGGCTGACTGGCCGTTGATGCGGTACGGAACTCACCCCGTCAAGATCCGTCATCCTGCGGACAGGGCACTGACGTCGGTTCTTCGTCCAGTGGCGCCCCGCTGGGTGACGGATGGATGCCAAACTTTTCGATCATGAACCGCCAGAACAGCGGGACGGCGTCCTCGACCGGGCGTCGGATTCGGTCGTTCCTGCCGTTGTGGGTCAGCGTCTCGACCGTGATCCATGGGGCCTGGTACCGGACAATCACTTCGTCGTACGGCGGGCTGGGCGCCGGTCTCGCGACCACGACCAGGTCCGTCATGGACAACAACCCCGCCAGCTGTGCATCGGCTCCGGAGGAGAGGACACTCCTGACGATGTCGAGCATAGGTCGCATTTGCGGCGAACGGGCGCACCACTCGCCGAGTTGGGCTTCGATCTTCGGCCAGGGCATCTCATGGAACTCGCCGGGGTAGGCCATCGTCCGCACAGCGGAAGCGTGCAGCAATACCGCTTCCGACACAACGCCAGGCCGTCTTGGCCACGCCAACGGGGCAGATCATGCCGTTGGGCCCGTGTTTGCAGTAGCCGTTCGGATTCTTGGACCCTGGCGAACGTGGCGGTACCCCCACTGGGTCCGATGTCTGCGGCCCTACGGCCACCGCCGAGATGGCGGTGGCCGCTCGTCGAAGGGATCAGGCGGTGGTGCGGGCCACGCCCACCGGGCAGCTCATCCCGTTCGGGCCGTGGTTGCAGTAGCCGTTCGGGTTCTTGGTCGGGGCAAGGTACTGCTGGTGATAGTCCTCGGCCAGGTAGTAGTCACCGAGCCGGCCGATCTCCGTGGTGATCTCGCCCTTGCCGGCGCGCGCCACGATCGGCGCGAACGCGTCGCGGGACGCCTCGGCCGTCGCCAACTGGTCGTCGGTGGTGGCGTAGATCGTCGACCGGTACTGGGTGCCCACGTCGTTGCCCTGGCGCATGCCCTGGGTCGGGTCGTGGTTCTCCCAGAAGACCTTGAGCAGGTCCTCGTAGCTGATCCGGGCCGGGTCGTAGACGACCTGGACCACCTCGGCGTGCCCGGTCATCCCGGAGCAGACCTCCTCGTAGGTCGGGTTCGGGGTGTAGCCACCCGCGTAACCGGCCGACGTGGTGAACACGCCCGGCAGGGTCCAGAACAACCGCTCGGCGCCCCAGAAACACCCCATACCGAAGACCGCGACCTGCGACCCCTCGGGGAACGGGCCCTTCAGCGGGGTGCCGAGCACCTCGTGCCGGTCGGCGACCGGCATGGCTATCGGACGGCCGGGCAGCGCCCGGTCAGGGGAGATCATCTCGGCCTTCATGCGGCGGAGGAACACGATGGGACTCCTTTCGTACCCTTCCCCGCGTGCAACACCGGCGGACCGTACTTCCTTACCCGCCCCGCCGCCGGTCAGGCCCGCTCCCGCCGCCAACGTGTCTGCGCGTACCTCTCGAACCGAATTTGTTCGGCAGCGGCGAAGTAACCTGAACGAACAATTTCGGGTGTGGGCGTCAGGCCGGGTCGGTGGGCAGGGCGGTGCGGATCCGGTCGGCGTACGAGGTGGCTTCGGCGTCGTCGGCGTAGCGGGTCCGTGGCCAGAAGAAGCCGCGCAGGCCGTCCCCCTTGGTGCGGGGCACCACGTGGGTGTGCAGGTGCGGGACGGACTGGGACACCTTGCTGTTCATCGCCACGAAGGTGCCGCCCGCGCCCAACCCGGCCTCGACCGCGACGGCCAGCCGCCGGACCAGCCCGAAGTAGTCGGCCAACGACTCGGGCGGCAGGTCAGCCAGGGTGACCAGGTGGGTGTGGGGCACCACCAGCACGTGTCCCTTGAACACCGGCCGGGTGTCGAGGAACGCCACCCCGGCCGGCTCGTCCACGACCCGGAACGCGGGCACCTCGCCCGCTACGATCCCGCAGAACACGCAGCCCGCCACCGCCCCAGGCTAGGGCAACTTTCCGATCCGGTGGCTCACCACAGGCTGGCGGGCATCGGGATGGCAGTGCCACCGGCGAAGTTGTCGTGCCAGCGGCGCAGGTCGGTGAAGTGCGACCCGGTCGAGCGGACGACGTGCACGTGGGCCACCGTCCCCCGGCTGAAGGCGACCAGGTCGGCCCGCCCGTCGCCGGTGAAGTCGCCGGCACCCGGGATCGCGCCGCCGCCGGGGATGGTCCAGGCCCAGCGGGTACGCGGCAGGAAGTGGTTGCCGGCGGAGAGGACCACGTCGGCGTACTGCCCGTTGAGGTTGACCGCGGCCAGATCGTCGCGCCCGTCGCCGTCGAAGTCGCCGACCAGCGGCACCTCGCTGCTGCCCAGGTTGAGGAAGTGGTCGAGCCACTGGTACGCCAGCACGAAACCGCTGCCGGTGGAGAGGCCGACGCTCGCCGCCGTACCGGTGAACCGGTCGACCGCGATGATGTCGTCCCGGCCGTCCCCGTTGACGTCCCCGACCAGCGGGACGTCGTCGTCGCCGACGAAGTTGTCGTGCCAGCGCACGCTGGTGCCGACGAACTGGGTGCCGTTGGAGAGGGCGACGTAGACGTCCCGGACGTTCTCCCGGACGAAGGTCGCGATGTCGGCCCGCCCGTCACCGTTGAAGTCGCCGACCACCGGGGTCTCCTTGAAGGCGGCGAACCAGGTGTGCCAGAGCTGGGAGGGCGCGAAGGAGGTGCCGGTGGAGAGGGCGACGTAGACGTCCGCCGTGGTGCCCCGGGTGAAGGTGATCAGGTCGTCGCGGCCGTCGCCGTTGACGTCGGCGAGCATCGGGAACTCCTGCCCGGCGGCGAAGTAGGTGTGCCAGCGGGTGGCCGTGCCGAAGCTGGCCCCGTTGGACAGCGCCACGTACACCTCGGGCTGAGCGCCCCGGGTGAAGCTGACGATGTCGTCGCGGCCGTCGCCGTTGACGTCGGCGTACCGCCCCGAGAAGCCGTCGTTGCCCGGCCCACCCGGGTCGACGTGCAGCACCAGGTTGGGCGAGCCGGCCGGGTTGGTGATCCGGTCCCGGGTGGCCTCGTCGGCCAGCCGCGTGGCGACGGTCCGGGGCGAGGCGGTGGGGAAGCGTTGCAGGTAGCGGGCCACCGCGCCGGTGACGATGGGCGCCGCCGCCGAGGTGCCGCCGAAACCGGTGGTGGTGGAGGTGTCGCTGGTAGCGGTGACGGTGGGGACCTGTTCACCGAAGGAGAACAGGTCGACGCACGGGCCGAAGTTCGAGTTGGGCAGCCGGTCCCGCAGGGCGTGCACCATACCCACGGTGATCACGTCGGGCACCCGGGCGGGGGAGTAGCCGCAGGCGTTCTGTCCGTGGTTACCGGCGGAGGCGACCACCGGGATGCCGGCGGTGAGCACCGCGTTGACAGCGTCGTCGAGGGCCTGGTTCGCGGTCGTCGCCAGGCTCATGTTCACCACCGCCGGCCGGGCCGCGTTGGCGACGATCCAGTCCAGCGCGGAGATGGCCCAGACGACCTGGCCGGGGGTGCAGCCACCCACCCGCACGGTGTGCAGGCGTACGCCCTTGGCCACCCCGTGCACCGTGCCGCCGATCAGGCCGGCCACCTGGGTGCCGTGCCCGGAGCAGTCGCCGGTGCCCCACTGGTCGATGCCCTGCGGCACGAAGTTCACGTCCCCGGTGGCCCGGCCGCCGAAGTCGGTGTGGGTGTGCCGCATCCCGCTGTCCATGACGTAGACGTGCACGCCCTGGCCGGTGGTGTCGTAGGCGTACGAGCCGTCGAACGCGCCGCCGTGCTGATCGAGGGCGTCGAGGTGCCACGGCGGGTTGGTCTGGGTGGCCTGCGGGAGCAGCAACGAGTTCTGGGCCACGTACGCCACCTGCGGCTCCTGGCTGAGTCGGCGGGCGTCCGCGGTGGACATCCGTACCGCGAAGCCCGGCAGCGCGGACCGGTAGCTGGCGGCCAGCGCGCCGGGGTGGCGGCGTAGCAGCGAGCGTGCGCTGCCGTCGACGTCGCGGGTGGCGTCGCCGCGCAGCACCACGATCCAACTGTCGGCGACTGCGGCACCGGGTGCCGGGGCGAACTTCTCGGCCGCGAACGCGGGTGCCGGCGGTGCCAGCAGCCCACCGGTTGCGGCCAGGAGGCAGACGGCCGCCGCCGCCAGGAAACGGCGGCGCGGGACACGAGCCATGGGTTCTCCTCGGGGTACGGCCGCCGGCCGGGCCAAGATCCGGGCGGCGTCTCCCCGCATGGTGGCAAAGCCACACCATGATCGATATGACCGCCAGGGTGGCGGGTTCCGTCCGTTGGGACGGACTGGACGACTAACGTTCCGGGCATGAGTCACGGCTTCGACACGCTCGCCATCCACGCCGGCCAGGACCCGGAGGCCCGCACCGGCGCGGTGATCCCACCTATTTACCAGACCAGCACGTACGCCCAGGATGCCGTCGGTGCGCCCCGGCAGGGCTACGAATACAGCCGTTCCGGCAACCCGACCCGCGACGCGCTCCAGGAGTGCCTGGCCGCGCTGGAGGGCGGGCCGGTCGGGCTGGCCTTCGCCAGTGGCCTGGCCGCCGAGGACGCCCTGCTGCGTACCGTCTGCGTCCCCGGTGACCACGTGGTCATCCCCGACGACGCGTACGGCGGCACCTACCGGCTCTTCGCCAAGGTGGCCGAGCGGTGGGGCCTGTCGTACACCCCGGCGAAGGTCTCCGACCCGGACGCCGTGCGGGCCGCGATCCGGCCCGGCAGCACCAAGATCGTCTGGTTGGAGACGCCGACCAACCCGCTGCTCGGCATCGCCGACATCGCCACCCTCGCCTCGGTGGCGCACGACGCCGGCGCGCTGCTGGTGGTCGACAACACATTCGCCTCGCCGTACCTGCAGCAGCCGATCGCCCTCGGTGCCGACGTGGTGGTCCACTCCACCACCAAGTACATCGGCGGACACTCCGATGTGGTCGGCGGTGCCCTGGTGGCGGCCGACGCCGCGCTCGGCGAGGAACTGCGCTACCACCAGAACGCGATGGGCGCGGTCAACGGCCCGTTCGACGCCTGGCTGACCCTGCGCGGGATCAAGACCCTCGGCGTACGGATGGACCGGCACTGCGACAACGCCGAGCGGATCGCCGGGTACCTGGACGGGCACGCCAAGGTGGCCCAGGTGCTCTACCCGGGGCTGCCCAGCCACCCTGGACACGAGGTCGCGGCCAAGCAGATGCGCCGGTTCGGCGGGATGATCTCGTTCCGGGCCGCCGGCGGCGAGGAGCACGCCGTCGAGATCTGCAACCGGGCCAAGCTTTTCGTGCTCGCCGAGTCGCTCGGCGGGGTGGAATCCCTGATCGAGCACCCGGGCCGGATGACACACGCGAGTGCTGCCGGCTCGCCGCTTGAAGTTCCCGGCGATCTCGTGCGACTGTCTGTCGGCATCGAGACGGTCGAAGACCTGCTCGCCGATCTGGAGCAGGCGCTGGGCTGACCGCTGGCTGGGAGGGTGGCCGTGCAGGACATCATGCCGACCTGGGTGGGGGCGACCGCCAAACAGATCGCCCGAGGGGTACGCCGAGGAGATGTCTCGGCCACCCAGGTGCTGGCCGACCACCTCGACCACATCGCGAAGGCCGACGCCGACCTCGCCGCGTTCCGTACGGTGCGTGGCGGGGAGGCGGTCACCGAGGCGGAAAAGGTCGACGAGCAGGAGGACCTGGCGAACCTGCCGCTGGCCGGGGTGCCGGTGGCGGTCAAGGAGAACACTCCGGTCGCCGGTGTGCCCACCTGGAACGGCTCCGCGACGGTGCGTACCACCGTGGCCGAGGCCGACCACGAGGTGGTCCGCCGACTGCGTGGTGCCGGCGCGGTGATCCTCGGGGTGACCCGGATGCCCGAACTGGGCCTGTGGGCGGTGACCGACGACGACACGGCGGTCACCCGCAACCCGTGGGACCTGACGCGTACCCCCGGCGGCTCGTCCGGTGGCGCGGCGGCGGCCGTGGCGGCCGGGCTGGTGCCGATCGCGCACGGCAACGACGGGCTCGGTTCGATCCGGATCCCGGCGGCCTGCTGTGGTCTGGTCGGCCTGAAGCCCGGCCGTGGCGTGGTGCCCTGTCAACTCGGCGCGGAGGACTGGTTCGGGCTGACCGAGCACGGCATGCTCAGCACCACAGTCGCCGACGCGGCGGTCGGCTTCCAGGTGCTCGCCGGACGCGCCCAGCAGAAGCTGGTCCCGCCGCAGCGGCTGCGCGTCGGTGTCTCGCTGCGCTCGCCGGTGCGGGGCGTCTCGGCCGACGCTCCGAACCGGGACGCGGTGGCCGCCGCCGGCCGGCTGCTCGCCGCGGCCGGGCACGACACCGTGCCCGCCGACCCGGTCTATCCGACCGCGCTAGGCCTTCAGGGCATCGCCACCTGGTTCGCCGCCGCCGCTGCGGACGTACGGGCCGCCGGAATCGAGCGACGCAGCCTGCAACCGCGCAGCCGGCGGCACGTCGCACTCGGCGAATGGGCCCTGCGACGGGGGTACGTCCGGGAGGCCGACCGGCTCGCCTGGCGTGAGCGTTCCGTCGGCTTCTTCACCGACCACTCGGTGGACCTGCTGCTCACCCCGGCGCTGGCCGCCGCACCGCCGCCGGCCGCCAGCTGGTCGGCCCGGTCCTGGCAGGCGAACATGCTGGCCAGCATCCGGTACGCCCCGTACGCCGCGCCCTGGAACGTGGCCGGGCTGCCCGCCCTGGTGGTGCCGGTGGGCCGCCGCCCGGACGGGCTGCCGCTGGCCGTGCAACTGGTCGGGCCACCCGGCTCGGAGCTGCTCCTGCTCGGCGTCGCCGGCCAGTTCGAGATGGAAGCCCCCTGGTCCCGGCACGCCCCCGGCTACCCCCGGGTCGGCACGGGGTTGCCGGGCGCCGTTTCGCCGTAACGGAGGGATGCGCGGGGGCGGGAAACCGCCGGTACGGCGTAACGGAGTCGATCAACCCCGTCCGGCCCCGGGCGCTGCCGGCAGTCCACCCACCGGGTGGCACGATCGGGGCATGACGGAACTGGTCAGCCTGGACGACGTGCGAGCAGCGCGGGAACTGATCGCCGGCGTCACCCGTACCACCCCGCTGGAGCCGTCGCGTCCGCTGAGCGCCGCGCTCGGCGGACCGGCCTGGCTCAAGTGCGAGAACCTCCAGCGGGCGGGATCGTACAAGGTGCGAGGCGCGTACGTGCGGATCTCGCGGCTGTCGACGGCGGAACGGGAGCGAGGGGTGGTCGCCGCGAGCGCCGGCAACCACGCCCAGGGTGTGGCCCTGGCCGCCGGGCTGGTCGGCACCCGGGCCACGGTCTTCATGCCGGTGAACGCGCCACTGCCGAAGGTCGCCGCCACCAAGGGGTACGGCGCCCAGATCGAACTGGTCGGCGCCAACGTCGACGAGTCCCTGATCGCCGCCCAGGCGTACGCCGAGCGGACCGGAGCGGTGCTGATCCATCCGTTCGACCACCCGGACGTCATCGCCGGGCAGGGCACGGTGGCGTTGGAGATCCTGGAGCAGTGCCCGGAGGTGAAGACGATCGTCACCGGCGTCGGCGGCGGTGGACTGATCTCCGGGATGGCGGTGGCGGTCAAGGCGCTGCGCCCGGACGTGCGGGTGATCGGGGTGCAGGCGGCCGGGGCCGCCGCCTTCCCGCCGTCACTGAAGGCCGGCGAGCCGCTACGCCTGCCCGCCTTCGCGACGATCGCCGACGGCATCGCGGTGGGCTGCCCCGGCGAGATCACCTTCGCCCACGTCCGCAAGCTCGTTGACGAGGTCGTCACGGTGACCGAGGAGGACATCTCCCGGGCGCTGCTGATGCTGCTGGAGCGCGGCAAGCAGGTGGTGGAGCCGGCCGGTGCGGTGGGGGTGGCCGCCCTGCTGGCCGGTGTGGTCGAGGTGCAGGCCCCGGTGGTGGCCGTGCTCTCCGGCGGCAACATCGATCCGCTGCTGATGCTGCGGGTCATCGAGCACGGTCTGGCGGCAGCCGGGCGTTATCTGCGGGTCACGGTGCGCTGCTCGGACCGGCCGGGGCAGTTGGCCTCGCTGCTGAGTGAGATCGCCGAGCACCGGGCCAACGTGGTTGACGTCGTGCACCAGCGGGCCAACCCGCGCCTGAGCCTCGGCGAGGTCGAGGTGGCCCTGTCGGTGGAGACCCGGGGGGCGGAGCACTCCGGGAAGCTGATCGGTGCCCTGCGGGCCAGCGGCTATCAGGTGACCATCGCACCGGAGGCGTGACACCGTGGGGTGTCACGCCTCCGTAATGCGGGTGCCGGCGGTCGCGACGCCGGGTGGGACTCAGCCGGAGAACGGCTCGAAGCTGACCACTGTCACCTTGATGTCCGCGCCGCTGGGCGCGGTGTAGGTGCAGGTCTGGCCGGCCTTGCCGCCCAGGATCGCCTTGCCGAGCGCCGACTCGGGGCTGTAGACCGTGAGGTCGGTGGTCGAGGCGATCTCGCGGGAGCCGAGCAGGAATGTCTCCGTGTCGTCGGCGTCGTCGTCGAAGTAGATCGTCACGACCATCCCGGGGGCCACCGCGTCGGCGGTCGGCGCCTCGCCGACCTGGGCCGTACGGAGCAGCTCCTTCAGGTAGAGAATGCGTCCCTCGGCCTTGCCCTGCTCCTCACGGGCGGCGTGGTAGCCGCCGTTCTCGCGCAGGTCGCCTTCCTCGCGCCGGGCGTTGATCTCGGCGGCGATGATCGGCCGGTTGGCGATCAACTCGTCGAGCTCGGCCTTCAGGCGGTCGTACGCGTCCTGGGACAGCCAGGTGGCGGGCGCCTCGTTGCCATTGGACACAGGCGGTCCTCCTCGGTTGTGCGTGCTGGCTGACAGGTGAACCTTTAAGTTACCAGTGTCGTACGACAAGGAGTGTCGGTGATCACGTCGCCCGGCCTGCCACCGGACGGACCTGACGGGGTCGGCCGGACGGACCCGGTGGCCTCAGGCCGGCGGGCGGCAGCGGACCACTTCGCCGATGAAGGGGCGTGCGGTGGTGGTCAGCCGGTGCCGGACGGTGACCTGGCGTTGTCCTTCGGCCGCAGTCACCGGGATCTCCTCGCGGGCGACCTCCGCGCCGGCGTTGTCGCGGGCGCGCAGCAGACACACCGCCGACCCACCCTCCGGCAGGTTCACCCGGAAGTCGACAACCACCTGGTTGTCCGTGATGTCGGTGTAGGTGATCACCTGGGCGTCGTACGCCGGGTCACCGTACTGCCGGTAGAGCCGGACGGAGACGGCGGTGAGCGCGGCCACCGAGACGACCACCAGGAGGACGGTCAGCAGGGGCCGGCGGCGGCCGGGCTGCCGGCGGCGTCCGTACCGGCCGGGCGGGAACACGGGCGCGCCCGGTGGGATTGTGGCGTGCGTCTCGGTCACCGGCGGGTATCTCCTGGCGTTGTTGTCGGCGGTATGGGCAAGAATGGCGAAGGTTCGTCCTTCTGCCCGGCTCGGTCTTTCATGGCTGCTCGGTTTCTCGTGGCTGCCCGGTTCTTCTTCGGTCCGTGGCGTCAAGAGTGCCTGGTGCCAATGATGGCTGACGTCAAATATGACAGGCTGGCGCGGGCCGGCACCGCGACGGGCAGGAATCCGGCAGGCCACGGTGGCCCGACGGATGGGCGATCACTGGGCAGAGACGAGGAGCGCCGACGTTGGCAGAGCAACTTCGACTCATGGCCGTCCACGCACATCCCGACGACGAGTCGAGCAAGGGCGCCGCGACCACGGCGAAGTACGTCGCCGAGGGTGTGGACGTGCTGGTCGTGACGTGTACCGGCGGCGAGCGCGGCAGTGTGCTCAACCCGAAGCTCGATCGGCCGGAGGTGTGGGCCAACATCGGCGACATCCGCCGGGCCGAGATGGACGCGGCTCGCGCCATCCTCGGCGTCGAGCAGGCCTGGCTGGGCTTCGTCGACTCGGGCCTGCCCGAGGGCGATCCGCTGCCGCCGCTGCCCGAGGGCTGTTTCGCCCTGCAGGATGTCGAGGTGGCCGCCGGTCCGCTGGTGCGCCTGATGCGTGAGTTCCGTCCGCACGTCGTCACCACGTACGACGAGGAGGGCGGCTACCCGCACCCCGACCACATCATGTGCCACAAGATCAGCGTGGCGGCCTTCGAGGCGGCCGGTGACGCGGAGCGCTACCCCGAGCTGGGCGAGCCGTGGCAGCCGCTGAAGCTCTACTACGACATCGGGTTCTCCAAGGGCAAGATCCTGGCGTTGCACGAGGCCATCCTGGCCACCGGGGCCGAGTCCCCGTACGAGGAGTGGCTGATCCGCTGGGAGGACCGCATCGACAAGGGTCCCCGGATCACCACCCGGGTGGAGTGCGCCGAATACTTCCCGGTCCGCGACGACGCGCTGCGGGCCCACGCCACCCAGGTCGACCCGGACGGCTTCTGGTTCCAGGTGCCGATGGAGCTTCAGCAGCAGGCCTGGCCGACGGAGGACTTCCAGCTGGCCCGGTCGCTGGTCGACAGCCCGCTGCCCGAGTCCGACCTGTTCGCGGGCGTACGGCAGACGGCCCATGCGCGCTGATCTGTCGGCCGGTTATCCTGGTCGGATACCGCATTTCGGAGGAATTCCATGCTGACCGCTGTCCAGGTGCTCGCGCAGAACAACTTCGGGGACACCCGGACGGGTGGTCTGGCCGGTCCGATGGGCCTGTTCCTCATCCTGGTGCTGGGCGCCGCGACCGTGCTGTTGATCCGTAACATGAACGCCCGCCTGCGCCGGCTGCCCGACGAGTTCCCCGCCCAGCAGCCCGAAGCCCGCCGGGACGCCGCGGGCCGGATGGTCAGTGATCCGACAGATGGGACCGTCACGGCGGATTCATCCGCGGACGCCGCCAACCGGCACCAGCAGCACCGGGACGGTTGAGCGGGGCATGATTCACGTCGAACCGGATGGTCGCCCCCTGTTGCGACCACCGCGTTTGGCTTAGCCTTCCGCCGGGGGACCGGAAGTCCTCAAGCTGCGCGGGAGGGGGCGTCGATGAGCATCGCAATCGTGTCCGCCGCTCACGTGTCCTTCCGTCGGCCGGCAGGAGGAGGTCGGTGACCTCCGGCAGGGCCGGTCACTCGATCGATCGGCCCGAGGGCCGTGGCACCCCCCTCGGGTTGCATCTGCTCACCGCCGCAGTCCTGTGCACCGCACTCGTCGCCGCCGTCGTCGGGCTGAGCCTCCCCGCGCGGCTACCGGTCGACGATCCGCTCGGTGGGCCGGCCCGGTTCGGCATCGCGGTGGCCGCCTTCGCTCTGTCGCAGCTGGCCCGGTTGCGGTTCCGGGCCGCCGCCGGCGTCGTCAGCGTCACCTGGGCCGAGGCGGCGCTGATCGTCTGCCTCTACCTGGTGCCGCCCGGTTGGCTGCCCGCCGCGGCCATGCTCGGTGTCGCCCTGGCCTGGACGGCCATGACCATCGTGGACGAAGGCCGGACCACCTGGGAGGTCGCCCGCATCGCCGGGGCCCAGACGGCCGCCGTCGCGCTGGCGGTGGCAGTCACCACCGCCATCGGTCAGCCGCTGCTGGCCCCCCTGACGCCGGCACTCGCGCTCGCGGTCACCGCCGGGGCGGTCACCTATCTGCTGGCGGGCGCGGCGCTGGGCGGGTTCATGCTGTCGGTGCGCCACGGCATGTCGATCGGCCGCCCGCTGCTCGCCGCACTGCGCGGCAAGCTGCTGATGTTCGTCGGCAACCTGGTGGTCGGCGTACTCGTCGTGGTGCTCATCGAGATCGACCTGCGGTGGTTGTTGCTGCTGCCCGTCCTGCTCTGGCTGCTGCAGCAGACGTACCGGCAGCGGCTGCGCGACGACCGCGAGCGACGCACGTGGCGGTCGTTCGCCGAGGCCACGGCAGCGCTCAACCAACTCGACGAGCGCGGGGTGGCGGTGGCGGGGGTCACCGGCGCGCTGGCGCTGTTCGAGGCGGAGATCGTCGACGTGGAGGTGGCCCGGGCCGACGGGCGCTGGTGGCGCTACCGGGGCGACCCCGGTGGGCGCCTGGTCGACCGCGAGATACCGCCGCCCAGGGACGTGGCCGACTCGGAAGAACTGGTCCGTGACCTGTCGGTGGGCGACACCCGGGTGGGCCGGCTGCGAGTGCGGCTGCCGCGTACCGCCCCGTCCACTGGGCGGGAACGCGACGCCCTCGCCGCCTACGCCGACGCGCTGGCCGCCGCGCTGCACGACGCGGCGACGCACCGGGAGCTGCGACTGGTCACCGCGCGTTCGTCGTACGAGGCGGTGCACGATCCGTTGACCGGGCTGGTCAACCGGGCCGCCCTGCTCAGCCAGGGTGATCAGGCGCTGCGGCAGCTCGCCCACGATCATCCGGTCGCGCTGCTGCTGCTGGACGTCGACCAGTTCAAAGAGGTCAACGACACGCTCGGGCACGCGGCCGGCGACCAGTTGTTGCGGCTGACCGCCAACCGGCTCACCGCCCTGACCCGCCCCGGTGACCTGCTGGCCCGGCTCGGCGGAGACGAGTTCGCGCTGCTGCTGACGTCGGTGCCGGTGCTGGGGGACCACACCGCTGCGCTGGCGTACGCCCTGCGTCAGGCGCGGGAGGTCGCCGAGCGGCTGGCCGCGCCGGCCGAGGTGGCCGGGGTGCGGATGTCCGTCGAGGTGTCCGTCGGGGTGGTGGTGGCCGCCGCCGGCACCGCCGACCTGACCGAGCTGCTGCGCCGGGCCGACATCGCGATGTACCAGGCCAAGTCGGGTGGCGACAGCGTGGCCACGTACGACAGCACGCGGGATGCGGCCAGCACCGATCAGCTGGCCCTGCTCGCCGAGCTGCGTGAGGCGTTGCAGACCGACGACCAGCTGGTCCTGGTGTTGCAGCCGGCAGTCGACCTGGCCACCGGGGCGCCGACCGGCGTGGAAGCGTTGATCCGCTGGCGACATCCACGCCGGGGCCTGCTCAGCCCTGCTGACTTCATCCGGGCGGTGGAGAACAGCGACCAGCTGGGCAGCTTCACCCGGTACGTACTGGACAAGGCGTTGACGGTGGCCGCCGGTTGGGCCGGCGAGGGTCTCGACATCCCCATCTCCGTCAACCTCTCCGCCCGTAGCCTGCTGGACCCACGGTTGCCCAGCGAGATCGCCGAGGCGTTGTGCCGGCATCAGGTGCCGGCGGACCGGCTGGTTCTGGAGATCACCGAGACGGTGGTGATGAGCGAGCTGGAGGTCATCGACCAGGTGCTTTCCGCCCTGCGGGCGATGGGCGTCCAACTGGCGGTCGACGACTTCGGCACCGGCTTCTCCTCGCTCAGCTTCCTCGCCCGGGTCGCCGTGGACGAGCTCAAGGTCGACCGTTCGTTCGTCCTGCGGATGGGGGATTCGCCGCAGGCCGCCGCGATCGTGCGCCACACCGTCGGGATGGCACACGAGCTGGGCCTGCGCGTGGTGGCCGAGGGCGTGGAGACCGCCGCCCAACGTTCGGCCCTGACCGAGCTGGGCTGCACCGCCGCCCAGGGCTACCACTTCTTCAAGCCGATGCCCGCCGACAAGATCGCGGCCGTGCTCAACTCCCTGGCCCGCCAGACCCCCACCAACGTTCTCCCCCTGCGCGCAGATGGTGCCTCCTGACTCCTGCGTTTCACCGTGTGCCGCCAACCTCATGATCAACGCAACCTGCGGGTGGCGGATGGGTAGGGTCGGGGGGTGAATCGACTCGCCCACGCCACAAGCCCCTACCTGCTCCAGCACGCGGACAATCCGGTGGACTGGTGGCCCTGGTGCGACGAGGCGTTCGCCGAGGCCAAGCGGCGCGACGTGCCAGTGTTGATCTCGGTCGGTTACTCCGCGTGCCACTGGTGTCACGTCATGGCGCACGAGTCGTTCGAGAACGAGGGCGTCGGTCGGCTGCTCAACGAGGGGTTCGTGTCGATCAAGGTGGATCGGGAGGAGCGGCCCGACGTCGACGCCGTGTACATGACCGCCACCCAGGCGATGACCGGCCAGGGCGGCTGGCCGATGACGGTCTTCGCGACCCCGGACGGCACCCCGTTCTACTGCGGAACGTACTTCCCCCGGCAGAACTTCGTCCGGCTGCTGGAGTCGGTCGGCACCGCGTGGCGCGAGCAGCGCGACGCCGTACTGCGGCAGGGCGCCGCGGTGGTCGAGGCGGTTGGTGGGGCCCAGGCCGTCGGCGGCCCCACCGCCCCGCTCACCGCCGACCTGCTCGACGCCGCCGCCACCCAACTGGCCGGCGAGTACGACGAGACCAACGGCGGATTCGGCGGCGCACCGAAGTTCCCGCCGCACCTGAACCTGCTCTTCCTGCTCCGCCACCACCAGCGCACCGGCTCGCCGCAGAGCCTGGAGATGGTCCGGCACACCTGCGAGGCGATGGCCCGGGGCGGCATCCACGACCAGCTCGCCGGCGGCTTCGCCCGGTACTCCGTGGACGGGCACTGGACCGTGCCGCACTTCGAGAAGATGCTCTACGACAACGCCCTGCTGCTGCGGGTCTACACGCAGCTGTGGCGGCTCACCGGCGACGCGCTGGCGCTGCGGGTGGCCCGGGACATCGCCCGGTTCCTCGCCGACGAGCTGCACCGGCCCGGCCAGGGGTTCGCCTCCGCGCTGGACGCCGACACCGAAGGCGTCGAAGGGCTCACCTACGTCTGGACGCCGGCCCAACTCGTCGAGGTGCTGGGTGACGAGGACGGCCGGTGGGCCGCCGACCTGTTCGCCGTCACCGAGAGCGGCACCTTCGAGCACGGCACCAGCGTGCTGAAGCTGGCCCGCGACGTCGACGACGCCGACCCGACCGTACGGGAGCGCTGGCAGGACGTCGTACGCCGGCTGCTCGCCGCCCGGGACACCCGCCCGCAGCCGGCCCGCGACGACAAGGTGGTGGCCGCCTGGAACGGTCTGGCCGTCACCGCGCTCGCCGAGTTCGTCCGGCTGGTCGAGACCTCCGGTCGGATCGGCACCGAGGGGGAGGCCAACCTGCTGGAGGGGGTCACCATCGTCGCCGACGGTGCGATGCGCGACACCGCCGAGTACCTCGCCCGGGTGCACATGGTGGACGGGCGGCTGCGGCGCGCCTCGCGCGACGGCCGGGTCGGCGAGCCGGCCGGTGTGCTGGAGGACTACGGCTGCGTGGCCGAGGCGTTCTGCGCCATGCATCAGGTCACCGGTGAGGGACGTTGGCTGGAGTGGGCCGGGCAGCTGCTGGACACCGCGCTGGCGCACTTCGCCGCCCCCGGTGGGGCGTTCTACGACACTGCCGACGACGCCGAGCAACTGGTGGCCCGCCCCGCCGATCCGACCGACAACGCCACCCCCTCGGGGCGCTCCGCGATCGCCGCCGCGCTTGTGGCGTACTCGGCGTTGACCGGGCAGACCCGCTACCGGGAGGTCGCCGAGGCGGCCCTGTCCACTGTCGCGCCGATCGTCGGGCGGCACGCCCGGTTCACCGGCTACGCGGCGACGGTGGGCGAGGCACTGCTCTCCGGGCCGTACGAGATCGCGGTGGTCACCGCCGACCCCGCCGGTGACCCGCTGGTCGCGGCGGCGCACCGGCACGCCCCGCCCGGCGCGGTGATCGTGGCCGGGCAGCCGGACCAGGCAGGCGTACCGCTGCTGGCCGACCGGCCGTTGCTCGACGGCGAGTCCGCCGCGTACGTCTGCCGGGGTTTCGTCTGCCAGCGGCCGGTCGACACGGTCGAGGACCTGGTGGCGCAGCTGACCTGAGCCGGATCCGCCGGGCAGGGTCCCGACCGGCCCCGATAGGCTGGCGCGGCTATGGATTCCCGTACCGGTCTGCCTGTTGTCGGCATGGTGGGTGGTGGCCAGCTGGCCCGGATGACCCACCAGGCCGCGATCGCCCTCGGCCAGTCGCTGCGCGTTCTCGCGCTCACGCCGGACGACGGGGCGGCCCTGGTCGCCGCCGACGTCCAGTACGGCGACCACACCGACCTGGCCGCGCTGCGCACCTTCGCCAAGGCGTGTGACGTGGTCACCTTCGACCACGAGCACGTCCCGACCGAGCACATCCGCGCCCTGGCCGGCGAGGGGGTGAAGCTCTACCCGCCGGCGGACGCCCTGGTGCACGCACAGGACAAGCGGGTGATGCGGGAACGGCTCGACGCGATGGCCGCGCCGAACCCGGCCTGGCGGCCCGTCGAGTCGACGGCCGACCTGGTGGCCTTCGGCGACGAGGTGGGCTGGCCGGTGATGGTCAAGGCCGCCCGGGGTGGATACGACGGGCGGGGAGTCTGGCCGGTCGGCGACGCCGCGCAGGCCACCGAGCTGGCCGAGACGCTGCTCGCCGGCGGCACCAAGCTGATCGTCGAGGAACGGGTGGCGCTGCGCCGCGAACTGGCCGTGCAGGTGGCCCGGTCCCCGTTCGGGCAGGTCGCCGTCTATCCCGTGGTGGAGACGGTGCAGCGCGACGGGATCTGCGTCGAGGTGCTCGCGCCCGCGCCGGACCTGCCCGAGGAGCTGGCGGTGGCCGCTCAGCAGCTCGGCATCGACCTGGCCACCGCGCTCGGCGTGGTGGGGTTGCTGGCGGTGGAGCTGTTCGAGGTCGCCGAGCCCTCGACGCCCAGCGGCAGCCGACTGCTGGTCAACGAGTTGGCGATGCGCCCGCACAACTCCGGGCACTGGACCATCGAAGGCGCCCGCACCTCGCAGTTCGAGCAGCACCTGCGGGCGGTGCTGGACTACCCGATGGGCGACACCTCGCTGGCCGCCCCGGTGGTGGTGATGGCGAATGTGCTCGGTGGTGAGCCCGGCGGCATGCCGATCGACGAACGGCTGCACCACCTCTTCGCCGCCGAACCGACCGCCCGGGTGCACCTCTACGGCAAGCAGGTCCGCCCCGGCCGCAAGATCGGGCACGTCACCGTGCTCGGCGACGACCTGGACGAGGTACGCGCCCGCGCCGCACGGGCGATGCGCTGGCTGCGCGACGGCACGGAGGGAACGGCGTGAGCACCGTTGGTTTGATCATGGGCAGCGACTCGGACTGGCCGACCATGAAGGCCGCCGCCGAGGTGCTCGCCGAGTTCGAGGTGCCGTACGAGGTCGAGGTCGTCTCCGCGCACCGCACCCCGGTCAAGATGATCGACTACGGACGGGCCGCCGCCGGACGGGGCCTCAAGGTCATCATCGCCGGTGCGGGTGGTGCCGCAGCCCTGCCCGGCATGATCGCCTCGGTCACGCCACTGCCGGTGATCGGGGTCCCGGTGCCGCTGAAGCACCTCGACGGCATGGACTCGCTGCTGTCCATCGTGCAGATGCCGGCCGGTGTGCCGGTGGCCACCGTGTCGATCGGCAACGCCCGCAACGCCGGGCTGCTCGCGGTCCGCATCCTGGGTGCGTCCGACCCGGCGCTGCTCGATCGGATGTCGGCGTACCAGGCTGATCTGGAGCAGTTGGTCGCGGAGAAGGATGCGGCTCTGCGGGCTTCTCTGGCTTAGGTTTTCCGCTGGTTGCGGTGGGGGCTGGGGGGCGACCGTCCCCCCCGTCGCCGTTTCGCCGTAATGGCGGTTTTCTGCTGTTGTGTATCCCGCTGTTTCGGCGTAATGGTGCGGCGGTGATGACCCGTGTGGGGTTGACCTTGACATCGTGAGAAGGGGTGGACTGGGCGCGGGGGTGATTGCAGTGGCCGAGTCGGAGCGGGGTACGCAGGCCGCACAGGGCACGCAGGCGGAGCGGGTGCGGGTGGGGTTGGCGCACGGTAGTTCGTCGGTGCGGTTGCGGATGGCGTTGGCGGCCGGGACGACCCCGGATCCGCAGGTTGTGGACGTGCTTGTCGAGCGGTGCGCGGTCGAGCCGGAGTTCTTCGTGCGCGAGATGCTCACCTGGGCGCTCACCCGACAGCCGGCCTCGGTGACGGTTCCCAGGCTGATCGAGGAACTGCGCTCGGCGTCCGGGCAGGCGCGCAGCCAGGCGTTGCACACGCTGTCCAAGATCGGGGACCGGCGGGCCTGGCCGGCGATCACGCACGAGCTGCTGACCGACGCCGACGACGAGGTGGCGCGCAGCGCCTGGCGGGCTGCGGTCGTACTCGTGCCGGAAGGTGCGGAATCCGGGTTGGTCGCGGTGTTGGCGACGCAGCTCGGGCGCGGCGAGCGGGAGACGCAGTTGAGCCTCAGCCGGGCGCTGGTCGGGCTCGGCGAGGTGATCATGCCGGTGCTGCGCGCCGCGACGACCCACCCCGACCCGCGGGTACGCCAGCACGCGATCGCCACCGAGCAACTCTGGCGCGACCCGGACACCGGCTTCGACTTCGCCGTCGAGGAGGCGAAACGGATCGTCGCCCTCGGCCCAGGAGGCTGACGGCCGGGAAGGGTCACGGCCAGGAAGGGCGACGGGCGGGATGGGGGACGGGCGGTGTTGATCGGTGAGGTGGCCCGCAGGTCCGGGGTCAGTGCCCGGATGCTGCGGCACTACGAGGCGCTCGGGCTGGTGCGGCCGACGGGTCGGACCGGGTCCGGCTATCGGGAGTACGCGGACGAGGACATCCGGCGGATCTTCCACATCGAGAGCCTGCGATCGTTGGGGCTGTCGCTGCGGGAGGTCCGGCGGGCCCTCGACGACCCCGGTTTCACGCCCGCGGCGCTCGTGGACGACCTCATCCGACAGACCCGGGACCGCATCGCGGCCGAGACGGACCTGCTCACCCGACTCCGCCGCGTCGGTGCCGCGGAACCCGCCGACTGGTCGGAGGTGCTCCAGATCGTGGCGCTCCTGCAGGGCTTGCGGTCGGACCGCGCCGGTGAACGCCAACGCGCGGCCCTGGCGTTGCCGCGAGCGGCCGTGATGCCGGTGGAGGCGCTGGTCGAGGCGGTGCTGAGCGAAGAGGACCCGAACGTCGCCGGCGCCCTGCGCTGGGCGTTGGCGCAGTCGGGCGACGGTGGACTGGCGCTGCTGGCGGAGGGCCTCGACGCGCCGACGGCCGAGGTACGCAGACGGGCCGTCGACGCCATCGCCGAGATCCCGAGCGACGCTGCGACCGTACTGTTGCGGGACGCCCTCGCCAACGCGGACCTCGCGGTCGGCCGGTACGCGGCCCTGGCGCTCGGGGCCCGTGGCGTCGCCGACGCGGTTCCCACCCTCGTCGACATGGTCGTCGAGGAGGCCGGCGACGTCGACGCGGCCGACGCGCTGAGCGTGCTCGCCGGGGAGGCCGCCCTGGCGGAGCAGATCGCCGTCCGCCTGGTCGGACGCCTCGACGCCGCCGGCGACGCGGCCACCCGTCGACGGCTGGTGGGGGCGCTGGCGGACATCCCGGGCAACACCGCCGCGCAGGCCCTCGCCGACCTGTCGGCGGACGCCGATCCGGTCGTCGCGCACACCGCCGCGCACCTCCTCCGACTACGCGCGGCGCGGTAACGGCATCAGCGCATGCCCCGCAGCGCGGTCTGGAGGCGTTCCTGGGCGCGTCGGCGACGCTCGTTGCTCGCGCCGAGAATCAGCAGCAGGAAGCCGACCGGGATCAACGCCAGCCAGGGGCCGAGGCTGAACAGGGCGTGCACCGCCGCGATGGCGGTCACCACCGCACCCACGATGACCGGCGCCTGCTGCTGGCTCATCGACCCGAAGACCAGCACGGCCACCGCACCGAGCAGCAGCAGCACCTGACGCAGCGTGCTCGAATCCGTGGCCAGCACGATCGCCAGGGTCGGTACGAAGGCGGCCACCAGGGCCGGACCGTACGCCACCCAACTGCTCATGTCGGCCCGCTGCCGCAGTTCCAGGACGCCGACCAGCAGGGCCAACGCGGCGAACGGCAGCGTGTACGCCTCGGGCAGCGCCACGTCGGCCACCCACATCAGGATCCACCAGGCGGTGATCTCGCAGATCACCACCGCCCAGAACAGGATCCGCCGCTCCACCGGTCGACGCCCCGGCCGCATCGCCGCGACGCCGAGCACCGCACCCCAGCCGGCCAGCAGCGCGGCGATGTGCCGCGGCGAGTCGAAGGCCAGGGCCAGCGCGATCAGGGCGGCGGCGTGGCCGCTCCATTCCACGGTGGCGGCCTCCACCCGTGCCTCGGGGCGACGCAGCCGAGGCAGCCGGGCGGCGAAGACCTGCAACGCGGCACCGACCGCGAGCACCCCGAAGGCGGACCACACCGCAGCGAGCCCGGCCACCAGTCCCACCGTGAGCACGAACAGTTGCGCCATCAGCGAGGCGAACAGCCAGCCGAGGATGCGGGCCCGCGAAGTGGTGCCGAACAACGCCGCCACCACGCCGACCCCGACCGCGCCGCCGAGGCTGAGCAGGGTCAGCTCCCGGGTGGCGAGGCTGCCGGCCAGGCCCGCCCCGCCGGCCGCCAGGCCGATCAGGAAGACGAGTACCCGGGCCAGCCGCAGCGAACGCGCCCGCTCCACGAGGGACGGTGGTGGCGTCAGCGCCAGCCCCAGCATCGAGATGGTGAACACCACGAGGGCCGCCCGGGTGCTCATCGGCCAGCCGCTGCCCAACGCGATCGGGGCGATCAACAGGGTGATCGCGGCGCCCGGCAGCACCACCGGCACCGCCCGGGAGCGTCGACCGGCGCTGAATCCGGTGGCCGCCAGCGCCGCCGTCGCGGTCAGCAGCAACGCGGTCAGCACGTGTGTCGGGTTGACCGCCGCCGCCGGTGGGTCGAGCAACTCCGGCGGGGGGCCCTGCCAGACCCGGCGGAGCGTACGGATCGGGTCGACCAGGGCGGCCGACAACGCCGGCGCGATGGAGATCACCGCCAGCAGGGTCGGCAGGGCGGCGGCGCCCAGCGCACCCGCAGCCGGGCTCACCCGCCAACGGGGACGCAGACCATCGTCGGGCGTCCGCCGGATCGCCCCGTCCAGCAGCACCGTCCAGCGGCGCGGCGGCTGGATCGGATCGGCGGGAGGCTCGGTCGCCTCGCGGACCAGTTCGGCGAGCACCCCGAGCAGGGCGGCCGCGGCCGCGTACACCCCGACCTGCAGACCCAGCGGTACGGCGGCCAGCGCGGTCACCACCGCGCCGCCGACCACACCGGCGCTCGCCCAGGGCAGGTACTGCGGGATCTGCCCGCGGACCCCGGCGACCACGGCCAGGCCGAGGCTGGTGGCGGCCAGACCGGCGGTGAGGATGGCCTGCGGGGGGTGGCCGAACTCGGCGGCCAGCGCGGCCGTGGCACCCGGCAACGCCAGCAACGCGGCTCCCACGGCCGCTCCGCCGATCTGCGCCAGGTGCGGCGGCATCCCCTCGGCCTGGATGTCCTCGACGAGGGAGGCCGACATCGAACGGGCCAGCGCCGCCACCACCGTACCGATCACCACGACGCTGGTCAGCGCCAGCGCGGTGGTCCACGGGCGGACCAGGCCGGCACCGGCGGCGTGCAGGGCGATCACCCCGGCGACGGTGATTCTGGACAGGGCGGCGCGGGGGTCGACGGAGGCGACGGCCGTCATCGCGACCACGGCGGCGACCATGCCGCCGATCACCACCGGCGACCACCAGGCCAGGTCGAACGCAGCCGGGGCACCGATGGTGGCCAGGACCACCGCCACGCCGGCCACGTCGTAGCGCCACGGTGGCGGCAGCAGGATGGCGGCGGAGAGCGCCAGCAGGGCCAACGCGATGGGGGCCTGCCAGGTGGTGCCACCGGTCGGTGCGGCCGGCCACCCGCTGAGGTCACCGTTCCAGATCGGACCGGGGGTGGCCAGGACGCCGACGCCACCGCGCAGCGCCATCCAGCCGGCCAGCAGACCGATCAGCACGCCGCCGACCGCGAGGCCGAGCACCGGACCGCGTCGCCACTGTTCCGGCATCGCCCGCGCGGCGACGGCGACCACCAGGACCAGCGCCGCGGCGACGGCGAGTTGTCCGCCGGGGGCGAGCACCGTGCCGATCCTCAGCAGCGTGGCGACCAGGGCCGCGGTCACCGCCGCGGCGGCCAGGTCGGAGCCGTCCATCGTCAGATCGGAGCGACGTCCGGCGTCGATCGACGGGGCCAGGAAGAGGAGTACGGCGGCGACCAGCAGCAACGCGCTGACCCAGGCGTCAGCCACGGTGGCACCGGGTGCCCCGAATCCGGCAGCCGCGACCACCAGCGCACCGAGGCCGGCCCCCACTGACAGTGGCATCGGAATGTGCCGTTGGGACACCTGGACGATCGCGGCGTAGCCGAGCGTCACGCAGACGGCGAGGAAGCTGGCGGCCAGCACCGGCACGGTCGCCTCGCGCAGGCTCGCCGGAGTCAACGTCGGTTCGCCGTACCGGAGGGCGGCGACGAACGCGGCCACCGCCCCGGGCAGGGCGAAGGCCGCACCGCCGGCTGCCCAGGCGGAGATCTCGTCGGCGGCGGCCGGCGCGAGCCGGATCCGGGGGGCGACGGCGATCAGCACGCCGGCCACGACGAAGGTGAGCAGCACGGCGGCGGTCAGCGCGGGCCGGGCCAACGCCGCTCCGGCACCGGCCAGACCGACGACGGCAGCCGCCACCGCGTGCGCCCGGGCGGCCCGGGTCGTACGGGCGGACAACCCGATCGCACCGATGCCGATCGCGGTCAGCACCATCGGCCACGGCGCGACCGACCAGCTCAACCCGAACGAGGCGGGTACGGCGAGGGCGGTCAACGCGGCACCGGTCACCGCGAACTCGCGGCGGATCTCGGCGGGCAGCGCCACCACCGCCGCCACGGTCAGCAGAAAGGCGCTGGCGGCGAGCTGCCAGCCGGCGGGCCCCGCGGCGGCGGCCAGTTCGGCCGGGTACCGGTCGAGGTTGGCGGCCCAGGCCGGCAGCGCGGCCTCGACGGGTGCGATCCCGGCGCGCAGGGCACTGCCGGCCACCACCACTCCGCTGACCGTGAGCGCTATCGCGGAGGCCAGTTGTGGGCCGCGCCGGGCGGACTCGGGCACCGCCCGCACCACCAGACCGGTCACCGCGATGACGGCCGCGATCAGCAGCAGCGAGCGACCGGGCAACGCCACCGAGGCGACCCGGCCGAGGGCGCCGATGACGGCGAGGGTGAGCACCCCCGCGCCGATGTCGGGCAGCGGCGGGCGGCGCAGCAGCAGCGTGCCGACCAGGCAGACGGTGGCGGCGAGCAGCAGCACCAGCCCGGCGCCGATCGCGCCCGACACGGTGTCGGTGCGCAGCAGGGCGGTCACCGCGTGGCCGAGGGCGAGTACGACGGCGACGCCGTGCAGCGCCCAGGTCAGCTCCCGGAGCCCCGGCACCGGCTGCGCGGGTGCAACGGCCGGGGTGCCGACGACGGGGTCGATCAGCTCACCGGCCTCCTCCGGCGCGCCCTCGGGCCGCCCGTCGGCGGTGCGCTGGCGCGGGGTGGCCGCCCGAGCCGGTGCGGCATCGTCCGACCCGTCGACGGCCGGTCGTTGCACGGTGACCGGAGAGCGTGCCAGCCAGAGGTCGAGCACAGCCACCACTGTCAACACCAGCGCCCAACCGGCGGGACCGCTGATCCGCTCGTACGCCAGCAGTGGCACCACCGGCTGGGCGGCCAGCACGGCGGCGAAGCGGGGAGCGCGGAGCCGGGTCAGCCCGGCGTACCCGACGGAGACGGCGGCGGTCACCGCGAAGATGACACCGGCGAAGAGGGCTCCGGAGCCGCCGCCGATCCGGTCCACCGCCCACAGCGCGTACCCGGCGAGCGGCACCAGCAGCAGTCCCACCGCGGCGATGGTCTCGGCGGTCGAGGTCAGCCCGCGTTTGGTGAGCACCGGCGGGGCGAGCAGCATGAGCACGGTGGCGAGCAACAGGATGCCGAGGCGGGTCAGCGCATCCATCGAGCTGGTCGCGAGGACGGCGAAGACCACGGCGGCCACGCCGAGCAGCAGCGCGCCGAGGCCGAGGGGGATGTTCTGGACCTCCCGCGAGGAGGCCTCCGGCGGATGCTCCGGGTTGTCGGCGTCCAGCCAGATCGGCGTGGTCGGCGGCAGTTCCTCGGCACCGTCGGTGGCGCCCTGCCGGGGCACCCGTGGTGGTGGTGGAGCACCGTCGCTCGGCTTGTGCCGGGTCGGTGGGACGGTGCCGGCACCCGGCGACTTGTAGGCCGGTCGGCGGCGCAGCACGCGGCGGGGCCGACCGGCCTGCCGGGTCCGACCGTCACCGACGTTACCGGCGTGTGCCAGGGTGTCCCGCTGGAAGATGGCGGCCTGCATCTTGGACGCGAGCTGCCGTTGTTCGCTGGCGATCGCGGCCTCGCGCGCCTTCATCTCCGCGATGGACCGCTCGATCTCCGCCAGGTGCTCGGCCCACTGTGGCTGGTGCGCGCCGCAGCGCGGGCAACGGACCGCCGGCTTGATCTCCTGCTCGCACGAGGAGCACTGAAAGGTCGCCACGACACCCCTCCACCCACACTGTGGATTCCCACTGTCGCAGCATGCCCAATGCGGCCCCGGAATTCGACACTTGTCGGCGGGTCACCCCCACGGGTGGGCTCCCCCGGAAAACCCACCCCGAGAACCCACCCCGCCAAACCAGAAGGTCAGGGACGACCCAACCCCCGGTACTCCCACCCCGCCTGCGTCCACAGCGTCGAGTCGAGGCAGTTGCGGGCGTCGACCACCCGCCGTCCGGCGACGAGTTCGCCGAGGACGGTCGGGTCGGCGTTGCGGAAGTCGGCCCATTCGGTGAGTACGCAGACCAGGTCGGCGTCGGTCA
>NZ_RQIV01000005.1:0-445424 GCF_003977705.1 Verrucosispora sp. FIM060022
ACCGTCGACCCGTGCAACCTGCAACTGCTGTACCAGGGCCGTGCCCCGAACTCCGGCGGCGACTACGGCCTGCTGCCGTACCGCCCGGGCGTACTCACCCTGCAACGCTGACCAGGTGACACCGTCCCACCGATGACGTGGGACCGGGCGGGCTCGGCAACAGCCGAGCCCGCCCTCGGGTCATGCGGCGGTCAGCCTGCGCAGCAGCGGGGGCAGATCCGCCACCGAGTCCACCTCGTGATCGGCGTCGCCGGTGAGTCCCTCGGCGCGCTGGTCGGCGTACTTGCCGGTGCGCACCTGCACGGTCGGAAGACCGGCGGCCCGGCCGCCGGCGACGTCCGTGGTGGCGTCGTCGCCGACCACCAGACACTCGGTGGCCTCGACGTCCAGCGAGGTGGCGGCCAGCCGGAAGAAGTCCGGCGACGGCTTGCCGAGCACCCGGGCGGTGACCCCGGCGGCGTACTCGATCGCCGCGACCACCGCGCCGGTGTCGACGTGGTCGCCGTCGGCGCGCTTGAAGTACCGGCCGCGCTGCAACGCCACCAGTTCCGCGCCGGCGCGGACCGCCCGGAACGCCTCGTCCAACGCCGGGTAGTCAAGCGTCTCGCGGCAGTCGCCGACCAGCACATGGGTGTACGGGCCAACGGCCGCCACCGTCGGCATCAGCGCGGTCAGCTCCCGGGAGAGCAACGCGAACGTACGGGCCTGCGCTGCGGTGAGCAGCCGCTCGGCGGCCACCACCGGAGTGAACAGTTCGTCCGCGGCGACGGAGAGCCCGTAGCCGGCCAGTTCGGAACGGATCCGCTCGGCGGTCTTCGAGTCGGTGTTGGTCAGAAACCGTACGCCCAGGCCCCGCTCGCGCAGCTCGGCGATCGCATCACTCGCGCCGTCGATCACCCGTGCGTTGGCGTACAGGGTGCCTTCCAGGTCGAGCAGGACCGCCCGGATCGCCGTCATCAGCGTGCCGCCTGGACGCCGTCGAGGGCGCGCCGCAGGTTCGCGCCGAAGATGTCGGCCTGCTCGGTGCGGGAGAGCTGCGCCAGGCCGACCGGCTCCAGGGTCTGGCTGAACGAGACATGGTCCAGACTGGGCGGGAAGTCCGAGCCCCAGTAGAGCCGCCGGCTGCCGAAGCGCTCCAGCAGCAGGTCGACGAAGGGCCGGGCGGCGGAGTGCGGCCAGGCGTGCGCGGGCTCGCTGACCGCGTATAGGCCGGACACCTTCACCCCGACCTGCGGCAGCCGGGCCAGGTCGAGCAGCGGCGCCAACGTCTCGGCCGCCTGCTGCGGGGTCGGGGGTGTGGGACGGCTGCCGGGCAGTCCGAGGTGGCTGAACAGCACCGGGCAGGCGTCCAGCCCGGCCAGGGCGGTGCCGAGCCGGGCGGTGGCGGCCGGGGTGGCGTTGAGGCTGAGCAGCGCCCGGGCGGCGGTGAGCTGCGGGACCGCCGTGGTCAGCCAGGCCGCGAAGCGGTCGGCCTGCTCGGTGTCGGCGAGGTAGGCGGAGACGCCCACGAATCCGGCCGCCCACCAGCGGGCCAGTTGGCCGTCTGCCGGCCCATCTGGTGAGACGTAGGCGACCGGGGCGATCCAGGGATGGCTGCCGACGAGCGAGGCCAGGTAGTCGTTGTTGCCGGCGAAGTGTTCCCCGCCCTCGTAGCCCACCACCAGCGCCCGATCGATGCCGTGCACGCGGCGGATGTCCTGGTATGCGGCCAGCTCCTCGGCGCCGGCGGGGGAGCGTCCGTAGCGGCCCGGGTAGCCGTTGGCGAACAGGTGCAGGTGGGCGTCAGCGAGGTCCATGGTCACGGACGATAACCCAAATCCGGCCTGGTTATTGACGTGACCGCCCCCCGGCTTTAGGTTCTTGTCTCAATTAGGTCCGGATTGCAGGCCGTGAGCGAGGAGTTGGCTGGGTGGAGCTGGGACACGACGGGGTCGAGGGGCTGGTACGGCTACGGCGTCAGCTTCATCGCCACCCGGAGCTGCGGTTTACCGAGCATCAGACAGCCGTGACGTTGGCCGAGAAGCTCCAGCCGTTCGGTCGGGTGCGCACCGGCATCGCCGGCACCGGACTGCTCCTGGAACTCGAAGGTGCGCTTCCGGGACCGACGGTCCTCCTTCGGGCCGATATGGATGCCTATCCGGTCCAGGACGCCAAGACCGAGCCGTACGCCTCCACCAACCCCGGGGTCTGCCACGCCTGCGGACACGACGTGCACATGACCGTCGCCTACGGCGTGGCCGCCCGGCTCGCCGCCACGCCACCGGCCCGGGGCTCGGTCGCCGTGCTGTTCCAGCCGGCCGAGGAAATCCCCTTCGGCGAGGCCTCCGGTGCCGCCGCCGCCCTTCTGCACGAGGCCCTGAGCGGTCGCCGCTTCGACGCCGTACTCGGCCTGCACTGCTGGCCGGACCTGCGGGTCGGCACGGTGGGCGTGGACCGCCACACGGCGATGGCGGCCAAGGACGCCTTCCGCATCGAGGTGCTCGGCCGGGCCGCGCACGCCGCCACCCCGGCGCTGGGCCGCGACGCCATCCTCGGCCTCAGCGGCATCGTGAACCTGCTGCACGCCGCGGTCGCCCGGTCCCGCAACGCCGACGAACTGGTGGCCTTCAACATCGGCACCATCTCCGGCGGCGCCAGCCAGAGCCAGGTCGCCGCGTACGCCGAGGCGACCGGCACCCTGCGGACCCTCGACGAGGGCACCCGCGAGCGGCTCAAGGTGGTCATCGAGCGGGTCGCCCGTCAGCAGGCCGCCGCGCTCGACCTCGGCGTCCGCTTCACCTGGGCCAACGAGATGCCCCCGGTACGCAACGCGGCCGAACTCGTCGCGCTCGCCCACACCGAACTGCCCGACCTGGTGGAGGTGGTCGACCTCGCGGTGCCGCCGCTGACCACCGACGACTTCGCGCTGCTCGGCGCGCTCGGCCCCAGCCTGTACGTCAAGCTCGGCGTCACCGGCGAGCGGGGCGGCGCGCCCCTGCACTCCGGTTCCTTCGACGTCGACGAGCGCTGCCTCGAATACGGCGTGAACGCGCTGGAGCGGCTCACCCGGGCCGTCCTGGACGGCCGACTCACCGCCCCGACCATCGCCTCCGTGCCGACCCCGGCCGCCGCCGCGGACGACACCGACACCGACACCGACAGCGCGGCGGTGGCGGCATGAGCCAGCGGGTCGAGGTCGCCGTGATCGGCGCGGGAGCCTTCGGGCTGCGGCACGTCGCCGCGTACCGGTCCCTCGGGGTGCCGGTGACCGCGCTTGTCGACCCGAACCCGGGCGTACGCCGGCAGGTCGCCGCCGAGCACGACGTGACCCGCACCTTCGGCACGGTCGAGGAGCTGCTCGCCGCCGGGACGCCGCAGGCGGCCTCGGTCTGCGTGCCCGGTCCCGCGCACCGCGACGTCGCGGTCGCGCTGCTGGCCGCCGGCGTGCCGGTCCTGGTGGAGAAGCCCCTCGCGGCGACGGTCGCCGACGCCGACGCCATCGTCGCCGCGGCCCGCACCCACGGGGTGCTCTGCCAGCCGGGACACATCCTGCGGCACAGCGCACCCCACCGGGCGCTGTACGACGCGGTCCGCGCCGGCCGACTCGGTCAGGTGCTGGCCATCTCGTCGCGCCGGGACCGGCCGCGCACCCTCAGCCGGCTCTTCCCCGACGAGCACCCCGCCCTCCTCACCGCCGTGCACGACATCGACCTGGCCATCTGGTACGCCCAGTCGCCGGTGGTCGAGGTCCGCGCGGCGGCCCGGACCCGACCCGGATCGGCGACGCCGGTCCTGGTGTGGGCGGAGCTTCGGCACGCCAACGACGTCGTGTCGTCGATCCGCAACAGCTACCTCCTGCCTGCACACACGCCCAACCACACCTCGGACCTGGTCGAGGTGTACGGCACCGACGGGGTCGCACACGTCGACCTCGGCCACCCCACGCTGCTCGTCCAGGGCGAGCAGACCGAGGCGCCGGACTGGCTGCTGTCGCCGGTCGACGGCGGCGGTGCACTCGCCGCCGAACTGCGCCACTTCGTCGGTCAGGTGACCGGCGTCGAGTCGGCGGCGGTCGTCCCGCTCGCCGACGGATTGCACGTGGTGCAGGTCGCCACGGCCATGGCCGACAGTGCCGCCGCCGGTGGCGCGCCTCGTCGGATCTCCCCCGAACCCCTTTCCTGACAGGAGTTTGCGCCGATGTTTCGACGTAGATTGACAGGTGTCCTCGCCGCCGGTGTGGCCACCGCTGCGCTGCTCGCCGCCTGTGGCGGCGGCGGTGACGACGCCGCCGACGGCCCGGTGACCCTCAAGGTGCTCACCTGGGAGCCGGGTGGCACCGAGTACTGGCAGCAGGTGAAGAGCACCTTCGAGGCCAGCCACCAGGACATCAAGCTGGAGCTGCAGTCGGTCCCGTTCGACAAGTACCCCGAGGTGCAGGGGCCGTACATCACCTCGCAGTCCGGCCCGGACGTGATGGCCAACAACGCCGGCCTGGAGCTGTTCGACCGGCGGGGGGCGTACACGCCGCTGGGCGACAAGGCGGCCGAGATCAACAAGGATCTGGTCACCTACAGCGGCGCCTGCGAGGAGTTCGACACCAGCAAGCCCTGCTACGGGGTGCCCTTCTCCTACCAGGGCAACGTCCTCTACTACAACAAGGACGTGCTGACCGCGGCCGGGCTCGACCCGGAGAACCCGCCGGCCACCTGGGACGAGTTCGGGGCGGCCTGCGACGCGGTCAAGAAGGCCGGCAAGACCTGCCTGGCCCTGGGCCTGTCCGGCACCTTCCCGGCGTACTGGGACTTCCCGGAGATCGCCCGCAACTACCTGACCGAGGACGACATCCGCGGCGTGCTCAACGGCACCCTGTCCTGGAAGGACCCGAAGCTGGTCCAGGTCCTGGAGAAGCTGGCCGAGATCACCACCAAGGGCTGGGCCAACAAGAACGCCCCGTCGATCACCATGCTGCCCGACGGCGCCGACATCTTCCAGCGCGGTGACGCCGCCTTCGCCGGCACCATCATCTCCGACGCGGTGAACTGGGAGGCGTTCGGCAAGGCCCTCGGCGACGACAAGCTCGGCGTCACCCGCTGGCCGGCCATCAACCCGTCCGCGCCGCTGGCCGGCAAGTTCTCCGGCATCGAGGGCGCCGTCTACGGCGTGACCAAGTGGAGCGAGAAGAAGGAAGCCGGCCTGAAGTTCATCACCTGGCTGGCCGGCAAGGAGAACGGCGAGCTCTGGGTGAAGTACGCCAAGGGCCAGCCGCTGAACAAGAACGTGGACCCGGCGCTGCTGCCGGAGTCGCCGGCCTTCAAGAAGATCCAGGAGCTGATCGCCGAGCCGACCCTGCACGCAGGTGTGATGCTCTCCGGCCCGGAGGCCGACGCGCTGGCCCGCGGCTGGCAGCAGGTCACCCTCGGCCAGCTCACCGTCGACAAGTGGGCCGACCAGATGCAGCAGGCGCTGGAGCGCAGCCCGACCAAGAAGCAGGGCAACTAGTCGCATCGGGTGGGGTGGCCCAGCGCCACCCCACCCGCCAGCTTCCCGGGGGAGGACAACCCGATGAGCATCTCCACCGCGCCGGCCGCCGAGCCGGCCGCCGCGACGACGCCACCTGCGCCGGTACGCCGTACCCGGCGTTTCCGGCACGCCCGGGAGTGGTGGCTGGGCGCCCTGCTGGTCCTGCCGGCGTTGGCCCTGGCGTTCACCTTCAAGCTGGTGCCGCTGGTGCGGGGCGTCACCACCAGCTTCGAATCCTCCAGCGGGTTCGGTGACAGTTCCTTCGCCGGGTTCGACAACTACACCCGCATGTTCGACGACCCGATGGTGCTGGCCAGCTTCCGCAACGCGTTGCTTGTGGTGGCCACCCTGCCGGTCTGGATCGTGGTGCCGCTGGTGCTGGCGGTGCTGATCCACCAGCGGGCACCGGGCTGGAAGTTCTTCCGGGCCGTCTACTTCATCCCGTACACCATCGCGCCGATCGTGGTCGGCATCATGTTCCGGCAGATCCTCGCGCCGGACGGACCGATCAACGCCCTGCTGCGTACGGTCGGGTTGGAACCGCTCGCCCTGGAATGGCTCAACGGCCGCAACAGCGCCCTGTTCTCGCTTGTCGCGGTGGCGCTGTGGAGCTTCTTCGGCCTGGGTGTGATGACCTACCTGGCCGGGCTGGCGACCATTCCCGACGAGGTGCTGGAGGCCGCGTACCTCGACGGCGCCGGCTTCTGGCGGCGGCTGTTCTCCGTGGTCGTGCCGATGCTGCGCCCGACCGTGGCGTACTGGAGCGTGCTCTGTGCCTCCGGCGTGCTGATCTGGCTCTTCCCGCTGATCTACGCGCTGACCCAGGGCGGCCCCGGTGACGCCACCATGCTCCCCGAGTACCTGGTCTTCCTCACCACCTTCCAGTTCCTCGACCGCGGGTACGGCTCGGCCATCGGCATCGCCCTGTTCGTCTTCGTCGCCCTGATCTCCGTCTTCAGCGTGCGGCACATGTTCAAAGAGGGGACCCGGAAGCCGCGATGAACCGGCGATACTCCGCCCAGATCGGGCGCTACCTGTTGGTCTTCGCGTTGGTGGTGGTCGCGGTGGCGGCCCTCTACCCGCTGCTGTTCACCGTGGTCAGCTCGCTCAAGACGCAGACCGGGTTCGCCCGCGATCCGCTCGGATTGCCGTCCGGGATCACCTTCGACAACTACGTCGAGGCGTTCAAGCGGATGAACATGCCCCGACTGCTGCTCAACTCGATCATCACCACGGTCGGTGGGCTGGTGCTGTCGGTGCTGGCCGCGATGCTTGTCGCGTACACCGTGACCAAGCTGCGTTTCCGCGGCGGCAAGCTGGTCTTCCTGTTCATCATCGTCACCCTGACCATCCCCAGCCAGGCGATCATCTACCCGCTCTACCAGACGGTGCTGGACCTGGGCATGTCCGGGGAGTACCAGGGCCTGATCCTGGCGTACGCGGCCTTCGGCCTGCCGTTGGGCACCTACCAGCTCGCCGGCTACTTCCAGCAGGTACCCGACGAGTTGATCGAGGCGGCCCGGGTCGACGGTGCCGGACACTTCACCATCCTGTTCCGGTTGCTCGCCCCGATCGCCACCCCGGCGCTGGCCGCCCTGGCCATCTTCAACTTCGTCTGGATGTGGAACGACCTGCTGCTGCCGCTGGTCATCATGGGCGGCTCGGACTCCAAGACCCTGATGGTCGGCGTCTCCCTGCTCAGCGGCCAGTACGACGTGTCGGTGCCGCTGGTCAGCGCCGGCCTGATCGTGGCCCTGCTGCCGGTGCTGATCATCTACCTGGTGTTCCAACGGCAACTCATCTCCGGCGCGCTCGCCGGCTCCGGCAAGTGAGCGACCCGGTGCACCACCCTGGCCCGGATACTCCTCATCGTCCGGGCACGGGCCACACCGGTTCCGTTCCCGATCCCGGCACCGGATCGGGGACGGGACCGGCATCCGGGCCCGGCGCGCAAATGTGCTACCTGTACCGCCTGCGCCCGGGGGCGGAGGCCGAGTACGAGCGCCGGCACGCCGCGCTGTGGCCGGAGATGGCCGCCCTGCTCGACGAGGCGGGCATGTACGACTACCACATCTACCGGCACGGCCTGCTGCTGATCTGTGTGCTGCGTACCCGGTGGGGCTTCGACCACGCCCGTCGGGTCACCGGTGCCTCGCCGGTGCAGGCGCGCTGGAGCGCCTCGCTGGCCCACCTGTTCGCCGAGATCGCCGACGCCGACGGTGAGCCACTGTGGGCGTACCCGGTCTTCCACCATCCCGGCCGTCCGCCGGCCGGCTGAGTACGCAAACGCCGGTGCGCCGGATCGCCCGTCCTCGGGCGATCCGGCGCACGGTGTTAACAAGGGGCCCGTGCTCTACCGCAGGCGTTAATAAGGTGCCCTTCCTTACACCGCGTACGCGACGGAGCCGTCGGCGCGGTAGGGGATGCGGGTCAGGGGCCGGCCGGTGAGGTCCAGCGGGGTCTCGTCGGCGAGGTCCAGGGTGACGCCGAGGCCAGGTGCCTCGGGCACCGGCAGGAAACCGCCCTGGCGGCGTACGCAGGCGCGGGCCGGGCCGTCGGCGAGGGTGTCGTCGAGAGGGGAGTACTCCTGGGTCACGAAGTTGGGGATCGCGGTGTCCAGCTGCACCGAGGCCATGGTGAGCAGCGGCCCGAGGCAGTTGTGGCTGACCACGGCCGCGTGGTACGACTCGGCCAGCGCGGCGATCTTACGGGCGTGGCTGATTCCACCGGCCAGACCGAGGTCGGGACGGACGTACTGGGCGCCGCCCTGAGCCAGCAGTTCCTTGAACTCCCAGATGGTGTGCAGCCGCTCCCCGTTGGCCATCGGCACCCCGAGCGCCCGGCGGGTCACCTCGGCCTGGCTGCTCACGCTGTCGATCTGGATCGGGTCCTCGACCAGCAGCGGATGCAACCGGCCGACCGCCGGCACCACGGCCTCGGCCTGCAACGGGGTGAGCTTGCGGTGCAGTTCGATGAGCAGGTCGACGTCGGGGCCGACGGTGTCCCGGACGGCGGCGGTGGTCGCCTCGGTCTCGGCGACCAGCCGGGCCAGCGACAGGTCACCGTAGTTCGCCGGCAGCGGGTCGAACTTCACCGCGGTGAACCCGTCGGCGGCCGCCGCGGCCGCCTGCTCGGCGAGGGCCTGCGCGCCGGTGCCGGGCAGCAGCAGGTGCAGCCGGATCTTCTCGCGCACCCGGCCGCCGAGCAATTGCCAGACCGGCACCTCCAGGCGTTTGCCGAGCAGGTCCCACAGTGCCAGGTCGATCGCGGAGACGGCGGCGGTGAGCACCGATCCCCGGAACGGACCCATCCGGTAGAGGTGGTGCCAGTGGTGCTCGATCCGGTTCGGGTCGGCGCCGAGCAGGTACGGGCGGAACGTCTCCACGACCGCGTGCACGGCACCCGGATAGCCCCAGCAGGCGGACTGTCCGACGCCGACCAGCCCGGTCGACGTGTGTATCGCGACAAAGTGCGCGTCGCCCCGCACCACCGACTCGACGGCGGTGATCTCCATGCTGCCCCCAAATTAGAGACCTATAACGGCCACAAACTTGCTCCTGCACTCTTCCATAGCATGACGCCCCTGGTCTAGGCTCCAATCCGAACGAGCCGGAATAGGGCTCTAAATCTTCAGGGGGTGTGATGGGTCTGCCGGACGACTACCGGGCGATGGCCCGGATCCGCCGGTTCGAGGAGCGGCTGACCGCCCTCAAGGACGCCGGCGAGATCCCGGGCTCGATCCACCTGTGCAACGGGCAGGAAGCCATCCCGGTCGGCGCCGCGCGCACACTGCGCGACGGTGACTACGTGACGGCGACCTACCGGGGGCACGGCTGGGCGCTGGCCCGCGGCGTGGACATGACCGGGCTGTTCGCCGAGATGATGGGCCGCGACTCGGCCGTCAACGGCGGTCGGGCCGCCTCGCCGTACCTGTCCGACCCGGGCCGCTGGTTCGTGGGGGAGAACTCGATCGTCGGCGCCGGGGTGCCGATCGCCACCGGCGCCGCGCTCACCGCGCAGCGCACCGGCAGCCGTGCGGTCTCGGTGGTCAGCATCGGTGACGGCGCGATGAACCAGGGCAACGTGCACGAGGCGCTCAACATGGCCGCCGTGCTCGACCTGCCGCTGGTCCTGGTGGTGGAGAACAACGTCTACTCGGAGATGTCCCGCATCGAGGACATGGTCCGCGTCCGTCAACTCGCCGAGCGGGCCGCCGGGTACGGGATCCCCGGCCGGGTCGTCGACGGCAACGACCCCGACGCGGTCGCCGAGGCGGTCGGCGAGGCGGTCACCCGCGCCCGGGAAGGCTCGGGTCCATCCATCGTGGAGGCGATGACCGAACGCCTCGTCGGCCACTACAGCGGCGACGTGCAGCACTACCGGCCGGCCGGTGAGGTGGCAGCCGCCCGCGAACGCGAGCCGCTGGCCCGCATCCGTGCCGCCGCCGACGCCGACCTGGCCGCCCGCCTCGACGTCATCGACGCCGAGGTGGCCGCCGAGGTCGAGGCCGCCATCGCCGCCGCCCGCGCCGTGCCGTACCCGGACCCGGCGACCGTCAAGGAGTACGTCTATGTCTGAGTCGTTGCGGTACATCCAGGCCGTCAACGCCGCGCTCACCTGGGCGCTGGACAGCCGGTCCGACACCGTCTACTTCGGTGAGGACGTCGCCCTGCCCGGTGGCCCGTTCGGCGCCACCAAGGGCCTGCACAAGCGGTTCGGCTCCGAGCGGATCTTCGACACCCCGATCTCGGAGACCGGCTTCCTCGGCATGGCGCTCGGCGCGGCCATGACCGGCCTGCGGCCGATCGCCGAGATCATGTACGCCGACTTCACCTTCGTGGCGATGGACCAGATCGTCAACCAGATCGCCAACATCCGCTACTCCAGCGCCGGCCGGTGGAAGGCGCCGTTGGTGATCCGGATGCAGCAGGGGTACTCGCCGGGCGCGTGCGCCCAGCACTCGCAGTCGATCGAGGCGTACCTCGCGCACACCCCGGGTCTGCGGGTGGCGTTGCCGTCCACGCCGGACGACGCGTACCAGATGTTGCGGACCGCCGTGGTCAGCGACGACCCGGTGGTGGTCGCGGAGGCCCGGATGCTCTACCCGACCCGCGGTCCGGTCCGCACCGACGCGCCGGTCGAGCCGATCGGCGGGGCTCGGGTGGTCCGCGACGGCCGGGACGCCACAGTGGTGGCCTGGTCCCGGATGGTTCCGGCGGCACTGGCCGCCGCCGACGAACTCGCCGCCGAGGGCATCGAGACCGAGGTGATCGACCTGCGCTGGCTCAACCCGCTGGACTTCGAGACCGTCGGTGCCTCGATCTCCCGCACCGGCCGGCTGGTCGTCGCCCACGAGGCGAACCTGACCGGCGGGTTCGGCGCGGAGATCGCCGCACGGGCCGCGTCGGAGTGCTTCACCGACCTGCGCGCCCCGGTCGCCCGGGTGGCCGCGCCGGACGTGCCGATGCCCGCCGCACCGGCGCTGCAGAAGGCAGTCGTGCCCGAGGCGGCGCACGTGGTCGAGGCGGTCCGGCGGACGGTCAACCGGTGACCGGCGTCGCCCCGGCGGCCGGCCTGCTCACCGGCCGTCGGGTGGTCGTCGTCGGCGGTGCCTCCGGCATCGGGCTGGCCACCGTGCGGGCCGCTGCCGCGGCCGGCGCGGCCGTCGCCGTGCTCGACGCCGACGCCACCGGCGCGGCCGACGCCGCCGTGCAGGCCCGGGCCGCCGGGGCGACCGCCTGCGCCCATCCGGTCGACGTGACCGCCGAGGCGCAGGTGTCCGCGGCCCTCGACGCGGTCGCCGCCGAGCTGGGCGGAATCGACGCGGTGCTGCACGTCGCGGGCGTCATGCGAGGTCAGGGCACGGAGCTGGCCGACCTGCCGCTGGAGCTGTGGCAGCAGGTCATCGCGGTCAACCTCACCGGGCCGTTCCTCGTCGCCAAGCACGCCGTACGGCATCTCGGCGGCGGTGACGGGGTGCTGGTGCTGGTCGGCTCCAAGGCCGGCGTGTTGACCGGATCCGGATCGGTACCCTACGGCGCGAGTAAGGGAGGACTGCACGGCCTGGCCCTGACGCTGGCCCGGCACCTCGGTCCACAGGGGATCCGGGTGCACACCCTGTGCCCCGGCGACATCGACACCCCGCTGATGCGGCGGTCGCTGGACGAGGCGCGGGCCAACGGCGTCAACGGTGCCCAGGTCGCCCGGATCGAGGCGGCCCTGGGCCGCCCCGAGGACGTGGCGTCGGTGCTGGTGCTGCTGGCCTCGCCGGCCAGCGCCGGCATCGCCGGCACCGTCTACACCGGCTGAGCAGCCCGACCGGCAGACAGGGCGACGACGTGGAGGCGGCAGCGTGATCGGGATCATCGGCCCGGAGGACTCGATCCGGCTCGTGCAGGAGGTGGCAGCCGGGGAAGGTCGCGCGGAGGAGGTGAGCGTCCGCACGTACACCGACCCGGAGCAGGCCCCCGAGCTGGCTCGCGAGCTGGACGACGTGTGCCAGGTGCTGCTGTTCACCGGGCGCATCCCGTACAGCTTCGCCGCCGCGGCCGGTGGGCTGCGCGCCGAGATCGACTACATCCGGCATGCCGGGATCGACCTGTACCGCACCCTGTCCCGGATGCTGCTCGCCGGTGCCGGCCAGCTGCCCCGGGTCAGTGTGGACACCATCGAGGCGGACACCGTCCGGGAGACGTACCACGACATCGACCTGACCCCGCCCACCGAGATCCTGCCCATCGCCGACTCGTCCGGCCTGCTGCTGTCCTCCCTGGCCGAGGTCACCGCCTACCACCGCGAGCGGTACGAATCCGGAGCGGTCGAGGCGTGCCTGACCTGCCTCGGCGCGGTGCACCGGGAGCTGCGCGAACGCGGGGTGCCGGTGTGGCGTGTCGAGCACACCCGCGCGTCGGTGCGCGACGCGCTGCGTCGGGCCTGGCTCGCCGCCGAGGTACGCCAGTCCCGGGCCACCCAGATCGCGGTGATGATGATCGAGGTCGCCGAGTCGGCCACCCGACCCCAGGACCCGTACCAGGCCGAACGGCAGCGCCTGCGGTTGCGCGAGGCGCTGCTGGAGCACGCCGAGCGGATGCGCGGACGCCTCAACACCATCGACGACCGCACCCTGGTCATCACCACCACCCGAGGCACCGTGGAGAGCGCCATCGCCCGGCACCGGGCCGGACACGCCTCCCTGCTCACCCTGCGCGGAGTGGACGGGGAACACACCGTCGGCTTCGGCGCCGGCACCACCATCGCCGCCGCCGAGGCCAACGCCCGCCAGGCACTCGCCCTCGGCCGGGGCGGTGGCGACACGCACGTGGTCTTCCCGGACGGCGAGATCTACTCCACCCGAGGCAGCGCGGTCAAGCAGCGGCTGCGCGAGACCGCCCCCGGCGTGCTGCGCGTCTCCGAGCAACTGCGCCTCGGGCCGCTGTCCACCCGGCGGCTGCTGGAGGCGCTGCACCAGATGGACCCGAACCAGGTGACCGCCCGAGGACTGGCCGACGCGTACGGGGTGGAGGCCCGATCGGCGCGCCGGCTGCTCAAGGCGCTGCGCGCGGCCGGGTTCGCCGAGGAGGTCGGGGTGCACGTCAGCACCGGCGCGGGCCGGCCGCAGACCGTCTACCGGGTGGCCCTGCAACGTCTCGTCGGGGCGATCGGGGCGGACGCGTGAGATTCGAACAGACCTGGCTGGTCACCGCCACCTTCACCGCCGACGCCGCCGTGCGCCGCGAGCCGCACCGGGCGGCCCACCTGGCGTACGTGCGGCACCTGCTGGCCGACGGCACCGCCCTGATCGCCGGCGCCCACGCCGACCTGCGCGCCTCCGTGCTCGTGCTGCGGGCGGCCGACGCGGCGGCGGCCCGCGCCCTCGTCGAACACGATCCCTACTGGCGCAACGGGGTGTGGACGGCCATCGACGTCGTCGACTACCTCGCCGCCACCCCTTGAGTCCCTCGGGAGGTCATGATGTCGTACCGTCCGTTCTCCGGCGTCCAGGTGCTCGGCGCCGAACACGCGCCGTTCGCGGCCACGCTGCTGGTCGAGGCGTTGGGGCAGGGCACGGAGCCGGTACGGCTCACGCCCGACCCGGCGTTGCCGGAGGGGGGCTTCCGGATCGAGGTGCCGGCCACCGGGGAGATCCGCATCGTCGGTGACCCGTTCGCCGGGCTGATCTACGGCGTGCGGGACCTGCTGGCCCGGGCCACCCCGGCCGGGCTGCCCGTCGGGACCTACGACAGCGCCCCCGGGCTGCCGCTGCGCACCCTCTGGACCTGGGACCACTCCACCAACTGGGACCTGCGTCAACTGGGCCTGCAGGAGATCGGCGCGCTGAACCCGTACGCCAAGGGCGCCGACGCCTTCGGGGCCGACTACCGGCGGCTGGTGGACTTCTGCAGCGCCGAACGCATCGGCGGGATCGTGGTGTACGGGCTGCTGCGCGACGCCCACGGCGGCGTCGAGGAGGCCCGCGACCTGTGCGAGTACGCCAACGCCCGAGGCGTGCGGATCATCGCCGGGGTGGGCATCAACGCCTACGGCGGCGTCTACTTCGACGGCCGACACCGGTACAACCTCGCCACCTGGCTGCGTCAGCGCCCCGACCTGGCGGCCGAGCTGCCGAAGAAGGTCGGCTTCGACATCGACGAGTTCGGCGACCTGCACTTCCCGGCCAGCGAGTACATGATGGCCGCCTGCCCGTCGCAGCCGGAGAACCTGGCCTGGAACCGCGACGCCATCGACTGGCTGCTGGACACCCTGCCGGTCGGCGGGATCAACTTCGAGACCGGCGACTACGGCAGCTGTGCCTGCGCGCGCTGCACCGCGCACACCGGTGGCGAGCGCACCTCCTGGTCGTACGAGGCGATGCGGTCGGTGTACCCGACCCTGCTGGACACCGCCCGGCGTACCGGCCCGGCCGGGGTGCCGCTGCGGCACCTGGTCGAGGTGTACTGGGACAACATCTTCGACCTGGACGCGCAGCGCCCGCTGGCCGACCTGCCCGACGACGTGGCCTACCAGTACTGCATCAACCGGGGCTTCTGGTACGACAACCGGGAGCGGCTGACCGCCGAGCACGTGGCGGCGCTGCCGCACACCACGAACGTGCTGCGCACCCACGCCGGATCGCAGTGGAACCGCCAGCGCCACTCCTGGGTGCCGGAGATGTACACCGACATGGCGACCCGGACCGCCGCCGCCGGCATGCGCGGACTGACCATCTTCGCCGAGGCGTCCGCGTACCACCCGACCAACGAGGTCAGCTACCTGGCGTACGCCCGGTTCTCCTGGAACCCGGAGCTGGCCTGGGCCGACTTCTGGCGCGACGAGGTGGCCCCCCGGTTCGGCGGCTCGGCCGAGGCGGAGGCGTTCCGCGACGGCGCGGCCCTGCTGGACGACCCGGCAACCGACGCCGACGCGCTGGGCAAGGTGCGCGGCGACGCCCTGGCGATGGTTGCCGCCACCAGCGGCGAGGTGCAGCGACGCTGGTTGTGGCTGGCCGAGCGGGCGGCCCGGCACGCGCACTCCGCCGGATAGACCTCTGTCGTTTGACGTATGACGTTTTCATAGTTAACTTTCGATGGCTGGGTTGCTCGGCCGGCGCCACCACCATGCCGGCGCGGCCGGGCACGCTCGGGCGCACGCCCCGGGTGAGACCCCGATCGAAGGAGTCGGCCATGAACGTCATCGGTGAGGCCCGTCCCGCCTCTCCACCACGCCGCAGATGGCGGTCAGGACTGGCGGCGGTCGCTGCCGCCGTCCTGACCGCCGGCACCCTCGTCGCGGTGCACGCCGCCCCGGCCGCCGCGGCGACGCCTGACACCAACGCCTGGTACGTCCTGGTGAACCGCAACAGCGGCAAGGCGCTGGACCTGTACGCCTCGTCGACCGCCGACGGCGCCCGGATCAGCCAGTGGACCCGCAACAACGGCGCCAACCAGCAGTGGCAGTTCGTGGACTCCGGCGGCGGCTACTACCGGATCAAGTCCCGGCATTCCGGCAAGGTTCTCGACGTCTACAGCTTCTCGACCGCCGACGGTGCGGCGATCGTGCAATGGTCGGACCACAACGGGACCAACCAGCAGTTCCGGTTGGCCGACTCCGACGGCGGTCACGTCCGGCTGATCAGCCGGCACAGCAACAAGGTCGTGGAGGTGCAGGGCGCGTCCACCGCCGACGGCGGCAACATCGTGCAGTACGCCGACTGGAACGGCGCCAACCAGCAGTGGCAACTCGTCCGCGTCGACGGCGGGGGCACCACCCCGCCACCCCCCACCGGCGGCACGGGCTGCGGCAAGGCGCCCACCCTGAACAGCGGCACGCACACGATCTCCAGCGGCGGCAAGAGCCGGTCGTTCATCCTGCGGGTGCCCGCCAACTACAACCAGAACAACCCCTACCGGTTGATCTTCGGCTTCCACTGGCGGGGCGGCACCATGCAGGACGTCTCCTCCGGCGGCACCAGCGGCGCCGCCTGGTCCTACTACGGCCAGCAGGAACAGTCGAACAACTCGGCCATCCTGGTCGCCCCGCAGGGGCTCGGCAACGGCTGGGGCAATGCCGGTGGTGAGGACGTCGTCTTCGTCGACGACATGATCAGGCACATCGAGAGCGCCCTCTGCGTCAACCCGCGGCAGCGCTTCGCGCTCGGTTTCAGCTGGGGTGGCGGCATGAGCTACGCCCTCGCCTGTGCCCGGGCCGACGTGTTCCGGGCCGTCGCGGTGATCGCCGGTGCGCAGATCAGCGGCTGTTCCGGTGGTTCGCAGCCGATCGCGTACTTCGGGCTGCACGGCATCTCGGACAACGTGCTCAGCATCGGCCAGGGGCGGTCGCTGCGCGACACGTTCGTCCGCAACAACGGATGCACCGCGCAGAACCCGCCGGAGCCGGGAGCGGGCAGCCGTACCCACATCACCACCGCGTACTCCGGTTGCCGGGCGGGTTACCCGGTGCAGTGGGCTGCCTTCGACAACGGGCACATGCCCGGGCCGGTGGACGGCACGTACGCCGAGAGCGGCGTCACCACCTGGACCAAGGGTGAGATCTGGCGGTTCTTCGCCCAGTTCTCCTGACCTGCGCCGGCCGGCCGCCGCCACCCGTTGCACGACGGGTGGCGGCGGCCCGGCCGTCGATCAGCGCTGGAGTCGGGGCACCTTGCCGGAGCCCTTGCGGCGGACCAGCCACGCCTCGGTGATGTGGGTGAACATCGCCTCGGCGGCACCGTCGGGATCCCGGGCGGCGATCCGTTCGTAGATGCGGCGATGCCCGCGGTTGGACGCCACGCACAGCGAACGCTGGGTCCGACCCATGTAGCGCGCGGTGTTGACGACCTGGCTCTCCAACGACCGGACGACGCCACGGGCGATGCGATTGCCCGAGGCCTGCATGATCACGTCGTGGAAGGCCCGGTCGTGGTCGTGGTAGGCGACCTGGTCGTCGACGAGCTCGTCCATCCGGTCCACCAGGGCGCGGAGTCGGTCGAGGGTCTCCTGGCCGGCCAGCCGGGCAGCGACGTGGGCCATGTCCGATTCCAGCAGCCGCCGGGTGACCACGAGGTCGTCGAGGATGGCGAGGCTGTCGTCCTCGGCGATGGTGGCCGCCAGGACCAGTTCGTCGAGCATGTCCCACATCGACTGCGGGGTGACCATCGTGCCGGCACCCTGGCGGACCTGCACCAGGCCTTTCTCCTGGAGCACCTTGACCGCCTCCCGCACCACGGTGCGGCTCACCGAGAAGGTCTCGCAGAGGACCGGTTCCGGTGGCAGGGCCGTGCCCGAGGGGTGCACCCCGCGGACGATTCGCTGCACCAGCTCGGCGGTGACCGCCCTGGCGAGGTTTGTGGGTCGCCGGACCCAGGCCGGGGTCACGAGGCCTTCGAGGGTCGTCTCCGGTGGCGTCATGTCCCCTCCGATTTGCTTTGCCGTGGCACGACGTCCAAGAGATCAGTGTACGTCCCGCCTGTTGACCATCAGACGTCATACGAGTTACGTTCCATCGATCGATTGTCGGTGTGGCGGCCGGGCCGTCAGCCAACCCCGTTCAGAGGTGAACAACGATGAAACAGCGCGCGTTATGGTCAGCCGCCCTTGTTGTCGGACTGGTGACGATGGCGGGCTGCGGAAGTGCCACCGGATCGGGCAACTCCTCCGGCGGCTCCGCAGACAAGCTGGTGGTGTGGGACTGGAAGTCGGGCGAGGCTTCCGCCGCACAGTACCTCGACAAGGCGAAGGCCGACTTTGCCAAGAAGCACCCCGACGTGACGGTCGAGTTCGTCGCGCAGCCGTTCGACCAGTACTACACCCTGCTCGGCGCCGCGATCCAGGCCGGCAAGGGCCCGGACGTCATGCTCTTCAACGGCGGCGGCCAGATCCGCGACCGGGTGGACGCCCTGGTGCCGCTGGACGAGTACGTGGCCGAGGACAAGCAGCGACTCGCCGGCTGGGACGCCTTCACCTCCGACGGCAAGACCTATGCCGGCCCGGTGACGTTGCAGGGCCACCCCATCTACTACAACAAGGCGCTCTACGCCAAGGCCGGGCTCGACCCGGCGACGCCGGCCACCACCTGGAGCAAGTTCCTCGCCGACTGCACCGCCATCGCCCGGGCCGGCGCCAAGTGCTTCGCCCTGGGCAACAAGGAAGGCGTGGGCATCCAGTTCTGGCTCTCCGCCCTGGGCTCGGGCATCCTCACCGCCGGGGAGTACGACGACTGGATCGCCGGCAAGCGTGACTGGAACTCGCCGAACGTCAAGCGGGTCTTCGCGCTCTGGAAGGAGGCCGGCGCGGCGGGCCTCAACAACGACGGCGCCAACTCGACCGCCATGTTCAACGACTCCTTCGCCATCTTCCAGTCCGGCAAGGCGGCCCACATCATCGGACTGATGTCCGACGTGGGGCACTGGAAGGACTTCAACGAGTTCCTCACCCCCGAGAACCTCGGCGTGATGAGCGCACCGGTGGTCACCGAGGGCACCACGCCCAGCCTGGCCTACGACGGCGGCATCGGGTACGCGGTCGCGAAGTGGACGAAGGACCCCAAGGTCGCCGCCGACCTGGTGCGCTCCCTGACCTCGACCGACGCGCTCAAGGCGTTCTACGCCGACGCGGGCGCGGTCGCGGCCGACACCACCATCGACGTCTCCCAGGGCGGCGCGGCCGTCGCCGGCATCGTCGCCGAGCTCAAGGGCGGCAAGCCGGCCCTGCACGTGGCGCTCTCCTCCAAGACGATCGACCTGATGGGGCGGCTCTCCCAGCAGCTGCTCAGCGGCTCGATCACCGTCGACGAGGTGGTGAAGCAGTTGGCCGCTTCCGACCAGGCGGGCTGAGCGCGTGCCGATCGGAAACACGCAGCCGTCGGTCCGTCCGGCTCTGTCCGGTCGGACCGACGGTCCCGCGGGTGACACCTCCGCCCGCCGCCCTGCGCGCCGCGCCGGCAGCGGCGGCGGCCTGCGGGCCGAGCGCCTCGCCCCGTACATCCTGGTCGCACCGGCAGTACTGATCATCGTGCTGCTGCGGCTCTATCCGCTGCTGCTCGGAGTCAACTTCTCCTTCACCGGGGACGGGGCACGCAACGGAACGGCGGTGGGCATCGACAACTACCGCGAGCTGTTGACGGACCCGCTGTTCCGTACCGCGCTGGGCAACGTCGGGTGGCTGGTGCTGCTGCTGCCGGTGGCGGTGGCGATCCCCGGGCTGCTGGCCACCTTCATCTACCTCCGGGTGCCCGGCCACCGCGTCTACCGCAGCGTCTACTTCTTCCCCGCGGTGCTCTCCCCGGTCATCGTGGGCGCGATCTTCAACCTGCTGCTCGCCTTCGACGGCCCGCTCAACGCCGTCCTGGGCGCGGTCGGCGTCCCGCCGACCGACTGGCTCGGCAACCCGGACATCGCCATGTTCGTGGTGGTCGGGGTGCACGTCTGGGCCACGTTCGGCATGTCCCTGGTGGTCTTCCTGGCCGGCTTCGCGACGCTGGACAGCGCCCTGCTGGACGCGGCCCGGGTGGACGGGGCATCGCTGCCACAGGTGATCCGGCACGTGATCATCCCAGGGCTGTCCCGGACCATCCAGTTCGTCTTCGTGACCACCATGATCGGGATGCTGACCTCGATGTTCGGCCTGCTCTACGTGATGACCAGCGGCGGCCCCGAGGGCTCGACCTACCTGCCGGAGTACTACATCTGGATCCAGCAGGGCCAGATGAACCGCCCCGCCCTCGCCTCGGCGGCCTCGACCGTGCTCTTCGTGATCATGCTCGTCGTCGGGCTGTTGCAGATCCAGCTGCTCAGGCGGGCGGGGAAGGAGAGTTGATGTCCCACCTGCGACGCGGGCGATGGCTGATCGCCCTTCCGATGTCGTTGCTCGCCCTGGCGACGATCTACCCCCTGCTGTTCACCGCCAACGTGGCGATGAAGACCCGACGCGACTACATCCTCGACCGGTTCGCCCTCACCGATGCCCTGCGCTGGGACAACATCATTACCGCGTGGACCAGCGTCGGGATGGGCCGCTACTTCATCAACTCGCTGGTCGTGGTGACCTCGTCGGTGATCCTGCTGCTGCTGCTCGGCTCGATGGCCGGTTTCGCCCTGAGCCAACTGCGCTTCCGCGGCTCGTCGGCGCTGTTCCTGGGCTGCCTCGCGGGCCTGTTCGTGCCGTTCCAGGTGATCATGGTGCCGCTGGCCCGGATCATGGCCGACACGGCGCTCATCGACACGTACCCGGGGCTGGTCCTCGTCTACGTGGCGCAGTTCCTGCCCTTCACCGTCTTTCTGATGACGAGCTACTACCGGGGCGTGCCACCGGAGATCATCGACGCGGCCCGGATCGACGGCAACAGCATCTACGGCGTGTACCGCCGGATCATGCTGCCCCTGGGCACACCGGCGCTGCTGTCCGTCGGCATCCTCAACGCGCTGTTCTGCTGGAACGACGTACTCATGTCGTTGGTGATGATGCCGTCGGCCGAACACCGCACGCTCATGGTGGGGGTGACCTCGCTGCGGGGGCAGTACTCCGACGACATCCCCACCTTCGCGTCCGGTGTGCTGATCGCCGCCATCCCCGTCCTGGTGGTCTACCTCTTCCTCCAGCGCCAGATCGCCGACGGCGTCGCCGCCGGCTCCACGAAGGGTTGACATGCGGATCACCGGATATCGGACGCTCACCACCGTGCAGGAATGGGGGCGGCCCGTCGGCGACGCCAACGGCGTCTTCGCCGACGGGGTCGTCCCGGTGCCGATCGTCGTCGTCGACACCGACGAGGGCATCCGCGGAGTGGGCATCGGCCCGTCCGTGGAGATCGAACGGATCTTCGCGGCGATCGACGGCGAGGATCCCCGCGCCGTCACCACGCTCTACGACCGGATGCTGCGGCACACCTTCAAGGCCGGGCACGCGGGCCCGGTCTTCGGCACCATCGGCGCGCTCGACACCGCCCTGTGGGACATCAAGGCGCAGGCCGCCGGTGAGCCGCTGTGGCGGCTGCTCGGCGGCCGCGACCGGCGGGTCCCGGCCTACGCCTCCGGTCTCGACATCGGCCTCACCGACGACGAACTGGTCAAGGCATACCAGGAGTACGCCCAGTACGGCCTACGGGCCGCCAAACTCAAGGGCGGCCTGGACATCGAGCGTGACCGGCACCGGCTGTGCCTGATCAGGGACGTGCTGACCGAGGCCGGTCAGGGCCGCAGGCCGGGCCTCATGCTCGACGTCAACGAGGCGTGGACCCGCAAACAGGCGGTCCGACACGTCAGCGAGATCGAACGCGTGCTGGACCTGATCTGGATCGAGGAACCCGTCCGACGCTGGGACGCCGAAGGCCTCGCCACAGTCGGCCGGGGCATCCGCGCCTCGGTCGCCACCGGCGAGAACCTCACCGGGCTCGAACAGTACCGCCCGTTGATCGCCGCCGGCGCGGTCGACATCATCCAGACGGCCGCCGTCTGGGGGGTCACGCACTTCCTGCGCGCCTCGGCCCTGGCCCACGCGCACGACCTGCCGATCAGCCCGATCGGCAACAGCCCGGTCGGGCTGCTGCACGCGGCGACCTCGGTGCCGAACCACCTGACCAGCGAGTTGCAGGATCTGCGTCCACCGGTCGGCCTCACCGTCGACCTGCACGTCGAGGACGGTGCCTTCGTCCTCGGCGACTCGCCGGGGCTCGGCATCCACGTCGACGAACGGGTGATCGCCGCCGGCCGGCGTCCGCAGGCCCACCCGGATGACAGCCCGAACGTACGGCCGGAGCAGGCCGGACGCCGCCTGCTGGCGGAGGCCGACGGGGTACCTCCCCACCGGCGGTGGCCCGTCGCGGCACCCACCCCGGCGTCCCGTGACAACCACGAGCCCGACGGACAGATCCACCGGACGGTGGCGTCATGAGGGTCCTTGGCGCTGCCGCCGACGGCGCGTCTCACCGAGTTGAATAACGCGGCTGCGGCGCTCGGCGCTGGTGGCAGTACGGGTCTTGATCGGCGCGGTTCATATCATGGGAAGTCCCTACCGAATAGTGGGATGGATGGTTAGGGTTGCGGTAGTCGATCGAGGGGACTCGTGCATGCCGGCCGCACCGAACGTCTACACCCACGGGCACCATGAGTCGGTGCTGCGCTCACACCGGTGGCGTACCGCCGAGAACTCGGCGGCGTACCTGCTGCCGCACCTCGCGCCGGGCTCGTCGGTGCTCGACGTCGGCTGCGGACCGGGCACCATCACCGTCGACCTGGCCGCCCGCGTGGCACCCGGACGAGTCACCGCCGTCGAGATCACCGACGACGCACTCCAACTCGCCCGCACGGAGGCCGACGCCCGTGGTCAGGGCAACATCGACTTCGCGGTCGCCGACGTGCACGCGCTGGACCTCTCCGACGGTACGTTCGACGTCGTCCACGCCCACCAGGTGCTTCAGCATGTCGCCGATCCGATCCAGGCCCTGCGCGAGATGCGCCGGGTCTGCCGTCCCGGTGGAATCGTCGCCGCGCGGGACAGCGACTATGCGGCGTTCACCTGGTTTCCGCGCGTGCCGGCGCTCGACGACTGGCTCGCCCTGTACCAGCAGGCCGCCCGCGCCAACGGAGGCGAACCGGACGCCGGGCGGCGTCTGCTCTCCTGGGCGCGCGCCGCCGGGTTCACCGACGTCAGGGCGACGGCGAGCACCTGGTGCTTCGCCACGCCGGAGGACCGGGAATGGTGGGGCGGGATGTGGGCCGAGCGGATCCTGAATTCGGACCTGGCCCGACAGGTGCTGGCCGCAGGCGTCGCCACGGCGCAGGACCTACGCAACATCTCGGACGGCTGGCGGGAGTGGGCCGAAGCAGCGGATGCCTGGTTCGCCGTGCTGCACGGCGAGATCGTCTGCCGCGCCTGACGGAGAGAAGCGCGCTTGGCCAGGACATGCGTCGTCGACCCCAGCCGCTGGCTGTGACGCGGCCACCGACGAACCTGAACCCATCGCAACGGTGGTTGGCACCAAACTGCGTCGTTAGCCAAGCCGACTCCGAGCAGGTGCCCGCATCAGCCGCGATCCGCGGTCAGGCTGTGAGGACTGGAAGGATGGGCCGATGATTCATTCGTTCCATCTCGTACTGCTTCCACCGGCCTTGACCTTGCGCACACTGCGGCGCGGGCCTCGGGCGGCTGGGCTGCGGCATGCCGAGTGTTTCCCGCTCATGCGGCTCGGTTCCCCGGTGCTGTCGGTGGAACGGATGCAGCTGCGACGCCTGGCGATGTTCGCCGAGTGGGCCGATGAATCGGCGTTGGAACGGTTCCTCGCAGACGACGCGCTGGGGCGGCGGCTCGCCGCCGGATGGCATGTGCGATTGCAGTACCTGCGGCGTTACGGCGAGGTGGCCGCGCTCGCCGGCCTGCCGGTGCAGGCGGGCCGGTGGGATCCGGAGGAGCCGATGGTGGCCGTCACCCTCGCCCGGCTCAAGCTTCTCGAACTGCCCCGGTTCCTGAAGTGGGGGCGGCCGGTCGAACGCCTGGTCGCCAGCCACCCTGGCGCCACCTTCGCCACCGCAGCGATGCGCCCGCCGCACACCTTCTCCACCTTCACGATCTGGCGCAGCGTCCGCGAGATGACCGACATGGTCCACGGCCGTAGCGCCGTCCCACAAGCTGACACCCACGCCGTCGCCATGGTCGAACAGCATCGCCGGGACTTCCACCACGAGTCCGCGTTCATGCGATTCCGCCCGTTGTCCGAACACGGAACCTGGGAGGGGCGCCGGCTGCTTCCCTGAGCGACTCGGGTGCCAACGGTGTCGGGACCGGCGCCGTGGTGCGACGCCGGTCCCGATCGGAGGTGTCACTGGTCAGCTGTGGCCGGTCAGGCCTGGCTGAACCGCCACTGCTGGTTGGTGCCACCGTGGCAGGTCCACTGCAACAGTCGGGCTCCGTCGGTGGTGGCGGCGGAGTTGACGTCCAGGCAGAGCCCGCTCGGCACACTCTTCACCGTGTAGACCCCGGAGGTGCCGGTCGGGGTGGCGGTGAACTTCTGTTGGTTGCTGTTGTTGCAGGTGGCCTGCTGGAGGAAGGCCCCCGCTGTGGTGGAGCCGCCGATCACCTCGGCGCACTTGCCACTGTGCACCGCCTTCAGGTAGACCGCGCCATTACCGGCGTCGACGGCCTGCCACTTCTGGTTGTTGCCGCCGGTGGACGCCCACTGATGGATCTGCGCGCCGTCGGCGGTGGAGACACCGTTGACGTCCATCAGCTTGCCGCTGTGCTGCGCGGTAAGCGTCCAGGTCCGGCCCGCCACCCCGTCACCGGGAGGAGGGGTGACCGGGCCGCCGGTGCCGACCCCGGGGCCACCGAAGGTGTGCGAGTCGAGGTCGAACCAGTTGTTGCCGCTGCCCTTGAACACCAGATACAGGGTGTGGGTCCCGGCCAGGGCGGTGACGTTCACCGGCGGCGTGGACTGGTAGTTGTCCCAGCCGCCGGTGGCGGGCACCGGCGTGGTGGCCAGCAGCGTGCCGGTGGGTGAGCCGGCCCGCAGTTCGATCGTGCCGCCGCCCGACGGCGACGACAGCCGGTAGCTGACCGTGTTGATCCCCGACAGGCTCATCGGGGTGAACGCCACCCAGTCGTTGTTGGAGATGTCCCCGATGCGCTTGCCGCTCTGCGCGCCGGCCTGCTCGACGACCCGGGTGCCGGACTGGCTGCTGTAGTACTCGGCCTGCTTGTGCTTGGGTTGGAGGATCACCTGCGCGTGACCGGTGAGCGGCGCCGCGCCACCCGCCCCGCCGTTGTCGGTGTAGCGGGCGTTGAGCACGTAGAACAGGTTGGCGCCGTCGGGGTGCCCGCCGAGCAGGTCGGTCGGGATCGTGCCCGAGCAGCCGGGATAGTCGGTGGTCTCGTGGGCGTGGTCGTCGTGCCCGAGCGCGGGATTGAGGAACACCTTGGAGCAGTCGATCGCCGCGCCACCCGGGTCGGAGACGGAGATCTGGTACGAGACCCGGTCGCCGAAGGTAAGCATGCCTCCGTTGGCCGGGGTGGTGATGGTGACCACCGGGGCGGTGTTGCCGACGGTGATCTGGACGTTGGCGAAGCCGCTCTTGCCCGAACTGTCGGTCACCTTCAACTGGGCCGTGTAGTTGCCGTTGCTGGTGTAGACCTTGGACGGGTTGGCCGCCGTCGAGGTGGTGCCGTCACCGAAGGTCCACTGGTAGCTGAGCGTGTCGCCCGGATCGGGGTCCATCGACCCGGCACTGGAGAACTGCACGGTCAGCGGGGCGTTGCCGCTGGTCGGCGTCCCGCTCGCCTTCGCGATCGGGGTACGTCCGCCCTGGATGTAGTCGATCCGGTAGAGACCCGAGTCGCTGTTGCCGCCGCCGAAGTTGGTGCCCCACTCCAGCAGATACAGCGAACCGTCCGGGCCGAACTCCATGTCCATCGGCTTGTTGAACCGGGTGGTCGGCAGGAACGGGTTGGTGCGGGTGACCGCCGTGGCGGAGTCGAAGTGCACCTCCTTGATGTAGTTGCGGGACCACTCGTAGAAGAAGTGCACGCCGTCGTAGTAGGGCGGGAACTTGGTCGCCGACGGGTTCGCCGCGTTGTACCGGTAGACCGGTCCACCCATCGGGGCGGAGCCGCCGGAGCCCAGTTCGGGGAAGGTCTGCGAGGTGCCGTAGCCGTACCAGATGTTGGGCGCGACCACCGGCCGCAGGCTGGTCAGGCCGGTGTTGTTGGGCGAGTTGTTCACCGGCGCCGCGCAGTTGAACTTGGCGCCCACCGCACCGGTGTCCGGGTTGTACGGCGCGTACGGCTGGTTGTCGCCGTGGCAGAACGGCCAGCCGTAGTTCCCCGGCGCCTTGATCACATTGAGTTCGACGAGACCTTCGGGGCCGCGGTTGGTGGTCGGGGGATTGCGGTCGGGCCCGTAGTCGGCCAGGTAGACCCAGCCGTTGGCCGGATCGATGGAGAAGCGGAAGGGGTTGCGGAAACCCATCGCGTAGATCTCCGGGCGGGTCTGCGCGGTGCCCTGCGGGTAGAGGTTGCCCGACGGGATGGTGTAGCCGCCGCCGGCCGAGGGCCGGATCCGCAGCAGCTTGCCACGCAGGTCGTTGGTGTTGCCGGCGGTACGGGCGGCGTCGAGCATGTGCTTGCCCGACCGCCAGTCCAGCGGGGCGTAGCCCTGCCAGTTGGGGTCGAGGTTCGGTGCCACGTCGTCGCCGGTGCCGATGTAGAGGTTGCCGTCCGGACCGAAGTCGATGTACCCGCCGGTGTGGCCGGGCTCCGGGTAGGTCCGGTCCCGGTACGCCGGGATGTCGATGATGGTGACACCGCTGGACATGTTGAGCGTGTCACCGGTCAACGTGTAGCGGGACACCCGGTTGACGTCCGTGCTGCTGCTCGCCGGTGAGTGGTACAGGTAGACGTACCCGTTGCTGGCGAAGTTCGGGTCCAGGGCCAGCCCGGTGAGTCCGTCCTCGCCACCGGTGTAGACGCTCAGCGTGCCGGCGGTGACGGTGCTGTTCGTACTCGGCTTGAAGATCTTGACCTGGCCGCCGCGTTGCACGTAGAGCACCCGGCCGTCGGGTGCCACCGCCAGCGCCATCGGGTCGACGGTGTTGTCGTCGAGGGTGCGCTTCTCGAAGTTGCCCCAGACGGTGCCACCGCAGTCGCCGGGCTGGTTGCCGGCGGCCCACTTGACGCCACCGAGGACGTGGTTGCGGAAGTGGGTCTCGCTGTAGGACGCGATGGCGTGACCCATGGCCGTGGCCCAGACCCGACCGCCGCCGACGCTGCGGCACCAGGAGATCGGGTGGTCCGGGCCCATCGCCCGGGAACCGGGGTTGTACGTCCGTTCGTCGGCGGTCACCAGCACGTGCACGTCGCCGCGGGGGTTCTTGTCGAAGTTGTACCACTCCTCGCTGCGGTTCCAGCGATCCGGCAGGCTGGCTGTGGACGGGTGCTTCTTGTCGGCCACGATCGCGGTGCCGGGCAGCACGCCGGGGGAGTGCTCGGGCATGTGCGCGCCGGCGTTGATGGTCTGGTCCCACCACGGGTATTCGCCCTCGATGCCCATGTCGGTGGCGTTGTGGATGGCGACGATTCCCTTGCCGGAGGCGAGGTAGCCCTCCACCGCCTGGCGTTGGGCGGCCGAGGTCCAGACCATGCCGGAGGTCTGGAACATGATGAGGACGTCGAAGGTGGCCAGGTTGGCCGGGGTGAAGACGCTCGAGTCCTCACTGTGCACGAGCTCGAAGTTGTCGGCTGCCGCCTGCTGCTGGAACATCGACACCCCGGCGGGGATCGAGTCGTGCCGGTAGCCGGTGGTCTTGGTGAACAGCAGCGCCCGGAAGGCGGGCGCCGCCGACGCCGGGTTGACCAGCGCGAGCGCCAGTAACAGACCCAGGGTCACACCGATGATTGTTGTCTTACGACGCATTCCGTCTCCTCTGTGGCGGTGCGGTGCGGTGCGGGGCGGGGCGGGGCAACTGTGGTGCGACCACGGAGCCGGTCACCGGTCCGGGCACGGCGCAGGGTGCCGTGCGGTGGGCGCGAGCCTGGTCGCGTCGTCGTGCCTGGCGTCGCCCGGTCGCACGGCCGGCGGTCACGCAGCGTCATGCCGGATCGGTTGCCGTCCCGTGGTCGGGAGGGCCGGGGCTGGAAGCTCTATATATGGGAAGTCGTTGATGTTAACGACAACATCTGGAGCGGTGTGGTGCGGTAGCGCGCGTCCTGAAGGTGCCCGTATGGACGCTCACCTGGGCGGTGAGATGATCGAAAGCCGCTGCCAGGTAGGGGATTGCGAACTCATACCCGAACATCTATCTTCATACGTGTGATGTTTCGGTTGTGTCAAGCGAAAGTTTGAGCACGACCACAGGAAGTGCCGTGCTCGGCGACGAAAACGGGCGGGTCGCCGACGCGGAAGTGCTCTGTGTGCCGCCGATGCACCTCGATTCTGACTACTATCCGTAAGGGATTTCGACGATGCCAGACGGACACTCCGGTGCCCTGCTCGCCCTGCGGGGCATCAGCAAGTCCTTCTTCGGCGTCGGTGTCCTGCACGAGGTCGACCTCGACGTCGCGGCCGGCGAGGTGCACGCGGTCGTCGGCGAGAACGGCGCCGGCAAGTCCACCCTGATGAAGATCGTCTCCGGCGGGTACGCCCCGGACGCCGGCACCATCACCCTGGCCGGGCAGCCGCAGGTGTTCGGCAGCCCACGCGACGCCCAGCGGTCCGGCGTCGGCATCATCCACCAGGAGTTCAACCTGCTGCCGGAGCGCACCGTCGCCGAGAACGTCTACCTGGGCCACGAGCCGGTACGCCGCGGCCTGGTCGACCGGCGTCAGATGCTCGCCTCCACCCGACGTCTGCTGGCCACGATCGGCGAGACGGCCCTGCCCGCCGACGCGCCGGTCGGACGCCTCAGCGTCGCCCAGCAACAGGTCGTCGAGATCGTCAAGGCGCTCGCCCTCGACGCGCGACTGATCATCATGGACGAACCCACCGCCGCGCTGGCCGACCACGAGGTGGCCCTGCTCTACCGCCTGGTACGCCGCCTTCAGGAGCAGGGCATCGGCATCCTCTACGTCTCGCACCGGCTCACCGAGGTCTTCGACCTGTCCAGCCGGATCACCGTGCTCAAGGACGGCCGGCGGGTGACCAGCGTGCCCACCGCCGACACCACCGCCGACGAGCTGGTCCGGCACATGGTCGGGCGGGAACTGTCCCACTACTACCCGCCGCGAGCCGCCCCGCAGGACATCGGCGAGGTTCGGCTCACCGTCCGCGCGGGCGGCAACCGCAAGCTGCGCGACATCGACCTGACGTTGCGCGCGGGAGAGGTGCTCGGCGTCGGCGGCCTCCAGGGTTCCGGGCGCTCCGCCCTGGCCCGGGCCCTGTTCGGGGTGGCACCGTTCACCGCCGGCGAGGTCGTCGTCGACGGCACCCCGACCCGCCTGCGTTCCCCGCGTACCGCGATGCGGGCCGGGGTCGCCTACGTCAGCGAGGACCGCAAGGGCGAGGGGATCGTCGCCCGCCAGTCCGTACTGGACAACGCGCTGCTGGCCAGCCGCGCCGTCTTCGCCCTCCGCTCCGGCCGCGCCGCCCGCAGCGTACGGGTCCGGGAACTGCTCGCCGCCGTCGAGGTCCGCAGCGCCGGTGACCAGCAGGAGATCCGGTACCTGTCCGGCGGCAACCAGCAGAAGGTGGTGCTGGCCCGCTGGCTCGCCGTGAACCCGCGGATCCTGCTCTTCGACGAACCCACCCGGGGCATCGACGTGGGTGCCAAGTCGGCGATCCACGACCTGGTGCGCCGACTCGCCCGCGACGGCGCGGCGGTACTGATGATCTCGTCGGACCTGCCCGAACTGCTCGGCATGAGCGACCGCATGATCGTCATGTGCGACGGGCGGATCGCCGGTGAACTGCCGGCCGGCGCCACCGAGGAGGACGTCGTCGCGCTCGCCGTCGGCACGGTACGGGAGACGGCCGCGTGAGCGCCCTGCCCCTGCTGCCCGCCCGCCGACCGGTGCCGGGCGTGTTCGTGGCCCTGGGCCTCACCCTCGCCATCGGCTGGCTGGTCGTCGCGATCGACGGCGGCCAACTGTTCAACCAGTCGACGACGGTGAGTCTGCTGCACGTCGCCGCCGGGCTCGGGTTCGTCGCGGTCGGCCAGACCCTGGTCATCCTCGGCGGCTCACTGGACCTCTCGGTGGCGTACGTGGTCAGCCTCAGCACCCTCGTCGCGGCCGAGACGATGAACGGCAGCAACGCGGCGCTGCTGCCCGCGATCGGCCTCGCCCTGCTCGTCAGCGCCGGCATCGGGCTGTTCAACGGGCTGCTCGTCACCACCGGTCAGATCAACCCGTTCATCGCCACCCTCGGCGTCGGGCTGCTGCTCAAGGGCTATCTCGACAGCAGGTACGACGGCCCGGCCGGCAGCACCGCCCCGGCCCTCGTGCAGACCCTCGGCTACCAGCGGGTCGGGCCCGTACCGCTGTCCTTCCTGCTGCTGCTCGCGGTCGCCGGGGCCTGCTGGTTCCTGCTGTCGCGGACCCGGTTCGGTCACCACCTGATCGCCGTCGGCGGTGACCCGGAGGTGGCCCGGCTCTCCGGGGTCCGCAACGACCGGGTACGGGTGATCGCCCACGTGCTCTGCTCCCTGTGCGCCGGGCTCGCCGGGATCTACCTCGCCAGCCGCCTCGGCTCCGGCGCTCCCCGGGTCGGCACCGAGGGCCTCTACGACCTGGAATCGATCGCCGCGGTGGTGATCGGCGGCACCGCCCTCGCCGGCGGCCGGGGCGGGGTCGTCGGCACCGTCGGCGGAGTGCTGCTGCTCGCCGGCATCGACGCCATCTTCAACCAGCTCGCGGTGGACGCCTTCGCCAAGCAGGTCGTCCGAGGCGTGATCATCATCGCCGCCGTGGCCGTCTACGCCCGTCGGGCCCTGCGGAAGGCGGACCGGTGACCACACAGACCGTCTCCCGCCGCCTCGCACCGCTGCGGCGGGGCAACGCCGGTGGGATCCTGCCGATCCTCGCGGTGCTGGTGGTGCTCCTGGCCCTCGTCGCCGCCCGCCAACCCGACTTCCTCAGCCCGCCGTCGCTGATGTCGTTCCTCGGCCGCTCGGCGCCGATCATCCTGCTCGCCGCCGGTCAGTACTTCGTGATCGTCTCCGGGGAGTTCGACCTGTCCGTCGGCTCCCTGGTCACCGCGCAGGTGGTGGTCGCCGCCCGGCTCATCGACAGCGACCCGTCGCGGACCTGGCCGGTGGTGCTGGTGCTGCTCGCCGGAGGTGCGCTCGTCGGCCTGGTCAACGGCCTGATCACCACCCGGCTGCGGGTGCCCTCGTTCGTCACCACCCTCGGCATGTTCCTGATCCTCGTCGGCGCGGTCTACCTCTGGTCCGACGGCGCACCCAAGGGCGGTCTCACCGACCAGTTCCGCCAACTCGGTCGCCGGGCCGTCGAGGACGTACCGGTGCTCGGTCGGCTGCCGTACGCGCTGCTGGTCCTGCTGGTCCTCGCGGTGGCCGCGGTGCTGCTGATGCGCTCCGACTTCGGTCGGACCCTGGTCGCCGTCGGCGACAACCCGCGGACCGCACAGCTGAGCGGGGTGCGGGTGTGGCGGACCCGCACCATCGCCTTCGTCCTCAGTGGCCTCGCCGCGGCGGTCGCGGCGATCCTGATCGGCGGCTACGGCGGCGTCTCCTTCCAGGCCGGCGCGGGCCTGGAGTTCGGTGCCATCACCGCGGTCGTCCTCGGCGGGGTCGCCCTGGGCGGCGGCCGGGGCTCGGTCGTCGGCGCGATGCTCGGCGCGCTGACCCTCGAACTGCTCTTCGCGTTGATGAATTTCTACGGCGTCTCCGGCGCGCTCAGACCGAGCGTGCAAGGCGCCATCATCCTGCTCGCCGTGGCGGTCTCGGCCCGGCGTTTCTCATCCAGATAAAGGGGATTGCCTCATGAAACGTTGCCTGGCCGCGGTCGCCGCGGTGACCTTGTTGACGCTCGCCGGCTGCGCCACGGACACGCCGGTGGCCACCCCGTCGAGCACCGAGTCCGCACCTGCCGGCGCCGGCACCGGCGAGCAGTCGAAGTTCTTCGACCAGGCCGACTACGACAACGAGTTGGCGCTGCTCGACGCCACCGCCACCGGTCCGGCGGACAAGCCGTGGGAGCAGGCGCTCAACCCCACGCTTGTGGACACCACGAAGTTCAAGAAGGCCGGCCCGTACAAGATCTGTTTCTCCAACGCGGCGTTGAACAACCCCTGGCGGCAGGTCGGTTACAAGACCATGCAGGCCGAGGTGGCGGCGCAGGGCGACCGGATCAAGGAGTTCGTGCACGTCGAGGCCGAGGGCAAGGACCAGAAGCAGATCGCCGACATCAACGACCTGCTCGGCAAGGACTGCGACGCCCTGATCGTCTCGCCGAACACCACCGCCACCCTCACCCCGGCCGTGGAAGCGGCCTGCCAGACCGGTCTGCCCGTGATCGTCTTCGACCGTGGCGTCGACACCGACTGCCCGGTGACCTTCATCAACCCCATCGGCGGGTACGGCTTCGGTCATGTCGGCGCCGAGTTCGTCAGCCAGCGGATGAAGCCCGGCGGCAAGCTGCTCGCCCTGCGCATCCTGCCCGGCGTGGACGTGCTGGAGACCCGCTGGTCCGCCGCGAAGGTCGCCTTCGACAAGGCGGGCGTCGACGTCGTCGGGGTCGAGTTCACCGACGGCGACCCGGCCAAGACCAAGAAGATCGTCGACGACTACCTCCAGCGGTACGGCACCATCGACGGCGTCTGGATGGACGCCGGGGCGGTCGCGGTCGCGGCGGTCGAGGCGTTCCAGGACGCCGGCAAGCCGGTGCCCCCGATCAACGGCGAGGACCAGCTCGACTTCCTGAAGGTGTGGAAGGAGGCCGGTCTCACCGCGATCGCGCCGACCTACCCGACCTACCAGTGGCGCACCCCGATCATCGCGGCCCTGCGCATCCTCGACGGCCAGCAGGTGTCCAGCCCGTGGAAGCTGCCCCAGCCGACGATCACACAGGAGAACCTCGACAGCTACCTCGACGCGGACATGCCGCCGCTGCACTACGCGATGTGCGGCTGCACCGACCTGCCCGGATACCCCCAGCGCTGGAAGTAGGCCCGATGTACGAGATCGGCGTCAACCCGTGGGTGTGGGCCTCACCGGTCGACGACGCGGCCCTCGCCGACCTGGTGCCCCGGATCGCCCGGTTCGGCTTCGACGCGGTGGAGTTGCCGATCGAGCAGCCCGGGGACTGGGATCCGGCACGGACCCGGGACCTGCTCACGGCCCACGGCCTGACCGCCGCCGGCGTCTGCGCGGTCACCCCGCCCGGTCGGGACCTGGTCGACGCCACCCCGGAGGTGGTCGAGGCGACCCGGGCGTACCTGCGGGGCTGTGTGGACGCTGCGGTGGCCGTCGGCGCGCCGACCGTCGGCGGGCCGGTCTACGCCTCGGTGGGCCGGACCTGGCGGATGAGCGTGGCCGAGCGCGCCGCCTGCTACGCCGACTTCCGTCGGGCGCTGACGCCGGTCGCCGACTACGCCGGACAGCGGGGTGTGGCCATCGGCGTGGAGGCGCTCAACCGCTACGAGACGAGCGTGGTCAACACCATCGAGCAGACGTTGGACCTGATCGACGGTCTGCCGCCGAACGTCGGTCTCATGATCGACACGTACCACATGAACATCGAGGAGGCCGACCCGTACGCCGCGCTCGCCGTCGCCGGCTCGCACATCAAGCACGTGCAGGTCAGCGGCACCAACCGGGGTGCTCCCGGCGCCGACCACCTGGACTGGCCCCGGTTCCTCGCCGTGCTGACCACGACCGGATACCGGGGCGCGGTCTGCATCGAGTCGTTCACCCCGGACAACGACACGATCGCCACCGCCGCCTCGATCTGGCGACCGTTGGCTCCCTCACCGGACCGGCTCGCCCTCGACGGCCTGGCCCACCTGCGCGGAATCCTCGGCTGACCTGCCAGCGACATCCCGTGCAGCCCTGAGCACGCACCCCCACCCACCACACTCCCGTCCCAGGTAAGGAGACCTCTGTGTCCGTACCTCCCTTGTCGGCCGCACCCGGACGGGTGCTGGCCGCGATCGCGGCGGTGACGCTCACCGGCGCGGTCACCGCCACCGTCGTGGCCGCCTCCGCCGCACCCGCCCTCGCGGCCACCACCACCCTGTACGCATCCCCGTCCGGTAGCGGCAGCAGTTGCAGCGCCGCCCAGCCGTGCTCGTTGACCGCCGCGCAGACCGCGGTACGGGCGCTGAACAGCTCGATGTCCGGCGACATCGTCGTGCAACTCGCCGACGGGGTGTACCGGCTGTCGTCGCCACTGCGGTTCACCGCCGCCGACTCCGGCACCAACGGCTACCGGGTGCTGTGGCAGGCGGCACCGTCGGCCCGACCCGTGATCAGCGGCGCGCGGGCGGTCACCGGCTGGTCGCTGGTCGACGCCGGCCGCAACATCTGGCGGGCCAACGTCGGCGCCGGGCTGGACAGCCGGCAACTCTACGTCGACGGTGCCGTCGCCACCCGGGCCCGTACCCAGGTCAACCGGGCCGACTTCACCGCCGACAGCACCGGCATGCGGTTCACCAGCGGTGCGTTGAGCTACCTGAACAACCTGGCCAACCAGAGCCGCATCCAGATGGAGAGCGTCAACTCCTTCACCGACCGGTACGTGTCGGTGCAGAGCATCAGCGGCAACCAGATCCGGATGCAGCAGCCGGGCTGGAGCAACAACAACTTCGGGTACGACACCTTCACCAGCCCGCACCGGCCCGGCCCGCTCTACCTGACCAACGCCTACGAGTTCCTGGACTCGCCGGGGGAGTGGTATCTGGATCCGGGCAGCGGCGCGCTGTCCTACATCCCGCTCGCCGGGCAGAACATGAGCACCGCCCGGGTGGAGTTGCCGACCCTGCAGTCCCTGCTCCAGCTCGGCGGCACGTACGCCGCGCCCGCGCACCACGTGACGTTCTCCGGGATCACCTTCACCGGCACGAGTTGGCTGGGCGCCAGCAGCAACCAGGGCTACGTGGATCAGCAGACCGGCGCGTACATCTACGGCAACTGGAACTGGCCGGCCTTCAGTTCGTGCCACAACGGCTGCCCGCAGTTCGAGGCGACCCGACCGAACTGGCAGCAGATGCCGGCCGCCGTGCAGATCTCCGCCGCCGACAACATCACCTTCACCGACTCCGCGTTCGTCAACCTCGGTCAGACGGCCATCGGCATCGGCAACGACGCCAACGCCCACGCCAGCGGGGTCGGCCTCGGGGCCAGCAACATCACCGTCACCCGATCCGAGATCGCCCGCAACGCGGCCGGGGGCATCGTCGTCGGCGGCGTACGGGCCGACGCCCACCACCCGAGCGACCAGCGGATGGTCAACCGGGACATCACCATCAGCAACAACCGGCTGCACGACCTGGGCATCGAGTACCGGGGCATCGTCTCGGTGCTGACCACGTACGTCACCAACGCCACCATCTCGTACAACGAGGTCTACAACATGCCGTACACCGGCATGTCCATCGGCTACGGCTGGGGCTCCAACGACGCCGGCGGCAGCAACCACTACGCCGACCGGGGCCTGTACAACTACCAGCCGCGCTACACCACCGCCACCACGGCGGCCAACAACCGGCTGATCGGCAACTACGTGCACGACGTCATGCAGCAGATGAACGACGGCGGCTGCATCTACACCCTGTCGGCGAACCCGGGCGCGCTGATCAGCGACAACTACTGCCTGCGGACCAACGGCCACTTCGGGCTCTACTTCGACGAGGGCTCACGCTTCTTCACCGCCCGCAACAACGTCTTCTCCTCGACCGGCACCTGGGCCACGGCCAACTACTGGTACGCCGAGAACATGGGCAACTTCACCGTCACCAACAACTGGTCGACAAACGGCAGCACCAACGTGACGAACGGCGACCGGGGCAACGTCGTCTCCGGCAACGTGACGGTGACGGGCGGCAACTGGCCCTCGGGCGCCCAGGCCGTGATGGCCGCCGCCGGACCGCAGGGCGGCGGCACCCCGCAGAGCGTGCAGATCGTCGGTGGGCAGTCCGGCCGCTGCCTGGAGATCGGCGGGTCGAGCACCACCAACGGCACCCAGGCGCAGCTCTGGGACTGCCACGGCGGCACCAACCAGCGGTGGACGTACACCGCCGGCAAGCAACTGATGGTGTACGGCAACAAGTGCCTCGACGCCTCCGGGCAGGGCACCGCCAACGGCACCCTGGCGATCATCTGGGACTGCAACGGCCAGACCAACCAGCAGTGGAACGTCAACAGCAACGGCACCATCACCGGTGTCGCGTCCGGGCTCTGTCTCGACGCCAGCGGCTACGGCACCACCAACGGCACAAAGGTCCACCTCTGGGCCTGCCACGGCGGCACCAACCAGCAGTGGTCCCTGCGCAGCTGATCCCCGCGTGGTGGGGTGGGTCGGGCCACCCCACCACACGGTCACCCCTCGCCCTGCGCCCGATCCGGCGCGGCGGGTCGGCGTTCCCGCTCGACGATCGCCCGTACCGCAGGTGCGATCTCGGCGCCGAAGCGCTGCGTCATGCTCGGGTCGTCGCCGCCGATGATGAAGGCGCTGACGCCGTGCCGCAGGGCCAGCTCGGCGATCTGGTCGACCCAGGCGTCGGACGGGCCGTTGAGCAGCCCGCGCGGCGCCGACGAGAACTGGACGTTCATGAAGTTCATCAGCCGTCGTACGGCGGCCGGGTCGCGACCGGCGTCGTGCGCCGCGGCGTCGATCCGGGCATGGAGTTCGGGCAGGGAATCGGCCCCCCGGGGCAGGTACTCGATGGTGGGCAGCCAGCCGTCGCCGACCGCACCGGTGAGGGCGAGCATCTTCGGCTTGTACGCGCCGACCCAGATCGGGATGTCGTGGGCGGGCCGCGGGCCACGTCGGGCCCCCTTCACCGAGTAGTACCGCCCGTCGTAGTTCACGGCCCCGGTGGCGTCGGTGTCCCAGATCTCGCGGATGATCTCGATGCCTTCGCCCAGTGCGGTGACGCCCTGGGCGGCGCTCAGCCGCCGTCCCCCCATGGCGGCGATGCCGTCCCAGAACGCACCGGCACCGATGCCGAGTGCGAAGCGGCCGCCACTGAGGATGTCGAGGGAGGCGGCGGCCCGGGCCAGCACCGCCGGCGGTCGCAGCGGCAGGCTGGCGACGTTGGCGTTGACGTGGATGCGCTCGGTGCGGGCCGCGGTGAAGGCGAGCAGGGTCGAGGTGTCCAGGAACGAGGGCTGGTACGGGTGGTCCTGAAAGCTGACCAGGTCGAGACCGGCCCGGTCGGCGGTGACGGCCAGGTCGACAACCTGTCGGGCCTGCTGCGCGACGGGCGTGGCGAAGACGCCGAAGAGCAGGTCGTGTCCGTAGTCGGTCATGCGCGTGCCTCCTGCACCGCTGCGGGGTCGACCGTCGGGTCGATGTTGAAGTTGTCCCGGAAGAGGTTGTCCGGGTCGTACCGGCGTTTCAACGCGCGCAGGCGCTCCAGCACCGGTGCCGGGAAGGCGTCGAGCAGCCGCGCCGGGCTGCGGTCGGTCTCGAAGCTGAGGTAGAGGCCGTCGAAATGCCGGCGCAGTGGCTCCCACACCGCGGTGAGGCGCTTGTCGTTCTGGCCCATCGCGGCCAGTTGGAAGGCCGGGGTGCGGTGGGTGAAGGCGGTGTCGCCGGGTGCCACGTCGGCGATCGCGCCGCCCATCGCCCGCAGCTCGAAGAAGTAGACGGCACCGCTGCGCAGCATCGCGGCGGCGTCGCGGGCGAACTCGGGGGTCAGCGTGGGCAGGAACGCCGACCGGGAGTTCGGCTCGCCGAAGCCGTGCTGGCCGTCCGGTCCGACGTCGGCGGCGCTACCCATGACACCCGCGTACGGGGTCATCACCACCTGCTGGCGGGCGAGCATGCCGAGCTCCAGGAACGGTGTCAGGCGCGCCACGACGATGTCGGGATCCGGGTTGTCGACCACCGCGAAGAGCTGGATGGTCGAGAGGCCGTCGCGGGGTTGCCCGGTGACGAGGAAGACCGTCGTGTCCCTGGGCGCGGCGCTTGCCAGTTCGCCGTAGCGTCGGAGCGACTGTTCGATGTCGGTGGAGACCAGGGCGAGTTGCGCCCAGCCGACCTCACCCACCTCGTCGACCTCGAATTCGAACGAGGTGGCGATGCCGAAGTTGGCGCCCGCGCCACGTACGGCCCAGAACAGCTCCGGGTGCTGCTGCCTGCTGGCCCGCACCTGCCGGCCGTCGGCGAGCACGAGGTCCACCGACCGGAGATGATCGATCGTCAGGCCGTGGTTGCGGGAGAGCAGGCCGATCCCGCCCGCCGTGGCGAGCCCGCCGACGCCGACCCCGCCGTAGTCTCCCGAGCCCAGCGCCCACCCGTGCGGGGCCAGGGCCGCGGCGATCTGCTTCCAGGTCGCGGCGGGACCGGTGCGTACGAGCCGGCGGGCGGGGTCCACCACCTCGATCGCGTTCATCGCGCCCAGGTCGATCACCAGGCCGCCACGGTTCGTGGAGCGGCCACTGATGCCGTGGCCGGCGCTGCGGATGCCCAGCGGCAGGTGCCGGTGTCGCCGGGCGAACTCGATCGCGTCCGACACCTCCGCCGGTGTCCGGGGTCGCAGCACGAGTCCGGGAGCACCACCGCGCAGGTAGGTCGAGGACAGGGCGCGGTAGGGCGGGTCACCGGGCTCGACCGCCGTCTCGGCGAGTGACGCCGGTACGCCGTCGTAGTCGATGGCCGGCTTGCGGTGCGCGCGTACGGCCGCCGGGCGTCGGCGTACCCCGGCTCGGTCGTCGCGCCCGGCGACCAGCGCGGCGAGACGCTCGACGTCCTCGCGCGATTGCACCGGGACCACGACGGGCAGATCGGTCTCGGCAGCGCCGGCCAGATCCTCCGGCGTCGCGTCCGGTGACGCGACGACCCAGCCCGCCGGGTCGGAGATGATCCGACCCGGCGCCAGGATGTCGAGGCTGTCCGCTGCCTTGGCCTGGACCTTCGGGTACGGCGCCTCGGGGTCGGTCGGATCGGGTGGTGACATGTCGCTGGCGGGGGCGCCGATGGTGATCCGGCTGGTCGATCCGGCGAGCCAGACCGCCGCCGTCCACGGGTCGAGGCCGGTGGCCCGCTCCGCCGTCCCGTCGGCGACGACCACCAGGTCCAGGCCGCGTTCCTCGGCCAGGCGGGCCAGCGCGACGGTCTCCTGCGGGGCGTGGGCCAACCGTGACACGTCGAGAGCGATGCCGATCTCCATGACCATTCCTCATCCCGGACTCGTGCCCACGAGGAGTCGTCTCCGCGCGGTCTGACCTCTGTCGCAGCCGGCCCTCGGCGGGCTGGTGCCGCTGTTGTCGCTCAATGAAATGCTCGGCACTGCCGATAATATTTCAGACAGATGGTCGTCATGCCAAAATTTGTGACGCACGCCGGCACCACATGGACCACTACGCGGACGACCTGGCCGCCGTGCTGACGGCTCTGGACCTGCAAAGGGCGACGCTGATCGGCTCCTCCGCCGGCGGTGGCGAGGTGGCCCGGACGTCGGCCCGGTTCGCAGCAGTGCCGGGAACCTCGCCGAAGGCCCCTTTTTCTGGCTGCCGGGCATGCAGTCCGGGCACAAGGCCGCGTACGACTCGATCAAGGCGTTCTCGGAGACCGATCTGACCGAGGACCTGCAGCGGATCTATGTCCCACGCTGATCGTGCACGGTGACGACGACCAGATCGTGCCGATCGACGGCTCGGCCCAGCAGGCAGCGAAGATCGTCAAGGACGTCACCCTCACGATCTACCCGGGTGGCCCGCACGGCATTCGAACAGCACGCGGGGGACTGGTGTCACCGGGGTTGGCTAGCGGACTCCGGCGCCGCGGCGATCTGCCGGGTCACGTGGCAGGCCACCTCGCGCAGGACGTCGATCTGGCTCGGGGTCAGACCGTCGATGACGTAGTGGCGCACGGCCGCGACGTGCCCCGGGGCCGCCGCGACCACGAGATCCCAGCCGGCGTCGGTGAGCGTGGCCACGGTGTAGCGAGGGCTCTCCGGGTCGGGCGCGCGGCGCAGCAGCCCTCGTTGCTCAAGCCGTTTGACGACGTTCGACAGGCGCGACAGCGAGGAGCTGACGAAACTGGCCAGGTCACTGAGGCGCATGGTCCGGCCGGGTGTCATGGACAGGCCGCTGAGCACGAAATAGTCGAACAGCGTGAGGTGGCTGTCGCGCAGCAGTTGGGCGTCGAGAGCACTCGGCAGGTTGAACATCAGCTTGGCCAGCGCAAGCCAGGCGTCGCGCTCGTGGTCGGTCAACCACCGAGGTTCGTCAGACATGTCGCAAGAGTATGCCGCTCGGTTCGGCCATGAGTGAGGCATCTCTCAAACTACTTCAAACTTGAAGCAGATGCTCTAGCCTCGGATTCAACCTTGAACCTACATGCCGAGGAGAGTAACCGTGACCCTGTTCAGGCTGGACGCCAGCATCCGTACGCACGGGTCCGCGAGTCGGGAGATCGCGGACATCGTCGAACAGGAGTGGCTGGCCAACCGTCCCGGTGACACCGTCGAGCGCCGTCATGTCGGCGTGGACACCCTGCCGTCGACCGCGTGGGCGGCGGCGCTGTCCGCCTCGATGACGCCGGCCGAGGAACACACCCCCGAGCAGCAGGAGGCGGTCGCTCTCGCCGCGACGTTGGTGGACGAGTTGCTGGCCGCCGAGGCGTTGCTGTTCGCCGTGCCGCTCTACAACTACGGCGTCTCCCAGCACTTCAAGACGTACATCGACCTGGTGTTGACCGACCCTCGGGCCAATGGGCAGCCGTTCCTGGCGGGCAAGCCCGTCGTGCTCGCCACGGTGCGTGGTGGCGCGTACGGTGCCGGTACTCCCCGGGAGGGCTGGGACCACTCGACGGCGTACCTGCGCCGGATCCTCGTCGACTGCTGGGGCGCCGACCTCACCGTGATCGAACGGGAGTTCACCCTGGTCGGGGTCGCACCCGCGCTCGACGCCTTCGCCGACGTGGCCGCGGAGATGCATGCCGGGGCGTTGGAGTCGGCGCGGGAGGCCGGTCGCGCCCTCGGCGGCGCCCTGAGCGTCACGAACTGAAGGGGCGTCTCGAGAGCGGAACGCGCGGCAGCCCATCGCCTTCGACGGGGTCGAGTTGTTCGAACCCCTGGCAGCCCACACCGACAAACCCACCCCAACGGCATGACCTCGTGGAGAGCCCGGTGCGGTGAGAGTCGCACGCCGGGTTCGGCGGGCGGGTCCGGGAAACGGACCTGGAGCAATCCAGGCACCGCGCCCGGGCTCGACCCAACACGAACTCGTGGATGAACGACTTCGGCAAGATCCGACGCTGCACCGACCGCCACATCGACGAACAGTTCCAGGAATGCCGTATGCGCCTGCTCGGGCCGGCGTAGCGGAGCATCCCCTCGACCCGCGTCATGTCTCGCCGGACTCTGCCGCGCGATGCCGCTGGGACGCCGGGACGAACTCGCGCAGCAGGATACGTACGATTCCGGCGACCGGTATGGCCAGCAGCGCTCCGACCAGACCGCCGAGTTCCGCGGCGACCAGCACACTGACCAGCACCACAAGAGGGTTGAGCTGCACCGTGTGGGACATGATGACCGGCTGGAGCAGATGGTTTTCCACCTGCTGGTAGAGGACGAAGAAGACCAGCACGACCACCCCGGCGGTGGGTGAGTGCAGGAATGCCGCACCGCCTGCGGCGATCGCCCCCAGCGTCGCCCCCACGAGAGGAATCAGGTCGGCCACCGCGACGACCAGAGCGATGACGCCGGCGAAGGGCACTCCGGTCAGTGCCAGCACCACGAACGTCGCCAGCCCGCAGATCACACTGATCACCAGGTTCCCGCCCACATAGCCGGTGATCGTGCGCGACGCCCCCCGCCCGATCCGGCACAGCCGCCCCCGGCGGCCCTCACCGGCCAACGCCAGCACCCCGGACAGCAGCCGCGGCCCTTGAACCACCATCAGAAAGGCGAGCACCGTCACCGTCAACGCGCCCGCGACACCCTGCACCGTCGCCCGCAGCGCCGCGACCGTCGACCGCCCGGCCTGGGCGCCGTAACGCTGCAGCTGATCGATGTGCGGTCCGGCAGCCTGCCGCAGGTGCAACCGCTCCAGCACCCCACCGACCGGTCCCCGACCGCCCCGGGCCTCCCGTACCAGCTCCGGTGCCCGCTCCGCGAACCGGCCCAGCTGCTCGACGAGCGGCACGAGGACCAGCGCCGCCAGCGCGCCGAGCACCACCAGGAAGGCGAGGAACACCAGCAGCGTGGCCACCGTCCGCCGCCGCACCCACCGGCGCTGCACTCGTTCCACGAGCGGATTCAGCGCCACCGCCAGGAACACCGCCACCACCGTCCAGGCCAGCACCCTGCGCGTCTGCCACACCAGTACCAGTCCGGCCGCGGTGGCAAGGACCAGCCCGATGGCGATCAGCACCCGCCGCGCCGTGGTTCGGTCGTCGACCTCGCTCATCGCGCGCGGCTTCCCGGGCGCGAGGCTGATCAAACGCCACGCCTCCCGGCGGGCAGTTCGTGCGTCCTGCTCCCGGTCGTAATGTCACCCGTACCGGGTTTGGAGATGCTCGAGCAACGTCTGGCCTTCACCAGGGCACTCGCCTGGGTGACTAGACGTCCCGGCCTGGCCGGCGCACCCGGTTCGCGCCGCCCCCGGCGTTCGTGAACGCCGACCGGCCTCGTGGCGGCGCTCCGGTTGTTCGCCGGTCGTCCGGCGAAAGCGGGCCGCCCACCACCCCGCCGCCCGGCAACAACGGCTGCACGGTCAGCGTGAACCGGGCCGAGGAGTGGGGCGACCGCTTCAACACGACCTTCTCGGTCTGGTCGCCGCCCACGGCCGGATCGTCTCGGTGGAGCGACTGATTGCGCAGGTGTGGCGGCTGCTCTCGAGCCGCACGTGTACCAGACCGGGCTGGCCCTCGGTCGGCAGTTGACCTGGTCCGACCTGGCCGAGCTGCTCGCCGACGAGGGCAGGTGGTCGGCCGGCCTGAACTGAGCCGCGCCGTCGGTTCCCCGCAGCTGGGCCCACGGACAGCACGGGAGGGCACACCCGACAACGATGTGCCCTCCCGTCGTACGTGTCGCTACAGGTTGGCGCAGTAACCGACGCTGAAGGTGCTGGCCCCCGGCTTCAGGGTGCGGTTCCAGTCCACACCCCTGATCCGGTAGCTACCGTCGGCCAGGCGTTCGCGCTTGAAGTTCCACGCGTCGTAGATGTCTCCTTCGAGCTGCACCACGGCGGACCAGTCGACCGGCTTGTCGCTGGTGTTGGTCGCGGTGATGGTCGCGCAGTAGCCGCCGCCGCTGTCGGAGTACCAGCGGGTGATCTGCTTCAGCGCCACCTCCACGTTCGACCCGGCCACCAGGCGACCGACCCCCCAGCGCGCGGTGCTCTGGTAGCCCGCGCCCTCCTGCTCGGCCCAGTTGCGGATGCTCGTCCGGGCCCCGTCGGAGGCGTCGTTGACCTGGAAGTCCAGGCCGTGGAAGGTGCCCAGGCCACCGTATTCGAGCAGGCTGATCGCCGCCTCGACGGTGTAACCCGTCGGGGTGCGGACCGTCGCGCTCTCCAGCCGGTTCGCCTGGAACCCCTCGTCGCCGGTGCCGAACGACACCACGTTGTCGGCGTTGATCCGGATCTGCGTGTCGTCGTACCGGAAGCTGCCGTTCTTGAAGTTGCCGGCGTCGACGTAGATTTCGACCGAGTCCTGGATCCACGGATCGGAACCGGAGACGTCCACCACCGGGTCGGTGACCTCGGCCAGCACGTAGAGCGTCTGACCCCGCCAGAGGGTACGGACCTGCGCGCTCGCCCCGTCGGTGCCGGAGACCTGCTTGTCCGTGGTCACCGTGGTCGCGTTCGCCCAGCCGGCGTCGACCGAGCCGTCGATCACCGGTGCCTCGGCGGCCTCCCGTACCTCCACGTAGGACAGTTCCTCGACCAGGGTCAGGGTGCCCACCGCGCCCGGGGTGTTCCACCCGGAGGTGGTGTCACCGTCGCGCACCTGCACGTCCAGGGTGCGGGTGTCGCCCTCGGCCGCTGCGGCCAGCGGCAGGTGGGCGACCAGGTGGTAACCGCCGTCCCGGGCGGCCGCCACGGCCGGTACGTCACCGCTGCCGTCCCGGCCGACGTGGTAGGTCTCGCCGCCCAGCACGAAGCTGACCCGGTCGGTGCCGGAGACCGTGGTGTCGTCGACCGTGACGTACGCGGTCAGGTGGTCCGGCGCCCAGCGCAGTTGGAACCCGGCGACGTCCTCGACGGAGTGCAGCGGCAGCTTGCGCCAGGTCAGGTCCGTCGCTGCGGCGGCGGTCAGCGGCACGTCACCGGCGAAGACGTTCGCGGTGCGCAGCCGGGCGGGCAGCTCACCGTCGACCGCCCCGTAGTAGGCGGGCTTGGCGCGCAGGTTGTCGTCGAACAGCAGCGGGCCGCCGTTGCCGGAGCGCCAGGAACGTCCGTCGGTGAGCCCCCAGACCGTGACGGCCAGCAGATCATCGGCGTACGCCCGAAAGACCCGGAAGGCGTCCCGGTAGTAGTAGCCCTGGTCGATGAACTTCGCCTGGGTGGCCGGGGTGCCGGTGGTGACGTCGAGTTCGGTGACGGCCTGGGTGACCGGCAGATCCGCGAACGTCTCCAGCGCGGTCTCCAGGGCGCTGATCGGCATGGCCAGCGAGACGTGGAACTGGTGTCCCACCCCGTGCACCGGCACGTCGCGGGCGAGCAGTCGCTGCACCAGGGCCAGGTAGCGAGCCTGCTTGCCGCTCTGCTCGGTGTTGTAGTCGTTGATGAACAGGGTGACCGGACGGTCAGCGCCCTCGGCGGCGTACACGTCGTTGAACGCCTCGTCGGCGTATTCGAAGGTCAGGTCGATGAAGCTCTCACCGAGGATTCGGTACCACTCGCTGCGACGCAGACCGTCGCTGTACTCGCCGCTGTCGCTGACCACCTCGTTGACCGCGTCGAAGGCGTACAGCGGGTTGGTGGAGGAGCCGAAGGGGCCGTACCGCTCGCTCAGCGACTCGGCGACGTTGAAGATGTGCGTACGCAGCCGCTCCCGCAGCACCTGCTGGTCGGCCGTCGAGGTGGTCAGCGGCTGTCCGGCGGAGTCGGTGAAGAACCAGGCCGGGGTCTGACTGTGCCACACCAGCACGTGACCGTAGACGCGCAGGTCGTTGTCGCGGGCGAAGTCCATCATGGTCAGCGCCTGCTCGTGCGGGCGGAAGTTGCCCGCCTCGTCGTACCAGGCCTCCGGCTTCATGTGGTTCTCGGCCGTGATCTGGTTGAAGTGCCGGGTCAGCAGCTGGGCGGGAGCACCGATCGTCTCCCGGCTGTCGATGGCCACGCCGACCGGGAAGTCGGTGGTCTCGTGCAGAGGGGTGAGGTCCTCGATGACCGGCGGCTCGGGCACCTGCACGACGATGTCGTCGGCCAGGAAGTCGCTGGTGTTGCCGGTCACGTCCTCGCCCTGCCAGCGGGTCTCGAAGTAGAGGAAGGCGCTGTCCGCCGCCGGCATGGTGAACCGCGCGGTCACCTCCGTCCAGCCCGAGTTGGTGATCGTCTCGAACTGGGCGAGGGTGCTGAACGACTGACTGTCCCCGGTGGTGCTGGCCAGGCTGAGCCAGATCTGGTCGGCCGGCTGACCTGCGGCGAACCGCAGCCACGCACTGAGCTCGTAGGTGACACCCGCGGTGAACAGGCCGGTCACGTCGCGGCCCAGGCCGGCGCCCTGGTTCACCCGGTCGGTGACCAGCGCGGCGGAGGTGCCGCCGTGCGCGACGTCGGTGAGGGTGACCGTCGGGGCGCCCGGACCGCCGTCGCGGGGTCCCCAACCGTCCAGACCGTCCTCGAAGTCGGTGTCGATGACGATCGTGCCCGGCTCCGGCCCGCCCCCGCCGCCGTCCAGCGCGGTGATCAGGACGTCGTCGAGCAGGAACGGGGTGTTGCCTTCCGCCTCCACGTAGAGGGTGGCGGCGTCCAGACCGGTGGGCAGGGTGTACTCGCCGCCGATGCGTACCCACTCGTCGGCGGTGGTGGTGACGTTGTCGCCGATCCAGGTGTAGGTGTTCTCGCCGCCACCGGCCGGGGTGGACTCGACGGTGAAGTGCACACCGGCGCTGCCCTCGGTGCCGGTCGGAAGTTTCGCCCAGGCGGTGACCGTGTATCGGTTGCCGGGCCGCATCAGCGCGGTCGCGCTCGTGGCCGGTCCCTGCCAGTTGGCGGTACGGCCGGTGACCGACAGGCTGCCGTCGCTGTCGTGACCCTCGTCGGCGATGGCGAGGGTCACGTCACCGCGTGGTCCCCAGGGGGCGTACGAGCCGGACTCGAAGTCGTTGCTGAGCACGACCTCGTCGGCCACGGCCGGGGTGGGCGCGACGGTGATGGCCGCGACGAGCGCGGCCGAACAGAGTACGGCGAAAGTTCGTGATCGGCGTCGTGATCGTTGGGACGGATTCCACAGGCGCATCGACTGGTCCCTTACGCAAATTGGACAGTGGTGGGGGTGCCTGACGTCGGGTTTCCGGACAGATCCAAGCGCGTGCATGCTATGTCGACCCGATTGGCATAGCCAGAACTTCCGGAAGTTTTCGGAAAGATGCGTGGGGTCGGTGGCCTCGGCGGCGATCGTCGCGCTCGGGCGGATGATTCGATCGACACGCGTGGCGACACAGCATGTGGTGTTGAGGTTCCTGGCCCGTTCCCATATATAGTAGTGCCCGCAGCTGGTTCGGCAGTCACTCCACGACGGCCGAGGCAAGAGGGAACCCGGTGGAATTCCGGGACTGCCCCGCAGCGGTGAGTGGGAACGACCGCCGTCAACGAAGCACTGGGCCCGCCAGGTCTGGGAAGCGACGGCCAGTAGGCACGAACACGCCCACGAGTCCGAAGACCTGCCAGCGCGCCGCACGCGTACGTGTGCGGCGGTCGAAGGCCGCGCGGGACGGCCGACGCCATCAGCTGGTCGTCGACGGCAGTCAGTCCGTCCGGTGACCGGCGGCGTCCTCCCGCGTGCCCGTCGACCTTCACCGACCGGTACGAGGAGGGGCCATGACGGTGACCCGGGCACAGGCGGGGCCGGAGCAACGCCGGCACGTGATGCAGGTGCGTAAACGCAACGGCGACACCGAGCCGGTGGACGTCAACAAGATCGTCAAGGCGGTGGAGCGCTGGGTCACCGACCTGGACGAGATCGACCCGCTGCGGGTGGCGACGAAGACGATAAGCGGCCTGTACGACGGTGCGACCACCGCCGAGCTGGACAAGCTGTCGATCCAGACGGCCGCCGAGCTGATCGGTGAGGAGCCGCAGTACTCCAGGCTCGCGGCGCGGCTGCTGGCCGCGTTCGTCGACAAGGAGGTACGCGGCCAGCAGGTGGCCAGCTTCAGCCAGTCCATCCGGTACGCCCACGGCCTGGGCCTGATCGGCGACGCCACCGCCGCGTTCGTGGCCCGCAACGCCCGCAAGCTGGACGACGCCGTCGACCCGGCGGGGGATCTGCGGTTCGAGTACTTCGGGCTGCGCACCGTCGCCGACCGGTACCTGCTGCGGCATCCGCAGACCCGGCAGGTGGTGGAGACCCCGCAGTACTGGCTGCTGCGGGTCGCCTGCGGGCTGTCCCAGACGCCCGGCGAGGCGATCGGCTTCTACCGGCTGATGTCCAGCCTGGCCTACCTGCCGAGTTCGCCGACGCTGTTCAACTCCGGCACCCGACACACCCAGATGTCGTCGTGTTTCCTTGTCGACTCGCCGCGTGACGAACTCGACTCGATCTACGAGCGGTATCACCAGGTGGCGAAGCTGTCGAAGTTCTCCGGCGGCATCGGCATCTCCTGGACGCGGGTGCGGGGTCGTGGGGCACTGATCCGGGGCACCAACGGGCGCTCGAACGGCATCGTGCCGTTCCTCAAGACCCTCGACGCCGGGGTGGCGGCGGTCAACCAGGGTGGCCGGCGCAAGGGCGCGGCCTGCGTATACCTGGAACCCTGGCATCCGGACATCGAGGAGTTCCTGGAGTTGCGCGACAACACCGGGGAGGAGTCGAGGCGTACGCACAACCTGAACCTGGCCAACTGGATCCCGGACGAGTTCATGCGCCGGGTGGAGGCCGACGGCGACTGGTCGCTGATCGACCCCTCCGACGCGCCGGAGTTGCCCGACCTGTACGGCGAGGCGTTCGACGAGGCGTACCGGGCGGCGGAGAAGAAGGCGGTCCGCACGGTCAAGGCCCGCGACCTGTACGGGCGGATGATGCGCACCCTCGCGCAGACCGGCAACGGGTGGATGACGTTCAAGGACGCGGCCAACCGGCTGTCCAACCAGACCGGCGCGCCGGGCAACACCATCCACCTGTCGAACCTGTGCACCGAGATCCTGGAGGTCAACAACGACACCGAGACCGCGGTGTGCAACCTCGGGTCGATCAACCTCGCCGCGCACCTCACCGCGGACGGCATCGACTGGGAGAAGCTGCGCGCCACCGTCCGCACGGCGGTGCTCTTCCTCGACCGGGTCATCGACATCAACTACTACCCGGCGCAGCAGGCGGCGGCGTCGAACCCGCGCTGGCGACCGGTCGGGCTCGGGCTGATGGGCCTGCAGGACGCCTTCTTCACCCTGCGCATGCCGTTCGACTCCACCCCCGCCCGGGAACTGTCCAGCCGGGTGCAGGAGGAGATCCTGCTGACCGCTCTGGAGACCTCAGCACAGCTCGCCCAGCAGTTCGGCCCGCACCCGGCGTACGACGACACCCGTGCCGCGCGCGGTGAGCTGCACCCGGACCTGTGGGGCGCCGACCTCACCCAGGCGCAGCGGTGGGCCGCGCTGCGCGAGACGATCGCCGCGCACGGGCTGCGGAACTCGCTGCTGGTGGCCATCGCGCCGACGGCCACCATCGCCTCGATCGCCGGCTGTTACGAGTGCATCGAGCCGCAGGTGTCCAACCTGTTCAAACGCGAGACGATGTCCGGCGAGTTCCTCCAGATCAACACGTACCTGGTCCGCGAACTCAAGGCGCGAGGGCTGTGGACGGCGTCGATCCGGGAGCAGATCAAGCGGGCCGAAGGGTCGGTGCAGGGCATCGCCGAGCTGCCCGAAGACGTACGGCAACTGTTCCGCACCGCGTGGGAGCTGCCGCAACGGGCGCTGATCGACCTGGCCGCCGCCCGTGCCCCTTTCATCGACCAGTCGCAGTCGCTGAACCTGTTCATCAGCGCGCCGACCATCGGCAAGCTCTCCTCGATGTACCTCTACGCCTGGAAGTCCGGGCTGAAGACCACCTACTACCTGCGGTCGCGTCCGGCGACCCGGATCCAGCAGGCCACCGTCGCGGTCACCCCGGCCGCCCCGGCGATCGTCGCTGTCGGCGACGACGAGGCGTTGGCCTGCTCCCTGGAGAACCCCGAGAGCTGCGAGGCCTGCCAGTGACCACCGTTTCCGAAACCCAGACCCGGCAACTGCTGCTCGACCCGGGCATGGACCTGACCCTGCGGCCGATGCGCTACCCGCAGTTCTTCGACCGGTTCAAGGATGCGATCCGCAACACCTGGACCGTCGAGGAGGTCGACCTGCACGCCGACCTCGCCGACCTGGCCAAGCTCTCCCCGGCCGAACAGCACCTGGTGTCCCGACTTGTCGCCTTCTTCGCCACCGGCGACACCATCGTCGCCAACAACCTGGTGCTCAACCTCTACCAGCACATCAACTCCCCGGAGGGCCGGCTCTACCTGTCCCGGCAGCTGTTCGAGGAGGCGGTGCACGTCCAGTTCTACCTGAACCTGCTCGACACCTACGTGCCCGACGAGAAGCAACGGTACGAGGCGTTCGCGGCGGTGGAGAACATCCCGTCGATCGCCCGCAAGGCCGAGTTCTGTTTCAAGTGGATCGACTCGATCTTCGAGTTGCGCGAGCTGAAGACCCGGGCCGACCGGCGGGCGTTCCTGCTCAACCTGATCTGCTTCGCCGCCTGCATCGAAGGACTGTTCTTCTACGGCGCCTTCGCCTACGTGTACTTCCTGCGCTCCCGGGGTGTGTTGCACGGGCTGGCCTCCGGCACCAACTGGGTGTTCCGCGACGAGTCGATGCACATGGCCTTCGCTTTCGACGTGGTCGACACCGTACGCGCCGAGGAGCCCGACCTCTTCGACGCCGAAATGGAGCAGCAGGTGCGCGACATGCTCGCCGAGGCGGTCGACTGCGAGGTCCAGTTCGCCGCCGACCTGCTGGAGCAGGGCGTCTCCGGCATGCCGCTGGCCGACATGCGCCAGTACCTGCAACACGTGGCCGACCGGCGGCTGGCGATGCTCGGCATCGCACCGATGTACGGCTCGACGAACCCGTTCGCGTTCATGGAACTGCAGGACGTGCAGGAGTTGTCCAACTTCTTCGAACGCCGGGTGTCGGCCTACCAGGTCGGTGTCACCGGCACGGTGGCCTTCGACGACGACTTCTGATCCCGGTCTCATCCGATCCGCCGTTTCGGCGGTATGGCGGTCACCTACCCACCCGGATACCGCCATACCGCCGAAACAGCTTCCACATCCCGCCAAACCGCGCCAGCCAGGCCCGCATGTCCGCAGGCCCGCTTATGGGTTGTGGCCCCTTTGCTCTGCTTCAACCCACGCATCGGGTTTTGGGCTCCTGGCTCGCGAGGAAGCGGAGCCGGAAGCCGGTGTCGTCGGTGGGCAGCAGGGCGACTCCGTCGACCGCACCGCCGGCCCGGTCACCGTCGACCGACCACCGCTGGACGGAAGCGTAAGGCCGAGCAACGACAGGCGCAGCTGAGTAATTGGCTGCGCGGTCAGCGTCCGAACCTCCCGAGCAACTCCGACCCGATCGGGTGGTGCAGCAGGTGCAAGGGCGCGGCGTCGATGCCGGCCTCGGTGAGCACCCGCGCGTACGCCGCCGCGGTCGCGTCGTCCACCAGGCCGTGCACCAGCGGCAGGTCCGCAGCGGTCGACCACAGGAGCGATTCCAACCGGCAGGAGGCGATCGTCCCGGGCAGCCCGAGCACGTTGCCGTCGACCGGCACCGGCGGCAGGTCCCCGGGTATGTCGCGTTCGGTCTCGCCGACGTGCAGGAGCCCACCGCCGACCACCAGGATGTCGTGGTCGCGGCGCATCCGGGTCAGAGCTTTTGCGGTGTCCAGTGCGGGCGGGAACGAGTCGTCCACCACGATGGTGCCGGGTGCCAGCCGGTCGACCTCGATCGGTGCGGTGGCCGCGCTCGTCGCCGCGATGATCACGTCCGCCGTGTAGCCGGCCGGGGCGATTCCCGGTGCCGACGGGCACACCTCGATGGTGCCGGCGAAGCCGTCCGCCCGCAGCCGCGCGGCGTGCTCGCCCAGTCGAGGCGCGGCGGCAGGAACGTCGCAGAGCACGAGTCGCGCGGGCGGCTGCTCGGCCCGGATGAGCAACAGCCGCAGCGCGGAGAACCCGATCGAACCGAGACCCACCACGGCGAGGTCGCGGCCGGCGAGGCTGCGCCCGGTGGCGGCCAGCGCGGCCTGCACCGTGCGGACGACGGAGACGACGGTGACGGCATGGCCGGTGGTCACCGCCACGCCGCTGCGGGTACGGCGCAGCACCCCGAGGCCGTAGCCGGTGCGGGCGGGAATCATCCCGGCCAGCGACACGCAGCGGGCGCCGAGGCGGGCGGCCAGGTCCACCGCCTCGGCGGTCTCGTCGGCGAGGACGTCCCCGGCGGCGGTCAGCTCATCGGCGAACCGGGGCAGGCAGACGAAGCCGGAGACGCCCAGCGGCGTGGTCAGCTGCTCCAGCAGACGCGGACGGCCACCAGGAAAGAGCAGCTCGCGTAGCTGGTCCCGGGGCAGGCTGCCGGCGGGCAGCCCGGCGATCGCGGCGAGCTGGGCCGGCGGCGGCAGGTAGCCGACGATCGCCGCGGCCAGCCTGGTCGGTCGGCCGGGAACGGCAGTCGTCGCCGGCACGCTGGCGGCGTCACCAGTGACCACGGCAGGCGTGGCCGTCTGGTCCCGACGGGCCGGGTGGGTGTGCGCGGCGGCGGTCAGGTCGGCGCGGAGCCAGTCGGCGAGCCGGCGCAGCTCGGCCGGGGTGACTGTGGCGGGACAGCCGCGCAGGGTGAGCCGGAGCCCGTCCCGCTCGGGGCGCGCGGTCAGGAACAGGTCGGTCCCGAGGGGCGGTGGCGCCAGTTCACTGTCGGCGTCCCAGTCGAGGCGAAGCCGATCGGCATCGCCCGGCACGGGGGGCGGCGTGTCGACCACCGCTGGCGACGGCGCATCGACGGCGTCGCGCGCCGTATCCGCTGCGGCGGTCGGCGGCGCGGAGCGGGCGGAGAAGTCCAGGAAGCTGAAGAAGAACTGCGCACCGATGGGCGTGCCGCCCGGGCCGGTGGGCACGGCCGCCGCGATCGACGGCGGGTCGTCGTACCGGCGGGCAGTAGCGACCTCGGCCCCGACGTGGGCGAGCTGTTCGGCGAAGCCGGCCGAGCCGCCCAGCCGTAGCGGCAGCATCGCCGCGCACGGGCCGAAGATCCGGTGCAGGTCCGGCAGCGGATGATCCCGACCGGTAAGCGCCAGGCCGAAGACCAGGTCGTCCTGTCCGGTGAACCGGGCCACCGCCCGGTGGTACGCGGTCAGCACCGGGGCGTACAGGGTGCTCGCCGCCGAGGCGGCCAGCCGGCGCAGCCCGGCGACCACGGTCCCGTCCAGGGTGAAGCCGCAGACCGGCGCGGACGTACCGCCCGGGTCGGGCGCGCTGCCGGGGGCGGGTAGCACCGGCGGCCGGTACGGGGTGCCGAAGCGTCCGCGCCACCAGCCGTGAGCGTCCGGGTCGGGTGGGCCGGCGACCCGGTCGGCCAGCAGCTCGACGTAGTCGCGGAAGTGGGTGCGCAGCGGAGGCAGTCCGTCGGGCTGGTCGGCCACCAGCCGGTGGTACACCGTCAGCAGTTCCTGGCCGAGCAGGGCGGCGCTGTAGCCGTCACCGATCAGGTGGTGGCCGTGCACCAGCAGGATGTGGTCGTCGGGGGCGAGCCCCAGCAGCTGCAGTCGCAGCAGCGGCCAGGCCCACGGCTCGAAGCGACGGCGGCGCTCCTCGGCGACCAGGGTGCCCACCTCGGCGGGGCCGGCGACCGCCCGGTAGCCGACCGGCAGCCGTAGCGAGGCGGGAAGTTCCTGCTGGACCGGGGGACGGACGCCGGCCGGAAAGACGGTACGCAGCATCGGGTGCCGAGCCACCAGCAGGTCGACGGCGCGCTGGAAGACGTCGCGACGTAGCCGGCCGCGCAGTCGTAGCCGGGCCAGCCAGGCGGTGCCGTCGCCCGGTGCGATGGCGTCGGCGAGCAGGAAACCGCGCTGGGTGGCCGTCACCGGGTAGGGCCCGTCCGCACCGGCGCGCACCGGGCCGGTGACCCGGTCCACGGTGGCGGTGCTGCGGCCCGTGCCGTCGGTGGTCCGGCGCCTGGCAGTGGTGGCGTCGATCTCGGCAGCGAGGTCCCGCAGGGTTCGGTGCTGATAGATGACGGTGGGGCTCGGTGTGGCCGGGAACTGGTCCTGGACGCGGGCGAAGACCTCCAGCACCAGGATGGAGTCGCCGCCGAGAGCGAAGAAGTCGTCGTCGGGCGCGATCGCCGGCAGGTCGAGCAGCTCACCCCAGATACGGGCCAGCCTCGCCTCGGTTGCGGTGTATCCGCCGGCAGCGGCGTCCGCACCGACGGGTGCCGCAAGTCGCTCCGGAGCGGCCGTTGCCGGGAGTCGCCCCGCAGCGGCGGATGTCGGGAGTCGCTTGGGGCCGGCGGCGGGTGCGAAGCCGCCGAGTGCACGCAGCCGATCCCGGTCGACCTTCCCGGTGACGGTCAACGGAAGCGTGTCGAGCAGATGGATGCGCGCCGGAACCAGTGGCTCCGGCAGCCGGCCGGCGAGATGTTCGCGCAACTGGGCCACCGTCGGCTCGGTTCCCGGTCGGGGTGCGACGAAGGCGTGCAGCCGTGGATGCGGCTCGGCCTGGTGCAGCACCGTCGCGGCGGTCACCGCCGGATGGGTACGCAGCACCGCCTCGATCTCGCCGGGTTCCAGCCGGTGCCCGTGGATCTTCACCTGGTCGTCGAGCCGACCGAGGAACTCCAGGGTGCCGTCGGCGGTGACGCGGACCCGGTCGCCGCTGCGGTAGTACCGTTCGCCGTCGAGCCGGGTGAAGGCGGCGACGGTCAGTGCGGGCTCGTCGAGGTAGCCGGCGGTGACCCCGACGCCGCCGATCAGCAGCTCACCGGCCGTCCCGGGCGGGCAGGGGTCACCGTGCGTGTCGACCACGCGGATCCGGGCCCCGCCGACGGGTCGACCGATCGGCAGTCGGCGTACCGCCTCGTCGGGGCGGTTGTCGATCAGATGCCAGGTGGTGTTGATCGTGGCCTCGGTGGGGCCGTACAGGTTGGTGATCCGGCAGCCGTCGCCGAACAGGTCGAACCAGCGGCGTACCGGCACCGGCGACAACTCCTCCCCGCCGACGTGCACCCACCGCAGGGCCAACAGATCCGGCCGTACGCCCTCGCGGGTGGTGCGGTCCTCGGCGGCCCGCAGCAGCCGCTCCCAGAGGGTGGGCACCGAACTCCACACGGTGAGCCGGTCCCGTTCCAACCGGGACAGCAGCACCTGCGGGTCGCGCAGTTCCGACCGGGCGAAGGTGACCACCGTGGCCCCGACCAGCAGCGGCGCCAGGATCTGCCGGACCGAGGCGTCGAAGCAGATCGACGAGGTCTGGGCCAGCCGGTCACCTGCGTGATAGCCGAACGTGTCGATGGCCCAGTCGAGGTAGTTCGTCATGGACCGGTGGGTGATCGGCACCCCCTTCGGCCGCCCCGTCGAGCCCGACGTGAAGATCACGTACGCGGTGTCGTCCGGCCCGGCCGCCGGACCGTCGAGCGGGGCCGCCGGGCTGTCGACTGGGACCGCCGGGCCGTCGAGGTTGACCGCTGTGGCGTCGAGTAGGGCGACCGTGGCTGCGCAGTCGTCGTCGTGCAGTACCACCCGGACGCGGGCGCGGCGCAGTTGTCCGTCGAGCCGGGCCGGGGGATGGGCGGCGTCCAGCGGCACCCAGGCCGCTGCCGCGCGCAGCATGCCGACCACCCCGATGATCGAATTCCGGCCGGGGGCGGTGAGCAGCCCGACGTGCTCGCCGGGGCGTACGCCGTGGGCGAGCAGCAGCGCCGCCACCCGGTCGGCGGCCCGGTCCAGGTCCCGGTAGGTCACCGTACGTCGGCCGTCGGTGATCGCCGTCGCGTCCGGGGTACGCCGGCAGACCGCCCGGATCCGGGCGCTGACATCCCCGGCAACGGGCTCCGGTCGTACGCTGCGATCCTGGTCGCCGGCCCGCTGCCGCCCGGCGGCGAGGTCGACAAGTTCCTGGTGGTGCTCGGCGGCCAACCGGGCCACCGTCTGCCGCCGGAACAACCGCAGTGGGAAGTTCCAGGACAGCCGCAGCGTCGTCTCCGACTCCCACCACAGCAGGCTGAGCCCGGTGGCGGCGGAACCGGAGCCGGCCGCCGTCGGGGTGACCGTCACCGGGCAGTCGGGATCGACGTCAACCGGGAACCGGGCGAAGCTGAACCCCGCCGGGCTGGCGGTACGCGGGCCGTTGTCGGTCGCGGGGAGCAGCCGGGCCAGGTCCAGGCTGGACACCGAGCCGTGCCGCTGTGCCTCGGTCCAGGACTGCCGAAGGCGATCGGCCAACCGGGCAACCGGCTCGGTCGGGTCCACCTCGACCAGCAGGGGCAGGGTGTCGGCGAACGGACCGACGAGCCGTTCGATGCCGGGCATCCGGGCGTCCCGACCGGCCCGCGCCACGTTGACCGGCACCCGACGCTGCCCGCTCCACCTCGCCAGGCACCGCAGATACCCGGCGAGCAGCAGGTGGAACAGGGAGACACCGGCGTCGGCGGCCCGCTCGCGCAGCAGGGCCACGAGCGCGGCGTCCAGTTCGTCGGTTCGGGTGACGCAGGGTGGGGCGGGCAGACCCGCCGGGTCGCCGTCGTACGGCAGCCGCAGCGTCCATCCCGGATCGTCGAACTGTCGACGCCACCAGGTCAGATCGGTCTCGCGTGGCGGGGCGAGGTCAGCGGCGAAGGCAGCGAAGCTGCCGGTGACGGGCAGCACCGTCCGGGTGCGTCCCGTCACCAGTGCGCTGTAGTCCGCCCAGAGTTGTTCGCTGAGCAGGTTGAGACTGAACCCGTCGGCGGCGGCGTGGTGCAGCACCAGGATCAGGTGTGCGCGGTCGGATCGCTCCTGAGCGAGCACCGCCCGCAGCGGCGGCTGCCGGGTCAGATCCACAGGCGTGTTGCAGAGCTGCTCCTCCAGCGCGGTCAGCTCGCCGGCCAGTGCCCGTACGTCCAGGCTGATGGCGGCGGCGGTCGGCGGCACGATCACCTGCCGGGGGGCGGTGACGTCGGCGAGGAAGCGCACCCGCAGCATCGGGTGCCGGTCGACGAGACCGGTCAGAGCCCGGTCGAGCAGCCGGACGTCGAGTGGCCCCGTGACGGTCTGCCGGACGAAGGCGTACCCGGCCACGCTCGGGTGCAGTCGTTCGTTGACGAACCAGGCCCGCTGCACCGCCGTGAGAGCGAACGGCTCCCCATCGGCGAGCGGACCGCTCGGTGATCCCCCGCCCGCCGCCGGTCGTGCCACCCGCGACGGCGGCACGACCTGGTGGCCCGGGGGCTGCCCCGGAACGGTTTCCGCAAGCGCAGCGGCCAACGTGGCGATCGTGGTGTATTCGAAGAACAGGGTGACCGGCAGTTGCCGCCCGAGTTCGTCCTCCAGTCGTTTGACCAGGTCGACTGCGGCCAGCGAGTCCAGGCCGAGGGCGAGGAACGAGTCGTCGTCGGTGATCTGGTCAGCCGGGCGGTGCAGGGGCTCCGCGAGTAGCCGGCGCAGCAGCCGCGCCAATTCCTCGACGTCCGAATTCTGATGACGTGCCGGCTTGATGGCCGAAACACCGCCGACCTCGGCGACCTCGACGGTTTCGGGGCCGACCGGCTGGGCGGGCCGGCCGGCGTGTGCCTGCACGCGGCCATCGAAGTCTTGCCCCCGTCGCGCGACGCCGGCCGGGGGTGCGGTCGCCGGTCGCCGGTCCGCGACGATCAGGTGGGCGGCGTCGACGTCCCGAGCAGCCAGCAACGCGTCCAGCGCGATCCGCGCGGTCAGCGAGCCGGCGATGTCGTGGCGGGAGCCCTCTCGGGCTGCCATCCCCGTGTCGCTGACGGCGGCGAGACCGACGGCCTGGAAGGGGCGGCCGGTCACCCGCTGGGCGGCGGCGAAGGCGTCGAGGAAGGCGTTGGCCGCCGCGTAGTCGCCGATCGCGGCGGCCAGACCGGGCAGCACCGCGCTGACCGAGGAGAAACCGACAAGCGCGACCCGGTCGTGGCCGTGCCGCAGTAGTGACTCCGCCACCAGGTAGCTGCCGCGTACCTTGGGTGCCAGCACCGCCAGGATCTCCGGCATCGACTTCGCCGTCAGGGTGCCGACCCGGACCGTGCCGGCGGCGTGCCAGACGGTCCCCACCCGGGGCAGCCCGGTGAACAGCGCGTCGACGTCGGCCGGCACGGTCACGTCGCACCGCCGGTACGTCGCGGTGGCGCCGGCCGAGGTCAACTCGTCGAGCAGGCCCGCCGGGGCCTGAGCCGACCGCCCGGCCAGCAGCAGGGTGGGTCGTCCCCGGTGAGCGAGGGTACGGGCCAGCTCGGCGCCGAGCCCGCCACCACCGCCGAGGATCACGTGCATGTCATCGGAGTGCGCCGCACCCGACGGCGTAACCGGGACCGACACCGACACCAGGTGCCGTTCGAGTCGGCGTCCGGCCCGCCAGGCCAGCCCGGTCAACCGGTCGGCGTGGTGCGCCGTGGCCTCGGCCCGGTGCAGGTCGGACAACTCCTGGCACACCGACTCCACCCGGACCGCCAAGTCATCCACACTGGACAGATCGACCACCCGGGCACGCAGGCCCGGTCGCTCGTCGGCCAACGCCGCGCACAGCCCACCCAGCACCGCCTGCACCGGCCGGGGACGCTCGCCGTGCCCGGTGACCTGGACGTCCTCGGTGACCACGAGCAGTCGACCCAGCCGGGTGTCCGGCTCGTCGATCAGGGCACGCACCGTACGAACCTGCGCGGCCACGGCGCGATCGAGGTCGGCCACGTCCGACAGGTCGACCGCGGCACCGGCCAGCAGCACGGTCAGCTCCGGCGGCGTACCGTCGTCGATCTGCGGTGCGACCTGGACGGTGACGCCGCGTTCGCGCAGCGCCGTGGCGAGTCGGGCAGCCAGGTCACCGTCGGCACCCGGGCCGCGCAACCGCACCCGGGCCGGCAGGTCGCGGTCGACCCCGGCCGCCGGCCCGCCGCTGGTCGACGGCGTCTCCCGCCAGATGACCCGGTGCAGCGGCAGCACCGGTGACGGCGGATGGGACCGTCGCTGGAACGGGTACGTCGGCACCGGCACCCGCCGCCGACCGGCGTGCAGCGCGGCCCGGTCCAGCGAGCCACCGAGGGCCCACAGCTGCCCCACCGCCGCCAGCAGAGCCCCGGTGGCCTGCGACCCGTCCAGTACGGTCAACACCCGCGCCGGGTCGACCCCGACGTGCGGCGACACGGCGTGCAGCCGGCCCGAGACGCCCAGGTCGACGAAGGTGTCGTACCCGTCGGCGCACAGCTGCTTCAGCGCGACGCGCAGCTCCGGCTCGGTCCGTGGGGTGGCCGTGGCGGCGCGGCGGATCGCCTCGGCCGGGTCCAGCTCGCCCCGGCCGGCCGCCGCCGCCAGGTCACCGACGCCGACGCCGAGCAGCCGGTCCGGCCGTACGCCCCAGGCGGTGAGCTGACCGATCAGAGCGAGCCCGACCGCCACCGCCACCTGCCGGGTGACCTGCGGATCGTCGGTGCCGGTCAGGCACCAGGTCAGCAGTGGCCGACCCTGAACCGCCGGGGCGGCGACCTCGGTCAGCCGGTCGCGGAAGGCCGGCAGCCGGTCGTAGAGGTCACGTACCGCCGCCGGTGGCACCGTGGCGCCGTCGTCGGGAAGGACGAAAACCGTGCGGGGTCGCCGGCTGACCGGCGCGATCTGCTCGCCCAGCGTGTCGGCGGCCCGGTCGAGCCGGACGGCCAGCTCGCCGTCGGCGACCATCGCCAGCCGGTACGCGGCGTCGTCGCGGGCAGTGCCGGCGCTGACGCAGACGTCCGCCTCGGCCAGGTGCGGATGCGCCCGCAGGTGGGCGGCGAGGTCCCGAGCCGCCTGCCGAAGCGCCCGCACCGAGTGTGCGCTCAGGGTGACCAGACCGAGCTCCGGCCCGCCGGACGCGGTGGGCGCGGTGGGCGGGGGTTCCCGCAGGATCGCGTGGGCGTTCGTCCCGCCGAAGCCGAATCCGTTCACCCCGGCGATCAGGGGACCTGGTGCGCTCCACCGCCGCCCCTGCGTGACCACGGCGAAGCCGGCTCCGGCGAGGTCACAGCGGTCGGCCGGCCGGGTGTGGTGCAGGGCGGGCGGCAGATACCGGTGCCGCAGGGCCAGCACCACCTTCACCAGCGCCGGCAGGCCGGCGGCGTTGAGCAGGTGACCGAGGTTCGTCTTGACCGAACCCAGTCCGCGCGGCACCCCGTCGACGGGCGATGGGTACGCCGCCGCCAGCGACCGGACCTCGACCGGGTCGCCGAGTTCGGTGCCGGTGCCGTGGGCTTCCACGTACGACACCTGCGCCGGGTCGATGCCCGCCTCCCGGTACGCCCGCGCGATCACCTCCCACTGCCGGTGCGGGTTCGGCGCGAGCATGCTCAACGCCCGCCCGTCGTTGCCCACGGCGGTCCCGGCGACCACGGCCAGCACCTCGTCCCCGTCGACCTGCGCGTCACCGAGCCGGCGCAGCACCAGCGCGGCCCCGCCCTCGCCGGGGACGAAACCGTCCGCGTCGGCGGCGAAGGCCCGGCACCGTCCGGTGGGGGAGAGCGCCTCGGCGGCATCCAGCAGCCGGTACCCGGTCTCGGTGAGGTTGAGGTTCACCCCGCCGACCACCGCGACGTCGCACTCCCCGGCGGCCAGGCTGCGCGCCGCCAGGTGCAGCGCCACCAACGCCGACGAGCACGCCGTGTCCACCGCGATCGCCGGCCCGGTGAGATCCAGCGTCTGCGCCAACCGGGCCGGTATCAGGTTGCGCAGGTTTCCGACCAGCGCCGTCGCCCCGCCGGCCGACCCGTCCGCCGCCACCATCTGCGGGTACGCGCTCTCCCCGACGGCAGCGAAGACGCCGATGCGGTGCCGGTGTCTGCGTGGCCCGGCGTACCCGGCGCGTTCCAGCGCCTCGTGGCCGATCTCGAGGAACAGCCTCGCGTGCGGATCGGTGAGCCGCGCCTCCTCGTCGGTGAGGCCGAAGAACCCGGCGTCGAAGAGCATCGGATCGTCGAGGAAGGAACCCCACCGGGCGGTCCCGTCCGACGAGGTCCACCGGTGTGCGGGCACCACGTCGACGCTGTCGACGCCATCGACCAACTGCTGCCAGAACTGCTCGGGGCTCTCCGCGCCGGGAAACCGGCAGGCCATCCCGATCACCGCGACCGGCACCGGACCCCGGGCCGGGCCCTGCGCCGGGGCACCGACGGCGTCACCGGTGGGCCGGCGCAGCGGCGCGTCGGCCAGCCGGTCGGCGAGGCTGACCACGGTGGGGCAGTCCCGCAGGTCCGCCGGGTTCAACGGGATACCGAGGGCGTCCTCCAGCCCGGCGAGCACCTCCATGGCCTTGAGCGACGATCCGCCGATGGCAAGGAACCGGTCGTGCGGGCCGATCGTGGCAGGTGGACGGCCCAGCACCCGGGCCCAGACGTCGCGGACGAGCGCCTCCAACTCCGCCCCGGACGGGGCGTCGCGCGGCGCATCGTCGGCGGCCGGCGGGGCATCGTGCGGCACCTCCGTGGCGACCGGCGGACACCAGCGTCGCTCGCGGTCGGCGAAATCGCCGGCCAGGTACCGTTCACGCATCCGGCGTCGGCGCAACTTCCCGCTGGTGGTCCGGGCGAACGCGCCGGGCGGCAACGGCAGCACCCGCACCTCGTCGTGACCGCACGCCTCGGCCACCCGGGCCCGCACCGCGGCGAGCACCGTACCGGCGTCGGCCGGTGGACGGGCCCACGGCACGAACACCACGATCCGTTCCCCACCGGAATCCGGGTCGGTCGCGCCGACCACCACGCTCACCTCGCCGGGCAGGCCGGGGGTGGCCACCGCCACGGTCTCCAGGTCCGCGGCGTGGAAGGTGCGGCCGTTGACGAACACCACGTCCTTGGCCCGGCCGGTGACGCAGAGCCGCCCGGCGCGCAGAAAACCCAGATCGCCGGTACGCAGCCAACCGTCGACGAAGGTGTCCCGGCTGGCCTGCGGATCACGATGGTAGCCCCGGGCCACGTTCGGTCCGCGTACCTCGATCTGGCCGATCCGCTGGTCGGCCAGCGGTCGACCGTGATCGTCGACGACGCGTACCGCGCAGTCGGCCACCGGATGGCCCAGGTCCATCAGTTCGACCGCGTGCGGGCCGGGTCGGGTCGGCACCGCCCGTCCCTGGCTCAACTCGGCGCGGTCCAGCACGTGTGGCACCGCCACCTCGCCCGGTGGGGGAAAGGTCACCGCGAGGGTCGCCTCGGCGAGCCCGTACACCGGTCGTAGCGCGGCGGGATCGAGTCCGGCGGGACGGGTGTGGGCCAGAAAGGACCGCCAGACCGCAGGCGAGATCGGCTCCGCCCCGACCACCACGCACCGTACGGCGCTCAGATCGAGCTCGGCGATGGTTTCCGCAGGCACCCTGCGCACCGCCAGAGCCAGCGCGAAGTTCGCCGCGGACAGCAGGGTGGCCCGGTGCCGGTGGGCGGTGGTGAACCAGAGGGCGGGGCGCTTGGCGAACGCCAGCGGAGGGATGCGTACCTGCTTGAGGCCGATGGCGAGCGGGGTGAGGTGGGTGCCGATCAGCCCCATGTCGTGGAAGTACGGCATCCAGCTGACCAGCACGTCGTCCGGGCGTGCCGCGCTGGCCGACCGGGCCTGGTCGAGGTTGGCCAACACGTTGTCGTGGGTCAGCTCCACGCCCCGGGGCGCGCCGGTGCTGCCGGAGGAGAACTGCAGGAAGGCGAGGTCACCACCGGCGACGGTGGGCAGCTCCGCCGGTGCGGGGCCGGCCCGCAGGTCGGCCAGCCGCAGCACCGGCTCGGGCAGCCCGTCCACCACGGCTGCGGTGGCGTCGTCGGTCACCAGCACGGCGTCGGGCAGCACCTCCCGCACGGCGCGTACCCGCTTCGGTTCGGGTGGCAGCGGCACCGGCACCAGTCCGGCGGCGAGCGCACCCCAGAACATCGGCTGGAAGTCGTCACCGGCGTCGGCGAGCAGGAGGGCGGCCGTACCGGGCGCGATCCCGGCGGCCCGGTAGCCGCCGGCCACCCGCAGCGACTCGTCCCGCAGCTGCCGGAAGCTGACCGTACGCTCCGTGCCGTCCTCCCGGACGTGCACGATGACCTGTTGCGGTGCCCGGTCGGCGGCGTCGAGGAGTACGCCCAGCAGGCCGTGGTGGGCGCCGGGCCCGCTCGCAGTCGACACAGCAGGATGGTAGGTGGCCGGGATCTTGGGACCGGCACCGGAGTTGCCGACCGTCGCCGCGTGGACGGCGGCTGCGCTGCCCTCCGGTCAGCGGACGCCGGGAAGGGTGGCCGCGAGAACCGCCGATGGCCGCCCGTCCACCGAGGGCTGCGGGTCGTGGGTCTCGACGGCAGAACGTACGACCGGACGAGACACCATCTCGCTGGTCGGGATCGACTCGTCGCAGGACGGGCAGTGCACCACCAGTTCGACCGGGTGTTCGCAGCGGGCGTGCACCAGGGCCCGGTTGGGCGGGGGCTGGTCGGTGGGGCAGTTCTTCTCCCCCCACCGCATCAACGCGGCCAGTACGGGCGCCAGTTCACGGCCGCGCTCGGTGAGGCGGTACTCGTGACGTACCGGCCGCTCGCGGTAGGGGACGCGTTCGAGAACACCGGCCTCGACCAGTGTGGTGAGTCGTTGAGCGAGCACGTTGCGGGCTATGCCGAGACTGTCGAGCAGGGACTCGAAGCGGCAGTCACCCACCATCGCGTTGCGGACGATGAGCAGCGTCCACCGCTCACCGACGACCTCCAGAGCCCGTGCGATGGAGCAGTCCTGACCGTACCTGCGGAGAGCCATCAGGCCATCGTAGAGGCGATCGGCTCGCTCCGGTCGGGTGGAAATCTCACCCCTACGTTCCCTGGCTGGGCACCGGCGTACGCTGCTGGCCCATCAGCAGCAACGCCGCCACCAGACCGATCGCGGCGAGTCCGGCGGTCACCGTGAACGCCATCGGCAGGGCGGCGCCCATCGGCACCGGCAGCTCGGCCTGGTTCGCGACGAGCACGGCCGACACGGCGGCCAGCCCGAGTGCCCCGCCCAGGCTGAACGAGGCATCGCTGAGGCCCGAGGCTGCCGCGGAATCGGCATCGGAGGCACCGAGGGTCACGGCGATCTGCGCGGCGACGAAGGCGGCACCGGCGCCGACGCCGACCACGGGCAGCACACTGAGGAAGTCGACGGTGTCCAGCGGGCCGTTCACCATGGCCAGCGCCAACAGGCCGGCACCGGCCACGGACATGCCCGTCAACGCGACCAGCCGCAGCCCGTGTCGCACCACCACCACCTGACCGACGTACGAGCCGACGACCGAGGACAGGGTCAGGGCGACCATCAACGCGCCGAACCCGGTGGCGGAGAGCCCCAGCGCTCCCTGTCCGTACAGAGTGACCAGGAGCAGCACCGCGTCGATAAGCGTGCCGGCGGCGAACAGCACCACCAGACCGCCCAACCGGGTGCGGGATCGCAGGAGTCCGGGGCGTACCAGGCGGCGGCCGGTCCGTGCTTCGATGACCAGGAAGAGCAGCAGCAGCACCGCCGCCGCGGCCAACCGCAGGAGGGCCGGGCCGGTCGAGCTTCCGGGAGCGAACGCGGCGACGACCGTCCAGCCGATCAGGGTCAGGGCACCGACCAGGCTGACCCCGCCGGCCACCTCCAGCGGATGCCCGGATCCGCCGCAGCGGTCGGCCGGCAGGATCGGTGCCAGCAGCGCGGCGACGATCCCCACCGGCACGTTGACGAGGAACACCCACCGCCACCCGACGGTGTCGGTGAGCAGCCCACCGAGCAGGAGCCCGGTGGTGCCACCGAAGGCGCCGATCAGCGTCCAGAGGCCGAGCGCGCGGACCCGGGCCGGACCGGGACCGAGAGCGATGGCGAGCAGCGGCAGCGCGGTTGTCGCGATCAGCGCCGCACCGATGCCCTGCAGGACGCGGGCGCCGATGAGCACCTCACCGGCCCAGGCCACCGCCGACAGCATCGAGGCGGCGGTCATCAGCGCCAGTCCGATGGTGAACAGCCGGCGTCGGCCGAAGAGTTCGGCCAGCCGGCTGCTGAGCAGCAGGACGCCGCCGAAGCTGATCAGGAAGGCGGACATGAGCCACTGCACGGTCGCCGTGGAGAGGTCCAGTGCCCGTTGGATGCTCGGGATCGCGGCGTAGACGATGGTGCTGTCCGCTGCCACCACCAGGAACGACGCGCCGAGCGCGCCGATCGCCAGCCATTGCCGTGCGCCGAGACGGGCTGTCGACGCTCCGCTGAAGTTCTCCACCATCCAGCCCCTTGGTTCCCCCGTGTCGCGGACGCTTGTTGCCTCTGGCGCGTGTCGGGACGTGCCGTCGACAGTTAACGACCGCGGTGGCCACGGATAAGACGGACCCGGGTGCGAACCGGGTTGTGTCTCGGTGGCCCGGGCGCCGCGCGTGACGGGACCACCCTCAGCCACGTCGGTCCGGTTTTGAAACTTACGTGGGTCAATGAAGATAGCAGCAGTGCGTCCGCAGCACGAGCCTGTGTTTCCTGAGTTCCCCGAGCTGTGTCACGCCTGTCGATCGGTCAGGTCTCGCGATGGGCGGCACGGTGCGCACCGGCTGCTGTTCGGGGCGATCTGGACGCCGTTCATGCGGCGGGCCGGCGCTATTCCTTCGCCTGGGACGGTCGCGACTTCTCCGTACGTGTCATGTGCGGCGGGACCGAGCACCCGTCGGCGCTTTCCCGTGGCGGGCGGCCGGCATCGACCGGCCCACCGGGTGGATCCGGCGGGCCGGGCGGGTGTGATGTCGCGAGTGACCGCGCCGGTCCTGGTGCCGGCGGGTGGGTCGACACCGGACCGGTGGCGGGTCTGGTCCGTGTGTCGGAGAGCGTCTCCGCGTCCCGGTGTACGCCGCGACGGTGCGGTGCCGACGGGGGCGGGTGCGGAAGTCGACAGTGAGAGGTGGACGGTGGTGGTGGACCGGTGGGGGGTGCTCCCGAAGCGCGGGCTCAGGGCAGGGGAAGGGCGAGCAGGATCGGTGGGTCGAGCGGGGTCATTCGGCGCAGGTGCAGATCGGCCTCCATGGCACCGGGCCGACGGCTGATGGTCATCGGCCCGTGTACGCCGATCAGAGCGTCGTCGTCGCTCCAGTTGGCCTGCCAGTAGTCCTGGCGACCCCGCAGGCGGGAACAGGCAAGGACGTACCACTGCCCGGGTGGTGGACTGTCCAACCGGTACGGTCCGGGCTTCTCCAGCACGGTGCACCGCACCGGACGCCCGAGCGGAACCGGGTCGCGGAAGAGCCCGATGAAGGTCAGCCGGTCCTCGGACTCTTCGGACTCGGGTGCGTGGACCATGCCCTGGATCGCCGGGATCGGCGGTTGGGCGACGGCCCGGTTGTCGACGGGGACCTGTGGTGTCACTCCGCGCAGCCTGCGGTAGGTGCTCGGCGAGACCCCCACACTGCTGCTGAAGCGGGAGCTGAAGGTGCCCACGCTCGCGTAGCCGACCTCGTGGGTGATCTCGGTGATGCTCATGGAGGTGGACAGCAGCAACTGTTTAGCGCGGTGCAGCCGCATGACCATCAGGAAGCGGCCGGGGGAGATGCCGGTGGTGCGCTGGAAGATTCGGGTGAAGTGGAACTTGCTGAACATGGCTGTTCGGGCCATGCCGTCCACGGTGTGTTGCTCCGCTAGGTCCTCCCGGATGGCTTCGATTACCCGACCGACGGCTCGCTGGATACTGTCTTCCATCGCATCCCCCAATCCGATGGCTGCGCTTGTGGCGACGTTTTGTGTGGCTGTGGCGTGGCGACGTCAGATGTCGGCGTGTGGCGATACGCCGTTCCGCGCGTGCTGGTTCTGTTAACCCAGTTTTTATTTGCGAGGAAAAACATTTGACTGTTGACGGAGGGAAGTTACGCGGTGACGCAGGGTTATGCTATCCGGGCTCAGCGTCGTAATCAACAGCGAATCATGCAGGTCAATTCAAGTTTTACGCCGACACTGGTCAGGCCGGAAAAAACGGACGCTTGCCTCGTATGTGGCGACAGCAGCAATTGGTGCTGCGGTGCCATGGAATGATCATCCAGTTTGTCGGAAGCCCACCCGGCGGAACGTTGGTAAATGGGACGATCCACCGTTCCGGCGGGCGGGCGGAACTGTGCGAGACAGATATCCGACGTCCTTTCACGTGGTATGTGCTTGACCTGACCGGGTCAGGCCTGATCGGTCTGGGAGAACTGCCCCGGCCGCCGGCCGGGCCCGGCCGGCCCCCGGTACGCCTGGGCGATGTCGAGCCAGTGCTCGGCGTCGCTGCCGACGGCCCGGACCGCCAGGTCGTCCCGGTGCCGCCGGCGCGTGACGAGCAGGCAGAAGTCTTCGGCCGGGCCGGTGATCCGCTGGTTGGCGTCGGCTGGCCCGAACGCCCAGAGCGCGCCGGACGGGGCGGTGATCTCGAATCGGAACTGGACGTCGGGCGCCGTCAGGCCCCGAGCCAGATAGCCGAAGTCCCAGGTCCGGACGGCGAACCCGACCAGGTGACCGAGGCGGTCGGTGTAGGTCGGGCGTACCCCGAGCGCGTCCAGGACGTCCCGGCCGTGTGCGAAGACCTCCATCATGCCGGCCGCGGCGAGCACCGGCGCCGGCAGCGGTCGGACCAGCCACGGCACCATCTGACCGGGCGGGACCGCAGCGAGTGCCTTCTCCGCGGTGGCCCGCTCGGACCGCCACCGGGACAGCAGGACCGCCGGTGGTTCGACGACGAAGTCGGCCATGGCGGCCGCCACGTTGGCGTCGAAGTCGTCGCTGAGCCGGGAGGTCATCTGCTGGAAGGCGGCTGGTTGCGCGGCGGCAAGTCCGGCGAGTCGGAAGGTGGCGGCCAGATGGGCGATCTGGTGTCGGACCGCCCAGCCGTGTGCCGGGGTGCCGGTCTCCCACTGCTCGTCGCTCAGCTTGGCCACGACGGCGTCGAGAGCCTCACTCTCCGCGGTGAGGTCGGCGATCACGTCCGGTGCCTGTGTCACGTCGATACCCTCTTCCTGAAATGGTTGGTCGGCGGCGGCGTTCCGCCGGGGCCCGGCGAATTGCGGTTCTTACCGATTGGTAGGCATCATTGCCTCTGGGTGGATATAGTAATTTTCGGTGGAAGCGTCTGCGCGTGGAGAAAATTCTCTGACGTGCGACGACGCGTCCTGGGTGTGATCACGTCGAATAGACTTTCCGAGTGTGCCCCAGTCGGCGACCGTATTCCTTCTTTGTTCGTGCTTTCAGCCGGTTGGCCCGCGGCGTCAATTGCGTTCGGGTGGCCGTCGTCCCGCCGGCCAGCCAGGGAGCGCCTTCCGTGATCGTTCTGTCACTCAGAGCAACTATGAAGTAGGCGCAGGTCAACCCGTACCCATAGCCTCGGTTCGTCTGGAGACACCGGACGAGGACCCGGACCCGATCGCGTCCGTCTTCCCTGGGGAGAGCTCATGGCAGGCCTGTGGCGTACCCTCCGCGCGCAGCTGATGACGCCGGACATTGCCGAAACGACGATGAGCCGACGTGGATTCCACGTCAAGGACGAGCCGGCCCGCCAGCGGCTGGAATCCGTCGGTGCCAGCTTCCTCACCGGTTTCCGGGCTGCCGTTGAGGCCCGCGAGGAGTCGGACATCGGTCGACTCGACCTGATCGAGCGACAGTTCCGTGGCTTCGCCTACGAAGGGGCCGCCATGGGCTACGCCGTGCTGGACGGGGTGGCCGGTGGCAACCGCACCACCCGGTTCCTGACCGGCGCCGGCGCGCCCCACATCTACATGGCCTACGTGGGGATCGGCTGGGCGTTCGCCAAGGTCCCCCGCTGGCGCTGGCGGGCGCTGGCCGCGCCGGACCCGTTGCTGCGCTGGCTCGTCCTCGACGGCCTGGGCTTCTACCGTGCCTACTTCGAGACCGACCGGTACGTCCGCCAGCAGACGGTCGCTCCGGTGGCGTGGCCGCCGGACCTGCCGGGCGACTACCCCCGGCGCGCGCTCGACCAGGGCATCGGCCGGGCCAGTTGGTTCGTCGCCGGAGCCGATCCCGATGTCGCCGCGGACATCATCGGTCGCTTCGACGCCGACCGGCACGCCGATCTGTGGAGCGGCATGGGCCTGGCGGCCACCTACGCCGGCGGCGCCGACCCCGACGACCTGAAGAAGCTCGCCGTCCACGCCGGCCGGTACCGTCCGCAGCTCGCCCAGGGCGCCACCTTCGGCGCGCAGGCACGACTGCGGGCCGGACTGGTCACCGAGCACACGCCCCTGGCCACCGAGGTGTTCTGCGGGTGCAGCCCGGAGGAGGCGGCGGCGGTCACCGACCGGGCCCGCGAGAACCTCCCGCCCGACGGTGCCGAACCGGCCTACGAGGTGTGGCGGCAGCGGATCCAGGCGCAGTTCGCCTGAGTCGGCGACGCTACCGCAGAGAGTGGACACGGTGCAGCGCATGGCGACAACAGCGGACGGGATGACCCAGCCCTTGGCGTTCGCCGCGCGCTTCACCCGCGCGGTGCTCGTCCACGACCCCGGTCGGCTGCTGGTCACCACCACCACGCTCAGCCCCGGCGAGACGCCCGGCCTCGACGAGCCGAGAGACCCCAGCGCTCCGCTGCTGCCGGCCGCGCACGTGCTGGAGGCGCTCGCGCAGGGGTGGGCCGCGCTCACCGGCCACCGGGGTCCGCCGGTGTTCGAGGCGGTCGAGTTCGGTGCGCCGCTCGTCGTCGGCGAGGACGTCGTCAGGCTGCGACTGACCGCCGCGGCCGAGCCGGTGGCCAACGCCGTCGTGGTCACGTTGCGCGGTGAGCACCGAGGCCGTCAGGTGACCTACGCCCACGCCCGGCTGCGGCACCCGGGCGCCGGCCGGTCGGCCGTTCCCGCTTCCGCCGTACCGTCGGCCGCCGGCCTGCCGGTGCCCACCGCGCTGCCGGTGCCGCCGGTGCGGGTCGGTGGCCTCGCGCCGTACCGGCCGCCCCGCGCCTTCTTCATCGAGGCGGGAGCCTCGGGTCGCCGGCTGCGCTACCGCGAGATCACCGCGTCGGGCTGCGTGCTGGAGCTGACCGCGGGCGATGCGGTGGGATCGCTCGCCGCCGTCGCCGGCCCGTTGGTGCTCGGCGACCCCGGTGTGCGGGACGCCTTCCTGCGCGCCCTGCACCCCTGGGCACCCGACACGGTGCTGCAACCGCTGGGCGTCGACCGGATCTGGCTGGCCGGGGCCGGCCCCTACGAACACGTGACGCTGCGCGCCACCCGTCGGGTCGAGGACGACGACGTGCACCGGTTCGACCTGGAGACGCTGGCCGGCGGGCGGATCGTGGAACGGTGGACCGGGCTGCGCCTGCGACCGCTGCCGGTACGCCGGGCCACCGGTCCGTGGCCGGCGCAGGTGCTCGGACCGTACCTGCGCCGCAGGCTCGCCGCCCTGACCGCCCACGACGTGGCCGCCGTGCTGGAGCCGGGCCTGCGCCGGGGGTGGCGGCGGCAGCACACCGCGCTGGCCGTGTCCCGGCTGCTCGGTGACGGTACGACGGTGCGCTACCGCCGCGACGGTCGCCCCGAGGTCGGCGGCGGGTGGTGGATCTCGGCCGCGCACGGCGCCGGCCACACCCTCGCGGTGGCGGCCCGTACGCCGGTCGGCTGCGACCTGGAAACCGTCGTCGAGCGTACGCCCGTCGAGTGGCGTCAACTGCTCGGCGCGCACCACGCCCTGGCCGAACTGATCGTCGCCGAGACCGGCGAATCGCCGCACCGGGCGGGCACCCGGGTCTGGTCGGCGCTGGAGTCGCTGCACAAGGTCGGCGTCACCGCGTTCACCCCGCTGACCTACGACCGGGACACCTCGGACGGCTGGCTGCTGTTCAGCGCCGGCGGCTGGCGGGTGTCCACCTGCGCCACCGGGCTGCGCGGCGGGCCGGACGAGCTGGTGGTGGCGGTGGCCGCCCGCCACCAGCCGACCTCCGGCTGACCCGGCGGGGATTCCCGGCTGTCACGGCTGGTCACCTGACATCGGCCGCCGGGACCGGCGGGCGCATTTGTGCGCCCGTGCCATTCCCATCGCCCGAAGGTCCTAAATGGATACGGACAGCATGACGCGAGATGCCGACCCGCCGCTCGCCGTACACCATTGGTGTACGCCAGGCTGGATGAATGTAGCGGAGGGCGTCAGGCGCCTTCAGTTGTGACTTGAATTGCCCTCCGTAGCCGATTCGGGCCCTGCGTTTCCTGTCAGTTCGAGTTGAGCGTCAGAGGTGATGCCCGTGCCCCCGGCAATCGAAACCAACCAGGGACGAACAATGGTGCTGGAGGCGTACGCCGATACGATTCTGCCGGGCGAGAAGCGCTGGCCGGGCGATCGTGCCGTGGCCGGCGTCTCGTCCGACGGCGGCGCGGTCGCCGCCGGAGCGTTGCTGGCGCTGCGCTCTCCCGAGGGCGGCCTGGCTCCGGCGCTGGACGCGCTGGCCGACGGGCTCGACGAGCACGCCGAGGAGTACGCCGCCGAGACCGGCATCGAGCTGGACCCGGAGGTGCCGGCGTTCGTCTCGCTCGACTTCCCCGACCGGGTCCGGCTGGTGCAGCGCCTGACCGACCCCACGCACCCGGAACGGGAGGCGTGGATCAGTCTCGCCATGTTCAGCGTCATCGCCTTCGACGCCGCCGCACACTCCCACACCGTGGAGGCGCTCGACGCCGGCCACGTCGGACTGAAGATCATCGGCTTCCGCCAGCCCGACTCCGACGGGCTGTGGCGGTTCGACACCTACAGCTACGGCCGGCAACTGGCCCAGCCACACCCCGACACCACGGCCTCCGGGAGCCCTGCATGACGAGTTCCGAGAGCACTGACGTCCTTGTGATCGGTAGCGGCTTCGGCGGCGCGATCACCGCGTACCACCTCGCCGCGGGCGGCGCGCGAGTGGTCGTGCTCGAGCGCGGGCCGTGGCTGACCGGTGAGGAGTTCGAGCACGACTTCAAGTTCGGCTCGTCGTCGACGCGGGTCTTCGACTTCGTCGTCGGCGACGGGATGAGTGTGCTCAGCGGCAACTGCGTGGGCGGCGGTAGCGTCGTCTACTTCGCCGCGATGCCCCGCGCGCCCCGCTTCGTCTTCGACCGCCAGGGCCGCTTCGGGCACCGGATGTGGCCGTCCTCGATTTCCCGTGACACGCTCGACCCCTGGTACGACCGGGTCGCCGAGGCGCTGCCCGTCTCCCAGACGAGCTGGGACACGGTGCCGTTCTCCGGTGGGCTGTTCGGTGCCGCCTGCGACCACGCCGGGCGGACTGCCAACCCGGTGCCGGTGGCGCTGGACCAGGCAAAGTGCACCAACTGCAACTGGATGATGGCCGGTTGCCGGTTCGACGCCAAACGCTCCCTGCTGCTCAACTACCTGCCGGCCGCACTGGCGCACGGCGCGCAGATCCGGCCGCTGCACGAGGTGCAGTACCTCAGCCGTACCGACGACGGTGGCTACCGGGTGCACTACACCGTCCTGGACGACGTCGACTACCGCGTCGAGGTGGGCAGCGGCACGATCGACGCGAAAATCGTCATCATCGCGGCCGGTGCCGGCGCCACGCCGGTGATCCTCCAGCGCTCCGAGCCGACCCTCGGCACCATGCCGCACGCCGTCGGCCGGTACTTCTCCGGCAACGGCGAGCGACTCAACACCGCCATCTTCGACGAGGAGCGCATCCGCGACGTGCTCGGCCTCAGCCGGCCGGACGGGGTGCCGTACGAGGCGTATCAGATCGGCAAGGGTCCCTGCGTGGCCAACTGGGACCGGCTGGACGGCTCCCTGCCCGAGTACGAGCGGTTCTCCCTTGAGCAGCTCTACTTCCCGCCGGGCTTCGGCACCATCCTGGCCCAGGTGCCCGACGCCGTCGGGCCGACCTGGTTCGGCGCGGAGAAGAAGGAACTGCTGCGCACCTGGCAGTCCTGGCTGACCGTCTTCACGATGAGCGAGGACGACAACGAGGGAGAGTTCGGCGCCGTGCCGCCCAGCGGCAACGCCGTACGGCTGTCCCAGCAGATGCTGGCCCGTGGCTCGCTGCGCTACGAGCCGACCGAGAACACGCTGCGCGGTTGGGCGCTGTCCGACGCGGAGGTGCGCGACATCCTCGAACGCGACGGGCTGTCCCGGGTGATGCCGTGGACCAACGACGTGGTGGGGGCCTACACGGTGCATCCGCTGGCCTCCTGCCGCATCGGCGACAACCCGGCCACCTCGGCCCTGGACGACCGCCACGAACTGCGCAACCACCCGGGCATCTTCGTCACCGACGGCTCCGCCGTACCGGCCGGCCTGACCGTGAACCCGGCGATGACCATCGCCGCGCTGGCCGAGCGGGCGGTGCCCGGCATCGTCGCGGCGGCGCGGGCCCGAGGAGTCGATGTCCAGTACGGCGCTCCCGCCCCCGACGGGGCCACGAGCAGCCGCGACGCGGTGCTGCCGTTGGCGCGCAGCGCACTGCGACGGTGAGTGGCCTCTACGCCAGGGTGGCCCGGCGTCCCTCCCGGGGACACGTACGCCGGGTCACCCCGGTGCCCATCGAGCGAGCCGACGGCCTCACCGCCGTCGTGTACGGCCAGGTGGAGCGGGACTTCGGCATGCTCGCCCCGCCGGTGAGCCTGCACTCGCCCGCGCCACCGGTGCTGGCCGCGTGCTGGATCGTGCTGCGCGAGACGCTTGTCGCCGCCGGCCGGGTGGACCGGGCCACCCGGGAGGCGGTGGCCGCCGCCGTCTCCACGGTCAACTCCTGCCCGTACTGCGTGGAGGTGCACTCGGCCACCATGGCGGGGCTGCTGCGCTCCGCCGCCGACCCGGCCGGTGACGACCAGCGGCGCCGGGTGGCCGAGTGGGCCCGCGCGGGCACCGACCGCACCCAGGCCCGCGACCTCGTGCCGCCGGTTCCCGCCGTCGAGGCCGTCGAACTGCTCGGCGTGGCGTTGGTCTTCCACTACCTCAACCGGATGGTGAACGTCTTCCTCGAACCGTCGCCGCTGCCGGCCGCCCTGCCGTCGGCGCTGCGCGGCGGTGTCCGCCGGGTCTTCGGCCAGTTGATGGCCCGCGGCGCCCGCGGCGACCGGCCGCCCGGCACCGCCCGGGACCTGCTGCCGGCCGTCCCACTGGCCCCGGATCTGGCCTGGAGCAGTTGTCACCCCACGCTGGCCGACGCGCTCGCCCGGGGCGGCGCGGCCATCGACGCCGCCGGGCAGCGGTCGGTGCCCACGTCGGTACGCGACCTGGTCACCGCCCGGCTCGACGACTGGGACGGCCGACCGACGGGGATCAGCCGCGCCTGGGTCGGCGAGGCGGTGCGTGATCTGCCCACCGTCGACCAACCGGCGGCACGGCTGGCACTGCTCACCGCCTTCGCCTCCTACCAGGTCGACGACCAGGTGGTGGCCGACGTCCGCGCCGCCGGGGCCGACGACCGGGCGCTTGTCGAGCTGACCGCATGGGCAAGCATGGCCGCCGCCCGCCGGGCGGCCGGCTGGGTCCGGGTCGACCCGGACGCCCCCGCATCCTCGTGACCGCCGCACTGTCGGCGGCCATGCTGTCCGGTACGACTCCGTCGAGGGAGGAACGCGATGTCCACCGTTCTGGGCTCGTTGCGCAGGCTGGCGCTGGCGCCGGCGCTGAGTGAGGTCGGCTTCGCCCGCCGGGGTTTCCCGGGGCCGTCGTCACCGGCCACGGCCCGGCTGGAGGCGATTCCACGGGCCGTGGTCTGCGGCTTCGAGTGGGGGATCGACTGCCGCGGCCTCGAGGAGGTGCAGCAGCGGGTCGAGTTGGTCGACGAGGGCATGCGGGGCTTCGCGTACGAGGGCGTCACGATGGCCTTCACCGTGCTCGACGCGATGGGCAGCGGGCGGCGGCGACGTACCCGTGAGCTGCTGCTCGGCCCGGGTGCGCCGCACCTGTTCCTGGCCTACATCGGCATCGGCTTCGCGATGGCCCGGCTGCCGCGACCGTTGTGGCGCAAGGTGGTGCCGGAGTTGGACCCCGGTCCCTTCCACCCGACGATGACCTGGCTGGCGGTGGACGGGTACGGCTTCGACCTGGCCTACTTCGACGTCGCGAAGTGGGTCGACGAGCAGCGCCGGCCGGCGCCGTACGACTGGCAGGGGCACCGGGACTACTTCGGTCGCGCGGTGGACCAGGGCATCGGGCGGGCTCTGTGGTTCATCCACGGTGCCCGCGTGCTCGATGTCGACGCCGCCGTCCGGCGGTTCGCCCCGGAACGTCACGCCGACCTGTTCAGCGGTGTCGGGCTGGCTGCCACCTTCGCCGGTGGGTGCGGTGAAGCGGACCTGGCCACGCTGCGCCGAGAGGCCGGCGAGCACGCCCCCGAGCTGGCGCTGGGCAGCGTGTTCGCGCTGCGCGCGCGAGTGCACGCGGGGTTCGTGCCGCCGCACTCGGCGGTGGCGGCGGCAGCGCTGTCCGGGCTGTCCGTGCCGGCCGCCGTCGCCCTGGCCGACGACACCGCCCCGGCGCCGGACGCCGGCGGATCCGTGCCGCCGTACGAGCGGTGGCGGGCCAACATCCGTCGGCAATTCGAGCAGACGGCGGCCGCCGCAGCCGAGTGATGCCCGACATTTCCACGTCCTTCCACGTCCTTCCCAGTCCTTTTTGGGGACTCAGTTCCGCAGATTGGGAAGCATATCTTTATGTGTCATCAGTTCGATGAGCAGCAATGCTTGGCATTTTTCGAGTAGCCCGGGTTTCTGACCTCCTGTGAGGATCTGCTGACACGCCCTACGAATGGCGGGGCGGCACGAAGAGGGTCCGGACCAGCATCTCGGTCCGGGTCCCGCGTGCCGCCCGTCAATCGGAGAGGGCGCAAGCCACCGGCTATTGCGAGTGGCCGAGCGGCCCGCGGTCCGACCGGCCGGGGCCGGTAGTTCACCGCGACGCGCGGTGGGGTCGCCACCGACGAATCCGTCACCAACGGGAGGTCTTGAGTTCATGTCAATGACGATTGGCTTGCTGCGCCGGCAGTTGGCCGGAATCATCGGCCTCGCACTCGTGGTCGGGATGTTCTTCGCCGTCCGGCTCCCCAGCGCCTCGGCGGCGGAGCGTACGGAGTTGGCGTCCCGGTACGCGTTCGAGCCCATGGGCATCGCGCTGCCGGCCAGCAAGCATCAGCAGACCGTGCGCAAGGTCAACCAGACGTACACCCACATCGACGCCTGGATCTCCTCGGTGGGCGCCGGCATCGCGATGAACGACCTGGACGGTGACGGTCTCGCCAACGACCTGTGCATCACCGACCCGCGCACCGACCAGACGATCGTCACCCCGACTCCGGGTCTGGGCGAGCAGCGGTACCAGCCGTTCGCGCTGGACGCCGCGCCGTTGCCGATCAGCCGGATCACCGCACCGATGGGCTGCGCGCCGGGTGACTTCAACGAGGACGGCCGGATGGACCTGCTGGTCTACTACTGGGCCCGCACGCCGATCCTGTTCCTCAACAACGGCAAGGAACTCAGCTCCGGCACCGCCGCCTACCGCCCCGTCGAGCTGGTGCCCGGCGTCGGTGTCGGCGAGTACAACGGCCCGCTGTGGAACACCAACGCGGTGGCCATCGACGACTTCGACGGTGACGGCCACGTCGACATCTATGTCGGTAACTACTTCCCGCACAGCCCGGTCCTCGACGACACGGTCAAGGGCGGCGTGGAGATGAACGACTCGATGTCCTACGGCCTCAACGGCGGCGAGGACTACGTCTTCCGGTTCACCGAGGGCACCGGGGGCGCCGAGCCCACCGCCGTGTTCCAACGGGTGGACAACGTGATCCCGCACAGTGCCTCCAAGGGGTGGGCGCTGGCTGCTGCCGCCGTCGACCTCGACGGTGACCTGCTGCCCGAGCTGTACCTGGCGCACGACTTCGGTCCCGACCGGCTGCTCTACAACCGGTCCACCCCGGGCAACATCGAGTTCGCCCTGGTCCAGGGGGCCCGTAGCGCGACCATCCCGAAGTCGAAGGTGCTGGGCCGGGACTCGTTCAAGGGCATGGGCGCCGACTTCGGTGACATCGACGGTGACGGCCTGTACGACCTGTTCGTCAGCAACATCACCACCCCGTTCGGCATCCAGGAGAGCAACTACACGTTCATGAACACCGCCGCCGACCAGAGCGGGGTCAAGACGGCGTTCAGCAGCGGCAAGGCGCCCTTCCGGGACCGTAGCGCCGACCTCGGCCTGGCCTGGTCGGGCTGGGGCTGGGACGTCAAGATGGCCGACTTCGACAACGGCGGCCGGCTCGCCATCGCCCAGGCCACCGGCTTCGTCCGCGGTGAGGTCAACCGCTGGCCCCAGCTGCAGGAGCTGGCCACCACCAACGACACGCTGGTGCGCCACACGAGCTGGTGGCCGAACGTGCGTCCCGGTGACGACATCGGCGGCAGTCAGCGTCTGCACTTCTTCGTCGAGGGCAAGGACGGCCGGTACGTCAACATCGCCCCCGAGCTCGGCCTGGACATCCCGCTGCCGACCCGAGGCATCGCCACCGGCGACGCCGACGGCGACGGCCGGCTCGACATGGCGGTGGCCCGGCAGTGGGCCGAGCCGATCTTCTACCGCAACACCAGCCCGGACGCCGGCGCCTTCCTCGGCCTGCGGCTGACCCACGAGACCGCCGATCCGGCCGCTACCGGCTCGCCGGCGGTGGGCGCCCAGGTCATGGTCACCACCCCCGACGGCCGCAAGTTCGTCTCCCGGGTCGACGGCGGCGGCGGGCACTCCGGCAAGCGCAGCAACGAGGTGCACATCGGTCTCGGCGCCGAGGTCACCGGTTCGGTACAGGTCACGCTCTGCTGGCGCGACCGCACCGGGCAAATCCGTAAGCAGGACCTTCAGCTGACCCCGGGCTGGCACGACGTGCAGCTCGGCTCGCAGGCCAACGAGAGGTAACGGAGATGGCCGACACCAAGACCAGCCCCGTCCGGCACGACGCGAAGACGACGACGGCGCTGCGCCGCTTCGCGATCTCGATCACGATCTTCAACATCGTCGGTTACGTCTACCTCGGTTTCGAGCAGCCCTGGCTGTGGCCGTTCATCGCGCTCGCCACCGGCTACACGGTGGAGATCGTGCTGGAGGTGATCGGCGCCCGGGCCGAGGGTCGCGCGCCGCGCTTCCTCGGCGCCGGAAAGCGCGGATTCGTCGAGTTCCTCTTCCCGGCGCACATCACCTCGCTGGCCGTCAACATGCTGACCTACGTCAACGACCGGGTCTGGGTGATGATGTTCGGGGTCACCGTGGCGATCGCCGCGAAGTGGATCCTGCGAGCCCCCGTCCGGGGTCGACTGCGGCACTACATGAACCCGTCGAACTTCGGCATCGCGATGATTCTGATTCTCTTCCCGTGGGCCAGCATCGCGCCGCCGTACCACTTCACCGAGCACACCCCGGCGCTGGGTGACTGGCTGGTCCCGGCGATCATCCTCACCGCCGGCACGATGCTCAACGCCAAGCTGACCGGCCGGATGTTCCTGATCATGGGCTGGCTGTCCGCGTTCGTGCTCCAGGCGGTGATCCGTGGCCTGGTCCTGGACGTCTCCATCCTGGGTGCGCTGGGCATGATGACAAGCGTGGCGTTCGTGCTGTTCACGAACTACATGATCACCGACCCGGGAACCAGCCCGTCCCGCCCGGCGTCCCAGATCGCCTTCGGCGCCGGCGTGGCCAGTCTCTACGGGCTCATCACGGGCATGGGCATCGCGTACGGGCTCTTCTTCGCCACCGCGGCGGTCTGCCTCATCCGCGGCATGTTCCTCTGGGCGCTGCACATCTCCAACAAGGCTCGCGAACAGCGGGAAGCCGCCGCCGCGGCGGCGCCCACCGACGGGGTGCCGGTCCCCGCGACCGCCACCACCGACGCCCTCGCCGCGGGCCCCAACTCCCACAAGGAAGCGGTGCCGGCATGAGCAGGATCGCCGTCGTCGGCCTGGCATGCCGATATCCGGACGCCGCCTCTCCCGGTGAACTGTGGGAGAACGTGATCACGGGCCGGCGGGCCTTCCGCCGGCTGCCGGACGAACGGATGCGGCTGGCCGACTACTGGGATGCCGACCGCAGCGTCCCGGACCGGTTCTACGCCCGCAACGCCGCGGTCATCGAGGGGTACGAGTTCGACCGGCAGAAGTACCGGATCGCCGGCAGCACGTACCGGTCCACCGACCTGACCCACTGGCTGGCCCTGGACACCGCCGCCCGGGCGCTCGGTGACGCCGGTTTCCCGATGGGCGCCGAACTGCCCCGCGAACGCACCGGCGTGGTGGTCGGCAACACCCTGACCGGGGAGTTCTCCCGGGCGAACGTGATGCGGCTGCGCTGGCCGTACGTCCGGCGGACGGTCGGTGCCGCCCTGCGCGAGCAGGGCTGGGACGACGACCAGCTCGCCGACTTCCTCGGCACCCTGGAACAGCGCTACAAGGCGCCGTTCCCGGCCATCGACGAGGACACCCTGGCCGGTGGCCTGTCCAACACTATCGCCGGGCGGATCTGCAACTACTTCGACCTCAAGGGCGGCGGCTACACCGTCGACGGCGCCTGCTCGTCGTCGCTGCTGTCGGTGCTCACCGCCTGCCGAAGCCTGGTGGAAGGCGAACTGGACGTCGCGGTCGCGGGCGGGGTCGACCTGTCGATCGACCCGTTCGAGATCATCGGTTTCGCCAAGACCGGTGCGCTGGCGCGCGGCGAGATGAAGGTCTACGACCAGGGCTCCAACGGCTTCTGGCCCGGCGAGGGCTGCGGCATGGTCGTCCTCATGCGCCACGAGGACGCGGTGGCGCAGGGCCGGCGGATCTACGCCTCCATCGCCGGATGGGGCATGTCCTCCGACGGCAAGGGTGGCATCACCCGGCCGGAGGAGGACGGCTACCGGCTGGCGCTGACCCGGGCGTACGCCCGCGCCGGGTTCGGCATCGAGACCGTGCCGATGTTCGAGGGACACGGCACCGGCACCGAGGTCGGTGACGCGACGGAGCTGCGGGCGCTGACCGAGGCGCGTCGGGCCGCCGGTGCGTCCGGCACCCCGGCCGCGATCAGCTCGATCAAGGCGATGATCGGGCACACCAAGGCGGCGGCCGGGGTGGCCGGCCTGCTCAAGGCGGTCCTCGCGGTGCACCACCAGATGCTGCCGCCGACGGTCGCCTGCGAGGAGCCGCACGAGGTGCTCACCTCGAACGAGGCGAAGCTGCGGGTGCTGCCCACCGCCGAGCCGTGGCCGGCCGACGCGCCGCTGCGCGCCGGGATCACCGCGATGGGCTTCGGCGGCATCAACACCCACCTGGTGGTGTCCGGTGAGGAGACTGCGCGTCGCTCGCCGGACGCCCGGACCCGCACCATCGCCGCCCGCGCCCAGAACGTCGAACTGCTGGTCCTGGACGCGGACACCCCGGCCGAACTGGCCGAGCGGGTCCACGCCCTGGCCGGACAGGTGATCCGCCTCTCCTACGCCCAACTCGGCGACCTGGCCGCCAGCATCTACACCGAACTCGGCGACCGGCCGTACCGGGCCGCGGTGGTGGCCCGCTCGCCGGAGGACGCCGAGCGTCAACTGCTGCGGGTGCACGCGGCGCTGCAGGCCGGCGAGAGCCGACTGTACGCCGCCGACGGCCGGGCCTTCCTCGGCCACGTCCGCGGCGCCGCCCGGGTCGGGTTCCTCTTCCCCGGCCAGGGCACCGGCCGGGGTCGACCGGCCGAGGCGCTGCGCCGCCGGTTCACCCAGGCCGACCGGATCGTCACCGAGGCGGCGCTGCCCACCGGTGACGTGGTGGCCACCGAGGTCGCCCAGCCGCGCATCGTCACCGGTTCGGTCGCCGGGCTCAGCGTGCTGAGCGCGCTCGGCATCGAGGCCGACGTGGCCGTCGGGCACAGCCTCGGCGAGCTCACCGCGCTGCACTGGGCCGGGGCGATGGACCTGTCCTCGGTGCTGCGGATGGCCGCCGCCCGGGGACGCACCATGGCCGAGCACGGCCGTCCCGGCGGCACCATGGCCGGTGTCCCGGCCGACCCGGAGACCGCCCGCCGCCTGCTCAGCGGGGAGCCGGTGGTCATCGGCGGCTACAACAGTCAGCGGCAGACGGTGATCTCCGGTCCGATCGACGCCGTCGAGCGGGTGCTGGAACGAGCCGAGGTGGCCGGGATCCCCGGCAAACGCCTACGGGTCTCGCACGCCTTCCACTCGCCGCTGGTCGCCGAGGCGGCCGAGGCGTTCGGCGGCTACCTCGCCGAGGAGCGGTTCCAGCCGTTGCAGCGCCAGGTGGTCTCCACCGTGACCGGCACCGTCCTGCCTGCCGACGTCGACCTGTCGGTGCTGCTGCGCGACCAGATCACCGAGCCGGTGCTGTTCGCGCAGGCCATCGCGATGGCCGCCAAGGAGGTGGACCTGTTCGTCGAGGTCGGACCGGGGCGGATCCTGTCCGACCTGGGCCGTACCGACACCTCGGTGCCGACGGTCGCGCTCGACACCGACGACGAGACGCTGGCCAGCGTGCTGCGCGTCGTCGCCGCGGCGTACGTGGTCGGGGCGGCGCGGGTGCATCCGCAGCTCTTCGACGGCCGGCTGGTCCGGCCGGTCAAGGACGTCGACGAGTTCAGCTTCTTCGCCAGCCCGTGCGAGACCGACTCCGACGTGGTGCTGCCCGACTCGCCGCCGCCGGTCGCCGCGCCGGCCTCCGTGAACGGTGCCGCACCCACTGGGGAGCCGGCCTCCCTGGTGCTGCGTCAACTCGTCGCCGCCCGGGCGGAACTGCCGCTGGACATGGTCGGTGAGGACAGCCGGCTCCTCGACGACCTGCACCTGAGCTCGATCACGGTCAGCCAGGTGGTGAACCAGGCTGCGCAGCAGCTCGGCGTACCGCCGTCGCGGCTGCCCACAAACGTGGCCACGGCGACCGTACGGGAGGTCGCCGAGGCGATGGAGGCGCTGATCGGCACCGGGTTGGCCGAGGACCTGACGCAGCCCGCGTCGGTGCCGGGCGTGGACACCTTCATCCGGGCGTTCGCGGTCGACCTGGTCGAGGCGCCCACACCGGTGCCGGGCCCGGCCGAGACGAACGCCGGGTGGCAACTGTTCGGTGGCCACACCGACCCGCGCGCGGAGCAGGCCCGGCAGGCGCTGGCCGGCGGCGGAGTCGGCGGCGGAGTCCTGGTCTGGCTGCCGGCCGACTGCACCCCGGAGCAACTCGAACCGGCGTTGCAGGGGGCGCGGGCGGCGCTGACCGCCGGAGCGGGCGACCGCTTCGTGCTGGTGCAGCACGGCCTGGGCGCCAGCGGCCTGGCCCGGACCCTGAGGCTGGAGGACCCCCGGATCCGGACCACTGTGGTGCACCTGCCGGCCACCCTGGACGTCGCCGACCGGGTGCTGGCCGAGGTCGCCGCGACCGACACCTATCACGAGGTCCACTACGACGTGACCGGGGCGCGTCGGCAGCAGGTCCTGCGGGCCCTGCCCATCGACGCCGGTCGGGTCGAACAGCCGCTCGGTGCCGGTGACGTGCTGCTGGTCACCGGCGGCGGCAAGGGCATCACGGCGGAGTGCGCGCTCGCCCTGGCCGCCGACGCCGGTGCCAAACTCGCCGTGCTGGGCCGTTCCGACCTGGCCGCCGACGCGGAACTGGCGGCCAACCTGGAACGCTTCGCCGCCGCCGGTGTGCAGGCGCGCTACCTGCGTGCCGACGTCACCGACCCGGTGGCGGTGCGGGCCGCGGTCGACGAGGTCGAGCGGCTGCTCGGCCCGGTGACCGGGGTGCTGCACGGCGCCGGGCGCAACGAACCGGCGGCGTTGACCTCGCTCGACATGGACGCCGTGCACGGCGCGCTGGCACCCAAGGTCGGCGGCCTCGCCGCGGTCCTGGACGCCGTCGACGCCGACCGGCTGAAGCTGCTGGTCACCTTCGGCAGCATCATCGGCCGGGCCGGGCTGCGGGGCGAGGCGCACTACGCCACGGCCAACGATCGGCTGGCCGAACAGACCCGTCGCTTCGGCGCGGCCCACCCGACCTGCCGCTCGATCTGCCTGGAGTGGTCGGTCTGGTCCGGTGTGGGCATGGGGGAGAAGCTGTCCGTCGTCGAGTCGTTGGCCCGCGACGGCATCACCCCGATCACCCCCGAGCAGGGGGTGGCGGTGCTGCGCCGGCTGGTCACCGACCCGGACACCCCGGCGGTGGTGGTGATCAGCGGACGGGCAGACAGTCTGGACACGCTGCGCTTCGAGGAGCCGGAACTGCCGTTGCTGCGCTTCGTGGACCGGCCGCAGGTGCGCTACCACGGCGTGGAGTTGGTCACGGACATCGAACTCACCGCCGGCAGCGACCTGTACCTGCCCGACCATCTGCTCGACGGCAACCTGCTCTTCCCCGCGGTCATGGGCATGGAGGCGATGGCCCAGGCGGCCATGACGGTGACCGGTCGCAGCGAGGTGCCGGTCATCGAACAGGCCCGCTTCGCACGGCCGATCGTGGTGCCACCGCACGGCAGCACCACCATCCGGGTCGCGGCCCTGGTGACCGCCGACGACACGGTACGGGCGGTGATCCGTACCGCGGACACCGGATTCGCCGCGGACCACTTCGAGGCCACGTTGCGCTTCGTCGAGGGCCCGGTGCCGGACGGTCCGCCGGAGCAGGTCGCCGACGACCTGCCGCCGGTGCCGCTGGACCCGGCCCGGGACCTGTACGGCGACACCCTGTTCCAGGGAGCGCGCTTCCAACGGTTGCGCGCCTTCCACCGGGCGGCGGCCCGCGACGTCGACGCCGACGTGGCCACCGTGCCGGAGACCGACTGGTTCAGCGCCTACCTGCCGGACACGCTGGTGCTCGGAGACCCGGGGGTGCGCGACGCGCTGATGCACGGCAACCAGGTCTGCGTACCGGACGCCACGCTGCTGCCGGTGGCGATCGCACGGCTGTACCCGGCCGGGTCCCGGATGGGCACCGGTGAGCCGTTGCGCTACTGCGCCACCGAGCGGGAGCGCGACGGAGACACCTACGTCTACGACATCGCGTTGCGCACCGGCACCGGCGAGGTCGTCGAGCGGTGGGAGGGCCTGCAACTGCGGGCGGTACGCAAGAAGGACGGCCGGGGCCCCTGGGTGGCGCCGCTGCTCGGCTCCTACCTGGAGCGGACCCTGGGCGACCTGATCGGCACCGCGATCGCGGTGGCGGTGGAGCCGAACGCCGGTGACCAGCCGGAGTTGGCGGTCGGTCGGGCCCTCGGGCACGCCGCCGACCTGCGGTACACCCCCGACGGGCACGCCGAGCAGGTGGACGGGCGGTACGTGGCGGTCTGCCACGGCGCGGAACTCAGCCTCGCCGTGGCAGCCCGTACCCCGGTCGGCTGCGACGTACGGCCCGTCTCGCCGCGACCGGTCGACAGCGGCGCCCCGGTCCTGGGCCGGTACGAGGCGCTTGTCGACCAGGTGGTCACCGGCTTCGGCGTCGACCGGGACACCGCCGCGACCCAAGTGGAGGCGGCGCTGGACTGCCTGCGGCAGGTCGACCTGCCGGAGCATCTCTCGGTGACGCTGACCCCGATCCAACGCGACGGGTGGCTGGTCTTCGCCGCGGGCGCGACGCGGGTGGCGACCTTCGCCACCACCGTTGGCCCGGCGGCCATGCCTGTCGTGTTCACCGTCCGTACCGACGGAGGGCTGTGAGGTGGAGGACTACTACGAGTATCGGCACACGGTCGGTTTCGAGGAGACCAACCTGGTCGGCAACGTCTACTACGTCAACTACCTGCGTTGGCAGGGCCGTTGCCGGGAGATGTTCCTGCACGACAAGGCGAACGACGTCCTCGACGACCTGCGCAGCGATCTGAAGCTGTTCACGTTGAAGGTCGACTGCGAATTCTTCGCGGAAATCACCGCCTTCGACCAGTTGGCCATTCGGATGCGGCTGGTCGAACTCGCCCAGACACAGATCGAATTCAGCTTCGACTATGTCCGGATGCATCCCGAGGGCGAGGTGCTGGTCGCCCGCGGCCGGCAACGGGTGGCCTGCATGCGGGGGCCGAACAACCGCACCAGCCCGTCCCGGGTGCCGGAGGCGCTGGCCCGGGCGCTGGCGCCCTACCGGGTGCGGGCGCGGGCGGCATAGCGATCCACGGGAGGTACACGTGAACGTCCAGCCAGAGCCCACCGCCGAGCCGTGCGATCCGGTCCAGTTGCGCCGTGCGTTCGGCACGTTCGCCACGGGCGTGACCGTGGTGACCGTTGGCGGAGAATGTCCACACGGGATGACCGCGAACTCGTTCACGTCGGTCTCCCTGGATCCGCCCCTCGTGCTCATCTGCGTCGATCAACAGGCGATCATGCATCGCAGCCTGATCGAGTGCGGCCAGTTCGGAGTCTCCGTCCTGGCCGCACACCAGGAGCCGGTGGCCCGGCACTTCGCCGACCGCCGACGCCCGTTGGGCGCCGCTCAGTTCGACGCGGTCGACTGGGTGCCGGGCCGGCTCACCGGCGCTCCGCTGATCGTCGGGGCGCTGGCGCACTTCGAGTGCGAGCTGTGGCGGTCCTACGACGGTGGGGACCACACCATCTTCGTGGCCAACCTGCTCGCGGTCCGTCGGGAACCGGAGGCCGACGGGGTGCTGTTCGTACGTGGCCGGTTCCGGCAACTCGACCGGGACGGCATCGACGTGGCTGACGGTGTGCCGGCCTGGCAGGCCGCTGTCCGAGGCGGGGTGACGGGATGACCATCGCAGGAACGCGGCGGGTCACAGCGGGACCGACCGGAGCGGCGATGCTGCGTACGCTCTGGCAGCTCGCCCAGGACCGGCTGGGCATGATGCGCACCGCGGCCAGCTACGGCGACGTGGTCCGGCTCGGGCCGAGTTTCAAACGGCTCTACTTCTTCAACCACCCGGACCACGCCAAGTACGTGCTGGCCGACAACAGCCAGAACTACCACAAGGGCGTCGGACTGGCCCAGGCCCGGCGGGCCCTCGGCGACGGCCTGCTCACCAGCGAGGGTGAGCTGTGGCGCAAACAGCGGCGGGTGATCCAACCGGCGTTCCAGGCCAAGCGGATCGCCGCCCAGGCCGGCGTGGTCGTCGACGAGGCCGCCGGGCTGGTGCAACGGCTGCGGGCGCACCGCGACGGCGCGCCCGTCGACATCGTCAAGGAGATGACCGGGCTCACCCTCGGTGTGCTCGGCCGTACGCTGCTCGACAGCGACCTCAGCGAGCACCGCTCGGTGGGCCACTCCTTCGAGGTCATGCAGGACCAGGCCATGTTCGAGATGGTCACCATGGGTTCCGTGCCGACCTGGCTGCCGTTGCCGCACCAGCTGCGGTTCCGGCGGGCCCGGCGGGACCTGCAACGGGTCGTCGACGCGTTGGTCGCCCAGCGGCGGGCGCGGGGCGAGGAGGGCGACGACGCCCTGTCCCGGCTGATCGTCTCGACCCGGCAGGAGGCCGACCCTCGGGTGGGTCGGCTGCGGATGCGCGACGAACTGGTCACCCTGCTGCTGGCCGGTCACGAGACCACGGCCAGCACGCTGGGCTGGACGTTCCACCTGCTCGACCGGCACCCGGAGGTGCTGGAACGGGTCCGCGCCGAGGCGGTGGAGGTGCTCGGCGACCGGCAGCCGGTGTACGAGGACCTGGCCCGGCTGCGGTTCACCGCACAGGTGATCAACGAGGCGATGCGGCTGTACCCGCCGGTGTGGATGCTCTCCCGGATCGCCCAGCAGCCCGACGTGATCGGCGGCTACCACGTGCCGGGCGGCTCGGACGTGCTGATCTGCCCGTACACCCTGCACCGGCATCCGGAGTTCTGGGACGACCCGGACCGGTTCGACCCGGACCGGTTCGACCCCGCCCGCCCGAACGACCGACCCCGCTACGCGTACGTGCCGTTCGGCGCCGGACCACGGTTCTGCGTGGGTAACCACCTGGGACTGATGGAGGCCACCTTCGTCACCGCCATGGTGGTACGGGAACTGCGGCTGACCGGCGACCCGGCGTACCAGGTGGTGCCCGAACCGATGCTCTCCCTGCGGATCAAGGGTGGCCTGCCGATGCGGGTCACGGTGGTCTCCTGACCGATGGCGCGATGAACGGACGGCGTGCCGCCGACGACGGCGGCACGCCGGAACAAACCCGAAACGCGCACCGTCGCGAGGCATGTCGCTGCGAACCGGCAGCGAAGGCACGCGGCGGCACTACGGCGTGTGCAGGGCCGGAAAGGCAGGTCGGAAATGTCATTTCCGGTCTGTTTCGGTCGACTGAATTGCTCGACGGATAATCGTCGGCACCGGTATTCGGGATCGCAATCACTGAGAAGACCGCCGCAATTCCACATGCCACGATTCGTCCGTGGCAACGAGCGGAGAAACGACGCTGACCGGCGACGCCGAGGTGGCAGTCGAGCCGGGCCCCACCTCCTGGCTGCAGGACGGTGTGTGGCTGCTGGAGCAACTCGCCCCGTACCGGGGTGTGCACCGGCTGGTCCGCACCTGGCACCTGCACGGGACGATCGACGTGCCGGCGCTGCGGTCGGCCTGGCGCACACTGCTGGATCGGCACGAGGTGCTGCGGACCCGGCTGGTCGAGGTGGACGGCGTCCCGCAGCCGGTGGTCTCCGCCGACAGCACCGGCGCGTTCGTCCACGTCGACCTCGGGCACCTGGCCGACGCGGAACGCGAACGCGCCATCGACCGGGTCTGCACGGCGGCCGCCTCCGTCCCGGAGCGGGCCACCGACACGCCGCTGGCCCGGTTGACGCTGGTGCGTACCGGCCCCGCCACGCACCGGCTGGTGCTGGCGCTGCACCGGGCGGTGGCCGACGACCGGTCGATCTCGATAATCGTGGACGAGCTGTCCATCTGCTACGCCGCGCAGGTACGCCCCGGCCCGATCACCCCCGCGTCGCTGGCCCCGGTGCTGCGCTACGCCGAGTACGCCCGCTGGCAGCGTGACCTGGTGGACGGCCCGGTCGGCCGCCGGCTGCTGGACTGGTGGACCGCCCACCTCACCCCGCTGCCGCCACCGGTACCGCTGCCCGTCGACCACGACGGCGCCACCCGCCCGGCGGGGCCCGCCGGCCTGGTGCCGTTCGACTGGGGCACCGCCCTCGCCGACCAGTTGGCCACGTACTGCCGGACCCGGTCGGCCAACCCGGCGGCGGTGCTGCTGGCCGCCGTGCAGGCGGTCCTGCACCGGTACGGCGACGACGACCGGGTGACCGTCGCGATGCCGGTACCGGTGCCACCGCCCGGGTTTCCCGCGCTCGTCGGCCCCTGCGACAACCTGCTGGTCCTCACCACCGATCTCGGCGGTGGCCCCACCTTCAGCGAGGCGGTGGACCGGGCCGCAGCCGTGCTGCGGGCCGCCACCAGACACCGGGAGCTGCCGTTCGCGCGGCTGGTCCGGGAACTGCCCGTCGAGCGTGACCCGAGGCGAGTGCCGTTCTGCGACGTCCTGCTGGCCCTACCGGGCCCGGAGGCGGACCTGCGGCTGGCCGGTGCCGGTGTCGTACCGACGGCGGTGACCGACCTGGGCCCCACCGTCGCGGATCTGGCGATCACCGTACGCAGCACCTGGCCCACGGTGGCCGGCACGCTCAGCCACCGCGCCGACCGGTTCGCCTCCGCCACCGCCGCCGGCCTGCTCGGGCAGGTGCGCACGCTGCTGTCGGCCGCGCTCGATGCACCGCACACGCCGGTGCATCGGCTGTCCCTGGACGGCCCGACGCTTGTCGGCTCGACCGACGGCCCGCGCGCCGAAGCGCTGCCCGTGCACGAGATCGTCCGTCGGCGTGCCGGACAGAACCCGGAGGCGGTCGCCGTGGCAAGCCGGGACGGCCGGTGGACGTACGGCGAACTGGAGCGCCGCACCGCGGCGGTGGCCACGTACCTGCGCGGGCTGGCCGTCGAGGGCGCGCCCGTGGCGGTACGGATGACCGCCGGGCCGTGGCAGCTCGCCGCGTCGCTGGGCGTCCTGCGCGCCGGTGGTCACCTGGTCCGGTTCGGCACCGGCGACGGCGGTCAGCGCGGCCGGGCGATCCTGTCGCAGCTGCGTCCGGTCTGTCTGCTCCGGACGGGGGAGGACCCGGACGACGACCTGGCCCGCTGGTTCCGCGACGAACTCGACGGCCGGCTGGTCGACGTGACCTGCCTGCCCCGCCCGTCGACGACGACGGCGCCGCCGCCGACCGACGACCTCACCCGCACGGCCTATGTGGCGTACGCCTCGGACTGCACCGGGCGGCCGGCGGGCATCGCCCACGACCACGCGGCGCTCGCCCAGTTCGTCACCTGGATGGCCGACGCCCTGGAGCTGACGCCCGGTGCCCGGGTGGCCCAGTGGCTCGCCCCGGCACACGCCCCGAGCCTGTGCGAGACGGTCGCCACGCTGGTCGGTGGCGGCACCCTGTATCCCGTGCCGGTCCGCATCCGGGCGCACCCCGAGAACCTGGTCGACTGGTTGGTCCGGGAGCGCATCACCTTCCTGCAGACGGTGCCGAGCCTCGCCCGGGAGCTGCTGGGCGTCCTCGCGGCCCGGGAGCCCGCCGCCCGGCCCACCAGCCTGCGTCGGCTGGTGCTGACCGGCGAGACGCTGTCGGACGAGGTGGTGAACGGCTTCCGACGGGTGCTGCCGGCGACCCGGCTGGCGACCCTCTACGGCCCCGCCGAGACCATCGCGGCCACCTGGCACGAGATCACCGGCCCGGTGCCGGCGAACGTGCCGATCGGCCGCCCGATTCCCGGACGGCAGGTGCTGGTCCTCGACGAGGCGGACCAGCCCTGCCCGACGGGCCTCACCGGCGAGATCGTGGTGCGCAGCCGCTACATCTGCGACGGCTACCTCGACGACGGCGGGCACGACGGCAGCGGTGAGTACGACGGCAGCGGCGACGACGGTAGCCGACGGCGGGCGGCGTTCCGAGCCCCCGACGGGGAGCCGGCCGACGACAGCGACCTGCGCTGGTACCGCACCGGTGACCTCGGGCGCTGGCGCTGGGACGGGCTGCTGGAGTTGCGTGGCCGCCGCGACCCGGTCGAGGCGTTGCCCCGCCAGGCGGCCGGCAAGGGGGAGCGTCGCCGAGCGCCCGCACCGAGATCGGCAGCGGCGCGACGGCCCGTGGACAGCCCGGTGGGACGGGGCCTGGCCGAGATCTGGTCGGCGCTGCTGGGCACCGGTCCGTTCGCGGCCGACACCTCGTTCTTCGACGCCGGGGGGCACTCGATGCTCGTCCCCCAGCTCGTCCGGCGGATCCAGCGCCGCTTCGGGGTCACGGTCCCGCTGCGCGAGTGCTTCACCCACCACACGTTGGCCGGGATGACCACCCTGGTCGAGGCGGCGGAAGGTCGGGCGGAACTCGCCGCTGCCGCAGACACGGCACAGTAGCCGCGCCGACGGCCAGGGCGGCCGGCGCCAGGGCAACGCCGGCACCAGGGTGGCCGGCGCCAGGGCACGCCGGCGACGGATCGCCGAAGGAGGGAGCGCCGCTGGAGGCGACGCCGTCGCCTCGTGGTCAAGCGGCGTCGGCGGCCAGCCCGGCCTGTCGCCGGCTGATGCGGCCGGTCCGGTACAACCAGGCCACGGTGTCCCGGATCGTCTCGGTGACCGGGCGGGTCGGCGCGGGCACCTGCGGGCCGGTACGCAGGTCGCAGTGACAGGTGTAGACCGCGCCGTACTCGACGGGGACGTGCCAGGGCCAGATCCGCTGGAACGCGGACGCGGCGGCCCCCACCGGCAGCACCGCCGCCGAGGGCAGGTAGGCGACCGGCAACCGGCGGCCGGTGACCTCGCGTACGGCCGCGACGAACTCACGGGTGGACAAGGTCCGTCCCGGTGCCAGCAGGCGTCGCGGGCCCGGCCCGGGTCGCAGCGCCGCGACGTGCAGGTCGGCCACCTCGCGGACGTCACCCACCGGAAATCCGCCGCCCGGCCAGATGGGCAGCTGCCCGCGCAGCAGCGCCCGCAACCGGGCCACCTGATCACCGACGTACGGGTCGTGTGGGCCCAGCGTGGCCATCGGGTACGTGATGATTACCGGTGATCCCGCTGCCTGGTGCCGTCGGGCGATCTCCTCGGCAGCCGCCTTGGTGGCCATGTACCGCTCCCGTGGGCGGCTCACCGGCAGATCCGTGGCGAGCGGAGCACCCCCGGTCGGTGCCAGGGCCACCACCGAGGACACATGCACGATCGTCTCGACGTCGGCCGCGCGGGCCGCGTCGAGCACCACCTCGGTGCCCCCGACGTTGACCTGCCACATCTGCGCGTGACGGCGGGTGTCGAACGAGTAGACCCCGGCGGCATGCAGAACCGCGGCGCAGCCGTCCATCGCCCGGCCGACCGACCGCGCGTCGGTCACGTCACCGGTGACGGTCGCCACGTCCGCGGTGGACACTCCGAGTGGTTCGAGGGCAGGCCCGACCGTGTCGGGGTCACGAACCAACAGTCGCACCTCGTGCCCGGCGCGCAGCAATGCCGCGGCCGTGTGCGAGCCGATGAAACCGGTGCCGCCGGTGACCAGTACACGCACGTTCGTTCCTGCCCTTCACTCGAAGATGGGACACCTTGGACGGCACCGGTCAGCGGGGCCTTCGACCGGGTGCCGAAGGACGTGCACAGTCAGCGCGCGTCGCGCGGGCTGTTCTGGTACGCGGTCAACTGCCAGCCGTTCGGGGTACGGACCAGCAGCCAGGAGGCGCGGATGGCCCGCTCGGCGGCCACCTCCGTCTCACCCGGGGCGAGTACGCCGCCCTCGGTGAGCAGCAGCGCCACGTCGGGACCGAGGAAGCGGATGTCGAAGGGCTGCCCGGTGACGCGGGTCCCCTTGTAGGGGCCGGCGAAGCCCTGCGCCATGAAGTCGCGGATGTCGTCGCGGCCCTTGCGGGTCACACCGGGCAGGATCATGGTGCCGTCCGGCGTGAAGAGACCGGCGAAGGTGTCGGCGTCGTTCGCCGCCCACGCCTGCACGACCCGCTCGGGCAGGGCTGCGACAGCGGCCCGGTCGTCGGCGGACACCTGCGGTCCGAGGCTGTTGGTGGTCACGGGTGACTCCTTCCGTCAGAGGCGCGTCGGGCCTCAGATGGTGCGGGTGTCCGGGGCGAGGATTGCGGCATTCCAGACGTCGGTGGCTGGCACTGCGCACTCCTCGATGTCGGCTGGTCGGCGACTCCAAGCCGTGGGCACCCTGCTGCGTGTTGAGGGCGATCCCGCCGGAAGCGGGTGCCGGACGGCGCAGCCCGTCACCTGTGAGAATCACAGTGGCGCGGCGGCCGTCGCATCTCTCCGAGTGCGTCACTGGACGGTGCTCCGCCGCACGTCAGCGCAATGATGACCGCCCGGATCGGCGCGTACGGTCGCCGTCGTCGGTCGCCGTTCGCCCGATTCGCAGGCCGGGCCACGAATGGACGTGCGATCGACGGCAGTCGACACGTTCGCGCCGGGTGGAGGCCCTCGCAGCCACCACCTTCGTCGTGCTCACGGCCGTGGGACAGCCGGTGCGCACACCCGAGGATGCGAGGGGTGGGAGCAGGCTCTACGGCCATCGCGACGTCAGTGCACACAGGACCGGCCCGGTCGGTGATCAGCACCGACCGGGCCGGTCGAGTGGTTCAGCGGCCGGCGGGCTCGTCGGGTGACCCGTCGAGGTGACCGGAGGCGGCCGAGACGGTCGACGCGCGGGCCGGTGGTCGTCGGTGACGGGCGGGCCGGCGCAGCAGCAGCGCGAGGACGACGACCAGCACCAGGCCGTCGATGACGAGGAGCGTGGCGCCCAACGGGTCGATGCCGTGAGCGTGGTCGGCGTCGTCCAGGATCGGGTCGGGGACGTCCACGATGCCCTGGGGCGGTGCGCCGGTGCCGACGCTGAAGCGCAGGATGCCGGTGGCGTCCTGTCCGTTGGAGAAGGTGATGTGGTAGGCGATGCTGTAGTCGCCCGGGTCGGTGAGCCGTACCGGTTGGCGCAGCCCGGTCTTCCCGTCGGCGCGTACCCGGCCGTCGTTGACCGCGTTGCCGGTGTTGTCGCGCACGGTGACGTGGGACAGCACCGAGTCGGCGCCGGTGGACAACCGCAGGGTGACCGCGTCCGGCGGGGAGGTCAGCGCGGCACCGTCGCCCGGGTCCACCGAGAGGACCCGGGCGGGGGTGCCGTCGGACTGCCGGACGACCGCGGCGACGGTGAGGGCGACCCCCACGGAGGCGAGGGCGGTGACGATGGCCAGCGTGCGGCGCCCGGCAGACATGATGGCCGGTCAGCTGCCGGAGTTGGTGGCGGCGAGCCGTTGACGGCCTTCCAGGGTGCAGTTGCATCGTTGCAACTGCAACTCCTGCTCGTTGGGGCGCAGGTGCAGGTACATCGCGACCAGCATCGGCAGGAACACGATGGAGTTGTAGAACAGGTGCAGTTCGACCCGGGGGATCAGGAGCTGGGCGAAGCTCGTCGGCACCGACGTGCCGGGCAGCAGGAAGCCGGCCTGCACCTGCAACAGCAGGAACAAGTGCTCGATGTGGTGCCAGAACTGGATCGCCAGGGCGATCGTCCACCAGGTGCGGGCCCGCCCGACGAAACCGGGACGCAGGGCGAACAGACCGATGAGCATGACGATCGCGTACCCGTAGTGCAGCCACTCGGAGCTGACCAGCCAGGGGAACGGCATGCCCAGGACGCCGCGCGCCTGTGGCCGGGCCCAACCCAGCACCCAGATCTGGTACGCCTGAACCAGGTGCTCGGCCCAGTGGGCTAGCACGATGACCATGTACAGCCCCAGAACCGCACGGTGATGCGCTTCGTTGATCGCGCCGATCACCCCACGCCGAGCGGCATGCTCCTTGGCCACTGTCATGTGGACTCCATCCAGAGAGCTGGGTAATTTGACGACTACGTTAGGTGCCCGCGTACGCGATTCGCTTACTCGTAATTGCGCATTTATCGATCTTTGCCGGTTGGTCGACATCGATCTCCGCCAACCAGGGCCAGGTGCGGTTGAACCGAGGGGCGTCGTGCGCCGTCATGCGGGCGTGCGCCGGTCGCACACACCCCGCGGACCTGGTGGGTCCGCCTGTTCAGCCAGCGGAGGGCGGCATGACGGTGAGTACGGGCTCGTTCCCGGGCGGCAAGGCTCGACTGGGTGGGAGGATCGCCCTCCTGACCATCCTGACGCTCGCCCTCGGTCTGGTCGTGGTCATGTCGAGCAGATCCGACGCGGTCGTCGGGGAACGGGTCACGTTCGTCAACTCCACCGGCGAGACGTTGTGGATCGGTGCGGGGGAGAGCGCCGACGGCTCGCGACCGATCACCGGCCTGCCCGTCCTGCGCCCCGGAGAGTCAGCGACCATCGTCATCCCGGACGACGGTCGGCCGGGCCACTGGCGTGGACGGTTCTTCGCCCGGCAGCGGTGCAGCGGAGAACCCGGCAGCACCTTCCGCTGCCTGGTGGGTGACTGCGGCGTCCACCCGGACCGCTGCGAGCGAGGCGCGGAACCGGTCAGCCTGGCCGAGTTCAACTTCGACCAGCACAACTCCGGGGCGCCCTGGTACAACGTCAGCTACGTCGACGCGCTCTCGTTGACGATCACGATCGAGACGCCCGGCGGCCCGCCCGCCCCGGTGGCGGGCACCTGCGTCAGGTGGGACTGCTCCGGTGGGCAGTTGCTCGCGGCCTGCCCCGAGGCGCATGCGGTGATCGACCCCCAGCGCGGCGACCGGATCAACTGCGTCAACCCGGAGCGGGACTCCGAGAGCGCCTACACCGCCGCGCTGCGCCCCTTCGGTCCGCGCGCCTACCTGTGGTCGACCCACGACCGGGTGCCGGGCAACGAGACAGTGCTCAGCTGCCCCGGGTGCGCGGACTTCGTGGTCACCTTCCGGGGCGGCGGGGCTCCCGTACGGCGGACCGTCGAGCAGCCCGCCGGGCCGCCCGCCTCGACCTTCGCGCTGCGCGGGTACCAGGGCAAATGCATCGACGTGCCCGGCGGCATCTCCGCCGACGGTGCCGGATTGCAGCTCTGGAGGTGCAACGACAGCCCGGCCCAACGGTTCTCGCACGGCCCCAACGGGTCCCTGATGGCGCTCGACAAGTGCATGGACGTCGCCTGGGCGTCGCGCGACAACGGCGCCAAGGTGCAACTGGCGCACTGCAACGGCGGTCCGGCGCAGGTCTGGGTCGTCGAGGCCGGGATGCTGCGTAATCCCCACTCAGGCAGGTGCGTCGACGTACGCGGCGGCAACACCGCCGACGGCGCTGCCCTCCAGACCTGGGAATGTGCCCCCGGTCGGGCCAACCAGACGTGGCAGCCGGTGGGCCGCTGAGCCCGCCCGGATTCCACCGGTGCGATGATCCTGCCCGTCCCCGGCGGAGATCCCGCCGACGGGACTGGTGGGACCCGGTCCACTGGGCAACGTCGCTGACCAGACGGGTACGCACGGCCCGCCCCCCGGTGGGCCGCGGCGTGCGAGGAGACGGAGAGACAGGAATGCAGTCAGCTGGTCGGGGCCGGGCGTCGAGGTCGGACCCGCAGATACCGGCGAGCTCGCACCTGGTGCGCGGTCGACGGGCGAGTCACTGGTGGGCCTTGTCGGTGCTGCTGGCGGTCCTGCTCATCCCGGTCGCCGCGCAGGCGCCGGCCACCGCCGCCGTGCCCGAGGAAACCGGCAAGTACTACGTCGTCGGGCCGCCGGTCGACGGCCAGCGGGACTACCTGTACAGCATCGCGCTGCGGACCCTCGGCAACGGCAACCGCTTCCGGGAGATCATCGAGCTCAACCGGGGCCGGGAACAGCCCGACGGAGCGACGTTCACCGACGGCGTCGAACTCGCGCCCGGCTGGATCCTCGTACTGCCGAAGGACGCGGACGGACCAGGGGTACGCACCGGCCGCCTGCCCGCGATCCGCCCGCCGGCTCCGCGATCGACGCCGAGCCCGTCGACACCGTCGCCGCGTGCCGGGTCGCCCTCGCCGACCCTGCCGCCACCCTCACCGTCCCTTCCGCCACCCGCACCGGGCGGTGCCGCCCCGCCGCCGGCCACGGCAGCTCCGGCCGGCGACCCGACCGCCCCGGCCGACCGCACCCCATGGATCCAGGCCGCGCCGTCGAAGCTGGCCGATGCCGCCCCCGATCTGGTACGCGTCGGGGCCGGAGCGCTCGCCCTGGTGCTCGCCGTCGTCGCGATCCTGGTGCTGCCCCGACGGGCGTACCGGATGCGCTCGGCGACCCTCGACGACGGCCCGTGGCCGCCGCAACGCCACCACACCCCCACCCCGGCCGAACTCGCGGCCAATTCGGACACCCCGCCGGCGTCCCCGCCTGGCTCTCCCGCCTTTCCGCCTGCCCCACCCGCGTCCCCGCCCGATCCTCCCGTGCCCTCGCCTGCCCCACGCGCGTCCTCGCCCAACCCCCCGGCGTCCGCGCCTGATGCCCCGGTGGGCTCGGTATCGGCGGCACAGCCATCGCCCACCGTGGCAGTGCCGATGACTCCGTCGGCGGCACCCGGCCGGTCGACGCCTGCCGGGCCGCCGCCGTCGGCTCGGCCCGATCCCGCCAAGACCGCCGCTCCGCCTGACCCCGGGCCGGGTCCCGCGTCGTCGACGCCCCCGGCGGAATGGCCCCCGATCGCTGCCCCGCCGTCAACGGCATCAGCCGCCCCGTCGGCAGCCGTCCCCGAAACCCCACCAGGCACCCCAACGACCGCGTTGCCGGCGACCACGTCCGCCGCCCCGGTGGCGACAAAGCGGCCGACGACGGGGGACGAGGGTGGGTCGGCCCGACCGGCGCTGCCGGGCGAGGGCGAGGTGCCGTACGTCCGGACCAACCTCGCCACCGACCTCGGCCCGATCCTGGTGCGGCTGGTCGGCGTGACGACCGGTCCGACCACCGCCGCCTACGCCTGGCTCGCCGACGATGAGCCGGTGCCCGCCGCGACCGTGCCGTTGGTGCTGGGCCGCCGGGGCCCGTGGCGCCTGCAGATCGACCTGCGCCGGGCACCGGACGTCTTCACCCTGGTCGGTGTCATGGACGACTGCCGCCGGCTGGCCGCGACCTATGCCCGGCAGCTGCGTGAGGCCGGGGTCGCCGTCGCCGTCGTCGGTGACGCGCTCGGTGCCGAACCTCCTGACGGCTGCCGCCGGCTGGCCACCTGGGCTGCGGCGGACGACCTCGGGCCCGAGCCGTACGTCGTGATCGGCGCAGGGGTGCCGACGGACGGTGGTGCGGGCCTACCCGGCCTGGCCGCCGGTTCCCGGGGCCGCTGCATCCCGCTGGTGATCGGTGCCGTGCCGTACGGCCGGTGGTCCGCTCAGCTCGGCGGCTGAAGCCGGGGCAGGACGCTCGGTAGCGGACCCTGATCCAGGCGGGGCACCCGCTGCCAGGCACCTGCCTCGGCCCGGTACGCGCGCCGCACCCGCACCCGGGGGTAGGAGCGGCTGGCCAGGATCAACTCCACCTGCGCGGCGCGCAGCGCCTCGGCCCGGCTACGGACCCGGCTCAGCGGGGCGAGCAGGTCGGCGGTCGCCGTCACGTCGATCGTGCGTCCCCTCGGTACCCGCAGTTCCACCATCAGCCGCCCTGCCGTGACCGGCGGCTGGCGACGGTACAACCGCAGCCAGTGACGCGGCAGGCGAACACGGTCGGCGGGCAGCAGCGCGTAGGCCCGACGGGTGCCGAAGGCCGGCCAGCGTCGTACCTCGTGGGGCAGCCCGGCGGTCAACCGGGCCGGGGAGCCGCACCGGATGGAGAGCGGCTCCGGCGCGCATTCCCCGGTCGAGGTCAGCTCGCCGGCAGGGTCCACCGTGAAGGTGTCCACCGCGACGACCCGGTCCAGCCGCGCCGCCGGCAGCAGGTACGCCTCCCGCAGCCCACGCAGGTGTTGCAGGCGCGCGGGCAGCCGGGCGCGAAGCGCGGACATCGGAATCGCCCCGCCCGGATCCACCCGTACCCGCAGCAGTTGGCGGCCCTCGGGCACCGACCGTGGGTCGAGGAAGGCGAGCAGGAAGAGTTCGGCACCGGGCAGACCCTCGCCGACCGTCTGAGCGTCGACCGGTGAGGCGACGAACGCCTCGAACCGCTCGGCGTTGACCTGCTGCCCCGGGGACAGCCACCGCAGACCGTACCCGGGCGGGCGACGATCCTCACCGGTCAGCGCGGGACGAGCCAGCGGAGTCGCCGGAACACCCGCCCTCGCCGACTCCGCCGCGGCCAGCATCCGCTCCACCGGCTCGTCGGCCTGCGCCGACACCTGCCTCGTCGGCCCGTCGGCGTCTGCCGACACCTGCTCCGTCGGCTCGGCGGTCTGCGGGATCCGGTCGGTCGGTTGCGTGGCCGTGGTGTCCGGTGACGGCTCGACTGGTGGGGGAGCGGGGGATCCGACGGCCGGCGACGGGTCGGTCTGCTCGGCCTCGATGTCGGGTGGGGACGCCGGATGCACCGTGAGGCTGAGCCGGGCCGACGCCGGCACGAGCAGACCGGTCGGGGTGGTCCGCAGTGCCGGCGGACCGGCGGCGAACGGCGGCCGGTACGCGTGCCACTCGGCGGGCCGACCCGCATGGTCGAGTGCCCGTAGATCGTGGCGGCCGTCGACGAGTTCCGCGCTACCACCCGGCGGCGGGGTCCAGACCGTGGCGCCGGTGGTCTCGGCCAGCTCCCGGGCATGGGTGCCGAGGCTGTGCTGTTCCTCGGGATCGGACGGCCAGGTCAGCCAGAGCCGCAGATCGCTGCCGTAGAGCGGCAGGTCGCCGAGGAGGGCGGCGAGCTGGTCGCCGCGGTAGACCCGCTGCGTACCGCCGTAGTCGCCGACCAGGAAGCCGCCGGCCCGCGCGGTGACCGCGACTGTCACCAGCCCGCCCACGGTCGTGCCGAGCCGGTGCGCGGTGGCCCGCCGGGCGACGAAGTCGGCCCGGGTGGCGAGGACGGCGCCGCCGTGCAGAGGCAGACTCACCACCCCCTTACGGGGACGGACCAGACCACGTTCGACGGTGAACCAGCCGGGCAACGGCGTGGCCAGGTCCGGCGGCTGGATCACCAGCCAGTCCCGGGCCCGGCGGGCCTCGCGGTCGACCGGCACCGCGTGCAGCGGTCCGCCGCGCCCACCGTGCTGCCGGATCTCCGCACCCTCGGGGCTGATCAGCACGTCGTGGGCGAGCAGCCCGGCCACCTCGCTGAACAGTTCGGCGTGCCGGGCACCGTCGTCGGTGAGGATCCGTACGTCGTCGGCGGCCTCGCCGGAGCGCAGCACCAACTCGGTGATGGCCCGCGCGGTAAGCGGCCGGTCGGGTTTCGTCGGCAGCACCAATCCACCGCGTGCACCGGAGGTCAGCCAGAGATCGAACAGGCCGGGGATCCGCCGGTGGCGGCGGGGGTCGAAGCGGTGTGCAACCACCGGCTGGTCATCGTCCGCGTCGATCGTCATGGTCGTGGCGTACATCTGCTTTCACCAACGTCCGCAGGTTTACAGCGTGCGGGTGACGGCCGGCGAACCACCACATCATCTGGTCTCGTGGCCCTTGCGTCATCATGACGATGGTCACTGGCCGCTGGTTCAGCCAAGTTCGAGCGTTTTTTCCTCGATCGTATTGAACGGATACGGTCCAGATCCGCTGTAGAGCGTGTCGGCCGGGCTTTCGGCCGGGCTACTGAAGGAGGAACATCAGTGCTGGCGAAGCGCCCCAACGTAGGACGCCTGCTCGCGGGCATGGTGGTCGTCTGCTGCATGGTCGTGGCGATGGCCGGCACGGCGACAGCCCGGAAGGCGCCACTGGACCCGCAGGCGTACGTCAAGTACTACGTCGTCACGTCGGAGTACCAGGGTCAGCCGGAGAACCTCACCGCGATCGCGACCCGGTTTCTCGGCAGTGGTGAACGCTCCGCGGAGATCTACAACCTCAACGCCGGCCGGGTGCAACCCGACGGGGCGAGCCTGACCGACCCGGCCCGACTCAACCGAGGCTGGTATCTGGTGCTGCCCTGGGACGCGGTCGGCGAGGGGGTGACGTACGGGCAGATCCCGTCCGAACCGAACAAGCCCACCACCAGCCCTCGGCCCAGCGGCACCGCGAAACCCGGCACCGCCCCGACGTCCGCCACCAGCCCGCCGCCGGCCACCAGCCCGTCGCCGTCGCGCAGCCCTGGCCAGAGCCCGTCACCGTCGGGTACCGGCAGTACCGCGGGGTGCACGGCGGTCGCCGGCTCCAGCAGCCGTTCCGACTGGGCGCAACTGCGGTTGGCCATCGACGGCGCATGGGATCTCAGCCGGGGCAACGGCGTCATGGTGGCTGTCCTCGACTCGGGTGTGGACGGCCGCATCGAGCAGCTCAGCGGACGGGTCACGGTCGGCGCGGACGTCACCGTCGGCAACGGGCGCGGAGACACCGACTGTCTGGGCACGGGCACCGCGATGGCGAGCATCATCGCCGCGAACACCGGCATTCAGCAGACGCCCGTCGGTCTCGCCCCGGACGCCACCGTCCTACCGGTCCGGATGGTCGGCAGATCGGGCACCGCCCGGCCCACGGACGCGGCGAACGCCATCGAGGTGGCGGTGAGCGCGGGCGCCTCGGTAGTTGCCCTCGGCTCGCATGTGGATCTGTCCGCCCCCGCGGTCGCCGCCTCGCTGACCACCGCGCTCAACCATGACGTGGTCGTGGTGGCGGGCGCACCGACCAAGCCCGTGACGCTGCCGGCGGCCAGCGAGCCCAAGGCCACCGGCGCGCTGCTGCTGGTCGGTGGGGTCGGCGCGGACAACAAGCTGGTCGAGGAGTACCAGCCGGACGCGGTGGAGGTGGTCGCGCCCGGCGCGGACGTGCTCGGCATCGGACCGGGCAAGGCCGGCACGTTGAGCTACAGCGGCACCCGCTTCGCGGTCGCCTTCGTGGCCGGCCAGGCGGCGCTGGTGCGGGCCGCCTACCCGGAGTTGAACGCGACCCAGATCGAGGAGCGCATCCGGGACACCGCCGACGCGCTGGGTGACCAGACCCCGGACGGCAGGTACGGCGCCGGGATGATCAACCCGGCGGTGTCGCTCGCCCGGACCTTAGAGGGCGAGCAGCCGACCGGTGCCGGGTCGAGCGGCGGCAGCGGCGGTGGCGGCGGGATGGCCACCCTCGTCCTGATCGGGGTGGCGTTGCTCGGCGGCGGTGCCTTCCTGGCGTTGGGCCTGCACCGGCGGCGCGCCTACAGCTGATCGGCCGCCTGCAGCTGGTCAGTCGACGGCAGCTGATCGGGCGGTGGCGACGAATCGGGGTACGGACACGGTCCGTACCCCGATGTCGTGTTCTCAGCGGTCCGCGGTCAGCGCAGCTTCCAGGTCTGCTCGGCGTTGCCGACGTAGATCCACAGCTCCAGCGGCTTGTCCTTGGCACCCATCTCGACGTCGACGGACTTGCCGTTGAGGGTGCTGATGATGCCGCCCTTGTCGTTGATCCGCCAGGACTGCGCCGGGTTGCCGCTGCAGATCGCCACCTGGATGGCGGTGCCGTCGGCGGAGTCGCCCCAGGCGATGTCCATGCACAGCCCGCGGGACCGGATGGTGCCGTCGTCGCGGACCACCCACCACTGCGACGGATCCTCCTGGCAACTGCGCAACACCAGTCGGGTGCCGTCGCCGGTGCTGCCGGAGCTGACGCAGAGCCCGGTCCGCGGATGGAAGATCTGCTTGGCCCCGGAGGGACGCTCGGGCTTGGGTGCCGTCGTCTTCGGCGCGGTGGTCGTCGGCTTCGCCTCGTCGGGCTCGGACGGCGCCGTGTTCCGCGATTTCGGGGGCGCCGACGACGGTTTGGCCGACGAACTCGCCTGCGGCTCACTGGCCTCCGGGTCGGGTGCCTGCGAGGACGGCGGTGCGGTGGTGGGATCGGCCGACGGCGCGGGCCGGGCCAGCCGGGTGTCCAGCACGTACAGGTCGGTGAGCGCCTTCACCGCGCGCAGGAAGGTCTCGGTCGGCTGGTCGAAACTGCCCCCGCTCTGCCGTACGGCGGTGGGACCGTTGCGGTAGGCGGCCAGCGCCAGCAGGTACGGATCACCGTCGAGCTTGGACAACTCGTCGATCAGCGCGCACATCGTGGCGCCCACCGCGGGAATCGCCGTCTCCGGGTCCCAGGCGGAGCCACGGCTCGGACCGTAGCTGCGCCACACCTCGGGCAGGAACTGCGCGATGCCGCGTTGCCCGGCCGGACCCAACCGGTGGGGGTCGAAGCCGGACAGCGCCATCACCTGGGCGGCCACCATCGCCGGAGTGATCTGCTCGCACACCGTCCCGGCGGCGACCACCAACGGGACGTACGGGGCGGGTACCCCCTTCGTGTCGCTCGCCGGCGGGGCCGTCGAGGCGGGCACCCCGGGCCCACCGAACTGCTTGAGCTGGCCGTAGTACCCGGCGTAGCCGCTGACCAGGTCGACGTACTCGACGGCGTCGGCGGGTACGCCGTTGGCCCGGGTGACGGCGGGCAGCCCGGCGTGGAAGGCGGCGACCGCCACCCGCCACTGGTCACCGGTGATGCCGGCCAGGCGGAGCTGACCACTGAAGTCGCACATCTGATGGGCCAGCGCCAGCACGTTGGCGGAGATGTCGGAGCGGCGGGCGTCCGGCCATGGCTTCCAGGTCTTCCAGTCCTCGTCGTCCAGACCGGCGATGCCCCTGCCGCCGGAGGCGGTGTCCCGCGCGCGGTTGTCCAGCCCCGACTCGGCCATCAACTGCCCGGCGATCCGCGCCGGGGTGAGCATCGGGCAGGAGCGGGCCGCGGCGACGATGGCGTTGAACTGTCGGTCGGTGACCTTGGTGCCGATCACGGTGTCATCGCGGGCAGCGGCGACCCCCCAGTTGATGGTGGCGACGACGGCGGAGAGGACCGCCAGCGCGGCCAGCAGCGCCGCGAGCAACTTGCGCGGCATCCGGCCGAAACTGAACGTCTTACGTACGAGGTCGGTGGTCACGGGCCATCCCTTTCGGCGTGGCGACACCTGTCGTGACGGATTTCCATCGTCTGGCGTTCACCGCCGACGTGGATTCTCTCAATCGGTGTCGGTCGGGACTGAACCGGCGGTCCCCTTTATCCGTCAACGAGGCAGCGGCACTTGATCGACCCGTACCGTCCGGAATGGAGTAGCACCATGCTGAGCTGGATCGATTCGCCGATCATCGCAGCCGTCGATGTCGTCGCCGCCGGGCGGCCGACCTCGACGGCGTCACCCCGAGTCCGTACGACTATGCTCGCTGTCAGGGCCGCGAGGGCGCGCATCGTCCCCCTGGCCGGCAGGATGCCATCCGTCCGTCAGGGAGGCGGTTTGTGTCGACGGTGCCCAACGAGTCGATCGGACCGTCTTCATCGGACAGCGCCACCGTCGAGACACCCGCCACCGAGACCCTGCTCGGGCAGATCGTCGAGGAGTACCGCCGACCCCTGCACCGGTTCCTCACCCGCCTGCTGCTCGGGCAGCAGGAACTCGCCGAGGACCTCGTGCAGGAGACGTTTCTGCGGGCCTGGCGCAACGCCGACCGGCTCGCCGCCGACCCGTCGAAGATCGCCCCGTGGCTCTACACGGTGGCCCGGCACGTCGCGATCGACGCGATGCGCGCTCGGCAGGCCCGACCACCCGAGGTCAGTCTGCCGGACCTGAACCGGGTCCCCACCACCGACGACGAGATGGACCGGGTGGTGAACGTGCACGCGGTGCGGCTCGCCCTCGGCAAGATCAGCCCGGAGCACCGGGCGGTGCTGATCGAGATGTACTACCGAGGCGCCTCGGTGGCCGAGGCGGCGATGCGCCTGGGGATACCCGAAGGTACGGTAAAATCCAGAGCCTATTACGCGGTACGCGCACTGCACGCCGCCATCGGCTCGACCGAGTCGTCCTGATCCCGAGGTCGCCCGGGCCCAGACAGACACACCGCGTGGTGCCGACCCGTTGAGGAGAGGGCTGGATGCGCGTAGGCGGGGATCACTCCGTGGCCGATCAGGAGAGGCTTGCCCTCTACCTGATGGGCGCCTTGGACGACGCCGAGCGCGAGTCGTTCGAGGCACACCTCGCCGACTGCTGGCACTGCCTCGACGAAGCGGCCGAGATCGGCCCCTCGATCAGTGGCCTGGCCGGTCTCGCCGATGTGGACTGGTCGCTGCCGACCGACGCCGCACCGTCCGACTTCTCCGCCGAGGCGGGTTCGGTGCCGTCCGGGTCCGGCCCGGCGGCATCGACGGACGCGCCCGAGCCCACCGTTCCCGCGCAGGTGCCGTCCCCCGGCGTCGCTGAGCTCCAGCAGACGGACGGTCCCGACAACACCGGCCCGGCCGACGGCACTGCCGGCCCGACCGAGGTGCCGATGCCACGGCAGCGCGGTGGCGCGGCGAGTCCCGCTCCGGTCCGTCCGTCCGGCAGCCGCCCGACCGGTCGGCGTACCTCCGGCACGCGTCCGGCGACGACGGCCGGCTCGTGGTACCGACGGCGTGGGCTCTGGGCCGCGGCGGCGGCGGTGGTCCTGGCGCTGGCCGGCGGGGCGGTGGCGATCAACGAATGGACCACCCGGGCCGACCCGGTGCTGACCGGCACGGGAGAGGCGCCGGGCTACGGGGCCAGCCTCTCGGTGGTCATCACCGCCGGCGACCAGGGCAGTTCCACCATCCGGATCACCGCCACCGGTCTGCGGCAGGGCACCCGGTACCGGCTGTTCGCGGTGACCCGCGACGGTGCCACCCACGTCGTTCGGGACTGGACCGCCACGTCCGGGCCGCAGGAGGTGGCCGGCGAGACGTCCCTGCCGGTCGACGAGCTGTCCTTCATCACCGTCGGGCTCACCGACGGCTCGGCGATCGTGACCGCCCCGATCGCCGGCAGCCCGGCCTCTCCCCGCTGACCACCGGGCCGCACGTACCCACGCCCGGGTTTTCTCAAGTCGCGGGTGAACCGATCGGTGCCCCTGGCCGTCCTGCTGGCGTCGACAAACGTCACGCACGTGAGGAGCCATCGTGTCCGATCCCGCTTACGAGTTCAGCGACCTGAGTGATCCACGGGGTCGCCGCGGCTCGGCGCCGCAGGGGGCCTTCGCCGACCCACCGCGCCCCCGGTTCTCCCGGTCCGCCACCACGCCGCTGGCGCCGATGCAGCGCCAGCCGCTCGAACCGATCCACGAGACCGAGCAGATGTACGAGGGCGAGCAACTGTACGACTCGCCGCCCTCGCCGACCGGGTCGATGGGGTCGACCGGCTCGTCGAGTTCGATTTCCCTGGCGGAGGTCGGCGCGGAAGTGGTCGCCGTCGCCGACAACGGGTCGATGCTGGCCAGGTTCGGTAAGCAGACGTTCTACTGGATGCAGACGGTGGGCGCGGTCACCAGTCTCGTCGGTGCCGGCATACGGGGCGCCTCGTCGGCTACCGAGAGCGCCGGAGATTACGTGCAGGGCGTCGGCGGACTGATGACCGCCATCGGTACGGCGTACACCAGCTACGAGACCGCCCGCGACGCGATGCGACAGGGACAGGTCGACCCGGAGACCGGGCTGGCGGCCCAGCAGATCCACCGGCTCAAGACCGCGACCAGCAAGCCTGCGGTGGAGGTCGCGGCGGATCTGGTCAGCTTCACCGGCGGCACCGTCACCGCCGTCGCGTCGCTGGTGCAGGGACGGCCGGACATCGCCTTCGCCGGGACCCTGGTCAACGCCACTGCTGCAGCGATCAAGGGTTTCAACGAGCGCCGCGGTGAACCCGACGTGGGTGGCGCCGAGTTCCTGATCGCGAACCGACAGAAGATCATGGCATTGGAGAACTGGACGAGGCTCCCCGCCAAGGTGCAGAGACCGCTTACCGAGTACTTCTCGAAGGTGGACCAGAAGGCCGACCGCAAGCGCGCCGCCGCGATGCAGTCGCATGCTGGCGCCGGCCGGCCTACGACGGGTCGGTCCAGCTCGGTCAGCTTGCCGTCCGGCAGCGGCTACCGCTACCAGCAGGACCCGCAGGCGGGGCTCACCGAGCTGACCCGCCGCAACAGCCAGGGCGGTCAGGGACGACGCGGCAGCAGAGGCTGACGTACCGTGCGGCCGCGACACCGTATGCCCGGTGTCGTGGTCGCCGGCAGCAGCGGTTCCCGGGTGCCGGTGCGCCGGCACCCGGGGCCGGTCCGCCTGCGCTGACCTGTGGCACGGGTACTCAGCGGGACCGCGCCTGATACCGCCGCCCGGATCCGCCGAGCACCGGCGGGGCAACCGGCCGGCGCCTCGCCCCGACGCCGCGCACACTGGTCAGCCGTGCCGCCGTGGTGTGGCCCGGACCGGACTCAGCGGCCAGCGCCAGCCGTCGCCAACGGGCGTGGTCGGCGGCCGTCCAGTTGCGTTCCCGCGATTCGGTCGGGGCGGCCGGATGATCGGCCGGGGTGGCCCGATGGTCGAGATACTCCTTGGCCGCCAGACCGCGGGCCTGGTTGACGCGACCCCAGGCGCGGTCACGCTCGCTGCTGAGCGCGTCCGCCTGCCGCAGCTGCGGCTGGTCCACCCAACTGTCGTCGGTGTGGACATGACGGACGCTGGTCAGTGCCGCGGCCTGCGCGACCACCTCGGACGATGGCACCGGGCCCGACCGCGTCGGGCGTCGTGAGCTGAGACCGCGTGCGGCCTCCTGGTGGCGGGACGGCGGTGTGACCATCTGTCTCCCTCCAGGTTGTGGATGCACCGTCCTCTACGGGTGCGACGCCGCCGGGTTCGTCGAATGAGGCGACTTTCCGAATCGGTCCGGGCCCGCCGCGCCGCATCGACCCGCGCCTCGGCGCTGGTGGTGACGCCCCGAGCGGACCGAGGAAAAAACCCCGAACTCGTTCTGAACCGACCGACCACTCGCACCGTTAAGCGGCCGTCACCGGTGCCTCAGCGGCATCCGGTAGGTGCCGAAGGCGAGCAGGAAGGGAGGCGGGGCAGATGGGCAACGGGTCCATGACGGTACGGCGACCGGCGGTGTCGGCCGGCGGAGCGGGGCGGACGCGACCGCTGACCGTGCCGGTGCACGACGATGGCCCGGCCGGGCAGCGTGACAGCCTCTCCGAGCAGGGCATCGGGTGGATCGGCGCGCACGGTGGTGCGGGCGCGACCACGCTGAGCCGGCTGCTGGGCGGTACCGACATCGGCTGCCGGTGGCCGGACCCGGCTCTCGCCGAACCCGCCCGGGTCATGGTGGTCGGCCGCACCAACCTGGAAGGGTTGCGGGCGGTCTCCCGCGCGCTGCACGCCCTGCGCGACGGCCGGCATCCGGCGGGGATGCGACTGATGGGCGTGGTGTTGATCGCCGATGCGCCCGTCCGCCTGCCGGCGCCGTTGCTCGGCCGGATCCGGCTGCTGCGGTCGATCGCGCCGGTGCACCGGCTGCCCTGGATTCCGGCCCTGCGGGTGGGCGAGGAACCGAAGCGGCTGCCGAGGCAACTGGATCGGCTGGCCACGGTGCTGGCCACCGGTGCCGAGGCGCGGAGGCGGTCATGAGCCGCATCGCCCGCACCGTCCTCGTCGTCGTCGGTGCCGTGCTGGGGCTGAGCCTGCTGGCGCCCTCGTCTGCCGCGGCGGCGGACGAGTACACCCTCCAGGTGCACACCAGCGGCGCCGCCTTCCTCTACACCCTCTGCCTGAAGACCGACACCACCATGAAGGAACCGCGTGGCAGTGACCGGGTCTGCACGGGCAAGCGGGGCTCGACCCACGGGACCTTCGACATGAGCGCCCCGTACGCGCCGGGCGACAGCGTGAAGATGGACATCGAGATGCACACCGGTCTGGCCGGTGAGTCGGTGACCAAGGACAACGTCGACATCACCGGTGCGCGCAGCTGCACGCTCTCGGGTGCCGTGCATGCCGGCAAGTTCCAGTGCGACAGCCCGATCAACACCATCAACTTCGAGCCGCCGGAGATCACGGCGTACACGGTGGACACGAACCCGAACAAGTCCGTGGCGAACCTGCTCAACCTGATGGCGTGGCTGGTCAGCGCCGCCGCAGTGGCCGGCCTGCTCATCACCGGCGCGACCCTGGCCGCGCAGTTGCGTCGCGGGGCCATGGAGGAGCGGACCGAGTACACGAGAAGCATCGCCTTCGTCTTCACGGCATGTCTGATCGCGACCACCGCCGGTCCGTTCGTCAGGTGGCTCGCCCTCACTGATTGACCCCTCGGCGAAGCACCGCCGAGCCCGCTCGACAACACATCCGAACTCAAGGAGCCGCAGTGTCCCTCTCCGACGTCTACTACAACAGCCTGGCACGGGTCACCACCCTGCTCGCGGCACCCGATCCGGCGGGTGGCGGCGGTACGGTCCCGCAGCCTTCGATCAACGGAACGCTGCCGGACGGTCTGTCCCAGAAGGTCCAGCAGGTGCTGAGCCTGATCGCCTGGGGCGGCACCGCGGCCGGTGTGGTCGGCATCTTGATCACCGGCGCGGTGATGGCCATCTCACACAAGCGCGGCGAGAGCTCGGAGCACATGAGCCGGCTCGGCATGGTGCTGGGCGGCTGCATCCTGGTCGCCACCGCCGGCCCGATCGTCAGCTGGGTGTTCGGCACCGGATCGTCCGGCACCTAGACCGACCGACCACACAGCGAGCACGCGGCCATCGCGAACCGGGAAAGGTGCCATGAGACTCAGATACACGTCCGACGACGACGCGGATCAGGAGAAGCCGTTCTGGCAGCACCGCCGCTGGCAGATGTCGGCCGGGTTTCTCGCCCTCGCGCTCTGCACCGGCACGGTCGCCGCGATCGGCGGCGGCCGGGACGCCAGCCCCAGCGTCGCGGCCACCCCGGGACCGGTGATCGGCAGCCTCGGCCCGGACGGCAGCCGGCCGCAGGGCTGCCGTACCGACGACTCCGCGCAGCGCATCCCGACCACGGCTCCCGACGACATCTCGTGGCGGCCGCTCAACGGGGCACGGGTGCCGCGTTCGGCCTCGGCCGGGCCGCGCAAGACCACCGGCCCATTGCTGTGGTGCTTCGCGCACACCCCGATGGGGGCGGTGATGGCGGTGCACACCATCTCCCGTCAGATGAGCGGGCCCGACTGGCGTACGGTCAGCCACCAGCAGCTCGTCCCGGGCCTGGGGCGGGACTACTTCGACGCGATGCGGGCGTCGATGGACGAGACCGGGCCGGTGCAGACCGTCAATACGCTCGCCGGGTTCCTGGTGCTGCGGTACTCGCCGAGCACGGCCACCGTCCGGGTGCTGATCCGACAGGCCAACGTCCTGTACGCCTCCGTCGACTACACGGTGGACTGGAACGGCGTCGACTGGCAGCTGCGGCCATTGAACTCGGGCGGCCTGCACACCCGCGCCGCCCCCGTCGTCTCGCTCGTCGGTTTCGTGCTCTGGGACGAGGTGTGACGTGGAGTGCGCCACCGGTGACGCCGTCTACATCGGCACGATCGGCCAGGTCGTCGGCTTCTTCGAGCGGGGCATCGACGGCATCCTCAGCGACATCGCCGCCGCGATCATGGGCGCCGCCGTCGAGCTCTTCGCCAACCTGGGCGATATTCCCACGCTCGGCGATCAGCAGCTCAACGAGAGCATCCACATGCAGACCGACTGGCTGGTCGTCACCATCGCGGTGGCCTCACTGCTGGCGGCGGCTTTCCGGGTGGCGCTGGAACGCAAGGGGCAGCCGCTGACCGTGGCGCTGTTGGGTCTGGTCCGGATGGTCCTCACCGTGGGGGCCGCGTGGACGGTGGCCAACTGGCTGGCCAGCGAGGCGGACGCCTACTCGCACCACCTCTACGAAGAGGGCATCAAGGCCCAGCTCAAGCTGATCGCCAACTGCGGCACCGACGGGCTCACCGCCTTCCTGCTGATCATCGTCGGGCTGTTGCTGCTGATCGCCGGCTGCGTCCACGTCATCCTGATGTACATCCGGCTCGGCGTGATGGTGCTGCTCACCGGCACGCTTCCGCTGGCCGCGGCGGCCTCGATGTCCGAGTGGGGCGGCGGCTGGTGGCGCAAGCACATCGCCTGGATGGTGGCCTGGCTGGCCTTCAAACCGGTGGTCGGGCTGATCATGTATTCGGGTGCGGCGATGATCGGCGCCACCGGAGACAACGCCAAGCACTACAAACTCGCCGGCGCCGCCGTGCTGTTGATGGCCGCCGTCGCACTGCCCGCGCTGATGCGGCTGGTCGTGCCGGCGATGGCGACGCTCGGCTCGCGGGACAGCAGCGGCACGGGCATGGCCGCCGCCGGCGCCGCGGCGGGTGCCGTCGCGACCGGCGCCAAGAAGATCGCCGGGGCCGGCGGCCAGGCGGCCTCCGCCATCTCGGGCAAACCCAGGCCGCCGAGCGGCAACAGCGCACCGACGGGCAGTGGCTCGCGCGGCTCGTCCGCGGGTGGCGCTTCCGGTGGCGGCTCCTCCGGCGGCGGTGCCTCCGGTGCCGGCGGTGGCGGTGGTGGCGGTGCCCCGGGTGGTTCCGGTGACGGCGACTCGGGTGGCTCCGGGAGCCGGTTGGCCGCCGCCGGGACGGCGGCGCGACGCGTCGCCGGTGGTGCCATCGGCGTCGCCGCCTGGACGGTGGGCCAGGGCGCCAGCGCCGTGCAGAAGACCGCGAGTGGGGCGCGCAGCACCCACAAACACGCCAGCGACATCGCCAGCGGTGCCCTCGGGGACCGGGACTGACCGAAGCCGCAACGAGGAGAAGGACCATCGTGAGTACGACCGCGGAATCCATGAAGACACCGACGTACGGCAACTGGCGTCGCCCCCGCAAGGCCGGGTTGGGCTCGCTGGGCCTGGTCGGGACCGTCGGCCTGTTCGGTGGGCTGGTGATGGTCCTGATCTCCTCGATGGTCTCCCTGAACACCGCACTGGTGGTCGGGCTCCCGTTCGCGTTGATGCTGGCGCCGCTGGCGATCCGTACCGCCGACGGCCGCAACGTCTACAACATGGCCGCCGTCCGGATCGGTTGGCTGCGCCGCAAGTCGCTGGGGCGGCACCTGTACGCCTCCGGACCGCTGTCGGCGCGCCCGGGTGGCCGCTTCCGCCCGCCGGGACTGCTGAGCCGGGTGACCATGCTGGAAGGGCGCGACCCCTACGACCGCCCGTTCGGGGTGCTCTATCACCGCCACCGCAACCAGTACACGGTCGTGCTCGCCTGCGAGCCCGACGGTGGGTCGCTCGTCGACCCCGACCAGGTCGACACCTGGGTGGCGTTGTGGGGCGAGTGGCTGTCCCGGCTGGCGCACGAGCCCGGGCTGCGTGGCGCTGCGGTGGTCGTGGAGACCGCCCCGGATCCCGGTACCCGGTTGGCCACCGAGGTGCTGGGTCGCATCTCACCGGACGCGCCGCCCGCCGCCCGCGCCGTCATGGAGGAGGTGGTGGCCAGCTACCCGGCCGCGTCGTCGGAGATGAACACCTTCCTCACCCTCACCTACTCGGCGCCCGGCGGCGCCCGACGGGACCACGACACGATGGTGGCCGATCTGGCGCTGCGCCTACCGGGTGTCCTGGGCGGGCTGGTCGCGGCCGGCGGCGGCTCGGCGGAACCGCTGTCCGCCGAACGGATCGCCGAGGTCGTCCGGGTCGCGTACGACCCGGCCGTCGCCGCCGAGGTGCTCGACGTACGCGCCCAGCACGGCCACACCGGCCTGGAGTGGGCCGACGCCGGGCCGGCGGCGACCGTCGAGACGGTGAGCCACTACCAGCATGATTCCGGGGTCTCCCGCAGTTGGCTGCTGACCCTGGCCCCGCGCGGCACGGTGCGCTCCGGCGTGCTGCGCAGCCTGCTGGACCCCGCACTGGGTATCCGCCGCAAACGGGTCGCCCTGGTCTACCGGCCGATCGACCCGGCGACCTCGGCGAAGATCGTCGAGTCGGACCGCCGGTCCGCCCAGTTCATGGCCAATTCGACCCGAGGCCTGGTCCGGGCCCGGGCGATCTCCGAGATCGAGGCCGCCGAGCAGACCGCGGCGGAGGAGGCCTCCGGGGCGGGTCTGGTCGAGTTCTCGATGCTGGTGACGCTCACCGTCGACTCGGTCGCCGAGATCCGCGACGCGGAGGTGACCATGCGCAACCTGCTCGGTGCCACCCGGATCGCGATGCGTCCGGCCGACCGGATGCAGGCAGCCGCGTTCTCCTGCGCTCTGCCGGTCGGCATCCTGCCCTGGGAGCAGACGATGGTCCCGCACGAGTTGAAGGAGGCGCTGTGAGCTCCGGTGCCCTGTTCCGCCTCGGTGCGGGCTGGCCACGCGGCGCGTCCGGGGCCCGTACCGCCATGTCCGACCTGGTGGTGCCGGCGGCCGAGGACCAGGACCGGGAACCCGACGAGGGCGGCAGGGTGTCAGCGCGGTCGCTGCGCCGGCAGCGGCGGCGACAGGCGCAGCAGGACGCCGCCGAGCAGCGCTACCTGCGACGCCTGGCCCGGGCCAACCGGGAGGACAGCGTCCCGCACCGTGGCTCGTACGCCCTGGGTGGCGGTCGGGTGGCGGCGGTGGACCCGCCCACCATGTGGCGGGCCACCACCGTGCAGGCCTGCGGGCTCTGGCCGTTCGCCTCCGGTTCCGGTGCCCCGATGACCGGGATCCCGCTCGGGCAGCACATCCACACCGGGGCCACGGTCTGCGGTGACCCGCTCAACTGGTTCACCCGGGCCCGGTACATCTCCAACCCGTCGCTGTTCATGCTCGGCATGCCCGGCCTCGGCAAGTCGACACTGATCAACCGGATGCTGATCGGGCTGAGTGCCCAGGGCGTGGTGCCGCTGGTGCTCGGTGACCTCAAACCCGACTACGCCGACACCGTCCGCGCCCTCGGTGGACAGGTCATCTCCATCGCCCGAGGGGTCGGTGGACTGAACATCCTGGACCCGGGCGCGATGGGCGCGGCCGCGGCGAAGATCGGGGGACAGGCGGGTAACGCCCTGGCGGCCGAAACCCACGGTCGGGTCCTCAACATGGTCGCGGCACTGCTCACCATCGTCCGGGGCGGCCCGATCAGCGACCACGAGCAGTCGGTGCTCTCCGCCTGCCTGCGGCACCTGCGCGAACGTACCCCCCAGGGGCGGACGTTCCGGCTGCCGCAACTGCTCGCGGTGCTGGAGGAGGGGCCGCCCCGGGTCCGGCAGGTCACCCTCGACCGGGGCCAGGAGTCCCGCTACCGCGACGCCGTCGATCCCCTGCACCGTTCGTTGCTCGGCATCCTCGACGGCCCGCTCGGCGACACCTTCGCCGCCGAGACCTCCACCCGCATCGACCCGGACGCCACCGCCGTCTGCATCGACATCTCCCGCATCGGTGAGGCCGACGGGCAGTTGACCGCCGCCGCGATGCTCGCCGCCTGGTCCGACGGGCTGGGCACGGTGGCCGCCTCGCACGCCCTGGCCGACGCGGGACTGGCCCCCCGCCGCTGGTTCTTCACCGTGCTCGACGAACTGTGGCGTCCGTTGCGGGCCGCCTCCGGCATCGTCGACCGCATCGACGCGCTGACCCGGCTCAACCGGTCACTCGGCCTCGCCGACGCGAAGATCACCCACACCCTCAAGGACGCCGAGGCGCTCGGCAGCGAGGCCGACAAGGCCAAGGCCCGGGGCTTCGTCGAACGGGCCGGCATGGTGGCCTGCGCCGGCCTGCCCCGGGCCGAGATGGAGGAACTGGGCCGGGTGGTGGGGCTGTCCCGACGCGAGATCGACCTGGTCTCGTCCTGGTCCTCGCCGCCGGGCTGGGCGCAGGACGGCGGCAACGAGGAGCCGCCCGGCCGGGGCCGGTTCCTGATCAAGGTCGGTGGTCGTCCGGGCATCCCGATCCGGGTCGCGATCACCGACACCGAACGCCACCTGCACGACACCAACACCCGCTGGATCGCCAACGGCGATGCCGACCGACTCCTGGCCGAACGGGCCGCCGCGGTGCGCGCGGTGACCGGTGGCGACCTGATCGCCGGCGACCCGGACGGCTGGCGGCACGATGGGCCGGGGCGACGATGAGCCGGCAGGACGGAATCGGCGGCGACTGGCTGCCGTGGCTGATTCCCGGCTTCGCGCTGGTCAACCTGGTGGTCTTCGTGCCCTTGTGGCTCGGCGGCACCCTCGCCGCCCTGCTCACCGGGCACGGCTGGCAGCCGCCGCCGTTCACCCTTCAGGTGTACGTCCGCCTGGTCAGCGGCGCCACTCAGGAGCTCTGGCCCGGCGTACCGTCGTATCTGGTCTATGGCGGGGCCGTCGCGCTGGTCCTGGCCGGCGCGGCCCCGCTGGCCCTGCTCGTGCGGGGGTTCGTCCGTCGTCGCCGCGAGCCCCGCAGCCTGGCCCGCCCCCGCGAGCTCAGCGCCATGACGGGCAAGGGGCTGGAAGCCCGCGCCCGCGACCTGCGCCCCGGCCTCAAGGACGTCGCCCGGCTGCACCCCGACGACACCGGCAACCTGCTCGGTGACCTCGTGCCCGCCGGCCCGGAGCTGCGCTCCTCCTACGAGGACGTCGAACTCGACCTGATGGCGCCCCGGGCCGGCAAGTCCACAGGCATCGCCATCCCGCGGGTGCTGCGGGCACCCGGGCCGGTGCTGCTGACGTCGAACAAGTCCGACGTGTTCACCGTCACCCGGCAGGAGCGGACCAGGGTCGGCCGGGTGTGGACCTTCGACCCGCAGGGCATCGCGTACACCGAGCGCGACATGTGGTGGGACATGCTCAGCGGCTGCGACACCATCGAGGGCGCGCGCCGGCTGGCCGGGCACTTCGTCAGCTCCGTCAACGACGACTCGTCGAAGAAGGACTTCTGGATCGCCGCGGCGCAGAACACGCTGACCGCGCTCTTCCTCGCCGCGTCCCGCAGCGGCGCGACGGTCAACGACCTGCTGGCCTGGCTCGCCGACCCGGCCGACCGTACCCCGGTCGACCTGCTGCGCGACGTCGGCATGACCGCCATGGCCGATCAGTTGCAGGGCACCGTACGCGGCGCCGTCGAGACCCGCGACGGCATCTACGAGACCGCCCGGCAGTGCGTGGCCTGCCTGCTCGACCCGGAGATCCTGGCCTGGGTCAGCCCCGATCCGTACCGTCCGCAGTTCATCCCGGAGCAGCACGTCCTCGGCCGGGACACCCTCTACCTGCTCTCCAAGGACGGTGGTGGCTCGGCGGCCGGGGTGATCGCCGGGCTGGCCGACTCCGTGATCCGGGCCGGGGTGGTCGCCGCCGAACGGATGGGCGGACGACTGGACCCGCCGATGACCGCCATCCTCGACGAGGCGGCGAACGTGTGCCGCATCTCCGACCTGCCCGACCTCTACAGCCACCTCGGCTCACGCGGGATCAGCGTGGTGACCCTGCTGCAGAGCTACCGGCAGGGGGTACGGGTCTGGGGCGAGGCGGGCATGGACGCGCTGTGGAGCGCCGCCACCGTCAAACTGCTCGGCGCCGGGCTCGACGACGCCGACTTCGTGGACAAGGTGGCCCGCCTGGTCGGCCAGCACGACGTGCGTACCCCCAGCTACTCCCGGTCCAAGGACGGCTCGTCGCGGTCGGTGTCCTACCGGCAGGAGCAGGTGCTGCCGGCGGACAAGATCCGCGCCCTGCCCAAGGGCACCGCCCTGCTGCTGGCCACCGGCGTACGCCCGGCGTTGATCCGGCTGCGCCCCTGGTTCCGGGAGCCCAACGCGGGACCGATCGCCGCGGCGGCCAAGGCCGAGGTGCAGGCCATCACCGACCGTGCCGCGGCGAGCTGGAGCCGCCGCGAGTCCCGCCAGGTCGGCTGAGCGCCATGGCGTTGCGCAAGGCCCAGGCGGCCCGGCAGGCCGGCAGCTCGGTCTTCAAACTCGACGCCTCGCAGCTGCTCTGGCTGGTCGTCTCGGTGGTCGGACTGTTCCCGCTGATCGTCCTGGCGCTGCTGGCCCTGATCGTCCTGCTCGTCATCTTCGCGATGGCCGGCGGCTCGCAGCTGACCTCGGCCTCGTCGGATCCGTCGGACACCGGCGGCCAGACGTCCCGCCTCAACGCGCTCATCGAACTGTCCGGCGGTGACGGCCGCGGCACCTTCGACCCGACGAAGGTGCCGGATGAGGACCTGGTCGCACCGATCCGGGCCGCCGCCAAGGAGTGCGACCTGCTCACCCCGGTGATCCTCGCGGCGCAGATCGACTACGCCTCCGGCTTCGACGCCGACAAGGAGGGCCCGCAGGGCCGCAAGGGACTCTCCCAGCTGGCCCCCGAGGTGTTCGACGAGTTCGGTGCGGACGACGACGACAGCGGTGAGGCCTCCGTGCTCGACGCCGAGGACTCGATCCACGCGCACGCCCGCTACTTCTGCCACCTGGCCGAGCGGACCGAGCAGCTGCGCAAGGACAAGAAGGTGGTCGGCGACCACCTCAGCCTGACCCTGATGGCCTGGGACATCGGACTGGAAACCGTCGAGGCCCAGGGCGGTATGCCGGTGCTGGCCCTGGGCGCGTACCCGTTCCAGGTGCGTGGGCTCTTCGCGAAGTACACCACCACCGGCGACGAGGAACCCGACTCGGACACCGCCCCCGGCGACCCGGACCAGGAGCCGGAGCCCGACGACGACAGCGCCACCGCGCCGCCCGGGCCGGACGGCACCGACACCGACACCGACGAAACCGCGGTGCTCAGCGAGGCGCAGTTCACTGCGATGTTCCCCCACCGGAACTCCTTCTACACCTACGCCGGGCTGACCGACGCGATGGCCAAGTTCCCCGCCTTCGCCGGCACCGGCGACGAGCAGACCCGCAAGCGGGAGCTGGCCGCCTTCCTGGCCAACATCAACCACGAGTCCGGTGGCCTGGTGCACGTGGAGGAGATCAACCAGGCCGCCTGGGGCAACTACTGCGACGCCGGCCAGCCCTACGGCTGCCCGGCCGGGCAGACCGCGTACCACGGGCGCGGACCGATCCAGCTGAGCTGGAACACCAACTACAAGGCCGCCGGCGACGCGCTCGGCCTGGACCTGCTCCACCAGCCGGACCTGGTACGCGACGACCCGTCGGTCGCCTGGCAGACCGCGCTGTGGTTCTGGATGACCCAGACCGGCGCGGGCCGGATGACCGCGCACTCCGCGATCACCGGCGGCGGCGGGTTCGGCGAGACCATCCGCACCATCAACGGCGCCCTGGAGTGCGGTGGCGGCAATCCCGCCCAGGTGCAGGCCCGCGTGGAGGCGTACCAGCGGTTCGCCGCCGACCTTGGCGTCGACCCCGGTGACGAGAGCACCCTGCGGTGCTAGGACGACAGGGAGGACAGTCATGACCCAGGTGGGTCCGGTCGTCGAGGAGACCGACGAGGAAGGCAAGCCCTTCTTCATCCTCTACCTCGACGCCGCGGAGTACGAGGAAGAGCTGCGCCGGCTGTCGTACTGGGTGGAGAACCTGCTGCTGCCGGTCTACGGCGGGGAGGTCAGCTCCTCGTCGCCCTGGTGCCCCCGCTGGTGGGAACACCCGGAGGCGATCGCCTACCTGCACGGGCTCTGGCTCGCCTGGCAGGAACGCACCGGTCCGCAGGCGAACGGCTCCGACCCGGCCACGTGGCATCAGAGTCACCTCTGGCCGACCATGGACGCCCTGCGCAGCCCCAACGGCCCGTTCGCCGGGTGCAAACCCGGGTCACACCGTTCGAAGGAGCGGCCGCAGGTCGACGGCGACGCCCCGCACTCCTGGTGAACCGGTCACCGGGACGCGTACGTCGTACGGCACCGCCCGGCGGCGTCCCGGTGACCGATTCCCACCGTGACCAGGAACACGTCACGTGTCGGTCTGCTGACCGTTAATCCACGCGAGTTTCGTCGCTGGTGCGGGTTAATCTGCGCTGCGGGTTAGCGCCCAACGGTCATGCCCGCCATCGCCGGCTGGTGCCGCCAGCGACGCCCAACGGGCACTTTCGATTCAGGAGACCTCGTGACACAGCAATCGGTCGCGGCGTCGCAGCCTGTTCCGACCTCGGACAAGCTCGACGCTGCGGTTCTCAAGGTGGCGGGCGTCGTCGTGCTCGGCGCGATCATGTCGATCCTCGACGTGACGGTGGTCAGCGTCGCCCTGCCGACCTTCCAGAGCGAGTTCGACGCCTCGTACGCCCGCGTCGCCTGGACGATGACCGGCTACACCCTCGCGCTGGCCACGGTGATCCCGCTCAGCGGGTGGGCCGCCGACCGGTTCGGCACGAAACGCCTCTACATGATGGCCCTGGCGCTGTTCACCATCGGCTCCGGGCTCTGCGCCACCGCCGACACCATCGGCCAGTTGATCGCGTACCGGGTATTGCAGGGTCTCGGCGGCGGAATGCTCATGCCGCTCGGCATGACGATCATGACCCGGGCGGCCGGGCCGCACCGGATCGGCCGGTTGATGGCGGTGCTCGGCATCCCGATGCTGCTCGGCCCGATCGGTGGCCCGATCCTCGGCGGCTGGCTGATCGACGTGGCGAGCTGGCACTGGATCTTCCTGATCAACCTGCCGATCGGCCTGGTGGCGCTGGCGTACGCGCAGAAGGCCCTGCCGAAGGACAATCCCGAGCCCTCCGAGTCGTTCGACTTCCTCGGCATGCTGATGCTCTCGCCGGGACTCGCCCTGTTCCTCTACGGCGTCTCGACGCTGCCCGAGACCGGCACCTTCGCCGACACCGGGGTGTGGCTGCCCATGCTGATCGGTGCGGCCCTGGTGGTGGCGTTCGTCATCTACTCGTTCCGCCCCCGGCACCCGCTGCTGGACCTGCGGTTGTTCCGCAACCGTCGACTGACCGTGGCCGCGGTGACGATGTTCGTGTTCATCATCGCCTTCATGGGCGCCGGGCTGCTGTTCCCCAGCTACTTCCTTCAGGTACGGGGTGAGTCGACCCTGGCCGCCGGTCTGCTGATCGCGCCGCAGGGCATCGGCGCGATGTTGACCATGCCGATCGCCGGCATGCTCGCCGACAAGGTGCCGGTCGGCCGGACGGTGCCGTTCGCGCTGTTGCTGATCATCGCCGGGTTCGCCACCTTCACCCAGATCGACGCGAACACCTCGTACGTGCTGATCTGCGGCTCGCTGTTCGTGATGGGCCTGGGCATGGGTGGCACCATGATGCCGATCATGACGTCGGCGCTGCGGACGTTGACCGGGCACGAGGTGGCCCGCGGCTCCACCCTGGTGAACATCCTCCAGCAGATCGGCGGTTCCATCGGCGCCGCGGTGATGTCGGTGATCCTCACCAACGAGTTGAACAACTCCCGTCCGATCCCGGGCGTGACCGACCCGAACGGCAACCCGATCACCGAGACCGGCCTGGCCATCGCGGCGCAGCAGCAACCGGAGCTGCTCCAGCAGTTCCCGGTCGAGCCGTCGCTGATCGAGCGCGGGTTGGACTTCGCCGCCGACGCCTTCGCCACCACCTTCTGGGTGGCGTTCGGGCTTGTCGTGTTGACGCTCATCCCGGCGGCGTTCCTGCCCCGGCGGCGCGAACGCTCCCACCTGCTCGACGACCAGTCCGGCGACCAGCCGAAGGCACCGGTCGTCATCCACTGATCACCTTCAGCGAAGGGGCCGCCGGAGTGTTCCGGCGGCCCCTTCGGCGTTTCGCGCTGAGGCCGTCTCCGGCCCACTGTCAACCCCTCCCGGCACCCGCCAAACTCAAGATTCGGTCAACCGGGCAGGAGATGGGCCAGCGAGGACGGTCGACGCCGATACGTTGCTCCCCACACTTGCACAAGCAGAAGGAGGGAAGAATGCGGCGCACTCGACAACGCATCGCTCTTCTCGCAGTACCCGTTCTGGTGGGAAGCGTCCTGCTGGCGGGCCAGCCGGCGGTCGCGGAGCCCGCGGCGACGCCGGCTGCCGACGCCGAGCGCTCCCACCTGGAACACGCGGACCACGCTGACGTGGTGCGCGTCCACCTGACCGGCTCCGACATGCTGGACGAGGTGGCGGCCGCCGGCTTCGACCTGGAACACGGCCTGACGCGGGTGCCGGACGGGATCGAGGCCGAGGTGGTGGCGACGCCCGAGCAGGTCGCCGAACTCGAGGCGATGGGCGTCCGGATCCTGGCCGAGGGCGAGGGTTTCACCTGGAGCGATGAGGCTGACGGCGGCTTCGCAGCCGCCGCCGGCGCGCGGGTCGCCGCGAGGTCCGCTGCGGCGACCGACAGCACCGCGGCGACGAGCACGTCGACCTACAGCCACCAGGCGACGGTACGCATCGCCCGCGCCGACTGGTTCACCACCAAGGGCCAGGGCTTCCTCTACGTCGAGGCGCGCACCACCGAGGGTGCGCAGACCAACCCGATCATCGGCATGCAGGTGGAGAACGACTCCGGGCCGGGCACCGACTTCGCCCTCGCCCGGACGATGAGCCGCTTCATCGACTCCGGCCAGTACATGTTCCACCGGAACCTGTTCAAGCTGGACACCCGGCCGAGCAAGATCCGGGTCACCAGCTCCACCGGTGGCGTAGCGGTCGGCCCGGTGTCCGACTGGTTGGAGGACGGCGAGCCGCCGCTGACCGACAAGCCGGGCTACAAGTGGAACCTGGTCGACGGCTACAAGCACCCGCAGCAGCTGCACGACCGGATCGAGGAGATCGCTCGGGAGAACCCGAAGATCGCCGAGATCGTGTACCTGCCGTACAAGACGAACGGCTACCAGCGGAAGGCGCAGGCCACCATCGGTGGTACCGGTCAGTCCGCGGTCGTCGTCACCTCCGCGGCCTGGGGCCACGAGGGCGGCAACGACATCACTGTCGAGTTCGTCGACCGGCCCGGCGCCAACCTGCCGCTGTCCGTAGAGGTCAACGGCAAGGCCGTACGGGTCCTGCTCGCCAAGGACTCCTCCGGTGCGCTGGCCAGCACCGCCGCTCAGGTGGCGACGGCCCTGAAGACCCAGTCCAACGGGCTGATCGACCGCTCGCACCCGTACCGCACGAACGCCGGCACCGGCATCGTGCAGCCGACGGCTCCGGTGGCGCTGACCGACTTCCTCGACCAGAAGCGCGTCGGTGCCCCCGAGGGCGACGTGCCGCGTGGCCCGAACACCGTTCGTGTCCTGCGGATCGGCAAGCACCGGGACGGCAAGAAGCCCGGCGTGCTGATCCAGGCGCAGGACCACGCCCGCGAGTGGGTGCCGGCGACGACCACCCTGGAGACCGCGGAGCGGCTTGTCGCCAACTACAAGACCGACAAGGAGACCAAGAAGATCGTCGACAACACCGACATCTTCCTGATCCCGAGCAACAACCCCGACGGGGCGAACTACAGCTTCTACAACAACGCCTCGCAGCGTCGTAACCTGACCAACCACTGCGCGGACGACAACGCCGACCCGGGTCGCCGCAACAACTGGGGCGTCGACCTGAACCGCAACTACCGGGTGGGTTCCGCGCAGGACGGTTACTCGGGTGGTTCGTTCAGCTGCACCAGCGACACGTACCAGGGTCCGGAGAAGCTGTCGGAGCCGGAGGCGAAGAACATCGTCTGGCTCGCCGAGACGTACTCGAACATCAAGTTCTTCATGTCGGTGCACTCCAACGGCGGCCAGCTGTTCTGGCAGCCGGGCTCCTACAAGGCCGACGGGCGGGTCACCACCCCCCGTCCGCCGCTGGGTGACGAGATGTTCTACTGGCAGGCCGCCTCCCGGATCCTGTCCCAGGTGAAGGCGTACCGGGAGACCGTGGTCACGCCGCAGAACGTGGGTGGCTCGTCCGACGTGCTCTACTCGTCGGCCGGCAACGTCCGCGAGGACCTGTACCACACCTACGGCATCTTCTCCTTCGGCTGGGAGGTCGGTGGCTCGGTATACAACCCGGCGACCGGCAACTGGCAGGGCGGCTCGTTCCAGCCGCCGTGGGAGGGCAACCCCGAGCTGGTCAGCGGGCACGCCGAGACCATGGAGTACGCCAACGGCATCATGGAGATGTTCCGGATCGCGGCGGAGTGGGGCAAGGACAAGAAGGCTCCCACCTCCACGCTGGTGCCGGGTGCCGGCCGGTTCTCCGGCCCGGTCGACGTGCGGTTCGAGGTCAGCGAGCCGGCGACCATCTACTACACCATCGACGGCAGCCGCCCGACCCTCGACTCGCCCCGCTACAAGGCGACCGAGTTCCGGGAGCCGGGCGAGGTGTTCCACGTGACCGAGACGACCACGTTCCACTGGTTCTCGGTCGACGCGGCGGGCAACATCGAGAAGAACTACGACCCGTCGAAGGCCGACAAGCGCAACAACTTCAACAAGGCCACGATCACCATCGGTGACGCGGAGCCGGAGAAGCCCAAGAAGCCCAAGAAGGACAAGAAGTAGTCCGCTGAGGTATGCCGGTGCCCCGTCGGTGCGAGCTTTCGCACCGGCGGGGCACTGCTCGTCGGCGAGGAAAAATTTCCTCGTCGGCTGTCGAATCCCGCCGGGCCCGTTCGACGTTCTGGTGAAGGCACCACAGATCGCCGATGAAGGAGACCCGCGCCATGCGTACGTTGATCGTCACCGAGTTCATGTCCCTCGACGGCGTGATCGACTCGCCGGGCGGTGGCAGCCACCCGCACGCCGGCTGGACGTTCAAGGATGTGCCGATGGACGAGGCCGTGTGGGAGATCAAGGCCCGCGAGGAGCAGGAGGCGGGCGCCTTGCTGATCGGCCGGGTCAGCTACGACGAGTTCGCGCCGGTCTGGCCGACCATGGAGGAGTTCGCCGAGTACAACGCGATGCCGAAGTACGTGGTGTCGACCACGCTCACCGACCCGCAGTGGCACAACACCACTGTGTTGCGGTCGCTCGACGAGGTCGCCGCGCTCAAGCAGGGCGACGGCGGCACGATCCTGGTGCACGGCAGCGCCACCCTCGCCCAGGGGCTCGCCGCCGCCGGCCTGGTCGACCGGTACCACCTGCTCATCTTTCCGCTGCTGCTCGGCGGTGGCCGGCGGCTGTTCGCCCCGGACGGGGCCGACAAGCAGCGGTTGACGCTTGTCGAGCACGCCACGTACGGCAACGGTGTGCAGTTGGCGGTCTACGACGTCAACCACTGATCCGTTCTCGTCGGCGCACCCCCGGACACGGGGGCCGGGGGCGCGCCGACGCGGTCAGTAGCCGTACCGGCTCTTGAGGTGGCGCCACCAGTCGCGCAACATCCAGGCGTCGAACTCGGTGATCGAGCTGGCGCTGCCGGCGCGCATCAGGAACCCTCCGACGCCCGACGGCGTCCAGTCGTAGAAGTCGTCGAGGCCGAACGTGTGCCCGATCTCGTGCAGCAGGATGTGCATGTTCTCGGCGTTGAGGTTCGACATGAAGTACTCGCGGCCCATCCGCTGGCCCCAGTCGCCACCGGCGCCGCCGCCGAACCCGTCGGTCAACCACAGTGACTGGTCGTAGTGGCGGGCCGCCCCACCCGGGCAGTTGGGGTACTGGCCGCCCTGGTTGAAGAACCGGCCGCACTCGGGGGCGCACTGCGGCGCGTTCTCCCGGATGTTGTTGACGTAGACGTCCACGGAGTTGTCGTTCCATTGCAACTGGTTGCGGTCGCGTACCGCCCAGCCGACGACCCGGATCGGCACGTCCCGGTACGGCCAGGCGTTGTGGCCGGCCATCACGTCCATCCACTTCTTGTACTGGCGGGCGAGGGTGGCGTGGATCTGGTCCCGTTGGGTCGCCGTGACCGGGGCGGAGGAGTCCCAGCGGACGCAGAAGTTGAGGTAGCCACGGTTGGCCATCACCTGGTCCCAGCCGTAGTTGCGGAAGCCGTACAGGTTGCCGTTGTTGTAGGTCTGCTCCACGTGCTGCCACACCTGGTTCAGCGGCGACACCAGGTGGGCCGGCGGGTTCCAGCCGCTGGTCGGCGGCGGGTTCGTCGGTGGCGTCGTCGGCGCGGCGGTGGTGGGTGCGGGGGTGGTCGGCGGCGGTGCGGGGGTGGTCGGCGTGGGTGTGCCAGGCCCGCTGGTGCAGGTCACCCCGTTGAGGGCGTACGAGGCCGGTGCCGGGTTGCTGTCGCGGAAGGAGCCGTTGAGGCCGAAGGTGGCACCCGCCCCGGTGGCCAGGACGCCGTTGTAGCTCACGTTTGTGGCGCTGACCTGGGTGCCGGTCTGGGTGACGGTGGCGTTCCACGCCTGGACGACGCGCTGCCCAGCGGGGTACGCCCAGGTCAGCTTCCACCCGTCGACCGGGTCACCGAGGTTGGTGATGGTGACGTCGGCACCGAAGCCGCCGGACCATTGACTGGTCACCCGGTAGTCGACCCGGCAGGCCACGGCGACGGCGGCCTGCGCTGCGGTGACCACGATCGCGCCCCCGCCGATGGTGGCCAGCGCGGAGACCATCGCCACCATGATCCGCGTGCCCGTTCTGAACGATCTCATGAGGCTCCTCCACTCGTCAGTCCCCTCAGCGATCGCCGACGCCCGAACACCAAGAGGTGATATAGATTGGCTTCTATACAAACTAAGGTGGCGCGGCGTGACGTAACAGTCGCCTCAACCTCCGTTTCGCGGGCACCGCCGTAATTCCCGGCACCTCTTGCCGAAAACCCTTTCGTCCGCAAAGCTGCCCACCCTCCACCCCGCCGCCCTCACACCCCACCCCTCGCCCACCCCCACCCCTGCCCCGCCCCCCCCGCGCGCCCTGCCCGCGCCGATCTTGCGCTTTTGGTCGGGGCTTAACGGACCAAAAGCCGTATAGCGGCGACCGAAAGTGCAAGATCGCGGGGGTGGGGGTGGGGGTGGGGCGGGGGCGGGGGTGGGGGCGGGGGCGGGGGTGGGGGTGGGGGTGGGTGAGGGGCGGGGCGGGGCGGGGAGGAGTGGGGCGTGGGGGGAGGGTGGGTGGGTGTGGACGGGTCGGGGTGAAAGGGGGAGGGGGCCGTCTCAGCTTTCTGTGCGAATCTCCTGACGGGCATTGCCGAAATCGCTTTCGGCGTTCATTGTCAGAGGTCAGGTGACGTCGGTGGTGGAGGGGGCCACCGCTTCCTTCGCCGCGCGTCGCGCGGGCACCTCCTGACGAGGAGAGCAGGGTGATCGAGAACAGCGGCCGTGCCTGGCCGGACAGGGAGCGACCAGCCCCGTCCGTCCTCGCACGCGGCAACGAAGCCGAACGGCCGGTCAGAGCTTCGGGCCGTTCGATCATGCGGGACGTCGCGGAACTGGCGGGCGTGTCGGCCCAGACGGTCTCCCGCGTCATCAACGGGCATCCGTACGTCGCCGACCACACCCGACAGCGCGTCCTGGACGCGATGCGCCGGCTCGACTACCGGTTGAATCCGGCCGCCCGCGCCCTGGTCACCCGCCGCTCCGGCACGCTCGGGATCGTCGGCTACGAGAGCCCGCTCTACGGGCCCACCTCCATGCTGTACGCCATCGAGGGCGCGGCTCGGGCCGCGGGCTACTTCGTCAGCGTCGCCAGCCTGCGGCACCTGGATCGTCGATCGGTGTTCGAGGCGGTCGACTGGCTCCGCCGCCAGTCGGTCGAAGGGCTCATCGCCATCGCACCCAAGCCCGCCATGGCCGACGCCCTGGCCGAGGCGTCGTCCGGACTGCCGGCGGTGACCGTGGGTGGCGGCTGCACCGAGGCCGTGTCGAGTGCGCAGATCGACAACGTCGAAGGGGCCCGGCTCGCCACCCGACACCTGCTCAACCTGGGCCACACCACCGTTCACCACCTCGCTGGCCCGCAGGACTGGCCGGAGGCGCGGGAGCGGGTCGCCGGCTGGCATGCCGCGCTGCGGGCCGCCGGGGCGCCGACGCCCGCCGTGGTGCCCGGTGACTGGAGCGCCGGTACCGGCTACGAGCAGGGCGAGCGGCTCGCCCGCGACCGCAGCGTCACGGCCATCTTCTGCGCCAGCGACCAACTCGCCCTCGGTGTGCTGCGGGCGCTGCACGAGGCCGGTCGGCGGGTACCGGGTGAGGTCAGCGTGGTCGGATTCGACGGCAGCGCCGACGGGGCCCACTTCCTGCCCCCACTGACCTCGGTCCGGCAGGATTTCGCCGAGCTGGGCCGGCGCAGTCTGCGACTGCTGCTGGAGCAACTCGACCGGCCCGCGTCGGGCTCGCGGCCCCGCCGTGACGTACTGGTGCCGGAGCTGGTCATCCGCCGCAGCGCGGCGGCACCCTGCGACGACGACCACGCAGCCGCGGACCTGACCCTGTCCGGCCCGTCACGCGGCACCTGAGCCCTTCGCGTGGGCGCTCTCGAACCGCCATGCGGCCTCCGAGCATGGTGAGGGCGGTGCGGGACGCGCGCCGGTGGCGCCGCGGTACCAGGGTCAGTGGCGGGTGAGGGCCGGTCCGGTGGATTCGCGGACGACGAGGCGCCCCTGCTGCCGGATCACCCCACCGGTGGCGTTGCCGTCCAGCGCCGCGATGAGGTGCTGGACCGCGGTCGCGCCGAGTTGTTCGAGGTTGAGGTCCACGGTGGTCAGTGGTGGGCGGCACTCCTCGGCGAAGAGTTCCCAGTTGTCGTAGCCGACGATCGCCACGTCGTCCGGGATCTGGCGACCGAGGTCGCGCAGCGTGTCCGCGACGCCGGCAGCCACCTGGTCGTTGCCGCAGAAGATCGCGTCCACGTCCGGCCGGGCGGCCAGCAGCAGACGTGCCGCGTGCCGACCCCAGCGTTGGGACCATTCTCCGAACAGCGGGTCGCCGGCCGGTACGAGACCGGCCTCGGTGAGGACCGTGCGCAGCCCGGCGGCCCGGTCGCGGGCAGCGCGGTAACTGTCCGGGCCGGTGATGTGCCCGATCCGGCGCCGACCGTGCGAGACCAGGTGTTCGGCGGCGAGCCGGGCCCCGCCCTCGTCGTCGGCGACGATCGACAGGTCGTTCGGGTCGGTGGACTGGGCGTACGCGTAGACCACCGGCACCGGGATGTGCTGGGTCACCGACGGGCTCACCTCGTTGCTGTCACCGACCACGATGAATCCGTCGACCTGGCGGGCCAGCAGGGTGCGGATGTAGTGCTGGCGGCGGATGGCGTCGCCGCGCGCGTCGCAGAGCAGCACGGACATCTGCCCGTTGCCGAGGGCGTTCTCGGCCCCGAGCAGGATGGACATGGCGAATCTGCCGCCCAGTTCGTCGGTGAGCAGCCCCACCGTACGGGTGCGACCGGAGATCAGCCCGGAGGCGAGCACGTTCGGTTGGAAGGACAGCTCGGCGGCGGCGCGCAGCACCCGTTCCCGGGTGGCCGAGGCGACCTCGGGGCGACCGTTGATGGCCTTGGACGCGGTGGCCATCGAGACACCAGCGTGGCGCGCCACATCACTCAGCGTCACTGATTGCGATCGTCGTCGGCCCACTCGAAAGCCTTTCGCAACAATTTCAGAAACCCGGCAGCCGTTGGCTAGCCCCACGATTCCGGCCAGCGTAGTGCGAAGACTGACACAAGCGGAAGTCCGGGGTGGGCCGAAAATCGGCCCCGGTTTTACCCGTACGACATCTTGCCGAAACCGTTTTCGTGAAGCACCCTATCGGCGGAACGTGATGGGTGCCACCTCGCCATGGCGGTGACTTCGGCGGTGGTGCGCGCAGAACCGCGTCGCGGGTCGGCTCGACCTGTCCGACGCCCGACCGTGATGTCACCGCCTTGCCCCATCCACCTGACGCGGCAACTCGACACTGCACACCTCGGCTGGCGGAGACCGCTCGGCGGTTTCGCGCCCGGTTGATGAACCCTAGGAGAGGACCATGAGCACATCCCTGGGCAGGCGGACTGCCCTACGATCGCTGGCGGGAGTCCTGGCCGCGACGCTCACCCTTGGCGTCGCGGCGTGTGGCAGCGACGAGCCGAGCGGCCCGAGCGCGGCCGACGCCGGTCCCACCGGCGTCGACGACGGCAGTGAGCTGACACTGTGGACCCGCGCGCCGCTGGAGAAGCAGGCGAAGCTGCTGGTCGACGCGTACAACGCCAGCCACCAGAACCAGGTCAAGCTCACCGTCGTACCCAACGACGACTACGTCGCCAAGGTCGGTGCGGCAGCGGGCTCCGATGGTCTGCCGGACCTCTTCGCCGCCGACATCGTCTACGTGCCGAACTGGGTGGAGCAGGGCCTCTTCCAGGACCTCAGCTCGAACATCAGCGGCCTGGACTTCAAGGACTCCATCAACAAGGGACACCTGTCGGCCGGCACCCGCGAGGGCAAGGAACACGTCCTGCCCTTCGTGCTGGACCTGTCGATGCTGTTCTGGAACAAGCAGCTGTTCACCGAGGCCGGACTCGACCCGGAGAAGGCCCCGGCGTCGCTTGAGGAGTACGCCGCCGCGGCCAAGGCGATCCAGGCGATGGGCAAGGACGGCGTCTACGGCACGGCGGCCGGGCTGAACTGCGGCGGCTGTCTGCTGTTCACCTGGTTCCCGTCGATCTGGGCCGGCGGCGGCCAGGTGCTCAGTGAGGACGGTACGGAGTCCAAGCTCGCCGACGAGACCGCGCAGCAGGTCTACCGCGTCTGGCACGACCTGTGGCGCTCGGGCGCGGTGCTGCCCGCCTCGGCCGGCGAGACCGGTCCTACCTGGACCGCTCCCTTCACCGAGGGCAAGGTCGGCCTGATGCTGTACCCGGCGACGCTGCTCTCCTCGACCCCGTTCGACGCCGGCGTCGCCGGCATCCCCGGCCCCAACGGCGGCGCCTCCACCTTCGTCGGCGGCGACGGCATCGGCATCTCGAAGGACTCGAAGAAGGCCGCCCAGGCCTGGAACTTCCTCAGCTGGATGATGTCCGAGCAGGCCCAGGTCGAGGTGCTGGCCAAGAACAAGGACGTGGTCTCCCGCGCCGACCTGGCCAACAACAAGTACGCCGCCGAGGACCCGCGCCTGGTCACCATCAACGAGGTCGCCGGCAAGGGCGGCACTCCGGTCGCGCTGAACTTCCAGCAGGCGTTCAACGCGCCGAACAGCCCGTGGCTGACCCTGGTGCGCAACCAGGTCCTCAACGGCAGCGGTGACCTGAAGAAGGACAACGACGAGATCACCGCCGTACTCAAGCAGTAGGTGAGCCCCGCAGGCGTGCGCCGTTCGACGACCGGTGTCAGGTCGGCACACGCCTGCGGGCGACCCGAACGCCTCGATGATCCCGCCACCGAACGAACGAGAGGTTTCCATGAGCGTCACCGCACCGTCTCGCCCGCCGGGTGCGGCGACCCGGCGTCGCACCCGGCCGCGCGGCCGCCAGGCCCTGCTCGGCTGGCTCTACGCGACCCCGACGGCGGTCTTCGTGGCGCTGTTGTTCGCCGTGCCGCTGCTGTTGGTCATCCGGATGTCGCTGTCGAAGTGGTCGCTGCTGCGCGGCGACCAGGGCATCAACGCCCCCGACAACTTCGTCAAGGCGGTCGACCACCGCTTCTTCACCGAGTCGGTGGTGTTCACCCTCAAGTACACCGCGCTCGCGACCGCCCTGCTGCTGGCACTCGGCCTGGGACTGGCCCTGCTCGTGCAGGAGTCCAGCCGCTGGAACAACCTGCTCCGCGCGTCGTTCCTGATCCCCAGTGCTCTCGGACTGGCCTCGGCGTCACTGCTGTTCTACGTGCTCTACTCGCCGTACGCGAGCCCGCTGGCACCGGTGATGGACCGGTTGGGCCTCACCTTCCTCGGCTCGCCGACCGCGGCGCTGATCTCCACCACGTTCCTGATCGTCTGGCGCTACGCCGGGTTCTACATGGTGCTCATGCTCGTCGGCCTGCAGGGCATCCCGGCCGACGTGTACGAGGCTGCCCGCACCGACGGCGCCAGCCGCTGGCAGACCTTCCGGAAGGTCACCCTGCCGCTGCTGCGCCCCACGCTGGCGTTGACGACCGTGCTCTGCGTGACCGGCTCCCTGCTGGCCTTCGAACAGTTCTACATCCTGACCAAGGGCGGCCCGGACAACAGCACGATCACCGTGGTCCAACTGATCTACATGGTGGCGTTCCAGGGCCAGAACGACCTGGGGGTGGCGGCGGCCATCTCCGTCATCGTGCTGCTGGCCCTGATCCTGATCAACGCGCTGCAGATGCGCGCCTTCCGGTCCGAGGAGAGCTGACGCCGATGACCGTCGCATCCACCACCGAATCGGCCGTCACCGACGGACCCGCGCCGCCGACACCGTCGCGGCACGAGGGTCGGAAAAAGACCGAGGGCATGACCATCGCCGGCATCGCCCTGCGTACGCCGTACTGGGTGTTCACCGGGGCGGTCGCGCTGATCTTCCTGGCGCCACTGGTCTGGACGGCCGTCGCCTCGGTCTCCCCGCAGCCCGGCACGAACCAGGTGGACGGCTGGGGGTTCGGCAACTACCGCACGCTCGCCGCCTACCAGGCCGGCATCTGGCGCTACCTCGCCAACTCCGCGTTCGTCTCGCTGCTCACGGTCACCCTGACGCTGCTGATCTCCTTCCTCGGCGGTTACGCCTTCGCGCGGTTCCGCTTCCCCGGGAAGAACCTGCTCTTCCTGATCACGCTCGCCATCCTGATGGTCCCGTACGCGACCCTGCTGATCCCGCTCTACGTGCTGCTCAACCAGGTGGGGCTGCAGAACTCCCTGGTCGGCGTGGCTCTCGTGCTCACGATGTTCCAGCTGCCGTTCTCCACATTCCTGATGCGCATCTCCTTCGAAGCGGTGCCACGCGAACTCGACGAGGCCGCGATGGTCGACGGCTGCTCGTCGTTCGGCGCGCTGTGGCGGGTGCTGCTGCCCGCCGTCAAGCCGGGCCTGATCACCGTCGGGCTGTTCGGGTTCCTCGCCGCGTGGAACGACTTCATGGCCCCACTCATCCTGATCAACGACTCCGAGCGGATGACCCTCCCGCTCGCGGTGTCGAATCTGCGTGGCCAGGTCCAGGGTGTCGTCGACTACGGGGCGACCGAGGCGGGCGTCGTCGTGCTCGCCCTTCCGTGCATCGTCCTGTTCCTCCTGCTCCAACGACACTACGTGCGCGGCTTCATGTCCGGCGCGCTGAAAGGATGACCATGAGCGGCAACGCGCATTCGGCCGCACCCGTTCTGCCGGCCCAGGGCCGCCTGCGGCCCCTCGGTCTGCGGGACGTGGAGATCACCGGCGGATTCTGGGGTGAGCGCCAGTCGATCAACGGCGCGGCCACACTCCAGCACATCGAGCACTGGCTCGAGCGCGAGGGCTGGATCCGCAACTTCGACCTGACCGCGAACGGCGGCGACCCCGGCGAGCGCCGGGGACGCGAGTTCTCCGACTCCGAGGTCTACAAGTTCCTGGAGGCCATGGCCTGGGAGATCGGCCGGACCGACGACGCGGAACTGGAGTCACGGTTCCGCGCGATCGTGCGGCGGGTCGGCGCGGCCCAGCAGCCCGACGGCTACCTGAACACCAGGTTCGGTCGGCCGGGACAGGCGCCGCGCTGGTCCGACCTGGAATGGGGGCACGAACTCTACTGCGTCGGACATCTGCTCCAGGCCGCGGTCGCCCGGGCCCGGACCCGCCCGGATGCCGACGACGGGCTGCTCGACATCGCCTGCCGCGCCGCCGACAACGTGTGCCGGACCTTCGGACCGGACGGCATCGACAGCGTCTGCGGGCACGCGGAGATCGAGACCGCGCTCGTGGAGTTCGCCCGCGCCACCGGCCAGGAGCGCTACCTGACCCAGGCCGCCCTCTTCGTCGACCGGCGCGGTCACGGCCGGCTCGCCGACGTGGAGTTCGGCCGGGAGTACTTCCAGGACGACCAGCCGGTCCGGCAGGCCACGGTGCTGCGCGGCCACGCGGTACGGGCGAACTATCTGGCCGCCGGTGCGGTCGACGTCGCCGTCGAGTTGAAGGACGCCGGCCTGCTGGACGCGGTGCGCGGCCAGTGGCGCAACACGGTGTCGCGGCGCACCTACGTCACGGGCGGGCAGGGCTCCCGGCACCAGGACGAGGCGTTCGGCGGGGACTGGATGCTGCCCCCCGACCGCGCCTACTCGGAGACCTGCGCGGGCATCGGCTCGGTGATGCTGGCCTGGCGGCTGCTGCTCGCCGACGGCGACCCCCGGTACGCCGACCTGATCGAGCGGACGCTGTTCAACGTGGTGTCGACCTCCCCGGCGGCCGACGGGCAGAGCTTCTTCTACACCAACACCCTGCACCGTCGGGAACTCGGCACCACGCCCGACACCGACCGGCCCAGCCTGCGGGCGGCGGCGTCACTGCGGGCGCCCTGGTTCGAGGTGTCCTGCTGCCCGACCAACGTGGCCCGCACCCTGGCCAGCCTGTCGGCGTACGTCGCGACCTGCGACGACGACGGGCTGCAACTGCACCAGTACCTGAGCGGCACGGTCGAGCAGCACCTCGCCGACGGGCGCAGCCGACGGGTGCGCATCACGACGCAGTACCCGTACGACGGCCAGATCCGGGTACGGGTCGACAGCGACGACGAGCACCCCTGGTCGCTGTCGTTGCGGGTGCCCGGGTGGGCCGACCAGGGGGCGACGGTGACCGTCGACGGGGTGCCCCGGCCGGTGGCTGCGGGCGTGTTCACCGAGCATCGGGCGTGGCGGCGCGGCGACGAAATGGTGCTGCGGCTGCCGATGGCGCCCCGGTTCGTGCACCCGGACAGCCGTATCGACGCGGTGCGCGGCTGTGTCGCGGTGGAGCGCGGCCCACTCGTGTACGCCCTGGAGTCGGTGGACGTGCCGGGCGTGGCCAGCGTCGACGACCTCCGCGTCGACGCGGGTCGACCGCCGCGCCTGCTCGACGGTCAGGTCCTCGTGCGGTGCCGTCAGGTGCGCGGGCAGGAACACGACTGGCCCTACCGGGCCGACGCCGTCGAGTCGGCGCCGGTGCCGGTCGACGAGTTCGACGACGTGCCACTGGTGCCGTACCACGCCTGGGCCAATCGCGGGCCCTCCACCATGCGGGTCTGGCTTCCCACCGACACCGCCCTGCCGGAACCAGCGCCGGGGCAGCCCTGATGTTAGCGCTCACAGCGGTCGATGACCGATGACGACACAGCCGTTCGAATCACCGCCACAGGTGCGACCGGGCGCCTCACCCGCCCCCGCGCCGAGAACAAGGAGGAAGGAAATGATCCGTAGACGCGTGCGAAGGGCGCCCCTCTGGGCAGCCCTTGCCGCGCTCGTGGTGACAGGGTCGGTCGCCGTACCGTCCCCGGCCCACGCGGCGAGCCCGATCCTGCCCGGCAACGAGGGCGACGTCGGGGTTTACACAAACGGACAGAGCCACGTCATGGACATCGGTGACCCGGTGTACAGCAACGTCGGCGACGTCGCCAACCAACTGCGGCCCGGAGTGCCGTTCACCGCGGACAGCATGCACCAGTCGATCTTCGACAAGGACCTCGCCGACGGCGGCACCGACTACTACCTCGACCGCATTCTCGGCGTGCAGGGTGCCCTCGGGTCAGCGGTGCTGATGACCCGAGGCCGTTCGCTGTACATGCGGGGCGCGAGCAACAACAACTTCACCGTCATGGGCTTCGCCGGCAGCGCGTTCGTCGGCGGCCCGAACAACCTCGGCAACCTCTACACCGTCACGGTGCCCGGGCAGACCGTCAGCGAGGTCAACGCCCACCGGTTCAACGCGCCCAGCCACGCCAAGAGCCGGTACACCATCGGCGCCACCGGGGTCACCGCGAACCTGACCAAGTTCATCACCTACGACAACGTGGCGGTCACCGCCATCGAGTTCAGCAACCCCGGCGACGAGGCGGCCACCCTCACCGTCCGTGCCGCGTCACCGCTGGCCACCCAGGCCGCCGGCGAGGATGCGCTGACCGGCACCCGCACCATCACCAGCGGCTCCAACAACGGGCTGGTCGACACGGCGTGGGACACCATCCGCATCGACCTGACCGGTGCCGGCTTCACCCGCAGCGGCAGCAACCTGGACCGGGAGATCACCGTCCCGGCCGGTGGCTCGACGTCGCTGTCGGTCGTCGGCGCGGTCTCCTCGGCCACCTTGGCCGAGACGGTGCAGAGCTACCAGGAGTACGCCGAGCTGTCGCCGGCGCAGGCCGTGCGCACCGGCATCACCGAGTTCAACCGCCGCTGGGCGCAGGACGTCCCCTACATCGACGTGCCCGACCCGGCGTTGGAGAAGGCCATCGTCTACCGCTGGTGGGGTGAGCGGTACAACTCGCTCGACGCCAACGCCTCCGGGCACGTCTACCAGTACCCGACGACGATCGAGGGGGTGAACCTCTACCAGAACGCCGTCGCGCTGACCCAGCCGATGCACCTTCAGGACACCAAGTGGCTGCGTACGCCGTACCTGCCGTACGGTCAGATCCTCAACATCGGTGAGCTGTCCGGCTCGTCGGCCTTCCTGGACAGCCCGGGGCACACCAGCTGGAACAACCACTACTCGCAGTACCTCGGCACCGCCGGGCTCGAGGCGTACAACGTGCACGGTGGTGGCAAGGACATCGCCCGCAAGTTCGCCGGGTACTTCGAGGGCGACGGCGTCGGTCAGCTCGAACACTACGACGGCAACAACGACAAGCTGATCGCGTACGACACCAACTACATGCCGGGCAACGACGCCGACGCCATCACCTTCGGCTTCCCGAAGTCCAACGCCGGCGCCCCCGGCGCGCGGACCATCGAGCGGCCCGAGTCGGCGTACGTCTGGGGTGCCTTCGACGCGGCCCGGCAGCTCTACCAGCTCGCCGACGCCGACCAGGCCAAGGTCGACGAGATGGCCACGAACGCCGACCAGATCCGCGACGCGATCCTCAACCGGCTGTGGAGCCCGGACATGCGGATGTTCCTGGCCGGCACGTCGCACGGCGCCACCAGCGCGGCCAGCGCCAACGGGCGGGCCAACCCGCTGCCCGCGTCGGCCCGCAACCTGATCCCGGCCAAGGAGTCGAACCTCTACGACATCTACGCCGAGAACCTGATCCCGAAGGACCAGTGGCAGACCTACGTCGACGGTTTCCGGTTCCTGACCTACGGCGACAACTTCCCGATCTTCCCGTTCTACACCGCGAACCAGTACGACCGGGCGGCCTACGGCATCGGCGGCTCGAACAACTTCTCCAACATCAACTTCACCGTGCAGTACCGCGGTGTCCGCTCCGCCCTGCGGCACTACGACCCGGAGCAGAAGTACATCACCCCGGCGTACGCCAAGCGGCTGCTGGACTGGATGGCCTGGAGCATCTACCCGAACGCGGACATGCGGATCGCGAACCAGGCGGAGTACTACTCCAACTGGAACCCGAACACCCGCACCTACAACCGCAACAACCAGAACCACATCATGCTCGGCAACATGAACTACATCTTCATCGAGGACATGGCGGGCATCCAGCCGCGTTCCGATGACAAGATCGAGCTCTGGCCGATCGAGTTCGGGTACGACCACTTCATGGTCAACAACCTGCGCTACCACGGGCAGGACGTGACGATCGTCTGGGACCCGGACGGCAGCGAGTACGGCCTCGGCGCCGGTTACAGCCTCTTCCTGGGCGGGGAGAAGAAGGTCAGCACCGACAAGCTCGGCAAGCTCACCTACGACCCGAACACCAACCAGGTCCAGGCCTCCGACGGGCTCACCGTCACCTTCACCGCGACCGAAGGGACCGACTTCCCGGCTGCGGTGGACACCCCGATCGCCGACGAGCGGGTGGTGGGTTACCTCAAGACCGCCGGCATCGACCTCACCGAGGACGCGCCGAACCTGGCGCAGGGCGCGCAGCTCAGCTCGTCGTACACCCAGCAGGGGGTGCGGCCGACGCCGTGGCGGCAGTTCCACACGCCCGGCTGGAGCACCACCTCGATGAACTACACCCCCGGCGCGATCTCGGTGACCGAGCGTCCGGTGTCGCTGGCGGCCGTCACCGACGGGGTCACCGCCAACGAGCCCTACTGGGGCAACTACGGCACCACCGAGCGCAACGGCTACGTCGAGTTGGACCTGGGTGCGGCGAAGTCCTTCGACAACGTGAAGGTCTTCTTCGTCAGCGACCGGCAGGCCGCCGGCTACCGGGAACCCGCCCGCTGGTGGATCCAGGTGCCCGACGGCAACGGCGGCTGGCGGGAGGTGCCGGACCAGTTCAAGAACCCGACGGTGCCGTCGGCGAAGTTCAACGAGGCGCTGTTCGACACCGTCACGTCGAGCAAGGTCCGCATCGCCTTCACCAACAACCCGACCTTCTTCACCGCCATCTCCGAGATCCAGGTCTTCGACTCGGGACGGGACGTGCCCGAGGTCACCAACCAGGCGCCGGTCGTCACCGCCGCCCGGGACAACTCGACCGACGGCAACCTGTCCACCCGACTGGTCGCCACCGCCACCGACGACGGCATCCCGTACGACAACGACCTGACCTTCGGCTGGGAGACCGTCTCCACCCCGGAGGGTGCCGGCGTCATCTTCGCCGACGCGCAGGCGCTGTCCACTCGGGTCACCGGCACGATCGCCGGCGACTACGTGTTCCGGTTCGTCGCCGACGACGGCGAGAAGCGCTCGGCAGCCACCGTCGCGGTGACCCTCACCGAGCGTGAGGTCAGCGCGGAGTTCGGTGCCTCGGCGACGATCAGCACCAGCGGCACGGCCTCGTGGGAGAACCACTCCCGGGTCAACGCCCCCACCAACCCGGCCAACTCGAACCCGGGCACCGGCCAGGGCTGGGGCAACTGGGGTCAGCCGGCCAACGGCACCAGCCTCGACCGCCAGGCGTGGATCCAGTACCGCTGGGACGCGCCGGTGCGCCTGTCCTCGACGGACATCTACTGGTACGACGACAACGGCGGCACCCGCCGCCCCGCCGCCGGCACGTACGCCATCGAATGGTCGACGAACGGCAGCACCTGGACGCCGGTCACCCTCACCGGTGACTCGACGTACGCCGATGGGCTGGCCACCAACCGCTACAACCACTTCGATTTCGCCCCGATCACCGCCAGTCACCTGCGCATCCGCATCTGGGGCGTGCAGGGCAGCGGGGCCGGCACCGGCGTCCTGCGGTGGCGGGCCAACGGCGAGACCGTCGACTCGGTGCGTTCGCCGGTGCTCATCCGCACCGGCGTGGGGCAGGTGCCGACCCTGCCGGCCACGCTCGACGCGGTCTACGCCAGCGGCGCCCGCGGCACTGTGGCGTTCAACTGGCAGGAGGTCACGCCCGAGCAGGTGGCGGAGCCGAACGTGGACCCGTTCGTGGTCTACGGCACCAACGACGCGTACGGCCTGATCGCCGAGGCCCGCATCTACGTGCGACCGGAGATGTCCACCGGCGGCATCTCCATCCAGGGTGCCGAGACCTTCGAGCAGGCCGTCGAGGTGGGCGAGCTGCCCTGGCTGCCGGAGAAGGTGTCGGTCTCCTACAACGACGGTTCCCGGGACAACCAGGCCATCGGGGTCGAGTGGAACTTCGACGAGAACATCGTCAACGTCCCCGGCCGGTACACCATCATCGGTGACCTGATCCTGCCGCCGTACGTCAGCCAGGCCGGGGCCACCCGGACCACGCTGACCCTCACCGTGGGCAACCCGCCCGAGACGCCGACGTGGGACGTCGAGGTGCAGGCCAGCACCCGCTGCACCGGCCGCAACGTCTACGTCACGGTCAATGCCCGCAACGCCGGGGACGTGCCGCTCACCATCGAGCTGGTCACGGCGTACGGGTCGCGGACGGTCGCCGACGTGGCGTCCGGCAAGTCCGCCTTCCAGGCGTTCAACACCCGCGCCACGTCGGTGCAGGCGGCGACGGCGACGGTGAAGGCCACCGGAATCGTCGACGGCGAGCCGGTCACCGTGGAGTTCGAGGCACCGTTCGGCGCGCTCACCTGCGGCTGACCTCCCCTGGTGGCGGCGTCGGCGCATCGGCGCCGCCACCATCGCATCGTCCCGTGAGGAGATGGACACCGTGAACACCACCGTGGGGCGTCACACCGCCCCACCCTCGCGCCACCGTCCACGTCGGGCGGTCGCCGTGGCGGCGGTCGTCGGGCTCGTCGCCGCCGGCCTGACCGGCATCGCCGGCCCGGCGCAGGCCGCCGAACCCGATTCGTACACCTTCACCAACACCGTCAACCCGATCCTCGGTGACGGCAGCTACTACTCCGCCGACCCGGCGCCGCTGGTGGTGCCGGCCGGCGCCCCCGGCAACGACGGCGACCACGACCAGCTCTACATCTACACCGGCCACGACCAGGCCGGACCGGCCACCAACGACTTCATCATGAACGAGTGGGGGGCGTTGCGCAGCACCGACGTCGAGGCGGGCCAGTGGACCCACTTCCCGTCGTTGATGCGCCCGGAGACCACGTTCGCCTGGGCGACCCCCGGCCGGGCGTACGCCGGTCAGGTGGTCCGGGGCGTGGACGGCCGCTACTACTGGTACGTCCCGATCCACGAGCGGGACAGCCCGGCGTCGGACAAGTTCGCCATCGGCGTGGCCGTCTCGTCGAGCCCGACCGGCCCGTGGACCGACCACGCGGGCGGACCGATCGTCTCGCAGCGGGTGCCCACCGCCAACACCATCCACAACATCGACCCGACGATCCTCGTCGACGGCGAAGGCCCCGACCAGCGGGTCTACCTGTGGTGGGGTTCGTTCAGCCAGCTGCGGATGCTCGAACTCGGCCAGGACATGAAGACGCCGATCGGCGCGGTGCGGACCGTCACCGGGTTGACCGGCTTCTTCGAGGGCGCCTGGGCCTTCAAGCGCAACGGCACCTACTACCTGGCGTACGCCGGCAACAACGCCGGCCCGACCTCCCAGTGCACCCCGGCGAACTACCACGCCTGCCTGGCCTACGCGACGGCGTCGTCGCCGCAGGGACCGTGGACCTACCGGGGCACGTTCCTGCGGCCGGTCTCCTCGACCACCAGCCACCCGGGCGTGGTGGAGTTCGACGGGCAGTGGTACCTCGCGTACCACACCGCCGACGCGGTCGGCGGCGGTCACTTCCGTCGGTCGGTGGCGATCGACCCGCTGGAGTGGGACGACACGCAGACCCCGCCCCGGATCAAGCTGGTCACCCCGACCCCGGCCAAGGGCCGTGACCTCACCCCCCGGCCGAACATCGCCCAGGAGGCGCGGGTCACCGTCTCCAACGAGCCGGTACCCACGCAGTACTGGGTGAAGGCGCTCAACGACGAGATCGTCCGACGCAACCCGTTGCCGCCGGACATGTGGGGCACCTGGACCGGCAACAACCCGCCGCAGCAGTGGGTGCAGTACACCTGGGACCAGCCGATGCGGATCAACGGTTCGCAGATCGAGTTCTGGAACGACCAGCCGCAGGGCACCGGGGTCGGGGTGGCTGCCCCCGCCCGCTGGCGCATCCAGTACTGGAACCTCGACGCCGGGCAGTGGGCCGACGTGCCGAACCCGAGCGGCTACCCGACCGGCACCCAGGGCTTCCAGAACACCACATTCGACCCGGTGACCACCACGCAGGTCCGGGCGGTCTTCGACGCCTCGACGAACGGCAGCACGTACTCCGCGGTGGCGGTCGAGGAATGGAAGGTCCTCGCCGCGCAGCCGGAGACGGTCAGCGCGCCGGCGATGACTGTGGAGGTGGGGGAGACCGACCTGCCGGACACCCTGCCGGTGTCCTTCGGCGCCGAGACGCTGCACGTGCCGGTCTACTGGGACGAGGTCACGCCGGACGACGTGGCGACGCCCCGGACCTTCACCATCTCCGGCACCGTGCTCGGCTACGCCGCCGGGCGGGTCTCCGCGCAGCTCACCGTGATCTCCCCGGACGACACCGAAGGCGACGAGACCGCGCCGACGGTGACCCTCACGCCCAGTGGCAGCGCCGGCAGTGCCGGCTGGTTCCGCTCGGCGGTGCGGGTGCGGGTCGCCGGCGTCGACGACCGGGGCGGCCGGTTGAGCATCTCCTCGCGGGTCGACGACGGCGAACCGGCCGTCGTGAACGACGTGCGGCACGTCGACGTCACCGTCACCGGCGACGGCGAGCACACTGTCACGGCGACCGCGACCGACCGCGCCGGCAACGTCTCGCCGCCGGCCAGTCTCGCCGTACGCATCGACGCCGTCGCGCCGGTCAGCACGGCCACCGTGCACGGCACCGCTCGTACGGTCACAGTGACCGCGACCGACGCGACCTCCGGGGTGTCCCGGATCGAGTACGCCATCGGCACCGGCGGGTGGCAGACCTACACCGGTCCGGTCGCCGCACCGGACGCCAACCGGCACACCCTGTCGTTCCGGGCGCTCGACGTGGCCGGGAACCTGGAGACGGCCAGGACGGTGGTCGTCCCGGCGGACCTGTCCGGCCCGCTGACCGGCAACATCGCGCCGATCGCCACCCCGGCCGCCTCCTACACGGCGAGCTGGAACAGCCTCACCGCGCTCAACGACAACGCCGACCCGACCAACCCGGGCCAGGCCCAGATCTGGGGCACCTGGTCCGGCACCCGGCCGGCCACCCAGTGGGTGCAGTACACCTGGTCGCGTCCGGTACGGATCATCGGCACCGAGCTGAAGTTCTGGCGCGACTCCAATCAGGGCTCCGGCGACGGTGTCGCCCAACCCGACGGCTGGGTGCTGCAGTACTGGGACGAGACCGGCTCGTCCTGGCGCGACGTGACCGGGGCCGCCGGATACGGCACCAGCACCACCGCCTTCAACACCGTCTCCTTCGACCCGGTCACCACCTCGCGGGTGCGGGCCACGATCCGGGCCAACGGCAACGGCACCACCTGGTCCGCGGTGGCGATCACCGAGTGGCGGGTCTTCGCCGACGACCCGGGTGTCGTGCCGGAGCTGCCGGTGACGGTGACCGCGCAGCCGCGATGCGTGGCCGGCAGGGCGTACCTGGCGGTGCAGGTCCGCAACGACCACGACGCGCCGGTCGACGTCACCGTGCAGACCGCGTACGGCGAACGTGTCTTCGCCGCCGTGGCGCCCGGTGGCAACGCCTACCAGCAGTTCACCACCCGTACCGCCTCCATGCCGGCCGGTACGGCGACCGTCCGCGTCAGCGGCTCGGTCGACGGCAGGGACGTGACGACTGTCGTCACCGCACAACACCCCGGCGTCGACTGCTCCGCCGATCCGCGACAAGCCCAGTAATCACAGACGACGAACGGAGAAACGAATGAACACATGGAGTCGTAAGCGGCTGCTGGCCGCCGGTGCGTCCGGTGCCCTGCTGGCCGGGGTGGTGGCGGTGGGTTCGCCTGCCTTCGCTGAGCCGGGTGACGAGGCCGGGGTGGAGGTGACCGTCGAGATCGAGGAGATTCGGGAGCCGGGTGTCCTGGCGATGACGGTGGCTGCCGATTCGGTGTTGTTGTCGGAGGGCGGGTCGACGCTGCTGGTCCGCCAGTTCACCGGCACTCTGCCGACGGTGACGGTCACCGACACCCGTACGGCCGACGAGGTGCCGGCCGGTGCGGCGTGGGCGGTGCTGGGTAGCGCGACCGACTTCGTCGGCGACGCCGACCAGGCGCCGATCGGTGCCGGTCACCTGGGCTGGAAGCCGAAGCTGATCGATGGTGGGGACACCGGTCTGGTCAGCGAGGGTGAAGAGGTCGTCACGGTGTTGGACGAGCCGACCCAGCCGGGTAACAACGTGGGTCTGGTGGACCAGGAACTGCTGGTGTCGACCTTCGATTCGGGTGCGGTGACTCCTGGCGAGTACACCGTTGACGCGGATCTGTTCCTGCGGACTCCGGCGGATGTCGAGGCTGGTGCGTACACCTCGACGCTGACCCTGTCCCTGTTCGAGTGATACGGCGGTCGGGGGCCGCGTGAATGGCCCCCGACCATCACCTGTGGCCGCAGGGGGTGGGCATGACAGTGCGACGGACCGGACCGGATTCAGACCTGCATCGGCAGCCCGTCGTGATGCAGCCGGAAACCGTCGAGCTGCGCCGGGTCGACCGCGAGACGCAGGCCCGGCAACTCCTGCGCGATCCGTTCGAACATGATCCGGCTCTCCAGCCGGGCCAGGTGAGCGCCGAGACAGAAGTGGATGCCGTACCCGAACGCGATGTGCCGCCCCACGTCGGCGCGGTGGATGTCGAACTCGTGCGGGCGCTCGAACACCGCCGGGTCGCGGTTGGCACCCCACAACGACAGGCCCACCCGGTCGTACGCCGGGATCCGCCCGCCGCCCAACTCGATGTCGGCGAAGGCGTACCGGGGCGGCACGATCTCGACGGGCCCCCGGAAACGCAACGTCTCCTCGACCACCACGGCGGCCAGCGACGGGTCGGCCCGCAGGGCCTGCCACTGCTCGGGATGGCTCAGCATCAGCCGGAGTCCGTTGCCGATCAGGTCGACGGTGGTCTCCTGCCCGGCGATGAGCAGCAGCTGCACCAGGGCCACCAACTCGTCCCGGTCGAGCCGGTCGTCCCGGTCCTCGGCGACCACCAGCGCGGTGATCAGATCGTCGGCCGGCGCCGCCCGGCGCGCGGCGGCCAACTCGTCGAGGTACGCCGCGAAGGCGCTGGTCGCCGCCGGGCCGTCCGGGCGTGCCGACACGATCGCCGCCGACCAGGCGCGGAACTGCGGCCGGTCCGGCTCGGGAATGCCGACCAGTTCGGCGATGACGTTGACCGGCACCGGGTCGGCGAGGTCGGTGACGGCGTCGATGTGCCCCAGGCGGCGGGCGCGGGCGACCAGCCGGTCGGCGAGATCGGTGATCCACGGCTCCAGTCGGGCCACGGCCCGCGCGGTGAAACCACCGCTGACCAGCCCCCGCAGCCGGGTGTGATCCGGAGGGTCGAGGCTGATGAGCTGCCGCGCCTCGATCCGGGCCGCCTCCGACAGGTCGTCCGGCCTGCGCTGCCACCCGCCGGGGCCGCGCCGGTGCATCTCGTGCCCGATCTCGGGGTGCCGCAGCCCGGCCAGCACGTCGGCGTGCCCCGCGACGACCCACAGCCGGTTGCCGGCCGGGTCGACCTGCGGCACCGGTCCGCCGCTGGCGCGTACCCGGTCGTAGAAGGGGTGTGGGTCGTGGCGGACCGCAGGGTCCCACAACTCCGAGACACCGAAGGCCACCGAACCTCCCCAACCATGAATGAGTTAGCGCTAACATATTGATGTTTCAGGGAGGTGTCAATCAAGGGACTTTCCCTTGAACCAAGCGCTGTCAGCCCCTATGGTGAGCGCTAACAATGGATCACTCCTGACATCGATGGCTCGGACCCGGCCGGCCAAAGGCCGCCGGCTCGCGGCGAGCGTTGCGGACCGCATGGGGAGTCGCGATGGATCCCAGCCGCCCCCACCCGGAAGGAAGGTCCCCTGTGGCGCAATTCGAGAAGCTTCCCGTCAGTCGACGTCAGGTTCTCCAGGCGTCAGCCGTCGGTGTCGCCGCCGGTGCCCTCCCGGCCACCGTGGCTCAGGCCGGTGCCAGGCCCGATCCGACGACCTCCCCGAGGGTGATCACCTCGACCACGACCGACCTCGGTCCCGGCGCCACCGCCCCGGTCCGGCCGTTCCGCCTGCGTGACGTGACCCTGGGCGACGGCCTGTTCCAGGAGAAGCGCGACCGGATGAAGAACTACCTCCGGCAGCTCGACGAGCGCCGTTTCCTGGTGCTGTTCAACAACCAGGCCGGCCGGCCGAACCCGGCCGGCGTCACCGCGCCCGGCGGCTGGGAGGACGGCGGACTGCTCAGCGGCCACTGGGCGGGTCACGTCATGACCGCCCTGGCGCAGGGCTACGCCGACCACGGCGAGCCGATCTTCAAGAGCAAACTCGACTGGATCGTCGACGAACTCGCGGCCTGCCAGACGGCCATCACCGCACGGATGGGCAGCGGTGGCCCCGGCACCGAGGATCCGGAGGAACCACAGATCGGCCGGGTGCCGGGCCGGTTCGGCAGCGGGCTGCGGCTCAACGGCCCCAGCCGGGCCGAGCACGTCACGCTGCCCCAGGAGGCGATCAGCCAGCTCACCGATTTCACCATCGCCACCTGGGTGAATCTCGCCGCCGCGCAGAACTGGAGCCGGCTGTTCGACTTCGGTCAGAACGCCACGGTCAACATGTTCCTGACCCCGCGGGCCGGAGTCACCGGCAGCGTGCCGCGATTCGCGATCACCGTCAGCGGCAGCGGTGGTGAACAGCGCATCGACGGCACCTCGGCGCTGCCGACCAACCAGTGGGTGCACCTGGCGGTGACCCTGACCCAGCAGACCGGGACGCTTTACGTCAACGGCGAGCAGGTCGGCCAGAACACCAACATGACACTGAGCCCGGCGAACCTCGGCAATCCGGGCAACCGGTGGATCGGGCGCTCCCAGTACGGCGACCCGATGCTCAACGCCACAGTCGACGAGTTCCACATCTTCGACCGGGCGCTGAGCCCGCAGGAGATCCAGTCCCTGCAGGACTCGCCGGCCGGCAGCACCGGCGGCGGGTCGATCGCCTGGTACCGGTTCGAGGAGGAGGGCGGCTCCACGATCCGCGACGCCTCGCCCAACGGTCGCGACGGCGGCATCGTGGCGAGCCAGAGCAGCGGCGGTGCCCTGTGGGTGCCGACGCACCCCGGCTACCTCGGTGCCATCCCCGAGGACGCGGTGCTGCGGCTCGGTCCGCCCCGCTGGGCGGTGTACGGCAGCAACGCGACCACCAACACCTGGGCGCCCTGGTACACCCAGCACAAGATCATGCGTGGGCTGCTCGACGCGTACTACCACACCGACAACGCCACCGCCCTTGACGTCGTGGTCAAGATGGCCGGCTGGGCGCACCTCGCACTGACCATCGGCGACAAGAACCATCCCGCGTACACCGGCCCGATCACCCGGGACAACCTCAACTACATGTGGGACCTCTACATCGCCGGGGAGACCGGCGGCGCGAACGAGGTCTTCCCCGAGATCTACGCGCTCACCGGCGACCAGAAGCACCTGGAGACCGCCAAACTCTTCGACAACCGGGAGTCGCTCTTCGACGCCTGCGTCGAGAACCGCGACATCCTCGTCGTCACCCCGCAGAACAACCCCGGTCGTCGCCGCCCGGACCGGTTGCACGCCAACTCGCACGTGCCGCAGTTCGTCGGCTACCTGCGGGTCTACGAGCACAGCGGGGACACCGAGTACTTCCAGGCCGCGAAGAACTTCTACGGCATGGTCGTCCCGCACCGCATGTACGCCAACGGCGGCACCGGCGGCAACTACCCGGGCTCCAACAACAACATCGAGCTGTTCCAGAACCGGGGCAACATCGCCAACTCGATCGCCCAGGGCGGCGCGGAGACCTGCACCACGTACAACCTGCTCAAGCTGGCCCGCAACCTGTTCTTCCACGAGCACGACGCGGCCTACCTCGACTACTACGAGCGGGGCCTGATCAACCAGATCGCCGGCTCGCGCGCCGACACCACCACCGTCAGCAACCCGCAGGTCACCTACTTCCAGCCGCTGACCCCGGGCGCGAACCGTGGTTACGGCAACACCGGCACCTGCTGCGGTGGCACCGGCGTGGAGAACCACACCAAGTACCAGGAGACCATCTACTTCAAGTCCGCCGACGGCGACACCCTCTGGGTCAACCTGTACGTCGCCTCGACCCTGACCTGGGCGGAGCGCGACTTCACCATCACCCAGCAGACCGACTACCCGCGGGCGGACCGCACCAGGCTGACCGTGGACGGCAGCGGCCCGCTGGACATCAAGCTGCGGGTGCCCGGCTGGGTCCGCAAGGGCTTCTTCGTCACGATCAACGGCCTGGCTCAGCAGGTCACCGCCACTGCCAACAGCTACCTGACCCTCAGCCGCACCTGGCAGCGCGGCGACGTCATCGAGATCCGGATGCCGTTCAGCATTCGCATCGAGCGGGCGCTGGACCGTCCGGACACCCAGTCGGTCTTCTGGGGCCCGGTCCTGCTGCAGGTGCTCGGCAACCCGGGCAACGGCAACTACCGTGAGCTGTCCCTGTACCGCCACCTCAAGCGCGACGGCGACTACGCCCGCGCGGCGATCACCCCGGCGGCCACCACCGCGGCGGGGGACCAGCTGTTCACCGCGAACGGCTTCACGCTGCGGCCGTACTACATCGGCGACACGCAGGCGGCGTCGTCGTACTTCCGGCGGGTGGAACCGACCGTGGTGTTCGGCGCCGCCGACACCGGCGTGCCCAACCGCAAGCGCAACGACGGCCTGCCGAACTACGACATTCCGGTGACCGACGTGCCGTCGCCGGGCACCGACGGTCCGACCTTCCTCGATCTGGTGTGGGACGAGGCGCCCTTCGCCAACCACGGCCAGTTCGTGTCGACGGTGACCCGCCTCGCCGGGGAGTTCGTCGAGGCCGGACTGTTCACCGCGGCCGAGCGCAGCACGATCGTCTCGCAGGCCGCCCGCTCGAACGCGGAACTCGATCCGGGGCACACCTGGAACGTCGAGGTCCAGGTACGCACACAGCTCATCGGCGCCCGGGTCTACCTCGCGGTGAACGCGGTCAACGCCGACGAGGTGCCGTTGACCATCGAGCTCGACACCGCGTACGGCTCGCGTACGGTCACCGACGTCGCCGTCGGCAAGCCCGCTTACCAGTCGTTCAACACACGTCTGGCGGCGATCCCGGCCGGCACGGTGACCGTCGTGGTCACCGGGACGGTCGACGGCGAGTCGGTCACCACGCGGATCGAGGCGGCGTATCCGGCGGTCGGCGCCTCCTGATCGCCGGGTCGGGGGCGGGCGGACGGCACCGCCCCCGAACGGTCCCGGCAGGTCACCTCACGGCCGCGGCAGGGGGTCCGAAAAACGCTTTCGGGACGCGGGTCACGGCGCGGCCTCCCAGAGCCTTCCGACGCCGATTTCCGTGTAATGTTCGGCCAAGCCACCAGGGTTGAGACGGGCGACAGACCGGCACCCGGCCGAAAATTCCGGAAAGGTTTCAGTGACCGACGGCGTCAGGAGAACGCACCGCATGACCGAGTCCGAGGTGCCCGCCAAGCGTCCCCCCACGCTCACCGACGTCGCCAAGCTCGCCGGGGTGTCGGTCGCGACCGCGTCCAAGGCCATCAACGGGCGCGGTGAGGTGCGGGCGACCACCCGGGTACGGGTGCTGGAGGCCGCGGAGTTGCTGTCGTTCGCGCCGAATGCTCTGGCCCGCGGTCTGCTCAGCGGCCGGACGGGCACGGTCGGTCTGCTGACCAGCGACCTGGAGGGGCGCTTCTCGATTCCCATCCTGATGGGCGCCGAGGACGCCTTCGGGGCCGGGCAGGTCTCGGTCTTCCTGTGTGACGCGCGCGGCGACGCCATCCGCGAGAAGCACCACGTGCAGGCGCTGCTCTCCCGCCGGGTCGACGGCCTGATCGTGGTCGGCTCCCGCACCGACCCCCGTCCGCCGTTGGCCGGCAACATTGCGGTGCCGGTGGTCTACGTCTACGCCCCCTCGGCCGATCCGAAGGACATCTCGATCACCGCCGACAACGTGGGCGGCGGCCGTCTCGCCATCGAACACCTGATCTCCTGCGGGCGGCGCAACATCGCCCACATCACCGGCGAAGCCGGCTTCCAGGCGGCCCGGGACCGCGTCGAAGGCGCCACTGCCGCGCTGACCGCCGCCGGGCTGCGCATGGTCGGCGACCGGCCCTACTTCGGGTCGTGGGAGGAGTCCTGGGGTCGAGCCGCCACCCACATGATCGTCGAGCAGCATCCCGAGGTCGACGCGATCTTCTGCGGCAGCGACCAGATCGGCCGGGGTGTCCTGGACGCGCTGCGTGACCTCGGCCGCGAGGTGCCGGGCACGATATCGGTGATCGGCTTCGACAACTGGGAGGCCATCTCCGCCGACTCCCGTCCCCGCCTGACCAGCGTCGACATGAACCTCAAGCACCTCGGGGCGGTGGCCGGCAAGCGGCTGTTCGAAGCCATCGACGGCACGGTGCCCCGGTCGGAGGAGCTGCCCTGCCGCGTGGTGATGCGCGAGTCGACGATGCCGGTCGGCTGATCCGCCGCCGCACACCACCCGCCCGACGAAGGGGCCGCTGAGCGTACGGTCAGGGATCGACTCTAAGCTTTCCATCCATATCTCGACCTGGATCCAAACGAGACCGAGGATGCGATCGTGGCGGATGGTGTGACCGTGACGGACGGCGAACAGAACAGGCCCACGTTGGACACCGGTGTGCCGCAGACAGCGCGGATCTGGAACTACCTGCTCGGCGGCAAGGACAACTTCGCCGTCGACCGCGAGGTCGGCGATCAGATCATCTCGAACCTGCCGCAGTTGGCGGAGAACGCCCGGCTCTCCCGGGCCTACCTCACCCGCGCGGTGCGTTATCTGGCCGGTGAGGCAGGCATCCGGCAGTTCCTCGACATCGGCACCGGCCTGCCCACCGCCGACAACACCCACGAGGTGGCCCAGTCGGTCAACCCGCAGGCCCGCATCGTCTACGTCGACAACGACCCGCTGGTGCTGACCCATGCCCGGGCGTTGCTTGTCGGTACGCCCGAGGGGGCGACCGACTACATCGACGCCGACCTGCGGAATCCGCAGGCGATCCTGCGCGAGGCGGCGCGGACGCTGGACCTGAGCCAGCCGGTGGCGCTGATCCTGATGGGCATCCTCGGCCACGTCGAGTCCGACGACGAGGCGAAGTCGATCATCAACAGCATCATGGCCGCCCTGCCGTCCGGCAGCTACCTGGCGATGTACGACGGCAGTGACACCAGCGAGGCGGTCACCGAGGCGGTACGGATCTGGAACATCTCCGCCAACCCGAAGTACCACCTGCGCAGCCCCGAGCGGATCGCCGCCCTGTTCGACGGACTGGAGCTGGTCGAGCCCGGCGTCGTCTCGGTCACCCGCTGGCGGCCCGACAGCACCGGTCCCGAGCCCGCCGCGATCGACCAGTACTGCGCGGTCGGGCGTAAGCCGTAACCCGGGCGTCGTCACCGTCGGCGGGCCGCCGCCGGGACGACCACGATCGCCTGCCTGGTGGTGCGGGTGCGCTGGATCAGCGCGACACAGGCCAGCACCACCAGGGCGGCGACGATCGAGGCGGGCGTGACCCGTTCGCCGAGCAGCAGGGCCGACCAGGCCAGGGTGAGCACGGGCTGCGCGAGTTGGAGCTGGCCGACCTGGGCGATGCCGCCCCGGGCCAGCCCGGCGTACCAGGCGAAGAAGCCGAGGAACATCGACACCACGGTGAGATAGCCGAACGCCGACCAGCCGCCGGCACCGGCGTGCGGGGGAGCGGCCAGGGCGACGGCGGCGACGATCGGCACTGTGACCGGCAGCGACAGCACCAGGGCCCAGCAGATCGTCCGGGCACCGCCCAGTTCACGGGCGAGCGCACCGCCCTCGGCGTACCCGAGCCCGGCGAGCACGACCGCCGCGAGCAGGAACAGGTCGGCCACGGCCGGCGCGCCGACCACCGCGCCGTTGGCGACCAGGAAGGCCAGCACCGCCAGCAGACCGCCGGTGCTGGCGATCCAGAACAGCGGCGGTGGGCGTTCGCCGGCACGCAGCACCGCGAACACGGCGGTCATGGCGGGCAGTACGGTGATGACGATCGCGCCGTGCGAGGCGGTCTGGCTGGTCAGCGCCAACGAGGTGAACAGCGGAAAACCGACCACCACGCCGAGGGCGACGAGTGACAGCCGACGCCACTGCCGAGGGCTCGGCCACGGCGCCGCGGTGATCCACAGATAGCCCCAGGCCAGCACCGCCGCGCCGACACAACGGCCGAAGGCGACGAACCACGGGTCGAGTTGCTGCACCGCGACCCGGGTGGCCGGCAGCGACATGCTGAACGCGAGCACCCCCAGCGCGCCGAGCAGGAGACCGGCCGCCCGGTCGCCCGCTATCGTCCGCGGCTCAGTAGCGCTACTCTTCTCTCTCATGAATGACGGTAACGCAACCGATCGCGTTATCCAAGATCTACGCCGGTCGGTGGCCGCCGCCGGCCCCGGCACCCGGCTGCCGTCGGTACGCGAGCTGACCGGCCGCCATCGGGCCTCGCCGGTCACCGTCGCCGAGGCGATCCGGCACCTCGTCCGGGAAGGGCTGATCGAGACCCGGCCCGGCCAGGGCACCTATGTGGCCGCCCGAGCGGTCGAGCCCCGTACCGTCGACCTGTCCTGGCAGACTGTCGCGCTCGGCCCTCGCCGCCCCGGCGACGACCAGTTGCAGGCGTTACTGGCGTTACCGCCCGCCGGGGCGATTCCGCTCTCCGGCGGCTACCTGGACCCGGAGTTGCAGCCCGCGGCCGCGCTCGGCGCCGCGCTCACCCGCGCCGCCCGGCAGCCCGCGTCGTGGCAGCGTGGACCGGTCGAGGGGCGGGCCGACCTGCGCGCCTGGTTCGCCCGCGAGATCGGCGGCGGGCTGCGTGCCGAGGACATGGCGATCTGTCCGGGTGGGCAGGCCGCGTTGTCGACGGCGCTGCGGGCGCTCGCCGCGCCCGGCGACGCCCTGCTCGTCGAATCGCCGACCTACCTGGGCGCGCTGGCCGCCGCCGAGGCGGCGGGGCTGCGGGTGGTGCCCGTCCCCGCCGACGCCGACGGCGTACGCCCCGACCACCTCGCCGCCGCGTTCGCCCGTACCGGTGCCCGGCTGTTCTACTGCCAACCGTTGTACGCCAACCCGCACGGCGCCACCCTGGCCGCCCACCGCCGCGCCCTGGTCGCCGAGGCGGTACGCGACGCCGGTGCGTTCCTGATCGAGGACGACTACGCCCGTGACCTCACCATCGACGGACCGGCCCCGCCGCCACTGGCCGCCGACGACCGGGACGGGCACGTCGTCTACCTGCGCTCGCTGACCAAGTCGGCCGCTCCCGGGCTGCGGGTGGCCGCGATCGGGGCGCTCGGCCCGGCCGGTGCCCGGCTACGTGCCGCCCGGCTGCTCGACGACTTCTTCGTCGCCGGCCCACTGCAACAGGCCGCCATCGAGTTCGTCACCGCCCCGGCGTGGGCGCGTCACCACCGGGCGCTGCGCACCGCGCTGCGGGACCGGCGCGAGGCGCTGCTGACCGCGCTGCGCCGACACCTGCCGGACCTGGTCGACCGGCTGCCGGTGCCGCGTGGCGGCCTGCACCTGTGGCTGCCGCTGCCCGAGGGCACCGACGACGTCGCGGTGGCCACCGCCGCGGCGGCCGAGGGCGTCGTCGTCTTTCCCGGCCGCCCCTGGTACGCCGCCGAACCACCGGCGGCACACCTGCGCCTCACCTACGCCGCCGCTGCACCGGAAATGATGGACGAAGCAGTCCGCCGACTGGCCCGCGTCCTGCGACAACCCGCCGGGTAGTCACCGCCCGCCGCAGCGCTGCCGCACGGATACGGCGGATCACAGGTCGCGGCGGCGAAACACCATCCCGGTGAGCCCGAGCACGAGGACGACCCAGAGCGCCGCCCAGGCCAGGTAGGTGACGGTGAGCGAGGCGTCGCTGAGGAAGGGGTGACCCTGCATGGCCGGGCCGAACTGCCGCAGCACGGTCGGGTCCTGGAAGGCGTTCATGGCCCCGCGCCACAGCCCGTCGGTCGGCAGCAGCATCCGGGAGACCGTGCCCACCCGGGCCACGCTGTCGTTGTCCAGCGCGGTGCCGAACGCGCCCACCACCCCCGCGATCCAGGTGGCCCCGAACAGGCCGACGGCCACCACACCCGAGGCCATCGGCGAGCTGACGCTGGAGAGCAGCAGGCCGAGAGTGAGCAGCACGACGGTCTGCGCGGCGAGCAGCGTCAGACCGGTCACCGGCTGCGGGGGCCAGTAGCCGACGGTCACCCGGACGACGAGCAGTTGCGCCAGGCCGGCCAGGGCGACGAAACCGGCCCCGAAGGCGATCAGCCCGAGCCACTTGCCCACCAGCACCGCGAAGCGGTGCACCGGTCGGGCCAGGATCGCCAGCGCCGCCCCGGACTCCATGTCGCCGGCCAGGGTGGGACCGGCGAGGAACGCCGTACCGAGCGCGGCGATCAGGCTCAGGCCGAACATCACCAGGTTGAGCACCATGGCCGCGACCAGTCGCGCCTCACCGCTGGTCAGCCCGCCGAACTCGGCGTCGATGCGGGAGAACCCCCAGGCGCTGAGCGCGAGCAGCACGATCGTCAGCGCGGCGAGCGAGCGCAACACCCGCCGCCGCGCGGCCTCCTGCAGGGTGAGCGCGGCCACGGTGAGTACGGTCCGGACGATCATCGCCCTTCCCCTCCGGTACGGAGGATGGCCAGCAGCCGCTCCTCGAGACTGACCCGCCCGGGCTCGACGGCGTGCACGCGTACCCCGAGACCGACCAGGTCGGCCACCAGCTGCGGCACGGTGGTCGGTTCCGGCTCGCTCGGCAGCGTGACGGTGAACAGGTTCCCCTCCTGGGCGAGCGGACCCGCGGCGGCCAGCCGGTCGCGGGCCGGCTCGGTCACCCCGTCGAGCCGCAGTCGCAGTTCCCGCCGACCGAGCAGTTCGGCCAGGGTGCCGGCGGCGGCCACCCGCCCCCTGTCGAGAATCACCACCCGGTCACAGACCCGCTCCACCTCACCGATGAGATGCGAGTTGAGCAGGACCGCCACGCCCCGGGCCTTCAGGGAGAGCAACAGGTCCCGTACGTCGGCCCGGCCGAGGGGATCCAGGGCGCTGGTCGGCTCGTCCAGGACGACCAGTTCCGGACGGGCCACCAACGCCACGGCCAACCCGAGACGCTGCTGCATGCCCTTGGAGAAGCCGCCCACCCGGTCGCCGGCCCGGTCCGCCAGGCCGACGCCGGCCAGGCACTCCTGCCGCTCCCGCTGCGGCACGTCCGCGCCGGCGAGCCGGACGTGCAGGGCCAGCACCTCCGCCGCGGTCAGCCACGGCTGGTAGCGGAACAGTTCCGGCAGATAGCCGACCCGGGCCCGGGACCGCGGGTCGCGTGCCGGCCGCCCGAGCAGCAGCACCTCGCCCGCGTCGGGGCGGACCAGACCGAGCAGGATCTTGATGACGCTGGTCTTGCCGGCCCCGTTGGGGCCCAGCAGCCCCACCACCTCACCCCGGTCCACGGTGAAGGAGACACCGTCGACCGCCGTGCGTCGCCGGTACCGCTTGCGCAGCCCCGAGCACCACACCGCCGGAGCGGGCGGCAACTCGGCCACCAACCGCGCCGCCGCACCGAGGGAAGCCTCGTCCTGCTGCCCGGAGAGCAGGGCTTCCTGCCCGGCGGGTGGATCGCTCCGGACGGTGTCCGGGCCGGTCATCGGTCCCACCGCAGTCCGCGCGCCACCGACACCACCTCGTCGGCGCCCAGCGGGCCGGCCACCGCGGTGACCGTCGCGCCGTCGACCCAGACCACCCCGGCCAGTACGCCGTCGCGCGAGGTGAGCACGGTGGCCGGCGTCCCGTTGACGTCGGCGGGGGAGGCGGTCAGATACCGGGCGTTGACCGGCAGCGGCAGCGTCGTACCGTCGCCGGTGAAGTGCCGCAACTGGGCCGCGACGTTCTCCGGCAGACCGGGCAGCGACAGCAGATAGTCGACCGCCGTGGACAACTCGATGCCCGAGGAGTACGCGGTCGGCGCGGCCATCCGCGCCACGATCAGGTTCGGCATCCCGTGCTGGCCCGCCCACAGCGCGGCGACTCCCGGTCCGGCGGTCAACCGGAACTGGCTGCCGTCGAGCCCGGCGGGCGGCTCCGGCAGCGGCTCGCCGTGCGCCGCGGCCGTCTGCGCCGCCCGGGCCACCGAGAAGGTGAACACGGCGCTGGCCCGGTCACCGACCTGGAACGTCGGCTCGCCCGTCACGCCCCGGGGCAACCGGTCGAGCCGGGGCAGGGACAGCCCGGTGATCCGCTGCGCCTCGGCGGCGTCGGTGACCTCGCGGACGTTGGGCGGCTCGGTCATCTCGACCTCGCCGTACGCCGACAGGTCGGGCAGCGCGACCAGGTCGGCCTGCGCGATCGTGACCGGGGCGATCCGCTCGGTGTGGAAGACCTGCAACCAGTTCCCGGCCGCTGCGGCGCCGGCCCCACCCACAAGCGCGAGGACGGCGACGGCGGCGACCACCGGGCTGCGCAGGGCGGCACGCCAGCGACGCTCGCGGGCGACGGCGGGCACCCGGGGGCGACCGGACTCGGCGACGGTACGGCTCAACCGCTGCCAGCCCGCGTCCACGTCGACATCGGCTTCCACCCCGACACCCGGTCGTCCGCCCAGCGCCGCTGCGCTGAGCGTCGCATCCTGCCGGGCGGCGGCCAGCCCGGAGAGACAGACCGGGCAGTTCGCGACGTGCGCGCGGTCGGCGTCGGCGACACCGGCCGGCTCGTCCAGCAGACGGCGCAGCGTGCCGTCAGTCGGATGACGCATGACGGTTCAACTCCTCGCGTAGGGCGGACTCGGCCCGGCGTACGGTGGTGCCGACACTGCCGGGGGAGAGATCGAGGGCGGCGGCGACCTCGGCGTAGCTGAGACCGCTGTGCCGCAGCAGCAGGGCGACGGCCTGGCGGCGGGGCAGCCGGGCCAACGCGGCGCGCACCCGTCGGCGCTCGTCGCGGGTCACCACCGCCTCCGCGACGTCGGGACCGACCGTCTCCGGGGCACCGGCGACCTGTTCGCGGGCGGTGCGTCGACGACGGGACCGGACCTGGTTCAGTGCGGTGTGCGCCGCGGCGACCGACAGCCAGCCCATCGCCTGCCCGGCCGGCACCGAGGAACGCCCGAAGGCGAGGAACACCTCCTGCGCCACGTCCTCGGCCTCGGCGCGGGAGCCGAGCACCCGGGCGGCGACCCCGACGATCCGGGGATAACAGGCCCGAAAGACCTGTTCGAGGTCGGCGCGGATGCCGTCGCGCCCGGCCGCGGCCGAACCGACCACACCATCCCCCTTCCGCACCGTACGCCCGGTGGGTCTGTGGTGGCCGCGCGCGGACCAGGCGGCCGCCGCGGCGGTCACCCGCCCCGGTGCCACGAGTCCAGCTTCCTCCTCCATACCTACGAAGCACCGCCGACGGCCCGGAAGTGACACGCGGCGGCGAACACGTACGGGTAGCGCGGCAGTCGACGCCGCGCTACCCGTACCGTTGCGGGGCCGCCTACCCCCGGCGGGTGCCGAGGTCGAAGCGGTCCAGGTTCATGACCTTGGCCCAGGCCGCGACGAAGTCCTGGACGAGCTTCTCCTGCCCGTCCGTGCTGGCGTAGACCTCCGCGATGCCGCGCAGCTGGGAGTTCGCCCCGAAGACCAGGTCCACGGCGGTGGCCGTCCAGGTGATCTCGCCGGTGGCCCGGTTCCGACCCTCGTAGACGCCCTCGGCGGTGGTGGACACCTTCCACACGGTGTCCATGTCGAGCAGGTTCACGAAGAAGTCGTTTGTCAACGTCTCGGGCCGGTCGGTGAACACCCCGTGTCGCGCCTGCCCGGTGTTGGCGTTGAGCACCCGCAGGCCACCGATCAGGGCGGTCATCTCGGGTGCGGTCAGGGTCAACAGGTTGGCCCGGTCCAGCAGCAGCGTCTCCGGGGACAGCTTCTGGCCCTCCCGCACGTAGTTGCGGAACCCGTCCGCCCTCGGTTCGAGCACCGTGAACGACTCCACGTCGGTCTGCTCCTGATCGGCGTCGGTGCGGCCGGGCGCGAACGGGACCGTGACCTCGTATCCGGCGTTGCGGGCGGCCTGCTCGATGGCGGCGTTCCCGCCGAGCACGATCACGTCCGCGAGGGAGACCCGCTTGCCGCCGGACTGTCCGGCGTTGAAGTCCTCCTGCACCCGCTGCAACACCGGCAGCACCGTCGCCAACTCGGCCGGGTCGTTGACCGCCCAGTTGCGCTGCGGCTCCAGGCGGATCCGGGCCCCGTTCGCCCCGCCCCGGCAGTCGGTGCCGCGGAAGCTCGCCGCCGACGCCCACGCCGTACGGACCAGCTGGGGGAGGGACAGGCCGCTGCCGAGCAGTGCCGCCTTGAGGGTGTCGACGTCGGCGGTGTCGATCAGCGCGTGGTCGACGGGCGGCACCGGATCCTGCCACAGCTGCGGCTCGGGCACCCACGGCCCGAGGTAGCGCGACAGCGGTCCCATGTCCCGGTGCAGCAGCTTGTACCAGGCCTTCGCGAACGCCTCCGCGAGCTGGTCGGGGTGCTCGTGGAAGCGTCGTGAGATCTGTTCGTACGTCGGGTCGGCGCGCAGCGCGATGTCGCTGGTGGCCATCATCGGGGCGTACCGGATGGAGGGGTCGTGGGCGGACGGCACGGCATCGGCCGCGGCACCGTTCTTCGGCCGCCACTGCTTCGCGCCGGCCGGACTCTCGTGCACCTCCCACTCGTACCCGAAGAGGGTGTCGAAGTAGCTGTTGTCCCAGGTGATCGGGGTGGGCGTCCAGGCGCCTTCCAGGCCGCTGGTGATGGTGTCGTTGCCCTTGCCGCTGCCGTAGCTGTTCCGCCACCCCAGCCCCTGCTCCTCCAGCGGCGCGCCCTCCGGCTCGGGCCCGAGGTAGCTGGCGGGTGCGGCGCCGTGGGTCTTGCCGAAGGTGTGACCGCCGGCGATGAGGGCGACGGTCTCCTCGTCGTTCATCGCCATCCGCCGGAAGGTCTCCCGGATGTCCCGGGCGGAGGCCAACGGGTCAGGAGTGCCGTTGGGGCCCTCCGGGTTGACGTAGATCAGCCCCATCTGCACCGCGCCGAGCGGGCCGGACAGTTCCCGGTCACCGCTGTAGCGTTCGTCGCCGAGCCAGGTGTCCTCCGGTCCCCAGAAGATCTCCTCCGGCTCCCAGACGTCGTCGCGTCCGAAGCCGAAACCGAAGGTCTTGAAGCCCATCGACTCCAGCGCGCAGTTGCCGGCGAAGACCAGCAGGTCGGCCCAGGAGATCTTCCGGCCGTACTTCTGCTTGACCGGCCAGAGCAGCCGGCGGGCCTTGTCCAGGTTGGCGTTGTCGGGCCAACTGTTGAGGGGGGCGAAGCGTTGCGCGCCGTCGCCGGCGCCGCCCCGACCGTCCTCGATCCGGTACGTGCCGGCGGAGTGCCAGCTCATCCGGATGAACAGCGGACCGTAGTGGCCGTAGTCGGCCGGCCACCACTCCTGCGACGTGGTCATCACCTCGAAGACGTCGCGTTTGAGCGCCTCGACATCGAGGCCGGCGAACTCGGCCGCGTAGTCGTAGGCCGCGCCCATCGGGTTGGCCCGAGGTGAGTGCTGGTGCAGCACCTGCAGGTTGAGCTGGTTGGGCCACCAGTCCTGATTCGTCTTCGGTCGACCCGGCTTCGGCGCCGGGGAGGGGATTGCCGGGTTCTCGCTTTCGGACACGTCTCTCCTCTTCGAACGGGTTCTCGTTCATGTCAACTGGCCGTCCCGGTCACGAGTCACTGCGTGCCGGGCCAGGATGCGTCCGCTGCGGCAGTCGCCTTCGGTAGCGTTGCGCACACCGCGCCCGCGCCGCCGGTGGACGCCGAAATCGACGCCCGCTCGGTGACGGGCATCCACCCTCGATGCGTGGGAGATCGAAACGTGAGTTCGTCTGAGCAGCCAGCGTCGCCGGTACGCCAGTTGCGGCTCGTGGTCGAGGCCGACGACTACGAGGCGGCAGTCCGCTTCTACCGCGACGTGCTCGGCCTACCCGAGCAGGCGGCCTACTCCGGTGACGACGACGCCCGGGTGGTGATCCTGGAGGCCGGCCGCGCCACCCTGGAGATCGCCAACCCGGCGCAGAAGCGAATGATCGACGAGGTCGAGGTCGGACAGCAGGTCGCCCCCCGACTGCGCGTGGCGTTCGAGGTCGACGACACCGCCGCCACCACCGACCGCCTGGTCGCCGCCGGCGCCACCCAGGTGGCCCCGCCCACCACCACCCCGTGGCACTCGGTCAACGCCCGCCTGGACGCCCCCGCCAACCTCCACATCACCCTCTTCCAGGAACTGCACACCCCCGAAACCCGCGCCACCCTGGACGGCTTCACCACCAACCCCTGACCCACCCACCCCCTCATCCCTCCTGCGCGCCTTGTTGATCAAGAGGTTCGCGTCTCGGGGTGCGTTCTGGAGACCAAACCTCTTGATCAACAGGACGGGGGTGGGCGGGGTGGGCTGGGGGCGTGCAGGGGAGCGGTGGCGGGGGCGCGTACAGTGCGGGTAGTCGGTGGCGCTTCGTGCGCGACCTTGGCGTCGAGGCGGTGGAGATGGAACTGGTGGTCACCAGCGTCCGCCGCGTGCGCCGGCGACGACGATAGTCGTCGATCTTCCGCGCGTTCTCCGTCGAGCCCGCCGCCGTATTGCGGCCGGCCGTCGTCTTGTGACCCGCAGTCCCAGCCCTCTCGGGAGTACCCGTGACCGTGCCCTCGTTGGCCTCGTCGTTGTCCGACACCGTCTCCGCCGCCGCAACATCCCTCGGATTGGCGGACTTCGTTGCGCAGGTGCGCCGATCGGAGCACGCCGACTTCCAGGCCGACGGGGTGCTGGCGGCGGCCCGGACGCTGCGGCGGCGTCCGCGTGACATCGCCGCGGAGATGGTCGAGGCACTGCGTGCCGACGACCTGGTGGCCGAAGTGGCCGGGCCCGGGTTCGTCAACCTGGACCTGGCCGACCGGACACTGTTGACGCAGCTCGCCGGGCGGCTCGCCGACCCCCGGCTGGGCGTCGGGACGCCGGAGACCGGCATCACCACAGTCGTCGACTACTCGCAGCCGAACATCGCCAAGGAGATGCACGTCGGGCACCTGCGCTCCACCATCATCGGCGACGCGCTGGTGCGCATCCTCGAACACCTCGGCGGCACGGTGGTACGCCGCAACCACATCGGCGACTGGGGCACCCAGTTCGGCATGCTCATCCAGTACCAGAACGAGCAGCCCGTGACGGTCGGCGGCGACGACGCGTCGATGAGCCGGTTGGCTGCGCTGTACCGGCAGGCCCGGGCCCGGTTCGACACCGACCCGCAGTTCGCCGTACGGGCCCGGCAACGGGTGGTGGCATTGCAGGGCGGCGACCCGAACACCGTGGCCGCCTGGCAGGACATCGTCGCCGAGTCCACCCACTACTTCACCGACGTCTACGCCCGGCTCGGCGTACGGCTGACCCCCGCCGACGCGGTCGGCGAGAGCGCGTACAACGATGCCCTGCCCGGCGTCGCCGCGGACCTGGCGGCGCAGGCGGTGGCGGTGCCCAGCGACGGCGCGCTCTGCGTCTTCTTCGACGAGGTACGCGGACCGGACGGCGCGCCGAGCCCGCTGATCGTACGCAAACGTGACGGCGGCTTCGGCTACGCCGCTACCGACCTGGCGGCGCTGCGGCAACGGGTCGCCGAACTGCACGCCGACCGGCTGCTCTACGTGGTCGACGCCCGACAGTCACTGCACTTCACCATGGTCTTCGACACCGCGCGGCGGGCCGGCTGGCTACCGCCGCAGGTGTCCGCCGTGCACGTCGCCTTCGGCACGGTCCTCGGCCCGGACGGACGGCCGTTCAAGACCCGGGCCGGTGACACCGTGCGCCTGGTGGACCTGCTCACCGAGGCTGTCGACCGGGCCCGCGAGGTGGTCGCCGCCAAGAACCCGGAGCTGACCGGCGCGGCCCTGCACGAGCGGGCCCGGCAGGTCGGCATCGGCGCGGTCAAGTACGCCGATCTGGCCACCAGCCGTACCCGCGACTACACCTACGACCCGCAGCGGATGCTGGCGTTGACCGGCAACACCGGCGTCTACCTCCAGTACGCGCACGCCCGGATACGATCCCTGCTGGCCCGGGCCGGCGACCCCGCCATCACGGTGGACCCGACGACGACACTGGAGCCGGCCGAGCGGGCGCTGATCCTCGACCTCGACGGCTTCGCCGACACCCTCACCGAGGTCCTCGCCCACTACGAACCCCACCGTCTCTGCGGCTACCTGTACCGCCTGGCGCAGACCTTCACCACCTTCTACGAACACTGCCCGGTGCTGCGCGCCCCCGACCCGGTCCGGTCCAACCGACTGGCCCTGTGCCACCTCACCGGCGAAACCCTCCACACCGGCCTCGCCCTCCTCGGCATCCCCGCCCCCACCCACCTCTAGCCCTCCCGCCCTCGCCCTGTTGATCGAGATGTTTGCGTCTCCGACATGCCCTTCCGAGACCAGAACTTCTTGATCAACCAGGGAAGGGGTGGGGGAGCCAGGGGGTGAGGGTGTCGGGGGTGGCGATGGAGTGGCGGATCTGGTCGCGTTCAGGGGCGGTCAGCGGCAGTGCGCGGAGTCGGTCGCCCCAGGTGGGCACCAGGTCCACCTTGCCCAGGGCGGTCGACAGTTCGATCAAAGCGGCGAGTGCCAACGCCTGCTCCACGGCGAGGGCCTCGTCGCCGTGCCGGCGCAGTCCGGAGTTGAGCGCGGGACCGCGCGGCAACCGATGCACGTCGATGTCTTGACAGTGCGATGAGGGCCGTAAACACTTGCGAAACAAGCCGATAACAGTGAATCCGGCGCGTTGCCGCTAGCTGTTGTTAACGCTCACAAGCGTGCTCGGCCATGCACTGCCGTCCCTGGAGCCCGCCGGCAAGGAGAGCAACGGATGTCGAGAGTTCTGGGTCGGATGAGCGCGCTGCTCGCCGCCGCCTGCCTGCTGTTGCTGCCCGCCGCGCAGGCACCCCACGCCGGAGCCGCCGCAGCGGGACCGCGCGCCGAGGCTGCGGCGCTGGACCCGTTCACCGGGTACCTGATGGCGCACTTCACCGGGGAGTCCGCCAACGGCGAGCAGATCTACCTGGCCCACAGCTCCGACGGGCTGACCTGGCGCGACCTGAACAACGGCGGGCCGGTGCTGCTCTCCACCCTCGGTACGCGTGGCGTCCGCGACCCCGCGCTGGTCCGCTCGCCCGCCGGTGACCGGTACTGGATCGTCGCCACCGACCTGCGCATCGCCAGCGGCACCTCCTGGAACGACGCCGCCAACCGGGGCAGCACCTCGCTTGTGGTGTGGGAGTCGCGTGACCTGGTGAACTGGTCCACCCCCTGGTTGATCAACGTGGCCGGCGCGATCCCCGGCGCGGGCAACGCCTGGGCGCCGGAGGCCATCTACAACCAGGCGACCGGCGACTACGTCATCTACTGGGCGACGAACTCCCCGCGCAACGGTGTCACCAAGCACCGGATCTGGTACGTGCGTACGACCGACTTCCGCAGCTTCACCGCCCCGCAGCTGTACATCGAGCGTCCGACCGGCGGCCAGGGCATCATCGACACTCAGATCATCGAGGTGCCCAACAGCGTCGGCGGCTACCGCTACTACCGGGCCTCCGCCGACGGGCACATCGCGATCGAGGCCAGCAACTCGATCCTCGGCACCTGGACCAGCCTGGGCAACCTGTCCCACCTGGGCATCTCCAACGGCACCGGCGGCGGCAACGTGGTCGAGGGGCCGATGTGGATGCAGTTCAACGGCCGCAACGAGTGGGCGTTGTACCTCGACCAGTACGCCACCGGCCGCGGATACCTGCCGATCACCTCGACGAACCTGGGCAGCGTCACCAACTTCCGGACCAGGTCCGACTATCACATGGGGGCCAGCCGCAAGCGGCACGGCTCGATTCTCAACCTGACCGCCGCCGAGCAGAGCCGGGTGCTCGCCCGCTGGCCCAGCAACGCCCAGGTGCACCGGATCCAGGCGTACACCCACCAGGACCGCTACGTACGGCACGCCAACTACGACGTACGCATCGATGCCAACGTCAACCCCGCCCAGGACGCCCAGTTCCGGGTGGTGCCGGGCCTGGCCAACAACTCCGGGTACGTGTCGTTCGAGTCGGTCAACTATCCCGGCTACTACCTGCGGCACTACGGCTTCGATTTCGTGCTGGCGGCGAACGACGGCAGTTCGGTATTCGCCGCCGACGCCACCTTCCGGCAGGTCGCCGGGCTGGGCAACGGCGGTTGGTCGTCGTTCCAGTCCTACAACTACCCCGACCGGTACATCCGGCATTACGACTACCAGCTGCGCCTCGATCCGATCACCGATACGCAGGGCCGTAACGACGCCACGTTCCGGTTGATGTCGTGACTTTCGACCACCCCGCCTGAGTCGTGGCGGCCGGTCGGGCTCGTACGATTGCGCAGGAGATCGCGCAGCGGCGGCGGGAGAGGTCATGGGTAAAGGCATCTACGTGCAGGAACTGCCGGGCATCGGTAAACGCTACGACGTCGACCTGGGCAGCAACACCCAACGGATCTCGATCGTCGTACGCCGTGACGGTGCCCGGGACCTGTACGTCTTCGCCGCCGGCGCGGACGATCCGGTGGCGGTGATCGAGATGTCGGAGGAGCAGGCCCGCAAGGTGGGCGCGCTGCTGACCGGCACCTACTTCTCCGACTAGTCGGTCCTGCCGCGGCCCGGGGGTGACCTCGGCGGCCCGCGTCGCCCCGCCCTGCCCATCGAGTCCACCCGGGGAGTCCTCACCGTGCACGCCGACCTCGTGGGCTTCGGTGCCCTTGTGCTGATCGCGGGCCTGCTGGCCCGCTTCGGTCGCCGGATCAACCTGCCCACGGTGCCGTTCTTCATGCTCGCCGGCATCCTGCTCGGCCCGGGCACCCCCGGCCCGGTGCTGGTCGCCCACCCCGAGGACCTGGGCCTGCTCGCCTCGCTGGGTCTGGTCCTGCTGCTGTTCCATCTCGGCGTCGAGTTCCCGGTCGAGCAGGTGATCGGCAGCGGCAAGCGGCTGTTCGTGGCGGCCGGCGCGTACATCGCCCTCAACATCGGCGCCGGGCTGCTCTTCGGGTTCGCGCTCGGCTGGGGCGGCTACGAGGCGTTCGTGATAGCCGGAGCGTTGGGCATCTCCTCCTCGGCCATCGCCACCAAGCTGCTCATCGAGCTACGTCGGCTGGCGAACGCGGAAACCCCGGTCATCCTCGGCATCATCGTGATCGAGGACCTGTTCCTCGCGCTGTACCTGGCGTTGCTGTCGCCGCTGCTGTCCGGGGCCGGGTCGGCGGGGGAGCTGGCGCTGCGCATCGGGCTCAGCTTCGGGTACCTGGTGGTGCTCTTCGCCGTCGCCCGGTACGGCGCCCGGCTGGTCGGCAGGATCATCGACAGTAACGAGGACGAGCTGCTGGCCATCCTGATGGTCGGGCTGGTGGTGCTGGTGGCCGGCATCTCGGCCGAGATCGGTGTCTCCGACGCGATCGGCGCCCTGATGATCGGCCTGGTGGTGTCCCGTACCCCCATCCGGGAACGGGTGGAACGCCTGGTCCTGCCACTGCGCGACGTCTTCGCGGCGGTCTTCTTCGTGGCGTTCGGGCTCAGCATCAACGTCAGCGCGATCGGCTCGGTGGCCCTGCCGGTGCTGCTGGCCGTCCTGCTGACCGTGGTGACAAACGTGCTCGCCGGTCTGATCGCCGGCCGGTTGTTCGGGCTCAACCAGCGTGGCGCGGCCAACGTGGGCCTGACCGTGCTGGGCCGCGGTGAGTTCTCCCTGATCCTGGCCACCCTCGCGCTCGCCGCCGGCCTGGACGCCCGCCTCGGCCCGTTCATCGCCCTGTACGTGCTGGTGCTGGCGGTGACCAGCCCGCTGCTCGCGGCGAACTCGCGCTACCTGGCGCGGATCATTCCCGACCGGTTCCTGCACGGCAACTGGCGGTACGTGCGGGAGGAGACCATGAGCACCGCCTGCACACACCTGGACCGGATCAACATCACCGAATCCGACGCCGAGGCGTGTCCGCAGTGCGTGGAGAGCGGCGACGACTGGGTGCAGTTGCGGATGTGCCTGACCTGCGGCGCGGTGGGCTGTTGCAGCGACTCGGTGAACAGCCACGCCGAGGAGCACTACCGGCAGACCGGCCATCCGCTGATCCGGTCGTTGGAGCCCGGCGAGCACTGGCGCTACTGCTACATCGACGGCGCCCTGGTCCGCGAGCCGATGGGCGCGACCCGGGGGGAGTAGGCCGCGGTCCGCCGGCCCGGCCGCCGCGTCGCGTCCGTCTCAACCGAGGTGGTAGACGAACGCGCCGTCGATCTCCTCCCGGGTGATGCCGAGGCCGTCCAGCGGTCGGGTGGTGACGCCGTCCCAGGGCGTGCCGAAGAGCTGGTCCGGCAGCACGACCACCGACCGGATGCCGACCTGCCGCAGATAGGCGATGCTGTTGGCGTCGGGGAAGGTCATGCTCACCGAGCGGATCTGCTGCTGGTGGGGCGGCACGAAGTTGGCGAAACCGTTGGCGACCCGAGGGAACCCGTCGGTGGACCAGAGCATGACGTGGAATTCGGAGATGCCTTCAGCGGGCAGGACCAGCAACGGTTCGGGGGCTGACCGGATCGCCGTCGGCGCCGGTGGCGCGACCGGGTGCGGGGTGCGGTTGACACCTTCGACCAGGACCAGCAGCAGTGGCAGCACGAGCACGATCCGCCCGACCACCCGCGGCCATCGCATGGTGGGCAGTTGCCGACCGAACTCCGTGATCGCGCCGGCGGCGAGAATGGCGAGCAGCAGGCTCGTCCACACCATGAGCCGCCCGGGGGTTCGCAGCGCGTCCCAGCCGGGCAGCAGACGCGACAACGTCATGTATCCCGGGTCGCCGTCACCGAGGAGGTTGCTGCCCAGCCCGAGCGCACCGCTGACCAGCACACCGAGCCCGAGCAACAGCCGATGCCGGAGGCGGAACACCGAGTAGCTCAGCCCGGCCACCCCCAGCATGATCAACGTGACGCCGGGCAGCAGGGCCATCTCCGGCGGCCAGGTCAACTGCGCCCGTGCGGGCTCGAAGTAGTCACCCCACAGCCAGGAGTCCGCCGGGGCGATGAAGTATCCGCCCAGGGGCGGAGAGAACATCTCCGTCCAGGACAGATCCCGGCGCGCCTGCGGATACAGCTCCACCACCCGCAGGAACGTGGTCCCCAGCCAGATGCACACCGCACCGAAGACGACGCCACCGAACAGGTTGGCCAGCACCACCCGGCGACCCAGGATCCACCGGCCGCTGCGCCACCGGCGCCACCCGATCGCCGCCACCACCACCAGCCCGGCGCCGGCCAGGATGTAGATCAGCGGTAGGCCGATCGCGAGGCCGAGGAGCACCTGCCAGGTGGCGACGAGCCAGCCGGCCACGATCCAGCCGGGGCGGTGCAGCGCCGGCCGGTGCCCCTCCCGCAGCGACCAGCCGTGACCACGAGCCAGCATGGCCAGGCACAACGCGATGCCGCCGGTGGAGAGGATGTTCAGGTGGCCGCTGTGGGCCAGCCGCCACGGCGCGAAGGCCCAGGCGATGCCGGCGACCGCCGCCGCCGTCCGGATGCCACCCAGCTGACGCACCAGGGCGTACGCCCCGACGAAGGCGAGTGCGTGGGCGAAGACGTAGAGCAGGTTGTAGCGGAACACGGCCGCTTCCATGCTGCCGCCGAGCATCCCGACGGGCGCGTACCCGAGCAGGGTGTCGGTGTAGGCGTAGGTGTACGCCTCCGGGAACAACGCATTGGAGTGCCAGAGCGCGAGCGGGTCGGTGATCAGGGCGTGCCCGGCCCAGGCGACCTGCCATGCCTGCAATGTGGGATCCCCGATGTCGCCGGGGATGGTCGTCCACGGATGCTTCAGGGTCGGCCAGGTGAGGACGACGGCCAACAGCAGACCGGCCAGCGACGCCAAGGTCCATTCGTGACGCAGCAGCCGCGACGCCGTCGCCAGGGCACCGGTCGGACCTGCTTCACCGGCACCGGGATCCGGTGTCGATTCCTCCTGTTCAGGGCCCGGTTGCTGGTCGTCGGTGGGAGAGGTGCCGAGGGACTTCCGGCGTGTCGTCTCCACGTACCCTCCTGTCGATGGCCTGCGTCGGCGTCCTAGCCTCGCATCCGCGGCAGACAAACGCCATCATCGATGGATCCCGGAACTTCCGGAATCGGCGTCCCGGCTGTCGGTCCCAATCGATGAGAGGGCCTCTCGGCCCGGTCTGCGTCAGCGGGGACGGTTCAGCCGGCGATACACCGGGGCCAACCGCTGATGCAGATCCCGGTAGACGGCGAAGACCTCGTCGTAGGTGGCCCGGTGCTCCGGCGTCGGGGCGAAGACCCGGTCGGTACGCATCAGGTCGGGAATGTGGGCGAAGTCGAGCCGGCCGGCGCCGACCGCACCGATCCAGCCGGCGCCGCGGGCGTTGACCGCCAGCGGCTGGGCGTCGCGGCGGATCTGCACGCCCAGCACGTCGGCGAAGATCTGGCACCACGAGTCCGACAGCGCCCCACCACCGGTGATGGCCAGCGAGGTGACCGGCGCGCCGAGGAACCGGTCGACCGCCGCGGCCAGCCAGCGGGTGTTGAGAGCCACCCCCTCGAAGACCGCCCGCAGCAGGTCGGAGCGGCTGGTGTCCAGCGAGATGTTGAGGAACCCGGCCCGCAGGTGCGCGTCGTCGACCGGGGCACGTTCGCCGTACAGCCAGGGGGTGTAGAGCACGCCGTTCGCGCCCGGCGGCACCGTCGGAATGATCATGTCGAAGGCGTCGAAGATGGAGCCCTCGTCGCGGCTGACGTGCCCGGCGCCGAGCAGCGGATCGTCGTACTCGACGACCTTGTCGCGCAGCCAGGTGAGGTTGGCCCCGGCGGTGGCCTGCAGCGCGGTCATCAGGTAGCGGTCGCCGATCGCGCAGGGCACTGAGGCGATGCCCGCCACCACATCGGTCTTCTTGCCCGGCACGTGCGCGGCGATCCACGACGAGGTGCCCAGATAGAGGTGCGCCTGGCGGTCGCCGGTGGTGCCGGCCCCGATCGCCGCCGCGGTGGTGTCGATCGCCCCGGCGACCACCTGGACCGACTCGGGCAACCCCAGGTGCGCGGCGGCGGCCGGGGTCAGCGGGCCGAGCACCTCGGTGCAGGCGACGATCGGCGGCAACTTGTCGGCGTCGATGCCGCAGTCGGCGACCAGCGCGGGGGAGTAGCGGATGTCGCCGGGCCGGCGGTTGTCGGTGACCCAGGAGGTGAGGATCGAGTCGACGGTGGCGACCGTCCGTCCGGTGAGCCGCAGGTTGATCCAGTCGAGCACGTTGAGGAAGGCGGCGGTGCGGGCGTACACCTGCGGTTGTTCGTCGCGGACGAACAGCATGTGGGCGGCCGGGTCCTTGCCGGTCGGCGAGGGCATGCCGCCGGTGAGCCGCAGCCACCGCGCGATGCGACGCACCGACATGCCCTGGTACGCCGGGAAGCCGCGGAACTGTCGACGCAGGTGGGGCGCGCCCCGCATGTCCAGCCAGGAGATGCACGGCGTCAGCGGCTCCCCGGCGGCGTCCACGGCGATGGTGCCCTCGCCCTGGGTGGAGGCGCAGACCGTGGCCACCGCCCGCATCTGGTCGGGATGGGCGCGGCCCAGGTCCGCGGCGACCGCGCCGAGCGCCGCCCACCAGGTCGCCGGGTCCTGTTCGGCGCCGCCGCCGGGCAGCACCCGCAGCGACAGGGACCGCTCGGCCCAGCCGGTGACGGTGCCGTCGGCGGCGACCAGGGCGGCCTTCAACGCCGAGGTGCCCAGGTCGATCGCGAGAACCTGGGGTGCGGTGGCGGCCACCGGCTCAGACCCCCTCGACGAGGGCGAAGACCTGATCGAAGCGGGCCAGCGCGTCGTCGATGACGGCGTCGGTGTCGGCCATCGAGGTGTACATCCGGGAACCGGCCAGGGTGATGATGCCGTGCGCGGTGTACGCCGCACCCATCTGCTCCATCAGCCGCTTGCGGGCCTTGTTCTCCTTGAGCAGCTTGACCGGGTTGCGCATGTCCAGCAACATCACGCCGCTGCACTCCAGGTGCACGATCGAACCCTGGTTGTACGCGACGTACGGCAGCCCGTACGAGTCGATCAGCCGTTGCAACCCTCGGGTCAGCCGGTCACCGGCCCGCCCGGCGATCACCGGCGCTCCGGTCCGGGCCATCTCCTCGATGGCGAAGTAGCCGGCCGCGCAGGACAGCGGGTTGGCCGACAGGGTCCCGCCGACCTGGATGTGCGCCCCGCTCCTGCCGTCCAACCCGGAACCGAAGACCGCCATCACGTCGGCCCGCCCGCCGACCCCGCCGGCCATCGGGTAACCACCGGAGACCGCCTTGCCGAGCACGGTCAGATCCGGGGTGACGCCGAAGTAGCCGGCCGCCCCGCCGAGGCCGAGCCGGAACCCGGTGACCACCTCGTCGAAGATCAGCAGCGCGCCGAACTCGTCGCACAACTCGCGGACCTTGGCGTTGAAGTCCCGCGGCGCGGGCCGGGTGCCGGATTCCGGGCCGACCGGCTCGACCACCACCGCCGCCGTGCCGCCGCGCAGCCGGTTCTCGATCAGCTTACGTTTGAGCTGTCCGAGGTCGTGCGGGAACGCCTCCCGGGTGCGGGCGGTGGCGCCGAACGGGATGCCCTTGGCGTTCATCCGGTACGTGCCGGGCACGCGCAGGCCGTAGACCATCGTGTCGGACCAGCCGTGGTACGCCCCACCAACCTTGATCACCATCTTCTTGCCGGTGAAGGCGCGTGCGCCGCGTACCGCCGCCATCACCGCCTCGGTGCCGGAGCCCAGGGAGCGGTACATTTGGATGTGCGGCATGTACCGGTGGATGATCTCGGCGAGTTTGAGTTCGTACTCGTGGAACAGGCCGGTCACCGGGCCGCAGTCGCGGACCACCTCGGCGACCCGTTCGTTGACCGGGCCGTAGTTGCTGCCCAGGATGGTCGGCCCACCGGCCTGGAGGAAGTCGATGTAGGTGTTGCCGTCCCGGTCGACCAGGTACGCCCCCTCGGCCTTCTCGATGGCGAGGGGGAACGGGTAGTTGAAGGCCAGGTTGTGCTGCACCCCGCCGGGGATGCGCCGCTTGGCCCGGTCGGTGATCTCCTTGCTGGCCCGGCACTTGGTGTCGAAGTAGTTCAGCACGTCGAGCAGTGCGTCGTGACGCAGCCCGCGGATCGGCTGTGCGGTCAGCGCCTTGAGCCGACGCATCACGTCCTCGACGTCCGGGTACGCGCTGATCGCGTACCCGAGCGGGGTGGACCCGGCCCCCGGCACCTCGTCCGACCCGACGGCGGCCATGGTTTCCGCGGCGACCGCGTCCGCGCTGGGCAGGGACTCGTCGGCCGGCACCCGCAGCGGCTCGACCGCCTCGGTGATCTGCGCGGCGATGCGCTTCTCGTCGGCCCGCAACTTGCCGAAGGCGATCTCCCGGATCGCCGTCGGGATGGTGTGCACCTTCCCCGCCTCGCTTGTCAACGCCAGCAGGTACGCGATGGAGACCTTCTCCAGCAGCGCCATGTTGAACACCGCCCGGTCCGGGTCGGTGCCCACCGCGACCACCCCGTGGTTGGCGATGATGAACGCGTTGTCCCCGCTGGCCACCTTCTTCTGCACGTTGCGGGCCAGGAACGAGGTGCCCGACGGGGCGTAGTCGATGATGGCCACCTCGCGGCCGAGGAAACGCACCTGCTCGTCGGTGAGCGCCGGGATCGGCTTGCGCAGGAACGCCAGCGCCGAGGCGTACGGCTGGTGGGTGTGCACGATCGCGTTGACGTCCGCGCGTTCCCGGTAGATGTTGGCGTGCATCCCGCACTCGATGGAGGGCTTGAGGTCGACGCCGGAGTCGTCGGGCACGTGCCTGCCGTCGAAGTCGACGATGCAGATGTCCTCCACCCGCATCCGGTCGTAGTCGTAGTTGCTCGGGGTGACCGCGTACAGCCGGTGACCGGGCACCCGCACCGACACGTTGCCCTCGGTGGCCTTGAGGTAGCCACGGGCGAGCATGGTGCGGCACATGTCGACCACATGCTGGCGGGACCGGCGATGCTGCACGGCACTCTCCTCGGTCGGCGGTGGCGTCCATGGTCACCCGGACCGGGTGTCGAGACACCGTCCCGCCGGCAGCGACAATCCCCGGCGTTTTTATCCTGCCGTGACAAAATCGCCGGGTGACCGTGCCCGGGCCCGCGCCTGCCTGGCGACGCCTCTCCGCCGACCTGGCCACCGCCATGCGCCCGCACCTGCCGGTGACGGTCGACGCCGTGGCGGTCGCGGTCACCGAGGCCACGCCGGCCTTCGCCGGGATCGCCGACGACAAGTTCGCCCGGGACGTGCGGCACGCCGTCCAGGTCGCGCTCGACCGTTTCCTCGACCTGGTCGGCACCGACGAACCGGCGCTGCCGGGCACCTTCCGGGAGGTCTTCGTCGCCCTCGGGGCCGCCGAGGCCCGGGAGGAACGCGGACCGGAGGCGCTGCTCGCCGCGCTGCGGATGGCGGGGCGGCAACTGCTGCGTACCGCGTCGCAGTCGCTGGCCCGGCTGCGTCCGGTCGGTACCGAGGAACTGATCGACCTCTCCGACGCGGTCACCGCGTACGTCGACGAACTGGCCGCGGCGAGCACCGACGGGTACGCCCTGCAACTGCGCGAACAGGCCGGCGAGGGCGACCGACGCCGGCAACTCGCCGAACTGCTGCTGCGTGGCGACGGCATGCCCAGCGCGGTCGGCGCGGCGGCGGCCCGGATCGGCTGGCCCGACCTCGACGCCGTGGTGCCGGTGCTGCTGCCGCTCGACCAGGCCCGCGACGTGCGGTTCCGGTACGGCCCGGACGGTCTGGTGGTCGAGCGTGGCCGGGACGCGGTGCTGCTGCTGCGGGCCGGCCCGCGCGCCACCCGGGCCGCGCTGACCGAGGCGCTGGCCGGGCGGTGGGCGGTGGTGGGACCGGGACTGGCCTGGCCCCAGGTGCCGGCGGCGGTCCGGCTCGCCGAGTTGGCCGCCGGGCTGCTCGGGCCCGACCCTGACCCGATCTTCGTCGACGATCACCTGGTCGCGCTGGCGCTGCGCGGCGAGACCGGCGCCCTGGCGGTGCTCACCGCCCGCCGCCTCGCCCCGCTGGCCGACCTGCGTCCCGCGCAGCGGGAGAACCTGCTGTCCACCCTGCACAGCTGGCTGCGGCACTGGGGTTCACGGGCCGAGGTCTCCGCCGAGTTGTTCGTGCACCCGCAGACGGTCAGCTACCGGCTCAAGCGCCTGCGTGAGCTGTACGGCGACCAGTTGGACGACCCGAGCGCCCGATTCGAGCTGATGGTGGTGCTGGCCAGCCGGCTCGGTTGAGATGGCAGATGCCCGGCGGACCGCCGGGCATCTGTCGCCTTCTGCTCCGGACCGCCGGTCGGTAGGGTCGGCCGGTGGACCCTGTCGACACCGCCGCCCGACTCGCAGTGCCCGTCGAGGAGGTCGAGCGGGTGCACCGGCTCGCCGGTGACCGCCCGTCGGCGCCGCTGCCGGCCGCATCCGACGCACCGGCGATCCTCGCCCGGCTCGCAGTCCCGCCCGACGACGCCGCCGAGATCATCGCGGGCTGGCCCGACCCAGGCTCACCACAGTGGACGCCGGAGCTGCGGTGGCTGCTCGACCGCTCGATCGCGCTGGTCCGCGCCGATCTCGGGGGCCACGGCTGGCTGGTGCCCGGTCCGGAGTTGCCCCGTGACCGAGGTCCCGCCTGGCGGCACCTCTACGTGTACGCGTACCTGGCCCTGGTCGACGTCGCCATGGCGTACCACCGCGACCACGGCATCGCCGACGCGGTGTCCTGGACGACCCTCGCCGACCTGGGCCGGAACCTGGCGATCGACCGGCGGATGCGCGGCGAGGGCTGGCCGGTCATGCAGAGCTGGCTGACGCTGCACATTCGCGGCAGCCTGTACGAGCTGGGCCGGTTGCAGCATCACCGCGCCGGCACCACCATCGACCTGCACATCCCGGACTCCGGGCCGTTGAGCCCCGAGGCGATCGACGCGTCGCTGGACCAGGCGCGGGCGTTCTTCCCACGCCACTTCCCCGACGAGCACTACACCGCGTTCGCCTGCGGCTCGTGGCTGCTCGATCCGCAGCTGGCGGAGTACCTGCCCGAGGACTCCAACATCATCCGGTTCCAGCGCCGGTTCGAGCTGGAGCCCTACGAGCAGCCCGACGGGCTGGACGCCGACGTCGAAGTCCTGCGGTTCGTGTTCCGTACCCTGAGCACGCCACTGGACGCACTGCCCCGCCGTACCGTGCTGCAACGCGCGATCATCGACCATTTGGCCGCCGGCCACCACTGGCAGTGGCGGCGCGGCCGATTCCCCCTCTAGCGCACGCCCGGCGGCGACCGACACGCGCCTACGTCGCCGCCAACACCTCGGCGAGCATCCGATGACCCTGGGCCTCGAACGACTCGTCACCCACCTGGTGGGCCCACGCCGCGGTGCCGATCGCCGCGCGGACCAGGGTGCGGTACCACGCGTCCGCCTCGCGCGGATCAGCGCCGTACCCGTCGAGGAAGGCCGCTTCCAGGCGCGGATCGCGACGGAAGTCCTGCACCGCCAGCCGGGCGAAGTCGGTGAGCGCGGGACGCAGCGCCGCCCGGCCGAAGTCGATGATGCTCACGACGCCGTCGTGCACGAGCCAGTTGCGGGGCTGCCAGTCCCCGTGGGTGGGCACGAGGGTCGCCGGCGGGGTCGGCCAGTCGGCGATCTCGGCGCGCAGCCGCGCGACGGTGCTCGCGGCGATCCGGTGCGGCCGGTCGAGCCAGGCCAGTGACCGTTCGTTCTCCCGTCGCTCGTAGTCGTCGTCGACGACGGCGCTCTGGGCGTGCAGCAGCGCCAGCAACTCGCCCGCCTGCCGGTACGTGTCGGACTGATCGGCGTGCCCGGTGCCGAGCACCAGCTCCCCGGGCAGGTAGCGGGTGACGAGGAGCTGGTCCTCCGCGCTGCCGTGCACCAGCATCGGCGCGCGACCCCGGTCGGTCCAGGGCCGCAACCAGGTGCGGTGGGCGTGCAGTTCCCGCTCGATGTGGCGGTCGTCGGCACCACCGGCCTTGACGATGAACCGTGACCCCGCGCAGGACACCTCGATCACGCGCGTCGCCACCAGACCCCAGCTGTGGTCCCGCACGAGGGTCGCGCCCGGAAGCCACCGCCGCAGCAGGGCCCGCTGCCGTGGTGCGAGGGCCTCGTCCCAGCCCGACACCGCTGGCAGCGGCCCGGTGCGATCGGCCCGGGCGGATGCGCCAACGGCGTCCTTCGCCGACTGCACCGCCGTCGGAGGGTGGGCGTACTGCGTGATCCAGAGACCGGGGATGACCTCCACCTCGCCGGTCCGCACGAACCCGAGACCCTCGTACAACCCCCTGGCGGGCCGGTTGTCCCGTCCCGTCGCCACGACGACTCGACGGTGACCGGCCGAGGCGAGAACTGCGCCCACCAACGCCCTGCCGGCGCCTCGCCGATGCGCCGCCGGGTCGACGACGAGCCGGTCGATGTCCACCACCGAGTCGTCCTGCGACCAGCCGATCGCCCCGATCAGCCGGTGCTCCTGGAAGGCGCCGAGCCACCTCAGCGGCGCGGCACGCACCTCGTCGAGCGTCTCGTGCAGCGGCGGGATCCGGTCGTCGCCGATGATCGCCGCCTCCACCGCGTACGCCGCATGCTGCACCGCCAGCAGCGCCCGCGCCAGGGACTCGTCCCCGCTGGGTGCGATCTCCCGGATCTCCATGGGTCGATCTCGCCTTCCCAAATCGGCTTTCGAAGCGACCGCCCGATCTTGCACCATGACGGGCATGGGGAAAGCGCAGGTGCTGGCGAAGGTCACCGAGGATCTGCGGCGCGGGCACTACCACCCTGCCATGCAGCGCCTGGCGAGCCTCACCGCCGCCCACCCCGACGATCTGGAACTGCGGGCCCGGCGTGCGGCGCTGTACCGGCAGGTGGGCAACGTGGTCGACGCCGGGCGGTGGGGCTTTCTCAGCGACGACGCCACCACGCCGGAGATCGCGGCGTTCGAACGAGCCCATCCGAGCGCCTGGCGACGTCTGCGGTTGCTGCGCGTCAACGCCGACACGGCCGACCACCTCGGGCCCGTGGCCGGGGCGCGGCTGGCGCGGTTGATCGAGCAGGCCGGTGCGGAAGGCCTGGGCCGCGTGACCTGGACCGAGAACGGGCCGGAACCCGCACCTCCCGGTTTCTGGAGCGTCACGTTCCCCTGCCTGGTGGCGACCGCGTTCGGCGTGAGCGCCGTGGGGCTCGCCGTGATCGGGCTCGTCACCGTGATCCGCTGGATCTTCTAGACCAAGGAACAAGCGGGCAGGTCAACGACGCAACCGGCCGGGGGAGAGGACATAGTGGCGTACGGTCACTGGCCGGCCGTCCGCAGCGGTCCAGTCCGCAGTGCTCGTGCCGCTGTGGCGCCACCCCTGCTCTTCGTACAGCGCCACGGCCGACGAGCCGGCCCGGTCGACCACCTGCAACGTCAGATCGATCTGCTGATCGTCGGCCCATTGCGCGATCCGCCGCAGCAGGGCGGTGCCGGCGTGGCGGCGACGGTGGACGGGTGCGACGAACAACCGGACCACCTCGGCCCCGTGGTCTGGTGTCTGTTGAACGGCGAGGTGCCCGACCAGGTCGCCGCTCTCGCTCACGGCGACCCACGCTTGGCGCAGCCGCGCCGGGCACAACCAGCGGTACGGGTCGGCCGGCCAGTTGAGCGGGTAGCGGTCGGCGCGGTGCACCTCGGTCAGCAGCTGTACGCAGGCGGGTAGGTCGGCCTGCGTACGGTCTCGGATGAGGGGGCCAGTCACCGCCCGATTCTCCACCGCCCCGCCCCGCCCCGCCCCGTCCCCGCCCGGCATGCCCCGCCCACTCGCCCGCCCTGTCCATGATCGTGCTCTGTCCGGGATCGAGTGGCCTTCGCGCGATGGCTAGCCACTCGATCCCGGATCGAGCGTGAATCCACCCCCTTCTGGACGGTCGCGAGCCCACGCCGTCGTGGTCGGGGGCGATGTCAGGGTCGAGTTCGTCGGGGTTATTCCCAGCGGAACAGGAGGGCGGCTACCAGGGTGCCGAGGAGGACTGTCGCGCCGAGACCGAGCAGGGCAGTGGCGTCGACGGCCGCGCCGGTCCAGGCGGACGAGATGGCGTCCACGGCGGCGCCGAAGGGCAGCCAGCCGCCGAGGTCGGCGAGCGGATCGGGCAACGCCTGCCGGCCTCCGAACATGCCGCCGAGGGCACCGAGGAGAAAGAACGCGACAAGGCCGAGGGCCACGGCCGAATTCGGTGTCGGTGCGACCGCCGCGACAAGCATGCCGATGGCGTACATCGCCGCCATGGTGAGCGCCAGCACGCCGAGCGCCACCGCGACGTCGGCCGGCGGGCGGGCGTCGAACAGCAGCACCGCCACCCCGGCGGCCACCGTGATGCCGACGAGCGTCTGCGCGACGCTCACGATCGCCTGGGCGGCCAGCACCAGGGCCGGCGAGAGCGGGGTGACCGCCAGCCGCCGCAGGATGCCCGAGCGCCGGTAGTAGGCCAGGAAGCTCGGCATGTTGATGATGCCGATCATCGCCACGACCATGGTGACCACCAGCGGAAGGACGTACACCTCCAACGCCGTACGCCCGTCGGCCACGACCTGGTTACCGGCGGAACCGGCGCTGGTCAGCAGGATCAGCAGCGGCAGGCCCAGCGGGACGACAAGCCCTGCGGTGTCCCGTACGACCATCCTGGCCTCGCAGCCGACCAGGACGAGCAGAGCGCGTGCCCCGGGCCGATGGGGCATGATCGCGGTGGTCATGTCGCCTCCTCGAGGTCCTTGCCGGTCAACGTGACGAACGCGTCGTCGAGGGTGTCGGTGCCGGCCCGGGCACGCAGACCGGCGGGCGTGTCCACCGCGACGACCCGGCCGGCGTCGAGGACGGCGACCCGGTCGCAGAGCCGTTCGACCTCCTCCATCGCGTGGCTGACCAGCAGGACGGTGACCGCCTCGGACTTGAGTTGCTCGATGGCGCTCCACATGCGTCGCCGGGCCGCCGGGTCCAGGCCGGTGGTGAGCTCGTCGAGGATCGCGACCCGTGGCCGCCCGACGAGCGCGAGGGCGATGGAGAGCCGCTGCTTCTGCCCACCGGAGAGCTTCTCGAAGATGGTCCGGCGCTGCCGGGTCAGGTCGACCAGTTCCAACAGTTCGTCGGCGGGACGCGGATCGGGATAGAAGCTGCGGTACAGCTCGACCAGTTCGCTGACGCGCAGCGCGTGGTGCAGGTAGGCGTCCTGAAGCTGGACGCCGAGCACCTGCCGCAGTCGGGCGCGGTCGCGACGGGGGTCGAGGCCGAGGACGCGTACCTGCCCTCGGTCGGGCACCCGCAGGCCGGCGATCATCTCGATGGTCGTCGTTTTGCCGGCACCGTTGGTGCCGAGAATGCCCATGGTCTCGCCGGGCGCGACCCGCAGGCTCACCTGCGCCACCGCCTGGACGTGGCGGTAGCTCTTGGCGAGGTTCTCGGCGAGGACGGCCGTCTCGGAACTGGTCATGCTCCGACGCTACGAGCGTCGCCGGGACGATGTCCGGTGCCGGAAGTCATCACCGGCGACCATGACTTCCGGCACCGGTGACCAGGACGAACCCCACCTAGGGTGGGGACATGCGACGTGTCGGCACCGAGGAGTGGTCCGGTCTGGCGATGCTCGTGGTGGCGGTGGCCGTTGCCGCCCCCGGCCTGTTCGGCGCGGCCGAGCTGATGATCGGGCGGGGCTGGTGGCTCGCCCTGTTCGTCCTGCTGCTGGCGGCGCTGCTCACCGCGACGGCCGCGCCCGAGCAGGGCCGGTCGCGGTACGTGGCGTACGGGGTGGCCGTCGTCGCCGCCTGGACGTTGGTGCTCACCGCGCGACACCTGGGGTTGCTGCCCGTGCTGCTGGTCCTCACCGCCGCGGTGAGCGTCTACGTGGTTCCGCTGTCCGTCGGGCTGACCGTGGTCGGCCTCAACACGGCGGTGATCATCCTCGTCGCGGTGCCGACCACGCGTACGCCGGCGGAGCTGACCCTGGTCGTCGGCTTCTACCTGCTCATCCAGTTGGCCTCGCTGCTCAGCTCGATGACCCTGCTGCGCGAACAGCGGATGCGTCGTGAGCTGGCCGCCGCACACGTCGAGTTGAAGGCCGCCGGTCTGCGCCTGGAGGAATCGGCGCGGACCGAGGAACGTCTGCGGATCTCCCGGGAGCTGCACGACCTGATCGGCCACCAGTTGACCGTGTTGACCCTGGAGCTGGAGACCGCCCGGCACCGCGACGGTGCTGCGGCGCGGGAGCACGTGGAGCGGGCCGACCGTGTCGCCCGGGACCTGCTCGGCGACGTCCGGGCCACGGTCGGACAGTTGCGTACGGAGACCGTCGATCTCGGTCAGGCGCTCCGGCGGATGGCGCGTGACCTGCCCGGCCTCGACGTGTCGATCGACGTGTCGGCCGACGTACAGGTGGACGAGGAGCGCGCGGCGGCGTTCGTCCGCGCGGCACAGGAGATCATCACCAACACCATCCGGCACGCCGAGGCGCAGCGGCTGCGGATCTCGGTCACCGGTGACGACGGTGCCGCGGTGCTCGACGCGCACGACGACGGACGCGGCGCGCGTAGGCCGACGTTCGGCAACGGGCTGCGAGGGTTGCGGGAACGCTTCGAGGCGCTCGGCGGCGAGGTGGTCATCGACGGCTCGGCGGGCTTCCGGGTGACCGCACGGGTGCCCACGCCATGATCCGGGTGGTGGTCGTGGACGACCAGACCCTCGTCCGGCAGGGCATCCGTGGGCTGCTGGAGGTCGCCCAGGTCGACGTCGTCGGTGAGGCCGCCGACGGCCGGGCCGCGCTGCCGGTGATCGCACAGACCATGCCCGACGTGATCCTGCTGGACCTGCGGATGCCCCGCTTCGATGGCATCTGGACCATCGAACAGCTCAAGGCCGCCGACATCGACATCCCGGTGCTGGTGTTGACCACGTTCGACGACGACGCGCTGGTGCTCGGTGCCCTCCGCGCGGGGGCGCGCGGCTACCTGCTCAAGGACGTGACGCTGGAGCAGCTGACCCGGGCGATCCACACGCTCGCCGACGGTGGCACGCTCATCGCCCCGTCGATCACCGACCGGATGCTGCGGGCGATCCGTTCGGGCCCCTCACCGGCCGGCCCGGACGCGCCCACCGTGCAGAGCCTCACCGAGCGTGAGCGGGAGGTGCTGCGGCTGGTCGCGCACGGTTACAGCAACCGGGAGATCGCCGGTGCGCTCTTCCTGGCCGAGGGTACGGTCAAGAACCATGTCTCCATGATCCTGACCAAGCTCGGCGCCCGGGACCGGACGAACGCGGTGCTGCGCGCCCTGCACGAGGGCATCCTCGACTGACTCTGACCACGCCGAAAAGGAAGCCGACCGTGACCTTGACCGTTCCCGCGTCCACCCTCGACTACTTCGGGATCGACTCGCTGATCGACGACGACACCCGGCAGTTGCAGGCTGCCGTGCGCGAGTTCGTCGACCGGCGGATCCGGCCGCAGATCGCGACCTGGTACGACGACGGTCAGCTGCCGGCCCGGGAGTTGGCCGTCGAGCTGGGTGAACTCGGCGTACTCGGGATGCACCTGCAGGGGTACGGCTGCGCCGGCACCTCCGCCACCGCGTACGGGCTGGCCTGCTTCGAGTTGGAGGCCGGCGACTCGGGCCTGCGCTCCCTGGTCTCCGTGCAGGGCTCGTTGGCCATGTACGCGATCTGGCGGTTCGGCTCGGAGGAGCAGAAGCAGCAGTGGCTGCCCCCGATGGCCGCCGGTGCGGCGATCGGCTGCTTCGGGCTGACCGAGGCGGACTTCGGCTCGGACCCGTCCGGCATGCGTACCCGGGCCCGCCGCGACGGCAGCGACTGGGTGCTGACCGGCACCAAGATGTGGATCACCAACGGGTCGATCGCGGACGTCGCGGTGGTCTGGGCCCGCACCGACGAGGGCGTACGGGGGTTCCTGGTGCCCGCCGGCACACCCGGCTTCACCACCGCCGAGATCACCCGCAAGCAGTCGCTGCGTGCCTCGGTCACCTCCGAACTCGTCCTCGACGACGTGCGGCTGCCCGCCGACGCCATGCTGCCGGCGGCGGCGGGCCTGTCCGGGCCGCTGTCCTGCCTCAACGAGGCCCGCTTCGGCATCGTCTTCGGGGCGCTCGGCGCGGCCCACGACTGCCTTCAGACCACTGTCGAGTACGCCCGCAGCCGGCAGATCTTCGACCGGCCGCTCGCCGCGTACCAGGCCACCCAGCTCAAGCTCGCCGACATGAGCCTGGAACTGGGCAAGGGGATGCTGCTGGCGATGCATCTCGGCGCGGCGAAGGACGCCGGCACCCTGGACCACCGGCAGGTCAGCCTCGGCAAGCTCAACAGCGTCCGGGAGGCCATCGCCATCGCCCGGGAATGCCGCACCATCCTCGGCGCGGCCGGCATCACCCTCGACTATCCGGTCATCCGGCACGCCGCGAACCTGGAGTCCGTGCTGACCTACGAGGGCACCTCCGAGGTTCACCAGCTGATCATCGGTCAGGTGCTCACCGGCCACTCCGCCTTCCGCTGAGCCGAGGCGTGCCCGGCGACCCCCAGGCCGGGCACGCCCCCTGCGGCGGGCGGGTCATCGGGGGCGTGCGCCGTCGAGGAAGAGGGCGACGATCCTGGTCGGGTCGGTGTCGTCGGTGAGATCCGCGGCGCGGGCCAGATGCAGGAACGCGTTCATCAGGAACGCCGGCTCGCCGGCGACGACCCCCTGGTCGCGCGCCGAGGTGAAGAACGCGGTGACCGGGTCCAGCACCAGATTCACGTAGCAGGCCCGTACGTGGTCACGGGTTTCGTCGGAGACCAGGTGCAGCGCGTCGTAGATGCGTTGCTCGAAGGTGATCGACTCACCCTTCTGCCCGGCCACCACTGCGGCGAGCGTGCCCAGTCGCTCCTCGACGTCACGATGGTCGACGAGCGCGGCGGCGAGCCGCCCACCGACGTCGCGGATGTAACGCTCGGCGACCGCGATGTAGAGGTCCTCCTTGCCGCCCGGAAAATGGTGGTAGATGGACGGCTTCTGGATGCCGACGGTCCGCCCCACCTGCGCCAACGAAATGCCCTGGTAGCCGGTCGCGGCGAGTTGCTCGGCGAAGGCGTCCATGATCTGGGCGCGGGTGTCGGTGTGCGGACTCATCGCTTCTTCCTCGCGTTGCGCAGGGCCAGGGCACAGGCGACGATCCCGGCAACAGCGAGGAAGGCGACTGCCGTGACGCCGACCGGGGCAGCGGTGAGCGTGTCGCCACTGCCGAGTTGACGGGCGGTTTCGACGATATAGGTCAGCGGGTTGACCGTGGCGATCAACCGCATCCAGGTCGCGAGTTCGTCCACCGGCGCGAAGACACCGGTGAAGAAGGACAGCCCGAACACGGCGAGCGGAACCAGCCCGGTGGTGGACGCCGAGGCCGACCGGATCGCCAGCGCGGTGCTCAGCAGCGCGACACCGAGCCCCAGCGCCACCAGCAACAGCAGCATCGTGAACACCCCGGGCCAGCTCTGCGGCCGGTAGCCGATCACCGTCGCCCCGACGACCGTGATCACCATCTGCACGACGACCGCGACCAGCGCGGCCCCGACCGGGCCGACGAGGAACGGGGTGGTGCTGCCGTGGGCGAGCCGGAGGCGGTCGAGGTAACCACTGGTGATGTCGCGCAGCACGAGCGTGCCGGCGGCACCCGCGCCGGTGGCGACCCCGGTGAGCAGGATCAGCGGGAGCAGGAACGCGATGAAGCCGGTCCCGGGCAGGTAGGAACTGCCGACGGTGCTGAGCTGTCCGGCGTAGACGAGTAGGAAGAACAGGCTCTGCGCGACGGGTGCGACAAGCAGCGCGGGTGAGCGGAGCACGGCTCGGGTGGACCGCCGCACGGCCGCCAGGACGACGGGAGTCGGGGTACGTCGAGGTGCGGCGACAGCAAACGGGAGGGTCATCGGAAGAACGCCTTTCGGGTAGCGGCGGGGGTCAGCGGGCGGCCAGGGCGACGAACACGTCGTCGAGCGAGGGTTCGGAGAGGTGAAGTCCGGTGATCTCGCCGGCCACGCCACTGATCTCGGTCAGCGCGTCCCGCAGCGCCGCCGGGTCGTCGGAGATGCCGAGGCGTACCCGGTTGCCGTGGTCGTCGGGGAGGAATCCGACACGGGAGGAGGAGACGAGGGCGGCCGAGGCGGCGTCGGTGGACAGGTCGAGGGTCAGCGTGCGCGTACCCACGCGTTGCTTGAGTGCGGCCGGGGTGCCCTGGGCGACGACCCTGCCCTCGCGCAGCACCGCGATGTCGGTGGCGAGGACGTCCGCCTCGTGCAGGTCCTGAGTCGAGATGAGCAGGGTCGTGCCGTCGGAGTTGAGCCGGGTCAGTTCGGCCCAGAAGTCGATGCGGGCGAGCGGGTCGAGGCCGGTGGTCGGCTCGTCCAGAATCACCAACGTCGGCTCGGCGACCAGTGCCACGGCCAGGTCCAGCTTGCGGCGGGTGCCCCCGGACAGGGTGGCCACCCGGGACGCGCGGTGCTCGCCCAGGCCGAACAGGTCGAGCAGATCACGGGTGCGGCGGGTGCGCTGACGACGCCCCAGGCCCAGGGCCACCGCCTGGAAGTCGAGCACCTCCGTCGGGGTGGCCAGCGGGTCCAGGGCGTTCGACTGCGGTGCGAGGCCGATCAGGCGCCCCGCCTCTCGCGGCTGGCGCACCGTGTCGAAGCCGCCGACGCGTACCGAGCCGGAGGTCGGCACCCGCAGCGTCGCGATGATCTCCAGCAGCGTCGACTTGCCCGCGCCGTTGTGCCCGAGCACGACGAACCGGCTACCCGGTTGCACACGAAGCGCGAGGTCGTCGAGCGCCCGGCGGGTTTCGTAGACCTTGGTGAGCTCGACGGCCTGCACGATCGGATCGGTTGTCATGCCACCACCCTACCTACCGTTAGGTAGGGTGGTGGCATCGGGGGAGTTCCGGGCCCGAAAATCGGGTGCCAGGCGTGCGGGTTCGCGTTAGTGTGCCGCCCATGTCCCCGGTGGAGATCCGGCCGATCGAGGCCGGCGACCTGACGGCCTGCGGCGCGCTGCTGGCACAGCGGCACCGCCGGCAGCGTCTCGCGCAGCCGTTGCTCTCGCCCCGCTTCGAGGCACCCGAGACCGCCGTCGCCGAGGTGACCGCCGCGTTCAAGGCACCGGACGCCTCCGGCGCGGTCGCGATCCGGGCCGGCGTACCGGTCGGGTTCCTGCTCGGTGCGCCGAAGACCTCGCCGCTGTGGGGGCCGAACATCTGGGTGGAGGCGGCCGGCCAGGCGGCCACCGACGCCGAGACGATGCGCGACCTGTACGCGGCGGCCGCGACCCGCTGGGTCGACGAGGGCCGCACCGCGCACTACGTCGTGGTGCCGGCTGACGACCAGGAACTGGTCCGTGCCTGGTTCCGGCTGGGCTTCGGCCAGCAGCACGCGCACGCCGTCCGGCCGGCGACGAAGCTGGCCACGAAGCCCCTGGCGCAAGACCTGACGGTACGCCGGGCCACCCGCGCGGACATCCCGGACCTCGCCCGACTCGACCTGGAACTACCGGCGCACCAGGGCCTGTCCCCGACCTTCTCGGCCGGCCGGATCGGCACCGTCGAGGAGAGCCTCGACGACTGGGCCGACGACATCGACAACCCGGAGTACGCCACCTTCGTCGCCGTCCGCGACGGCACGGTGATCGGCTCCGCGATCGGGTGTGCGCTGGAGAAGTCGAGCAGCCACCTCGGCCCGGCCCGCCCGGACAACGCCGGTTTCCTCGGCTACGCCGCGGTCTTCCCGCCCGCCCGTGGGGCCGGTGCCGGGCGGGCGCTCGGCACGGCCGTCGTCGACTGGGCCGTCGACAGTGGCTTCGACTGCGTCGTCACCGACTGGCGGGTGACAAACCTGCTGTCCTCACGCACCTGGCCGAGGCTCGGCTTCACCGAGACGTTCCTGCGGCTGCACCGCACGATCGGCTACTGACCCGCGGGCGCCGGCAGTGGTACGCCGATCACGAGGGGGTCCCGAAGATCCGACGTAGCGGGTCCGGGGTCGGGCCCCGGCGGATCCACTCCCGGGGGTAGCCGAGCGAGACCTCCTCGAACCGTACGCCGTCGTAGTAGGTCGTCCGGGGGATGTGCAGGTGACCGTAGACCACCGCGGCGGCCCGGAACCGTACGTGCCAGTCGGCGGTGAGGACCGTCCCGCACCACTGCGCGAACTCCGGGTACCACAGCACCTCGGTGGGCTGGCGCACCAGCGGCCAGTGGTTGACCAGCAGCGTCGGCATCGCCGGATCCGCCGCCGCCAGGCGACGTTCGGACAGCGCCACCCGGGCATGGCACCAGGCCTCCCGGTCCGGATAGGGGTCCGGGTGCAGCACCATCTCGTCGACGCAGACCACACCCTTGTCGTACGCCTGGCGCAGCGCCTCCTCCTTGGTGTCCGCGCCCGGCGGCCGGAACGTGTAGTCGTAGAGCAGGAACAGCGGGGCGATCGTCACCGGCCCGCCCGGCCCTCGCCAGACGGCGTAGTCGTCCTCCGGGGTGAGCACGTCGATGTCCCGGCACATTCGGACCAGGTCCCGGTAGCGGTGCTCGCCGCGCAGCCGCACCGGATCCGACGCGTGCGTCCACAGCTCATGGTTGCCGGGTGCCCAGATCACCCGGGCGAACCGGCCACGCAGCAGGCGCAACGTGCGTTCGATGTCGTCGAAGCGCTCACCGACGTCACCGGCGACGACCAGCCAGTCGTCGGCGGACTCCGGCTCGATCCGGTCGACGATCTGTCGATTTTCCGCATACCCGACATGCAGGTCGCTGGTCGCGAAGAGTGATCCCGCCATCCCGTCGATCATCCCAGTCCGGCCTTCAGGAGGCCAGACTGGCGTAGCGGCCGTTGCGGTTGCTCAGGCTGCGGTGGTCGCCGGCCTCGACGATCCGGCCGTGGTCGAGCACCACGATCTGGTCGGCGTCGCGGACGGTGGAGAGGCGGTGGGCGATGGTGATCGTGGTACGCCCCTCGGCGAGCACGTCGAAGGCCCGTTGCACGGCCCGTTCGGTCTCGGTGTCCAGGGCGCTGGTGGCCTCGTCGAGGACCAGGATCCGCGGGTCACGCAGCAGCGTCCGCGCGATGGCCAGGCGCTGCTTCTCGCCGCCGGAGAACCGGTGGCCGCGCGAGCCGACCATGGTGTCGTACCCGTCGGGAAGGCCGGCGATCAGGTCGTGGATCTGGGCCGCGCGGGCGGCCTGCTCGATCTCGGCGTCGGTGGCGTCCGGCCGGGCGTAGCGCAGGTTCTCCCGGACGGTGCTGTGCAGCAGGTACGTCTCCTGACTGACCACGCCGACGATCGCGGCCAGGTCGGCCAGGCGCAGGTCGCGCAGGTCCACGCCGTCGATGGTGACCCGGCCGGCGGTCGGGTCGTACAGCCGGCTGATCAGCGCGGCGAGGGTGCTCTTGCCGGAGCCGGTCTCACCGACCACCGCGAGGTGGGCGCCGGCGGGTACGTCGAGGTTGATCCCGGCGAGGGCGGCGGTGTCGTTGCCCGGGTAGGTGAAGGTGACGTCCTCGAAGCGCACCTGCCCGCGTACCCGGGCGGGGTCGAGGCGAACCGGTTCGGCGGGGTCGTCGACGTCGACCGGCAGGTCGAGGTACTCGAAGATCCGGGCGAACAGCGCCAGCGACGCGGCCAGCGAGACGCCCACGTTGAGCAGCCCGGTCAGCGGCCGGAACAGGCCGCTCTGCAGGGCGGTGAAGGCGACCAGGGTGCCGATGCTCAGCGTGCCGGCGGTGCCGGGCAGACCGGCGGCGAGGTAGATGACGGCGGGTACGGCGGCGAAGATGATGCTCATCGTGGCCATCCGCCACCGGCCGGCCAGTTCGCTGCGCAGCTCCAGGTCCACCAGCCGTGCCGAGGAGGCGGTGAACCGGTCGATCAGGGCGGGCCCGGTGCCGAGGGTCTTGGCCAGCTGCACCCCGCTGATCGACAGCCCTTCCTCGACGGTGACGTTGAGGTCGGCGAGTTCGCGCTGGCGGCGGGCGGTGATCTCTCGGCGCATCCGGGCGACCCGGCGGGTCAGCCAGATCGCCGGCGGCAGCACGACAAGCGAGACCAGGGAGAGCTGCCAGGACAGCGCCACCATGGCGACCGCGGTCGCGACCACGGTGGTGAGGTTGGACGCCACGGCGGTGGCGGTGGAGGTGACCACCGACTGCATCCCACCGATGTCGTTGGTGATCCGGGACTGCACCTCCCCGGTGCGGGTGCGGGTGAAGAAGCCAAGCGACTGTCGCTGGAGGTGGCCGAAGACGTCCGTGCGCAGCCGGTGCATGACCTGTTGACCGACCCGGGTGGAGATCCAGGTCTGCACCACGCCGAGCACGGCGGTGACGGCGGCCACCGCGACCATGCCGAGGACCAGCCAGACCAGCAGGGTCGTGTCGCCTTCGGGCAGGGCGCGGTCGATCACCGTACGCAGCAGGAACGGGGTGGCCATCGCGATGATCGAGGAGGCCACGATGATCGCGGTGACGACGGCCAGCGCGGGCCGGTGCGGGGTGAAGAGTCGACCGATGCGGCGCAGTGACACCTGGCGGGCCTGCGCCTTCTCCTCGGCGCTGAGGGTGCGGTGGCCGCGGCCGCTGGGGGAGGGTTCCAAGGGAACCGCCTCTCGTCGGGATCAGATGCTGAGGTTACCTCTCTATGAGGGTGCAACCGTATCCCGTGCTACGGTATTCCGGTGACCGAGCCCACCACCGGCGGTGTCAACGACGACGAGAGCCTGGCGGAGACCTTCAGGGCGGTGGCGGCGCGGCTGCGCCGGCAGACCCGCGAGGCCCTCGAACCCTGGGCGGTCACCCCCAGCCAGTCCCGGGCGCTCGGCGTGTTGGCGCGCCTCGGCGAGGCCCGCCCCGGCACGCTCGCCGAGCACCTGCGCATCGCGCCCCGCTCGGCCACCGAAGTCATCGACGACCTTCAGGAACGCGGGTTCGTCGCGCGCCGGCCCGACCCGGCCGACCGGCGGGCCACCCTGGTCGCGCTCACCGAGGAAGGTCACCGGGTCGGCACCGAGATCCGCGCGGCCCGCCGGGCCGCCGCGGACCGCTTCTTCGGGCACCTCGACGACGCCGACCGGGCCGAGCTGACCCGCATCCTGCGTACTCTCCGGACCTGATCGGGTCAGGCGGCGTACCGCAGCAGTTGATGCAGGAGGTCGACGACCTCCTCGGGAGTGAACGCCATGGCGTTCTCCCCGACTGTCACCTCGAACGCGCACCGGTGCGGGTCCGGCGCCGACCAGGTCCGGCGGAAGAGCTCGACGCCGGTCTCGGCGAGCAGGGCCGCGGCGGCCCGCTCGGCGGCGGCCGGCCCGACGGGCAGGTGGATGTGGAACAGCGGCGTCTGCGGCGGATCCGGCACCACCCGGGCCACCCCGTCGGCCGTGATGGCCGCGGCGATCACCAGCGCGTGGTCGCGGTAGACCGGCAGGCGCGGCAGGCGGGCGTCCAGGCCGTGCAGGGCGGCCAGCGCGAGCGGCCAGGCGTCGTAGACGTCGCCACCGAGCCGCCGCCGCCAGGTCCGGGCTTCGGCCAGGACGTCGGCCGGCCCGGCGAGCACCGCACCACCGGTGCCCTGGAGACCCTTGTAGAGCGAGACGTACGCGGTGTCGAACAACGCGGCGATCTCGGCGAACGGCCGCGCGTAGTACGTCTGAGCCTCCCAGAGCCGGGCACCGTCCAGATGGGTCGCCGCACCGCGTCCGCGTACCGCCGTCGTCTGGGCGACCAGGTCGTCCCACTGCGGCAGTTGGCCGCCGATGTCACGCTGCGGAAGCTCCCAGACCACCGCCGCGAGCGGCTCGCCGACGGCGACCAGGTCGTCGTGGTCCATCAGCCGGTGCCGGTCGCCGATCGGGTGGCAGTGCAGCCCGTGGACGACGGCGTACCCCCGATGTTCCCAGACCTCCAGGTGGCTCTGCGGGTGCGCGGCGAACGCCCGGCGTCCCCGGCGGTCGGCGTGGATGCGCAGCGCGACCTGTTGCGCCATCGTCCCGGACGGGAAGAACAGCGCCTCCTCCTTGCCGAGCAGCGCGGCGATCCGCCGCTCCAGGGCGGCCACCGGCCCGTCCGGCCCGTGGGGTGGGGTGTCGGCGTCCACCTGCGCCAGCATCGCGCGCAGCATCTCCTGGGGACGGCGATGCAGTTCGGAGTGCAGCACCAGGGACCGTCGCACGGTCCGACCCGTGGTGGTCACCGGGCGTCGGCCGGAGTCCTGCGGGGTACGTGGCTCAGCGTTCATGCCGGCACCCTACCTTGTTGCAAGTTATTTGCAATAAGAACCTGAGGGTGGCTGGTGCCGGGTCGGGACAGCGAGCGGGCCCGCCACCGGCGTACCGGCGGCGGGCCCGTGGATCATCCGGGTCGGGCGTCGACTCAGAAGGCGAGGGCCTTCTGGCCGCCGACCACCGGCAGGCGCAACTCGCTGTGCTTGGGCGCCACCCGCAACTCGGTGCCACCCAGGGGCAGCAGGGTGTACGCCTGGTCGGTGGAGAAGACCACCACGCCGATGCGGTTACCCGCCGGGAAGACGTAGTCCTTCGGCTCCAGGGTCCACTTCAGGTCGTACAGCTTGCCCTGCTTCAGCGGCTCGGTGCGCGCCGCGTCCTTGCGGTTCTGCGGGTCGAGCCAGCCGCGGGTCACCACGGTCGGCGCGGCGGTCGAGCCGGCCGGGCCGTAGTTGACCAGGTACGCGGTCAGGTTCGCGGCCGACTTGTTCTCGACCGCCATCCGCAGGCGCATCTCCGCGCGCCCGGAGATCCGGACGTCCTGGGTCAGCTCCGGGGTGAGGTAGGCCAGCCGGTTCGGGTTGGCCACGTCCGGCGCGGCGACGAGCGCGTTCGGCGACAGGGTGCGGCCGTTGTCGACGAAGCTCTGCTCGACGGTGGCGTCCTTGGGGCGCTTGCCGGCGATCAGCGTGCCCGGGCTGGTCGCGTCGGTCGCGCCGAGCGCCAGCTTCACGTCACGGGTGGCCGGGTCCGGCCAGTTGGCGTACGTGGTGTTGACCCGGTCCTCGCGCTGCACCACGGCGGTCGGCTCGTCCATGATGCCGTTGGGCACGTTCCACAGCCAGAAGTCGAACCAGCGGTTCTCGGTCTGCTTGTACGTCCAGGTCTGACCGTCGGGCAGGGTCACCGCGGCGGTGTTGCCCGGCGAGCTGTGCCCGCCCTGGTGCAGCCAGAGCTTGCGCGGCACCTTGTGCTTGGCCAGCTCGTCCCACCAGCCGGCGAACTGCTCGGTACGCACGTTCCAGTCGTTGAGACCGTGCACCACGAAGACGCTGGCCTTGACCTTCTTGGCGTCGAGGTAGTCGCGGTCGGCCCAGAACTTCGAGTAGTCGCCGGTGACCCGGTCCTGCTCCTCGGTCAGCTTGGCCATCTCGTCGGCGCAGTGGCCCTCGGCGCGGGCCCGACCGGCGGTGTACTTGGCCAGGATGTCGGCGTCCTCGCCCTGGTAGCCGCCGGGCGCGACGACCAGACCGTTGGCCCGGTAGTAGTCGTACCAGCTGCTGATCGCGGCGACCGGCACGATCGTCTTGAGGCCCTTGACCCCGGTGGTGGCGACCTGGTTGGGCAGGGTGCCGTTGTAGGAGGCGCCGGTCATGCCGACCGCGCCGGTGCTCCAGTCGGCCTTGACCGGTGCGCCGTTGGCGTCGTACCCCTTGGCCCGGCCGTTGAGCCAGTCGATGACCGCCTTGGTGCCAAGCGTCTCGGCCTGGTCGCCGCTGGTCGGGCAGCCGTCCGAGTCGCCGGTGCCGACGCTCTGGCCGAGCACGACCGCGTACCCGCGCGGCACGTAGTAGTCGTCCAGCTGGCCGGGCAGGTTGGGCTTGGTCACCGCGCCCTGCGTCTCGACGTCGGCGGACAGCGACACGGACGGGTGGGTCACACCGTTCTGCGGCAGCTCGTCGACAAGCACGCTGTGGTAGGGCACGCTGCCCCAGGTGCCCTTGCGGTACGGGCTGTGCTCGAAGATGACCGGCACCTTGAAGCCTTCGGTGGCGGTCTCCCGAGGACGGGAGATGTCGATCGCGACCCGGTCACGACGGCCGTCGCCGTCGGTGTCCACCGGAGTCTCGACGTACACCCGCTCCTCGATCGCGTCGGCGAGCGAGAAGACCGGCTGGGTCATGCCGTCGCTGACCACGATGCCGGGGGTGGTGGAGGCGGGCGCGGGTTTCGCGGCGACCGGGCTGGCGCTGAGCACCAGCGCACCGGTCACACCCACGCCCACCAGGGCTAGATGGGGGGTTCGACGCACGTGTGGTTTCCCTTCACTCGGCTGTTGGCCGATGTCAACCAGGGGGTCACGGTTGGTGATCCACATGCTAGACCTGGTCACCCCGCGGACGGCACCCCGCTTACTCGCTGACCGGCGGAAAGTCGGAAAGGGACAATGATGTCCGGCCGTTCGGTCGACTTCGGACGTCGCGCGTGCTGACCGATCAGGTCGACCGCGTCGCAGCGACGGTCCCGGGCGTACCGAGCGCCGCCGCCAGCGACGGCAGCATCGCGTCGTCCGCTGCGGACCCGAGGGCGTAGACGAACCGGTCCGGCCGCAGCACCACCGCGTCACACCGGTGCCGACGCAGCCACGCGACGATAACGCCGTCGACGTCGACGACATGCACCTGCCCGTCATCGGGCTCGGCACAGGTCGCGGCCGGTCCCGTGCCCGCCGGATGCACCACGACGGTGCGCACCGGCACCCCCGGCCAGCCGGACCCGCCGGCCGGCACCGCCGTGCCCAGCAGGGCGAATCCGGCACCGAGCACCTCGTCCAGCAGGACCGGGTCGGTCGACCCGGCCACGGTGACCCGGGGCTGCGGGAACATCGTGCCCACCGCACCATGGCGCCGCCCACTGGCGAACAGGCCCCGGTCGTACGCGGGCAGGGGTTTGAACTCGAAACGTCGCACGAACCGGCGAACCCGGGGCACGGTCTGCACCGCCCGCAGCGCGGTGTCCCGCAGCCAGGCGGCGGGGCGACTGCGGGCCAGGAACACCCGTCCGAGCCGGACGCTGGTGTCCGCCATCGCCGCGGTGTGCCCACGCCGTTCGACCTCGTACGTGTCCAACAGCGCGGGGTCGGCGTCGCGCCCGAGCACCAGGGCGAGCTTCCAGGTCAGGTTCGTCGCGTCGCGCAGCCCGCTGCACAGGCCCTGCCCGAGGAACGGGGGCATCTGGTGGGCGGCGTCGCCCAGCAGGAACACCCGCCCCTCCCGCCACCGCTGCGCGATCAGGTGGTGGAAGGTGTAGATCACCGCCCGGGTGACGGTGAACCGGGCCGGATCGACGTACGGCTCGACCAGTTCGGCGATCCGCTCCGGGCGGGTCATGTCGGCCTCGGTCTCGTCCGGCTGGAGCATGAACTCGGCCCGGTAGCTGCCCCGGGCACCGGGGGAGACGAACGCCGGCCGTCGCCAGTCGCAGACGAACGTGGTGTGCGGCGCCCGGATCGCCTCCGCCGGCACGTCACCGGAGACGGCCAGCCACGGTTCGGCGTAACTCGCCCCGGCCAGCGGGATGCGTACGGCCGCGCGGGTGGTGCTGCGGGCGCCGTCGCAGCCCAGCACGTACCGGGCCCGCACCGGGTACGACTGCCCGGTGGCCACCTCGCGCAGCACCAGGTGCACCCGGTCGTCGTCCTGGTAGAGGCTTACCAGTTCGGTGCCCAGCCGCAGCTCGACGTGGTCGTACCTGTCGAGCCCGCCCCGCAGGACCTGCTCCAGGCGCGGCTGGTCGAAGAAGTTCAGCGGCGCGTGCCCGAACCCGAAGTCGACCTGCGAGAAGTCGATTGTGGCGAAGGTCCTCCCGGCGGCGTTGACGTAGTCGGCCCGGGCCGGCTGGTGCAGGTCGGCACCGATCTGGTCGAGCAGGCCCACCTGCTGGTAGATCCGCAACGCCTCGTCGTCGCAGGAGAACGCCCGGGGCTGCCCGTGCGGCGTCGTGCTGCGCTCCACCACAAGTGTGCTCACCCCGCGCAGGCCGAGCAGGTTCGCGGTCAACGCGCCGACCGGACCGCATCCGACCACCACGACGTCGACGTCGACGTCTGCGGCTGCCGGCTGCGGTGCTGGCTGAGCGGGCTTCATGACTGTTCCTCCCACACCATTGCCCGGTGTGCCCAGGCCGGATCTGACGGTGGTCAGCACAGCAGCCGGGTGTGGAAGTGGCGTGGAGATGTTGTTGAGGTCAGCCCGACTGGCCGCCGAGCTGCGGTGGGAACCGGGCCAGCAGCAGTTCGGCACCCTGCTCCTCGGCGAGGCGGGCACCGGCCGCCAGCGCGGCCGGGTCGTCGCGGGCGATGCCGCGGATGCGGTGCAGTTCGGCGGCGAACACCGTCTCACCGAGCCGGTCCACCACGGCCAGGCCGTCCTGCGCCAACGCCGCCGCGGTGTCCCGGTCACCCGCGGCCAGGTACGCCTCGGCCATCGCGGTGAAGGTGACGGTGCGGGTGGCGCGCAGCCCCGGACGGTAGATGCCCTCCACCGCGACGCGCATCGCCGCCAGCCGCTCCGGGGCACCACCTCGGGCATCGGCCCACTCCCGGAAGAACCCACCGGTGGCCACGAAGTGCGGCATGCCGTTGGCCGCGCCGATCTCCTGGCATCGGGCGGCGGCGGCCCGCACCATCGGCACGTCCCGTTCCTGAAGGCCCGTCCAGGCCGCGAACAGGGCGGCGTTGGCTCGACCGTACGGGTCGTCCAGCCGCTCCGCGAGCAGTTCGGCGTCCCGGATGTCGCGTCGGGCCGCCACCGGGTCACCGCGCAGTGACCTGACCAGGGCGCGGAAGTTGTGGGCGGCCAGCACCGGCAGACGACCCACCTGCCGGCCCAGCAGCCGCGAGTCCACCGCCCCGAGCCGGTCGATCGCGGCGGTGAGCCGTTGGTCGGCCTTGTCGAGCCGGCCGGTGAAGTAGCCGATCACCCCGAGCAGGTACTCACCGGCCGCCACGGTCAACTCATCGGCGCCGGTGCCGGTGCCGGCTTGGCACAGTCGCTCGGCCAGGTCGGTGCAGCCGGCGTAGTCGGCCTGGTTGGCGGCCAGTTCGCCCAACGCCCACAACGCCGGCCGTACGTCGGTGTCCGGCCCGACCAGGGCGAGCAGCTCGCGCGCCCGGGCGCAGACCTGGTCGACGGCGTCGGCGCCGACACCAACCGTCATCTGGAGCAACGCGGCCCGGTGCAGTTGCACGTCGAGTTCGGTGCGGGCCGCCGTGGCGGAGCCGACGGCCCGGGCCAACCGGTGTGCCGCCCGGTTCAGGTGGCCGAGCGCGTCCTCGTAGGCGAACCGTCGGGTGGCGTCGTCGGCCGCCGCCAGCGACCACCGCAGGTGTTCCGCCTCGTGACCGAGTCCCGCGGCCTGCCCGTAGTGGCGCGCCAACTCGGCCGGGCCGACCACCCCGGACCGTTCGTAGACACCGGCCAGCCGGGCGTGCAGAGTGGCCCGCCGCGGCGGCGGCAACTCGGCGTAGGCGACCTCGGCGAACAGCGGGTGACGAAACCGCACCCCGCCCGGCTCGGCCTCGGTGACCAACTCGGCGGTGTAGGCCGCGCTCAACGCCTCGGCGACGGCGTCGGCCGGCAGTTCGAGGACCTCGGCCATCGTGGTGGCGTCCAGATCGTCGCCGGCCGCCGCGAGCAGAGCCAGACAGCCGCGAGTCGCTGCGGGCAGCCCACCGAGGCGCAACCGGACGGTGTCCCGGATGCTCGGCGGCAGGTCCGTGCCGGCCGGATCGGCGCGGGCACGCAGCAGTTCGGTGATGAAGAACGGGTTGCCGCCGGTACGGGTGACCAACCGTGCCAGCGCCGGCCCGGCCGGTGGCGCACCGGTGCGTCGCCGCACCAGGTCGGCCACCGCGTCGCTGGTCAGCCCGGTCAGCCGCAGTCGACCGAAGCCGGGGCCGCGGGCCAGCTCCGCCACCGTGGCGACCAGCGCCGCATCGTGTTCGTACGGCCGCAGGGTGGCCAGCACCAGGGCGCGGGTGCCGGGCAGCGCGGTGGTGAGGAAACGCAGCAGCAGCAACGAGTCCGGGTCGGCGGCGTGCAGATCGTCCAGGACGATGAGCAGCCCCGCCGGTTCGGCCGCCGCGCGGACCAGCTCCGCCACCGCCTCGTACGCCTGGAACCGGGCCGCCGGATCGGGGCTGACCTCGCCGGTCGCGTCGTGGGCCGGCCCAGCGGCGAACCCGTCGAGCCCGCGCACCGTTCCGCTGGCCCCGACCTGTGGCATGGCCACGAGGCCGCGCACCACCTGCCGCCACAGCCAGAACGGCGGCGCCTGCCCGAGGTCGGGACAGTGTCCCCACACCACCGCGACGCCGTCGGCCCCGGCGACGGCGCCGACCGTCGCGGCCAGGCTGGTCTTGCCGATCCCCGGTTCACCGACCACGATGGCGCTGCGGCCGTGCTCGCGGGTCGCCCCGGCCAACGCCGCCACCAGCCGGGCCAGCTCGGCACCCCGACCCACCAGCGCTCCCGCCGGGTCACCCGACCCCACCGGCACAAGACGCGAACCGGTTCCCACCTGCGCCGGCACGGGTGAGGCGCTCGCGCCCGGCGAGACCGCCTGCTCCAGGATCAGCGTGTGCAGCTCCCGTAGGTGCGCGCCGGGATCGATCCCATATTCGTCGACCAGGATCCGGCGGCCCTCGTCGTACGTGGCCAGCGCCTCGGTCTGCCGGCCGGCCCGGTACAGCGCCAGCATCAACTGGGCGCGGGCGGTCTCGCGTACCGGGTGGGCCGCCACGAACTGACGCAGCTCGGCGAGGACAGTCGCGTGCCGGCCGGCGGCGACGGCCGCGGTGAACCGTCCCTCCTCGGCGATGAGTCGCAGCTCGGCCAACCGCGCCGCCTCGGGACGTACCGCGGCCAACTCGGCCGCTCCGGTCATCGGCTCACCCCGCCAGAGCCGTAACGCGTCGTGGTAGTCGCGTTCGGCGGCCGCCGGCTCACCGGCGCTCAGGCGCTCCGCCGCCCGGTCCACCAGTTGCCGGAACCGGGTCGCGTCGATGCTGTCAGGATCGACGCGAAGCTCGTAGCCCTTCGATCGGCTCCGCAGGATGCGGGCCGCCTCGCGGGGGGAGCGGTGCGGCTCCACGGCCCGGCGCAGCCCCGCCACGTACGTGCGCAGGGTGATGTCCGCACTGGGCGGCGGTCGGCCGTCCCACAGAGCGTCGACCAGCCAGTCGGCGGCGACGAACCGGTTCGGCCGAAGCAGGAACAGCACCAGCAGTGCCCGCTGCTTGGGCCCACCGAGTGGCACCACCTGCCCGTCCCGGACCACCTCCGGCGGCCCCAGCACCCGGAACTGCACTCCACCACCATCTTCGGCCCGACCTGGCCCGGCCGAGTATGCCAGCTGACGATCCTTCGGCCTGTCGCCTGGCCGTCCTGACAGGACTGCGACCTGCCGCCACGCCGGTGCTCCGGCTGTCAGCCCATGCTCTTGGTGCCGTCGATGGCCTCGCGGATGATGTCGGCGTGACCGGCGTGCTGGGACGTCTCGGCGCCGAGGTGCAGCAGCACCCGGCGCGCCGACCAGCGGACACCGGACTCGAACCACGGTGCGGCGGGCAGGGGTTGGCTGGCGTCCAGATCCGGCAGGGTGCGGATCAGGTCGTCGGTGTGCTTGGCGACCGTGTCGTAGGCCGCGAGGATGCCGGCCAGTGTCTCGCCGGGCAACATCTGGAACGTCTGCGCTCGCTGTTCGAAGGTGGCCGGGTCGGTGACGCTCGGCATCGCCGTTGCACCGTGCTGGATGAAGCTAGCCCAGGTCTACGGCGGCTCGGTCATGACGGGCCCCTTTCGTCGGTTTCAGCCCGCACGCTATCGGCCACCTCCGACTCCGCCCGTGCCCGTAGGTCAGTCTCCGCTGGCCAGCGCCTCGCGCATCCGGTTGATCTCGACGTTCTGCTCCACCACCACGCTGCTGGCCATCTCGTTGATGAGGGGTTCGCTGCCGAGCACGAGCGCCTCGTTGGCCATCTTGATCGCACCCTCGTGGTGTTCGGTCATCATGACGACGAACATCCGGTCGAAGTCGGCGCCGCGAGCGGCGGTGAGACGGTTCAGCGCCTCCGCCGACTGCATACCGGACATCGTGTGCCGGTGGTCGCCGCCGGAGTTGCGGTCCAGACCGCGTTCGGCCAGCCAGTTCTCCATGAACTTGATCTCGGGCTCCTGGGCCGCCAGCATGCGCTCGGCGATGCGTTTGAGCTGCTCGTTCTCGCCTCGGTCGGGTACCAGTCGGGCCATCACCAGCGCCTGCTCGTGGTGCGGGATCATCATGGTGACGAAGCGGATGTCCGCGTTGTTGTGCGGCTGGCGCGGCAGGGCCGACACCTCGTTCGCCGGGGCAGTCCGGGCCGTTTCGCCGGGGCGGCCGGGCAACAACACCGGCGCGGTGGAGTCCGGCAGGCCGGGCAACTCGATGGCCTGCGTCGGGCTGGCGGTCGCCGCCGGCTCCGATGTGTCCTCCGGCTGCAGGAACAGCACCGCGGCCCCGACGGCGAGTACCGCCAGCACCGCCAGTTCGACCAGCACGACCGCCCGTGACTGGCGGAGAACCTTGCCTATCCGTACGCCTTGCACGACTTGCCTCCCGCCGTGGACCCGAGGTTGGCCGGGATCGTAACGCGGCCTGCGGATATGACAGCAGGGGTTGGGGACGTGGAAAAGACGTCATTAGTCGTTCCTGCGGTTGTTCGTGCTCCCGGTGTTGCCTAATCGTGATCATGGCGTCCGGTCAACTGTGACTCAAATCACAAAAATTCGCGGTCCCGCAGGTTATCGTCCCGCTACCCCCAATTCACCCACGACGAAGGGTGTAACTACATGTCACAACCAACCGCGCGAGGGAAGCGGAGGGCCATCCTCGGCCTCGCCGCCACCGGCGCCCTCCTCCTCAGCACGGTCGCGGCGGCGCCGGCGAGCGCCGCCGCGAACGTGATCCCGGGCGTTGACGAGATCGTCAGCAGCGCCAACCTCACCCAGATCGCCAACGTGCCGAAGTTCGGCGGCTTCGCCGCCGAGTCCTCGTACAACAGTGACCTGGCGTTCCAGGGCGACCACGTGTTCGCCGGCAACTACAACGGGTTCACCGTCTACGACGTGAGCACCCCCGCCTCACCGCAGGTGGTCAGCCAGGTCGTCTGCCCGGGTGGGCAGGGCGACCCGTCGGTCTTCGGCAACCTGCTGTTCTTCGCGGTCGACTCGCCCCGTAGCGACGACTCGTGCAGCAGCGGCTCCGGCTCGGTGGCCAACGCGGCCCACTGGGAGGGTGTCCGGATCTTCGACGTCAGCGACAAGGCCAACCCGCAGTACATCAAGTCGGTCCGTACCGACTGCGGGTCGCACACCCTGACGCTGGCGCCGAGCAAGGACGGCAAGGACGTCTACGTCTACGTCCAGTCGTACAGCCCGTCGGCCAGTGCGGCGTACTGCCGGCCGCCGCACGACAAGATCTCGATCATCAAGGTCCCGGTGGCGAACCCGACCAGCGCCTCCGTGGTCGCCACCCCGGTGCTCTTCCCGGACGGCGGCAACACCAACACCAGCGGTTGCCACGACATCACCGTCTACCCGGAGCTGGACCTCGCGGCCGGCGCCTGCATGGGTGACGGCGTCCTGATGGACATCTCCGACCGGGAGAACCCCGTCGTCCTCAGCAAGGTCCGCGACACCAACTTCGCGTTCTGGCACTCGGCCACCTTCAACAACGCCGGCACCAAGGTGCTCTTCACCGACGAGCTCGGCGGCGGCAGCGGCGCGATCTGCACGTCCAACTACCGGACCAACCAGGGCGCGAACGCGATCTACGACATCGTCGGCTCCGGGGCCAACCGCCAGCTGGTCTTCAAGAGCTACTTCAAGATCCCGCGGGAGAACAGCACCCGGGAGAACTGCGTTGCCCACAACGGCTCGCTGATCCCGGCCATGGGCCGCGACATCATGGTCCAGGCGTGGTACCAGGGCGGCATCTCGGTGATCGACTTCACCGACTCCGCCAACCCGTTCGAGATCGCCTACTGGGAGCGGGGTCCGCTGTCGGACACCCGGAACATCCTCGGTGGATCCTGGTCGGCGTACTGGAACAACGGCTACATCTACTCGAACGACATTCAGAAGGGCCTGGACGTCCTCAAGCTGGACGACCCGCGTACCAACAACGCGCGGGCGATCGCCTTCGAGGAGCTGAACGTCCAGACCCAGCCCAGCTACCCGTCCTGCACCACCGTCCTGCGTGGACGCCAGAACGGTAGCCTCACCATCAAGTCCGGCATCACCTGCTTCGACGGGGTGACGCAGAACGGCGCGATCAAGGTGAACCCGGGCGCCGGTCTGATCGTCTTCGACTCGAAGCTCAACGGTTCGATCCAGGCCACCGGCGCCTCGGTGGTGTCGATCGTGGAGAGCAGCGTCAACGGTTCGGTGAACGCCCCCGGCGCCACCATCCGTGACACCAAGGTGAACGGATCCGTGCGGACCAGCTGATCCGTACCCCCGTCACCACAGCACCACAGCTCCGGCCCGGCGGATTCCCGCCGGGCCGGAGCCCGGTCCGGCCCCGGCACGTCGCGCGGCCCGGCACCTCACTCACGACACAGGGGTACGTCCGGCTCGACGACGGTACGGTTGATGATGTCCTTGCTGACGAAGGTCGCCTCCTTCGGGATCGGCACCCCCAGCACGACCTCGATCGCCTTGGCCAACGGCGCGGAAACGTTGAGGCCCTCACCCGCCCGCGCGGTCACCACGAGCGTGGTACCCCGACACTTCACCGCCGGCCCGGCCAACGGCAGACCCACCCGACCGGCCGCCGAACCGTTGGTCAACCCCAGCGAGGCCACCACGCCGACGAACGGCCCGGCACCGGCCACCGGCAGACCGAGCATCAGACCGAAGCGGAACTCCGCGGCCACCACGATCGCCTCGACACCGACCGACACCCCCCGCAGCGACTGCATGATGCTCTCCTGCACGGAGAAGGTCGGGGTGAGCACCGAACCCCCTTCGTAACCGATCGGTCCGGTCAGACCCCACCGGCCGGTGCCCGAGATGTTGCCGTTCTTCGCGGTGAACGCCGTCTGGACGAGGAACTTGAACGTCTGCTTGAGTGTCGCCGGGAAGCCGCCGATGATGATCGGCTGCGACAACTCGATCGGTAGCTCGATGCGCGCCTTCTTGTTGTCACTCAGCCCACCCTGCGCGCCGGCCGCGACGGTGATGGCGAGACCGTGCACCCCGTCGATGCGGAACCGAGGGTGGGGGATCACCCCGTTTGTCACCTTCACGTTGCCCGACAGCCGCAGGTTGTCGAGGAGTAACTGGATGTCGAAGTCGACCTTGAGGCCGGAGGCCGCCGTGCTGTGCTGCGCGGTCAGGCCCACTTTGGTACGACCCAGGTAGGCGGTCACGCCCCACCCGCCGATCTTGCGTTCCATGCTGTGGGTCGCGCCCCCGCCGCCAGGTGCGCGAGCGGGCCCGAGCACAATCGGCGGTACGGCGATCCGCAGGTCGGACAACTCGCTCTCGTTCGCGCCCAGCCCGAGCGCGCCGCCGGTGCCCCCGCGCAGGTCGAGCGCACCGCCGCCCATGCCGCCGCCCAGGCCGATGGCGTTGCCGGTCAGGCCGGTGGCGTCCGCCGCGTCGGGCAGCACGGGGGTGGCCGGTGCTTCCTCCTCGACCACCTCGCCGAGCAGGTCGGGCAAGGGGCTGAACTGCTGCGCGGTCAGGTCGAGCGGCTGGTCGAAGGTGATGTCCGCGTCGCGGACCACATCGGTCAGCTGCACCGGAGCCAGGGTGACCGCCCGGTCGCCGCCGGACTTCTCCACCCGTACCACCCGGCCGACCGCCTGACTGGTGGCGAACATGATCTTGCCGGGCTGGAGTTCGTCCGCCCCGGGGGCGTCACCGTCGACGACATAGGTGAACCCGTCGTCACTGACCGAGCGGATGGCCTTGCCGCCGCCTTCGACGAGCACCACGTCCGGCTGGTAGACCACGGAGTCGTCCGGCTTCGGGGCGTACCCGTATCGGTCGTCGGCGTCCCCGCCGCCACCTGGCAGCTTGACCCTGCTGCATCCGGCGGTCAGCACGACGGCGCAGGTCAGGGCCAGCGCGCCGCTCACCCAGCGACGCACGGCGACCGCGTCGACCCGGCCCGCGAACGGAGTTCTGAGCATCCTCCGACGCTATGCCGTCCGGCCCCGCGCCGAATCCGGTGTTTCCCTACGAATCAGTGCTCACGGCCGGCCCGCCACCGCGGTATCCGTCGACTGTCGTCGCGTCCCCGCCGTGCCGCCGGTGGCAGGGCGGAGGGGAAGTCCGTCCTTGCCCACATCCCGTCGAGGCGAGCATCGGCACCGGTCGAGGGGAGCACCGGCACGTCGAACGTCGATGTGTTTGGCCCGGGTGGACCTGGGCATGTCTGCACCGGAAGGAGTCCCCGTCCCAGGTCGTGCGGAGGAAACGATGCCAGCAGGATCGAGCCCCAAGCGGGAACGGCAGTACGAACACATCAAGGCCAGCGCCAAGAAGCGTGGCGTGGGGGAGGGCCGCGCCAAGGAGATCGCCGCCCGGACGGTGAACAAGGAACGGGCCCGGGCCGGCGAGTCGCGTACCGCGAGCCGATCGTCGCTCGACGACGTCTCGTCCGGACATCGCGGCGGCAAGCGGTCGCACAGCGGAGCGCAGGGGCGTACCAAGGAGCAGCTCTACAACGAGGCGCGCAAGCGTGGCATCAAGGGCCGCTCCTCGATGTCGAAGGAGCAGTTGGAAAAGGCGCTGTCCAGCCGGTGAGACACCGGGCCGCTGCCGCGGCGCGCCGTTTCGCCGAAACGGCGGGGTGCGCAGTGGCGGGATACCGCCGTTTCAGCGAAACGGAGTCGATGACCGTCCGCTGGAAGCAGGCTCGCTGTCAGTCGGCGGGGTCGGTGATGTCGGCGAGGGTGGCCGCGAGTGCTGCCAGAGCGGCGTCGGCCTCGACGAGCACGGCCGTACCGTGTCGTCCGGTACCGAGGGTGATCGTGCGGCCCCGGATCCGTTCGTCGGCCACGACCGGCCATCGGGTGGTCGCGCCGAACGGGGTGATGGCACCCCGCTCGTAGCCCGTCACCGCCTTGGCCGTGTCGGCGTCCGGCAGGGACAGCCGGTTCACCCCGAGCAGCGCCCGTAGCCGGGGCCACGAGATGACCCGGTCACCCGGTACGAGCACGAACAGGTAGTCGTCGTCGCCGCGGCGTACCACAAGGGTCTTCACCACGTCGGGCACCGCCACGCCGAGGGCGGCGGCCTCATCGAGGCTGCGGACCGGGCCGTGTTCGACGACCTGGTGGCGCAGGCCGGCCGCGGCGAGTGCGTCGAGAGCCGGCGTGGACACGACGACAGCCTATCGTCGTACCCGTCGGCGCAGGTCGGTACGCCGCCGAAGTCGTGATGTCGGACCCGCGCACTAGCCTTGGCGGCATGCAGCAGGCTGTGTCCGGTGGGAGCCACGATGGCTGACGCCGACGACGTGCGGCGCCTGGCGTTGGCGTTGCCCCAGGTGGTGGAGATCGACAGCGACGGCTTCGACTTCCGGGTGGCGGACAAGGGCTTCGTCTGGTCCTATCCTGAGCGTCGCCCGGGCAAGCCCCGCACCATCCGCACCGACATCGCCGTGCTGTACGTCGGTGACGAGGCCGAGAAGCAGGCGCTGCTGCTGGGTGAGCCGGAGACCTTCTTCACCACCCCCGGCTACGACGGGTTGCCCCTGGTCATGCTGCGACTGACGCGGGTGGACGCCGAGCGCCTCGCCGAACTCGTCACCGACGCCTGGCGGATGCGCGCCCCGGAGTCGGTCGCGGCCGAGGTCGACGACCGGTTCGGCTGACGGGCGCCGACCACTAGACTTCCGCGGTGCCGTTGACCTTGCCCTCGCATCTGGCGGCGGTCCTGCCGCTGAAGCTGTGGCGGCCACGATGGTTCGACGGGGTGGCGTTGTCGGCCGGTGCCGTGGCACCGGACGTGGCCCACCTGATGTACCGCGCGGACGGGCCCGGCTTCCCGGACACGCACACCTGGCCCGCGTTGGTCTGGTGGTGCCTACCCGTGGCACTGGCGTACGCCCGGATCTTCCGGTCCTCGATCGGCACTGTCGCGGCCCACCTGCCGCAGAACCGCCGGTTCGGGTGGTGGGTCGACGGGCCGCCGGCGGGCGGCGGCCATCGCTTGTGGGTCACCGTCACCTCGGCGTTGGTCGGTGCGGCCAGCCACCTTGCCTGGGACTGGCTCACCCACACGGACGACTGGCTGGCCGTGGTGTTCGGTGTCCGTTGGTCGAGCGTCACCGACGTCGCCTGGTGGACGGTGTCGGATCTGACCAGCACCGCGCTCGGTGCCGTCGTCGCGATCTGGTGCCTGGCCCTTCTCGGGCGACCCGACGCCAGGGAAACGGACATACCCGAGCGGGCCACCCGCCCGAAGGCGTTCTGGGGCGCCGTCACCGTCGTTGCCGCCGTGGGCCTGGTCACGGTGCCGATGCTGCCCGGCGCGTCGTCTCCCGCCGCCACCGGCGTACGCCTCATTCACCTCGTCGGTGCGGCGTTGCTGGCCGGTGTCCTCGTGGTGCGGTTCTGGCCGGCCCGCCGGTCCGGCTGAGCGTCGACACCGTCCACCGACCGGCCTTTTGGATCTTGTTGGTTCGGCTGTGGCATGGTGGCGGGATGGAACCGCAGGTGGCTGCCGGACAGGCTCAACCCGAGACCGTCCGGCTCGGCCTGCGGATGTTGCGCGACTACCACCGCCCGACCCTCGCCCGGATGCGGGCGCTGGTGCGCAGCATGGTGACCTCGTTCGTGGTGCTCAGCGCCACCTTCTGGCTGCTGCCCGGGGTGACCACCACCGGCCTGGTCGGGTTGTTGTGGCTGGTCGGCCTGGTCACCGCGGTCGGTGCGGTGTTGCGCCCGCTGCTGTTGGCGCTGGCCACCGCGCTCGGCGGGCTCGGTGCCCTGGCCATCGGGGTGGGTGTCCAGGCGTTGGTGATGTACGTGGCGTTGCGGCTGGCGCCGGAGGCGCACGTGGCCGGGTTTCCGGTGGCGTTCGCCGCCGCCTGGCTGGCCGTGGCGCTCGCCGCGATGGTCAACTGGTTGGCCGACGCCGGCACCGACGACTCGTTCGTCAGTGAAATGCTGCGGCTGATGAGTCGGGTCCGCCGTAGCCTCGACGGCCGCCCGCGTTGGCGACCGTGGCGTCGGGCCGCTGCCACGTCCACCGAGGATGCCGAACCGGCTGCCGGCTTGTTGATCATCCAACTCGACGGGGTGGCCGCGCCGGTGGTGCAGTGGGCGGTGCGTGCGGGCAACCTGCCGACCATCGGTCGCTGGCTGCGGTCGGGCAGTCACCGGATGATCCGCTGGCACACCGGGCTGCCCGCCACCACCCCGGCCGCGCAGGCGGGCCTGCTGTACGGCGAGGTCGACCACGTGCCGGCCTACCGCTGGTACGAGAAGGCGACAGCCGACGGTGAACCGGGTCGGCTCGTGGTCACCAGCCGTCCCCGGGACGCGGCCGAGGTCGAGCGGCGGGTCTCCACCGGCCGGGGTCTGCTGCGCGACGGCGGCGTCAGCATCAGCACCGCCTTCTCCGGTGACGCTCCCACCAGCCTGTTCACCATCAGCCGTGCCGGGCTGCCCGGACGCTCCACCCCGGGCTACGCGGCCTTCATGACCAGCCCGTACGGCTTCGCCCGCGCGGTGGTGCTCGGAGCCGGTCAGGTGTTACGGGAACTGCACGGGGCCCGACGGCGGCGGGTGCGCGGAGTGCAGCCCAGGGCCGACCGGGGTGGCTCCTACCTGGCGGTGCGGCCGTTGGCCAGCCTGCTCAGCGACCTCAACGTCGCGCTCATCGCCGAGCAGATGGCCCGGGGCGCACCAGTGATCTTCTGCGATTTCGTCGACTACGACGAGGTGGCCCACCACGCCGGGCCGGCCCGGCCGGAGGCGATGGCGGCCCTGGAGACGCTCGACCACACCCTCGGCATCCTGCACCGGCTGACCGCCGAAGGGGCCCGGCGCTACCACGTCGTGGTGCTCAGCGACCACGGGCAGAGCCAGGGCGCCACGTTCCGCCAGCGCTACGGCGAGTCGCTGACCCAGCTGGTACGGCGGCTGACCGCCACGCAGGAGATCCTGCCGGCGCCGGTCGACGACGAGCCGGGTGGCCGCCCCGAGACGTGGGAGCGGGTCGACCGGCTGCTCACCGAGGTCACCGGCCGCAGCGGGATGACCGCCACGGCGACCCGGGTGGCGGCCCGCTCGGCGACCGGAACGCCGGCGGCGGCCGACCCGGCGCCGGCCGTCGACCACAACGAGCCGGAGACCGTGGTGGTGGCCTCCGGCAACCTGGCGATGATCTACCTGGCCCACCATCCGGGACGACTGACCCGCGACCGCGTGGACGCCGTGGCCCCGGGGCTGATCGACGGCCTGACCGCCCATCCCGGCATCGGCCTGGTGGTGGTCGACTCCGCCGCCGGCCCGCTGGCCATCGGCGCGCGGGGAGTCCATCGGCTGTCCGACGGCCAGGTAGACGGCGACGATCCGCTGACGCCCTACGGGCCGCGGGCTCGGCACGACCTGCTGCGACACCAGCAGATGGCGCACGTCGGCGACCTGGTGGTGATCAGCGCGGTGGAACCCGGCCTCGAGGAGGTGCCGGCGTTCGAAGAGTTGGTGGGCAGCCACGGCGGGCTCGGCGGGTGGCAGAACGAGGCCGTGCTCATCCATCCCGCCGACTGGCCGCAGCAGGGCGAACTGGTCGGACCGGACGCGGTACATCGCCAACTGCTCGGCTGGCTGCACCGGCTCGGCCTGCGTCAACCCGACAACCCGGCCAGCCCGGCTAACCCGACCAGCCTGACCAACCCGACCAACCCGACCGGGCCGGTCAGGCCGGCGGAGCCGGTGACGCTGGTGGCGGAACCGACAGCGGGCGTCGGCGTCCCCACCAGCCCAGTGCCTGGCTGATCAGAAGCACGATCAGGATCGCGGCGACCACGCTCTGCCACGGTTCGGGGAAGATGGCCCGGCCGAGCACGCCGATCGCGGCGTACAGGGCCGACCACAGCAGACTGGCCGGCAGGTTGGCCACGGCGAAACGCCGCCAGGGCAGCCCGGACACCGCCGCCGCCAGGAGCACCGGCAACCGGCCGCCGGGTATCAGCCGGGACACCAGGAACATCGTCACCCCGCCCTCGCGTACCCGCGCCGACACCCGGTCGAGCCGGTTCGGGCCGCGCAGCCAACGCAGCCGCCGCGCGAAGCGCTCCCCGCCCCAGCACATCGCCAGGTAGACCGCCAGATCACCCACGTACGCCCCGATCGCCCCGGCGAGTACGACGAGCAGCACGGTCACCGGATCCTGGTGTGCGGCGAGGGCGGCGGCGCCGCTGACCGCCGCGCCGGTCGGCACCACCGGGACGACGGCGCCGAACAGCACCACCACGGCGAGCCAGGCCAGCGCGCCGAGCGTGGCGGTCACGACTGACGCACGGTGACGGACTGACCCGGGTGCAGCACCACTGTCCGGGTGGCCGGGGCGACGGCTGTGGCGTGCCGGGCGAAGTCGTCGCCGGGGTGCAGGAACCGGTCGGGGCGGATCCGGTCGCAGCCGATCGGCCAGAAGGTGCCGTAGTGGATGGGCACCGCGCAGGCTGCGCCGGCGCGGCGTACCGCCTCGGCCGCCGCCGGCGGGTCGAGGTGACCGGGCCCGAGGGTGGGACCCCATCCGCCGACCGGGATCAGCGCCAGGTCGACCGGCCCGAGGTCGGCCATCTCGTCGAAGAGGCCGGTGTCGCCGGCGAACCAGGTACGGGCCTGACCGTCGATCAGGTAGCCGATGGCGGGCGCCTGCTGCCGGGACCAGGGGCCACGGCCGGGATGGTGATGCGCGGGTACGGCGCGGACCGTGACCCGGCCGATGGTGATCTGCTCGCCCGGCGACAGTTCCGTGCAGGTGCCGGCGGCCGGGCCGAGGACCCGGCGGACCAGCCGGGCGGCGCCCGCCGGCACCACCAGCGGGGTCCGGGTGGGCAGCCGGCGCAGCGACGGGAAGTCCAGGTGGTCGGCGTGCAGGTGCGACACGAGTACGGCGTCCGGTGCACCGGGCAGCCGGGGGAGCGGGCCACGTCGACGGCGCAGGTGGGCCAGCCGGTCACGCAGCAGCGGGTCGGTGAGCAGCCGGGTGCCGGAATCCTCGAGCCACACGGTGCTGTGCCCGTGCCAGGTCAGTGCGACCACACCGTCACCCGTACCGTCGCCATGCCTGCCACCGTATCCGGCCGCCGGTCGGGCGCCCGCACCCGCCACCGACCAGCCCTGCGCCGCCCGGGCGGCAGGCATCGATGGACTTCTTGTTATGTGATCGCTCACATGTTAGCGTCGCGTGCGGGAGCCAAGAGGGCCGATGACTCGATGTTGGCGCTAACAATCGCCGTTTTCGGATGGCTCGACCGGCTGTCGACGTCGTGGTCCCGCCCCACCCGCCCCGCGCGGCGGTCCCGTCCCGGACCGGTCGGGCGTCGGACCCCTTCCACCACCCTCAGGAGTCCACAATGGAATTCGCACCCCTGCGCGGCCGGCCGGTCAGACGGTGGCTCGCCTGGTTGGCCGTCCCGCTGATGCTTGTGACGTTCCTCGCCGCACCGGCGAAGGCGGACAACCCCTTCGTCCAGCACGTCTACACCGCCGACCCGGCGCCGTTGGTGCACGACGGCCGGCTCTACGTCTACACCGGCCGCGACGAGGACGCCTCGACGTACTTCACCATGAAGGAGTGGCGGGTCTTCTCGACGACGGACATGTCGAACTGGACCGACCACGGGGTGCCGATGAGCCTGAGCACGTTCGCCTGGGCGGACGCGAACGCCTGGGCCGGGCACGTGGTCGCCCGCAACGGTCAGTTCTACTGGTACGTGCCGGTGCGGCAGCGGTCGAATGGGCAGATGGTCATCGGGGTCGGGGTGTCGAGTTCACCGACCGGCCCGTTCCGGGACGCGCTCGGCCGCCCGCTGGTCGGCAACGGTGAGATCGACCCGCACGCCTTCATCGACGACAACGGTCAGGCCTACCTCTACTGGGGCAACCCGAACCTGTGGTACGTCCGGCTCAACCAGGACATGATCTCGTTCTCCGGCAGCCCGACGCAGATCCCGCTGACCACCGCCGGCTTCGGCACCCGCACCGGCAACTCCAGCCGTCCGACGTTGTACGAGGAAGGTCCCTGGGTCTACAAGCGCAACGGCGTCTACTACAACGTCTTCGCGGCCGAGTGTTGCAGCGAGTTCATCGGCTACTCCACCGCACCCGGACCCACCGGACCGTGGACCTACCGGGGGACGGTCATGCCCCGGCAGGGCGCCAGCTTCACCAACCACCCGGGGATCATCGACTACGCCGGCAACTCGTACTTCTTCTACCACAACGGTGCCCTGCCCGGCGGCAGCGGCTACACCCGTTCGGTGGCGGTGGAACGCTTCTCCTACAACGCCGACGGGTCGATCCCGGTGATGAACATGACCACCGCCGGCGCGCCCCAGATCGGCACCCTCAACCCGTACGTCACCCAGGAGGCCGAGACCATCAACTGGGGCAACGGCATCGAGACCGAAGCGTCAAGCGAGGGTGGCGTGAACGTCGGGTTCATCGAGAACGGCGACTGGATCCGGGTCCGCGGCGTCGCCTTCGGCGCCGGCGCGTCGTCGTTCACCGCCCGGGTCGCCTCGGCCACCAGCGGCGGCACCATCGAGCTGCGGCTGGACAGCGCCACCGGCCCACTGGTCGGCAGCTGTGCCGTGGCCGGCACCGGCGGTTGGCAGAACTGGGCCAACACCTCGTGCACCGTCAGCGGCGCCACCGGCACCCGCGATCTCCACCTGCGCTTCACCGGCGGCAGCGGCTACCTGTTCAACCTGAACAACTGGCGGTTCACCGCCGGCTCGGGCAGCGGCGCGAACCTGCTGACCAACGGCACCATGGAGAACGGCACGACCGGCTGGTCGGTGTTCGGCAGCGGCACCCTGTCGTCGACCACCACCGTCGTCCGCAGCGGCTCGCGGTCGCTGCTGCACTCCGGGCGTACCGGATCGTGGAACGGCCCCAGCCAGGACGTGACCTCGGCGCTGACCAACGGCCGGACGTACACCACGACCCTGTGGGTACGCTCGCAGAGCGGCACCCCCTCGGTGCGGCCGACCCTGGCGGTGACCGCCAACGGCACCACGAGCTACGTCCAGCTCACCCCGGCGGCGACGGTGAACGCCAACGGCTGGACCCAGCTCACCGGTACGGCGACCGTGTCGTGGAGCGGCACCCTGTCCAACGCCCGCTTCTACGTCGAGACGGCCTCGGGCACCGACAGCTTCTATCTCGACGACGTGTCGTTCCAGTGACCTGACCGTGGTGGGCCCGGCCGTGGCGTCGGGCCCACCACCGTGCTCAGCCCGGTGTGACGGCGGCGTCGAGGCGGGCCACCAGCGTCTTGGGCGCCACGACCCGGTAGCTGTCCTCGATGACCTCGGCCACCTCGTCGGCCTGCACACCGGTGTCCAGGCGTACGCCCACCCAGCCGCGGTGCCCCACATAGGGCGGCCGGAAGTAGACGTCCGGGTCCGCGGCGATCAACTCGACGGCCGAGCCGGGCGGCGCGGCACACCACAGGTGCGGAAAGTCGTTGCGGTGGTGGCCGTCCGGCCACAGCTGCGCGAAACACTTCTTGTCGCGGACGAACCAGGTCGGTGTGCCGTGGCTCAGACGCTCGCTGACCTCGGGCAGCCCCAGGCACACCTGGCGGATCGTGTTCACCGGGTCGATCATCGTCTCACCGTACGGCAGTGGCGTGGCCGACTCCACCGCCTGACGCAGCGCGAGTCGCGGCCGACGGCGCTGGGGCGCAGGTCACAGGCCCACCCGCCTTGATCGCCCATAAATCCTACGGGCATACTAGGGTTATGCCTCTGCTGCTGACCGCCCGTCGCGCGGTCGACTACGGCCGCACCGGCAGCGCGCTCTGTCCCGGCCGCTGACCCGGTCGCGGGTCGCCGACGCCGGAATCGGCACGGCACCAACTCCTCAGCAGGGCCCACCCCACGTCGGCCGCCGGCAGCCCCGCGCTTTCCGTACACCCGCATCGGATCTCGCTGCGCCCTGCCTGTGCTCGCCACAACCCTGATCACCGCCTGCGCGCCGCACGGCGCGCGGATCCGGCACACCCATCGACGACAAGGCTGCTACGCCATGACTCTGCACACCCCCACACCCTCGACACTGCGTCACGCCCCGTTCGGCGCCGACGAACTGGCCGCCGCGCGCACCGACCTGACCACCGGAATCAACCGGATCTTCGCCGCCTCGGCGATGTCCGCCAGCGGACACGGCAACATCAGCGTCCGCCTGCCCGGACACGACAACCTGCTCGCGGTCAACGCCGGCGAACTGCTGCGCCCCTGGCCGGCGAGCGACCTGCGGGTCGGCCTACCGGCGCTGCGTACGGTCAACGACGAGGTCGTCGTGGTCGACCTCGACGGCGAGGTGCGCTACGGCGCGCCCAGCCCGTCGGTGGCCGCCATCCTGAAGATGCATGTCGGCGTCTACCGCACCCGCCCGGGCGTCAACGCCGTCATCCACACCCACTCGCCGCACGCGACCAGCTACGCCCTCGCCTCGGTCAGCCTCCCCGCCCGCTACGAGGCGCTGCTGGTGCACGGGCAGGCGGTCGACGTCCCGGTCGCGCCCTGGGCGCCCCGCGGCACCGCCGAAGCGGTCCGCACCATCGCCGAGACCTACCAGGCCCACCCGCAGACGTACGGGGTGCTGCTCGGCAACCACGGCCTGCTCGTCGCCGGAGACGACGCGAAGCACGCCGCGAGCCTGGTGGTGGCGATCGAGGAAGCGGCCGAATCCAGCCTCGGCGCGCTCGCCCTCGGCGGCGTGACGCCCTTCCCGGACCACGTCAAGGACCTCGACCTGCGCCTGCGCTTCTGACGGCGTCGACCAACCCCTCCACGACCTGAGAATCGAGATCAACCATGTTCCGCACGACCCGGATCACCGGTCACCCCAGCCTTCCCATCACGTTCCGCCGTGGCGCCGCCGGCCTGCTCGCCGCCGCGCTGCTCGGCACCGCCGTGACCGGCTGCGGTTCGGACCAGGCCACCGACGCCGCTGGTACGGACGACGGCCTGACCACCATCACCCTCGCCTCGTCACCGTTGGGCCATCTCGCCCCGATCTACCTCGCCGAGGACAAGGGCATCTTCGCCAGACACGGCCTGAAGGTCGAGGTGGACACCGAGACCTCCGACCTGACCTCCGTACCGTCGGTGCTCGCCGGCAAGGTCGACTTCGCCACCGGCGACCTCACCACCCTCATCGTGGCCCGCACCCAGGGTCTGGACGTCAAGGCCGTGGTGCCGGCGTCCGCCTCGACCGGCAAAGCCGGCGCCGACTACGGCGCGCTGGTGGTGGCCGCCGACTCCGGCATCACCAGCCCGAAACAGCTCGAAGGCAAGACCGTCGCGGTCAACATCCTGACCAACATCGCCGCAGCCGCCGCCCGGGAGGCAGTGCGGGCCGACGGCGGCGACTCGGAATCGCTGAAGCTTGTCGAGATCCCCTTCCCGCAGGTGCCCGCCGCCATCAGCGAGGGCCGGGTGGCCGGCGCCTGGGTGGTCGAGCCGTTCCTGTCCGCGGCCAAGGCACAGGGCGCAGTGCCGATCGGCTGGGGCTTCACCGACCTGGCCGAAGACCTCACCGTCTCCGCCTGGTACACCTCCGGCGCCCTGGTCACGCGCAAGCCCGAGGTGGTCACCGCGTTCCGCACCGCGATCCGGGAGGCGTACGCCTACGCCCGCGAGCACGAGGACGAGGTCCGCGCGAAGATCCCCACCTTCACCCAGATCACCCCGGAGGTGGCTGCCAAGATCACCATCACCGGCTGGCGGGACGAGGTGAGCCGGCAGGCCGCCGAGAAGCTGGCCGGGTACGCCCGACGCGACGGCCTGATCAACACCACACCCGACCTCGACGAGCTGATCCTGCCGTGACCACCGGCAGTCGTACGCCCGCCCACACCCGGCGGCCGGCCGGCACCACCGGCCGCCGGGTGCTCGGCATCCTCGGGCTGCTGCTCGCCGCGATCGGCTACGAGGCGGTGACCCGGGCGTTCTTCTCACCGCTGCACGTACCGCCGCTGACGGCCATCGTGCCGCGCGCCGCCGAACTGCTCACCGAGGCGCGGTTCTGGACCGCGACCGGCCGCACCCTGCTGGTTTCGGCGGTCGGCCTGCTGATCGCGCTGGTGGCCGGAGTCGTGGTCGGCTTCGCCGTCGGCTCGGTGCCGTGGCTGCTGCGGGCCGCCTCGTCCACCCTGGACTTCCTGCGCCCGGTGCCGTCGATCGTGCTGATCCCGGTGCTGGTGCTGGTGCTCGACGTCGGGCAGATCACCGTCCTGCTGGTCGCCGTCTCCTGCTTCTGGATCGTGCTGTTCCAGGTGCTCTACGGTCTGCGTGACGTCGACCAGGTGGCCGTGGACACCGCCCGCACCATCCGGCTCGGCCGGTTGGGTCGCATCATCCACGTCACCTGGCCGAGTGTGCTGCCGTACCTCGGCACGGCGTTGCGGCTGATCGTCTCGGTGGCCCTCGCCCTCGCCATCACCGGCGGGCTGGTGATGGGCGCCGCCGGTCTCGGCGAGCTGATCTGGTCCAGCCAGGAATCCGGCGAGTTCACCGGCATGTACGCGCTGGTGCTGCTGACCGGCGGGGTGGGCATCGCCCTCGACATGGCCGCCCGGCTGGCCGAGCGACGACTGTTGCACTGGCATGTGGCGACCCGGCGTGAGGTGGCGGCCCGATGAAGGCAGCCCTCGTCGCCGGCCTGAACCGGGGCGCCCGCACCGTCGCTCTCGCCCTGGGCCTGCCGGTGCTGCTGTTCACCGCCTGGTGGGTGCTCAGCGCGGACAGCACCACCATCTTCCTGCCGCCGCTGAGCCGCATCGTCGAGGCGTTCGGTCAGGTGTGGTTCTCCGAGGTCTTCTTCCGTGACGTGCTGCCCAGTCTGCGGCGGCTCGCCGCGGGGTACGCCGCGGCGCTGCTGGTCGGCGTCGGCGTCGGCTACCTGGTCGGCCGTTGGTCGGTGGTACGCGACCTGACCAGCCCGATCCTCGCCTACTTCCGGGTGCTGCCCGCCCCGGTGCTGATCCCGGTGCTGCTCGTCGCCGTCGGCATCGGCGACGCCACCAAGCTGATCGTCATCGCGTCGGGCGCGGTCTGGCCCATTCTGCTCAACACCGCCGACGGGGTACGCGCCGTCGACGAGGTCCAACTCGACACCGCCGCCGCCTACCGGCTGCGGGCCTGGACCCGGCACGGGCTGATCCTGCGCGCCGCCACCCCGCAGGTCTTCGCCGGGGCGCGGCAGGCCCTCGGCATCTCGCTCATCGTGATGGTGGTCAGCGAGATGCTGATGAGCACCGACGGGCTGGGCTTCACGGTGATCCGCTTCCAGCGCACCTTCGCGATTCCCGAGATGTGGAGCGGCGTGCTCCTGCTCGGCCTGCTCGGCTTCGGCCTGGCAAAAGTCTTCGAACTCATCGAGCGGCGTGCCCTGCGGTGGCATCGCGGCGCCACCGGACGAGAGGAGTCGTGGTGAGCACCGACGACGCCCTGCTGCGCATCGTCGACCTGGGCAAGTCCTACCGGGCGCGGGAGCGCACGGTGGATGCCCTGGCCCAGGTCGACCTGACCGTCGACAACGGCGAGTTCGTCGCCGTCGTCGGCCCCTCCGGCTGCGGCAAGACCACCCTGTTGAAGATCATCGCCGGGCTGCTGCCCGCCACCACCGGAGACGTCTTCCTGGCCGGGCGACGGGTCACCGAACCCCCCGCCGACCTGGGCGTGGTGTTCCAGGAGTACGGGCGCAGCCTGTTCGCCTGGAAGACCGTCCGGCAGAACGTCGAGCTGCCGCTGCGCAGCCGGGGTGTCGGTCGTGCCGAACGCCGAGAACTGGTCGCCGAGGCGCTCGACGCGGTCGGCCTGGGCCAGGCCGCCGACGCGTACCCGTGGCAGCTCTCCGGTGGCATGCAGCAGCGGGTCGCCATCGCCCGGGCCGTCGCGTACCGGCCCCGGCTGTTGTTGATGGACGAGCCGTTCTCCGCTGTCGACGCCCAGACCCGCGGCGACCTGGAGGATCTGCTCGCCCGCCTCTGGCGCCGGTACGCGATGACCGTCCTGTTCGTCACCCACGACATCGACGAGGCGGTCTACCTGGGCCAACGGGTGGTCGTCCTCGGCGCCTCACCGGCCGGGGTCATCGCCGGGTTCCCGATCGACCTGCCGGCCGAGCGCGACCAGCTCGGCACCCGCTCATCGGCCCGTTTCGGCGAGCTGCGCGCCCAGGTCTACGCGCAGGTACGCCGCACACCGCACCTGGAAGAGGTGGCTCCATGACCAACCCGCAGCCCGACACCACGCCCCGCTGGCAGGACACCGGCGGCGGCGACGGCCCGCTCTGGTCGTTTTCCGTCGGCGACGTCGAGGTGTTCCCGATCCGCGAGGTCGACTACTTCCCCCTCCCGACGGACTTCTTCCCCCAGCTGGCGACCGAGTCCTGGACCGACGGCGCGTTCTACACGGCCGAGCCCTGGACTCGCGACGGCCGGATCGTGCTCAACCAGGAGGCCCACCTGCTGAAGACCCGTGACCGGTTGATCCTGGTCGACGCCGGTGGCGGCAACGGCAAGCCGCGCAACGGCGGCGTGTTCGACCGCGCCGACCGGCCCTTCCTGGAACAGATCGCGCGGGCCGGCGTCAGCGTCGACGACATCGACACGGTGGTCTTCACTCACCTGCACGTCGACCACGTCGGCTTCGCCACCAGCTCCGACGGCGCCGGTGGCTGGGTGCCGACCTTCCCCAACGCCCGCTATCTGGTCGTCCGCGAGGAGTACGACTGGTGGACCGGCCCCGAGGGAGCGGCGGCCATGGCGCGTACGGGTGACTACCTCGCCGACAGCATCCTGCCGTTGCGTGACGCCGGGGTGCTCGATCTGATCCCCGCCGACCACGTGATCAGCCCCGAGATCCACCTGGTGCCCGCGTTCGGGCACACCCCCGGCAACGTCTACCTGGTGGTCGAGTCGGCCGGTCGGCGGGCGTTGTTCGCCGGCGACATGCTGCACCACGGGGTGCAGCTGGAACGCCCGGAGTGGAGCATCCGGTACTGCGTCGTGCCGGGCGACTCGGCCGACCAGCGGCGTCGGCTGCTGGAGCGGGTCGCCGGCTCCGGCGACCTGCTGGTGCCGACGCACTTCCCGTTCCCGGCCGCCGGGTACGTGCACCGGGCCGAGCGCGGCTTCACGTACACCTTCATCGACCTGTGATGCCGTCGATGTTCGTCGCCGACTTCCACACCCACTACGCCTGTCCGGCCTACCCGGCCCTGCCCCCGCACCAGGCCGCGCCCGAACTGGTGCGGCGCTGGCACGGGCTGGCCCGCCGCATCGCCGACCTGGACGGCCTGCTCGCCGAGGCCGGCCGGCGCGGCGTCGACCTGCGGGTGCTCAGCGCGCCACCGGCCCTGGTCACCCCGCACGGCGAACGCACCCACCCGGACGACCTGCGTCGGCTCAACGACCATCTCGCCGAGGCGGTGGCGACCGCGCCGCAGCGGCTGCGGGGCCTGGCCACCGTCGACGCCTTCGCCGGTGACGCCGCCGCCGACGAAGCCGTCCGCGCCGTGCGGGAGCTGGGACTGTCCGGCCTGGTGGTCGACTGCGCCACGGACGGGCAACTGCTCGGCGCGGCGGCAGCCCGGCCCACCCTCACCGTCGCGGCGGAACTCGGCGTCCCGGTCTTCGCCCACCCGATCAGCCCGGCGGCGATGACCCTCGCCTTCGCCGGTCTCGGCCGGTTCGGCACCTCACTGGCCCGCGGCACCATCAACGCCGCCGCGCTGCTGTCGCTGCTGGTCGACGGGGTACTGGCCGAGCTGCCCGGGCTGCACGTGGTGTTCCCGATGCTCGGGGTCGCCGGGCTGTCCCTGGCCGCCGCGACGGACGAGGGGCAGCACATCACGGCGGCGGCCCCGGCGTCGCAGCGGGCCCACGTCTACCTGGACACGATGGGTTTCGTCCCGGCCGCGATCAGGTTCGCCACCGACCTGCTCGGTGCCGACCACGTGCTCGTCGGCGGGGACTGGCCGATCGGTGCGCGCGAGACCAGCCGCGAGCGGGTCGAGACGGCCCTGACTCAGGCCGGGCTCGACGAAGCGGAGCGCCGGCTGGTCGCCGGTGCCAACGCGCTGCGGCTGGTGGACGCCCGGTACGTGCCGGCGCGTAACTCCTCGTCGGTCATCACCAGGTAGACCAGCGGGCAGTCCTGCGGCCCGGTCACATCCAGCTGACACAGCGTGCACGGCTGCCCGGGGCGGAGCGGACACCTGGCATCCGGTCTACGGCCCGTCATGACCCCATGATGTCCGCTGCCCACCCCCGGCGACCAGGCCATTCGGCCCCTTTACGGGGGCGGGGCGGCGACGCGGGCCCCGGCGAGATCGCCGGGGCCCGCACTGTCAACTCACGGTTGCGCGGCCCACAGCAGGGCCCGACCCAACTGCGGGTGCAGCCCCTTCGGGTGCAGCCGGAACGTCGGGTTGGTGCCGAAGAGCACCACCCCGTTGCCGCCGGCACTCACCGTGCGCACGATGCTTGCCTGGTTCGCGGCAGCGGCCTGCCCGTTCGCCCCGGTTCTCGCCCACCAGCCGGCCAGCAGCGGGTCCGCCGCGTACGACTGCTCCACGCTCACCCCGGCACCGAGGTTGGTGAACCAGACCGGCTGGCTGATGAAGCTGTACGCGCTGGCATCGGCGGTGACCGGACCACCCCGGTTCACCACGTTCGCCACCCCGCTGGCCAGCGACGGCCCGGCGGTGGCGGTGACGCTCAACAGCGACGTCGCGTTGCCGAAGCTCGCCCCGGCGGTGCCGAGGCCGACCACGCCGCCGCCACGGGCCAGGAAGGCGTCCAACGCGGCCCGGTTGGTCGCGGTCAGGTTCGCCACGTTGAGACTGCTCGCCACCAGCAGCACGTCGACGTCGTCGGTGAGCGTGTCGGCAAGCGTCGCGGCGGTGACCGCCCGGGTCGCGAAGCCGAGGGCGGCCAGGGTGTCCCGTGCCTCGACACCGCCCAGGTAACCGACGACGATCTCGCCCAGCGGGGTGCCCGTCCAACGCGCCGGAGCCCGCTCGAAGGTGACGCCGTGCGTCTTGACCGCATCCTGGAGCAGCTTGCGGCTGCCCGGGGTGGTCTGCACCACCACCGACCCGTCGGCGAGCCGGTGCACCCGCAGGCCGTTGCGGATCAGCGAGTTCACCACCAGCAGGTCGGCGGCGTCCTGGATGTCGAGCCGTACGTCGGTGTTGGCGGGCGGCAGGGTGCCGGTGGCCACCCCGTCGTACACCTGCTTCAGCTGCACCTTCGGCAGCTTGGCGTCCCACAGCGTGTCGACGGTGGCGCCCCAGGTCAGGCCCTGACTCCAGGCCGCCGGGCCGGCGTAGAGGTCGTTCACCCGGTCGGTCAGGTCGATGCCCGGCTCCAGCAGCGAGTTGACCAGGCCCCGCTTGGGCTGGTGCAGGTCGATGACGTACGAGCCGGCCGGGTAGCTCGTGCCGTTGGCCCGGAACGACTGCTTGGCCTGCCACACCCGGCCACCGCTGCCGATGAGCAGGTCTACCAGGCGCGCGGCGGCCGGCTCGGACCGCTGCCCGGCACCGGTCGGGATCACGTACGCCCGGGGGAACACCGTGTTGTAGTTGTCCTCCGGACCCCAGCCCGGCACGTAGCCGTCGGGGATGTCCCGCAGCGGCTCACCGGCCCAGCCGCGCCGGTAGACCTCCGCCTGGTCGAAGATGAGCTGGTTGCGGTGTTCCTGGATGTAGCGCAGCGACGAGGCGATCGCCACCTCGTGCACGTCGGTGTTGATGCCCGAGCGCCGCACGCGCTCCTGCGGGGTCAGGTTGGTCCCGCGTGGGTTGAGCGGCGCCTCGATGGTGTACGGGATGCTGCTCTGCAACAACGCGAACGACGGCACGTAGATCGGCGGGAAGTCGTCCCAGACCCCCGGCGCGTCGTCGCGGAACGGGATGCGGGCCCGCTGCGTCTCGGCGTAGCCGAGCGCCCGCAGGTCCTCCTCGATGCCGAGGGCGTTCGGCAGGGCGTGCTTGATGAACAGGTCGTACTCGTTGTTGACGTTGTGCGGCGGGGTGCTCGGGTGCAGCAGCGTCGGGTTGACGTAGCCGTGCAGATCCAGGGTGATGATCGGCTTGGTGTCGATGATCAGCTCGCGGATCAGGTTCGTCTCCGGCTGCGAGACGATCGTCAGATCCCGGTTGAGGTCGTAGCCGTTGCCGTTGGCCCGGGTGCCGGCGATCCGGCCGTCCGGGTTGGCCGTCACGTTGAAGATCAGCCGGTTGCGTTCCAGCAGCCGGATCACCTCGGGATCACGGCTGGTGGCGAACTCCTCGATGACCCGCAGCGCCGCGTCGGTGCCCTCCCACTCGTTGCCGTGGATGTTGGCGTTGACGAACAACGGCGTCTTGTACCCGGCCAGCAGCTTGCGGTCGGTGCGGGCCCGGACCGGGTCCTCCTCGATGAGGCGCTTCCACTCCTCCTGCTGGCGGACCTGCTGCCGCGTCTCCGGGGCGGTGACGACGACCGCGTACAGGTCGTGGCCGCCGCTGGAGGTGCCGGCCACCCGGGCGGAGACCCGGTTGCTGGTGGCCTGCAACGCGTTCAGCTTCGGCGCGATGTCGTGGTAGGGGATGACGCCGATCGGGATGGAGGCGTCGGCGGGGTTGGCCGGCCAGACCGGAAGCACGTTCTGCCGGGGGTAACCGGTGATCTGGTGGATGCCGGGCGACGACGGGGGCACGGCCGGCAACGCCGAGGCGTTCGCCGGCGCGACCCAGGCCGCCGTACCCAGCAGGGCGAGGGTGAGCCCGGCGGTGGCCAGGCGTACGGACATGGTGTGCACGATGGACAGCTCTCCTGTCGGATGAAGCGAATGCCGTACACGGGCGTGCCGGTAGGGCCGGAGACCTACGGCAGGGAGTCGCCCGTGCGGGCAGGAAGGGGGGATGACCCGGCGTCAGCGGCAGGGTCGACAGGCAGCGCTGGCGACGCGCAGGAGGTCGATGTGACCTCGCTTCGTCAGGTAGGCGCTTCGCACAACATTGATCTTCGTGCAGACACATCGGAGTGTCAAGGGTCATGAGCTGGCGGTTACCCCGGGGTCGAGTGCTCCAGGGTGGACTTGAGCGCGGCGAGCTTGTCCACCGCCGCGCTGGCGTACGCGCCGATCCACCGGTCGTGGATGCGTTTGATCGGCAGCGGGTCGAGGTGGTTCCACCGCTCGCGCCCCTTGCGTTGGGCGATGACCAGCCCGGCGGCCTCCAGCACCCGCAGGTGTTGCAGCACCGTGGTCCGGTCCAGGGGGGCCAGCCGTTCACACAGGTCGCCGGTGGTGCGGGCCTGGTCCTTGAGCAGGTCCAGGAGGCGCCGACGGGTCGGTGAGGCGAGCGCCTTGAACACCTCGTCCAGATCCTGGTCCGGGTTGTCGGGCTCGGCGCGACCGTCTGACATGTTATAAAAATACAACATGTCAGCGTGAGGAGATCAGCATGGACCTGCGGTTCAAGATCGCCGGCCGGATCAGCCGTCCGGTGCATGAGGTGTTCGAGGCCGTCGTCGACCCGGAGCAGCTCTCCCACTACTTCACCACCGGGGGAGCCAAGGGACGCCTGACCGCCGGCGCCACCGTCAGCTGGGACTTCGCCGACTTCCCCGGGGCCTTCCCGGTCGAGGTCGTCGAGGTGCAGCAGGACCGACGGATCGTGCTGCGCTGGGCGGCCGACGACGGGGAGGAGTCGACCGGGGCCTACCAGACGACCGTCACCATGGAGTTCGAGCCGCTGGGGGAGGACCGCACCCTGGTCACCATCGCCGAGGAGGGCTGGCGACCCACCCCGCAGGGGCAGCGCGCCTCGTACGGCAACTGTGAGGGCTGGACGAACATGCTCTGCTGCCTCAAGGCGTGGCTGGAGCACGGCATCGAGTTGCGGACCGGCTTCTACGCCTGATCTGCCCTGCTCACGGACCGGGGAGCGTTCCGTGGCGCGGAACGCTCCCCGGCTCTGCGTCAGGGGTTACCCGACGAACTTGAAGTAGGTGCGGTACTGGAATCCGTTGTCGAGGGTGAGGACGAACTCTCGGCAGGTGCCGGCCCAGGCGGGGTCGGTCTTCCACACGTAGTTGTACCGACCGTTCGCGTTGGCGGACATCTTCGAGTTGCCGGGGTTGACCGCCTTGACGGGGGTCGGCCGCGGGGTGATGGGCCCGCTCGGGTTGACGGTCTGCAGGGTGTCGCAGTCCACCAGTCGCGAGTACGGGGAGTTGCTGGCCAGGATGTCCAGGCCCCGGTTGCTGGCGAGCTGGAACTGCATCGGCGCGGCGTCACCGGCGTCGAGAGTGTTCATCCCCGTACGGTTGAGGAAGTCACCGCGGCAGGACGGGTGGGTGTCGAACGCCTCGCTGTTGTCGTCGCGACCGGTGGTGCCCTGCACCGCGCTGTAGCCCAGCCCTCGGCGGGCGAAGGACGCCCAGAGGCTGCAGGCGTTCTCGCCGCCGGTGAGGGCGGCGTCCGCGGCGATGATGGCGTTGCGACCGGTGACGAAGCCGGGGCCACAGCCCTGCATCTTCAACCCGTCCATCACCAGTTGCAGGGCGAGGTTGTTGCCGCCGGTGTTCCACGCGTCGTAGACGTTCGGGTTGAACCCGTGCTTGTCGATCAGGTCCCAGGTCATGTCCCACAGCACGGCGGCCCAGCCGTGACCGATGCCGTGCGGCGCGGCCAGGGAGGTGCCGTTGAGCCAGCCACCGGTCTTGATGCTGTCGTAGGTGAACGGCTGGATGTCCATGTTCCGCGAGTACGGACGCGGCCGGAAACCGTCACCGGTACGGCTGTCCTGGAACAGCGCGTACTGGCCGTAGCCACGCGGGCCCTCGGGGTTGTCGATGGAGGGGTTGATCAGCGAGACGATCGCGAGGAAGTCGCTCCAGCCCTCGCCCATCTGCTCGTTACCGGTCAGACAGTTGACCGTCGGGCCACCGGTGAGCCGCAGCGAGACCCCGTGACCGTACTCGTGGAAGATCGTCTCCGCGCGGAACGAGGCGTCCCGCATGGCCGGGCGGTCCAGGTTGCGGTGCACCCGTCCGGCGGACGGCAGGGCGGCCTTGATGGCGTTGCCGTCGGCCTGGCTCACCATCACCGCGGGGATGCCGACCGCCGGGTTCATCGACCCGTTCATCACCACCGGGGCACCGGCCACGTTGTTGACGACCACCACGGCGGCCGCGCCGGCCTGCTCGGCGTTGCTGACCTGGGTGTAGTAGTTGCAGCTGCTGCTGCGGTCGAGCACGGCGATCGCGCCGGCCGGCAGGCTGTACGCGGTGCAGCCGTCGCCGGTGGCGCCCACCCCGTCGTTGACGAGCGCCAGGTCACCGGCGAAGCCGGCCCGGGTGGGCGCGGGGGTGAACCGGGCGTACTCCGCCTGGTAGGTCGCGGCGGTGGCACCCGAACCGACAGTCACCGCGTTGGGCAGGCCGAACTGGTTGCCCGGCCAGAGGAACATCTGCATCCGGGGCCGGCCGCCGTCCATGGCCGGGGTGGAGAAGTTGGCGTTGTTCTGGCCGGAGCCGTCGTGCGCCTCGCACATCACGTCGTCGCCGCCGACGCCGCCGCGACCGTAGTTGTTGACCTGGAAGTTGCCGGACGGCTCGTCGAAGCCGTAGCCGTAGGTGAGGTCGTGGACGATGTTGCACCAGTAGAACTGGTTGACCACGGCGGCGTCGCGGTAGGTCTGCGGGTGCTCGTCGAGGTCGGCGGGGAAGTCGAAGGTCAGACCCGGTCCGCCGTCGGGGGAACTGCCCGGGTCGACCTGGTTGTTGGCGTCCCGGTCGGTGTAGGCGTGGGCGTTGTTGCCGCGGGTGATGGTGTACTCGGGACCCGGCACCCCGTCGGTGTCGTGCCAGCCGTACGGCGAGGCGGTCCCCTCGGCCGGGTTGGTCACCAGGTTGCGCGGTCCCTCGTTGGCGTCGTTCTTCGGGAACTCGAAGACCCGGTAGCTGGACCCGTCGACGACCTGGTTACGCGGCAGGACGGTCGGGATCTCGATGTCTGCGGCGGTGGTGGCCGCGTGCTGCTCCGGCCGGCCCAGGGTGGCGGCCAGGTCCTTGGGATGGTCGTGGGAGGTCCAGTCGTCGCTGTCGAGCAGTTCCCCGGTCTGCGCGTCGACGGCCACGTTCCACAGGTGCGGGTCCGACGAGTCGTCGATGACCAGTTGCCAGGCCAGCCGCAGCCCGTCGTCGGTCGGCTGCCAGCCCAGCTTCGCCGGGATCGGCTGCTCGGAGATGCCGCTGCCGGAGATCACGGTGCGCTGGGCGGCGCCACCGGCCCGGCTCATCACCCGTGGGCTCTTCGGATCGGCCAGGTCGAGGGCCTCGGCTGCGGCCTCGACCGCCTCGACCGCGTCCAGCGAGGCCGCGCCGGAGGCCTTCTCGGCCAGGTCGGCGACCAGGCTGTCACCGACGAAGACGACGCTGCCGTCCCGTGCCAGGTTCACCGTGGCGGTGGCGCCGAACACCTCCAGGTTCTGGTGCCGCTGGGCCAGGTTCACATGGGTGACCCCGTTGTGCCGGCTGGTGTACATCGAGGCCACCGCGAGGTCGCTGAGGTCGGCGGCGTTGACCCCGTGCTGGACCGGGTTGGCCCGCAGGTAGTTGACGGCGACGGCCTCGGGGGCGCCCTCGTTCGGGCCGGTGAGGAAGATCGGGTTCGAGGTACCCGCGTCCTCCTCGGGGGCCGCCGAGGCGGGCGCGGAAACCGATGTCAGGGACACGACGAGGGTGGTGGACAACACCAACGCGGCGTTGCGTCGACCACGAGATCTCCGGGGGGATGAGGACACCAAAGGCTCCTTCGCTGTACGGGGTACGGCGGCTTGTCACCGCGATCCACCGCGGCCGTGGTCAGCCACGGTGTCAGGGGCTGTACGCACCGGAGGGAGCGTTCCGTCGTGCGGGACGCTCCCTCCGGCTCTACTTCGGATCAGCTGCTAGGGCTTCAGCCGATGAACTTGAAGTAGGTGCGGTACTGGAATCCGTTGTCGAGGGTGAGTACGAACTCCCGGCAGGTGCCGGCCCAGGCGGGGTCGGTCTTCCACACGTAGTTGTACCGACCGTTGGCGTTGACCGACATCTTCGAGTTGCCGGGGTTGACCGCCTTGACGGGGGTCGGCCGCGGGGTGATGGGCCCGCTCGGGTTGACGGTCTGCAGGGTGTCGCAGTCCACCAGTCGCGAGTACGGGGAGTTGCTGGCCAGGATGTCCAGGCCCCGGTTGCTGGCGAGCTGGAACTGCATCGGGGCAGCGTCACCGGCGTCCAGGGTGTTCATCCCCGTACGGTTGAGGAAGTCACCGCGGCAGGACGGGTGGGTGTCGAACGCCTCGGTGTTGTCGTCGCGGTTGGTGGTGCCCTGCACGGCGCTGTAGCCGAGGCCCCGGCGGGCGAACGAGGCCCACAGGGTGCAGGAGTTCTCGCCGCCGGTGAGGGCGGCGTCCGCGGCGATGATGCCGTTGCGGCCGGCGACCAGGCCGGGGCCGCAGCCCTGCATCTTGAGTCCGTCCATGACCAGCTGCAGCGACAGGTTGTTACCGCCGGTGTTCCACGCGTCGTAGACGTTCGGGTTGAACCCGTGCCGGTCGATCAGGTCCCAGGTCATGTCCCACAGCACGGCGGCCCAGCCGTGACCGATGCCGTGCGGCGCGGCCAGGGAGGTGCCGTTGAGCCAGCCACCGGTCTTGATGCTGTCGTAGGTGAACGGCTGGATGTCCATGTTCCGCGAGTACGGACGCGGCCGGATGCCGGCACCGCTGCGGTCTTCCTGGAAGAGGGCGTACGGACCCATGCCACGCACCCCGTCGGCGGTGTCGAGCGCCGGGTCGAGCAGCATGGTGACCGCGAAGTAGTCGCTCCAGCCCTCACCCATCTGCTCGTTGCCGCTGAGGCAGTTGACGCCCGGGCCACCGGTCAGGCGGTTGGAGATGCCGTGACCGTACTCGTGGATGATGATGCCGGCGTCGAAGTCACCGTCGCGGATGCCCGGGTGGCTGGGGTGCTTGCGGACCGAGCCGGTGACGTCACCGGCGGCGATGGCGGCCTTGATGGCGTTGCCGTCGGCCTGGCTCACGGCGACCGCCGGGATGGCGACCGGCGCGGTGGTCATGGCACCGGTCAGCACCGGCGCGGCGCTGGTGGCGTTGTGCGCCACCACCACGGCCTTGGCGCCGAGCGACTGGGCCACCTGGGTACGCAGCAGGTACGTGCAGGCCGCGGTGCCGCCGTCGACGACCGCGATCCAGTTGCCGCCCGGCAGCGTCGCCGGGTAGGCCGCCGTGTTGCAGCCGGTACCGGCGTAGACGAAGCGGTGCCCCGGCAGACCGGCGACCGAGGGCGCCGGGCTGAACCGCGACCAGGTCGCGTCGAAGGAGCCCACGCCGTCCACGACGACCTGGTTCTGGGCCCCGAACTGGTTGCCCGGCCACAGGAACATCTGCATGCGCGGCGCGCCACCGTCGGCGGCCGGGGTGGAGAAGTTGGCGTTGTTCGTGCCGTTACCGTCGGCGGCCTCGGCCCGGACGTAGTCGCCGCCCACGCCACCACGGCCGTAGTTGTTCATCTGGAAGTTGCCCGACGCCTCATCGAACCCGTAACGGTAGGTGACGTCGTGGATGATGTTGTTCCAGTAGAACAGGTTCGCCGTCGCCGCGTCCCGGTAGCTCTGCGCGTGCTCGTTCAGGTCGACCGGGTTGTCGAAGGTCAGGCTCGGCCCGCCGTCCGGGCTGCTGCCGAAGTCGGGGGCGTTGTTGCTGTCGGTGTCCTGGTACGCGTGGACGTTGTTGCCCTGGGTGGTGGTGAACTCCGCGCCCGGCGCCCCGTCGGTGTCGTGCCAGCCGTACGGCGAGGCGACCCGGTCGGCCGGGTTGGTCACCACGGTGCGGGGGCCGTCGTTCGGGCTCTCGGCCGGTCCGGCGTACACGTTGTAGCTGGAGCCGTCCTGCACCGGCTCGTGGGTGTGGAACGCAGCGGTGTTCAGGGTCGTGGCCCGCCCGGGCGCCAGGGCGTCCAGGTTGTCGGCGACCTCGTGGGCCTCGTGCTGGGTCGTCCAGTCGTCGACGTCGAGCAGCTCACCGGTCTCCGCGTCGATGGTGGCGTTCCACAGGTGGGAGTCCGAGGAGTCGTCGATGACCAGCTGCCAGGCCAGGCGCAGCCCGTCCTCGGTCGGCTGCCAACCCAGCTTCGCCGGGATCGGCTCGTCGGAGATGCCGCTCTCCGACACCACGGTCTTCTGCGCCGCGCCACCGGCCCGGCTGAGAACCTTGGGGCTCTTCGGCGCGGCTAGGTCCAGAGCGTCGGCGGCGGCCTCGACCGCGTCGACGGCGTTGAGGTCCGCCGTGCCGGAGGTGCCCTTGGCCAGGTCCGTGACCAGGGTTTCGCCGACCAGGATGACGCTGCCGTCCTTGGCGATGTTCACCGTGGCGACCGCGCCGAACACCTCCAGGTTCTGGTGGCGCTGCGCCAGGTTGACGTGGGTGACGCCGTTGTGCCGGCTGGTGTAGCTGGACAGGATGCTCAGGTCGCTGAGATCCGCGGCGTTCACCCCGTGCGCGGCGGCGTTGCCGCGCAGGTAGCGAATGGCGATGTCCTCGGCGGCACCGGCGTTCGGGCCGGTCAGGAAGAGCGGGTTCGACCGGGCCGGGGCCTCCTCGGGCGCGGCCGAGGCGGGGTTGGCGGCGAGTGTGGTCAGTGACGCGACGAGGGTGGTGGTGAGCACCACCCCTGCGACGCGTCTGCCACGAGATCGTCGGGGCTGTAGGGGCACCTTTGCTCCTTTTGGGGGTTGAAAGGACAGCGCGGGCTCCGATCCACCACCGCCGAGGCGGTCCGTCGCGGCTGTCCGCGACACTCGCCCGGCGGTCACGTTGTGTGACCAAGTCCGTGCGAGGTGAATCGCGTTGACGCTACGGCGCAGCTCACGACCGGTCATCCGACGGTTGACCAAACATTTCGATGATTCGCTTATACAGATGTCGGTTCACGGTCGTCGATGGCAGGATGAGAGCGTGCTCGACGGCCCTGCTCCCGAGATCGCTTTCGTGACGACCTTCCTGGTTTCCTCCTCTGTGGACCATGTGTTCACTCATCTGAGTGATCCGCACAGCTACATCGGACTGTCACCGTTGATCGTGGCGGTCGACGACGTGCGGACCAGCCGGGACGCCGAGGGACGCACGGTGACCGACTACGTCGCGGTGGAGCGGTTCCGGTTCCTGCGCCTGCTGCGCTGGGACAACCGGATCCGGGTACGCATGGTCACCACCCGGCCGGGTGCCCAACTGGTCAGCGACGTCGTCAGTCCCGCACGGGTGCGACTACGCGCGGTGGTGGACCTGACTGCCGAGGAGACCGGGACGCGGGTGCAGGAGCGGGTCACGGCCACCGCCCCGGCGCTGCTGCGGCGCTTCGTGACCGGCCAGGCACGTCAGGTCGCGGCGTACCGGGCGGCCGAGTTGACCCGCCGGATGAACGATCAGGCCGAGTCCGCCTGATGCAGGAGTCGGAGTTGACCGATCTCGGCGGCGTTCTTCATCAACTCGGCGTTGACCCAGGCCAGCAGATGGGCCACGGTGTGCTCCGGGTCGTACGGCCACGGGAACGGCGCGACCTGGTCGAGGTCGGCGTCGGTGAGCCGGTCCAGCACGTCGTGCCACTGCGTCCGTAGCTCGTCCAGCCACTCGATGGTGGGCGTACCGTCGCCGGGCCAGTGGATCTCGGTGCGTTCGCGGGGTGGCCGGCCCTGCAGGTGGTCGAGGGCGACGCTCCACCACCACCCGATGTGCCAGGTGAGCCAGGCGACGGTGGGCACCGGCACCGGATCGGGCTCGGTGTCGGCCCAGTCCGGCACCCACCGGCCCGCCGCGTCCCGGCGCACCGTCCAGCAGTGTGCGACCGGCTCCCAGCGGAACTGCTCCGGCGTCAACCGCTGCAGGTGGTAGTCGAACAGCGACCAGGTCAGGTCGAACTGCCAGCGCAGCAGGTCACGACGCGAGGAAGACATCGCCGGATCATCACATCCGGCGTCGCGCCGGTCGAGCGGTTATCGGTGCACCTGCGTGTCATCCGGCCGGCACCGACCAGGGCCAGGGCATGTCCCGGTGGGCCGCCTCGACCAACAGCGACTCGATGCCGCGCAGGAACGGCTCGACCCGCTGCGCCGGGAAGTACCGGGTGTCGGCCGTGACGACCAACTCGACCGCGTCGTCCGCGTCGAGTACCTGGAGCCGGCACCGCCACGGGAACTGCTCCAGCTCGGCCAGCCAGCGGAAATGGCCCTCCGGCACCAGCGCCCGCAGGGTGGCCTCGTCCGGACCCGTCGGCGGTGGGTCGACCTCGCGCAGCAGCCGGGCGTCGTTGAGGTAGCAGTAGGGCGCCAGGAAGGTCGGGTGATCGTGTCCCAGGTCGGTGAAGGTGCGCTCCCACACCGCCGGGTCGTAGTAGGCGTGCCGGTAGGCGTCCAAGGCCGCCCGCCCGGTCCGCGACAGCAGTTCGGTGAAGCCGGGCCTGCCGGACAGATCGAGCCGGCACAGACCGATCTGGTTGAGCGTGCCGATCGCCTGAGCATGGCCGGGCTGGTAGCGGTTGTTGGCCATCACCACGATCCCGCACGCGCGCTGCCCGCTGTCGCCGGTCAGTCCGGCGGCGGTGGCCGCCAGTATCGCGTTGGCGGTGCTGGTCCGGTTCCGGGCCGCGATCAGCCGCACCGCGTGGTGGACCGCCGGGGACACCAGCGAACCACGTCGGTATCGGGGCTCCGGTGCCGGCCCGACCGCCTCGGACAGGCTCGGCGGGAGACCGGCGAACTGCCGTACCCAGTACGCCACCGCCCGCTGCGAGCGCCGCTGCTCGACATCGCGCTCCCGGCCGGCCAGCGCCAGCGACTGGAGACCAGGTGCGGTGAGCCTTGCTCCGGCCAGCAACGCCCGCAGGTCGCGCAGCACCAGGTCGCTGGCGTGGAAATCGACTGTGGCGTGGCTGAAGACCACCACCACCTGCCGTACCCGGCCGTCGACGGTGACCAGCGCGGCCCGCAGCGGCCACTCGGCGACATGGTCGAACCGGGGCGTACCCAGTCGGGCGGTCAACCCGGCCGCGGCTTTGCGGCCGTAGGGATCGGCCTCAGGCTGCTCCACGGGGTGCACGAGCACGGGCAGCTCGCCCGCCGCAGCCGCTTCCTGGTGCAGTTCGTCGTCGCGGCGGCGGAACCGGGTGCGCAGCGACTCGTGCCGACTGACCAGCGCGCCGATCGCGGTGACCGCCCGCGCGACGGTCAGCTCCGCGCGGGCGGGAACGGGCAGCTGACGGGGCAGGCGCAGCGCCCGGTACCCGGCAGGGGAGTCGAACTCGTCCAGGCTGCGCCACATCGCCCGCTGTCCCCAGGTCAGCGGCGCGTTGGCGGCGCGCCCACCGGCGAACGGCGCGGAGACGATCTCCTCGCCGTCGGCGACGACCGTCACGACACCCGCCTCGGCTGGCGCGTCGGTGGCGGAAGGCGCGCCGGTGACGGGCGGTGACCAGGGCCAGGGCACGTCGGTGTGGGCGGCGGCCACCACCAGTTCCTCCATCTCGCGCAGGTGCGTCTGCACGGCGTCCATCGCGATGTGCCGGGTGTCGGCGGTAAGCGTGATGCCCACCCCGCCGGGTTCGTCCACGACGTGGGCCAACATGTGCCAGGCCGTCTGCTCCAGGCCTTCCGTCCAGGAGAAGGTGCTGGCGGCCATGGCGGCCCGAAGGTCGGCGGGCGTCGCCACCGGTGGCGTCGGGCCACCACCGACCGACAGCCGTACGTCGTTGAAGTAGTAGTGCGGCCCGAACAACGAGTCGAAGTCGATGCCCTGCTCCTCGAAGGTCCCACGCAGCGAGGCCGAGTGGTAGTACGCGTGCCGCAGGCCGTTGAGCGAGGCGATCCAGACACGGGAGAGCACTTCGGTGAAGTCGGGACGGCCGGTCAGGTCCACCACGCAGAAGCCGACCTGACCCAGGTTCGCCACGGCGTCGGCGTACTCGGTGCGGAACCGGTTGTGCGCCATGGGAAACAAGCCGACAAGCGTACGGCCGCTGTGTCGGGCGGCGACCGCGTGATAGGCCGCCAGCAGCACCGCGGAGGCGCTGACCCGGTGCCGGGCGGCGACCATCCGGGCGGCCGTGTCGATGGCGGAGGAGACCAGCACGCCGCGCCGCGCCGGCGGGTCGAGGCCCGGGCCGGTCTGCGCCCACGGCTCCGGCGGCAGCCGCCGGTATTCCCGCAGCCAGTACGCTGCCGCCCGGTCGGAGCGTCGGCGGTCCGGGCCGTGCTGGAGTCGGGCCACGTCGGTCGACTGCGGGCCGGGTGGGGTGGGCAGCCGCCCGCGCAGCAACAGCAGCCGCAGGTCACGCATCACCACCTCGGCGGCGTGCGCGTCCACAGTGGTGTGACTGAACACCAGCACGACCTGGCGTACCCGGTCGTCCACCGTCACCAGCGCCACCCGCAGCGGCCACTCCGCGGCGTGGTCGAACGCGACGTCGGCGAGCCGGTCGGCGGCCGCCCGGGCCGCCTCGGCACCGTCGCCCACCCCGGGACAGAGCAGCACCGGCAGCACCCCGGCCGCCGCCGCCTCCTGCCGTGGCTCGCCGTCGACAAGCGGCAGCCGGGTGCGTAGCGCGGCGTGCCGGCCGACCAGCGCACCCACCGCCCGCAGCGCGGTGGGCACGTCGGTGGCGGCCCGCGCCGAGACGCCGACGGTACGCCGCAGGTTGAGGAAGCGGTGGTTGGAGCCGAACCGGCTGATCGAGCGCCAGAGCACCTGCTGAGCCCAGGTCAGCGGCGCCGTGGTGGCGCCGGAACCGGTGAACTCGGCGGGTGCCAGGGGCTCCGAGGCCCACTCGACCGGAATGACGACGTCCGTGAATGGCATTCCCGACCGTAGACCGGGCCGTACGGGTGCCGGATCGATCGATCGAGTCTTACACAGTGGACCGATCAGCCGATCCGCGCTGTTGGATACGCCGTGCACACTACTGACTCCCATCCGTCATCGGAGTGAGGCGCTGCGTGACAGACGTTGACGCGCCGGCCTGGAGTCGTACCGACTCGCCGGAATTACGCCGATCCACCGACCGGCCGCGTCTGTCGTTCGCCCAGGAACGGATCTGGTTCACCGAACAGCTGACCCCCGGCACCGCCGCCTACGTCATCTACGCGACGGTGCGGCTGCACGGAGCGCTGGAGATCGATCTGCTCCGGACCGCCCTCGACGCCACCGCCGCCCGGCACGACAGCCTGCGGATGCGGTTCACCGAGAACGCCGACGGCGAACCGGTCGTGCAGGTGCTGCCCGAGGTCCGGGTACCGGTCACGGTCACCACCGCCGAATCCGAGCAGGCCGCCCGGGAACTGGTCACCGCAGCCGTCGACACCCCGTTCGACCTGGCCGCCGCGCCGCTGCTGCGGGCCCTGGTGGTGCGCATCGACGACGAACAGCAGCTGCTGCATCTGGCGATGCACCACATCGTCAGCGACGGCTGGTCACTGGACATCCTGCTCGGCGAGGTCGCCGCCACCTACGGCGCGCTGCGCGACGGCGGCACCGCCCCGGCGGCCCCGTCGACCGGTTACCTCGACTACGCCGCCTGGCAACGGGCCCGACTGGACGGCCCGGCCAGCGGTGACGGCTTCGCCTACTGGCGTACGGCGTTGGCCGACGTACCGCCGCTGGACCTGCCCACCGACCGGCCCCGACCGGCCGTGCTGTCGTACGCCGGCGGAACCCACCGCTTCGCCTTCGACGCCGACCTGACCGACGGGCTGCGCCGCCTGGGCCGTACCCACCGCAGCACGTTGTACATGACGCTGCTCGCCGGCCTGCAGGCCGTGTTGTTCCGCTACAGCGGCCAGCGGGACTTCGCCATCGGCTCGCCGGTCGCCGGCCGGGTCGTGCCGGAGCTGGAACGACTCGTCGGCCTGTTCGTCAACACCCTCGCCCTGCGCGCCGACCTGTCGCCGATCGCCACCGGCCCGGACGGCCCCGCCGAGCCGAGCTTCGCGGCCCTGCTCAAGCGCACCCGCGGCACCGTCGTACGGGCGCTGGCCCACCAGGAGATCCCGTTCGAGCGGCTGGTCGCCGATCTCAACGTGGCGCGTGACGTCAGTCGTACCCCCGTCTTCCAGGTGCTGTTCACCCTGCAGAACTACGACCAGGGCGGCACCGGTTGGCCGGCCGGGCTGCGCGCCGAAGGGGTGGGCACCGACGCCTCGACCGCCCGTTTCGACCTGTCGCTGTACGTCGGGGAGAGCGCCGACGGGCTGCGCGGCATGGTCGTCTACAACACCGATCTGTTCGACGCCGCCACCGTACGGCGACTGGCGGCGAGCTTCGAGACGCTGCTGCGCGGCGCGGTCGCCGCACCGGATCGCCCGGTGATCGACCTCGACCTGCTCGACCCGACCGAGCGGGACCGCACCCTGGCGCTGGGGCGACCCGACACCGACGGCACCACCGGGGTCACCGGCGGCGCGACGACCCTGGCCGACCTGATCGACCGGCACGTCGCCGCCACCCCCGACGCCCCGGCGGTGGTCGGTGAACAGTCGCAGACCCTCACCTACCGCCGGCTCGACCGGCGGGCCAACCAGCTCGCCACCTGGCTGCGCGGGAAGGGTGTCGGCCCCGACACCCTGGTCGGGGTGTTGCTCGAACAGTCGGTGGAGTTGGCGGTCACGCTGCTCGGGGTGCTCCGCGCCGGCGGGGCCTACCTGCCGCTGGATCCGGAGCAGCCCGCCGCCCGGCTGGGTCTGATGCTCGCCGACGCCCGCCCCAGCCTCGTGTTGACAAGCGCCGACCTGCGGGACCTGCTGCCGGCCGAGCTGCCCACGGCCTGTCTGGACGAGGTAGCCGCCGAGGTCGCCGCAGGCCCGGACACCGCACCCGAGGCCACCGCGACCGGTGACAATCTGGCCTACGTCATCTACACCTCCGGCTCCACCGGCACCCCGAAGGGGGTGGCGGTGGCCCACCGGCAGGTGCTGCGCTACCTCGACGGGGTCGCCGACCGGTTCGCCATCGTCCCGGCCGCCCGGTACGGGCTGCTGCAGTCGATGTCCTTCGACTTCAGTGTCACCGTCTTCTATCTCGCGCTGGCCACCGGCGGTGCGGTGCACCTGCTGCCCCGCCGGTGCACCGGTGCCGAACTCGCCGAGCGGCTGCGGGCCCGGCACATCGACTACCTGAAGATCACCCCGTCGCACCTGACCGCGCTCACCGCCGACGCCGAACCGGGTGATCTGCTGCCGGCCCGCGCGCTGATCCTCGGCGGCGAGACCTCCGACCTGGAGCGGATCGCACCCCTCGCCACCGGCCCGGCCCGGATCTTCAACCACTACGGCCCCACCGAGGCCACCGTCGGCGTGACCACCTACGAGGTACCCGCCACCGAGGCCGGTACCGGTGCGGTGCCGATCGGGCGGCCCCTGCCACACGCCCGGGTCTACCTGCTCGACGAGCGGATGCGCCCGGTGCCGGTCGGGGTGCCCGGCGAGCTGTACCTCGGCGGCGACCGGCTGGCCCGTGGCTACCTGAACAGGCCCGAGCTGACCGCGCAGCGCTTCCTGCCCGACCCGTACGGCCCACCCGGCGCCCGCCTCTACCGCACCGGCGACCTGGCCCGCTGGCGCAACGACGGGCAGCTGATGTTCCTCGGCCGACGCGACCACCAGGTGAAGATCCGCGGCTACCGGGTCGAGCTGGGGGAGATCGAGGCCGCGCTGCGGGACTGCCCCGAGATCCGGCAGGCGGCGGTGCTGCTGCGCGACGACCGGCTGGTCGCCTACCTGGAACCGGCCACCGAAGCGGACCCGCCCCAGCCGGCCCAGTTACGCCGCCGGCTCGCCGAACGGCTGCCCGAACACATGCTGCCCAGCCGATGGGTGCTGCTGGACCGGCTGCCGTTGCAGGACCACGGCAAGGTGGACCGGCGCGCCCTGCCCGCACCGACCGACGAGCCGACCACCGATGCCGAACGGGTCGCGCCGGACGGGCCGGTGGAGACCCTGATCGCCGGGATCTGGCAGGCGGTGCTCGGAATCGCGCAGGTCGGCGCCGGCGACGACTTCTTCGACCTGGGCGGGCACTCGCTGCTGGCCACCCAGGTGGTGGCCCGGCTGCGACGGGAACTACCCGAGGTGCTCGGCACCGCCGCGCCGACGGTAAGCGTGATGGACCTGTTCCGCCACCGCACCGTACGCGAACTGGCGCAACTGGTCGGCGGCGACACGGCCGGCGGCAGCGGGCTGCTGTACGAGCTGACCCCGCCGGTGCCCACCGGACAGCGCATCGCCACCCTGGTCTGCGTCCCGTACGGCGGCGGCAGCGCCGTGGTGTACCAGCCGCTGGCCGACGCGCTGCCCCCCGGACACCGGCTGCTGTCGGTGGCCGTACCCGGACATGACATCGGGGTGGCCGACGACCCCGCGCCCATCGACCAGGTCGCCGCCGACGTCGTCGCGGAGATCCTGGACCGGGTCAGCGGCCCGCTGATCCTCTACGGACACTGCGGTCCCGGTGGGGCTCTCGTGGTGGAGGTGGCCCGACGGCTGGAGGCCGCCGGCCGCGAGTTGACGGCGGTGTATCTCGGCGCGGTCTTCCCCTTCGGTAGGCCCGCCGGCGGCCTGCTCGGCCCGCTGCTGCGCCTGCGGCTGGCCGAACGGCTGCGCAGCGACCGGATCTACCGCACCTGGCTCCAGGCGCAGGGCACCAACATCGGTCAACTCGCGCCCGACGAGGTGCGGTTCCTGATCCGGGCGATGCGCCACGACGCCGAGGTGTCCGAGGAGTACTTCACCGAGCTGATGCGCCGGCGGGTGACACCACTGCGTGCGCCGATCATCTCGGTGGTGGGGGAGCGGGACCGGGGCACCGAGTTCCACGAGGAGCGCTACCGCGAGTGGCACTTCCTCAGCGACCGCACCGCCCTGGCCGTGATCGACGAAGGCGGCCACTACTTCCTCAAGTACCGGGCCGTCGAACTGGCCGAGATCGTCACCGACGTGCACCGGCGCATCGACACCCCCGCCCCGGCGGCCGTCGAGACCTCCGCCGGGGTCGACCCCGAGCCGGCGTGGCAGTTGGCCGCCGTCTCCGACCGTGGCGCCGAACCGCCACCGTCCGGTCGGAGCCGGACGGACACCGCGCCGGCACCGAGCATGCGACGCTTCGGCCTGGTCGCCGCCGGACAGATCACCTCCGGCCTGGGCACCGCCCTGACCACCTTCGCCGTACCACTGTGGATCTACACGCAGACCGGCTCACTCGCCCGGTTCGCGCTCTTCGCCGTACTGGCGCTGCTGCCCGGCCTGCTCATCGCGCCGCTGGCCGGCGCGCTGGTCGACCGGTTCAGCCGGCGGGCCGTCCTGCTGACCGCCTGCGTCGCCGCCGGCGGCGGCAACGCCGCACTTGCCGTCCTGGTGCTCCTCGACCGGGTCGAGGTCTGGCACTTCTACCCGTTCACCGCCTGGCTGTCGGTGGCGCTGGCCTTCCAACGCCTCGCCTTCGTCTCGGCGGTGCCGCAACTGGTGCCCAAACGGTTCCTCGGCCACGCCAACGGCCTCGCCCAGACCGCCGTCGGCCTCACCCAGTTCGTGGTGCCGCTGGCCGCCGTGGCCCTGCTCCAGGCCGTCGGACTGCGCGGCATCCTCCTGGTCGACGTGGCCTGCTACCTCTTCGCCATCACGGTGCTGGCGGTGGTGAAGTTCCCCCGCACCCTGGCCCTGCAACGCCGCGAGAGCATCGGCGCGGAGATCCTCGCGGGCCTGCGGTACGCGCTACGCCGCCGGGAGTTCCGGGCCATGCTGACCTTCTTCGCCGCCCTGAACCTCTTCCTCTTCCCGGTGCTGTTCCTGCTCTCCCCGCTGGTGCTCGGCTTCGCCAGCCTCGACGAGGTCGCACAGGTCGCCCTCACCGGCGGGATCGGCGCGGCCACCGGCGGCCTGGTGATGCTCGTCTGGGGCGGTCCCCGGCACCGCCGGATGCGCGCGGTGCTGCTGGGCACCCTCGGCATCGCGGCGGCCGCCATGCTGACCGGGCTGCGTCCCAACCTGGCGCTGATCGCCGCCGGCGCCTTCGGCATGTACGCGTCCCTGGCCATCGTCAACGGCGTCTACGCCACGATCATCCAGACCAAGGTGCCGCCGCGCGTGCACGGCCGGGTCTTCGCACTCAACCAGATGGTCGCGCAGTCCACCCTGCCGCTGGGCTGGGGTCTGATCGCCCCGGCCGCCGCCCGGATCACCGAGCCGATGCTGCTCGCCGACGGCGTGCTGGCCGGCACCGTCGGCGTGGTCCTCGGGGTCGGCCCGGGACGCGGCCACGGCCTGCTCTACGTGCTGTTCGGGCTCTGCATCGCGATCACCGCGCTGGTCGCGCTTGTCACGCCGGTGCTCGCCCGCTTCGACGACCAGGTGCCCGACGCGCCGCCGGACGACCTGGTCGGCATCGAGGACCGCCGGGCCCGGGCCGCCGCCGTCACCCCCGTACCAGCCGACCGGAAGGCGGCCTGAGATGCCGCCGACGACACCCGCACCCCGTACGGTGCCGGACCTGCTGGACTGGCGCGCCAGTCTGCACCCGGAACAGGTGGCCGTCGAGGTGCACGGCGTAGCCACCCTGACCTTCGCCGGCTGGGCCGCCGAGTCGAGCCGACTCGCCGCCGCCCTGCGGGCCCGGGGACTGCGGAGGGGTGACCGGGTCGGCCTGCTCTTCGGTGCCCGCGACTGGACCCGCTTCGCCGTCGCGTACTGCGCGGTGCTGCGGGCCGGCGGGGTGGCCGTGCCCCTGTCCGACCGGCTCGCCGCCGGACAACTCGAATACGCGCTGACCCACTGCGCGGCCACCGCCGTACTGCACGGCGACGACACCCCCGCCCCGCCCGTACCGGCCGGACTGCCGGTCTGGACCTGCGCCGACCTGCTCACCGAGACGGCCCCCGAGCACCTCGACGCCCCGACGGCCCGCCCCGGTGACCTCGCCCAGATCCTCTACACCTCCGGCACCACCGGGCGACCCAAGGGGGTGGCGGCCAGCCACGCCAACCTGACCGTCGGGGCACCGCAGCATCCCCGCCGGCTGGCCCTGGCCCACTCCCGACGGTTCCTGCACGCCTTCGCCATCGGCACCAACGCCGGGCAGACCATGCTGCTCAACGCACTCACCGCCAAGGCCGGCGCGCTGACCCTGCCCCGCTTCACCCCACTGCGCTTCGCCCGGCTGACCGAGGCCCCCGGCACCGGCACCGTCTTCGTGGTCCCGTCGATCGCCGTCGAACTGCTCGACTCCGGCGCGCTGCGCGGGCGGGACACCAGCGGCGTACAGCTGATCGGGTCCACCGCCGCGCCGCTGGCACCGGCGGTCGCCGCCCGGCTGGCCGAGGCCTTCCCGGCGGCGACAATCGTCAACTACTACACCTCCACCGAGGCCGCCCCGGCGCAGACCACGATGATCTACGACCCGGCGCGGCGGGACGCGGTCGGCCGACCGGTCGGCGGACAGCTGATGGTCGCCGACGCCGACGGCAACCCGCTGCCCGCCGGCACCACCGGCGACGTGTGGCTGCGCGCCCCCTTCACCCGCGCCTACTACCGCGACGAGGCCGCCAACCGGGCCACCTTCCGCGACGGGTGGGTGCGGATGGGCGACGTCGGCCGCCTCGACGCCGACGGCTACCTGTACCTCACCGACCGGCACCAGGACGTGATCAAAACCGGCGCGTTCAAGGTCTCCACCCTGGAGGTGGAAGCGGCACTGCACGAACACCCCCTGGTCGCCGAGGCCGCCGTGGTCGGGATACCGCACCCGGTGCTCGGCTCGGCGGTCGCCGCCGCCGTCGTGCTCCGCCCCCCGGCCGGCCCGGACGACCTCACCCTGCCCGTGGTACGCGGCTTCCTCGCCGACCGGCTGGCCGACTACCAGCTGCCCGCCCGCCTGCTGGTGCTCGACCGGCTGCCGCACAACGAGGGCGGCAAGGTGCTCAAACGGCAGCTCACCGACCTGTTCCAGACATGACCACCGCCAGCACAACCAGGGGAGCAGATGTGGGCACCGCCGAGGCGACGTACGCACAGCACGCGGTCTGGTTCACCGAGCAGGCCGGGACCGCCGGCACGGCGTATCACATGGCGTTGGGCGTACGGTTCGGCGCCGAACTCGACACCCAGTCCCTCGTCGCGGCCTGCACGAGCGTGATCGAGCGGCACCCGATCCTGTCCGCCCGGATCACCGGCGACGACGACGGCACCCCGCGGCTGGCCCCGGCCGACACCCGCCCGTCGGTCGGCTTCGGCGACCTGACCGACGCCCGGATCGCCGAGGAGATCGCCCGCCCGTTCGACCTGCAGGCCGGACCGCTGGCCCGGTTCACCCTGCTCACCGGCGTCGGGGGTGAGTACCTGCTGCTGGTCACCGCACACCATGTGGCCTTCGACGGCACCTCCAAGGACGTCCTCGCCCGGGACCTGGCCGTCGCGTACGCCGCAGCCCGGGCGCAGGAGCCCACCGACCTGCCAGCCCGCGCCGACGACTACAGCGGCCTCGCCGCGGCCGAACAGCAGCGGATCGCCGCGGACCTGCCCGCCGCCCGCGACTACTGGGCTGGGCACTGGTCCGGCCCCGGTGACGTGGTCCTGCCCGGTCTGCGTCGGCTGCCCACCGCCGCCGAACCGGGTGCTGCCGTCGCCGCGGACCTGCCCGCCGAGCTGGTCGACGGGGTCGACCGGCTGGCCCGAACGCTGGGCGTGACCCGCTTCGAGGTGCTCTTCGCGGCGCTGCACGCCCTGCTCGCCCGCTACGGCAACCTGGGCGTCCCGGTGGGGGTGGCGCTGTCCACCCGTACCCCCGAACAGGCCGACCTGGTCGGGCTCTTCGTCAACGAACTGCCGGTCGCTGCCGACACCGCCACGGCGACCTTCCGCGACCACGCCCAAGGGTTGCGGGCCCGGCTGCGGGAGGTGTACCGGCACCGGGCCGTGCCGCTGGCCCATGCCGTGCCCGGCCTGCGGCCGGCACCGGCGCTCACCCCGGTCAGCGTCGGCTACCGACGACGCGCCGCCGAGCCGGTCTTCCCCGGCGTGCCCAGCCAGGTGGAGTGGACCCTGTTCAGCGGCGCCGCCCGCAACGCGCTGCACGTGCAGATGGTCGACGCACCCACCGGCATCACGGTGAGCCTTCACCACAGCCCCACCGCCATCGACACCGACGCGGTACGCCGCATCGGCGGACACCTGCACACCCTGCTCGCCGCCGTGATCGCCGACCCGGACCGGCCCGTGGCGCGGCTGCCGCTGCTGCCCGCCGACGAACTCGACCAGGTCACCCGCGCCGGCAGCGACACCACCCGTAGCTGTCCGGCGGCGACCGTGCCGGACCTGTTCGCCGCCCGGGTCGCGGCGGACCCGGACGCCCCGGCCTTGGTCGACGGTGACCTGACGTTGAGCTACCGCCGACTCGACGAGGCCAGCCGGCGGCTCGCCGGGGCGTTGCGGCAGCGCGGCGTCGGCCCTGCATCGCTTGTGGCGATGCCACTGGAACGGTCCTGGCAGGCGGTGGCGACCATGCTGGCGGTGCTGCGCTGCGGTGCCGCCTACCTGCCGATCGACCCGGCGCACCCGGCGGCCCGACAGGACGCGGTGCTGGCCGACGCCGCCCCGACCCTGGTGGTGACCGCCACCGGAACCGCCTCGGACCGGCCCACCCTGGCCCTGACCGACGTCGCCCTGCTCGACGGCCCGCTGCCGACCGAACCCGACGAGCGACCCGGCGTCGATGACCTGGCCTACGTGCTCTACACCTCCGGATCCACCGGCCGTCCCAAGGGTGTGGCGATCCGGCACGGGTCCCTGGCGAACATGCTGTTCGGGGTCCGGGACCTACTGGGCAGCGGGCCGACGCACCGTTGGCTGCACCTGACGTCGCTGTCGTTCGACATCTCCACGGTGGAGGTCTTCCTGCCCCTGGTCACCGGCGGGCAGGTGGTGGTCGCCTCGACGGTCAGTGCCCTGGACGGCCCGGCCGTGCTGGCGCTGGTCCGCTCCGCCGGCGTCACCCACGCCCAGGCCACCCCGTCCGGCTGGCGGGTACTGCTGGAAGCCGGCCTCGGCGCTCCGGGCGACCCCACGCCACCGCTGGTCGCGGTCGCCGGCGGCGAAGCGCTGCCGGTCACCCTCGCCCGGGAGCTGCGGGCCCGCACCACCCGGCTGATCAACGGGTACGGCCCGACCGAAGCCACCGTGTACGCCACGATGGCCGACATTCCCGCCGACCCCGTCGACGTCACCATCGGCACTCCACTGCCGAACGTGCGGGCGTACATCCTGGACACCGCCGGGCTGCCCACGCCTGTCGGCCTGCCCGGTGAGCTGCACCTGGCCGGTGCCGGGGTGGCCCTCGGCTACCTGGGGCGCGACGATCTGACCGCGCAACGGTTCGTGCCCGACCCGTACGGTCCGGTCGGGCAGCGGATGTACCGCACCGGGGACCGGTGCCGGTGGCGGCCGGACGGGCACATCGAGTTCCTCGGCCGCACCGATCACCAGGTCAAGATCCGGGGCCATCGGATCGAACTGGGGGAGATCGACGCTCGGCTGCTCGACCATCCCGGGGTGGCCGAGGCGGTCACCGTGCTCCGGCAGGACACCGACGAGCCGCGCCTGGTCGCGTACCTGGTGCCCCGACCGGGTGGGGTGCCGGAGTCGGCCGACCTGCGTCACCATCTCGCGTCGAGCCTGCCGCAGGCGGCCCTGCCCAGCGACTACGTCATCCTCGACCGGCTACCGCTGAACGCGAACGGCAAGGTGGACCGGGCCGCGCTACCCGCACCGACCGCCCGGCCGACCGCCGTTGCCGCCGGGCCGGTCGACGACGCCGGGCCGGTCGACGACGATCCGTTGGTGGCGCAGCTGCGGCTGATCTGGCAGGAGGTGCTGCGGATCCCCGACATCGGCGTGCACGAGGACCTGTTCGACCTGGGTGGACACTCGCTGACCATCACCCGGATCAGCGGTCGCATCCAGCAACGGCTCGGCGTCGACGTACCGCTGGACGCCTTCTTCGACACCCCGACCATTGCCGAGATCGCCGACATCGTCCGACAGGTGAAGAAGGAGTCCTGAGACATGGATGACACTGCACTGCGCGAGCGGGTCGCGGCACTGGTGGACGAGGCCACGGCGGGCGAGGTGGCGGCGGCCGACGTACTGGCCGGCGAGTCCCTGATCGCCCTCGGCGTCGACTCGCTCGCCCTGCTGCGCCTGGTCGACGCGATCGAGCTGGAGTACGGCGTCGAGATTGACCTGAATGGTGGACCACCCCTGGACACCCTCGACGACCTGGTGGCCCTGCTGACCGCCACCGGTCCGGCACCCACCCCCGACCAGGCCTGACCGGTCGACGGGGGTTTGGTGCCGCCGTATCGCCGGTATGGCGGGGTCAGCTGGGGCGGGATACCGCCATACCGGCGTAACGGCGATCTCCCACCGGAGGTCGATGACCCCGTCGGCTTGCGTCAGGTGCGCTAATCTCCCAGCCAGATGGTCGTCGATGCGAGGAGTGTGATGTCCCCCAAGACCGGAAGGCCCTCCTACCTGCTCGATCCGCCCGCCCGCAAGGCGTCAGCCCGGACCCGCCTGGTCGCCGGCATCGCTGCGGCGGCGCTGGCCACCGGCCTGCTCGGCGGGCTGATCGGCTACTCCGTGGGACGGCCGAGCGAGACCGAGGCGAGCATCGCGCGGCTGCAGAAGGCCGACGCCGAGCGCGACGCGCAGCAGATCATCGAGCTCACCGACCTGGCCCACCGGACCGGAGACGAGCTGTCGCCCATCCTCACGGCCATCCGGCAGGCGTCGGAAGCCGGCCGTCCGCCCGAGGCGGCGCAGGTCGGCCAGTGGCAGCAGACCATGCGGCAACTGACCGAGCGGTTCGCCGACCCGCCGTCGGGTACGACCGCCACCAACGTCGCCCGTGGCGGGCTGCGCAGCGCGGTGGAACAGGCCGCCATCGCTGTCGACACGCTCGCCCTGGCCGCTGCCGCGGACGCGGCCGACGAACGGCTGGCGCTGGCCGCGCGGCAGGCGGCCGTCGCCGTGACCACCTGGTCGGTGGCCGCCACCCAGCTCGACCAGATCAACATCGACGCCGGGCAGGGCCACCGACACGTACACCTGGACACCGGCAGCGCGGACGGCGCCTTGACGCCCGACGGCGCGGCCGAGGGCCACGGCGGCTGATCCACCGTCGGCCCACACTCGGGTGGTGGGCGGCGGCGGTGGGGCGGTTGGTCACCCTCCGCAGCAGTTGCCCCCGGCGGAGGCGGTGACCAGACCAAGCTCTGCGCGCGGCAGGTCCACGCTCGGGGTGGCGGAGCAGACGCCGGTCTCGGGCAGGTCGAGCTGCACGTCACGGGCGGCGACCCAGTCCCCGGTCAGCGCTGCGGCGATGGAGCGGACCTGCTCGTATCCGGTGGCCATCAGGAAGGTCGGGGCGCGACCGTAGGACTTCATGCCGACGGCGAAGTAGCCGGGTTCGGGTTGGGTGAGTTCGTCGACACCGTGCGGACGGACGGTGCCACAGGAGTGGTCGTTCGGGTCGATCAGTGGGGCGAGGGCCCGGGTGCAGCCCAGCACGGGATCGAGGTCGAGGCGCAGTTCGGCGGCGATGCGGTGGTCGGGTCGGAAGCCGGTGGCGGCGATGATCCGGTCGGCGGTCACCGTACGCCCGTCGGCGGCGGTCAACTGGATGCGCCCGTCGACGGCGGCGACGGCGTGCACCGCGAAGCCGGGGACCAACCGGACCCGACCGGAGTCGACGAGCAGTTTGACTCCGGTGCCCAGCGCACCCCGGCCGGGAAGCGCGTCGGCGTCCCCGCCGCCGATCGCCCGGCCGATGGAACCGCCCCGGGTGGCCCAGGTGACGGTCGTGCCGGGCTCCTGTGCCGCCAGTTCGGCGAGCGCGAGCAGGGTGTTCGCGGCGGAGTGTCCCGCGCCGACGACGACGATGTGCCGGCCGGCGTACCGGTCACGGTCGACACCGAGCACGTCGGGCAGCGCCGGGTCGACGAACGTCCTGGTCTGCGGGTCGGTCTCGCCGTGCGCGGGGAGTCCGTTGGCGCCGAGCACGTTCGGGGTGCGCCAGGTGCCGGAGGCGTCGACGACCGCGGCGGCGAGGACGTCCTCGCCGGTTTCCAGGCGTACGACGAACGGCGCCTGCTCGCGGCCGGCGGTCCGGACCCGGTCGACGCCGGCCCGGCCGATCGCCGCGACCGGGGCGTCGTAGCGGACGTGCGGGACGATCTGCGGCAGCGTCGCCAGCGGCCGCAGGTACGCCTCGACCAGTTCGGCACCGGTCGGCAGCAGATCCGGGTCGGGGCCGACCCAGCCGGCGGCTTCCAGCAGCCGCCGGGCGGCGTGGTCGACGTTGTACCGCCACGGCGAGAACAACCGTACGTGTCCCCACTGGGCTACGGCCGCCCCGGCCGAGGGTCCGGCCTCCAGCACGGTGAACGGGATTCCCCGCTCGTGCAGGTGTGCCGCCGCGGCCAGCCCCACCGGGCCGGCGCCGATGACCACGACCGGGTGTGACCCGTCGACCCGCCCGGCCTGCCCGGTCGTCCGGGCCGCCACACGGTCATCAGTCGCGGCTGATGCGTCGTTGGGGCTGCAGCAGCCCGCGTTCGCCTCGGCTGGCTCGACCTTCGCGCCCGGGGCGCTGCCCGCACTGGCCGGCGCGGCGGCCTGCTCGACTGCCTGCGTGGCGCCGCAGCACGCTGCGGCGCTCTGGTCCTCGTTCATGATGACGACTCTCCCTGCTTCCTGACGTGGGTAAACGCGTTCCGCCGCGACACCACGCCCCGATGCGATCGCGCAAGCCGGTCGACAGCCGTGACCCTGTGTGGGCCGCGAACATCAGCTCCCGCTGATCGGTGACTCGACTCTTGTCGAACTGACGCCCCTACCTTGCATCGTTGCTAGACGACTGTCAAGCTAGACGCATGTCGGTCCTTTCCGTGCTGGACACCGCCGTGGCGCAGGGCTGTTGCCCGCCGCTGTCGGTGCAGCCTCTCGCGCCGCAGGTCGCAGGCGAGCTGGCACCGCTGTTCAAGGCGTTGGGTGACCCCATCAGGCTGCGGCTGCTGTCACTCATCGCCTCCACCACTGAGGTCTGCGTCTGTGACCTGACCGAGGCGTTCGATGTGACCGGGGCGACCATCTCGCACCACCTGCGGGTGCTGCGCGAGACTGGCATGGTCGACTGCGAACGCCGGGGCACCTGGGTCTACTACTGGGTGCGCACGGAGGCTCTGGACCTGCTCGGCAACCTGTTGACCAGTGACACCGGCAGATCGTCCCGTGCGGCGTCGGCGGTGTCGGACACTCGACCCGACTCGAATCAGGAGGCGCTGATATCAGCCAATCCTGATGTGGTGCGGTTGTTGGCGGACCCGTTGCGGGCGCAGATCGCGCGGATCCTCGCCACCGGCCCGGCGACCACCTCGCACCTGGTCGCGGACACCGGAGCGAAGCAGCCCAACGTGTCTGGACATCTCAAGCTGCTGCGTGACGCCGGCGTCGTGACCGCCGAGCCACGCGGGCGCTTCACCTACTACCGGCTCGTACCGGACGTCCTACAGGGTGCGGCGCTGCACCTGGCGGACCTCGCCGCGCAGGCCCGGGCCCACTCCGAGAACTTCAGGACCTGCTGACATGACGAACACCACCACGGCTGGCGACGTACCGCCGGCGATTGTCGCGCGGCTGTCGCGCCTCGACCAGCTCCTCCCGCTGTGGATCGGTCTGGCCATGGCCGCCGGTCTGCTACTCGGCCGGATCATCCCCGGCCTGAACACCGTTTTGGAAGCTGTCACGATCGGCGGGATCTCTCTGCCGATCGCGTTCGGCCTGCTGGTCATGATGTATCCGGTGCTGGCCAAGGTCCGCTACGACCGGCTCGACTCCGTCACCGACGATCGTCGGCTGCTGCTGTCCTCGCTGCTGCTCAACTGGATTCTCGGCCCGGCCCTTATGTTCGCCCTCGCCTGGATCTTCCTCGCCGACCACGCCGAATACCGCACCGGTCTGATCATCGTCGGCCTCGCCCGTTGCATCGCCATGGTCATCATCTGGAACGACCTGGCCTGCGGCGACCGCGAAGCCGCGGCCGTTCTCGTCGCTCTCAACTCCGTGTTCCAGGTCCTCGCGTTCGGTCTGCTCGGCTGGTTCTACCTGTCCGTGCTGCCGGACTGGCTCAACCTGGCCGGCGCCCAGTTGCAGGTGTCCGGGTGGGACATCGCGGTCAACGTGTTGATCTTTCTCGGCATCCCGCTGCTCGCCGGCTACCTCACCCGTCGGCTCGGCGAACGCGCGAAGGGCCGCACCTGGTACGAGAACCGCTTCCTGCCGAGGATCGGACCGGTCGCCCTCTATGGGCTGCTCTTCACCATCGTCATCCTGTTCGCTCTGCAGGGCGACGCCATCACCTCGCAGCCCTGGGACGTCGTGTTGATCGCGGTGCCGCTGCTGGTCTACTTCGCGGTCATGTGGGCCGGCTCCTACGCCCTCGGCCGGGCCATCGGGCTGAACTACGAACGCACCACCACCCTCGCTTTCACCGCCGCCGGCAACAACTTCGAACTCGCCATCGCCGTGGCCATCGGTACGTTCGGCGTCACCAGCGGCCAGGCCCTCGCCGGTGTCGTCGGCCCGCTCATCGAGGTCCCGGTGCTGGTCGCCCTGGTCTACGTCAGCCTCGCCCTGCGTCGACGTCTGTTTTCCGCCGACCCGGTCACCCTGCCTGCCACAGTCTCCCGGAGCCGGTCATGAACCAGATGCCGACACTGCTCACCGTCGACGCCGTGCTGGAAAGGGTGGCCGCCACCTTGGCTGACAAGTTCTCCGGCGTCTTCAACCCCGAGACCATCGGTCGCTACGTCAACGAGTCCTACGTCGCGCTCCACCGCACGGCTCGCCTCGATCAGCACCTGCCCGCGCTGACCGAACGCTTCGCCACCGACCGGCTCACCGCCCTTGCACAGGCCAACGGCGCCATCGGCAAGCCCGTACCCGAAGTGCTGTTCCTGTGTGTACACAACGCCGGGCGCTCCCAGATGGCCGCCGCGCTCATGACCCACCACGCCCGGGGTCGGGTCAACGTCCGCTCCGCCGGTTCCGCACCCGGCGCGACGGTGTCCTTCGCCGCCGCAGCCGTGCTCGCCGAGGTTGGTATCGACCTCGGCGACGCGTTCCCCAAGCCGCTTACCGACGACGTGCTGCGCGCTGCGGACGTCGTGGTCACCATGGGATGCGGCGACGCCTGCCCCATCATCGCTGGCAAGCGCTACCTGGACTGGGACCTGGCGGACCCTACCGACGATGACCTCGACGTGACGCGCGCCGTGCGCGACGACATCGACACCCGCGTGCGGGCGCTGCTCGAAGACCTCACCGACCACCGCACCCACCGATAGGAAGATCCGTGTCCGTTGACAAGCCCAGCGTGCTGTTCGTCTGTGTGCACAACGCCGGCCGCTCCCAGATGGCCGCCGGCTGGCTGCGTCACCTCGCCGGCGACACCGTCGAGGTCCGCTCCGCCGGGTCCGCCCCCGCCGAGACCATCAACCCCGCCGCCGTCGAGGCCATGCGCGAGGTCGGCATCGACATCACCGACCAGACACCCCGGCTCCTGGCGTACGACACCGTCGAAGCCTCCGACGTCGTCATCACCATGGGCTGCGGCGACGTCTGCCCCGTCTTCCCCGGCAAGCGCTACGAGGACTGGCAGCTCGACGACCCGGCCGGCAAGGGCGTCGAAGCCGTGCGCCCGATCCGCGACGAGATCAAGACCCGCATCGAGGAACTGCTCGCTGACCTCGTCCCGACGACCGGATCAGGTGGGGCTGCCGCAGCGCGGCGAGGGTGAGTCCATCCCGGTCGAGCTGATCAAGGACGGGCGGATGTTCCTGGCACCGGAGCGGGCTGCCCGGTGCCAGGAACGGATCACCCGGTCAGCTTGTCGTGCAGCGCAGGCTCGGCGCGGTGTTCGTGCCGGCGAACGTGCCGAGGAAGCCGAACGTGGTGCTGGCGCCTGCGGCCAGGGTGCCGTTGTAGCTGACGTTGCGGGCGGTGACCGCCGATCCCTGGCTGGTGACTGTCGCGTTCCACGCCTGGCTGATCGTCTGCCCGTTGGCGAAGGTCCAGGTCACCGTCCAGTTGCCGATCGCGGCCGAGCCGGCGGTGACCCGTACCTCGGCCTGGAAGCCGCCGGTCCACTGGTTGGTCACCGCGTACGTCGCCGTACAGGCGTCACCGCCCGGCGGCGGGGTCGTCGGCCCCGGCGGCGGGGTGGTCGGCCCCGGCGGCGGGGTGGTCGGCGGGGGAGTGGTGGTGGGGCCACCCCACCCGGCGGTCGAGTCCAGCCAGGCGGCGCGGCGCAGCATCCAGTCCCGCAGGTACTGCACCTGTCCCTGCCAGGTGGGTGCGGTCGGGGTGATGAACGGGCCGATCATCCGCGTACTCAGGTTGGGCCAGCGTTGGAAGTTGCGTTGCGCCGCGTTGGTCAGCGGCGCGCTGAGCGCGTTGAGGCGGGACTGCAACGCCGCGTCGGACAGCGGGCCGCGCCGCAGCGTCTGCCAGCGCAGCCGGACCTGATTGACGAAGGCCGGATCGCGCAGCAGTTGCGTGAACCAGTCGTTCGCCAGCGGCTGCCGGCCCTGCTGGTGCTGCCAGCCGGAGGTCTGGTCGTTGGCGAAGTAGCCACCCACGCCGAAGCTGAGGTCGTAGTCCCACAGCGGCCCGGCGAAGATCTTGGTGTCCCGGTCCTTGTAGAAGTACGCGCTGCGGACGTAGGAGTCCATCTCCCGGCTCAGCTCGTTGACGATGAGCTGGTCGATGAAGGAGTCCACGTCGATGTACGCCCGATACCCGGTCGTCGGGTCGGCGAAGTTCGGTGCCCGCAGCACGTTGTGGAACTCCTGGATGTGGTTGCGCAGCCAGTCACGCTGCTCCGGTTGCAGCGGGGACGGGTCGGCGACCTCCAGGTAGTTCCAGCAGGTGGCGGCGGGACCGGTGCACGGCAGGGTCGGCTCCTCGGCGGCCATCCACTCGAACTTGAAGATGTAGCCGCCGGTGATCCTCGGCAGCGTCCGGTCGTCGGCGCGCAACTGCTTGAGGTCGAGCCGGTTCTTCGAGTTCTTGATCGTCTCGACGATCATGTAGACGCCCATGTAGTCGTCGGCGCCGACCGGCCCGGCGTCGGTGTTGAGGTAGAACTCCGCGAAGGCGTACCGGGGGGCGGGCAGGCCCATCTCCCGACCCAGGTCGTAGACGAACGCCTCCCGGATCAGCGCCTTGTCGGTGAACGGGCCGCGCAGCACCCAGTCCGAGTCGGCGGGCATGCCCAGCACCGGATAATCGGCGTCATCGTCGTCGTTGTCCCAGAACTCGATCCGGTACGGCGTCTTGTCGAAGCTCGACGACGACTGCCCGCGCAGCCGGAACCCGGCGCGGGTCGCCACGGTGGGCGCGGCGGCCAACGAGGTGCTGCCCCCACCGGGCTCGAAGATCATGGTGGCGGCGTCGAAGTAGTCCCGCTGGGGACGCCCGGCTCCGTACGAGTCGATCAGGATCACCGGCAGGTCGTGGGCGGTGGTGGTGTTGCGGGCGACGTACATGGCGGTGCCGGGCGCGCCGGTGGCGGTCTGCCCGACGAAGGCCTGGGCGCGCAGTTGGGTGGTCCGGGTCAACCGCAGCGGCGTGCCGGAGTACACCGTCGACGCGGCGGTGGGCAGCCGACCGTCGGTGGTGTAGCGGATCTGCGCGCCGCTGACGGTGGTGCCCAGCGACACCGTGACCTCGCCGGCGAAGGTGCCGCTGGGTACGGAGAAGGTGATGTCGCCCTGCAGATCGTCGGCGGCGGCGCTGACGCCGGTGTCGACGGCCGGGCCGCTGCCGATCGGTGCAGTGGCGGGTTCGGCCCCGGCCGGCGGCGATGCCGGTAGGAGCAGTCCGGCGACCAGCACGGCGGCGGTGACGACGCCGACGGCACGTGCCGGGATGACGAGGCGGGTACTGCGGACGGTCAGACGCACGATGCCTCCTGGACGGATCGAGCGATGGTGGACGGTGTGGTGCCCGTCGAGGGTGTGCTGTCGCGGAAGTGCCGGCGCAGCGTCCGCCGCCACGGCGAGTCCGGCAGTTCCGGGCGTAGGGCGGCCAACCCGGTGGCGTACTTGGAGATGCGTACCGGCCGGGTGCCCCGCTGCCACAGCAGTCGGTCGGCCACCGAGGCGGCCCGGCTGGTCTTGGTCTCGACCACGGCGAGGTCGGGCAGGCGCAGCGTCCGGTCGCCGCACCGCCAGGTCAGGTCGGTGTCGACGGTGACCCGGCTGGCGGTGGCGGTCAGCAGCAGGGTCGCCCGCTGGTACGTGGTGACGAGCACCGGATCCAGCGTGCTGTCGACCGTCGGGCAGACCGCCTCGCGCTCCAGCGCCTCCTGCACGAAGGTGCGACCGGGTTGCACGGTCGCCCGATCCTGTGGCCGGTAGGGCAGCCGATGCTTGGTGAGGCTGCCCCGCGCCCCACTGATCTTGACTTCGAGCCAGCACTGCGCGGAGTCCAGGTAGCTGCGGGTGCGGACCTTGAACCGCCGGCGTCGCCGGTACGCCGCGCAGTGGTAGCTGGCCAGCCGTGGGGTGTCGAAGTACACCGACTCGTACCGGAAGGCGCGCACACCGTCGATGTCCAGCACCCGGGCGTACGGGGACAGCTGTGCCAGCAGGTCCGGCAGCTCGTCGAGGGGCACGACGTACTTGCGGTCGACGCGGGTCTGCAGGGCGGCCCGGTCGACGAGTTCGGTCAGCCCGACCGGCGCGAGTTCGGTCCACGGCGCGGTGATCGGGGTCATCGACCCGCTCCCGCCTGGGCCGGCCTGCCCGCCGCGACCGGTGCGCCACCCCGACCCCGCACCGAGTACCGCACGTCGACCAGGGTGGTCTCGTTGACCAGGTCGAGTCGTTGCACGGTGGCGGTGTGCACCCGGGCGCCGAGCAGTTGCTCCAGGTGGGCGACGAGGGTGACCTGGTCGGTGACGGCGGAGTCGAGCACGATGATCTGGTGCCGGTAGTGGCGCAGCAGCCGCGGATGGTCGCCGAGGAACATCACCACCAGGATGAGCGCCATCAGCCCGCCACTGAGCCAGACCGAGGTGGTGCTCAGCGCCCCGAGGATGCCCAGGGCCAGCGCGGAGAAGTAGTAAGCGACCTCGTGCTGGTCGAGCTCCGTCGACCGCAGCCGGATGATCGACAGTACGCCGAACAGCGCCAACCCCAGGCCGAGCCCGGCACCGACATTGCTCGCGCTCAGCGCGCTGGCGACGGCGAGAACGCCGACGTTGACACCCAGATAGGCGACGACGAGATCGCGGCGACGGTGGCGTGGAAAGTAGAGCCCGAAGACGAGCAACACCACCGCGCAGATGTCGATCGCGAACAGGACGAGCTGCGGCATCTTCTCCGTCCTCCTGGGTCGCTGCCACGCCGGCCCGGCACCGTCCGCGCGGCGTGCCACACGCGAGCGACGAGCGGCCGAACACGGCCGGAACTTCCGGTGAACTTGCGGGAACGATTTCGGAATAGTAAACCTACACATTGAAATCGGTCAATGCTGATCACATGGTCGCCAATGCGACGGCTCGCCCTCGCCGGCGATCGGGCCGGACTGATCGTCATTGATCAGGGTCAATCACCTTCGGAGCGCCCTGGAAGAGAGCTTCGGTGATCATGTGTACGGGTCGTGGGGCTCGGGCGGTCGGTCGCGATGTCGGTGCCGCTGACGCCCCGCAAGCCGGAAGCGATCGCCGACACCTTCCGGACCTTCGGCCGCGCAGCCGGCGGCCCCACCGGTCGGCGCGACCGGGTGACCCTCGTCCGCGCCTCGACGCCGCGCCCGCTGATCATGGCGTTGAGCGGGCAACACCTGGTTCTTCGCGCGTCGTCAACCTCATGATCAAGCGTTTCCGTGCAGTGTCGGCGGCGTCGAAACTTCCGAAAAATTTCCGGAAGTCATTGACGGGCGTGAAACCACGCTGAAATACTTCCGGCCAGTAAGGCCGATGCGATCCCTTTGTCTGGGAATCGCGGGCATCGTCCCTATCCCGCGAGTCCGGATTCATGCTGCCCGCAACCGGGCCACCGGACCCGGAAGGAGCATCAGATGAGCAAGGATTCCTCCCGAGCACCCGGACGGCCGAGACGGCTGCGGGCGGCCCTGGCGCTGACTGCCGCGGGTCTGATGGCAGCGGCCGGCGCTGTGGTGCTGCCCGGCAACGCCAGCGCCGCCGAGACCACCCTCGGCGCCGCGGCAGCGCAGAGCGGACGCTACTTCGGCACCGCGGTCGCGGTGAACCGGCTCAACGACTCGGCGTACACGAACATCCTGAACCGCGAGTTCAACCAGGTCACCGCCGAGAACGAAATGAAGATCGACGCGCTCCAGCCGCAGCAGGGGCAGTTCAACTGGGGCAACGGCGACCGGCTCGTCCAGCACGCCCGCAGCCGCAACATGCAGGTCCGGGGCCACACCCTGGCCTGGCACTCGCAGCAGCCGGACTGGATGCGGAACATGTCCGGCCAGCAGCTGCGCAACGCCATGCTCAACCACGTGACCCAGGTCGCCACCCACTACCGCGGCCAGATCGCCTGGTGGGACGTGGTGAACGAGGCGTTCGAGGACGGATCGAGCGGCGCCCGCCGTAACTCCAACCTGGAGCGCACCGGCAGCGACTGGATCGAGGCGGCCTTCCGCGCCGCGCGCACCGCCGACCCGAACGCGCAGCTGTGTTACAACGACTACAACATCGACAACTGGAACGACGCCAAGACCCAGGCCGTCTACCGGATGGTGCGGGACTTCAAGCAGCGCGGCGTCCCGATCGACTGCGTCGGCCTGCAGTCGCACTTCACCGGCGGCTCGAACTACCCGAGCAACTACCGCACCACGCTGTCCAGCTTCGCCGCCCTCGGCGTCGACGTGCACATCACCGAGCTGGACATCCGCAACGCGCCGAGCGACGCCTACCGCAACACGGTCAACGACTGCCTCGCCGTCCCGCGCTGCAAGGGCATCACCGTCTGGGGCATCCGTGACTCCGACTCGTGGCGCTCCAACGAGAGCCCGCTGCTGTTCGACGGTGGCGGCAACAAGAAGGCCGCCTACAACGCCGTGCTCAACGCGCTGAACAGCGCCGCGCCCGGCGGCGGCGACCCGACCACCCCGCCGCCCGGCACCACCCCGCCGCCCACCAACCCCGGCGGCTGCACCGCGACGATCTCGCCCGGTCAGGTCTGGGGCGACCGCTACAACACCTCGGTGACCGTCAGCGGCGCCAGCACCTGGTCGGTGGTCGTCAACATCACCCCGCCGCAGCGCATCTCCGCCACCTGGAGCGGCAACCCCACCTGGGACGGCAGTGGCAACGTGATGACGATGCGCTCCAACGGCAGCGGCAACACGTTCGGCTTCACCACCATGATGAACGGCAACTCCGGGGCCCGACCGCAGATCGTGTCCTGCACCGCCGGCTGATCCACACCACCACCGGCCGTCGGCCGTGCGGGTCCTCCCGCACGGCCGACGGCTCATCGCGTGCTCGTCGCCGTTTCGGCGATACGGCGGCCATCCACCCCACCTGACACCGCCATTACGCCGAAACGCGCACCCGTCCAGGGCACATGGCAGGCTGACAACCATGGACAGGGAGCAGGTGACCGGCTGGATCTCGGCCTACGAGCAGGCCTGGCGGACGCCGGGCACGGAGGCGCTCGCCACGATCTTCACCGAGCAGGCGAGCTACCGGCAGGGGCCGTACCGGGAACCGGTCGTCGGTCTACCCGCGATAGCCCGGATGTGGGAAGCCGAGCGGGACGGTCCGGACGAGGTGTTCCAGATGACCAGCGAGGTGGTCGCGGTCGAGGGCGACACCGCGGTGGCGCGGTTGGAGGTCCGCTACGGGGCCCCCGTCGACCAGGAGTACCGCGATCTGTGGATCATGCGGTTCGCTGCGGACGGGCGATGCGCGTCCTTCGAGGAATGGCCCTTCTGGCCGGCGCAGTCGACCGCCACCCACCCCACCGACAGCTGACGCGACACCGCATCTGCGCCGCGGGCGTCCGTCCGGCACACCGGAGGCGGACGCCCGCGAGCAGGTGGCCGGTCAGGAGCGGGCGCTCGGGCGGTAGTCGAACCAGTCGAAGGCCGCGCTGCCCTCGGTGACGTAGAGGCCGAACACCCGGCCGGTGAAACCGGCGGCGACCTCGGTGGACAGGTACCGTCCGTCGAGTTCGGCGAGCACCACCGGCCCGCCGTCGGTCAACACCTCGAAGCTGACCGTGTCGCACGCGGCGGGGCGCACGCCGAAGGGGGCGCCGGGGGCCGTCACCTGGTCGGCGGCGGTCACCGTCGGCGGCAGCAGGTCGTCGGTGCGGGTGGCGATGGTCAGGGTGACCGGGCCGGCCGGCACCGACAGCTCACCGAAGACCTGCCGGAACGGCCCGACGCGGCCGATCACCTGCACCAGCCCGTCGGCGACCTCGATGTCGTAGTGGTGTGCCTCGTCGATGCGCAACGTCAGCCCGGCCCGACCCGCGCCGGGATCGACGTGCACGCCGGCCCGGCAGTCGTGGTGCTGCTGCCGGCGGGCGACCAGGGTGGCGCCGGAGCGGTCCAGGGTCGTGCCGGCCGCGTGCAGGGTGAGCCAGCCGGGCCGCTCGGTCAACGACCAGCTGTCCTTCGGCCGTTCCCGGAGCGAGATCCACTCCGGCGCGAGCGCGTCGGTGGCGTCGAAGTCGTCCCGGTACGCACCCGGGTCGCCTACCGCGGCCAGGGCGGGCGGGCTGCCGGCCGGCGCGGTCATCGTCTCCTCGACCGGATCCACCACCGGCCAGCCGTCCACCCAGCGCACCGGCACCAGGAACGTCTCCCGGCCGAGGACGTGGTACGGCGGCCACTGGCCCTTGGCCCGGATGCCCAGCAGCACCATCCACCAGCTGCCGTCGGTGGCCTGCACCAGGTCGGCGTGGCCGGTGGCCTGCACCAGCCGGTCGGTGCTGCGGTGGGTCAGGAACGGGTTGACCGGGCCGGGCTCGAACGGGCCCCGGATGCTGCGCGACCGGGCGATCGAGACGGCGTGCCCGGTGTGCGTACCGCCCTCGGAGACCAGCAGGTACCACCAGTCGCCGATCCGGTACAGGTGCGGGGCCTCCGGGTACTGCCCGCCGGTGCCCGACCACATCGGCACCGGCCCTTCCAACACCGTGCCGGTCTCCGGATCGATCCGGTACGACTCGACCCCCGACACGGTCAACCAGCAGTCCCCGTTGTCGTCCCAGGTCAGCGACGGGTCGATGTGCGGCACGTCGAGGTGGACCGGCTCCGACCACGGGCCGGCCGGGTCGGTGGCGGTGACCAGCAGGTGGCGGCCGGTGGTGACGTTTGTGGTGACCAGGTAGAAGCGGCCGTCGTGGTGTCGGATGGTCGGGGCGTAGATGCCGGCGGAGGCGTGCGCGTCCGGCGGTAGTTCGAGTTGGCTCGGGCGGTCGAGCACGTTGCCGATCTGCCGCCAGTTCACCAGGTCCCGGCTGTGGAAGATCGGTACGCCGGGGAAGTACTCGAAGCTGGAACAGACCAGGTAGTAGTCCTCGCCCACCCGGCACACGCTGGGATCGGGGTGGAAGCCGGGCACGACGGGGTTGCCGAAGGTGGCGGAATCGGTCATGTGCACCGATGCTAGGCGGCGGTAGCTCGTGCGTACCCCTGGTGTTCAGGGGGTGGGTGGGGTGACCGCGATGATCAGGTGGGCCGGTTCGTCGCTGGCGTTGCGGTAGAGGTGGGCCAGCCGGGAGTCGAAGGTGACCGCCTCGCCGGCGGCCAGGACGTGCTTCTCGCCGCCGATCTCGGCGACGACCTCGCCGGTGATGACGATGGCGCATTCGGTCGACGGATGGGCCCACGGTTCGGCCGAACTGGCGTCGCCGGGCGCGAGGTGGGCCTGGAGCACCTCCAGGTCGCCGCGACCGGGGGTGAGTCGTTCGTAGGTGATCTGGCCGGGGGGAGCGGTCAGTCGGCTGCGGTTGCCGGCGCGGCTGAGGTGCACCGCGGGCGCCTCGGGCTCGGAGAACAGCTCGGCGATCGAGGTGTCGAAGACCTGGGCCAGTTTGCGCAGCGTGGACAGGCTCGGATCGGTCGCGCCGTTCTCGATCTGGCTGAGCAGCGCGGGGGACACGTCGGCGGCCGTGGCGAGTTGGCGCAGCGTCATGGAGTGCTGCTGCCGAAGATCGCGGAGTCGATCACCGAGCATCTAAACCTCGATCCGATAACAGTGTGGCTGAAAATGTTTGACCAAGCTACACGGCCCTGTTTAGGGTGGTCAAACAACTTGTAGCGTTGTTTGGTACTGGTAGACACGTCGCGTCCAGGCACGAACCGGACGAACGCAAGTCCGGCTCCATCCAACCCTGAAATGCCGCCCCTGAAAACCCGAGACATCGCGACCGGAGACACCGGCGTTCACGTCCCAGGTCGTCGACAACCTGCGGCCCACGCGGAAGCGGACCGCGCCATACGAAGGTAGGAACAGCATGTCGGTGTCCCCCCGCCGGCTTCGCGTCGGAGCATCCGCTCTGACGGCGCTGGCCATCATCTCCACCGCCGCCTGCACGGCCGGCGGTGGCGGCGGAAACGCGAGCGGTGGCAGCGGCGCCACCACGCTCACCGTCAACACCTCGTTCGTGCTCAAGACCCTCGACCCCGGCCGCGTCTACGAGGCGACCGGCCTGACCGCGGTGCACGCCCTCTACGACACCCTGCTCACCTTCGAGGGCTCGGACGTGAGCAAGCCGGTCCCCGCGCTGGCCGAGTCGTACGAGGTCTCCGCGGACGCCAAGACCTTCACCTTCAAGCTGCGGCAGGGTGTGAAGTTCTCCGACGGCAGCCCGCTCACCGCCGACGACGTGGTGTTCTCGCTCAACCGGCTGAAGAACATCAAGGCCAGCCCGGCGGTCACCGTCAGCGAGTTGAGCGTCAGCAAGACCGACGACAGCACCGTCGTGGTCACCTCGGCGACGGCCAACCCCAACGTCCCGGTGGTGCTCTCCATGCCCTCCACCGCTGTGATCAACGCCAAGGTCGCCCAGGAGAACGGCGCCAAGGACGGCGAGGACGCCGCCCAGGGCGACACCGCCCAGCAGTACCTCGACACCAACTCCATCGGCAGCGGCCCGTACGTGCTCAAGTCGTACGAGCCGGAGTCCCAGGTGGTGCTGGAGGCCAACCCCGACTACTGGGGTGACAAGCCGAAGTTCGACCGGGTCGTGCTGCGCAACATGGACGTGCAGACCCAGAAGCTGACCATGCAGCGCGCCGAGGCCAACGAGATCTCGCTGGACATCTCCGGCAAGCTGCTCGAAGGACTGCCGGGCACCCTGCAGACCTCCGGCGTGCAGGACACCGTCTACTTCCTGTTCCTCAACGCCGACCCGGCCGTCTCCGCGGTGACCGCCGACGCGAAGTTCAACCAGGCGCTGCGGGCCGCCATCGACTACCAGGGCATCGCCGCCCTCTACGGGCAGGGCGCCGCACCGGGCGCCGGTCTGGTCGCCCCGGCCTTCCCCGGCGCGCTGCCCGAGGGCGAGGCGTCGACCCGCGACGTGGCCAAGGCCAAGGCGCTGCTCGCCGAGGCGGGCCTGACCAACCCCAAGGTCAAGTTCAGCTACCCGGCCATCACCTACAAGGGCGTGGACCTCGGCACCGTGGCCACCAAGGTGCAGGGCGACGTCGCCGAGGCCGGCATCACCCTGGAGCTGAACCCGCAGCCGCTGACCACCTTCCTGGACGAAATGCGCGGCGGGAAGATGCCGATGGGCTTCACCCCGCAGAGCCTGAACTACCCGGTCGCCGACTCGCTGATCAACAACATGGCCCCCGGACAGCCGACCGCGCTGCGCTCCGGCTGGACCGTGGACCGGGCCGACGCGGCGGTCGTGGCCGCCGGCAAGATGGTCACCGAGACCCTCGACCTGGCCGCCCGGGCCACCGCGATGCAGGAGTGGCAGCGACTGATGAACCAGTCCTCGCCGTACATCGTGCTGGCCAGCAACTCCTCCACGGTGGTGGCGACCGCCGACCTGACCGGCGCGGACTACACCGCCGCCGGTTGGCAGGTCGACGTCGCCGCGGTCGGCCGGAAGTAGCCGGCAGCACAGATGACGACAGTTCACGACGGGAAGCCGGGCGCGGTCACCACGACCGCGTCCCGGCCCCGGCCGCGCCGCGCGCATCCGTTGCTGGTCTTCCTGGCCAAGCGGCTGACGATCACCGCCGGTCTGCTGCTGGGCGTCACCGTGGTGACGTTCGCGCTGGTCAACGTGGTCCCCGGCGACCCGGTCACGGCGAACCTGTCGGACCAGGCGCTCAACGACCCGGCCACGGTGGCCGCGTTCCGGGAGAAGTGGGGCCTGGACCAGCCGCTCTGGGCGCAGTACTTCCAGTACCTGGGCAACCTGCTCACCGGTGACCTGGGCATCTCCCAGCAGACCGGCCGCTCGGTCGTGGACGACCTGGTCCGGTACGTACCGGCGACAATGGAACTGGCCATCCCCACCATGCTGCTGGCACTGCTGATCGGCACCGGCATCGGCATGCTCGCCGCGGTCCGCAACGGCCGGTTCACCGACCAGCTGGTCCGCGTCGGCGCCCTGCTGGGCCTGTCCACCCCGCCGTTCTGGCTGTCGCTCGTCGTGCTCTACGTCTTCTTCTACAAACTCGGCCTGGCCCCCAGCGGCGGCCGGCTCTCCACCGCCTTCAGCCCACCGCCCACCGTCACCGGCATGTACACCGTCGACGCGGCACTGGCCGGGCAGTGGGACGTCGCCTGGGACGCCGCCCAGCACCTGGTCCTGCCGGTGCTGGTGCTGACCTCCCTGACCGTGGCGCTGCTGGTCCGCTTCGTCCGCTCCGCCATGCTCGAAGTGCTCCAGCAGGACTACATCCGCGCCGCGTACGCCAAGGGTCTGCCGGCCCGGGTGGTGCTGCGCCGGCACCTGCTGCGCGCCGGCCTGGTCCCGGTGGTCACCGTCTCCGGCCTGGCCTTCGCCTCCCTGCTGTCCGGCACGGTGCTGGTGGAGAGCATCTTCGGCTGGCCCGGCCTCGGGCAGTACGCCTACCGCAGCGCCACCGCGCTGGACCTGCCGTCGATCCTCGGCGTCAGCCTCTTCGTGGCGCTTGTCTACACGCTGGTCAACCTGACCGTCGACCTGCTGTACGGGCTCATCGACCCGAGGATCCGCCTGTCATGACCACGATCGCACCCGATCCGGTGGCACCGGATCCGAAGGTGGACCGGGCGCTGAGCCGACGCCGCTGGCTCGGCCGGCTGCGCGGCGGCGGCACCCGTCCGGTCTGGCGGCAGCCGGTCACCCTGGCGGCCCTGGTCATCCTCGGCGGCTGGCTGCTGGTGGCCATCTTCGCCCCCCTGATCGCCCCCTACGACCCGCTCGCCCAGAGCCCCGACGCGTACGCGTCACCGTCGGCGGCGCACTGGTTCGGCACCGACTCCCTCGGCCGGGACATCCTCAGCCGGGTCATCCACGGCGCCCGGCTGTCCATCCCCCTGGCCCTGGCCATCGTCTCGCTGGCCCTGCTGATCGGCGGACTGCTCGGGTTGCTCGCCGGCTACCTCGGCCGGCTCGCCGACGAGGCGTTGATGCGCCTGACCGACCTGGTGTTCGCCTTCCCGCAGATCATCCTCGCGATGGCGGTCACCGCCGCGTTCGGCCCGAACACCCGCAACGCCGTCCTCGCCCTGGTCATCGTCTCCTGGCCGGTCTACGCCCGGGTCATCCGCAGCGCCGTGCTCAGCATGCGCGGCGACGACTACCTCAACGCCGCCCGGCTGCTCGGCGTCGGACCGGTCCAGGCGCTGCGCCGCGACGTGCTGCCCAACAGCATCGGCCCGGCGATCGTGCTGGCCACCCTGGAACTCGGCAACGCGGTGCTGCTGCTGGCCGCGCTCTCCTTCCTCGGCCTGGGCCCCCGCCCACCGGCCGCCGAATGGGGCTCGATGGTCGCCCTCGGCTCCCAGGACCTGTCGATGTGGTGGGTCAGCGTCTTCCCCGGCCTGGCCATCCTCACCGTCGTGATGGCGTTCAACGTGCTCGGCGACGCGCTGCGCGACCGGCTCGACCCCCGCTATGCGAAGGGACGTTAGAGATGGCACCGCTGCTCGACGTCGACTCCCTCGCCGTCACCCTGCCCGGCCCGCGCGGCCCGCTGCCGATCCTGCACGACGTGTCGTTGACCGTCGACGAGGGTGAACTGGTCGGCATCGCAGGGGAGAGTGGCTGCGGCAAGAGCCTCACCGCGCAGACCCTCCTCGGCCTGCTGCCCCCCGGCGCCACGGTCCGCGGGTCGGCCCGGTTCGCCGGCACCGACCTGCTCGGCCTGGACCAGCGCGGCTGGCAGCGGGTCCGGGGCGCCGGCATCGCCATGGTCTTCCAGGACCCCACCGCTGCCCTGCACCCGATGCTCACCATCGGCCGCCAACTCACCGAACACATGCGGGTGCACCTGCGCATGGACCGCCGGGCCGCGAACCGGCGGGCGGTGGAACTGCTCGACCAGGTGCGCATCCCCGACCCGGAACGGGCCCTGCGCTCCTACCCGCACCAGTTCTCCGGCGGCATGCGCCAACGCGCGGCCATCGCCATCGCCCTGGCCGCCCGACCCCGGCTGCTGATCGCCGACGAACCCACCACCGCCCTCGACGTCACCGTGCAGGCCGGCATCCTCGCCCTGCTGGACCGGTTGCGCGCCGAGACCGGTCTGGCCGTCGCGTTCATCACCCACGACCTCGGGGTGCTCAGCGCGTTGACCACCCGGGGCTACGTGTTCTACGCCGGTCGGGTGGTGGAGACCGGACCGACCGGGGAACTGCTCACCGCACCCACCCACCCGTACACCGCCGCGCTGCTCGGTGCCCGCCCGCACGGCACCCAGGCCGTCGGCACGCTGCGGCCGATCCCCGGCGGCCCACCGGCGCCCGGCCAGGCGCCGCCGGGCTGCCCGTTCCAACCCCGCTGCGGGTACGCCGAACCGGCCTGCGGCACCAGCCCGCCGCCGCTGACCCCGGCCGGCGCGCACCGGTCGGTGGCCTGCGTGGTCCGTCCGCACCTGGAGGTGGCAGCCCGATGAGCAGTCTGCTGCGGATCAGCGACGTGCAGGTCGAGTACCGCTCGCGGGGCAACGGTCGGGTCCGCGCGGTCGCCGGGGTCAGCCTGGACGTGGCACCCGGCCAGATCGTCGGCCTGGTCGGCGAGTCCGGCTGCGGCAAGTCCTCGCTGGCCCGGGTCGCCGTCGGACTGACTCCGCCGAGCGCCGGTGAGGTCAGCTTCGCCGGCCGCCCGATCACCCCGCTGGGCTGGCGGCGTCGACCGGAGACCGAGATCGGTCTGCAGATGGTCTTCCAGAACCCGTACGCCTCGCTCAACCCCCGGCGCACCATCGGCGCCCAGCTGCTCGACGGCGTACCGGCGACGGTGACCGGCGCGGCCCGTACCGACCGGGTGATCGAGCTGCTCGACCGGGTCGGCATGCCCGCCGAGGCCGCCGACCGCTACCCGCACCAGTTCTCCGGCGGTCAACGGCAGCGGCTGGCCATCGCCCGGGCCCTCGCCCCGCAACCCCGCATGATCATCGCGGACGAGCCGGTCACCGCCCTGGACGCCTCCTCGCAGGCTCAGGTGGTCAACCTGCTCGTCGGGCTGGTCCGGGAACTCGACATGGGCATGCTGTTCATCTCCCACGACCTCGCCCTGGTCCACGAGATCGCCGACGTCACCGCCGTGATGTACCTGGGCCGGATCGTGGAGACCGCACCCACCCGCGACCTGTGGCGCGACCCGCGCCACCCCTACACCCGGGCGCTCATCGACGCGGTACCGCAGATCGGGCCCACCCCACGACTGCCCGCCACCCTCGCCGGGGAGGTGCCCGACCCGGCCAACGCCCCCACCGGCTGCCGGTTCCGGCCCCGCTGCGCCCACGCCTTCGCCCCCTGCGGTGACCAGCCACCCACCCTCGACCTCGGCGGACGCAGCGCCGCCTGCTGGCTCAACGACCCCGCCACGGCCCCCGCCGCCGTGGCCGCCCCCTGAGGACGCCGACATGCATCGCGCCACCGAACAGGTCCTGGTCAACCTCGCCCTCTATGACGGCGTCGCCGACCACCTTCAGGCCGACCAGGGCATCTGGATCGGCGTCGACGGGATGATCCGCGCCGTCGGGCCGGTCGACGACGTGCTCGCCGAGGCCGGCGACGTCCCGGTGGTCGACCTGGGCGGCGACGTGGTGATGCCCGGACTGACGAACATGCACGTGCACCTGTCCCTCGGTCTGCCCGGCCACCTCGCCGACGCGGTGCACCGGTCCAACCTGGCCGAACTGGTGCTGCTGATGGCCGACTCGGCGCGGCGCACCCTGCACGCCGGGGTCACCACCGCCCGGCTGGTCGGCGAGGGCCGCTACGCCGACTTCGCACTGCGCAAGGGCATCGAGGCCGGCGCGGTGGACGGGCCCCGGATCTTCACCGCTGGGCACGCGCTGTGCTGCACCGGGGGCCACGGCTGGGAGGCCGACGCCCTGGAAGCCGACGGCGCCGACGGGTTCCGGCAGCTCACCCGCGCCCAGATCCGGGCCGGCGCCGACCTGATCAAGGTGTGCATCTCCGGTGGCATCGCCGGGCAGTACGAGGCGATCGACACCCCGCAGCTGCTCGACGACGAGATGGCCGCCGTCATCCGGGTCGCCCACGACTGGGGACGCAAGGTCACCGCGCACGCCGGCCCGGCCGACACCGTACGCCGGGCCGTGGAGCTGGGCCTGGACTGCGTCGAGCACGGCTACGAGCTGACCGACGAGGTCACCCGGCTGATGGCCGAACGGGGCGTCTGGTACGTCCCGACCATCGTGGTCAGCCGCTGCGAACAGTTCTTCCGCGACTCCGGGGTGCCCGGCTGGCTGATGGAACGCGCCCTCGGCGCCGGCCCCCGACACTGGGAGAGCCTGCAACACGCCATCCGCAACGGCGTGCCGATCGCGTTGGGCAGCGACATGCCGCCGCACGCCGGTTACGACGAGACCACCGCCACCGTGCGGGAGCTGGAGTTCATGGTGGACGCCGGGATGCCCGTCGCCGACGCGCTGAAGGCCGCCACCATCCGCCCCGCCGAGTGGCTGAACGCCGACGACAAGCTGGGCAGCATCACCGCCGGCAAGCACGCCGACCTGCTGGTGCTGCGCGACGACCCGACCCGTTCGGTCTCCGCCCTGCGCACCCTGCACGTGGTGATGAAGGGCGGCGTCGTCTACCGCGACGACCACGGCCGCACCCGGGCCCGACGATGACCGTGATCAGGGTCGCCGACGACTACCTCGCCGCACTCGCCGATCTCGACCCGCAGGCCGCCGAGGCGGCCGGGCGTACCCCCGACTCGCAGCTGGCGGACCTCTCCCCGGAGGCGTTCGACGCCCGCGCGGCACTGGCCCGGCAGACCGCGTCGGCGGCTGCCTCCGCCACCGCCGACGGCCCGGCGCAGCGTGCCCTCGCCGGTGCCCTGGCCGAGCGGCTGACCAGCGAGGTCGCGCTCTACGACGCCGGGTTCACCACCCGGCTGCTCGCCCCGCTGGCCACCCCGGTTCACCTGGCCCGGCAGGTCTTCGACAACCTGCCCCGGCAGACCGCCGACGACTGGGCCGCCGTCGCCGAGCACCTGCACCGGCTGCCCGACACCCTCGACCAGTACGCCGCGACGCTGCGCCGCTCCGCGCAGCGCGGCCACCTGGTCGCCCGGCGGCAGGTGCTCGTCGTCGCCGCGCAGTGCCAGAGCTGGACCGCCGACGACTTCTACGGCCGGCTCGTCGCCGGCTCTCCCGGTGGCCCGCTCGCCGACCGGCTGACCGAAGGGGCCCGGCGCGCCACCGCCGCCACCGACGCGTTCGCCACGTTCCTGCGCACCGAACTGGCCCCCGCCGCCTCCGAAGTGGACGGTGTCGGGCGCGAACTGTACGAGGTCACCTCCCGCGCCTTCCTCGGCGCCACCGTCGACCTCGACGAGCTGTACGCGTACGGCTGGGCGGAGCTGGCCCGTACCGACGCCGAACTGCACGCCGCGGCGGCCGACTGCGGCCACCCGGACCCGGCGAGCGCCCGGGTCGCGCTGGACGCCGACCCCGCCGGGCGGGTGTCGGTCGGTCCCGCCCTGGAACAGTGGCTGCGCAAGCGCACCGCCCTGCTCACCGACCAGCTCGACGGCGTCCACTTCGACATCCCGGCCGTCACCCGCCACGTCGAGTGCCGGATCAGCCCCGCCGCCTCCGGCGTCATGTACTACACCCCGCCGGACGCGAACCTGACCCGCCCGGGCGGGATCTGGTGGTCGGTGCCGCCGGGGGAGTCGAGCGTGCCGGTGTGGCGGCACGTCGGGACGCTCTGCCACGAAGGGCTGCCCGGTCACCACCTGCAACACGCTGTCACCCTGACCACCGCCGAGCTGCACCCCTGGCAACGCCACCTGTGCCAGGTGCACGGGTACGCCGAAGGCTGGGCACACTACGCCGAACGTCTCGCCGACGAACTCGGCCTATTCGCCGGCCCCGGTGAACGCCTCGGCATGCTCGACGGGCAGATGTGGCGCGCCGCCCGCGTCGTCATCGACCTCGGCCTGCACCTCGACCTGCCGATCCCGGCCGGCACCGGCTTCACCGACGCCGACCGCTGGACCCCGGCCGTGGCCGTGGACCTGCTCACCCGGGTCGCCGGGCTGGACGCCGCGACCGCCCGTTTCGAGGTCGACCGCTACCTCGGCTGGCCGGCCCAGGCGCTGGCGTTCAAGGTCGGAGCCCGGCTGTGGCAGCAGACCCGCCGCGACGCCGAACGACGCGCCGGCGCCGCCTTCGACCGCAAACGGTTCCATCACACCGCGTTGGCGCTCGGGCCGATGGGCCTGGACCCGCTACGCGCCCGCCTCGCCGAGGCCCTGCCACCCGCGATCTGAGCACCCGGAAGTGACCCGATGAGCATCGACGAACTCAGCACCACCATCAGCGACATGTACCGGTCGTTGGGCGACCGCCCGGCGTTCGACGCCCACCTGCACCCCGACCTGACCATCTGGGAGTCCGACGCGGACAACCTGCTGACCGGCCTGGCCGCCTTGGACGCGCTGCGCGACACCCGGGCCGCCGCCGCGACCGGCCCGGCGCCGGTGAGCGTGGCCCCGGAGCAGGTACGCGCCGAGAGCTGGGGCGACACCGGCCTGGTCCGCTACGTGCTGCGGGCCCGCTTCGCCGACGACCGCCCGGACACCTGCTTCCGGGTCACCGACGTCCTGCGCCGCGACGACACCGGCTGGCGCATTGTGCACCACCACGCGGAGGCAGTCCGATGAGCACCGACGAACCCACCACCACCGACGAACCCACCACCGAGGTGTACGACCTGCGGGTCGTGGTCGAGCGGATCGAGGGCCGCTCGGTGTGCGGCATGAAGGTGGGCGACCAGATCGACCTGACCGAGTCCTGCCGGCTGAGCATCCCCGCCGGCCAGCACTTCTGCATGTACGCGCTGGCCGCCTGCCTGCCGTTGCTGCCGGCCAAGCAGCGGGCCCTGGCCGAGGGGGACTGGATGGCCCGGGACAGCCACGTGGCCTGCCCGGACCCCGAGGAGCGGGTCATCATGCGGATCGAACGCACTGCCCTGCGGCAGATCCCCACCGAGGAGCTGACGTGACCGACGACCGCCTGGTCGGCATCGGCCTGCAATCGGACAAGTCCGCCGACGAGTACGCCGAGCTGGCCGAGTTGACTGAACGGTACGGCTTTGACGTGCTGTCGGTCTTCGGGGACCTGATGTACCAGCCGCCGATCTTCCCGCTGCTGGTGGCCGCCCGGCACACCCGCCGGATCCGGCTCGGCGCGGCCTGCCTCAACCCGTTCACCCTGCATCCGGTGGAGGTCGCCGGCCAGGTCGCCGCCCTCGACCTGGCCTCGCACGGTCGGGCGTACCTGGGTCTGGCCCGGGGCACCTGGCTCCAGGAGATCGGTGTGGCGCAGGCCCGGCCGCTGCGGCGCATCGCCGAGACGGTGCAGATCGTCCGTCGGCTGCTCGGCGGCGACGACAGTGGCTTCGAGGGCCGGGAGTTCACCGTGGCGCCGGGCACCAGCCTGCGCTACGCGCCGGCCCGGCCGGACGTGCCGGTGCTGGTCGGCACCTGGGGGCAGCAGACTGCCCGGTCCGCCGCCGGGTACGCCGCCGAGGTCAAGGTCGGTGGCTCGGCGAACCCGGCGATGGCCAAGACGATGCGCGCCTGGCTCGACGAGGCGGGGGGTGACCACACCGGCGTGGTGCTGGGCGCGGTGACGGTCGTGGACACCGACGGGGAGTTGGCCCGACGGGTGGCCCGTACCGAGGTGGCGATGTACCTCGCGGTGGTCGCCGCTCTCGACCCGACGGTCGAGGTCGATCCGGGCCTGCTGGCCCGGATCAAGGAGCACGTGGCCCGCCGGGAGGACGACGCGGCCGGTGCTCTGATCGGCGACGACCTGCTCGACCTGTTCGCCTTCTCCGGCACTCCCGAACAGGTCGCCGCGCAGGCCGCCGCGGTCTTCGACGCCGGGGCGAGCCGCGTCGAATTCGGCACCCCGCACGGCCTGACCCCCCGCACCGGCATCGACCTGCTCGGCCAGCGGGTACTGCCACTACTACGCAGCTGACCCACCCCACCCCCACCCCACCCCCACTCCCGCGGGCGCCGATCTTGCAGTTTCGGTCGCCGATTCGCGGCTTTTGCCCTGACTCTCGGCGACCAAAACTGCAAGATCGCGCGTGGGGGTGGGGGTGGGGGTGGCTTGTTGTTGGGTGGGGCGGTTTTTGGGATGCTTCGTGCATGGCATCTCCGTTACCGACGTCCATGGACGATATCCGGGACGAGCCGCTGCGGGCTCAGTTCGAGTTCTTCCTCGATGAGCACCGCGCCGCGCTGAACGCCTGCCTGGAGGGGCTGACCGAGGAGCAGGCCCGCCGGTCGCTGGTGTCCTCTCGCACGACCCTGTTGGGCCTGGTAAAGCATGCGACCTTCGTGGAGAAGGTCTGGTTCGACGAGGCCGTCAACTGCCGGTCGCGGGACGAGATCGGCATCCCCGCCACGCCGGACGAGTCCTTCATCCTGGACGACTCCGACACCATCGCCGACATCCAACGAGAACACCGGAAGACCTGCACGCGGTCCCGCCGAGCGACGGCCCCGCTCGACCTGGACGACCTGGTGTACGGCAACCGGCGTGGCCCGCTGCTGCTGCGCTGGGTCTACCTGCACGTGCTGCGGGAGTTGGCCCAGCATTGCGGGCACGCCGACATCCTGCGCGAGCAGATCCTGGCCGAGTGAACTCGCCGGCCACCGGACGACGTCAGTGGCGCAGGGTGTAGAAGCCGCGCCAGGGTGCGCCACCACCCCACAGCTGGTAGCTGCCGATCAACGCCAGCAGGTAGGCGGCGGTGGCCGGACCGGCCAGCAGCCAACCGCCTCCGGCCAGGACGGTCAACGCCAGCAGAATCGCCAGGTGTCTGCCTGTCGACTCGGCGAGGCCGAACAAGTGCAGCTCGACCGGGGTCAGCTCGTAGTTGCGGGGCGGTCGGGCACGGGCGGTGCTCGCCGGCCAGAGCCGCCCCACCCCGGCTACGTCGACCAGGTACATGCGCCGCAACCCCGGGCAGCGGCGCAGCTCGACGCTCAGCGGCAGCTGCGCACCGCCGGCCGGGTCACCGGCCAGCCGGCGCACCAGCCGGCGATCCCAGACGATCCGCTGGTACCAGATCCGGTCGGCGTCGCGTAGTTCGAGCCAGAACGATGTCGGCTCGACGCCCCAGTGCAGTTCCGCCACCAGGACCCACGCCTCGGCCGGTCGACCACGACGACACGCGCCGAGCAGCCAGCGCCCGAGCCGCCACATCCACGCCCAGGCCAACACGTACCCGGGCAGCAGCACCAGCTCCACGAGCACCGTTCGCCCCCGTGGTTCGATCTCGAAGAATTCGGGATACGCCGGCATCACCTCGTACGGCTGAGCCGGGTCGTACCGCACCGGCACCTGGCCGCCCTCCCGGTAGCTGTCCGGGTCCACCGGCTTCCACCGCACCCGCCACTCGGCGCCGGTGGTGTCGGGGTAGGCGACCTCGATCCGATCCTCCGCGCCGAGCCGGGCCCCGGTGACCGTGCCCAGGGCCTGCCCGGTCAACGACGCCACCTGCCGGCGCTCCCACTCCATCAGGTGCCACACCGTGCCGGCGATGGTCAGCACCAGCAACAGCCAGCCGATCAGGACCTTCCCGACGGCAAGGTTCGCCCGCTTCGGCGCGTCGACTGCCGACACCGGTGGCGGCGCTGCGGCCGCCGGGGTCGACGGCGCGAGAACATGGTCCCACTCGGTGAGGAACGCGCGGGCCCGTTCGGAGATCGCCGCGAGTTCGGGATCGACCGGCGGCGGCGCCACCTGGCGCTCGATTCGCAGGGCGGACCGCAGGAGGTAGACGCCGACCCCGAGGAGCAGGACGGTGAACCCGGTCGCCCACTTCCAGGTCTGGCCGTCGGTGTGCAGAGTGCCCGACGAAGGGCTGCTGATCCGGCCCGTCACCGTCACGCCGTCGTCCCAGGGGGCGCCGTAGCGGGGCATGAGCTTCACCGCGTCGATGCGGACAGCGCCGTCGGCGGAGACGAACGGCCCGGAACAGGTCCACTGGGGTCCGTCGTCGGTGTCGGCGTACACGCAGTCCTCGACGGTCACCGCACCGGCCACCCCGCCGTACGTCGCCCGGAACGAGTCGACCGCGAGGACGGCCATCCAGATCACGCCCCCGAAGATGACCGTGACGAACGAGAGCAGCAACCAGTGGTGCAACTCGAACGCACGCATCCGGCGCAACGGCCCTCCCGATCGTCGTGTCGTCGCATGGCGACAGGGTGATCCGACACTGTAGGCGAGCCCGGCGAGCGACCCGAGCGCCGATAGTCTCGACGGATGACCGAATCGGGACCGACCCAGGCCGCGAAACTGCTCGGCCAGGCCCGACGGACGGTGGTCTTCACCGGCGCGGGCATGTCCGCCGAGAGCGGTGTGCCGACCTTCCGCGACGCGCTCACCGGCCTGTGGCAGCGTTACGACGCCCAGCAGTTGGCCACCCCGGAGGCGTTCGACGCCGACCCGGACCTCGTCTGGGGCTGGTACGAGTGGCGGCGCGCCGTCGTCGCGCGGGCCCGACCGCACCCGGGGCACCTGGCCGTCGCGGCGATCGAGGCCCGCGCCCCGCACAGCGTGCTGATCACCCAGAACGTGGACGACCTGCACGAGCGGGCCGGCTCCACCGCCCCGCTGCACCTGCACGGCAGCCTGTTCGCGCCCCGCTGCTCCGCCTGCGCCCACCCGGCGTCGACAGGTGACCCGGCCGAACCGGCCGAGGGACGCCGGCTGCCGCCGCCGCGCTGCGACCGCTGTTCCGCGCCGATCCGGCCGGGCGTGGTGTGGTTCGGGGAGGCGTTGCCGCAGCCGGCCCTGGAAGCCGCCGCCGAGGCCGCCGCCTCCTGCGACGTACTGCTGACCGTCGGCACCTCCGGCCTGGTCTATCCGGCCGCGGAGATCCCGCACGTCGCGGCCCGCTGCGGCGCCACGGTGATCCAGGTCAATCCGGAACCGACGCCGCTGGACCAGGTGTCCGACATCAACCTGCGCGGCCCGGCGGCCCGGGTGCTGCCCGCCCTGGTCGACGCCGCCTGGGGCGGCGCCGGGTGACTACGGGCGTTCGACCCGGACCGGGTCACCGCGTACCAGCCGGTCGTGCAGCTGCCACCGGGCGGTGGTGGCGTCGCGTACCGCCGTCTCGTCGCGGTCCGCGAGTCGCTGCCGCAGCAACCGCAGCGCGATCCGGCGGTTGAGGCTGAACTGCCGTTCGGTGTCGACCACGACCACCAACCCCGTCGGGCGGTGTGTCGCCCGTACCGCGGTGCTGACCTTGTTGCGGTGCTGACCGCCCGGCCCGCTGGTGCGGCAGGCGACCACCTCCACGTCGGACTCCTCGAAACAGGTGGCGTCCGGGTCCGCCGGGCAGGGCTGGGCGGTGACGTACCAGTTCTTCCGACCGACCCCGGCCCGGTACGGGCTGGGTGCCTGCCAGCACAGCGTGCCCGTCCAGGAGGCGGCGAACGCCTCGACACCAGCGCCGCCGACCTCCACCAGCACGGAGCGGTAGGTGCCGGGCCGGTCACCGGCGACCGTGTCGACCCGGTGCACCCGCAGTCGCTGCCGTGCGGCCTCGGCTTCGAGGCGTCGCAGCAGGTGGGCCAGCGCCCAGGCGCATTCCTGCGGGCCGCGTCCGGCCGACAGCAGCAGGCGTACCGTCATCGCCGGCCCCGCCGACGTCGCTCGTCGCGCCGCGACCCGACAGCGAGGTCGGCCGTCTTGTACGTGACAAGCGGAACCGTGGTCGCGATCGGGGTGGCCAACCGGTGTTCGACCAGGTCGTCGATCACCTGCTCGATGCGTTTGTACGCCCCCGGCGCCTCCTCGAAGAGCAACTGGCGGTCGCCGCACACCACGAGCGAGCCCACCGGCGTACGCCGAAGCTCCTCGACCGTGTGCTTGGCCCGCCCCCGGCGCAGCGCGTCGGCCCGGGACATCTTCCGCCCGGCGCCGTGCGCCACCGAGTAGTTCGCCTCCGGGCCGGCGTGCGCGGCCACCAGATAGGACGGGGTGCCCCGGGTACCGGCGATCAGCACGTCCCGGCCGTCACCCGGTGCCGCGCCCTTGCGGTGCAGGTAGCTGCCGTCACGTACCTCGACCAGGTTGTGACACTGGTCCACGACGGGCTCGGTCGGCGCGGCGCCCAGCGCGTACGCGACCCGGGCAGCCAACAGCCGACGGTTCAGCGCACCCCACCGCACGGCCTCGTCGTGCCGGGCCAGGTACGCCTGCGGATCCGGGGCCGGGCCGGCGCCGTGTCGTTCGGTGTGCTCGCGCAGGATCTGCTCGCCCAGTCCTCGGGAGCCGGTGTGCACGACGAGCACCAGGTCACCGGCGGCCAGCCCGAGACGACCCGCGTGGGTCGGGTCGAGCACCGCGCCGATCCGCGCCAGCTCGACGAAGTGGTTGCCCCGGCCCACCGTGCCGAGACCCTCGACGTGGCCGGCGGGTATCTCGCCGCTCACCACCGTCCACGCCGGATCATCGGCGTCGTGTTCGGGATGCAACGGCCGATCCAGGTCGGGGAACCGCGCGGCCAGCTTCTCCGGTACGGGTCGCTTGAGCCGGATCGGGAACACCGCGATGCCGCAGCCGATGTCGGATCCGACGAGGAACGGATACAGCACGCGGGACGTCATCGCGGCCCCGATCGGGGCGCCCTTGCCCGGATGCAGGTCAGGCATGGCGGCGACGTGGATCATGCCGTCGAGGGCGGCGACCTGACGGCACTGGGTATGGGCGTCGAACTCGATCCAACTGGTGGGCGACGCGAAGACGCTCATCGTGGCAGGACCGGACGCAGGCAGCATCGACTGCCGCAGGTGCAGCTCAGACAAGGAGTTCTCTCCCGAGGAGAAAGCGCAGGCACGGACGGTGGGTGAGGGCACGAGGGGGCGCGCGGAGGCATCTCGGCGCGGCGGGGTGCGATCCGTCAGTACGTCATGCGCCCACCCTGGCGCAGCCCACCCGCTCGGGCAACCGGTTTTCGTCGAGCTGCTGCCGCGTGGAGCACGCGGAAAGGTCGAGGTGCTGCCGCGCGGAGCGCGGGAAAAGTCGGTCCCGGCCGTTACTCTCACGCCTCGTGACGTCGCAGTTGAACGATATGCCCACCGACCTGCTGGAACTGTTCCCGGACGGTGCTCCGCGAACGCTCGCCGTGCCACTGCCGCCCGGCCGGACGGTACGCGGCAGCGAGGGTGCCGACGAACGACCCGTGTTGTGGATGAGCGAGGAGCCGGCACCGGCGGGCTTGTGGTCGCGCCTGCACGCGGCACATGAAAGCTCCGGGCTGTGGCCGTTGCTGCTGGACGGCCTCGGCGGTGACATGTCCCGCCCCTGGCAAGGCGGTGAGCTCTGGCAGGCGACCTCCACCCCCGACCAGCACGACGCCGAGCGGGTGCTCGCCGGCCGGTGGGCCGACCAGACCGGCGACGGCGACGACTCGCCGCCCCCGGCCGAGGAGGATCCGCTCGTCGCCCCGTACGGTCGGGCCTGGCCAGGCCTGGCACCGGCGCTGCCGCCCCGGGTCGCGGTGCGCGAGCACGCCGACCACTGGGCCGAGCAGCTGTCGCAGGCCCTGTCCGAGGCGCATCTCGGCCTGGTGCCCGCGCAGCGCAGCAGCGACGTGCTTGCCGCTGTCGGTTGGCACGGCGCGATCAACCACATCGGTGTCGCCGAGTTGTGCGCGGTGCTGCGCAGCTGGGAGGACCGCTTCGGGGTGCGGGTGATCGGCGCCGGCTTCGCCGAGCTGTACCTCAGTGTCGCTGCGCCGCCGAGCACCCTCGACGAGGCGCTGCCCATCGCCGCCGAACATTTCGCCTTCTGCCCGGACAACATCCTGCAGGGGCAGCGTCCGTACACTGTCGCCGCCTACGCCGAGCGTCTCGTCGATGCGCCGACCTGGGCGTTCTGGTGGGACTGAGCGCTGCGCTCAGACCTGCGGGCTGACCACCCCCGAGCAGGTGCGCGCACTCGGCCGGGGCCAACTCGTCACGCTATGGACAAAGCGGTATAGCGCGATGTGTTTACGCCATTCTCCGCACCGTCCTAATCTGCGGCTGCCGGTGTCTCCGGCGTTCCCTATCCGGCAGGAGAAAACGTTGCGAGTACCTTCGGTATTGCGTGCCTGCGCGGCCCTGGTCCTGACCGCCGTCGCCGTGGTCGCCGTCCCGGCCACCGCCCCCGCGACCACCGCCGCGGCGACCGCTTCGGTGGTGTCCGCCATGGCGGTACCTGACATCTCGCTGACCAACACAAAGGCGCATCTGCAGCAGTTCCAGACGATCGCGACAAGCAATGGCGGCAACCGACGCGCCACCAGCGCCGGCTACACCGCCTCGGTGACCTACGTGTACAACAAACTGGTCGCCGCCGGATTCACCGTGACCCGGCAGAACTGCACCTCCGGCTGCACCAGCGGCGCCGGCCCGAACGTGATCGCCGACTGGCCGGGCGGTGGGGACCCGAACAGCATCTACATGTTCGGCGCACACCTGGACGGGGTGTCCGCCGGTCCCGGCATCAACGACAACGCCTCCGGGTCGGCGACCCTGCTGGAGATCGCCCTGACTCTCGCGGCCACCAACCCGAGCCTGACCAGCCGCGTCCGGTTCGCCTTCTGGACCGACGAGGAGCAGGGCCTCAACGGATCGCGGTTCTACGCCAACACCCTGTCCAGCACGGAACGGGCGAAGATCAAGGCGTACTTCAACTTCGACATGGTCGGCTCGGTCAACGGCGGCTACTTCATCAACCGGATCACCTCCGTGCCCGGCCAGACGTTGAAGGCGTACTACGACTCCATCGGCGTGCCGACCGAGGAGAACACCGAAGGCGCCGGCCGTTCCGACGACGCCCCCTTCAACGCGATCGGCGTGCAGACCTCCGGCGTGGCGGCGGGTGCGTCCCGGGTGAAGACCGCCGCGCAGGTGACCAAGTGGGGCGGCACCCAGAGCGCCTTCGACCCCTGCTACCACCGGGCGTGCGACACGTACCCGAGCAACATCTCCGACACCGTGCTCAACCGGGCCGGTGACGCCGCCGCGTACGCCCTCTGGACCCTGGCCGCCGGCACCCCGGCGACGACGGTCTGGTCGGACACCTTCGAGACCGCCACCGGCTGGACCACAAACCCCGCCGGCACCGACACCGCCACCAGCGGCAGTTGGGAGCGCGGCGTGCCGCAGGCCACCAACTCCAGCGGCGCCAAGCAACTCACCGCCCTCTCCGGCACGAACGACCTGGTCACCGGCAGGCTCGCCGGCACCTCCGCCGGCGACCACGACATCGACGGCGGTACGACGAGCGTCCGCTCACCCGCCATCACGCTGCCCGCCACCGGCCCGCTCACCCTGAAGCTGTCCTGGTACCTCGCCCACGGCAGCAACGCCACAAGCGCGGACTTCTTCCGGGTCTCCGTGGTCCACAACGGCGGCACCACCGCCCTGTTCACCCAGTCGGCCAGCGCCACCAACCGCAACGCCGCCTGGACGTCAGGCAGTTGGAGCCTGAGCAGCTACGCCGGCCAGAGCATCCGGATCCTGATCGAAGCCGCCGACGCCGGCACCGCCAGCCTGGTCGAAGCCGCCGTCGACGACGTCGTCATCACCCAGGGATAGCCCCGGCGTCGACGTGCCCGGATCAGCCGGTCCCGCTCAGGGGGACAGGTCGGTCCGGGCCGCGCCGGTTGCCGGATCGTACGGGTAGGACAGGTGCTGGTGGACCAGCCGCCAGGCACCTGCTGGGGTGCCGCGGCCAGGTAGCCAATACCCTTGACCATGAGTATGGCTTCTGGCACGTCAAACGCTCGGGCTGGACCGGTCCGCGCTCGCTGCTCCACTCGAGAGGTACGTCTATGCCCGGCACATCGGAATCCGTCACGTACCTCATCGTGGATGGGGAGAACATCGACGCCACTCTCGGCAACAGTGTTCTGGAGCGCCGGCCGGCCCCCGCGGAGCGACCCCGGTGGGAGCGTCTGCGGGAGTTCGCGCGCGACACGTGGCGGCAGCCGGTGAAGGGACTGTTCTTCCTCAACGCCTCGGGTGGCGCACTGCCGATGCCCTTCGTCCGGGCCCTGCTGAGCATGGATTACCGGCCCATCCCGCTGGCTGGTTCATCGGATCAGAAGGTGGTGGACATCGGCATTCAGCGGACACTGGAGGCCATCGCCCGACGTTCGGGCAATGTGATGCTCGCCAGCCACGACGGCGACTTTCTGCCGCAGCTCGGCGAGCTGCTGGAAGGCGATCGTCAGGTCGCGGTCGTCGGGTTCAAGGAGTTCCTCAACGCCGGCTTCGCCGAGCTGCCGGGCCTACAGGTATTCGACATCGAGGAGGACGCGGACTGCTTCACCAACGTGCTTCCTCGGGTGCGCATCATCGACCTTGAAAGCTTCGACCCGGAGCGCTTCCTGTAGGCCGGACAGCATCCGCGTACCGCGATGGCGGTTTGGCGGGTCTGCCGGTAGCGGAATCGCTTGGCCGCTGGCGGCACAGGAGGCAATGCTCAGCTGGTGCCTGACCTGATCGACATCATGCTCGGCGGCCTCCGGCTCTCGCTGCGGGTGTGGCCGGCTGCCGATCCGGCCCGTACCCCCGTGGTGCTGCTACCCGCCACCGGCCGAACTGCCGAGGACTGGGATGTGGTCGCGGCGGAGTTGGCCGCCGATCGGACGGTGTACGGCGTTGACCTGCGCGGTCACGGAGGCAGTGACTGGCCCGGTGCGTACCGGCTGGAGTTGTTCACCCAGGACGTCCTGGGCGTCCTCGGCCACCTCGACAGCGGCCCGGTCGACCTGATCGGCCACTCCCTCGGTGGCCTCGTCGCCTGCCGAGCGGCCGCAGCCAGACCGCAACACATCCGTCGCCTGGTGTTGGAGGACATCGGCTTCCCGCATCCGCGCCCACCTGCGCCACCGCAGCGGCCGGCGGGGAAGTTGCCGTTCGACTGGCGGGTGGTGGAGCAGGTCCGCCCCGAGATCGACGATCCGGGTCGGGACTGGGCCGAGATCATCGCCCGGATCACCGTACCCACCCTGCTGATCGGCGGCGGCCCGTCGAGCCCGGTGCCTCAGCAGCACATCGCCGAACTCGCCAACCGCCTCGCCGACGCCCGCCTCGCCACCATTCCCGCAGGCCACCTGATACACGAAACCGCCCCGACGGCCTACCTCAACACCCTGACCACCTTCCTGACCCCCTGACGCCCCTCACACTCTCGCGTTGAGCATGAGGCTGGCGGCACTGTGGAGATCAGCATCTGCCGGCAACTCCGACAGGCAGGGATGCGGGGTGAGGGTCAGTCGCGGAGGGGGTAGGGGATGAAGGTGCTGCGGTTCTCGTCCAGGTCCAGGGGACGGCTGATGGGTGGGGCGGCGCGTTGGGGGCAGGTCATCCGGTCGCAGGTCTTGCAGCCAGGGCCGATCGGGGTGGCGGCCTCGGCGGCGTGCAGGTCGACGCCGGTGGAGTAGACCAGCCGGCCGGCGTGGCGGGTCTCGCAGCCCAGCCCGATCGCGTACACCTTGCCGGGTTGGCCGTAGCCGCCGTGGTGGCGGGTGATGGTGCGGGCGATCCACAGGTAGCGCTGACCGTCCGGCATCGCGGCGACCTGGGTGACCACCCGGCCCGGCGCGCCGAACGCCTCGTAGACGTTCCACAGCGGACAGGTGCCGCCGGTCCGGGAGAACGGGAAGCCGGTGGCGGACTGGCGTTTGGACATGTTCCCGGCCCGGTCGACCCGGACGAAGGAGAACGGCACCCCGCGCGCCCGGGGCCGTTGCAGGGTGCTGAGTCGGTGGCAGACCGTCTCCCAGCCGATCGCGTAGTGCTGGGTGAGCAGTTCGATGTCGTACCGGCGCTGCTCGGCGGCGGTCAGGAACTGGTCGTACGGCAGGATCAGCGCGGCCGCGAAGTAGTTGGCCAGCCCGACCCGGGTCAGGATCTGGGTCTGCGGGTCGTCGAAGTTCTCCGACTCGACGATCTCGTCGATGACGTCGGCGAATTCCAGCAGCGCGATCTGCGCGGCCATCCGCATCGCCTCCTGCCCGCCGCGCAGCGAGGTGGACAGGTGCAGGGTGCGGGTCTGCGGCCGGTAGCGGTGCAGCTCACCGCCGAGCGCGCCGTCGTCCTCGCGCAGGATGCGTACGCCGTGCCGTTGGGCCAGGCGGTCGCGCAACCGGCCGCGGACCTCGCCGCGCCGCAACCCCATCGCGGCGGCCAGCCGCTCGGCCTCCTCGTCCATTTCCGGCACGTAGTTCTGCCGCCGGTAGAAGAACTCGGTGACCTGGTCGTGCGGGCTGCGGCCGAGTCGTTCCCGGTCGCCGACCAGCTCGGCGAGCTGCTCCTCGGCCTGTTGGTAGCGCCGGTGCAGGTCGATGACGGCGGCGGCGAGCTCGGGCAGCCGGGTGGCCAGCTCGGTCAGCTCGGCGGGGCTGGCCCGGTTGGGCAGGGCCTCCCGCAGCCCGGTGACCAGGCGTGGGGTGTCGTGGGCGGCGAACACGGTGGGGTCGACACCGAAGAGTTCGGTGATCCGCAGCAGCACCGGCACGGTCAGCGGCCGGGTGTCGTGCTCGATCTGGTTGAGGTAGCTGGGGGAGATGCCCAGGTGTCGGGCCAGCTCGGTCTGGCTGAGCGCGCGTTCCTCGCGCAACCGGCGTAGCCGCGCCCCGGCGAAGATCTTACTGATTGTCCTCACCTCCCACGCCAGCAGGTTTTGTCGGGTCACATTAGCACCGCTGCCAATAAGCCGATTAACAACTTTGCAAAACGCTTCCGAGGATTTACAAGAATTGGCATTTTCCGTCCCTCGACCCCCGCCGAACAGGCGTGTGACCGTGGTCTGCACCACCGGCGGCCGGGCAGCGGAGCTCACCGGCCACGGTGTGCCACGAATGGTGAAGGGACACGAGACGATGCCTACTCCGGTCGAGCAGTTGCAGCACGAATGGGACACCAACCCCCGCTGGCGGGGTGTGCGTCGGAGCTACCGCGCCGAGGACGTGGTGCGGTTGCGCGGCGCGATCCAGGAGGAGCACACCCTGGCCCGGCACGGCGCGAACCGGCTGTGGCGGCTGCTGAACAGCGAGGACTACATCCACGCGCTCGGCGCCCTCACCGGCAACCAGGCCGTGCAGATGGTCCGGGCCGGGCTCAAGGCGATCTACCTGTCCGGCTGGCAGGTGGCTGCCGACGCCAACCTGGCCGGCCACACCTACCCCGACCAGAGCCTCTACCCGGCCAACTCGGTGCCCGCGGTGGTCCGCCGAATCAACAACGCGCTGCTGCGCGCCGCGCAGATCACCACCGCCGAGGGGGACACCTCGGCCATCGACTGGCTGGCCCCGATCGTCGCCGACGCCGAGGCCGGTTTCGGTGGAGTGCTCAACGCGTACGAGCTGATGAACGCCATGATCGCCGCCGGCGCGGCCGGGGTGCACTGGGAGGACCAGCTCGCCAGCGAGAAGAAGTGCGGCCACCTCGGCGGCAAGGTGCTCATTCCCACCGGGCAGCACGTCCGTACCCTGGAGGCGGCCCGGCTGGCCGCCGACGTGGCCGGGGTGCCGACCGTGGTCATCGCCCGCACCGACGCCCAGGCGGCCACCCTGCTCACCACCGACGTGGACGAGCGCGACCAGCCCTTCGTCACCGGCGAGCGCACCGCCGAGGGCTTCTACCGGGTGCGCAACGGCATCGAGCCGTGCATCGCCCGGGGCCTGGCGTACGCCCCGCACGCCGACCTGCTCTGGATGGAGACCAGCACCCCGGACCTGGAGGTGGCCCGCCGCTTCGCCGAGGCGATCAAGGCGGAGTACCCGGACCAGTTGCTGGCCTACAACTGCTCGCCGTCGTTCAACTGGCGCAAGCACCTCGACGACGCGACCATCGCCAAGTTCCAGCGGGAGCTCGGCCACATGGGCTACAAGTTCCAGTTCATCACCCTGGCCGGCTTCCACGCCCTGAACTACTCGATGTTCGACCTGGCCCGGGGCTACGCCACCGACGGGATGGCCGCCTACGTGTCGCTGCAGGAGCGGGAGTTCGCCGCCGAGCCGGCCGGCTACACCGCCGTCAAGCACCAGCGCGAGGTCGGCACCGGCTACTTCGACCTGATCAGCACCGTCCTCAACCCGGCCGCCGAGACCACCGCGCTGCGCGGCTCCACCGAAGAGGAGCAGTTCGCATGAGGTACGAGGTCATCGGCCCGATGGCCGAACGCTTCGACGAGGTGCTCACGCCCGAGGCGCTGGAGTTCCTGGTCACCCTGGACAGCGAGTTCGCCGCCCGGCGGGTCGCCCTGCTGGACACCCGCCGGGCGCGCCGCGACCGGTTCGCCACCGGCCAGCTGCCCGACTTCCTGCCGGAGACCATCGGCGTGCGGGCCGACCCGACCTGGCGGGTGGCCCCACCGGCACCAGGGCTGGAAGACCGGCGCGTCGAGATCACCGGCCCACCGGAACGCAAGATGACCATCAACGCGCTGAACTCCGGCGCCAAGGTGTGGCTCGCCGACTTCGAGGACGCCACCGCCCCCACCTGGGAAAACGTCATCGGTGGACAACTCAACCTGATGGACGCCCTGGAGCGGCGGATCGACTTCACCGACCCGCGCGGCAAGCGGTACGCCCTCGGCGAGGAACTGGCCACCATCGTGGTCCGGCCGCGCGGCTGGCACCTGGTGGAGAAGGGCATCGTGGTGGACGGGCGGCCGATTTCGGCCAGCCTTGTCGACTTCGGGCTCTATCTGTTCCACTGCGCCCGTCGGCAACTCGCCGCCGGCGCCGGACCGTACTTCTACCTGCCGAAGCTGGAGGACCACCGCGAGGCCCGGCTGTGGAACGACATCTTCGTCTTCGCCCAGCACTATTTGAAGCTGCCGCAGGGCACCATCCGGGCGACCACCCTGATCGAGACGATCACGGCGGCCTTCGAGATGGAGGAGATCCTCTACGAGCTGCGCGAACACTCGGCCGGGTTGAACGCCGGCCGGTGGGACTACATCTTCAGCATCATCAAGAACTTCGGGCAGTGGCCGGACTTCGTCCTGCCGGACCGGGCCGCGGTCACCATGACGGTGCCGTTCATGCGGGCGTACACCGAGTTGCTGGTGCGGACCTGTCACCGACGTGGCGCGCACGCGATCGGCGGGATGGCCGCCTTCGTGCCCAGCCGGGATCCGGAGGTCAACGAGAACGCCCTGGCCAAGGTGCGGGCGGACAAGCAGCGGGAGGCCGGCGACGGGTTCGACGGCTCCTGGGTGGCGCACCCCGGCCTGGTGCCGACCTGCCGGGAGGTGTTCGACGCGGTGCTCGGCGAGCGCCCGCACCAGCTCGACCGGCAGCGGGACGAGGTGTCCGTGACCGCCGCCGACCTGCTCTCGGTGGACAAGACCCCGGGTCAGGTCACCGAGTCGGGCCTGCGGTCCAACATCGCGGTGGCGTTGCACTACATCGACGCCTGGCTCGGGGGAGCGGGCGCGGTGGCGCTGTGGAACCTGATGGAGGACGCCGCGACCGCCGAGATCGCCCGCTGCCAGGTGTGGCAGTGGCTGCACCACGGTACGCCGTTGGCCGAGGGCGGCAGCGTCACCTCAGACCGGGTGCGAGCGCTGCTGGCCGAGGAGCTGTCGGCGCTGTCCGAGGGGCGCGGCGACGCCGAGCGGGAACGCGCCGCGCAGGCGGCGCGCATCGTCGAGGAGACCGCGTTGGGCGAGGACCTGCCGGCCTTCTTCACCACCGGCGCGTACGCCCGGCACCTGGGGCCGCGCCGCCGGTCACTCGCGGCGGCCAGCTGACGGCAATCGGGGTGGGGCCTCTCGCCCCACCCCGGCCCGCCGTCGTCGTCGACCAGCGCCATCTGCGGCAACCGACCGCCCCGGTCACCCTCTCCCGTGCACGCGCTTTGCTCTGCTTCAACCCACGCAACGGTTACCCTCCGGATGCGGACCGGCGTGCCGCCGTTGCGGCACCGACAGCAGGAACCGCAGATCAACAGACCTGTGCGTGGGTTGAAGCAGAGCGAAGCGCGGACAGGGGCATTCGGCCGGCGGAGCTGTCGTGACGCACGGTGGGCGCGCGGAGGTCCGACCCGGGTCGTGGGTCAGCCGTCGATGCGGGTGATGTTGCGGATCTTGTTGGCGGCGTCCAGCGCCGCCACCTTGTACGCCTCGGCCAGGGTCGGGTAGTTGAACACCGTGTCGACCAGGTAGTCGACCGTGCCGCCGCAGCCCATCACCGCCTGCCCGATGTGCACGATCTCGGTCGCGCCGGTGCCGAAGACGTGCACGCCGAGCAGGCGTCCGTCGTCTGGCGAGACGAGCAACTTCAACATTCCGTACGAGTCGCCGACGATCTGCCCCCGGGCCAGCTCGCGGTAGCGGGCGATGCCCACCTCGAACGGGGTGGCGCTGTCGGTCAACTCGTCCTCGGTCTTACCGACGAAGCTGATCTCCGGGATGGTGTAGATCCCGATCGGCTGCAACTCGTGCATCGCGCGTACCGGCTCGCCGCAGGCGTGCTGCGCGGCCAGCCGGCCCTGCTCCATCGAGGTCGACGCCAGCGCCGGGAAGCCGATCACGTCGCCGACGGCGTAGATGTGCTCCACGGCGGTGCGGAAGTGCGCGTCGACCTCGATGCGGCCCCGCCGGTCGGCGGTCAGGCCGGCCGCCTCCAGGGCCAGCCCGTCGGTCTGACCCTGCCGCCCGGCGGAGTACATGACGGTGTCCGCGGCGATCTTCTTGCCGCTCTTGAGGATGCACAGCGCGGCGGTCTGGTGCTTCTCCACCGCGGCGACCTCCTCGCCGAAGCGGAAGGTGACCGACAGGTCGCGCAGGTGGTACTTCAGGGACTCGACGACTTCTTCGTCGCAGAAGTCGAGCATCTTCTCCCGGCGTTCGACCACCGTCACCTTGGTGCCGAGGGCGGCGAACATGGAGGCGTACTCCATGCCGATCACCCCGGCGCCGACCACCACCATGCTGCGCGGCACGGCCTGCAGGTTGATGACGCCGTCGGAGTCGACGATGGTGCGGTCGTCGAAGTCGACGCTGTCCGGGCGGGCCGGACGGGTGCCGGCGGCGATGATCGCCTTGTCGAACGTCACCTTCGACTCGTGACCGGATCCGCCGTCGACCCAGACCGAGTGGGCGTCGGCGAACCGTCCGGTGCCGGTGATCATCGTGACCCGGTTGCGGGCCAACTGGTTGCGGATCACGTCGGTCTGCCGGTTGATCACGTGCTGGGTGCGGGCGGCCAGGTCGCTGACCGTGATGTCTTCCTTGACCCGGTAGCTGCTGCCGTAGAGGTCCCGCTGGCTCAGGCCGGTCAGGTAGAGCACGGCCTCGCGCAGCGTCTTGGACGGCACGGTGCCGGTGTTGATGCACACCCCGCCGATCATGTCGCGCCGTTCCACCAGACCGACCCGTCGGCCGAGCTTGGCGGCGGCGATCGCGGCCTTCTGACCACTGGGTCCGGAACCCAGCACCAACACGTCGTAGTCGTACATGGCCGCAAGCGTCGCAAGCGGCGTCCACTCGCGCCAGGCCTGCCGGCCGCCCGGGGCAAGGGTTTACCTACTCGGAACGTTGTCGATGTTTGACATGCAAGTCGTTGCTTGCCTATTGTTCGGCGGTGGGCGACGTGTACAAGGCGCTGGCGGATCCCACCCGGCGTGCCATCCTCGACGAGTTGCAGGATCGCAGTGGCCAGACGCTGTTCGAGTTGTGCGTCCGCTTGACGGGCAAGGGGTTCACCTCGACACGCCAGGCCATCTCCCAGCACCTCGCGGTGCTGGCCGAGGCGGGGCTGGTGGTGTTGCGGCGTCAGGGCCGGTACACCTTCATCGACCTGGACACGTCTCCACTTCAGCAGATCTATCAGAGATGGCGGGTGGGACCATGCGAATCGGACACATGAGTGTTCTCGTCGACGACCAGGCCAAGGCCCTGGCCTTCTACACCGGGGTGCTCGGCTTCATCAAGAAGACCGAGGTGCCGCTGGGTGAATACAGTTGGTTGACCGTGGTCTCCCCGGAGGATCCGGAGGGCGTGGAGCTGGTCCTCGAACCGGACCAGCACCCGGCCGCCCTCGCCTACAAGAAGGCCCTCGTCGCCGACGGGATCCCGGTCACCATGTTCACCGTCGCGGACGTGTCCGTCGAGTACGAGCGGCTGACCGCGCAGGGAGTGACCTTCACCCAGCCGCCGCTGGACGCGGGGACCGTGACGACCGCTGTCTTCGACGACACCTGCGGCAACCTCATCCAGATCGTGGCGCCGCAGGGGTAGGGCGGTCACCGACCGCGGTGCCCCGGCGGGCGGGACGGGGGCTGGCGCCCGTGGGGCGCACGCCCGCCCGCCGGGGTCCGGACCCGCGTCTCAGCAGTTGCGCAGCTCCGGAGACTGGTTGAGCAGTTGGCCACGAGCGGAGACGAAGCGACGGTAGGTGTCGGAGTCGACGGCCGCGGTGCGGAACGCCGCGACCCGATGGCAGTTCTGGAAGGCCAGCTTCACCCCGAAGTGCTGCTCCAGGCCGGCGCGGATCGCGTCGCTGGCCATGGCGCGCAGCAGTTGGCCCCGTTCTGCGTCACCGGGTGGCGCGATCACGTTGTCGGAGAACTCGACGTCCGAGGTGGCCAGCTCCGCGGCCACCCGGCTGACGGTCTGCCAGGCGTACGGCAGCGATTCGCGGACGCAGGCGATGAACTCCTCGTCGGTGACGGGCCCGGACTCGGCGGCTCGCAGGAGGTCAGGTGACACGGTGAGAGACATGCTTCTCCTCGCTTAATGGAAACGATTGTCGTTTGCGCGCGCAGTCCGAGCACACCATGGCACCCGTACGCTGTCAACGCTCCTGCGCGTCGCCACGCCGGTGGTCGGTTCGGTTCGGTGGGTATCCCCTGGTGGGGTGCGCGGGCTGGCACTTTCGGCCATCTCCACAGGGAAGCTTGATCATGATAGGTTAGGCTTGCCTAACTTGGAGGTGCTTATGGGGTTCGCCGCAGAGGTGCGAGAGCTGACCAGGGCGGACCATCGGGCCGCGCAGAGTGTGACGTACTTCGACGCGTTGTTGTCGGGACATCTGGACCGGGCCGGGTACGCCGCGCTGCTCGAACAGCTGCACGTGGTCTACCAGACCTTGGAAGAGGCCGCCGACACGATGCGCGACGATCCGGTGGCCGGCCCGTTCGTCGTCGACGAGCTGCGTCGACTGCCGCGCATCGTCGATGATCTGTCCTTCCTGCACGGTCCGGACTGGACCGGTCCGATCGTCCCGAGCGCCGCCACCGACGAGTACCGGGCGCGTCTGCGCGAGGTGGCCTTCTCCTGGCCGGCCGGTTTCGTCGCCCACCACTACACCCGATACCTGGGTGACCTCTCCGGTGGTCAGGTGATGGCCCGGGCGCTGCACCGCACCTTCGGCTTCGACACCGACGGGGTGCAGTTCTTCCTCTTCCCCGGCCTGGACGCGCGTGCCTTCAAGCAGCAGTACCGGGAGCTGCTCGACGCGGCGCCCTGGGACGCCGTCGAGCGGCAACGTTTCCTCGACGAGGTGTCGTACGCCTACCGGCTGAACACCGCCATGCTCGACGACCTGGGGCGGGCCGTGACGCAGGAGAGTGCGGCGTGAGCGCCGCGAACCCGTTCCCGCCGGAAGTCGTCGCGGCGGTGATGCGACACATGAACACCGACCACGCCGACGACTGCCGGGTGATCTGCCAGGGGCTGGGCAGCCAGCCGACGGCCACCGCGGCCGCCATGTCCGGCATGGACGCCGACGCGATGGAGTTCCTGGCCGTCGTGGACGGCGTCGAGGTGCCGGTGCGCATCCCGTTCTCCAGCCGTATCGCCGAACGCCGACAGATCCGTGCCGAGGCCGCCCGGATGTACCGCGAGGCGTGCGCCGCGCTGGGCCGCACCCCCCGCCCGGAAGCCAGCTGAACCCGACCGGCCTCGGCGGGAACCTGACCTGACGCCCCTGACCAGCCCGGCTGGTCAGGGGCGTACTGGCAGCACCAGCGGGACACCGGTGTGCGGGTGGGGCAGCACCTCGACCTCGTGCTGATAGACCTCACTGAGCCGGTCGGCGGTGAGCACCGCGTCCGGCGGCCCGTCGGCGACCAGCCGGCCACCGGCCAGCAACGCGATCCGGTCCGCGTACGCCGCCGCCAGGCCCAGGTCGTGCAGCACGATCACGACGCTGCCACCCTGCTGGGCCCGGTCGCGGGCCAGCCGGAGCACCAACTCCTGGTGATGCAGGTCCAGCGCGGCGGTGGGCTCGTCCAGCAGCAGCATCGGGGTGCGCTGGGCGAGCACCCGGGCCAGTGCCACGCGGGCCTGTTCACCACCGGACAGCGCCGAGAACACCCGGCCGGCGAACGCCTGCATCCCGGTCAGCCGCAACGCCTCGGCCACCGCGTCGTCGTCCTTGGCGGCGAGCCGGGTGCCGGCCCACGGGGCACGTCCCATCGCCACGACCTCGGCCACGGTGAACGGGAACGACATGGTGGCGCGCTGCGGCAGCATGGCGCGCAGTCGGGCCAGCTCGACCGGCGCCCAACGGGTCAGCGGCCGGCCGGCGAACTCGATGGTGCCGGCGGCGGGAGCCAGGTCACCGCAGATCGCGGCGAGCAGGGTGCTCTTGCCGGCACCGTTGGGACCGACCAGCGCCAGCAGTTCGCCGGCACGAACCGAGAGGGACACGTCGGACAGGACCGGCCGCGCATCACGCCGGATGCCCAGACGCTCGGCCCGCAGGTCGACCCGCTCCGGGTCGACATCGGTCCATTTCATCCCCAACCTCCCGCTCGGGCTCGGGTCCGGCGCAGCAGCCAGAAGAAGCACGGTCCGCCCACCACAGCGGTCAACACGCCCAGCGGCAGTTCCTGGTAGTCGACCAGGGTGCGGGCGGCCAGATCCCCGGCCACCACCACGATGGCCCCGCCCAGGGCACTGGCCGGCAGCAACAGCCGGTGACCCGGGCCGGCGACCATCCGGACCAGGTGCGGCACGACCAGGCCGACGAAGGAGATCACGCCGGTGAAGGCCACGGCGGCGGCGCCGAGCAGGGCGGTCACCGCGACCATTCCCAGCCGCAGTCGTTCGACGTGGACACCGAGGTGCCGGGCCGACCGGTCGCCGAGGGCGAGCAGGTCGAGGCGGCGGGCGGCGGCGACCGCGATCGCAATGCCGACCGCTGCGCACGGGGCGGTGACCGCCACCGCCGCCCAGTTCGCCTGCGCCAGGCTGCCGAGTTGCCAGAACGCGATGGCCCGCACCGCGTCCGCATCGCCGAAGAACATCAGCAGGCCGATCAGCGCGCCGGCCACCGCGTTGACCGCGATGCCGGTCAGCACCAGGGTGACCACCTCGGTCCGCCCGCCGACGCGCGACATCGAATAGACCAGGCCGGTGGCGGCGAGACCGCCCAGGAACGCACCGGCCGCCACCGTCCAGCCGCCGAACGTGGCCGCCCCGGTGACGATGACCGTGGCCGCGCCGACCGCCGCGCCGGAGGAGACGCCGATGACGCCGGGCTCGGCCAGGGGATTGCCGAAGACGCCCTGCATCAGCGCACCGGCACAGCCGAGCGCGGCTCCGACGATCACGGCGAGGACGACCCGGGGGAAGCGCACCACCCACAGCGCGCTCTCGCCGTGGGTGACGCTCGGCGTCGGTCCGATGTCGAGGCCGATGCGGTGCAGGATCGAGCCGAGCACCTCCGCCGGGGGGACCTGGACCTGCCCGGTGCCGGCGGCGACGAGGCAGAGCAGCAGCAGGGTCACCGCGAGGCCGGCGACGAGGGCGGCCCGTCTCACGCGCATGATCCGTAGACCGCGTCGGCCAACGCCCGGATGGCCCGACCGGTACGCGCACCGAAGGTGAGCAGCAGCCCGTCGTCCATGTCCACGATGCGGCGGTGCTGACCGGCCGGGGTCTGGGCCACGCCGGGCAGGGAGAGCAGCCCGTCGACGCCCTTGACCGACGCCAGTCCCTCGGTCATCACCAGGATCACGTCGGGCGCCGCGTTGATCAGCCCTTCGCTGGTCAGCGGCCGGAAGTTGGACAGCCCGATCTCGGTGCCGGCGTCGGTGGCGCCGATGGCGCGGACCATCTCGTCGGACCCGGCGCCCCTGCCGCCGATCAGGTAGACCCCCGCGGTGCCGCGGACGTACAGGAACGCGATGCGTAGTGGTGCCGTGTCGGGTGGGGCGGCTCGGCGGGCGGCGGCGATGTCGCCCTCCACCCGGGCCACCAGCTGTTCCCCGGCTTCCGGTACGCCAAGTGCGGCGGCGATGGTCCGGATGTTGCGGCCGATGGCGGCCAGGCTCTGTTCGTCGTCGACGAGGACCACCGGGATGCCGGCGCGGCGCAGCTGGGCGAGCACCTCGGGCGGCCCGATGCTGTCGTCGGCGAGGACGACGGTGGGGTTGAGTCGCAGAATGGCCTCGGTGGACAGGTCGTGTCCGGCCGGGGTGACCACGGGCAGGTCGCCGGCGGCGGGAAAGGTGGTGGAGGTGTCCCGGCCGATCACCCGGTCACCGAGCCCGAGGCTGAACACGATTTCGGCGATCGAACCGTAGAGGTTGACCGGCAGGATGCGGCTGGCGTCGGTGACCGTCACGCTGGAGCCGTCGGCCGAGGTGACCGTGGCCGGCAGGGTGCTGCCGGGATCGGCGCCGATCGGCTCGATGTCCACGTCGGTGACCACGGCCGTGGCAGGTCCGCAGCCCGTCGTCGGGGCCGCCGTCGAGGCGGCGGGCGCACAGGCGGTGAGGCCGAGCAGCGCGGGCAGCATCAGCAGCGTCAGGCACCTTCTCATCGCTGTTCCCGGCGTCGGTCCCGCATCCGCAGCGCCACCACGACGACCAGCAGCACGGCAAGTCCCGCCAGGACCGCGGTGAACCAGCGTCCCGCGCCGGTGCTGTCGCTGACCTGCGTGGTGAGCAGGGGCTGTTCGGCGCCGGGTGCCGGCGCGGCCTCGCCACCGGCGGCGTCGGTGGCCCCGGCAGCGGCAGCCGAGCCGACGATGGCTGCGGGTGCCGAGCCGGTGGCGGCCGGTGTGGTCGCGGCGGAGGTGTTCGTCGGCGCGGCGGAGGTGTTCGTGGGCGTGGCGGGAGCGGGTGCGGCCGGGGCGGCAGCGGGTGCGCTCGGGGCGGCCGGGGTGACGAAGGTTACCGGCACCTTGACGTCCTGGGACCGGTCCGAGGCGCGGGTGTGGTCGTTGCGGCTGGCCACCACGCAGCGGCGGGTGGTGCAGTCCACGTCACCGATCTTCGAGGTGATCTTCAGTTGCACGGTGAACGAGCCGCCCGCTCCGTACGGGACGGTCAGCCCTTCGGCGTACGAGGGCGGGTTGGAGGAGATCCAGTGCGAGGCGCCGGTGGAACCGGTGGTGTCGACGCCACCGCCGCACGGTGAGGGTGCCACGCCCGCCCCGTTGTCGACGCAGTACGCGACGTAGATCCCCTTGGTGGTGTCGTAGCCGGAACCGGTGACGGTGACGGTGGTGCCGCCGAGCGGGATCCCGGTCGTCTTGCTGACGGAGAGTCGTTGACCGTTGGGTCCCTTGCCGACCGTGTTGGCGTACGCGGGGGTGGCGAGGGCGCCGAGGGCCAGCAGCATCGCGCTGACCAGGGCAGCGGCTAGGCGGGCAGGCATGACTAACCTCCATGACTATGGTTAGGCTAACCTAAGTCGATCTTGCGTGTGGCGCAAGAGGGTGTTCGGCGGATTTTCGAAGAAGTTAGGAGAGCCTAACCTAAGGTCGCCAACCCCCTTCTGAGAGGAAGACACATGTCCGTACCCAGACCAGGCGGCGTTCGCCGCCGGTCGTACCGGTGGGTGACGGCTGCCGTGCTCGGCGCCGCCGCCTCACTGGCCGTGGTGGTCCCCGCGACGGCGGCGCCCGCCGACGTCACCGGGGGAAGCCTCGACTGGGGTTTCAAGAGTTCGTTCCGCGCGTACGTGTCGACCGGCAACGGCAACCCGCCGATCGCGGTCACCGACGGTGCGACCCGCAACGCCGACGGCACCTTCAAGTTCCCGGCCACCGGCGGCACGTACGACAGCGCCACCGGAGCGACCACGGTGACCTACGGCGGCACGGTGGTGTTCTCGTACCCCGCGCACTTCTTCACCATCACCCTGGCCAACCCGACGGTGGTCCTCGACGGTGCCGGCGGCTCCCTGCTCGCCGACGTCGACCTGCAGGCCAGCGGCGGCGGCTTCCAGCCGGTGCGCATCGAGCAGGCGGCCATCGCCACCCTCGCCACGGCCAGCCCGTCGGTCTCCGGCGGCACGGTCTCCTGGAGCAACCTCACCACCACGCTCACTGAGACCGGAGCCAGCGCGTTCTCCGGCTTCTTTACCGCCGGCACGGTGCTCGATCCGGCGTCGTTCACCCTCGCCACTGCCGCCGGCGGCGGCGGTGCTCCCGCCGCCCCGTCGGTCACGGTGAGCCCGTCCGCCGCCCTCGACCCCGAGGGAGCCACCGTCACCGTCACCGGCACCGGGTTCGACCCGGAGGCCAACGGTGGTGTCGGGTTCTACCTGGCCTTCGGTCCCAAGGGCGAGAATTACTGGACGAACTCGCGTCCCTACAAGCCGGTCAAGTGGGTGCACAAGAACGCCTCGTCGTCCGCCGCCCAGGTGCCGCTGCCCGCCGACGGCAGCTTCACCACCACCCTGGACCTGGTGCCCACCTACACCGACGGCAACGGCAACAACGTCGACTGCACCGCGATCCAGTGCTACGTGATGACCTTCGCGGCGCACGCCTCAAGCGACCGCAGCCAGGACACCTTCACCCCGATCACCTTCGGCGGTGCGGGTGGCCCGAACGGCGCCGAGCAGGAGATCACCGCACAGGTGCTCCAGTCCGGCCCGCTGACGCTCACCTCGTCGGGCGCCAGTGTCGCGCTGCCCGCCGTGCACCCGGGTGCCTTCGCCGACAGCTCCCTCAACGCGGTGACGGTCAGCGACCTGCGCGGCACCAACGCCGGCTGGAACGTCGTCGGCCAGGTGGAGGAGTTCACCAACGCGCTCGGCGGCACCATCGCCGCCGACAACCTCGGCTGGACGCCGAACGCGTCCGTGCTCGCCGACACCCTGGTCGGCGCCGCCGGGGTGGTCACCCCCGGCGCCCCGGCCACCCCGGGTGACGGCCTGGGCAGCGCCCGTACGCTGTGCGCCGCCCCGGCCGGGACCAGCGCCGGCAGCTTCCAGTGTGGTGCCGACCTGCGCCTCGGGGTCCCGCCCGCCGCCGTGCCGGGCGGCTACACCGCCACCCTCACCCTGACCCTGTCCTGACGCGTGAAAGGGCATCTTGTTGTGCGCAGATCGATGACGAGGTGCCCTTTCCCGCACCTGGTCGCCGCGACCGCGGTCCTCACCGTGCTCGCCACCGTCCTGACCGTAGGCCCGGCGGCCGCTCTCACCGCCGCGCCGGCCCCTACCCCGACCCCGAGCGCCACCGGCTTCACCTGGGCGGTGCAGCCCTCCGGCCCGTCCGGACCCACCGGGCGCAGCTACTTCGTCCACGACGCCGAGCCCGGCCAACGCATCGACGACCGGGTCGCCATCACCAACCTGAGCGAGCGCGCGATGACCTTCGCGGTGTACGGCGCGGACGCGTTCACCACCACCGACGGCGGGTTCGCCCTGCAACCGGCCAGCCGCCCCGCCACCGACGTGGGCGCCTGGACCACCTTCGCCGAACGGACCTACCGGGTGCCCGCCGGGGAACAGGTGATCGTGCCGTTCCAGATCACCGTGCCGGCCAACGCCACACCCGGCGACCACGCCGGCGGCGTGGTCGCCTCGATCGCCCAGGTGCGGTCCGCCGGCGACGGGGGAAAGGTCAACCTGGACCGACGGGTCGCCGCCCGGATCTACCTGCGGGTGGCCGGTCCGGTCCGGCCCGGCCTCCAGGTCGAGGCGATGCGGATCGGCTACGACAACCCGCTCAACCCGTTCGGCACCGGCCCGGTCGTGGTCAGCTACCGGTTGCGCAACACCGGCAACACCCGGCTGACCGGCACCGCCCAGGTACGCCTGACCGCCCCGTTCGGCATTCGGCTGGCCCGCACCGAACCCGTCGACGTGCCCGAACTGCTGCCCGGTGCGGCGATCACCATCACCGAACAGATAACCGGTGTGGTACCCGCCGGTCGGCTGACCGCCGCCGTGGTGGTCGACCCGGCCACCCCCGACCAGATCCTGCCCACGGTGCGCCGTACCGCCGGCACCTGGGCCGTACCGTGGGTCTGGGCCGCCGTCCTGCTCACCGGTCTCGGCTGGCTGCTGGTCATCCGGCTGCGCTCGGCGCGGCGTCGACCGCCGACGGTCGAGACGTGAGGCTCTCGATCTCCGCTCTCGCCCTGGTCGCCGCGCTCGCCCTGACCGGTGCCCCGGATCCCGGCCCTCAGGTCGGCGTGGACCGGGCCGAGGCGAAGCCGGGGGAGCAGGTGCTGGTCCGGCTCACCCGCTGGCCCGGCGGCACGGTCCGCATCGAGCTGTGTGGCGCGGGCACGCCGACACGCTGCGCGGTGGACAGTTCGGCGCAGATCCACCTGCCCGCTGGCGGCGCCGGTGGGACGCCGCTGACCGTCGTGGCGCCACCCGGCGGTTGTCCCTGCCAGGTGCGGGTGACCACACTGGACAGCTCGCTGTCGGCCACCGCGCCGCTGGTCGTCACCGGGGCACCCGCACCGGTCGATGACACCGTCCGGCAGGCGGCCACCCGGCCCCCGACCGTCGTCGCGGCGCATCTGGAGCGCGCCGACGGGTGGACCGCCCATTTCGGCGCGCCCGCCCGCCGGACGCTCGTGCTGCGACTGCGCAACGAGCAGCCCGCACCGGTGAACGTGGCCTGGTCGTTCAGCGTCGGTCGAGGCCCGGACCCGACCGGCTTCGTCACCCCACCCGAACCGGACGAATTCGCCGCCGGGGAGGAACGGGAGGTTCGCGTACCGGTCACCCTGCCGGCCTTCGCCGTCGGCACCTACCAGATCCATGGCGACATCGTCACCGCCGGGGCGACGAGCCGGGTGACGGCGAGCACCGACCACCAGCCATGGGGACTGGCCGGAATGCTCGGGTTCGTGCTGACCGCGCTGGCGGTGGTCCGGCCGCTCAAGGGTGCGTCGGCAGGATGGCGTAATCCGCGATGATGGCGGGCTGGCGGCCCCAGCGAGCGATTCGCGGCAGATGTTCGCGTACCGTGGGTGCCCGGATGTCGCTCTACGCTGGATCGATGCGATCGATCACCGTTCTTGACGCCCCGTCCAATCTCGGGTTGCGTGCCCCGGCCCCTGGTCTCGTCCCCGGGTGTTACAAGCTGGCCGGTGCGCTTCGCGATCAGCGTCTGCTCGACCGGCTCGGGGCGCACGACGGTGGCGTGGTCGTCCCGCCGCGCTACGACATCCGTGGCTGGCGGCCGGGGGACGGTGTACTCAACGCCGACGCCCTCGCGACGTACACGCGCCGACTCGCGGAGCGGGTGAACGTGGTCCTCGACAACGCGGGCTTCCTGATGCTGTTGGGCGGTGACTGTTCGATCCTTTTCGGGGCCGCGCTCGCGCTACGCCGACGTGGCCGCTACGGCATCGCCTACCTTGACGGTTCGATCGACTTTCGTCATACCGGCAACAGCACGCATGTGGGGGCGTCCGCAGGCGAGGGTACCGCCATCGTCACCGGCCGGGGTCAGCCGGACATTGCCGACATCGACGGGCTTGCGCCGTACTGCCGAGAGGACGATCTGGTTGTCCTGGGCGTCCGCGACTACGACGACCACCTCAACGAGGTGCGTGGTCTGGGCATCACGGTGCATACCGCCCCCGAGATCATCGCCGAGGGCCCTGTCCTGGTCGGCGATCGTGTGGCACAGGGACTTGCCGGCTGCGACGGCTACTTCGTACACCTCGACGCCGATGTGCTCGACCCCGAGGTCATGCCGGCCGCCGACGCGCCCGACCCCGGCGGCTTGGACCATCCGCATCTGGTGGAACTGCTCCGTCCGCTGCTCGCGAACCCAGCCTGTGTCGGCCTTGAGGTGACGATCTACGACCCGGACCTCGACCCGGACGGCCGCTACGCCGCCGCGCTCGTCGACACCCTGGTCGACGCCCTGCGAAGCTGATCGATCAGGAGCAGTGGGGCCTGTTCCGCCAACCCGTCGGGGATATCGGTCGCCGTGTCGCGCGTGGCGGTCTGGCGTGTCGATCCGGGCGGTCACAGAATGCCATGTGTGGATGACGCAGAGCAGTTTCCGGGGGTGGTGATCCGGTTCCGGCGCCTGGACGATCCGGTCGGCGTGGTGACCGACCACGACGCCGTGCAACGCGCGGAGGCGTACCCGATCCTGCGCATCGGCGCTCCGCTGTTCGGTCACGCGATCGATCTCGGTGGCGGGCGGTGGCGGATCCACGGTCTCGTCGAGGACACTCCGCAGGCCGCCCGCGACGCCCTGGCCCACCGGCTGCGCGAACGACTCGTCATCGCCACCGACGCCGACCTGGTCGCCGAGTTGGCGGCGGTGGGTGAGGTGTTGGACTGGCAGAAGGTCGACGAGGTGACCGTCGGCGGGCGCCGGCACCGGGTGATCCGGGCCGACACCTTCGCCCGGTTCGGCCCGGCCGGGCCGGAGCCGCCACGCCCCACCGACCTGGATCCACGCCAGGCCGACACCTGTGACAGCTTCCTGGGCGGGGCCGACCTGATCGCCGATCCGGCCGCACCCACCGGCGTCGGCGCAGCGGTGTTGAAGGTCGAGCTGCTGCCCGCCCGCTACCCGAAGGCGGAGGTGTCGCCGGCTGCGTACGCCGACAGTGTCGCCGCCGTACGCTCACATCCCAACGGCGTGCTGCTGCCCACCCGCTACGCCGTGGCCGAGCAGGTGGCCGGCGTCTGGCAGCCGTCGAGCCGGGCGGTGGCCACCCCGCAGCAGGCCCGCGAGCTGATCCTCTTCGACTTCCGGTGGCTGACCCCGCGCATCGCCAACCCCGGCGAGGCGGCGGCCGCCGAGTACCGCCGCGCCGCCGACGACCTGGAAGCCAGCCGCGCCGACGAGGTGAGTGTGCGCGGCCGTCGGCTCCGGGTCATCCGCGTGGAGACGCTGCTGCGCTTCGCCGCCGACGGGCCCGAGCGGCCACGTCCCTCCGATCCGGACCCCGAGCCGCCACCCGAGGCGCACTTCGTCCGACTGCGCGCCGAGGGCCGGCTACCCGAGCCGGACTGACCACCACAGCCGGGACTGACCACCACAGCCGGACTGAGCGCCGCGGCCGGCACCGACCGTCCTCAGCGATGTGCTGACGTCCATCCCTGCTGCTGCAACCGTTCGATGCCGTCGAGCAGCAGGTCCAGCGCGAACTCGAACTCGAACTGGTCGTCGCAGCCGGATCCCACCACCGACGCGTCGTCGTGGGACGCCGCCGTGGCGATCTCCGCGAGGTGCGGGAACCGGGCCGCGACCTCCGGTGGCATGGCGGCCGGCTGCGGCGCGGTGCTCGGGCCGGACCGGCCGGCGTCGCGGGTGGTGTCGAACAGTTCCTGGCTGAAGCCGAGGACCCGGCTACCCATCGCGTGCATGACGTGGTGGGCGAGGTCGGCGGAGAGCCCGCCGGATCGCAGGGTGGCGACCACCGAGTCGAGGTAGCCCAGGATCGCCGGGGTCGCCATGTTCCGGGACTCGATCGCGAGCGCCGCCCAGGGATGGCGTTGCAACGCCGAGCGGGCCGACAGGATCCGTCCCCGGATGGCCTGCTTCCACTCGGTGTCGGGGATCGACGTGTCGATCTCGCCGACCACCATGTCGATCATCGCGTCGAGTAGTTCGTCCTTGTTGGCCACGTGCTTGTAGAGCGCCATGGGCACCACACCCAGTTCCTGGGCGAGGTTGCGCATGCTGAGCGACCCGATCCCGGCGGCGTCGGCGAGCGCGATCGCGGTACGCAGGATCCGCTCCCTGCTCAGCGGCGTCCGCCGGGCCGTTCCTGCCTGCTCAGCCATCGTGATCCTCGTCTTCCGGGTGCCGGGAGAACCATAACCGACTTGACAGGTGTACGGCGTACACCTACCGTAGGTCGCAATGGTGTACGCCGTACACCCACCAAGGGGAGGAAGCGCGATGAGAGCGATCGTCCAGGACCGGTACGGCCCGCCCGAGACACTGCGACTCGCCGACGTCGACGTGCCGGTGCCCGCCGCCGGCGAGGTGCTCGTGCGCGTCGAGGCCGCCGCGCTCAACGCGTACGACTGGCACATCGTGCGCGGCGACCCCTGGATGTCCCGACTGGCCTTCGGCCCCGCGAAGCCTCGGGCCCGCATCCGTGGTCGCGACTTCGCCGGCCGGGTCAGCGCCGTCGGCCCCGACGTCCACCAGGTACGCCCCGGCGACGCCGTCTTCGGCGACCTCGGCGACGCCAACGGCGCGTTCGCCGAGTACGTCTGCGTACCGGAGGCCCTGGTCGCGCCCGCGCCGACGAACCTGACCCCGCAGCAGGCCGCTGCCCTGCCGCTGGCCGGGGTGACCGCCCTCATGGGACTGTCCGACGTCGGGCGGGTCGAGCCGGGTCAGCGGGTCCTCGTCAACGGCGCCTCCGGCGGCGTCGGCACCCTGGCCGTACAGCTGGCCAAGGCCTTCGGCGCGACCGTGACGGCGGTGTGCAGCACCCGCAACGTCGACCTGGTCCGCTCCCTCGGCGCCGACCACGTGGTCGACTACACCCGCGACGACTTCACCCGCGACGGCCGCCGCCACGACCTGGTGTTCGACCTGGTCGGCAACCGCTCACTGACCGCGCTTCGGCGCGCGGTGACCCCGACCGGGACGCTTGTGCTCTCCGGCGGCGGTGTCCACCGTCGGGGCAGCCTGCTCGGGCCGGTCTGGTTGCTGACCCGGGGGCGGCTGCTGGCCCCGGTCGTCGGGCAGCGCATCGCCATCCTCACCGCGACACCCTGCCGTGCCCACCTCGACACTCTCCGCGCGTACGTCGAGGCAGGCCGGCTCACCCCGGTCATCGACCGGACCTACCCGCTGCACGAGGTGCCCCAGGCCATCGGCTACCTAGAAGGCGAACACGCCCGGGCGAAGGTGGTCATCACCATCTGAGCGGCCCGGTGTTCCGCTGGAAAACCCGTAACCCATCAGTTACGCTTCTGTGGTGGACAAGGTAGCCGGCGCCATCGCCGATCCGGTGCGCCGGCGGATCCTCGAACTGCTGCGGGAACGCCGGCTCACCGCCGGCCGGATCGCCGAGCACTTCGAGATCAGCCGACCCGCGGTCAGTCGCCACCTGCGCGTCCTGCGCGAGAGCGGCCTGGTGCGCGACACCCTGGTCGGCCGCGAGCGTCGCTACGAGTTGGACGCGACACGCTTCGACGAGCTGAATCGATGGCTGTCGCAGTTCGCGCAGCCCGAGCGCTGGGAGCGCCGGTTCGACGCGCTGGAGACCGAAGTTCACCGTACCCGCCGCGAGCGCCGCACCGGCCGTTCGCCCAACTCCCGTGAGGAGCGGACAGCGTGACACCCACACCGACCGGACGCCTCTTCGGCGCCGGTCGCGGGACCGACCTGGTCATCACCCGCGAATTTCGCGCTCCCGTCGAGGACGTCTGGGCCAGCCTGACCGAACCTGACCGCACGGCCCGCTGGTACGGCCGCTGGGACGGCCACGCCGCGCCCGGGCGCAGCATCCGGCTCCAGTTGGCCTTCGAGGAGGGGCAGCCGTGGTCCGAGCTACGGATCGACGCCTGCGAGCCGCCCCGCCGACTCGCCCTCTCCAGCCAGGACGAAGCCGGTGCCTGGCAGTGGGAGGTGCAGCTCATCCCGCACGGGGAGCGGACGGAACTGCGCTTCGTCCAGCACCTGGACACGGTCGAGGGCATCGGCGAGATCGGGCCCGGCTGGGAGTACTACCTGGATCGGCTGCTCGCCGTCCACAACGACACGACGATGCCGTCGTTCGACGACTACTACCCGGCCATGAAGACCTATTTCGATCAGCTGAGTCGGTCACCGCGCTGATCTCCTCCGCCGGCAGATGCCCGATCCGGCAGGTGTGATCGATTCGGCGGCGTCGAGTGCCTTCGGCCCGTTTTGTTCTCCCTGGCCAGGGTACCGCCCCTGGAGTCCGGTCGTTGTGCTCCAGGGAGGTACCTGCAGAGATGGAATCGCGTAACCCCGCCAAGGCGGTCAAGGACGTCGTGGAATCCGCGGCGGAGAAGGTCACCGAGGCGCTGACCCCGCAGGTGCCCGGTGCGCCGGGCAGCGCCCCGCCGTCCCTGGCGGAGCCGACCACCCCGCACGACCCGCTGCCACCCAAGCCCGAGCAGGGCGCACCGCAGACCCGTACGCCCACCGGCGCGAAGACCGGCACGCCGCCGACGGCAAAGGGCCAGCAGGGTGCCTTCCTCACCACCGCGCAGGGGGCGCGGCTGCGCGACACCGACCACTCGCTGAAGGCGGGGCCCCGCGGGCCCGTCCTGCTCCAGGACCATCACCTGCGGGAGAAGATCACCCACTTCGACCACGAGCGCATCCCGGAGCGGGTCGTGCACGCCCGGGGCGCCGGCGCGCACGGGCTGTTCACCGCGTACGGCACCGCCGAGAACGTCACCCGGGCCGGCTTCCTGCGCAAGGGCCGCGAGACCGAGGTCTTCGTCCGCTTCTCCACCGTGCTCGGCTCGCGCGGTTCGGCCGACACGGTACGCGACACCCGTGGCTTCGCCACCAAGTTCTACACCGACGAGGGCACCTTCGACCTGGTCGCCAACAACATGCCGGTCTTCTTCATCCAGGACGCCATCAAGTTCCCCGACATCATCCACGCCGCCAAACCGCACCCGGACCGGGAGATCCCGCAGGCGCAGAGCGCCCACGACACCTTCTGGGACTTCGTCTCCCTGCACACCGAGGCACAGCACCACACCATGTGGAACATGTCCGACCGGGGCATCCCGCGCTCGTACCGGACCATGGAGGGCTTCGGCGTCCACACCTTCCGCATGGTCAACGCGGCGGGGGAGACGGCGCTTGTGAAGTTCCACTGGAAGCCGAAGCTGGGTGTGCACTCCCTGGTCTGGGAGGAGGCGCAGCTGCTCAACGGCATCGACCCGGACTTCCACCGCCGTGACCTCTACGACGCCATCGAGGCCGGCGCGTTCCCCGAGTGGGAACTCGGCATCCAGGTCTTCCCCGACACCCCGGAGGAGACGTTCGCCGGCATCGACCTGCTCGACCCGACCAAGATCGTGCCGGAGGAGCTCGCGCCGGTGCAGCCCATCGGCAAGCTGGTGCTCAACCGCACGCCCACGAACTTCTTCGCCGAGACCGAACAGGTCGCCTTCCACGTCGGCCACCTGCCACCGGGCATCGACGTCACGAACGATCCGCTGTTGCAGGGCCGCCTCTTCTCGTACGTCGACACGCAGCTGACCCGGCTGGCCGGGCCGAACTTCTCGCAGATCCCGATCAACCGGCCGCACGCCGCGGTCAACGACATGCTGCGTGACGGCTTCCACCAGCACGCCATTCACGCCGGGGTGGCACCGTACCGGCCGAACTCCCTCGACGGCGGCAACCCGTTCCCGGCCGGCGACGACGACCACCCGTTCATCGACGTACCCGTCCAGGTGGCCCAGGCTCCCAAGGTCCGGCAGAGCCCGGCGTCCTTCGACGATCACTTCAGCCAGGCCCGACTCTTCTGGTTGAGCATGTCCCCGGTCGAGCAGGAACACATCATCCGGGCCTACACCTTCGAGCTGGGCAAGTGCTACCACCAGGCGATCAAGGAACGGCAACTGCAATGCCTGGCCAACATCGACCCGGTGCTCTGCGCCCAGGTCGCCACCGGCCTGGGACTGCCCGCGCCGAAGCCGACCGTACCGCTGGCCGACGTCGAGCCCAGCCCCGCGCTCTCGCAGGTGGGCCGGCCGTGGCCGATCGACGGCCGGACGATCGGCATCGTGGTGACCGACGACAGCGACCTCGACACCATTCACCAGGTGCGTCGCGCCGTCTTCGCCGCGGACATGGTGCCGCTGCTGATCGCCGGGCACGGCGGCATGATCGGCGATCTGCCGGTGCAGCGCACCTTCGCCACCGGCCGTTCGGTCGAGTTCGACGCGCTCCTGCTCGCCGCCGCACCGCCACCGGCCCCCGACGCGCTGCCCGCCCGGGACGCCAAGGCCGGCGCGGCCAACTCCGCCACCGTCGACCCCCGGGTGCTGCTCCTGGTCGAGGAGGTCTGGCGGCACGCCAAGGCGATCGGCGCCTGGGGTGCCGGCGTCACCGTCCTGGAGCAGGCCGGTGTCACCGCCAGTCCGGGTGTGGTCACCGGCGACTCCGGCGACGACGTCTTCGACGCTGTCCGGCAACTGATGACCCACCACCGGGTCTGGGAAAGGTTCCCCGCCTCGGTCGGCTGATCCAGCTCGAAACGCCGGTGCCCCGCCTGCTCAACGGCGGGGCACCGGCGTTTCAGTGGGTCCTCGGCTGGTGTGAGGCACCCGGTGTCAGCGGCTGCTCAGCGGCGCGGCGCTGCGGGCGGGCACGGCCATCACCAGGCCGCTGACCGGCCGGGTCGGGATGCGGTGCAGCGGAATGTCCAGGTCCTGGGCGGGCACCTGGTGGTCGAGGCGGGCGAGCCGTACGGCCAGGGCCTTCAGCAGCGCGACGGTGATCTGCTCACCGGGGCAGCGGTGGCCGGTACGCGGGTCGCCGCCGCCCTGCGGTACGAGGTCGAAGGCACCGATCTCCCGACCGACGAAGCGGTCCGGGTCGAACCGGTACGGGTCCGGCCAGAGTCGCGCGTCGTGGTTCTGGCCGTACAGGTCGAGCAGGACGATCGCGCCGGCCGGGATGTCGGTGCCCCGCCAGGTCAGGTCGGTCCTGGCCCGACCGCCGATGAAGGGCGCGAACGGGTAGAAGCGGCGCACCTCGTGGGCGAACGCCTCGGCGAAGACCGCGTCGCCCTGTCGGAGCCGGCCCCGGTGCTCGGGCCAGCGGTGCAGGGCGTGCCCGGCGAAGGTCACGAACCAGGTCACCGCGACCGTCGGTCGGATGATGTTGAGCAGTTCCACCGCGGCGATCTGCGGGTCGAGCAGCTCACCGTCGCTGTCCCGGTGCGCGGCCACCGCGGCCAGCGCCGCGCCCGGCGGCACGTCAAGCTCACCCCGCCGGACCTGGGTGACGATGTCGGCCAGCCAGCGCTCCCGACGTCCCCGCGCCCGGCGGGCCCGCCAGTGCCGGGGCCCGGCAGTGGCGAAGCCGTCGACCATCGCGACCAGGTCGGCCGCGAGTGCCGGAAGGTCCTGCGGCTGCACCGGGATACCGGTCCACTCGCAGACCGCGCGGGCCAACACGGGGGCCGTCTCGTCGAACAACACCACCTGCCGCCCCGCCCAGGATCGCGTGGCCGCGTCCCACGCCGTCTCGGCCCGCTCCACCAGGCCGTCGTAGCCGCCGTTCATCAGCAGCGCGGTGAACATCGCCTTGCGCACCCGGTGCGGCTCGCCGTCGAGGGTGTGTACGGCGCCCTTGCCGAACAGTGTGCCGCGCAGCGGCTCGGGAATGGCGCCGTGCCGGCGGATGTGCTGCTCGTCGTAGAAGAACCGGGCGGCGTCGGGCCCGCGCAGCGCCACCGTGGTCTGACCGAGCAGACGGGTCCGCACCACGTCCTGCGGGCTGTGGCGCAGGCGGTTGGGCAGCCATCCGTAGCCCTGGATCGCGAGCGTCAGCGTGTCGTCCATGCGTCCCATCAGGTCAACCAGCATGAGGCTGGTCCTGCCCACTGCGGCCGTTGTCAAACCAGCAGCACCCGTTCACCTCACTGCTGCGCCACCAGGGTCTTCCGCATCTGCTGCGTGACCACCCGGTATCCCGAACTGCCGTACAGCCCGACGGCGCGGGCATTGTCACCGAAGACGTTGAGTTCGATGGCACCGACGCCGTGCCGGCGAACCGCGTCCTCACCGGCGGCGAGCAGCGCCCGCCCGTAGCCCGCCCCACGGTGGTCCGCGCCGATCTCGATGTCGTAGAGGAACGCGCAGTCCGGGACGCCACGCGGATGGGTGAGGCCGATCCACAACACCCCGATCGGTGTCCCGTCGCGGAGTTCACCGGTGAGGAACAGCATCCCGGGGGTGCCGAAACCCGCCGGCAGCAGGGCGTCGTTGCCCTGCTGGGCCAGTTCCTGGGCCTCCTCGGCGGGCCAGTTGCCGGCCGCCACCTGCGCGTCCGCGAAGGCCCGCACAATGCCGGCCCGCCACCGGTCGAACTCGGCCTCGGTCATCGATCGCACCGTCAGCTCAGACATGCGCGCGATGCTCGCACATCACGTCAATCGGTCGGGTCGCCGAACCAGCGCGGTAGCTGGCCCCGCAACTCCTGCTGATCGGCACCGGCCCAGGCGATGTGGCCGTCGGGCCGCAGCAGGACCGCGGGTACGTCCAGCTCGCCACTGGTGTCCACGACGTGGTCGACCCGGTCGGCCCAGCCGGCGACCGAGAGCCGGCCGGTCTGGTCGAGCAGCAGCCCACGACCGGTCCGGGTCAGCTCGTAGAGGCGTCCCCGGCCCAGCGGCACGTCCCGCATCCGCCGGCCCAGCAGGTCGTGCCCTGCGCCGAAGTCGTACCGGACGCCGATCGCGGTGATCTTCTCGGTCAGGTACCGGTTGACCTCCTCGAAGTCCATCAGCTCCGACAGCAGTCGGCGCAGCGACTGCGGGCCCGGCTCGGTGGAGAGCAACTCCATCTGCGCCCGGGTGTTGTCCAGCACGTCCGCGGCGACCGGATGCCGTTCGGTGTGGTAGCTGTCCAGCAGCCCTTCCGGGGCCCACCCGTTGACCTCGGCGGCCAGCTTCCAGCCGAGGTTTACCGCGTCCTGGATGCCGAGGTTGAGGCCCTGCCCGCCGGTCGGCGGGTGGATGTGCGCGGCGTCGCCGGCCAACAGCACCCGGTCCACCCGGTAACGCTCGGCCAGCCGGGTGGCGTCGCCGAAGCGAGACAGCCAGCGCGGTGAGTGCACACCGAAGTCGGTGCCCGCGTACGCCCGCAGTTGCTGTTTGAACTCGTCGAGCGTCGGCGCGACGGTCCGGTCGACTGCCACTTTCTCGGCGGGCACGATGACCCGGTAGACCCCGTTGCCGAGGGGCCCGAGACCGAACCGTTTCTGGGTCTTGCGGATCTCGGTGACCATGGCGACGATCGTGTCCAGCGGGGCATTCGCCTCCATCTCACCCAGCAGCGTGTCGACCCGGCTCGGTTCGCCGGGAAAACCAACCTTGAGCAGATTGCGTACGGTGCTGCGCCCGCCGTCACAGCCGACCAGGTAGCGTGCGCGCAGCTGGGTGCCGTCGGCCAGTTCGGCGGTGACGCCGTCCTCGTCCTGGCTCAGCCCTACCAGTTCGCAGCCGCGCCGCAGGTCCGCGCCGACCGCGACCGCATGCTCGGCGAGCAGCCGGTCGGTGGTGGTCTGCGGAATGCCGAGCACGTACGCGTGCGCGCTGTCCAGCTCCGGCGCCGGCTTCTCGATCCCGGCGAAGAAGCCGCCGACCGGGTACCGCTGGCCGTGCGCGAGGAAGGTGTCCAGCAGCCCGCGCTGGTCCAACACCTCGATGCTGCGTACGTGCAGGCCGAGCGACCGGACGAACTTGGTCGGCTCCGAATCCTTCTCCAGTACGACGACCTGCACCCCGTGCAGCCGTAACTCGGCGGCCAGCATCAGGCCGGTCGGTCCGCCGCCCACAACGATCACGTCAAACATGCGCCGCCCATTCGGTGAAGGATTCGGCCACCAGTTCCTGCGGTTTCACTTGCACCGCAGGCGCTGCCATTTCCGCAGCTTGTGGCCTCGGGCGCAGAGTCTGCGCCATCACCGGGGTCTTGCCGCAAGACCCCCTGTGCGCTATAAGTTAAGAGTGGCAGGAAGCGATCCGCTTCCTGCTTTTCGCATTTCTCGGCCTTGATGGTCAGTGCAGCGCTACGGCCACCGGCTCCGCGTCCACCGCGGCGAGCTGGTCGGGCCGGGCCACGACGAGCAGGGCGATCAGTGCCGAGGCCAGGCCGCCGGCGATCACCGCGGCCATCGCCACCGCGCCGTTGCCGAGCACGCCGACCAGCGGCGCGGCCACCGCGCCGACGCCGAACTGCACCGCGCCGAGCAGAGCGGAGGCGGTGCCGGCCGCCTCGCCGTGCCGGCTGAGCGCCAACGCCGGCGCGTTCGGCAGCGCGAGGCCGGTCGCGGCCAGCACCAACCACAGCGCGGCCAGCAGCGCCGGCAGCCCGCCGAAACCGGTCAGGGCGAGCGCGACGAGCACCAGAGCGGCAGCGGTGCCCGCGAGCAGGGCGACCAGCAGGATCCGCTGCGGGGTGTAGCGGCGCAGCAGTCGTACGTTGCCCTGGGTGGCGGCGATCAGCCCGATGGCACCGGCACCGAAGGCGAGCCCGAACTGCTGCTCGTCCAGCCCGTACTGCTCCTGCATGACGAACGAGGACCCGGCGACGTAGGCGAACAGCGCCGCCATGGCCAGGCCGGCAACCATGATCAACCCGACGAAGGCGCGGTCGCGGAGCAGTCCACCGTAGAGCCGCACGATGTGCAGCGGCCCGCCGCGTTGCCGCTGCGCGGGCGGCAACGTCTCCGGCAGCCCCAACACGGCGACGAGCATCAGCAGTACGCCGAAGACGGCCAGCGCGGCGAAGACGCCACGCCACTGCGTCCACCGCAGCAGTTCGCTGCCGAGCGTGGGGGCGAGCACCGGCGCGGCACCCATCACCAGCAGCAGCCGGGACAGCGTCCGGGCGAATGCGATGCCGGTGAACAGGTCACGCACCACGGCCATGGCGATCACGGCGGCGGCCGCCGCGCCGAGACCCTGCACGACCCGCAGCGCCCCCAGCACGGTGACGTTCGGGGCGAGCGCGCAGCACACCGAGGCGACGATGTGCAGTGCGGTGCCGGCGATCAGCGGTGCCCTGCGGCCGACGGCGTCGGAGAGGGGACCGATCAGCAGCTGACCCAACGCGAGACCGATAAGCGTGCCGGTGAGGGTCAACTGGACCGCCGCCGAACTGGTCGCGAAGTCGTCGACGATCGCGGGCAGCGCCGGCAGGTACATGTCGATGGTCAGCGGCCCCACCGCGATCAGCGAGCCGAGGACGAGGATCAGCCGCAGGCGCTGCCGAGGGGTCATCAGGTCGCCGGGCATCACCGGCTGCGCCGGTGCCGTGGCCGTGTCGACTGAGGTCATCGGGTCGTCTCCACGAAACGGGCGGTCAGGGCAGTCAGGGGCGTGATCGTCACAACTGGCTGCAACCCGTGACCGGCGAGCTGATTCCCGCTGCGGACGTTGGTAACGCAGGTCACAGCCCTGCCGGACGATGCCGCCCGAGCGGCCGGGCCGGCAGCACGAGGCACCACCTGGTAACTCTCCGCCACTGACCTGCCATGGGCCTTCAGGCGCGCCGAGCTGTTCCTCTTCAACCTATCTGCCTAGGATGCTCTACGGGTGGTGTCGCGGTCAACGCCGGTGACAGCCACGCCAGGTGGTCACGTGATCAGCAGGATCAGATGAGCGGATGCGGGGGCGGTCAGCGGTCGGCGCGGATCAGGTCGGCGGCGCGCCAGGCCAGCGCCATCACCGGGGCGTTGAGGTAGCCCGAGACGAGGATCGGCAGCACCGACGCGTCCACGACGCGTAGGCCTGCCACACCGCGTACCCGCAGCCGGGAGTCCACCACGAAGTCGTCGCCCGGCCCCATCGCGCAGGTGCCCACCGCGTGGTAACCGCAGTAGCCGAGGGCGAGCCCCGCCTCGATGATCTCCTCGTCGTCCTGCACCGCCGGGCCGGGCAGCGTCTCGGCGACGATCCGCTTGGCGATCGGTGCCGTGCCGAACAACTCCCGCACCCGCCGGAACGCGCCGACGGCGACCCGACGGTCATGCGGGGCGGTGAAGTAGTTCGCCACGATTGCCGGTGCGGTGCCAGGGGCCGCCGAGGTGATTGCCAGGCTGCCTTCGCTCTCCGGCCGGGTCACCGTGACCTGGGCCATCAACCCCGACTCCGACTCCAACTCGATCGCCCGTCCGGGGCGTCGGGGTGCTGCCGAGAAGGGCGCGAGCAGCAACTGCGCGTCGGGGTGCCCGACGTCCGGCGCGGAGCGGAAGTACGCCCCGACGTCGTACACCGGTAGGGCGAGCAGCCCCCGTCGAGTGGTCAGGTAGCGCAGCATCTCGCGGGCCTGCCCGAGTGGGCTGCTCAGGCGGGCGTTGTAGCCGGCCCGGCCCGCCAGCCGGAACTGCATGGGCGTGGTGCGGTGCTCGCGCATGCCGACCCCGACGCGCGGCCGGTCCGCCAGCACCGGGACACCGGCCCGGCGCAGGGTCTCGGCCGGCCCGATGCCGGAGACCTGCAACAACTGCGGGGTGGCGATCGCCCCGGCGGCGAGGACCACCTCGGCGGCGGCACGATGCTCGACACTCCGGCCGCCCTGGCGGGTGCATACCCCGACCGCCTGACCGTTCTCGATCAGGATGCGTACCACGACGGTGTCGACCACGACGGTGAGGTTGGGTCGGTTGCGGACCGGATGCAGGAAGGCGTCGGCGGCGTTGCTGCGGCGACCGTCGCGGATGGTCGCCATCAGGTAGCCGATGCGTTCGTCGTCGGTGGCGTTGAGGTCGTCCACCCGCTGCCAGCCCAGTTCCACCCCGGCCGCGATGGCGTTCTCGCTGATCTCGTCGGTGCCGGTGGCGGTGGACAGGCGCAGCGGCCCGCCGACGCCGCGCACCTGCGAGGCGCCGAGCGGATTGTCCTCCAGGCGCTTGAAGATCGGCAGCATGGTGTCCCAACCCCAGCCGGGGTTGCCGAGACGTTCCAACTCGTCGTAGTCGAGCCGGTCGCCGCGGCCGTACACCATGCCGTTTATCGAGCTTGACCCGCCGACCAGCCGGCCGCGCTGCCAGACCTCCTGCTGGCCCGCTCGGACCTGCGCCGGGTAGTGCCAGGCGGTGCGTCGGTCGTCCATCAGCCGGCTGAAACCCTTGGGAATGCGGACCCAGGGGCTGCGGTCCCAGCCGCCGGCCTCGATGAGCAGGACCCGCGTGCCCGGGTCCTCGGTCAGCCGGTTCGCCAGCACACAGCCGGCCGACCCCGCACCCACCACGATGTAGTCGAACTCCGCCATGCTGGCCCCCGATATTGGCGTGTCTCGCTGCCACACACCGTATTGCGTCGCTCACGGCAGGGAAAGGGTGGCGGCGGAGGCCGTCCTGTCAGCAGCCGGCAGGGGTGTCCGCAATGCCCGCCGAGAAATGCGGCGGATCGGTGAAACCCGCTGCCGGCGCTACGCGTCATCAGGCTGAACGACCGAGGACCAGCCGCCGGCAGGGCAGATGGCCTCGACAGGCGAGGCAGCCGGGAGGAACCGTGGTGGTGGGTAGATGGCTCGCTGGAGCGAGCCTGGTGGCGCTGACAAGCGTCGCCGCGACCGTGTACGGGGTAGCGTCGGCGTCCGAAAACGACACACCGACGCCGAGCGCGGTGGCCGTCGAGGCGCCGGCTGCGGCGGCGCCGGTGGCTGGCTTGCGGCCGCCCGGTGCCGGCAAGGGGCGGCCGACACCGCAGCCGACCCCGAGCATCGACGCCGTGCTCTCCGGCAAACGCCGGGTCACGATCGTACGGGTGGGCGCGTTCGAGGGCGGTCTGTCCCTGCTCGACGGTGGCCGGCTGGCCGAGGTCGACGACGACCGGGGCCGACAGGTGTTCGTGCCGACCCCCCTCGGCTCGGGCGAGTTCCTGATGAAGGCGTACTACGGCGGCGGCACCGGCAAGCCGATCTGCTGGCAGGCACACAACCCGCAGAACACCCAACCGCTGTACGTGCGGGGTGCCACCTGCCGGGCGAACGACCCGGCACAGCGGTTCGTCATCACCGCCGCCGAGGGTGGTGGACCCCGTGAGTACGTGATCAGCAACCGCTGGGCGTACCTGCGAGACTCGGTACGATCCGGGCTGATCCTGGAGGAGTTGGGTGACGCCGCACCGTTCAGCAGCTTCCGGTTCAACGACACCGGCCCGGCCCCGCGCACGTGACCGGCCCGGTGACCCGGCCGTCCACCCCCGGCCGGGTCACCAGTGTGACCAGACAGTTGACGGATTCAACCGGGTCGGGTGGGAGACTTTGATCGATGCGTGACGCTGCGGAGTTCGACGCCTTCTACTCCGCGTCCGTGCAGCGGGTGCTGGGACAGCTGTACGCGATGATCGGCAACCGGGCCGAGGCCGAGGACGCGGTGGCCGAGGCGTACGCCCGGGCCTGGGACCGGTGGGCGACGGTGCGCGAGTGCGACAGCCCGGAAGCCTGGGTGCGCCGGGTGGCCTACCGGGTGGCGGTGAGCGCCTGGCGCAAGACCGTCAACCGGCTGCGCGCCCACCGGCGGGACGCCACCGGGCAGCAGGTGGAGGCCACCTCGGTCGACCACGTCGCGGTGGTGACGGCGCTGCGGCGCATCCCCACCGAGCAGCGTCGGGTGGTGGTGCTGCACCATCTGGTCGGCCTCAGCGTCACCGAGATCGCGACCGAGGTGGGCAGCAACGAGAACACCGTCAAGACCCGGCTGGCCCGGGGCCGCCGGGCGCTGGCCGCCCATCTGACCGAGGAGAGCAGTCCCCACATGGACGGAGGGCGCAGCACGTGAGCTTCGACGACCAGCTCGACGACGCCCTACGGGCACTGGCGCGCGACGGCGGGCAGGACAGCCGGATCCCCGCCGCCACCGACATCCGGCGACGCGGCGAAATTCGCCGCCGCCGCCGCCGGACCGCCTCGGTGGCGCTCGCCGCCACCGCGGTCGTCGTGCTCGGCGCGGGCGTCGCACTGGCCCGCCTCGGCGGCTCCACGCAGTCGATGCCGATCGACCCGGCCGGTCCGTCCACCGTCATCGGCCCGTCCACCAGCCCCAGCGTCGATCCGTCGCGCCCGTCGACCTCGCCCACGGGCTCGCCCGACTCGTCCACGGGGTCGCCTGATTCACCTGATTCGTCCACCAGTTCGCCGGCCGTGCCGCCGAGCACCGATCGGCTGCTGTCCGGCACCCGCCAGGTCGCCATCGTGCGCACCGACGCGTTCGAGTCGGCGGTGTCGATGCTCGACGACGGCCGGCTGGCCGAGGTCGACGGCGTCGAGGGCCGCCGGCTGTTCGTGATCACGCCGCAGGGCCCCGGCACCTACCAGATCCGCACCGCCGCCGACCCCGACACCGACCTGACCGACACCTGCTGGGAGGTCCGCTCGGCAGGCAGCCAGCCGCTGCGCGTCGAAGGCGTCCCCTGCGACCAGGACGAACCCCGACAGCGTTTCTCTCTCGACCCCGCCGCTGGAGGCACGTACCTGATCAGCAGCAACTCGGCGTACCTGCAGAACTCCCCGACCCGAGGCCTGATCCTCGAAGAGGCCGGCGACGCCCCGGTAACCGCCCGCTTCCGCCTCGTCGACAACGGCCCCGCCCCCAAGTAACCCCCTTCCCCACCCACTCGCCCACCCGCTCGCCCCGCCCGCTCGCCCCGCCCGATCTCCCCGTCGATCATGGAGTTTTGGTCGCCGGAATGTGGCATATCAACTATTTGTCCCGGCCGAAACTCCATGATCGACGGGGAGGGGGCGTGGGGGAGAGGGCGTCTGGGGTGGAGGGAGGGTTGGGCGGGACCCAGCGGGTCTGCTTGATCGTGGTGAGCACGTCGCGGGCGGCGGCGGCCACGGCACAATCCGGGACGCGGCAGAGGGGGCAGCGGCCGTCCGGGCCGGGCTGGTGGTCACGCAGGGTCCAGCGGGCGGTCAGGGTGAGCCGGTTGAGGATCTGGGCCAGGGTCAGGAAGTTTGCGGTCATCCTCGGGTCACCCCCAGGGTGGCGGCGAGCGCGAGAATCGTGGCCGGGGCGTCGGGGTGACTGAGGGTGTCGGCGAGCACCTGCCGGGCGGCGGGCCGGTGGCGTACCTCGGCGGGCGCGATCCGGTCGGCTTCCAGCAACATCGGCGGGCACCGTCGGAGCCGTTCTCACCCACTTCACCGCCGTAGCAGTGCTCCCGGTGACCGTTTGCTCGGCGATGACGCCCGGGCGATGCCGGTGGCGATGATGGTCGCACCGAGTACGGAGACGGCGGCGACCGGGCCGATCCAGGCGGGGCCGAACCCGATCGCGAGCACCGTCCCGCCGAGCGCGGCGCCGAGGGCACCCGCCGCGCCGGCGACGGAGATGTTCACCGCCGCGATCAGGCCGGTGGCACCCGCGTCGACCTGGCCCATCAGCCAGGTCTGGACCAGCGGTACGACCAGGAACGCCGCCGCACCCAGCAGAGCCAGCCCGGCCAACGCCGGTGCCGTCGTGGGTAGCAGGAGCGGCTGGGCGAGCAGGATCAGCGCCAGGGCGCCGATGGCGTACGGCAGGCGGCGGGTGATGGCGTCGGGGCGTACCCGGCCGGCGAGCAGGTTGCCGACGATGGTGCCCAGGCCGTAGCCGACCAGGCCGACGCTGACCCAGCCGGGGCTCAATCCGGTGACGGTACGCAGCATCGGGGCGACGTAGGTGAAGGCTGCCACGAAGCCGGTAAGCGTGAGCAGGGTGACGCCGAGGCCGGCGAGGATGGCCGGACGGGTCAGCGCGCCGACGCTGTCGCGGATCCCGGCCGGTGGCACGGCGACGATCCGGGGGCAGAAGACGACGACGCCGAGCAGCCCGACGGCGGCCAGGCCGGCGACGACCACGAAGGTGACCGGCCAGCCGTACGCCGCACCGATCAGGCTGCCCAGCGGCAGACCGAGCACGGTGGCCAGGGCGAACCCGCCGAACACCCGGGCCACCGCGGCGGTCTGCCCCTCGGGCGGCACGGCCGCCATGGCGATCTGGGAGGCCACGGCCATGAACAGCGCCTGCGCCAGCGCCGACCCCAGCCGGGCCGACAACAGCATGGCGTACGACGTGGACATCGCGCTGGCCACCGCCGACACGGTCGCCAGCGCCATGGTGGCGGCGAGTAGTTCCCGGCGGGGTAGCCGGCGGGTCAGCAGGGCCGCGACGGGGCCGCCCACGGTCACCACGATCATGTACGCGGTGATCAGTTGCCCGGCGGCGGGCACCGAGACCCCCAGGTCGACGGCGACCTGGGGGAGGAGACCGACCAGCACGAACTCGGCGGTGGCCACGGCGAACGAGCAGACGAGGAGTACATAGATGATCACAGACGGACGCTAAAGCCTGACATCGACGTTAGAGTCAAGCCATGCGGATCGGTGAGTTGAGCGCCCGTACCGGTGCCTCGGAGCGGATGCTGCGCTACTACGAGGAGCAGGGGCTGCTCAAGCCCGAGCGGACCGCCTCGGGCTACCGGGTCTACGCCGAAGCGGATGTCGACCGGGTGGCCCGGATCAGGTGCATGCTGTCGGCCTCGCTGCCCTCGGGCGTGGTCGGGCAGGCGCTGCGCTTCCTGCTGGACGGGCGTGCGGCGATCCCCGACGAACCGGCCGACCGGGCTCGGCTGGCCGAAACCCTTGAGAGCGAACTGGACCAGTTGACCGAGAAGATCGCGTCGTTGCAACACAGCCGGGAGTTGCTCGCCACCTTCGTCGCCGACGTACGCGGGGACGCGGTGGGACCCGGCCGACCGGGCGACCCGGGTGCCCGGGTGGTGCGCCGATCGGTAAGCAAGGCGGGACCGGCGACCGGCCGCGCCCGCTGACCGTCCGAGCAGCGGCGTTGTGGGCGTCTGAGATGCTTCGGGGCGTGACGACCGGCCACCCCCGCTCACACCGTCGCCGCCGCAGACGTCTGCCGTGGCTGCTGCTGGTCGTCGGTCTGCTGGGGGTGCTCGGCGCGGTCGCGTACGTGGTGGTGCCGCAGGTGTTGCCGCCGGGGCCGCGACCGTTGTTCCAGATGCCGGTGGGCTGCGGGGAGACCTGGCAGGTGGGCACCTATCCCGGTCACGGTGACAACGACGTGGATTTCTTCCCCCTCTCCGGTGACCCGTGGGGGCAGCCGGTGCTCGCCTCGTACGAGGGCACGGTGACCGTGGCGGGCATCAACGGGTCGCTCGGTGGGCGTACGCCGGAGAATCCGGATGGGCCTCGGGGCCGCGGTGGCGGCTACTGGGTGAAGATCGACCACGGCGGGCGGTGGGAGACCCAGTATCTGCACCTGCTCGAACCGCCGATGGTGCAGGTCGGGCAGCGGGTCGCCCAGGGTCAGCAGATCGGGCGGATCGGCAGCACCGGCAACTCCGGGGCCCCGCATCTGCACTACGAGCAGCGTGCGGGCTGGCAGAAGGTGGAGACCTGGTTCGACGGTCAACCGTCCGGTATCACGCACGACGATGCCGAGTACACCGTGCGGCTGACCAGCAAGAACTGCGCCGCTGCCGGTAATTGACGCCGATCATGCCCTGCCAGATGCCCGGTTAGCGGCTAGCGTGGGGTCAGGCAGTGGCCGCAGGATCCCTGGGGGAGGACCATGTCCAGCACCAGATTCGGGTTGGCCGGCGCGACGCTCGCCCTGCTGCTCACCGTGTCGGTGGGTTGTAGCGCGGGGGAGGGCGTCGATGTCGACGGCGGGAACGAGGCCGGCGCGGGGGGTGTCCTGAACGCCGCCATCGGTGGTGAACCGGATCAGCTCGACCCGCACAAGACTTCGGCCTACTACAGCTTCCAGGTGCTGGAGAACGTCTTCGACACCCTGGTGGAGCCGGACGCGAACCTGGAGATGCAGCCGTCGCTGGCCACCGGGTGGACCACCAGCGACGACCAGCTGACCTGGACGTTCACCCTCCGCGAGGGGGTCAAGTTCTCCGACGGTACGCCGTTGACCGCCGAGGACGTCGTCTACTCGTACAACCGGATCATCGACGAGAAGCTGAACACGGCGTACAAGTTCGGCACCGTCAAGTCGGTGGCCGCGTCGAACCCGACCACCGTGGTGATCACCCTGTCCGCGCCCACCCCGAATCTGCTGGCCAACCTGGGCGGCTTCAAGGGGGTGGCGATCGTGCAGAAGGCCAACGTGGAGTCCGGCGAGATCACCACCAAGCCGATCGGCAGTGGACCCTTCGCCATCGGCGGCTACACCTCCGGCGACAACATCCAGTTGGTCCGCAACGACAACTACTGGGGCGAGCGGCCCAAGCTCGACGGGGTGCGGTTCACCTTCGTCAGCGACCCCACGGTGGCGTTGCAGAACCTACGCGGAAACGAGGTGCAGTGGACGGACAACCTGCCCCCGCAGCAGGTGCCCGCGCTGCTCGACGGCGACGAGCCGACCGTCGAGTCGGTGCCGTCGACGGACTACTGGTACCTGGCCCTCAACCAGGCGCGTAAGCCGTACGACGACGTCAACGTGCGCCGGGCGATCGCGTTCGCGCTGGACCGGGAGGCGATCACCAAGGCCGCCAAGTTCGGGCTGGCCACGGTCAACCAGACGGCGATTCCGCAGAACAGCGCCTTCTACTACGAGTACGCGCCGTACTCGCACGATGTGAACCAGGCCCGGCAGCTGCTCGACCAGGCCGGCGTCAGTGACCTGACCATGGACCTGATGGTGACAAGCGAGTACCCGGAGACGGTCACCGCCGCGCAGGTCATCGCGTCGCAGTTGGCGGGCATCGGCGTCAACGTCAAGATTCGTACGCTGGACTTCGCGCAGTGGCTCGACGAGCAGGGCAAGGGCAACTTCGACTCGTTCATGCTCGGCTGGCTGGGCAACATCGACCCGGACGAGTTCTACTACGCCCAGCACCACAGCGGCGGCACGTTCAACTTCCACAAGTACAACAACCCCGCCGTCGACCAACTGCTGGACCGGGCCCGCACGCAGACCGACCAGGGCGCCCGCAAACAGCAGTACGAGCAGGTGGCCAAGCAGATCGTCGACGACGCCAGCTACATCTACCTCTACAACCCCGACGTGGCGCAGGGCTGGTCGAAACAGGTCACCGGCTATCAGGTACGCACCGACCGGGCGATCCGGTTCCGCGACGTGGCGTTGACCAGGTGAGCGGGCAGGGGACCGCAGGTGGCCCGCTTCGTCATCCGCCGACTGCTCCAGTCCTGCGTGGTGCTGCTCGGCGTCACCCTCGTGGTGTTCCTGCTGCTGCAACTGGTGCCGGGTGACCCGGTCCGGGTGGCGCTGGGCACCCGGTTCGACCCGCAGACCTACGAGGCGCTGCGGGCTCGGGCCGGGCTGGACCAACCCCTGGTGGTGCAGTACTTCGACTATCTGCGGCGGGCGCTGACCGGCGACCTGGGGGTCAGCTTCCGCAGCGGCCAGCCGGTCACCGCCATCGTGCTGGAGCGGCTGCCCGCGACGCTGTCGCTGGCCGTGACCGCTGTGCTGTTCGCGTTGGTGATCGCCCTGCCGCTGGGCATCGTGTCGGCCATGCGCAGCGGATCGGTCGTCGACCACGCGGCGCGGGTGTTCAGCCAGTTCGGTGTCTCGGTGCCGGATTTCTGGATGGGCATCATGGGCATCCTGCTCTTCGCCGGGGTGCTCGGCTGGCTGCCGCCGTCGGGCTACGTGGCGTTGACCGAGTACCCGGCCCGGTGGGCGTCGCACGTCGCCCTGCCCGCGGCGACCGTGGGCCTGGTGACCGCGTCGATCCTGACCCGGTTCATCCGCTCGTCGATGCTGGAGGTGCTGTCGGAGGACTACGTCCGTACCGCCGAGGCCAAGGGTCTGCGGACCCGGGTGGTGGTGTTGCGGCATGTGCTGCGCAACGCCCTGATCCCGGTGGTCACCGTGGTGGCGGTGCAGTTGGCGAGCCTGCTCGGCGGAGTGATCGTGATCGAGGTGCTGTTCGCCTGGCCGGGCATCGGCCGGCTCACCTTCGACGCGGTACAGGCCCGCGACTATCCCGTACTCCAGGGGGCGGTGCTGCTGGTCGCGGCGCTGTTCCTGCTGGTCAACCTGTTGGTGGACATCCTCTACGCCCGCCTCGACCCGAGGATCACGGTCAAATGAGCGCGCCGACGGTCAACCCGAGCGAGGGGCAGTTGCGGCGTGCCGTGTCGGCGTTGCGCCACGACCCGTTGGCCCTGACCGGCACCGCGGTCCTGGTGCTGCTGGTCGTGGTCGGGGTGGCCGGGCCGTGGCTGGCACCGGCCGGCATCAACGACGTGGACGTCGACCGGATGCTCCAGGCGCCCAGTTGGGCGCATCCGTTCGGCACCGATGAACTCGGCCGCGACGTGCTCAGCCGGGTCATGGTCGCCGCCCGGGTGTCCCTTCAGGTCGGCGCGGTCAGCGTCGGCATCGCCCTGGTCGCCGGGGTCACCCTCGGCCTGTTCGCCGGCTACTACCGGGGCTGGCTGGACAACCTGCTGATGCGCTGCATGGACGTGCTGTTCGCGTTCCCGGTGCTGCTGCTCGCGGTGGCCATCGTGGCGGTGCTCGGACCGGGCCTGCTCACCGCGATGATCGCCATCGGGGTGGTCTACACGCCGATCTTCGCCCGGGTCACCCGGGCCGGTGTGCTCTCGGTGCGGGAGCAGGTCTTCGTCCGGGCCGCGGTCTCCATCGGCGCGTCCGACCTGCGGATCATGCGCCGGCACGTGCTGCCGAACATCGCCGCGCCGCTGATCGTGCAGACGTCGCTGTCGCTGGCTTTCGCGATCCTGTCCGAGGCGGCGCTGTCCTTCCTCGGTCTCGGGGTGCAGCCACCCGCCCCCGCCTGGGGTCGGATGCTCTACGACGGTCGGGGTTTCGTCACCGACGCCTGGTGGCTGGGCGTCTTTCCGGGTGCCGCCATCTTCTGCACCGTGCTGGCGTTCAACCTGGTCGGTGACGCGCTGCGCGACGTGCTCGACCCCCGTCAGTTGACCGTCAACGAGGCCAGGAGGAGCACCGGATGAGCGATGCCGTACTGGCCGTGTCGGGGCTCACCGTCACCATCGGCACCCGGCGCGGTCCGGCCCGCGCGGTGGCCGGGGTCGACTGGTCGGTCCAGGCGGGGCAGACCCTCGCCCTGGTCGGCGAGTCGGGCAGCGGCAAGAGCATGAGCGTGCTCGCCGCCACCGGCCTGGCACCGCGCGCCGCCCGGGTGACGGGCAGCGTACGGCTGCTCGGTGAGGACTTCACCGCGTTGCCGGCGGATCGGCGGCGGCGGATGCGGGGTCGGCACGTCGGATTCGTCTTCCAGGATCCGATGACCTCGCTCAACCCGGTGCTCACAGTCGGTCGGCAGGTCGCCGAGGCCGGCGAGGAACATCTCGGGCTGACCCGGCGGGCCGCCCGCACCCGCGCCATCGAACTGCTCGACCTGGTCGGCATCCCGTCGGCCGCGCAGCGGGTGGACGCCTACCCGCACCAGTTCTCCGGTGGCATGCGCCAGCGGGTGGTCATCGCCATGGCGTTGGCCTGCGAACCGGATCTGCTGATCGCCGACGAGCCGACCACCGCGCTGGACGTCACCACCCAGGCCCAGATCGTCGAGCTGGTCGCCGACCTGCAACAGCGCCTCGGCACCGCGGTCGTCTGGATCACCCACGACCTGGGCGTGGTCGCCGGCATCGCGGACACCGTGGCGGTGATGTACGCCGGGCGGATCGTCGAGCAGGGGCCGGTCGACGCGGTGTTCGACCGGCCGGGGCACCCGTACACCTCGGCTCTGCTCGCCGCCCGACCCGAGCCGGGGGCCGGCGGTGGCGACCTGGTCACCATCGCCGGCGCGCCACCCAGCCCGCACGAGCTACCCGCCGGCTGTGCCTTCTGGCCCCGCTGCCCGGTGCGCGGCGACGCCCGATGTGAGTACGAGCTGCCGCCGCTGGTCCCGGTTGCCGGCGCACACCACGTCCGCACCTTCTACCCGCAGCAACCCGACGGGGAGGGCCGATGAAGCGCGGTGAGGTGCAGGTGCCGACGCAGCGCGGTGCGACTGAGGCGGTCGCCGAGCTCGACGACCTGCGGGTCTGGTTCCCGACCTCGGCCGGCGTGGTCCGGGCGGTCGACGGGGTGTCGTTGCAGGTCCGCCGGGGCGAGACGCTGGGGCTGGTGGGGGAGTCGGGCAGCGGCAAGTCGACCACCGGTCTGGCGCTGCTGCGCCTGGTCGATCCCACCACGGGCAGCGTCCGGGTAGCCGGGCAGGACGTGACCGGCTGGTCGCGTCGCCAGCTGCGGGCGCTGCGGCGTCGGGTCGCCATGGTGTTCCAGGATCCGCAGGCGTCGCTCGATCCACGCCGTACCGTCGGGTCCAGCATCGCCGAACCGTTGATCGTGCACCGGCTCGTCGACTCCTCCTCCGCTCGTCGTCGCCGCGTCGAGGAACTGCTCGACGCGGTGGGTCTGCGTCGGGACCTGGCCGACCGGCACCCGCATGAACTCTCCGGCGGCCAGCGGCAGCGGGTGGGTATCGCCCGCGCGCTGGCCGGCGAGCCGGACCTGATCGTCCTCGACGAGCCGATCGCCTCGCTCGATCTCAGCGTGCAGGCGCAGATCATGAATCTGCTGCGCGGGCTGCAACGGGACCTGGGACTGACCTACCTGTTCATCGCCCACGATCTGGCCGCCGTCGAGCACATGAGCGACCGGATGGCGGTGATGTATCTGGGTCGCATCGTGGAGAGCGGCACACCGGCGCAGATCTGGCGGGAGCCGGCGCATCCGTACACGGCCGCGCTGCTGTCGGCGATTCCGGTGGCGGATCCGCGGGTCGAACGGGAACGTCGGCGGGTCATCCTCAGTGGGGACATCCCCAGCCCGGTCGAACCGCCCAGCGGCTGCCGGTTCCGGACCCGCTGCCCGCAGGCGCGACCCGACTGTGCCGAGACCGATCCGGCGCTGGTCGAGGTCGCCGCCGGGCACCGGGCCGCCTGCCTGTACGCGGGAGAGGCCGTACGGGCGATGCGCGTCTCCTGACCCCTCCGCCGGCACCGTGGCTCTTGACGCGCCGAACGACGTTGTCCAGTATCCCTATATGTTCGATGGAGTATGTAGGGCACCGGGGGCCTAGGCGTGTACGTGTCAGCGCGATCGGACTACGCCGTACGGGCCATGTTGGCGATGGCCCAGCAGCACCCGGCCCTGGTGAAGGCGGCGGCGCTCGCGGCCAGCCAGGACATCCCGTACTCCTTCCTGCAGGGCATCCTGCTGGATCTGCGCCGTGCCGGTCTGCTGCACAGCGCCCGCGGTTCCGACGGCGGATACGCGCTGACCAGGGCGCCGGAGGACATCACCGTCGGTGACGTGTTGCGGGCCACCGGCGGGCCGCTGACCACCGTTCGGGGTGCGCCTGCCGAGGTGGCGACGTATCACGGGGTGGCCGTCGGGCTGGGCGAGGTGTGGCAGTCGGTGCACCGCGCGATCGAGCGGGTGGTCGACCGGTCCAGCCTCGCCGACCTGCTCGTGCCGGTCGACCGCCCCGCGGATGCGCACGCCGGTCGGGTCTGCACCCGGTCCGGCCCGGATTAAGGCTTGAAATCCTGTCGAGTTGGTGGGATATTCGGTGCGCGGTCGGGCAGGCGATCGATGCTGCCGCGCCGGCGTGAGCCGGGCGCGTCGGGGTCGTCGTCGCGCCGTTGTCGGCTGGGCACCGAGGCTCGGTCCGTGACCGCGATCCAACACCGCTTTTCCTGCTGATGGCCCAAAACGGGCATATTCCCTATCTAGTCGGTCGGATTTATAGAGTGCGGGCGCGCACTGGAGGAGGACACCTGCGATGAGGCTCCGGATCAGAACGGCCATCGCTGCAGCCATGGTCACCGGCCTGGCCCTGTCGGGCTGCGGCGGCGGCACCTCGGCGAGTGACTCCAGCACGTTGAACATCGTCGGATTCGCGGTGCCCGAGGCGGCCAACAAGGCCATCGCCGCGGAATGGAACAAGACCGAGGCGGGCAAGGGCGTACGGTTCAAGTCCTCCTACGGCGCCTCCGGCGACCAGAGTCGCGCGGTGGTCTCCGGCCTCAAGGCCGACTACGTGCACTTCTCCGTCAGCAGCGACGTGACCCGCCTGGTCGACGCCGGTCTGGTCGACGAGAGCTGGGACGACGGCCCGAACAAGGGCATCGTGTCCTCGTCGGTCGTGGTCCTGGCCGTACGCAAGGGCAACCCCAAGAACATCCAGGGCTGGGACGACCTGATCAAGCCCGGCATCGGCATCGTCACGCCCAACCCGGCCTCCTCGGGCGCCGCCCGCTGGAACGCCCTCGCCGCCTGGGGACACATCGCCGCCAACGGTGGCACCGACGCCCAGGCGCAGGAGTTCCTCACCAAGCTGTTCGCCAACGTGGTGTCGCTGCCGGGCAGCGGCCGGGACGCCACCACCACCTTCCTCGGTGGCACCGGTGACGTGCTGCTGGCCTACGAGAACGAGACGATCCTGGCCCGGCAGAACGGCGAGGATCTGGACTGGATCCTGCCTCCCACCACCATCCTGATCCAGAACCCGGGCGCCGTGCTCAAGGACGCGGACCCGAAGGCGAAGGAGTGGCTGGACTTCGTGCTCGGCCCGCAGGGGCAGCGGCAGTTCGCCCTGACCGGCTTCCGTCCGATCATCGACGGCGTCGACACCAGCGGTATCGAGGGCGCGCTCGACCCGGCCAACCCGTTCCCGGCGCCGCAGAAGCTGCTCACCGTCGACACGGACTTCGAGAGCTGGTCGGCGCTGTCCAAGAAGTTCTTCGATGAGAACGAGGGCATCATCACCAAGGTCATCGCGGCCTCCGGGAAGGCGAAGTGACCTCGGCAACTCTTGCTCCGGACCGACCGGCGGCCCCCCGCCGGTCGGTCCGGAGCGGCCTGCCGCTGACCCGGGTGTCCGGGCTGGGCCTCGGCGTGGCCATGGTCTGGTTCAGCCTGCTCGTGCTGATCCCACTGGCCGCCGTCGCGGTGACCGCCGCCGAAGGCGGCTGGGCCGGCTTCTGGCGGTCGGTGACCAACGAGCAGACCGCCGCCACCATTCGGCTGACCGTGGGCACCGCGCTGCTGGTCACCCTGGTCAACATCGTGATGGGCACCCTGATCGCCTGGCTGCTGGTCCGCGACAGGTTCTTCGGCAAGCGGGCGTTGGAAATCCTCATCGACGTACCGTTCGCGCTGCCGACGATCGTCGCCGGTCTGGTGCTGCTGTCGCTGTACGGGCCGGGCAGCCCGCTCGGGGTCAACATCGCCAACACCCGGATCGCGGTCTTCCTCGCCTTCCTCTTCGTCACCCTGCCGTTCATCGTGCGGACCGTGCAGCCGGTGCTGGCCGAACTCGACCCGGAGGTGGAGGAGGCCGCCGCCTCGCTGGGTGCCAGCCGGTACACCACCTTCCGGCGTATCGTCCTGCCGAGCCTCACCCCGGCCATCGCCGCGGGCGCGGCGTTGTCGTTCGCCCGCGCGGTCGGCGAGTACGGCTCGCTGGTCCTGCTCACCGGCAACCTGCCGATGCGGACCGAGGTGGCCTCCGTACGCATCCTCAGCAGCATCGAGAACGACAACATCGACAGCGCGGCGGCGGTCGCGGTGGTGCTGCTGGCCGTCTCGTTGGCCGTCATCGTCGTGCTCGACGTCATCCAGCGGAGGGTGATACGCCGTGGCTGAACACTCGATCACCACCCGCAACCAGGTCGGCCGCCGACCCGGCCGGTACGTGCTGCGCGCGGTGGTCACCGCGTACCTGTTCCTCCTGGTGGCCTGGCCGTTGTACCTGGTCGGCCGCAACGCTCTCGCCGACGGCTTCACCAGCCTGGGCGACATCCTCACCGATCCCGACGTCACCCACGCGCTGCGGCTGACCGTGGTCATCGCGGTGACCGCCGTCGTGATCAACACGGTGTTCGGGGTCGGCATCTCGATCCTGCTGGTCCGGTACGACTTCCCCGGCAAGCGGACGCTGAACGCCCTGCTCGACATGCCGCTGTCGGTCTCGCCCATCGTCGTCGGCCTCGCCCTGGTGCTGGTCTACGGCGGTCGGGAGGGCTGGTTCGGCCCGACGCTCGAATCCGCCGGTCTTCAGATCATCTTCGCCACGCCGGGCATGGTGCTGGCCACCGTGTTCGTGGCGTTGCCGCTGGTCATCCGGGAGGTCGTACCGGTCCTTCAGGAGATCGGCGACGAGCAGGAGCAGGCTGCCCGCAGCCTCGGCGCGAACGCCGTGCAGACGTTCCGTCGAATCACCCTGCCGGCGATCAAGTGGGGCGTGATCTACGGCGTCGTGCTCAGCCTCGCCCGTTCCCTGGGTGAGTTCGGCGCGGTGAAGGTCGTCTCCGGCAACGTGCTCGGCGAGACCCGTACGGCCACCCTCGTCGTCGAGGAGAAGTACCTGAACTTCGACAAGGGCGGCTCGTACGCGACCGCGTTCCTGCTGGCCCTCGTCGCTGTCGCCTGCATCATCGTCGTGTCCGTCCTCAGGCCGAAGGAAGACCGTTGAGCATCGAGATTGTCAACGTCGGCAAGCGTTTCGGCGACTTCGTCGCCCTGGACGACGTGTCGGTGAGCATCCCGTCCGGCCGACTCACCGCCCTGCTCGGCCCCTCCGGTGGCGGTAAGTCCACCCTGCTGCGGATCATCGCGGGCCTGGAGCGCGCCGACACCGGGAAGGTGGAGATCGAGGGCGTGGACGCCACCGGTCTGCCGCCGCAGAAACGCAACGTCGGCTTCGTGTTCCAGCACTACGCCGCGTTCAAGCATCTGACCGTACGCCGCAACGTGGCCTTCGGTCTGGAGATCCGCAAGCGGCCCAAGGACGAGATCCGTCGCCGGGTCGACGAACTGCTCGCCCTGGTCCACCTGGAACAGTTCGCCGAGCGGCTGCCCGCGCAGCTCTCCGGCGGGCAGCGTCAGCGGATGGCGTTGGCCCGGGCACTGGCCGTCGAGCCGACCGTGCTGCTGCTCGACGAGCCGTTCGGTGCCCTGGACGCGAAGGTCCGTAAGGAGTTGCGGGACTGGCTGCGTCGGCTGCACGACGAGGTGCACGTCACCACCGTCTTCGTCACTCACGACCAGGAGGAGGCGCTGGAGGTGGCCGACGAGATCGTGGTGATCAACGAGGGGCGGGTGGAGCAGATCGGCTCGCCCGACGACCTGTACGACCGCCCGGCCAACGAGTTCGTCATGCGCTTCCTCGGCCCGGTCACCCAGCTCGGCGACCAGTTGGTGCGCCCGCACGACCTGCACCTGTCGGCCGGCGGCACCGCCGGCGTGGCCGCCCGGGTGACCAGGGTGACCCGGATCGGTTTCGAGATCCGGGTCGACGTGGCCACGACCGGCGGCCAGCCGGTGACGGTGACGCTCACCCGCAACGAGTTCCTCGCCCTGGGCATCGCGGTCGACTCCGAGGTGCGGGTCCAGCTCGCCCCGGGCAGCCCCAGCACCACGGTGAGCACCCCGGAGCAGCGCACCGCCGAACCCAGCCTCGCCACGACCACCTCGTGACCCGGGACGCGCACCCTGCGCGGGGGGTCGGCGTCTGCTGAACGCTGTGGGTGCGTTTCTTGTCGCTGGAGCAACAAGAAACGCACCCACAGCGTCGTGCTGATGCGGCCGAAACGGGGAGAAGTGTCCGGGATCTGGACGCTACTTGTCATGGTCTGGTTGACCGGCTCAGAATATCGACATAACCAACCGGATCAGTAGGTTATTGACCCGAGGCCGTTCCCGGAGCGTAGGGAGTACCCCATGGCGCCGCCCACCGACGATCTCAAGCCCGTCGATGCCGACGTGGCGGAGCTCCGCAACCTCCTGCGTCACCAGGCGAGCACGGTCACCGTGGTCACCGCGCCCGGACCCCCGCTGGCCGGCTTCACCGCCACCTCCTTCTCCGCCGTCTCGCTCCGACCGCCGGTCGTGTCGTTCTGTGTCGACACCGGCTCGTCGAGCTGGCCCACCATGGCGGCGGCACGGCATGTCGGGGTGCATCTGCTCGCCCACGACCAGCACCAACTCGCGCGGACCTTCGCCACCAGCGGGATCGACCGGTTCGCGGCACCGACCCGTTGGCAGCCCGGCCCGGAGGGCGTGCCCGTCCTGGCCGACGCGTTGGCCTGGCTGCTGTGCCGGGTGATCGATCGGGTCAGGGTCGGCAGCCACGCCATCGTGCTGGCCGAACCGGAACTGCTTCACAGCGCCGGAGTCGGCTCACCGCTGCTCTACCACCGGGGCCGCTACACCGGGTTACCGGCAGCCCACGTGCCCGGGTGAAGTGACACCTGCGCCCTCTTGCGGAGAACCGCTGCCTGACATCGGGAAAGCCGCAGGTCGCGGTGGGGGAGGGGCGTCTGACTGCTGCAGATGATTCTCTGGCTCGCCTGGTCGGGATACCTCTGGCTGGGCAACCAGACGCGCGTCGACCTGCCCCCGGTACGGCGGGCGGTGCTGACGGCGATGGCGCCTGACGTTCTACTGCTGGGTGAGTGGACCGGTGCTGCGGGCGGGCACCTCACCCGGCGTGCTCAGGCCGAGGTGCCCGGCTGATCAGGGTTCGACAGCTCGTGTCGGTACGGCGGGTCGGCGCCCGCCCGGGTGCAGGTGACGGCGGCGACCTCGACGGCGTACCGCAGTGCGGCGGCGATCTCCTCGTTCGGCCAGCCGGATGCCGCGCGCGACAGCGCGGCCAGCAGCCCGGCGGTGAACGCGTCACCGGCGCCGATGGTGTCCACCACCTCGACGACCGGTGCCGGGTGCCGGAACGTGCGGGTGCCGGAGAGGGCGAGCGCCCCGCCGGCTCCCAGGGTCACCACCGTGAGGGCGGCGCCGAGGTCCCGCCAGTGCCGCAGGACGTCCTCGACGGGCCGGCCCGGATAGAGCCAGGCGACGTCCTCCTCACTGGCCTTGACCAGGTGAGCCAGCCGTATCAACTCTTCGACGCGGGCGCGGGCCTGCGCGGGGGTGCCGAGCAGGCCGGGACGGATGTTCGGGTCGATGCTGATCAGTGCGCGTTCGGCCCGCGCGGTACGCAGCGCGTCGGCCACCCGGTCGGCGCCGGGGGAGCGGAACACCGCAAGCGAACCGGTGTGCAGGATGCCCCGGCTGGTCAGTGCCGGGGACAACTCGTCGTCGCGCCACTGCCAGTCGGCGGTGCCGTCGACGTAGAAGTCGTACGTGGCGACCCCGTCGTCGTCGAGCGAGGCGATCGCCAGGGTTGCCGGATCGTCGGTGTCGACGGCCTGCCGCAGGTCGACACCGTTGGCGTCGGCGTGTGCGCGCAGGATGCGACCGAACCGGCTGGTGGAGAAGCGGGCGAGCAACGTGGCCGGTACGCCGAGCCGGGCGAGGCCGACGGCGACGTTGAGCGGGCTGCCGCCCGGGTGGGCGGTGAACCGGCCGTCCGGGCCCTGCACCAGGTCGACGACCGCCTCACCGAGCACGGTGACCACCGGCTGCGGGTCGCAGGTCACCTCAGCCTCCGCTGGTCGTGGCGGCCGGCAGGCGGGGGACCAGGCCGATGCCCGGCTGGTAGTGGACCGGCACCGGGTCGCTGATCGCACCGACGAATTCACCGTCGACGTGGTCGACGAACCCGATCAGGGACCACCCGTCGCCGTCGGGCACCAGCCGAGGCGCGTACAGGTTCGGCAGCGCGATCGGCTGCGCGGCGGCCACGTCCCAGGGGCCTTGGACGGTGGGCGCGGGCACCACCCAGAGTTGGTGCTCGGGGCCGTCGGCGACGGCGTTGGTGCAGAACAGCAGCAGCGGCTGGCCGTCCACGACGGCGACCTGCGGCACCTCGAGGTGACCGAAGCCGGCCGGCGCGGACAGCGGCGGCCGGACGGTCCAGGTCAGCAGGTCCGGGGAGGTGGCGTGGCCGATGACGCCGCGTTCGGCGGCGGGCCCCTGGTTGGCCCGGGCGGTGATGAGCATGTGCCAGCCGTCGCCGGCCGGGTCCGGGAACACCCACGGGTCACGCCAGGCCTGCTCGTACCACATCTGGGGGTCGAGCAGCTCGTACCAGGTCGGGTCGGCCTCCACGAGCGGGCCGTCGCCGTGCCGGTGCCAGGTGGTCAGGTCGTCGGAGACGGCGACGCCGACGCGCTGGACGAGACCGTCCTCCGCCCGGCCGACACCGGTGTAGAACAGGTACCACCGTCCGTCCGGGCCACGGACCGTGCAACCGGTCCAGGTCGCCAGGTCGTCCCAGGCGGGGGAGTCGGCGGGCACCAGCGCGTCGGGGACCAGTTGCCAGGAGCGGAGGTCCGTCGACACGGCGTGGCCGATCGAGGCGCGCCGGTGGCGGCGGTGCGGGTCGAGCAGGGCGCGGGAGGCACGCAGGAAGAACGCGTGCCACGAACCGTCGTCGTCCTGGGCGTACCAGCTGTCCCACACCCAGTGGTCGGGCAGACGTAGCATGGCGGGGAACGTACCACTAAATCGGTTTAGCGGCTAGCGCCGCCCTGCCGTCAGTCGTGCTCGACGGCAGGTGCGCCGGCCGGTGCGGCGACCGACCGGCGCCGTCGCAACGGCATCGGCACGAGCGACTGCGCCGGGGCCTCGCCGTCGAGCAGCAACTCCACCGCCCGCCGCCCCATCTGCTCGTGCGGCAGGGCGGCCGTCGACAGCCGCGGGCGCAACCACGAGGCGGTGGGATCGTCGTCGAAGGAGATCACCGAGATGTCGTCGGGGATGGTCAACCCCGCCTCGCCGAGCGCTTGGTACGCGCCGAAGGCGAGGCGGTCGTTCATGCAGATGATCGCGGTCGGCCGGTCCGGGCGGGCCAGCAGCGCCCGGGTCGCGGTGTAGCCGTGCTCCGGAAGCCACTCGGGACAGAAGCTCTCGACAAGCAACGAGACCCCGGCGGCGGCGAGGGTGGCCCGGATGCCGCGCAGTCGCGCCTCGGCGGCCAGCGAGATCTCCGGGTCACGCTCCTTCTGCCGGTTGCGCCCGATCAGGGCGATCCGGTCCCGGTGGCCGTACCCGAGCAGGGTCTCGGCGATCGCGACGCCTGCCCCCTCGTCGTCGGGTAGCACGCAGGGCAGCTCCTCGGCGCTTGTCGCGTTGAGCAGCACCACCGGCCCGCTGAGGATCGCCGGCGGCACGGACAGGCGGCGGGTGGCCATGGCGGCGTAGATGACGCCGTCGACCTGACGGTCCAGGATCGCCTCGATGGCGTACCGCTCGAACGTCGCGTCGCCCTGGGTCTCGGTGATGAGCAGGACGTGGTCGCGCTCGCGGGCGGCGTCCAGCGCGCCGCGGATCAGGCCACCGGCGAAGCGGGTGGTGGCCACGATGTCGGAGACGAACGCGATGGTCGCGGTCTTGCGGGTACGCAGACTGCGCGCGGCCACGTTGGGTCGGTAACCGAGTTCCTCGGCCGCGGCGAAGACCCGCTGGTGCGCCTCGGCGGACAGTCGGGTGCCCTCCCGCCCGTTGAGCACCATCGAGGCGGCGGTCTTGGACAGCCCTGCCCGCTTGGCGACATCGGCCAGGGTTGCTCGGTCGCGGCCCATCAGTCCTCCGATCGCGGCGGTCCGTCGCGCGCCGCCGTCCCATCATGATGCGTTGCGGCAAAGGACCGATCACCGGCGGGCGGACCGGCCGGCGTCGGGCCCGCCAGGTGAACCGGTTGTTTCCGGACCGTTGCCAACTGCTCCTTGACAGTGCCCGGCATCACGCGCATGCTCTGCTAAATCAGTTTAGCGACGTAGTTGAGCTGCTGGCGGAGGACGTATTCCGCCATTTTGTCATTGGATACCGCGAGCCGGAGTCCCGGCGCGACGTCCCACCCGGCCGAAGGCCGATCCACGGGGCGCCCGGACCGCCGGACGGCGAGGCACGCGGACGAGTCAAGGAGCATTGAGGTGCCGGAGTTCTCCACCAGGTTCACTCGACGCCGGCTGGCACTACTCGTGCCGCTGCTAACCGCCGGCCTGACCATCACCGCCTGCAGCGCTCCGGGCACGGAGCAGACCCCGTCGGGCGATGCCGACGCCGCGGTCAGCACCGAGCTCGGCACCGACCCGATCACCCTGGAGATGTACGCCGAGACCGGCTTCCCGCTGGCCAAGGCGCTCGCCGACGAGTTCACCAAGCAGCACCCGAACGTCACGTTCAACGTCCGCGAAGACCAGTTCACCGTCATCGTGGAGAACGCGCCGCGCGTCCTGGCCTCGGACAACGCGCCCGACATCATCCGGCTGCCCACCATGGTCGACCTGGTCAAGGACGGCCTGCTGAAGAACCTGGACCCGTACTTCGACGCCCACGGGTGGGACAAGTTCCCCGCCTCCCAGCTGGTGCAGCTGCGGCTCACCGACGGTGGCGCCCAGCGTGGCAGCGGCTCCCTCTACGGCATGGGGCTGGGCTACAGCGTCACCGGCGTGTTCTACAACAAGAAGCAGGCCGAGCAGATCGGCATGACCCAGCCGCCGGCCACCATCGCCGAGTTCGAGGACCTGCTGGCCAAGGCCAAGGCCGCGAACCTCCAGCCGATCATGCAGTTCAACAAGAACACCGCAGGCATCAACTTCCCGCACCAGGCGCTGCAGAACCAGTTCGGCGACCCGCAGCAGATCGCCGACTGGATCTTCCAGAAGCCGGGCGCCACCTTCGACACCCCGGCCGCCCTCAAGGCCACCGAGAGCATCCAGAAGTGGGCCCAGGCCGGGTACTTCCCGAAGGACGCCAACGCCATCGACTACACCGCGATGATGGGCGAGTTCATGAAGGGCAACGGCGTGTTCATGTTCAACGGCGACTGGGAGTCGGCGAACCTGGACAAGAACATGGCCGGCAACGTCGGTTTCTTCCTCTTCCCGGGTGAGACCCCCGACGCCAAGCGCGTCGCGATGTCCGCGCCGAACACCTTCGGCGTCGGGGCCAAGGCCAAGAACGCCGACGCCGCCGCGTACTTCCTGAACTGGGCGCACACCAACGACAAGGCCCGGGAGATCTCGGTCAACGTCGGCGGTTCGCACCCGGGCGGCCCGAGCACGTCGGCGCTGCCGGCCGTGGGCGAGGGCACCGTGCTGGCCGAGACCCTCAAGGCCTCGCAGCAGCTCGGCGCGGACAACGGCGCCGTCGACTTCACCGCCAACGCCACCGGCGGCATCTTCGCCTCGGCGATCACCCCGGAGATGCAGAAGCTGATCGCCGGCCAGCAGAACCCGCAGGGCTACGTCAAGGCGGTGCAGGCCGAGTACGAGAAGGAACTGTCCCGCTGACCTCTTCCCCGGCCCGTGGGCCGGGGAAGCCACGGAAGGAATCCGATGACGTCTGCCCTCGGCAGCGTCCCCGCCGGGCCGGGCACCGCGACCCGGCCCGGCGGGGCGGACCCTGCGCGACCCGCGCGCCGAAACCGTAGGGGTCGCCCGACCCGGTGGATCGGGTGGCTCTGGGTCCTGCCCGCTCTGCTCATGTACGGCTTCTTCGTGCTGCGCCCGCTCGCGCTGACCGTGCAGTACTCGCTGTACCGCTGGAACGGCATCGGGCCGGCCCAGTGGGTCGGGTTCGACAACTACCTGACCGTCTTCACCGACCGGGATCTGCTGAAGATCATCACGAACGCGTTCGTCCTGATCATCTTCTTCAGCTTCATCCCGGTCGCGCTCGGTCTGCTGGTGGCCAGCCTGGTACGGCGGATCACCACCGGGCCGGGCGGCACCCTGGTCCGTACCGTGCTGTTCCTGCCGCAGGTGATCCCGCTGGTCGCGGCCGGCATCGCCTGGAGCTGGGTGCTGTCCAGCAACGGCCTGGTCAACCAGCTGCTGCGGGCCGTCGGCCTGGACCGCGTCACCCGTCCCTGGCTCGGCGAGTTCAGCACCGCGCTGCCGGCGGTCGGGGTGATCGGGACCTGGATCATGCTCGGCCTCTGCACCATCCTGCTGGTCACCGGCATGAGCAAGATCGACCCGTCGCTCTACGAGGCGGCCCGGATGGACGGCGCGGGCCCGATCCGCGAGTTCTTCGCGGTGACCCTGCCCAGCCTGCGCCAGGAGATCGGCGTCTGCCTCACGGTGACCGTCATCGCGGCGCTGGCGAGCTTCGACATCGTCTACATCTCCACCAGCGGCGGTCCGGGCATCCAGACCACCGTGCCGGGCCTGGAGATCTACCGGCTCGCCTTCTCCCAGCGGCAGGTCGGGCTCGCCTCCGCCCTGGGCGTGGTGCTGATGCTGCTGGTGCTGGTCTGCGTGCTGCCGATCCAGCGGCTGACCCGAGGGGAGAAGCCATGAACCTGACCAGTCGCAGCGAGCGGGTGAGCGGGCGGATCTTCCTGATCGCCCTGGTCGTGGTCACCCTGCTGCCGTTTCTGAGCATGCTGTCGGCGGCGCTGCAACCGCGCGGCACCGTACCCACCGGTCTGGCCTGGCCGTCGGACCCACAGTGGAGCAACTTCGCCGACGCCTTCACCGCCGCGAACATGGGCGCCCTGCTCAAGTCGAGCATGCTGATCGTGGCCGGGGTGGTGCCGATCGGCGTGCTCATCGCGACCATGGCCGGCTTCGGTCTCGGTCACCTGCGGGTACCCGGCAGCCACATCGCCTTCGGGCTGCTGCTGCTCGGGCTCACCCTGCCCTTCGAGGCGGTGGTCACCCCGCTGTACTACCAGATGCGGGACCTGGGCCTGCTCAACACCCGTTGGGCGATCATCCTGCCGCTGATCGGCCTCTACATGCCGTTCGCGGTGTTCTGGATGCGGGCGCACTTCACGAACGTGCCAGCCGAACTGTCCGAGGCGGCGCGGGTCGACGGCAGCAACACTTGGCAGTTGTTCTGGCGGATCCACGTGCCGCTGGCCCGCCCGGCGATCGCCTCGCTGACGATCCTGCTGTTCCTCTGGACCTGGAACCAGTTCCTGCTCGCCATCGTGATGGTCGACGATGCCACCAAGCGGACCATGGCTGGTGCGCTCGGCGCTTTCCAGGGACAGTGGGGGACGGACCTGGTGCTGCTGTGCGCCGGGTCGTTGTTGATCCTCACCCCCACACTCATCGTGTTCCTGATCTTCCAGCGGCAGTTCATCAAGGCCCTGCTTCAGGGCTCAGTGAAGGGATAGCGGGTTGACCGACACCCAGATCCACGGCGACGTCGCCGACGGCTTCGGCCGGGTCGCCGACGTGTTCCGTGACAACTTCACCCACCGGCAGGAGGTGGGCGCCGCGGTCGCCGTCTACCGGCGCGGACGCAAGGTCGTCGACCTGCACGGCGGGTCGGCCGACCCCCGCACGGGGCGACCGTGGACCGCCGGGACACCGGCCGTCGTCTTCTCCTGCACCAAGGGGATCATGACGATCTGCGCGTACCTGCTGGTCCAGCAGGGCCGGCTGGACCTGGACGCCCCGGTCACCCGCTACTGGCCCGAGTTCGGCCAGAACGGCAAGGCGGAGATCCCCGTCCGCTGGCTGCTCACCCACCAGTCCGGCCTGTCGGCGCTGGACAAGCCCTTCACGCGGGAGGAAGTGCTCGCCTGGGATCCGGTGATCCAGGCGATCGAGGCGCAGGCACCACTGTGGAAGCCGGGCACCGCGCACAGCTACCACCCGATCACCTTCGGCTGGCTGATCGGTGAGGTGATCCGCCGGATCACCGGCGAGTTGCCCGGCGTCTGGTTCGCCCGGGCTCTCGCCGAGCCGCTCGGCCTGCGTACCTGGATCGGGCTGCCGGCCGCCGAACGCGACGCGGTCGCCTGGATGCTGGGGCCGATCGGGGACCCCGGCCCGGAGATCGACCCGGTCTCCGAGCGCGCCATCACCATGGGCGGCGCCTTCCCGTTCCCGGCCGACGAGAACAACGAGGTCAGCTTCAACGACCCGGCCATCCAGGCGGCGCAGGTCCCCGGCGCGGGCGCGGTCAGCACGGCCGAGAGCCTCGCCCGGCTCTACGCCGCCTGCGTATCGGAGGTCGACGGGCCCCGGCTGCTCACCGCCGCGTCCGTCGACGACGCGATCGCCGTCCGCGCCGCCGGCCAGCAGGTGTACGGCCACCCCGACGCCGGACACCAGTGGGGCACCGGGTTCCTCGTGCACTCGCTGCCCCGGCCGATGCTCGGGCCACGCAGCTTCGGCCACGACGGTGCCGGCGGGCACCTGGCCTTCGGTGACGACGCCCACCAGGTCGGCTTCGCTTACGTGGTCAACCAGATGGGCGGCTTCGACGACGAACGAGCCAACCTGCTCAGCGCCGCGGTGCGCGACTGCCTGGGGGAGTAGGACACCCGACGCCACGGCCGTACCCCCCGGCCGTGGCGTCGGCGCCACCCCCTCGGGCCGGCTCAGTCCAGGCAGAACTCGTTGCCCTCCGGATCGGCCATCACGATGAAGCCGCTCTCGAACGGCGGCGCGGGTTCGACCCGGCGTAGCCGGCTCGCGCCCAGCGCCACCAGCCGATCACACTCGGCCTCCAGCGCGGCCATCCGCTCGTCGCCCTGCAAATCGGGCGCGACCCGCACGTCGAGATGGACCCGGTTCTTGGTGACCTTGTCCTCCGGCACCTGCTGGAAGAACAGCCGGGGACCGTGCCCGTCCGGGTCCTCGATGGCCGATCGCGTGTTGCGCTGCTCCGGCGGCACCCCGAGTCGGGCGAGGAAGTCGTCCCACGCGGCCAGCGGGTCAGCGCCGTCGGGCAGGTCGACCCCGGGCGGACCGGGATGTACGTAGCCCAGCACGTCCCTCCAGAACGACGACAGTGCCGTCGGGTCATGGGCGTCGAAGGTGACTTGGATGTGGCGACTCATGCCCCCAGCCTGCCAGTGACGCCGGTCTTCGGTGCGCCGTCCCGGGGACGATTCGGGACGAGGGATGACAATCACCGGGCGTCGATGTTAGCGTTCCCGCAGCGCCCCTTCAACGCGAAACAGTGATCGATCGGCGACCGGTTGTGACCGCCGACATCGGCGAATGAGCCGCTCGCCCCACTGAGTCGTCGCCCCAAGGCAATCATCAGACCTATCGGCGTGTCTTCTTCGCGGACCCGTGCGCCGAGTGCCGCGTCCGCCTCGGGATCGAGGCGTTGACGTTACGCGGCGGAAACGTATAACGTCCGATGTCTAGGTCGCCTTTGATGTCTGATCCTTCGCCATCCCCGTCCGACCCGCGTCGCCGCCGTCCCCCGGGCGCGACCGTGTCGATGACTTCCCGATATGGAGGAACGGCAATGAACCGTAGGGCTCTGCTCGGTATGGGGGTGGCCACGATGCTCGCCGCGTCGGCCACCTTCGCCGCCGGCTGCGGCAACGACGCGACCGACGGGTCCGGCTCCGAACTGCTCGTCGGGGTGGACTACCCGCGCTCCGACACCGACTTCTGGAACTCGTACATCACCTACGTGCCGCAGTTCGCGTCCGAGCTGGGAGTCGACCTGAAGACCACCAACTCGCAGAACGACATCGCGAACCTGATCTCGAACACCCAGACCTTCATGAGCCAGGGGGTCAAGGGCGTGGTGATGGCACCGCAGGACACCGCAGCCATCGCGCCCACGCTGGCCCAGCTCGACGACAAGAAGATCCCGGTGGTCACCATCGACACCCGGCCGGACACCGGCAACGTGTTCATGGTGGTCCGCGCCGACAACCGCGCGTACGGGACGAAGGCCTGCCAGTTCCTCGGCACCAAGCTCGGCGGCAAGGGCAAGGTGGTGATGCTCCAGGGCGGCCTCGACTCGATCAACGGCCGGGACCGCACCGAGGCGTTCAACGAGTGCATGCAACGGGACTTCCCCGGCATCACCGTCTTCGGCGAGGCCACCGACTGGAAGGCGGACGTGGCGGCGTCGAAGCTCCAGACCCGGTTCGCCTCCGACCCGGACATCAAGGGCATCTACATGCAGTCGTCGTTCGCCCTCTCCGGCACGCTGCAGATCCTCAAGCAACGCGGTCTTCAGGTGCCCCCGACCGACCCCAGGCACGTCTTCGTGGTCTCCAACGACGGCATCCCCGAGGAGCTGAAGAACATCGGCGCGGGCCTCATCGACGCCACCGTCAGCCAGCCCGCCGACCTCTACGCCAAGTACGGGCTGGAGTACGTCAAGGCGGCGATCGAGGGCAAGACGTTCCAGCCCGGCCCGACCGAGCACGGCAGCACCATCATTCAGGTGCGTGACGGGCTGCTGGAGGACCAGTTGCCCGCGCCGCTGGTGACCCTGGACGGCGCGCCGATCGGCGGCGAACCCACCACGAAGTTCGACGACGCCGCGCTGTGGGGCAACAACGGATGAGCGCCACCCGGCAAGCCCCGAGCGCCGGGCCGGTCGGCGACGACCAGCCCGTCGTCGAGGCGGTGAACGTCACCAAACGCTTCGGATCGACACTGGCCCTGTCCGAGGCCGGCATCGTGGTCCGGCGCGGGCAGACGCACGCCCTGGTCGGGCGCAACGGCGCCGGCAAGTCCACGCTTGTCGGCATCCTCACCGGCCTGCAGGCAGCCGACGAGGGCCGGGTGATCTTCGCCGGCGCGCCGGCACCGCCGCTCGGCGACCGCGACGCGTGGCGGCGGCAGGTCGCCTGCGTCTACCAGAAGTCCACGATCATCCCGGCCCTGACGGTGGCGGAGAACCTGTTCCTCAACCGGCACGCCCGCGGGCCGGGCCGGCTGATCCGCTGGAACACCCTGCGCCGGCAGGCCCAGGAACTGCTCGCCGAATGGTCGGTCGACGTCGACGTACGCCAGCCCGCCGCGACGCTCACCGTCGAGCAGCGGCAGTTCGTGGAGATCGCCCGGGCACTGTCCTTCGGGGCCCGGTTCATCATCCTCGACGAGCCGACCGCCCAACTGGACGGCGCGGGCATCGGGCGGTTGTTCGCCCGCATCCGCGACCTGCGCGCCCAGGGCGTGACGTTCCTGTTCATCAGCCACCATCTCCAGGAGATCTACGAGATCTGCGACCAGGTGACGGTGTTCCGCGACGCCCGGCACATCGTGACCGCCCCGGTGGCGCAGCTGAGCCGGCTGGCGCTGGTGGCGGCAATGACGGGCGAGGACGTGAGCATGCCCGAGGCGGCACCTCGGCCACCGTCGCGCGAGGTGCCGGTGCTGCTGTCGGTACGGGACCTGGTCACCGCCTCCGGCGCGCACCTGTCGCTGGAGGCGAGGGTCGGCGAGGTCGTCGGCATCGCCGGTGGCGGCGGCAGCGGCAAGGTCGAGGTGGCCGAGGCGATCGTCGGACTGGCCCGTCCGGCGGGCGGGACGGTCACCCTCGACGGCCGGCGGTTGCGTCCCGGCAGCGTGCCCGACGCGTTGGCTGCCGGCGTGGGTCTGGTCCCGCAGGACCGGCACCGGGAGGGACTGGTGCCGCTGCTGTCCATCGCGGAGAACGTCACGATGACCGTGCCGCACCGGGTCGGCCGGCGGGGCCTCATCTCCCCGGCGCGCCGCGACGCCCTCGCCCGGCAGAGCATCGCCGACCTCGCGATCAAGGCGGCCGGCCCGCAGGTGCCCGTCGCGGAGCTGTCCGGCGGCAACCAGCAGAAGGTGGTGATGGGCCGGGCGCTGGCCAGCGACCCGAAGCTGCTGGTGCTCATCACGCCGACCGCCGGTGTCGACGTGCGGTCCAAGCAGACTCTGCTCGGCGTCGTCGAGCAGGTACGACGCCGCGGCACGACCGTGCTCGTCGTCTCCGACGAGGTGGACGACCTGCGGATCTGCGACCGCGTGCTGGTGATGTTCCAGGGGCGGGTCGTCCGCGAGATGGCTCACGGCTGGAGCGACAACGATCTGGTAGCCGCCATGGAAGGGGTGGACCTCCACCATGTCTGAGACGCTGTCCACCGCCGCGTCACCGGCTGCCGCGCCACCACCACCGACCCGGCCGCCGTCACGGACGCTGGCCATCGCCCGACTGCGGGACCTGGCCCTGGTGCCGGCGATCATCGCGGTCGCGATCGTCGGCTTCGTCGTCAACCCGGTCTTCCTCAGCTCCGACAACATCATCAACGTGCTGCAGAGTATGTCGGAGATCGCGATCGTGGTGCTCGCCCAGACAATCGTGCTGATCACCGGGAAGATGGACCTGTCCCTGGAATCCACCTTCGGGCTCGCCCCCGGCATCGCCGCCTGGCTGGTCGTCGACCCGGCCCTGACCCGTGGCCTCGGGCTCGACGTACTGCCGTCGGCCTGGGCGGTCCCGGTCGTGCTGGCCGTCGGCGCCCTCGTCGGCGCCTTCAACGGCCTGCTCATCGTCCGGTTCGGCCTCAACGGGTTCATCGTCACGCTGGGCATGCTCATCGTGCTGCGCGGACTGCTGACCGGTATCTCCGGTGGCAAGACCTTCTTCGCCCTGCCCGAGTCGATGACCTACCTGGGCTCGGCGAGCTGGTTCGCCGTACCGGTGTCGATCTGGGTGTCGTTGCTGCTGTTCGCGGTCGGCATCGTGGTGCTGGGCTACACCCGGGCCGGTCGGGCGCTCTACGCCATCGGCGGCAACGTCGACGCGGCCCGCGCCGCCGGCATCCGTACCGACCGGGTGCTGTGGATCGCGCTGATCGTCGCCAGCATGCTCGCCGCCCTGGCCGGGCTGCTGATCAGCGGTCGGCTCGCCTCGGTGCCCGCGGCGCAGGGCAGCGGTGCCATCTTCCAGGTGTTCGCCGCCGCCGTCATCGGTGGGGTCAGCCTCAACGGCGGCAAGGGCACCGTGTTCGGCGCCTTCACCGGAGTGCTGCTCCTGTTCATGATCATCAACGTGTTGACCCTGGCCGGTGTGCCCGCACAGTGGACCAACTTCCTCAACGGCACGGTCATCCTGGTGGCCCTGGTGGTCTCCCGCATCACCGGAGGCAAGGCACAGACATGAGATGCACCGCTGCGGCGCCCCGACCGGCGAGCACCCGGCACAGGCAGGTCAGATGTCCGATCCCACAGGAGCCCCGGTGACTGAACTCATCTCGTCCGTAGAGACCATCGACGTACGATTCCCCACCTCCCGGCACCGGGACGGGTCGGACGCGATGAACCCGTTCCCGGACTACTCCGCCGCGTACGTGCTGCTGCGTACCACCGCCGGGGCCGAAGGACACGGTCTGGTCTTCACGGTGGGACGCGGCACCGAGATCCAGGTGGCGGCGGTGCAGTCGTTGGCCGCCATGGTGATCGGTCAGTCGGTCGACGAGCTCGTCGCCGACCCCGGCGCGCTGGCCCGGCGACTCGTCGGCGACAGCCAGATCCGCTGGCTGGGCCCGGAGAAGGGCGTGGTGCACATGGCCGCCGGCGGCCTGGTCAACGCGGTGTGGGACCTGGCCGCCCGGCGGGCCGGCCAGCCGTTGTGGAAGCTGCTGGCCGACCTCACCCCGGAACAACTCGTGGCCCAGGTGGACTTCCGCTACCTGCGCGACGCCCTCACCGAGCAGGAGGCGGTGGCGCTGCTGCGGGCCGCCGCCGACGGCCGCGCCGAGCGCGAGCGGGTCCTGCGGGCCGAGGGCTACCCGGCCTACACCACCACACCCGGCTGGCTGGGCTACGACGACAAGAAGCTGGCCCGGCTGTGCCGGGAGGCCGTCGAGGCGGGGTACCGCCTGATCAAGCTCAAGGTCGGCGGCAACCTGGCCGACGACATTCGCCGGATGGGCATCGCCCGGCAGGCGGTCGGGCCGCACGTGCGCATCGCGGTGGACGCCAACCAGGTCTGGGGCGTACCCGAGGCGATCGAGTGGATGCGTGAGCTGGCCGTGTTCGACCCGTACTGGATCGAGGAGCCGACCTCGCCCGACGACGTGCTGGGCCACGCCGCCGTACGCGCCGCCCTGGCACCGGTGAAGGTGGCCACCGGCGAGCACGTGCACAACGCGGTGATGTTCAAGCAGTTGCTCCAGGCCGAGGCGGTCGACGTGGTGCAGATCGACGCGTGCCGGGTCGCCGGCGTCAACGAGAACCTGGCGATCCTGCTGCTCGCCGCCAAGTTCGGGGTGCCGGTCTGCCCGCACGCCGGTGGGGTGGGCCTGTGCGAACTGGTACAGCACCTCGCCATGTTCGACTTCGTCGCGCTCAGCGGCAGCACCGACGACCGGGCCATCGAGTACGTCGACCACCTGCACGAACACTTCGTCGATCCGGTACGCATCAGCGACGGCCGCTACCTGGCCCCCACCGCGCCGGGCATGAGCGCCCAACTCGTGCCCGCCGCGCTGGCCGACTACCGCTACCCCGACGGCCCGGAGTGGGCCGCCCCGACCATGGCGGGAGCACCGGCATGATCATCGACGCGCATCACCACCTGTGGCGGCCGGAACGCGGCTACACCTGGCTCGACGAGCCCGAGCTGGCGGTCATCCGCCGGCCGTTCACGCCGCAGGACTTGACCGCCGAGCTGAGCGCGACCGGGGTGGACGGCACGGTGCTCGTCGAGGGTGGTCGCTGCCATCCCGACGAGGCGGCCGAGTTCCTCGGCTACGCCGCCGACACCGCCCCGATCCTGGGGGTGGTGGCCTGGCTCGACGTTGCCGCAGGTGACGTCGCCGAGACCATTGCCCGCTACCGGCGGCTGCGCGGTGGCGAGTTGCTGGTCGGGCTCCGCTCGCAGGTGCAGGGGGAGACCGACCCCGACTACCTCGATCGGCCCGAGGTACGCCGGGGACTGGGCGAGATCGCCGCCGCCGGCCTGGTGTTCGACCTGGTGATCCGGGCCGATCAGCTGCCCGCCGCGGCCCGGGCGGCACAGGCGCTGCCCGAACTCCGGTTCGTTCTGGACCACCTCGGCAAGCCCCGCATCGACGAGGGCGCGGCGGGACTGCGCCGGTGGCGTACGCCGTTGACCGACCTGGCGGCGCACCCGAACGTGACCGCCAAGCTGTCCGGCCTGGTGACCGAGGCGGCGCCGCACTGGTCGCCGGACGACCTGCGGCCGTTCGTCGAGGAGGCGGTGAAACAATTCGGCGCCGATCGTCTGATGTTTGGTTCGGACTGGCCGGTGTGCCTGCTCAGGTCGGACTATCCGGGCGTGCGGCGGGCCCTGGAGGCGGCCCTGCCGACGCTTACCGACCGGCAGCGCAACGAGATCTTCGCCGGCACCGCGGTACGCACCTACGGCCTGTCCGTGCCGTCGATCCGCCCCGCCGGAGCACCCGGATGAGCGCGTCGCTGGGCCTTCGCCGCGTTGGCCGCGAGCACCGTGCGCAACCACGCCTCGGAGGTGTTCACGTGGATCAACGCGCTGGCCTGGGCGAGCAGCTGGTCACGCGAACGCAGGGCGAGATAGATGGCGTGGTGTTCGTCGATCGTCTTGTGTGCCGCGTTGCCCTCGATCAGGCCACGCCACACCCGAGCCCGCAACGTACGGCTGGACAGCCCGTCCAGCAGCGAGGTGAGGGTCTCGTTGCCGGTGGTGGCGATGACGGTGTGGTGGAAGGCGGTGTCGAACTGGATCAGCTTCTCGGCGTCGTCGGCCGCCGCCCGCATGTCCTCCAGGATCTGGGCCAGTTCGTCGAGTTGGGCGTCGGTCATCCGCAGCGCCGCCAGGCCGGTGGCCACCGGCTCCAGCATCCGGCGCACCTCCATGACCTCCAGCAGAGTGTCGTCGCGCAGCAGCTCGACCGCCAGGCCCAGCCCCTCCAGCAGCAGTCGAGGAGCGAGACTTGTGACATAGGTGCCGTCACCGCGTCGTACGTCGAGCACCCGGGCCGACTCCAGCACCTTCACCGCCTCCCGGACGCCGCTGCGGGAGAGCCCCATCTGGGCGGCCAGTTGTGGTTCCGGTGGCAGCCGCGCCCCAGGCGGCAACTCACCGCTCTGGATCATGCTCCGGATCTTCGCGATCGCGTCGTCGGTCAGTGCCATCCACGCCCCCTTCGGCCCGGCCCGCCTCGCACCCTCGGCTCGGATCCACCGGCGGTGACCGGTACCAGCTTCCACCACTATAGAGACATCGGACGTTTGTCGCCGTCGCGGTCCGCCGTGCCACCCGGGCAGCGGGACCGGCGTCCGGTCACGTCCGTCGACAAGCACCTGACCGAGGAGGCGGCGTGAACCGCAGCGCGTACTACGTCGGCGACCAGACCTTCGTCGTCAAGGAGGCCGACCCGGTGCCGCCCGGTCCCGGGCAGGTCCGCATCGAGGTCGCCTACACCGGGATCTGCGGCACCGACCTGCACATCGCCCACGGCGCGATGGACCAGCGGGTCCAGCGACCGGCGGTGATCGGACACGAGATGTCGGGCCGCATCGCGGAGTTGGGCGCGGGTGTCGAGGGCCACCGGGTGGGGGACCCGGTGACGGTGATGCCGCTGGACTGGTGCGGCGACTGTCCCGCCTGCCGTGCCGGGCACACCCACATCTGTCACCGGCTCAACTTCGTCGGCATCGACTCGCCCGGCGCGATGCAGCAGTCCTGGACGGTACCGGCGCGGATCCTGGTGCCGCTGCCCGAAGGGCTGTCCCTGGCCCACGCCGCGCTGGTGGAGCCGACTGCGGTGGCCGTGCACGACGTACGGCGGTCCCGCCTGGCCGCCGGTGAACACGCGGTGGTCATCGGCGCCGGCCCGGTCGGGCTGCTCATCGGCACCGTCGCGCGGACGACCGGTGCCCAGGTGACCGTGCTCGAACTCGACCCGCGGCGGCGTCAACTCGCCGCCGACCTCGGCCTGTCCGCGGTGGATCCCGCGACGGTCGACGTCGCCGGCTACGTCCACGAGGTGACCGGGGGCGCCGGTGCCGAGGTGGTGTACGAGGTGTCGGGATCAGCCGCCGGTGTCCGTACGGCGACGGACCTGCTCGCCGTACGCGGGCGGTTGGTCGTGGTGGCGATCCACCCCGCCCCCCGCGAGGTGGACCTGCACCGGATCTTCTGGCGCGAGCTGGAGGTGATCGGCGTACGCGTCTACGAGCGCGCGGACTACGTCGAGGCGGTCCGTCTGGTGCACGGTGGTCAGGTGCCGGTCGACCGACTGATCTCCCGCATCGTGCCGTTGACCGAGGTGGCGCAGGCGTTCGAGGCACTGGCCACCGGTGGCGACGTCAAGGTGCTCATCGACTGTGGAGGAGACGCGTGACGATGTTCGACCTCGGTGGCCGGCTGGCCGTGGTGACCGGCTGCCGCCGCGGCATCGGCCTGGCGATGGCCGAAGCGCTCGCGGCGGCCGGCGCCGACGTGATCGGGGTGAGCGCCGCACTGGAGGAGACCGGTAGCGAGGTCGCGGCCCGGGTCGGCGCGCAGGGGCGTTCGTTCGTGCCGTACCGGGCGGACCTGTCCGACCGCGAGGCCGTCCGGGCGCTCGCGCGGTGGCTCGGCCAGCGGGACCGACCGGTGGACATCCTGGTCAACAACGCCGGCACCATCCGCCGCGCGCCGGCAGCCGAGCACTCCGACGCCGACTGGGACCACGTGCTGGAGGTCGACCTGTCCGCGCCGTTCCTGCTCGCCCGCGAGGTCGGTCGGGACATGGTGGCCCGGGGCAGCGGGAAGATCATCTTCACCGCGTCGATGTTGAGCTTCCAAGGGGGCATCACCGTGCCCGGCTACGCCGCGGCGAAATCGGGGATCGCCGGGCTGACCCGTGCGTTGGCAAACGAGTGGGCGCGGCACGGTGTCAACGTCAACGCCATCGCGCCGGGCTACATCAGCACGGACAACACCCAGGCGTTGCGCGAGCAGCCGGAACGCAACCAGGCCATCCTGGAGCGGATCCCGGCCGGACGCTGGGGGCGGCCCGAGGACCTCGCGGGGATCACCGTCTTCCTGGCCTCCGACGCCGCGGCCTATCTGCACGGGGCGATCATCCCGGTCGATGGCGGCTGGCTCGCCCGCTGAACTGTCGTGCCATTGACTCCTGCAGTGTTATCGATAACATTTTATCTCTCGACATGAGCAGGACACCTTGGTCGCCGGTGGCGGCCACCGTCGAAGTCGGAGGTCACTGCCGAGTTCGGCTGGTGGGAGGGGGTTTCATGCGGCTACCAGGCCAGGTGCGGTACGCGGGGCGGCTGCCGAGCGGTACCACCGCCGCCGCGTTCGTCGCGCTTGACCGCGTACGCCGTCAGCCGCTCGACGCGGCTGCGGAGCAGCGGGCCGCGACGGCCGCCTTCGACCTGGCCTACCACGCCCTGCCCGCCAGCCGGAGGCGGTTGTTCCGCTGTCTGGGTCTGCACCCGGGCCCGGATTTCGACGTGTGCGCGGCGGCGGCGCTGGGCAACCTGACCCTCGTGCACGCCCGACGCACCCTGGCCGACCTGGTGGAGCGCCGGCTGGTCGTCGAGTGCGGGGCCCGCTACCGGATACCGGACCTGATCGTCGAGCATGCGCGCCGGCTCGCCCTCGACGAGCCCGCCGTGCTGCGCACCGCCGCACTCGTCCGGCTGGCCAACATGGACCGGATTCCCCACCCTCGTCGCGGCCGGACCGGATAGCCGCCACCACGCAGCCCGACGCAGAAAAGCGTACCCGACAACATCTGATGTAAGCGACCGGTGACTGCTCCGCTGGCTGTCTTCCTCGGCGTGTCCGGGTGTCGCCTGAGGTGGGCGATCAGCTCTCGCTGATCGCCTCCAGCAGCGGTTTTCTCCGGTCAGTCGGGCAGGTTCGCCGCAAGCATCGACCATTGCCTATCGCACGAGCCGGTAGTAACATTTCCGAAACACATCAGATGTCTGCCTGGTTCGCAGGCTACCGGCGACCTGACGCATCGCGGCCGCGGCTGGCTTCAACGGGCTGATTCCTCAATCAGTGTTTCCGCGCTTCGGGTGGCCGGGATCGGTCACCGCCTTGGAGGATCGATGTCAGACCTGACCCGACGGCAGGCCCTCAAGATCGGCGCGGCCGGCGCCGGGGGCGCCCTGCTGCCGCTGCCGTGGACCGCAGTCGCCCGCGCCGACTCGGTGGCACCCCCACAGGTGCTGGCGGCCGGCGACCTCGCGCTCTGGTACGACCGCTCCGCCGGCACCGACTGGCTGCGGGCGTTGCCGATCGGCAACGGCCGACTGGGCGCCATGGTGTTCGGCAACAGCGACACGGAACGGCTCCAGCTCAACGAGGACACCGTCTGGGCCGGTGGGCCGCACGACTCCAGCAACCCCAGAGGCCAGGGCTCGCTCGCGGAGATCCGGCGGCTGGTCTTCGCCAACCAGTGGACCCAGGCCCAGAACCTGATCAACCAGACCATGCTCGGCAACCCGGTCGGGCAACTGGCATACCAGACCGTCGGCAATCTCCGGCTGGCCTTCGCCAGCGCCAGCGGCACCTCGCAGTACAACCGCCAGCTGGACCTCACCACCGCGACCACCTCCGTCAGCTACGTGATGAACGGGGTGCGCTTCCAGCGGGAGGTCTTCGCCAGCGCGCCGGACCAGGTCATCGCGATGCGGTTGACCGCCGACCGGTCCGCCTCGATCACCTTCACCGCGACGTTCGACAGCCCGCAGCGGACCACCGTGTCCAGTCCGGACGGGGCCACGATCGCTCTCGACGGCGTCTCCGGCAACCAGGAAGGCGTGACCGGAGCGGTCCGGTTCCTCGCGCTGGCGCACGCCACCGTCAGCGGCGGCACCGTGAGCAGTTCCGGTGGGACGCTGCGGGTCACCGGCGCCACAAGCGTGACCCTGCTCGTCTCGATCGGCTCCAGCTATGTCAACTTCCGCAACGTCGGCGGCGACTACCAGGGCATCGCGCGACGGCACCTCACTGCGGCCCGGGCCAGCAGCTACGACCAGCTGCGCGCCCGGCACGTGGCCGACTACCAGGCGCTGTTCGGTCGGGTCAGTCTCGACCTGGGGCGTACGTCGGCCGCGGACCAGCCGACGGACGTCCGGATCGCCCAGCACAACTCGGTGAACGATCCGCAGTTCTCGACCCTGCTCTTCCAGTACGGCCGGTACCTGCTGATCTCCTCGTCGCGGCCGGGCACCCAACCGGCGAACCTCCAGGGCATCTGGAACGACTCGCTGACCCCGGCCTGGGACTCGAAGTACACGATCAACGCGAACCTGCCGATGAACTACTGGCCGGCGGACACCACGAACCTGTCCGAGTGCTACCAACCGGTGTTCTCGATGATCCAGGACCTGACCGTCAGTGGCGCGCGTACCGCCCAGGTGCAGTACGGGGCCGGGGGATGGGTCACCCACCACAACACCGACGCCTGGCGCGGATCGTCGGTGGTCGACGGCGCGTTCTGGGGGATGTGGCAGACCGGCGGCGCGTGGCTGGCCACCATGATCTGGGACCACTACCTGTTCACCGGCGACCTGGACTTCCTGCGCGCCAACTACCCCGCCATGAAGGGCGCCGCGCAGTTCTTCCTCGACACCCTGGTCACCGAGCCCAGCCTCGGCTACCTGGTCACCAACCCGTCGAACTCACCCGAGATCGGCCACCATGCCGACGCCAGCGTCTGCGCCGGCCCGACCATGGACAACCAGATCCTGCGCGACCTCTTCGACGGCTGTGCCCGGGCCAGCGAGATCCTCAACACCGATGCCACCTTCCGGGCCCAGGTCCGGGCCACCCGCGACCGGCTCGCCCCGACCCGGATCGGCTCGCGCGGCAACATCATGGAGTGGCTCTACGACTGGGTGGAGACCGAACGCAACCACCGGCACGTCTCGCACCTCTACGGCCTCGCCCCCAGCAACCAGATCACCCGGCGCGGCACCCCGCAACTGTTCGAGGCCGCCCGCCGGACCCTGGAGATCCGTGGCGACGACGGCACCGGCTGGTCGCTGGCCTGGAAAATCAACTTCTGGGCCCGCCTCGAGGAAGGCAACCGCGCCCACGACCTCATCCGCTACCTGGCCACCACCGCCCGGCTCGCCCCCAACATGTTCGACCTGCACCCACCGTTCCAGATCGACGGGAACTTCGGCGCCACCGCCGGCATCGCCGAGATGCTGCTGCACAGCCACGCCGGTGAACTGCACCTGCTGCCCGCCCTGCCGGCCGCCTGGCCCAGCGGCTCGGTCAGTGGCCTGCGCGGGCGCGGTGGGCACACCGTCGGCATCACCTGGAGCAACGGCCAGGCCACCGAGATCCTCGTCCGGCCGGACCGGCCGGGCACCGTACGCCTGCGCGGTCGGATGTTCACCGGCACCGTCACCGTGGTCGACACCACCGACGGCACGCCGGCCCGCACCACCCGTGTCGAGACCGACCTGATCGAGGTCACCGTGCAGGGTGGACGCACCTACCGGGCCACCGGCTCGGCGGCGGCCGCACCGACGCTGGAGCAGAGCTTCAGCAACGCCAGCACCACGAACGACACCAACACCGGGGCGGCCAACTTCGACGGCAACGGCGCCAGCCTCTCCGCGCAGGCCCTGGCCCAGGCCGGCGTCACCCCGGGCAGCACGGTGAGCCGCAACGGTGTGAACTTCCGCTGGCCGAACGTGGCCCCCGGCGGCGCGGACAACGCCATCGCCTCAGGGCAGTCGATAAGCGTGACCGGTACGGGTCGCACGCTCGGGTTCCTCGCCACCGGCACCTACGGTGCGGTGTCCGGCACCGCCACGGTGGTCTACGCCGACGGCACCCGGCAGAGCTTCACGTTGAGCACCCCCGACTGGTACGGCGGACCGCACGCCGGTGCCACCGCCGCCATCGTGACGGCGTACCAGAACCGGCCCGGCAACCAGCGGCACAACGTCTCCGCCTGCGTCTACTACGTCGGGGTGGGGTTGCAGAACAAGCCGGTGAGCCGGGTCGAGCTGCCCAACATCAGCGCGCGACCGGCCGCCAACGTGCCGACCATGCACATCTTCGCCGTCGCGATCGGCGGCTGAGGAACGCCCGGGTCGGCCCCTACACGTCCGTGCCCGCACCGCCGGGCGGGCACGGACCATCGAAAGCGGCGCGCCGGCCGCGCACCACGGGGGTGCCGCGGCCGGCGCGCCGCGTCAGGCGACGATCATCACCGGTGCGTCACCGCTGGGCCAGCAGCCACCGCAGGATGCTGCTGTCCTCGTACGTCGGGCCGTAGGCGGCGTGGTAGTCCGGCAGCGAGAACGCCTCGTTGCCGTACTCGGTGTAGCGCAGCAGCTCGGCGGTCCGCTCGGGCGAGGTGCCCTGCGCCTGGTACGCCGCCCGCAACGCGGCGTGCGTGTTACGGGCCAGCGAGATGTTGAGCAGGTGGTCGTTGACCCCGTGGGTGATCCAGAGCGGCACCTCACCGGCGGCGATCGCGGTCGCCTGGGCGGCGCTGATCTGGAAGCCACCGGTGACCAGGCCGGCGGTGAACAGGTCGGGCCGCTTGGCGAACGCCTCCCACAGCAGACGCGAGCCGTACGACACGGTGGTGGCGTAGACCCGGCCGCTGTCCACCGGGTGGTCCTTGACGAACTGCTCGACCAGCCGGATCAGCAGGTCCCCCTCGGCGGGCAGACCGACCCGCTGGTTCTGCGGCGCCAGCACGATGACGTCCTCGGTGCTGCCGGTCCAGCTCGACTGCAACCAGGCCGTCGCCGGGATGTCGGCGGCGATCTGCACGCCCAGGTTGTCGCCGTCCCAGCCCATGCCGTGGCCGGGCAGGACCACCATCAGCGGGTACGTCCTGCCGGGCTGGTAGTTCTTCGGCAGGTGGTAGTGGTAGGGCAGGACCATGCCGCCGCTGAGGTACGAGCCGTACCGGAAGTCGTCGACGAGCAGGTTGACGGCCTGCTCGGTGACCGGGTGCGCGGTGGTCGGCGCCGCCTTGACCAGCACCGGACCCTTGCCCTTGCCGTTGCCCGGCTGGGCGTGGACGTCCTTGCGCTGGACCACCCGGGTCGGCAGGTCCTCGTTGACCTTGACGTGGCACAGGAAGGTCGGGCACTTGGAGAGCACGACGGTCCAGCCGAGGTTCTCGTCCGGGTCCAACTCCACGATGACGTACCGCCCCGGCACCGACCGCCGGTCGGCGCGGATGGTCGGCGCGTCGTTGGTGTAGGTGTGGGTGATCGTCCGCTCCGCCAGCTTGGGCAGGTCTTCGATCGGGTTGAAGCGGAAGTTGTACGTCGTGTCGGACACCGCGAAGGTCGAGGTGTCCAGGGTGCGCGGGTTGACCGTGGCCGGGTACTCGACGGCCACGGCCGAGACCTTCTGACCGTAGGTGTAGACGGTGGTGATGGGGGTGATGCTGGCGATGCCGCCGGCACCGCCCCGGTCGCCGGCTGCGGCGTAGGCCGTACCGGACATGCCGATCGCCAGCGCCGCGGCGACGGCGATCAGCGCCCTGCGCAGTCTCATCGATCCTCCCTGGTGGGGTGCGACTGGCCCGCGCGTGCTGACAACTGCTCAGGGGTCCGGGGGATGCAGTCGCTAAACTGATTTAGCAGAGCATCTTCCGAGAGTCGGTGCGCTGTCAAGGACGGGCGGGTCATCGGAACCCGCTCGGACGGCGCCGCCGTCGTGACGGAGGCCTCGGGGTCGCCTGCTCGGTGACGATGATGCGCCGCCTCCGACTGTCTCCTGTGGTCTCCGTTGTCACCCTTCGTGGTCATCGGCGTCGCCCCCGGTGCGCGACGGCGCGAGGGTGGCGTCCGGGTGGTGCGCGGCGGCCGCCACCGAGTCGCGTTCGACGCGACAAAGGCATCCTCGGGCATCGATGAGATGCCGCTGCGTTCGTCGGCGCGACCCGCTCTGACCTGCGGCTAATTGGTCGATCGGAGGAGCCCTGGGAACGTTACGAGACCGTGACCGCTGGATTTCCGGGCAGGTGTTGACCTGGTACATGTGAGCGCTAACACTTGGCCTCCAAGTGCGACCCACGCAGCCGGCTGACGGCGCGAGTTCAGATTGGGGAAGCCAGTGAGCAGAAAAATCCTGGCCGCTCTCGGTAGCGTCGTCCTGGCGCTGAGCATGGCGGCCTGCAGTGGTGACGGCGCCGGCGGTGGCGGCAATGACAGCGACAAGCCCGGCGATCTGACCATCGGCGTCTCGATGCCCACCCAGACCTCCGAGCGGTGGATCGCCGACGGCAACTCCGTCAAGGAGAAGCTGGAGGCCAAGGGCTACAAGGTGGACCTTCAGTACGCCGGCGACGACATCCCCACCCAGTCGCAGCAGGTCGACCAGATGATCACCCGTGGTGCCGACGTGCTGATCATCGCGGCGATCGACGGCACGGCGCTCAGCGGGCAGTTGCAGGCGGCGGCCGACGCCAAGATCCCGGTCATCGCCTACGACCGGCTCATCCGGGACAGCCCGAACGTCGACTTCTACGTCAGCTTCGACAACTTCAAGGTCGGCGTGGCGCAGGCCACCGCGCTTCTCGTCGGTCTGGGCCTGCAGACCAAGGACGGCGGGAAGGGCGAGGCGACCGGACCGTTCAACATCGAACTGTTCGCCGGCTCGCTCGACGACAACAACGCCCACTTCTTCTTCAACGGCGCCATGGAAACCCTCAAGCCGTTCATCGACGCCGGCACGCTGAAGGTGAAGTCCGGTCAGACCAAGATCGATCAGGTGGCGATCCTGCGCTGGCAGCAGGAGGGCGCGCAGAAGCGGATGGAGGACCTGCTGACGTCGAGCTACAACGACGGCAGCAAGGTCGCCGGGGTGCTCTCGCCGTACGACGGCCTGTCGCGCGGCATCATCACCGCCTTGCAGAACGCCGGCTACAGCGGCGACATGCCGGTGGTGACCGGACAGGACGCCGAGATCGCCTCGGTCAAGCTGATCAACGACGGCGTGCAGAGTTCCACGATCTTCAAGGACACCCGGCTGCTGGCCGAGCAGGCCGTGGTCGCCGGTGAGTCGTTCCTCCAGGACAAGACGCCGCAGGCCAACGACACCGAGACCTACAACAACGGCGTCAAGGTCGTCCCGTCCTACCTGCTGCCGGTGCAGACCGTGTTCAAGGACGACATCAAGCCGGTCCTGATCGACTCCGGATACTTCACCGCCGAGGAGGTCGCCGCCGGCCAGGCCAAGGGCTGACGGCATGCTCCCCGGGCTCGGCGGTGGGTGCCCGCCGCCGAGCCCGGACCCATCTTCGACCGCACCACTTAGCCCCGCACCACGATCGAGACCGCAGGACGGTGATCATGGACGACCACATCCTCGAGATGCGTCGCATCACCAAGACCTTCCCGGGGGTGGCGGCGCTCCAGGACGTCACCCTCGCCGTACGGCGTGGCGAGATCCACGCCATCTGCGGGGAGAACGGCGCCGGCAAGTCCACCCTGATGAAGGTGCTGTCGGGGGTCTACCCGTCGGGCAGCTACTCCGGCGAGATCCTGCTCGACGGCAAACCTGTGGACTTCCGCGGCATCCGCGACAGCGAGGCCCACGGCATCGTCATCATCCACCAGGAACTCGCCCTGGTGCCGTACCTCTCCATCGCCGAGAACATCTTCCTCGGCAACGAACGCCGTGGCCGCAGCGGCCTGATCGACTGGAACCGCACAAACGCCGAGGCGGCGAAGCTGCTCGCCTCGGTCGGCCTGCACGAGAACCCGGTCACTCCCGTGGTGCAACTCGGCGTCGGCAAACAGCAACTGGTCGAGATCGCCAAGGCGCTGTCCAAAGAGGTCAAACTGCTGATCCTGGACGAGCCGACGGCCGCGCTCAACGACGTCGACTCCGCGCACCTGCTGAACCTGATGCGCCGGCTGCGCGACCAGGGCATCACCTGCATCATGATCTCGCACAAGCTCAACGAGATCACCGCCATCGCCGACTCGACCACCGTGCTGCGCGACGGCCGCACGGTGGAACGACTGGAGATGGGCTCGGGCGAGGTGACCCAGGAGCGGATCATCCGCGGCATGGTCGGCCGCGACCTGGACAGCTTCTATCCCGACCGGGTCTCCTCCCCGGGGGCGGAGGTGCTGCGCATCGAGGACTGGACCGTCCGGCATCCCACCCAGGACCGGCTGGTCGTCGACGGTGCGAGCCTCGACGTACGGGCCGGGGAGGTGGTCGGCATCGCCGGGTTGATGGGGGCGGGCCGTACCGAGCTGGCGATGAGCGTCTTCGGACGCTCGTACGGGCGGGACATCTCCGGTCGGCTGTACATGCACGGCAAGGAGATCAGGGCACGGTCGGTGTCCGAGGCGATCGGCAACGGCATCGCGTACGCGACCGAGGACCGTAAGCGCTTCGGCCTCAACCTCATCGACGACATCCGGCACAACGTGTCCTCGGCCGGGCTGCGCAGGCTGGCCCGCGCCGGATGGGTGCACGACAACGAGGAGACCCGGGTCGCCGAGTCCAGCCGGCGCGACATGAACATCAAGGCGCCGAGCGTGCTGTCCGTGGTGGGCAAGCTCTCCGGCGGCAACCAGCAGAAGGTCGTCCTGTCGAAGTGGCTGTTCACCGACCCGGACGTGTTGATCCTGGACGAGCCGACCCGGGGCATCGACGTCGGGGCGAAGTTCGAGATCTACACGATCATCAACCAACTGGTGGCCGACGGTAAGGCGGTCATCATGATCTCGTCCGAACTGCCGGAACTGCTGGGCATGTGCGACCGCATCTACACCCTGTCGGCGGGCCGGATCACCGGCGTGCTGCCGGCGGCCGAGGCGACCCAGGAGAAGCTCATGGAACTCATGGCGAAGGACAAGGAATCCGTCAGATGACCAGCACCAAGCCCTCCTCGGTGCACAAGGGCGGGTCGACCGAGAGTACGCCCGCCGACGCACTGCACGTCGGCAGTAGCGACCCCCGTACGCTGATCATGAACAACCTGCGGCAGAGCGGCATCTTCGTGGCGCTCGTCGTCATCGTCGCGCTCTTCGCCTTCCTCACCGACGGTCTCTCGCTGAGCCCCGGCAACATCACCAACATCGTCCTCCAGTACTCCTACATCCTGGTGCTCGCCATCGGCATGGTCATCGTGATCATCGGCGGGCACATCGACCTGTCGGTCGGCTCGGTGGTGGCGCTGACCGGCGCGGTCTCCGCCGTGGTCGTCATCCGGCAGGGGCAACCCTGGTGGCTGGGGGTGCTCGCGGCGGTGGCCGTCGGGCTCGCCGTCGGCGCGTGGCACGGCTTCTGGGTCGCGTACGTCGGCATCCCCGCCTTCATCGTGACCCTCGCCGGCATGCTGCTGTTCCGTGGTCTGACACTGCGGGTGCTCGACAACATCTCGCTGTCGCCGTTCCCGGCGGAGTACAACCGGATCGCGGCCGGCTTCCTCAACGGGCTGATCGGCGGGGACGGCTACGACGCCTTCACCCTGCTCATCGGCGGCATCGCGGTGGCCGGATACGTGGTCAGTTGCTTCCGTACCCGGGTGGCGCGGATCCGCTACCAGCAGCCGGTGGAGTCGTTCGCGTTGTTCGTCGCGCGGATGGTCCTGGTCGGCGCCGTGGTCATGTGGTTCGCCTGGCAGTTGGCAAACGCCCGGGGCCTGCCCATCGTGCTGATCATCCTGGCCGTGCTGGTGCTGGTCTACGGGCTGCTCACCCGGCGTACCGTGTTCGGTCGGCAGGTCTACGCGATCGGCGGCAACCTGCCGGCGGCGATGCTGTCGGGTGTGAAGGTCCGTACGGTCAACTTCTGGATCTTCGTCAACATGGGCTTCCTGTCCGCGGTGGCGGGCGTCATCTTCTCCTCCCGTTCCAACGGCGCGCAGCCGGCGGCCGGCAACATGTTCGAGCTGGACGCGATCGCCGCGGCGTTCATCGGCGGCGCGGCCGTCACCGGTGGCGTCGGCACCGTGGTCGGTGCCATGGTGGGTGGCCTGATCATGGCGGTGATGAGCAACGGCATGCAGTTGATGGGCGTCGACCAGTCGATGCAGTCGGTGGTGAAGGGGCTGGTGCTGCTCGTCGCCGTCGCGTTCGACGTCTACAACAAGCGCCGCGCCGGGGCGACCCGTTGACGGTGCGGAGTAGATGGGTCGCCCGGCCCTCGCCTTGACGTCACGGCGGCTGTTGACCACACTGCCTCGCGTCGGGGTGTCCGCATCGACGCTGATGCCGGAGGATCGGGTTGGTCCAGGAGGAGATCCGTCGGCGCAACGCCAGCACACTGCTGCGCCATGTGCATCTGGACGGTCCGCTCTGCCGTGCCGACCTGGCCGCGCGGATGGGGCTCAACCGCAGCACCATCCGCGCGCTGACCACCGAGCTGGCCCGGGTGGGCCTGGTCGAGGAGGAGTCCCCGTCGGACACCGGTCGTGCCGGTCGACCGTCCCTGCTGGTGCGGCCCGCGTCCGACCGGATCTACGTCCTCGCCTTCGACGTGGCGGTGGACCGGCTGGTCGCCGCCCGGGTCGGGCTGGGCGGCGTCATCCTGGACCGTCGCGAGGCGGTACGCCCCCGCGCCGGGCCTGACCTGCCGCAGGTGGTGGAGGTGCTGGCCCGGTTCGGTCGCCAGTTGCATCGCGCCGCGCCACCGTCGGCCACCTGCGTCGGCGTGGGCGCGTCGTACTGCGGGATGATCCGCCCCGGCGACGGGATGGTGCGCTTCGGTCCCGACCTGGGCTGGGTCGACCAGGCTTTCGGCGCCGAACTGGGTCGCCGGCTCGGGCTCGGTCTGCCGGTGCTGGTGGGCAACGAGGCACACCTGGGCGCGCAGGCCGAACACCTGCGTGGCGCGGGTGTCGGCCTGCAGAACCTCATCTACCTGCACGGGGACGTCGGGGTCGGCGGCGGGATCATCGTCGGTGGTCGGTTGCTGGGCGGCGACGGCGGCTACGGCTGCGAAGTCGGGCACATGGTGGTCAACCCGTACGACGGGCGGGCCTGCGGGTGCGGCTCGTACGGCTGCCTGGAGGCCGAGGTCGGCGAGCGCGCCCTGCTCGACGCCGCCGGTCGGCCCGCCGAACTGTTCGGCCGCGACGCGATCCGCGCGGTGACCGACGACACCGACCGGGGAGATCCCGCCGCCCGCGAGGCGCTGCGGCACGTCGGCGACTGGCTCGGCATCGGGGTGGCGAACCTGATCAATCTGTTCAACCCCGGGATGGTGGTGTTCGGCGGGATGCTGTGCGACCTGTACCCGGGCGCGGCCGACCAGGTCCGTGCCCGCATCGCCCGCAACGTCCTGCCGGTCGCCCGCGAACACGTCAAGCTGCGCATCGCCGCCCTCGGCGACGACGCCACCCTCACCGGCGCCGCCGAACTGGCCTTCACCCCCCTCCTCACCAACCCCCTGACCACCCCCACCTGACCCCGACACCCCCCGCCCCCCCGCCCCGCCCCCGCACCCCGCACCCCCCCCCGCCCCGCCCCCCGCCCCGTCGATCTTGCACTTCGGGTCGCCTATATGCCTGTATTGGCAGCTTTTGTCGAGGCGGAAAGTGCAAGATCGACGGGCGGGTCGAGCGGGCGGGTCGAGCGGGTGGGGCGGGCGCAAGGGCGCAAGGGCGTGGGGGTGGGTGGGGTGTTAGGTGCGGGTCCAGCGTTGGTTGGGGGCGGTGTGGCAGGTCCAGACGATCACGGGGGTGCCGTTGGCGGTGCCGTTGTTGTTGACGTCCAGGCAGAGGTTGGGGGAGCGGACGTTGCTGATGGTGCCGTTGCTGTTGAACGTCCACTGTTGGTTGGTGCCGCCGTTGCAGTCCCAGATCTGTACGGGAGTGCCGGGGGTGGCGGTCGGGGAGATGTCCAGACACTTGCCGAGCACCTGCAGCGCCTGACCGTTCTGGGTGAAGCTCTGGTTGCTGGCGGTGTGGCAGTCCCAGATCAGCGTCGCGGTGCCGTTGGCGGTACCGCTGTTGTTGACGTCCAGGCAGCGGCCGGACGATTCGCTGCGCAGCCGGAAGGTGGTCGGCGGGGGCGGGGGAGTGGTGGTGCCGCCACCGCTGACCCGGTAGACCACGGTGCCGTGCGCCGGGACGCTTGCCGAGATCGTTCCGGTGCTCGTCGAGGTGGTGTTGGTCCAGGCGTCGCGCAGGGTGAACGAGTTGCCGGACTTGCCGATCGCCGCCGCCGTGGTGGAGACGGTGGTGGTGGAGTTGCCCTGGTTGAACAGGGCGACCGCGACGTCACCGTTGGCCAGCCGCTTGGCCAGCACCCGGCGGATGCCGTCGTTGGAGACCTGCACGGCCTGCAGCGCCAGGGAATCCTGGTTGATGGCGACGAGGTTCTGGTTGCGCAGGATGTCCAGCGTCGCCGCGTTGGCGTTACGGATGTCGTTGCCGGCGATCAGCGGCGCCGCCATGATCGCCCAGAGGGCGAAGTGGCTGCGCATCTCGGTGTCGGTCATGCCGCCGTTGCCGACCACGAGCATGTCCGGGTCGTTGAACGAGCCCGGGGAGGCGTACGAGGCGATGGGCACGTTGACGTTGACGATGTTCTGGATGCCCATCGGGTAGCCGTTGGTCTGACCGGTGTTCCACGCGTTGGTGATGTCCTCGGTGGTCCGCCACATGTTGGCGATGTCGCCCCAGTTGCGCTGGGGGCCGGTCTTCTCGTGGATGCTGTTCGGGTTGATGCTGTAGACGATGGGCCGACCGGTGGCCGCGAGGGCGTCGCGCATCAGCGAGAACCCGGCGATCTGGTCGTTGATGGTGCCCCACGGTGAGCACCAGTCGTACTTGAGGAAGTCCACGCCCCAGGCGGCGAACTGCCGGGCGTCCTGGTATTCGTGCCCGAGGCTACCGGTGGAACCGGGCCAGGCGCCGAAGTACTGGGCGCAGGTCTTCTCCCGGGGCACCTGGTAGAGGCCGAAGAGCAGACCCCGGGAGTGCAGGTAGTCGCCGAGGGCCTTCATGCCGCTGGGGAAGCGGCCGGCATGGGCCTGAAGGTTGCCCTGCGCGTCGCGGTTCGGGTCGAACCAGCAGTCGTCGACGACGACGTACTTGTAGCCGAGGTCGCGCATGCCGGTGTTGACGATCGCATCGGCCATCTGCCGGATCAGCGTCTCGTTGATGTTGCAGCCGAAGGTGTTCCAGGTGTTCCACCCCATCGGTGGGGTGCGAGCCACGCCGTTGTTCAGCGCCTGTGCGGGTTTCGGTGAGTGGAGTCCGTCGACGACGACCGTGGTGAGCGTCAGCACCAGGACGCTCAGGACGGCCAACCATCGTGGTCGTGCACGCATTCGATCCTCCTCGGGACAGGGGTGGTGAGTGGTAGTCATCGATGACCGACCGGTGAGTTGTCGGGCAGCCCAGCTGGTTCGTCGAGCGGGCGCGGGCAGCGTCGTCTGCTCGCGGTCAGATGAACGAAGTGCCGCCGACCGTGGCGGGGACGCCGTCGCCCACGGGCCGCCCGAGGATCGCGTCGGCCGTCACGGTGGTGGCGCTACGACGTGGGCGGTGTGACGGTGGCGGTTCTCCCGGACACGGGCGCTCCGATGTCAGGGATGTTATCGCTGACATCTAGTTCTGTAAATCGTCGTCGATGGATGCCAAGCGGACTTCTCGACCTGATCAGAAGCAGTTACCCCGTCCTCGCGCTGCTGATTTCGCATGTGGAAACGATTCAGTAAGTGATCGTCTCCGGTGCGGCGTCGCTGTGTCGCGGATGTCGAGGACGCGAGTCGGGTAGCCCCGGCCGAATCGACGGATGTTAACGCTCATGTGCCGAGTCGAGCCCGCTTTCGCCGGTGGCCCGGAAGCCTTTGTGGATGGCGTCGGTCGATCGCTCGGCAAGCTCGCTTCCGGGGTTGTCGTCGTCGCGGTGGCCGGCGGTCCGGGTGTTGGACGTGGCCGTTGCGGGCGGAGCCGCCGGAGCGGTCGCGGGCAGCCGACGACCGGGCGACGCCCGCACCGACCGAGCCCGACATCGACGACCGCTGGCGCATCCCGGCATCTGGTGCAGCACGGGTCGGGTAAGCGGTGTCGCGCCGTTCGTTGCGGGTGGTCGGACGGGTCGTCGTACTCCGTTACGGAGCTGTTGCCGGCCGGTGTCTTGACGACGCCGGATGTGAGCGTTAACACTGAGGGCCGTCATCGGCCGGAGGTGAGCATGAGCGGTGTGGGCGAAGTCGGCGACCGGTATGTCGTCGGAGTCGACTACGGGACCCTGTCCGGGCGGGCCCTGGTGGTCCGCGTACGCGACGGTGCCGAACTGGGTACGGCGGTGCACGAGTACCGCAACGCCGTCATCGAGTCCGCACTGCCCGACGGCGGCCCGTCCCTGCCACCGGACTGGGCGTTGCAGGACCCGCAGGACTACCGCGACGTGCTGCGTCATGCCGTGCCGGCGGCCGTCGCCGCGGCCGGAGTGGACCCGCGCGACGTCGTCGGCATCGGCATCGACTTCACCGCCTGCACGATCCTGCCGACGCTCGCCGACGGCACTCCACTGTGCGAGGTGCCGGAGCTGCGGCAGCGCCCGCACGCCTGGGTGAAGCTCTGGAAGCACCACGCGGCCCAGCCGCACGCCGACCGGATCAACGCCCTGGCCCACGAACGCGGCGAGCCGTGGATCGGCCGCTACGGCGGCAAGATCTCCGCCGAGTGGCAGTTCGCCAAGGGGCTGCAACTGCTGGAGGAGGACCCGGAGGTCTACCGCCGGGCCGACCGGTTCATCGAGGCCGCCGACTGGATCGTCTGGCAGCTGTGCGGCGTCGAGACCCGCAACGTCTGCACGGCCGGCTACAAGGGCATCATGCAGGACGGCAAGTACCCGTCGACGGACTACCTGACCGCCCTCAACCCCGACTTCGGCGACTTCGTGACCAAGCTCGACGGTCCGCTGATGCCGCTGGCCGACAAGGCCGGCGAGCTGACCGCGGCGGCCGCCGCCTGGACCGGCCTGCCGCAGGGCATCGCGGTGGCCGTCGGCAACGTCGACGCGCACGTCACCGCCGCCTCCGCGCAGGCCCTCGCACCGGGCCGACTGGTCGCGATCATGGGCACCTCCACCTGCCACGTGGTCAACGGCGCCCAGCCGGCCGAGGTGGCCGGGATGTGCGGCGTCGTCGAGGGTGGCATCAGCGCCGGAGCCTGGGGCTACGAGGCCGGTCAGAGCGGGGTCGGCGACATCTTCGGCTGGTTCGTCAAGCACGCCGCCCCGGCCGAGGTCGCCTCGCACGAGCGGCTCACCGAGCTCGCCGCCGCCCAGCCGGTCGGGGCCCACGGCCTGGTCGCGCTGGACTGGTGGAACGGCAACCGGTCGTTGCTGGTCAACCACGACCTCAGTGGAATGATCGTCGGCCTGACCCTGGCCACCCGCCCGGAGGACGTGTACCGGGCGCTGCTGGAGGCGACCGCGTACGGCACCCGGATGATCATCGAGGCGTTCGTCGAGGCGGGGGTGCCCGTCAACGACCTGGTGATCGCCGGCGGGCTCACCTCGAACACGCTGCTGATGCAGATCTACGCCGACGTCACCAACCGGCCGTTGAGCATCATCGGCTCGGCGCAGGGCCCGGCGCTCGGCTCGGCCATCCACGCCGCGGTGGCCGCCGGTGAGTACTCCTCGATCCACGAGGCGTCGCAGGCGATGGGCCGGATCAGCGAGGCGGTCTACCGCCCCGATCCGGACCGGGTACGCGCCTACGACGCGCTCTACGCCGAGTACCGGACGTTGCACGACCACTTCGGTCGCGGCGCCAACGACGTGATGCTGCGCCTGCGGGCGATCCGTAATGCGGCCGCGGGATCGGCCGCGTCGACCAACGAGACCGCGTCGGAGGAGGTGGCATGATCGAGCGTGAGTTGCGCGAGACCGTCGCTCGGCTGCACGGCGAACTGACCCGCTACGGGCTGGTGGCCTGGACGGCCGGGAACGTCTCCGCGCGGGTACCCGGCCGGGACCTGATGATCATCAAGCCGAGCGGTGTCGACTACGACGACCTGTCCGCCGACAACATGGTGCTCTGCGACCTCGACGGCGTACCGGTCGAGGGTGACCTGTCGCCGTCGAGTGACACCGCCGCGCACGCCTACGTCTACCGGGCCATGCCCGAGGTCGGCGGCGTGGTGCACACCCACAGCACGTACGCGACCGCCTGGGCGGCTCGCGGCGAGTCGATCCCCTGCTGGCTGACCGCCCAGGCCGACGAGTTCGGCGGGGAGATCCCGGTGGGTCCGTTCGCGCTGATCGGCGGGGACGACATCGGCAAGGGGATCGTCAGCACGCTGACCGGGCACCGCTCGCCGGCCGTACTGATGCGCAACCACGGGGTCTTCACCATCGGGCGTACCGCTCGGGCCGCGGTCAAGGCCGCGGTGATGTGCGAGGACGTCGCCCGGACCGCGCACCTGGCACGGGCGCTCGGACAGCCGGTGCCGATGGCGCAGGCGGACATCGACGCCCTCTACGACCGCTACCAGAACGTCTACGGCCAACGTCCCGCGCCGGCGACGACCACCTGACCCCGGCCGCGACCCGGCCGGGCCGCGACCGAATTCGTACCACCGTGCACAGGATCCACACCACCAGTACGCCATGCCGCCGGTCTCGGCCGACGGCGTGGAACCCGCACCCCCACCCGAGGAGATCCGATGAGAAACATGCGAATGTCCCTCGCGCCTCGGCGCGCCGTCGCGGCGCTCGCCGCCGTGCTTCTGGCCGGCGGCATGGCAGCCTGCGGCAACAGTGACACCGGAACCGACGAAGGAGGAAGCGGCGACGGCAAGATCGTCATGGGCTTCTCCCAGGTCGGTGCGGAGAGCGGCTGGCGGACGGCCAACACCAACTCCATCAAGGAGGCGGCTGCCGAGGCGGGCATCGAGCTGAAGTTCGACGACGCCCAGCAGAAGCAGGAGAACCAGATCAAGGCCATCCGCAACTACATCCAGCAGAAGGTCGACGTGATCGCCTTCTCGCCGGTCGTGGAGTCGGGCTGGGACACCGTGCTCAAGGAGGCCAAGGACGCCGGCATCCCGGTCATCCTGACCGACCGCGCCGTGGACTCGGCCGACAAGTCGCTGTACAAGACGTTCCTCGGCTCGGACTTCGTCAAGGAAGGCCGGCTGTCGGGCGAGTGGCTGGTCGAGCAGATGAAGAGCGCGACCGGCGACGTGAACATCGTCGAGCTGCAGGGCACCACCGGCTCGGCCCCGGCCAACGACCGCAAGAAGGGCTTCGGCGAGGCGATCGCCGCCGACCCCAAGTTGAAGGTCATCGCCTCCCAGTCGGGTGACTTCACCCGTGCCGGTGGCAAGCAGGTCATGGAGCAGTTCCTCAAGGCCCACCCGAAGATCGACGTGCTCTTCGCGCACAACGACGACATGGGTCTGGGTGCTCTCGAAGCCATCACCGCGGCGGGCAAGGAGCCCGGCAAGGACATCATCATCATCACCATCGACGCGGTGAAGGATGGCATGCAGGCCCTGGCCGACGGCAAGTTCAACTTCATCGCGGAGTGCAGCCCGCTGCTCGGCCCACAGCTGATGGAGCTGGCCAAGAAGGTGCACGCCGGTGAAGAGGTGCCGCCGCGGATCGAGACCGAGGAGACCACCTTCACCCAGGAGCAGGCCAAGGAGGCTCTGCCCAACCGTAAGTACTGATCGATGCCCGGGGTCGCCACACTGATCGTGGCGGCCCCGCCGCGTCGCCCACTTCCCCGACGGACCGGGCGGCCCGACACCTCCGGTGCCCACGTCCGCCCGATCGACCCCCGGGTCGGTCGGGCGGACGTCACCGGACGGCCGTATTCCCCCGAACAGAATCGAACCCAGAAGAAGGCCTGATGGGATGACGGATAGCCGTCCGGTCCTGACGATGACCGGGATCAGTAAGTCCTTTCCTGGAGTGCGCGCACTCCACAACGTCGACTTCCGGCTCTTTCCCGGCGAGGTGCACGCCCTCATGGGCGAGAACGGCGCCGGCAAGTCGACCCTGATCAAGGTGTTGACCGGGGTCTACGGCATCGACGAGGGCACCATCACGCTGGGCGACGAGCAGGTGGCCTTCTCCGGCCCGATGCAGGCGTCCGCTGCCGGCGTGAGCACGGTCTACCAGGAGGTCAACCTCTGCCCCAACCTCTCCGTGGCGGAGAACATCTTCATCGGCCGGGAGCCCCGACTCTTCGGTGCCGTCCGCTGGGGTGAGGTACGCCGTCGCGCCCGCAAACTGTTGACCCGTCTCGACCTCGACATCGACGTCACCGCGCCGGTGGCCAGCTACTCCCTGGCGGTCCAGCAGATGGTCGCCATCGCCCGCGCGATCGACGTGCAGGCGCGGGTACTGATCCTCGACGAGCCGACCTCCAGCCTGGACGCCGGTGAGGTGGCGCAGCTGTTCCGCGTCATGCGCCAGTTGCGCGACGAGGGAATCGCGATCCTCTTCGTGACCCACTTCCTCGACCAGGTCTACGGCATCGCCGACCGGATCACCGTGCTGCGCAACGGCACCCTGGTCGGTGAGTACCCGATCGCGGAGCTGCCGCAGCTCGCCCTGGTCGAGAAGATGATCGGCAAGGAACTCGACGTCCTGGAACGGCTGGAGGAGCAGCCCCGGCGGGAGCTCGCGGCCCTGGAGGGCGGCACCCCGTTCGTGGCGGTCTCCGAGCTGGGTCGCAAGGGCGCGATCGCCCCGTTCAGCCTGACCATCCACGCCGGTGAGGTGGTCGGCCTGGCCGGCCTGCTCGGCTCGGGGCGTACCGAGGCGGCGCGGTTGTTCTTCGGCGCGGACCGCGCCGATCGGGGCGAGGTCGCGGTGAACGGCAAACCGACGAGCCTGCGCAACCCGGTCCAGGCCATCGAGTACGGCATCGGGTTCTGTTCGGAGAACCGCCGCGCGGAGGGGATCATCCCCGACCTGTCCGTCCGGGAGAACATGATCCTGGCGATGCAGGCGGCCCGGGGCTGGCTCCGCCCGATCCCACGCCGACGCCAGGACGAGCTGGTCGAGCAGTACATCAAGGCGCTGAGCATCCGACCCGCCAACCCGGACGTGCCGGTGCGTAACCTGTCCGGCGGCAACCAGCAGAAGGTGCTGCTGGCCCGCTGGCTGATCACCGAGCCTCGCCTGCTCATCCTGGACGAGCCGACCCGCGGCATCGACATCGGCGCCAAGGCCGAGATCCAGAAGCTCGTCGTGCAGTTGTCCGACGGCGGCATGGCCGTGCTGTTCATCTCCGCCGAGCTGGAGGAGGTGCTGCGGCTCAGCCACAAGGTTGCGGTGATGCGCGACCGGGAGATGGTGGCGCAGCTCGACAACGACGACACTGTGGACGCCGAGCGCGTGATGCAGACCATCGCCAGCGGATCGACGAGGAAGGAGGCGAGCCAGTGAACGAGCGTCTCAGGTCGATGGCGAGCCACCGGCTGTTCTGGCCGGTGGCGGTCCTCGTGGTGATGCTGGCGGTGAACACGATCTACCGTCCCGGCTTCCTGGCCGTCGAGGTGAACAACGGGCATCTCTACGGCACCCCGATCGACATCCTCCGGTTGAGCGCCCCGCTGATCCTGGTCGGGCTGGGCATGACCCTGGTCATCTCCACCGGCGGTATCGATTTGTCGGTCGGTTCGATCTGCGCCATCAGCGGCGCCATCGCCTGTCTGCACATCAGTCAGGCACCGGACCAGAACAGCCTGGTCACCGTCTTCACCGCGTTGGCCATGGCGCTCGGCGCCGCACTCGTGCTCGGCGCGTGGAACGGTGTGCTCGTCTCCGTGATCGGCATCCAGCCGATCATCGCCACGCTGATCCTCATGGTGGCGGGCCGGGGCCTGGCCCAGCTGGTCACCGAGGGACAGATCATCACCATCAACTCGGGGCCGTACCGGGCGATCGGGCTGGGGCACCTGCTGACCCTGCCGCTGGCGATCTTCATCGCGCTGGGCGCGGCCCTGCTCGTCGCGGCGCTGACCCGCCGTACCGCCCTCGGCATGATCATCGAGTCGGTGGGTGGCAACCGCGAGGCCAGCCGGCTGGCCGGCATCCGGTCGGCCCGGATGGTCTTCCTCGTCTACGTGGTCAGCGCGGCATGTGCGGCCGTCGCCGGCTTCATGATGACCGCCAACGTCTCCAGCGCCGACGGCAACAACGCCGGCCTCTGGGTCGAGCTGGACGCGATCCTCGCGGTCGTCATCGGCGGCACGTCGCTGGCCGGTGGCCGGTTCTATCTCAGCGGCACCATCCTCGGCGCGCTGATCATCCAGACCCTCACCACGACGGTGTACGCCATGAACATCTCCCCCCAGACGGCCCTGCTGTTCAAGGCGGTGGTCGTCATCGCGGTCTGCCTCATCCAGGCACCGGAGTTCCGGGCCAAGCTCGGTCGGCGCAGGCGCGGTGGACCACCCTCGCCGACCTCGGCCCCGCAGCCGCAGAAGGAAGAGGTGACGGCGTGACCACGACCTCGCTGACCACCGGCCCGCGGTGGGCCCGGCTGCCCCGGCGTCACGTGCCGGTGCTTGTCACCCTCGCCCTGCTGCTGGTCATGTACGGCATCGGTGTGTCCCAGTATCGCGCCTTCTCCAACATCCAGGTCATCTTCAACGTCTTCATCGACAACGGCTTCCTGCTCGTGGTCGCGGTCGGGATGACCTTCGTGATCCTCACCGGCGGCATCGACCTGTCGGTCGGCTCGGTGGTCGCGATGACGGCGATGGTCTCGGCCTGGTTGCTCGAATCCGGTCTGCCGGCGTTGCCGGTGCTGATCATCGCGCTGCTCATCGGGCCGACCCTCGGCTTCCTGATGGGCTGTGCGATCCACTTCTTCGACATCCAGCCGTTCATCGTGACACTCGCCGGGATGTTCTTCGCCCGGGGCATGTGCACGTTCATCAGTGACTCGTCGATCCGGATCACCGACGGCTTCTGGACCACGATGGCGCAGTACCGGATCGGCGATCCCCGCGGCAACTTCGTCTCGGTCAGCGTCCTGATCGCCTTCGCGGTCGTGCTGATCGCCGCGTACGTGCTGGCGTACACCCGCTTGGGGCGCAACGTGTACGCGATCGGCGGCAACCCGCAGTCGGCGCTGTTGATGGGCCTGCCGGTGGGCCGTACCCGGATCGCGGTCTACACGATCAGCGGGCTCTGCTCGGCGATCGGCGGGATCCTGCTGTCGTTCTACACCCTGTCCGGCGCGCCGCTGATCGCGGTGGGCATGGAACTCGACGTGATCGCGGCGGTGGTGATCGGTGGCACCGTCCTGACCGGTGGATCGGGCTACGTGTTCGGCACGGTGCTCGGTGTGCTGGTGCTCGGCGTGATCCAGACTCTGATCACCTTCGACGGCAGCCTCAACTCCTGGTGGACCAAGATCGTGATCGGAGGCCTGCTCTTCGCGTTCATCCTGTTCCAGCGCCTCATCGGCATCCGCTACAAGTGACCGCCCCTCTCGCGGAAGGCAACTCCCATGGCAGCACAACCTGAACCCGAGGTCTGGTTCCTCACCGGAAGCCAGGCGATGTACGGCGAGGACACCCTCCGGCAGGTGGCCGAGCAGTCCCGTCAGATCGCCGCCCTGCTCGACGACTCGCCGCACATCCCCGCCCGGGTGGTCTGGAAGCCGGTCCTGACCACAAGCGCCGACATCCTGAAGGTCTGTCAGGACGCCAGCGTGCAGGGGGCGGTCGGGGTCATCGCCTGGATGCACACCTTCTCGCCGGCGAAGATGTGGATCACCGGCTTGGACGCGCTGCGTACGCCGTTGCTGCACCTGCACACGCAGGCAAACGTTCAGCTGCCATGGCACGAGATCGACATGGACTTCATGAACCTCAACCAGGCCGCCCACGGCGATCGGGAGTTCGGGTTCATCCAGACCCGCCTGGGGGTGGCCCGCAAGACGGTCGCCGGGCACGTCACCGACCCGCGGGTGGTCTCTCGCGTCGGCGCCTGGACCCGGGCCGCGATCGGCTGGTCGGCGATGCGTTCGCTGCGCCTGGCCCGCTTCGGCGACAACATGCGCGACGTCGCGGTGACCGAGGGCGACAAGGTGGAGGCGGAGCTGCGCTTCGGCGTCTCGGTCAACACCTATGGCGTCAACGACCTGGTCACGGCCGTCGACGAGGTCGCCGAGGCGCAGATCGACGACCTGGTCAAGGAGTACGACGACACCTTCCGGGTCGCCGCCGAGCTGCGTCCCGGCGGTGACCGGCACGACTCGCTGCGCTACGCCGCCCGCATCGAGCTCGGTCTGCGTACCTTCCTGGACGCCGGTGGCTTCCGCGCCTTCACCACGAACTTCGAGGACCTCGGCGGACTGCGGCAACTGCCCGGCATCGCGGTGCAGCGGCTGATGGCCGACGGGTACGGCTTCGGCGGCGAGGGCGACTGGAAGACCTCGGTGCTGGTGCACACCGTCAAGGCGATGGCGGTCGGGGCCGAGGGCGGCACCTCCTTCATGGAGGACTACACCTACGACCTCACGCCGGGCCAGGAGCTGATCCTCGGCGCGCACATGCTGGAGGTGTGCCCGACGATCGCCTCAGGCGTGCCGAACGTCGAGATCCACCCGCTGAGCATCGGTGGCCGGGAGGACCCGGTCCGGCTGGTCTTCGACGCCGCACCCGGCCCGGCGGTGGTGCTCGGCCTGGCCGACATGGGGGAGCGGTTCCGGCTGGTCGCCAACGAGGTCGACGTGGTGGCGCCGCCGCAGCCGCTGCCCAAGCTCCCGGTGGCCCGGGCCGTCTGGCAGCCCCGCCCGAGCCTGGCCGGCTCTGCCGAGGCGTGGATCACCGCGGGCGCGCCGCACCACACCGTGCTGTCCCAGGGCGTCGGGGTGGAGGAGCTGCACGATCTGGCCGAGATGGCCCGTACCGAACTGGTCGTCATCGACGCGGACACCGAGCCGCGCCGCTTCGCCAACGAACTGCGCTGGAACCAGGCGTACTACCGGCTCGCCCGGGGCTTCTGAGCACGACCCTCTCGGCGTGACGGGCGCGCCGCCCGTCACGCCGAGACGGCAGCGCGCGCTTTCGCGGCTGCCTCGCCCCGGCCGACCCGCCACCCACCGGCCGGGGCACCGCCCTGCCGGTGGCGGGTCCTCACCTTCGCCTCCGCCGCCCGATCGCGCTGCGGATGTTACGTCTTGACTAACGTCGTGTTATCGCTCACAGTCGATAGTGAAGACGGACGATATCTGTGGCTGTCCGGGCCGCTTCGCGTCTCTCCCAGTAAATGATCTCTTGTCGTCCTTTGGGCACGGGATGGCATGTTAGCGATCACATGACTGGTCTGAGATCACCACGACGCTCGCCGCAGTGGAGACCGTCCCGCTCAGATGGCTCGTCATTGCTGAAGGAGGATCATGGTTGCCATTGGCGAGGTCTCAGGACCCGCGCCGCGTAGGCGTGGGTGGTGGTCGCGGATGTGGGCCGCGGTGGCGGCGGCGGTGATGGTCGGCGGCACGCTGGTGGCGGTGGCCGCCACGCCGGCCTCGGCCGCGACGGTCGACACCAACGCGTGGTACGTGCTGGTCAACCGCAACAGCGGCAAGGCGCTCGACGTGTACAACCTGGCGACCAACGACGGCGCGCGGATCACCCAGTGGTCGCGTAACGACGGGAACCAGCAGCAGTGGCAGTTCGTCGACTCCGGCGGTGGCTACTACCGGCTCAAGTCGCGGCTGTCGGGCAAGGTGCTCGACGTCTACAACTTCTCCACCGCCAACGGTGCCTCGATCGTGCAGTGGTCCGACCACAACGGGACCAACCAGCAGTTCCGGTTGGCCGACTCGGCCGGTGGCTACGTACGGCTGATCAACCGGAACTCGAACCGGGTGATGGAGGTGCAGAACGCCTCGACCGCCGACGGCGGCAACATCGTCCAGTACGACGACTGGAACGGTGCCAACCAGCAGTGGCAGCTGGTCCGGGTCGGCGACGGGCCCACCCCCGGGCCGACGACCCCGCCGCCCACCGGTGGCAACTTCACCAACCCGGTGGTCTGGCAGGACTTCGCCGACGTCGAGGTGATCCGGGTCGGCGACGTCTACTACATGACCGCCTCGACGATGCACTACTCGCCCGGCGCGCCGATCCTGCGCTCCTGGGACCTGGTGAACTGGGAGTTCGCCGGGCACTCCGTGCCCCGACTGGACTTCGGCACCAAGTACGACCTGCCCCCCGGGCAACAGGCGTACGTGGAGGGCATCTGGGCGTCGACCCTGAGCTACCGGCCGAGCAACCAGACGTACTACTGGGCCGGGTGCATCAACTTTGCCCAGACCCACATCTACACCGCCAAGGCCGTCGACGGCACCTGGACCCGGCACGCCACCCTGCCCTGCTACTACGACGCCGGCATGCTCATCGACGACAACGACACGATGTACGTCGCGTACGGCAACGGCACGATCAGCGTCGCGCAGCTCTCCGCCGACGGGCGCAGCCAGGTACGGGCCCAGCAGGTCTACCAGACGCCGTCGAGCATCGGCACCCTGGAAGGGGCGCGGTTCTACAAGCGCAACGGCGCCTACTACATCTGGCTGACCCGCCCCGCCAACGGCCAGTACGTGCTGAAGTCCACGAACGGACCCTTCGGCCCGTACGAGCAGCGGCAGGTGCTGCTCAACATGCAGGGTCCGATCTCCGGCGGTGGCGTGCCCCACCAGGGCGGCCTGGTGCAGACCCCGAACGGCGCCTGGTACTACATGGCCTTCACCGACGCGTACCCGGGCGGGCGGGTGCCGACCCTGGCCCCGATCACCTGGACCGCCGACGGCTGGCCGCAGGTGCAGACGGTCAACGGCGCCTGGGGCGTGAACTACCCCAACCCGCTGCCGCTGCGTCCGGTCAAGCCGCTCACCGGCGTGGACACCTTCGCCGGCACCACCCTCGGCCCGCAGTGGGAGTGGAACCACAACCCGGACAACAGCCGCTGGTCGGTGAACAACGGCCTGCGTCTGCAGACCGCCTCGGTCACCAACGACCTCTACCAGGCCCGGAACACGGTCACCCACCGCATCCAGGGGCCGACCTCCACGGCGACCGTCGAGCTGGACTACTCGACGATGCGCGACGGCGACCGGACCGGTCTGGCCATGCTGCGCGACGTCTCGGCCTGGATCGGGGTACGGCGTGACAACGGGCAGACCCGGGTGGTCATGACCAACGGGCTGAACATGAACAGCAACTGGGACACCACCAGCACCGGCAGCGAGATCGCCAGCGCGGCGGTGTCCGGCGGGCGGATCTGGCTGCGGGCCAACGCCGACATCAGGCCCGGCTCCGGCCGGCAGGCCCGCTTCTCGTACAGCACCGACGGGGTCAACTTCGTCTCGTTGGGCAATGCCCTGACCCTCAACAACAACTGGACGTTCTTCATGGGGTACCGGTTCGCCATCTTCAACCACGCCACCCAGGCACTGGGCGGCGCGGTGACCGTGCGACGCTTCGAGCTGGCGACGCCCTGACCTCGATCGTCAGGCGGCTCTCGAAGTGGGTCCGGCGTTCTCCTCCGGCAACGCCGACCACCGGGAACGAGGTCACCAGCCACCGGTGACCGGCGGGTGGCGCCCAGGCATGGGCGCCACCCGCACCACGCGCCGATCCGCAGTTTCGCGGAATCGCGGCCCCGTGATCGCCGCGTGGCGAAAAGCGCGGAGCAGCGACTTCGAATCACCCTTTAGCCGATCGGTGCGGTCGGAAAGACGGACATCCGTCAATCCGTGACTGGCCTGTCGGCGTATGACGTCGTCGCTGTCGTAGACTGTGCGTGATCTAGCGAAAAGCCACCCCGGCTGGCACGGGCCGGCGTGGGCGTCGCGAGAGGGATCGTGAATCTGAGCCGCTCCGGTCAGTGTCGACGGGTCGCGGCGACCCACGGGCATGCGGGAGTGTGAGATGGCCGTACGCGATCCTGCGATGACGGACGTGGCTCGCCTCGCTGGCGTCTCCCACCAGACGGTTTCGCGAGTGCTCAACGGCCACCCGAACGTGCGGGAACAGACCCGGCTGCGGGTCCAGGCGGCAATAGCCGAGCTGGGCTACCGGCCGAACCGGGCGGCGCGTGCGCTGGTCACCGGTCGCTCTCAGGTGATCGGCGTGGTCGCGCAGAACACCACCCTCTACGGGCCGGCGTCACTGCTGGCCGCCTTGGAACAGACCGCCGCGGAGTCCGGCTTCGCGGTCAGTGTGGGCAGTGTCCGCGACCTCGATCACCGGTCCATCTCGGCGGTCGTCGAACGGCACCTGGCCCACCGGGTCGCCGGCATCGTGGTGATCGCACCGGTGGAGTCGGCCGGTGAGGCGCTGGAGCGGCTGCCCAACGACGTACCGTTGGTCACCGTCGACGGTGATCCGCGCCGACCGATGCCGCTGGTGACTGTCGACCAGGCAGCCGGTGCCCGAGCCGCGACCCAGCATCTGCTCGACGCCGGGCACCGTACGGTCTGGCACGTCTCCGGGCCGTCCGACTGGTTCGACAGCGCGGGCCGCATCGAGGGCTGGCGGAGCGCCCTGCTCTCGGCGGGCGTCGAGATCCCGCCGCTGGTGCCGGCGGACTGGTCGGCGGCGGCCGGCTACCGGTGCGGGCAGATGCTCGCCCGGATGCCCGACGTGACAGCGGTCTTCACCGCCAACGACCATCTCGCGCTCGGGGTGCTGCGCGCCCTGCACGAGCACGGCCGACGGGTGCCGGACGACATAAGCGTGGTCGGCTTCGACGACGTGCCGGAAGCGGCCTACTTCATCCCACCGCTGACCACCGTCCGACCGGACTTCGTCGCGGTGGCGCGGGCCAGCCTGGAGATGCTGCTGGCGCAGATCGAGACCGACAGCGGCGGTGCCCTCCGCGAAACCATCGCCCCCTCCCTCGTATCCCGCCAATCCGTAGGCCCCCCACCCCACCGCTAACCCGACCCCTGCCCCCGGCCCCCGCTCAAAGTGGTGATCAAGAGGTTTCGGTCAGAATCAGCTCGACACCTGACCAAAACCTCTTGATCACCCACCCCGCCGCGCCCCCGGCTCAACCCGACCCCGGCCGGTCTGGTCGGGGAGCGCGTGGAATCAGACCGAAACGTCTTGATCAACGGGGTGGGGCGGGTGGGGGAGTGTGGGGTTGGCTGGGGTGGTGTCGGCCCGGACAGGTCTCGGTCGGCGGGTGGCGGGAGTGGTTGCGTCCCGCAGCGCCCTGGCAGACGGTGACCTCGAAAAGGAGTGTGCCCTTACTCCTGGGCAGAAGTTAGCATGTTATCGATAACACCATCAAGAGTGTCGATGGATTGACGACTGCGGGGTCGTGCCTGCTGAGGGAACGGTTGCCGAAGACGCGTGTGCGGCCCGAGCGGAGGCCCGGGCCGCACGCGGCGCTATGCGATCAGCGTCGGCCGTCAGCGATCAGCCGATCAGCGGTGGTGGTCAGATGAAGCGCCAGTGGTGGTCGTTGGCGCCGTTGTCGTCCCAGATGACGATCTGGGTGCCCTGGCTCGACGAGGCGCCGAGTACGCCGAGCACCCGTCCGCCGTTGGCCGACTGGATCCGGAAGTAGCCGCCTCCGCCGTACCGCAGCCGCCACCGGTTGGCGGACGAGCCGTTGTCGGCCCACTGGACCACCCGGGCGCCGGCGGCGCTGCTGCCGTTCTCCACGCCCAGCACCTTGCCGCTGTTGGAGTTGCGCAGCCGCAGGTAGCCGCCGCTGTCCACGATCGCGGTCCAGAGGTGGTCGGCGGTGCCGGTGTCACCCCACTGGATCACCAGGCCGCCGTCGGCGGTGGACATGTTCTGCACACCGAGGACCAGGCCGGTGGCCAGGTTCTGGATCCGGCGGGCACCGTTGGGGACGAATCGCCACTGGTTGTCCGGCGTACCGTTGTCCGGGTCCTGGACCACCCGCGCGCCCTGCGCGGTCGAGCCGCTCAGAACGGCCAGCAGCTTGCCGCTGTTGCCGTTGCGGATCTTGTGTGAGCCGTCGCCGGCGTCCACGATCGTCCAGCGGTGGTCGGCGGTGCCGGTGTCCGACCATTGCAGGACCTGCGCGTTGTCGGCGGTGGACATGTTCTGCACGCCGAGCACCTTGCCGCTGTTGGCGTTGCGGAACCGCACCACGCTGCCGTCGACGATCAGCTGCCAGTCGTGGTCGGCGGTGCCGTTGTCGGCCCACTGCAACGCCGGTGCGCCGTCGGCGGTGGACATGTTCTCGATCCCGAGCACCAGCCCGCTGGCGGCGTTGACCAGCCGGAACGTGGCCTGCGCCGGGCCGGAGGAGCCGCCGCTGCTCCAGTAGACGGTGTAGTTGTGCCCGTGCGCGTCGTAGAACGGGAGCAGGTTGACCTGCGTGTTGTTGGCGGTGGCGGTGAAGGTGAGCGCCGTGCTGCTGGTGCGGGTGACCGAGGCGGTGGCCAGTGCGGGCAGCGCCGACAGGGCGGTGTTGCCGTAGTTGCCGGAGAGCACCGCCGGGCCGTAGGTGAGCGCGACCACGCTCGGGTTGTCGTTCGTCGGCTCCACGACGACCCGCATCGGCAGCCGTACGGTCACCGTGTCGCCGGAGGTCCAGGTGCGGGTGAGAGAGGCGTACGTGCCGGGCGTGGTGGCGATGTTCTGCACGGTGCCGTTGACGCTGACGGTGGCGTCCTGTGTCCAGGCGGGGATGCGGATGCGCATCGTCCACGAGCCGTCCACGGTGCCGGTGACGGTGAGCGTGCTGGTGTCGCTGGCCGGGTAGCTGGTCGACTGGGTGACGGTGATGCCGCGCTGCGACCAGTTCAGTACCGACGGCATGAACAGGTTCACCGTCAGCGTGCTGCCGTTGTGGAAGTAGATCGAGTCCATCAGGGTGGTGTTGTTCTCCAGGCCGGTGCCCTGACAGCACCAGAAGGAGTTGTAGTCCGTACTCCAGGTGCCGCCACCCCAGGCCGGTCCCACGCCGCGCCGTCCGCCCGGTTGCAGCGGGGTGAAGTAGGTGATGTGGCCGTGGTTGTCGGCCGGGTTCTGTGCGCCGATCAGGTGGTTGAGCAGGGCGCGCTCGTAGAAGTCGAAGTAGGCGACCCGGTTCGGGTCGAGCAGCCACAGCTCGCGGGTCAGCTTGAGCATGTTGTACGTGTTGCAGTGTTCGCAGGTGTCGTTGCGCAGATACCCGGAGATGGCGTTCGGGGCCCGGAAGTGTTCGGCCTGGCTGTTGCCGCCGATGGCGTACGTGCGGGTGTTGACGGTCAGGTTCCAGGCGTTGCTGGCGATGTCGCGGTACCGGGTGGTGCCGGTGGCTTTGAACTCGCGGGCCGCGCCGATCCACTTGGGGATCTGGGTGTTGGCGTGCAGCCCGTTGAGCTGGTCCTGATTCGCCGCGAGGGGGTTGAACACGGCCGCGTGGTCGAAGCGCTGGGCGACGGTCAGCCAGCGGGCGTCACCGGTCTGCTGGTACAGGTCGGTCAGCACCGCGTTCATGCCGCCGAACTCGGTGCCGAGCATGGCCTGCATCTGTGCGGAGCTGAGCCGGCCGGTACGCCAGTCGACCCACCCGGCCAACGCCAGCAGCACGTCTCGGGCCTGGTTGTTGCCGATGTGCCGCCACACGTCGAGCAGGCCGACGAGGGTCTTGTGGATGGTGTAGTACGGCACGTTGCCGTTGTTGAGGGTACGGGCCTCCACGGCGGTGAAGTCCGACTCGGGGTAGCCGCAGAGGTAGCCGGGGTTGAAGCCGGCGGCGGCGTTGTTGGCCTGACACTTCGCCAGCTCGGCCACCATGTAGTTGGCCTTGTCCCGGCAGGTGGTGTCGCCGAGCACGGCCCACATGTGCGACCAGGCGGTCAGGAAGTGCCCCTGGGAGTGGGTGCGGAACGGGAAGGTGGGTGCCTCCCAACCACCGAGCGCCGTGGCCCCGGCGGTGGACAGCCGGTGGTTGGCGCGGAAGTTGTAGAGCAGCCGGTTGACGTCGACGAAGCGCAGGTAGTTCAGGGTGCGGTTCTGGTTGTCCAGCCAGCGGCTGGCGGTCAGTCGCACCTGACCCATGTCGAAGGCGTACGCGGCGACACCGAGATCGGGTCGCACCGGCGGGATCGCCGCGCTGGCGGTGCCGCCACGCAGGACGGGACCGACGGCGGTGGCGAGGGCAGCCGCGCCGGCGGCCTGAAGTATGTGTCGACGGTTGAGGGACGGGTAGGGCATCGCGGCCTCCCTGGTTGCGGGTGAGGGGTGCGGCATGTACGGGAACCGGGGCGGGCCGAATCTCGGCGTCACCCCGGGCCGGTGGACCGTTACGAGGTGACCCGGAAGGTGGCGGCCGAGGCGGATCGTGGGCGGATCGCCAGGCCGGTTGCGGTGAGTCCGGCGCTGGCTATCGCGCCCGGGGTGAATGCTCGTCGGCGCAACGCCATGGGGGTGGACCTTTCTGGTGGTGGGACGGGGGTGTGACTCCGGTACGCCAAGTGCTGGGCGGGCCGTGAGCCCCGGGGGGACGAAGCCCAGGGAACGGCCGGCGGGCAGGAGGTGTCGCTGCGGTAGGTGGTGGGGCTCGGCGGGGCGTCGGAGACGGCGGCACCGCAGGCGACCCACGACCGTCCGGCCGGGTGTTGTGCGGCCGTGGCGGCGGGGTGCCCTCGCCCGTCTCCACGGATCGAGCTCCGAACCTTTATGCGCCGGCATCGATGTTATCGCTAACATAATGGTTCCGGTAACAGGTGCGCAAGCCTCGGGTTTCCGGCCGGAACGCAGGGTCGAAATCGTCCCGCAACACACCTGTCGGTCAACGTCGAGCGGCGCGGGCATCCTACGGCGGCCCGCTCAGGTGGCCATGGTTGTTTGTCGCTTTGCAGCTATGACGTACCGATTCGGCGGCTTTGTAGGCATAACGGCCTCGGTGGTGAGATCCGCTCAATACGCTCCTGGATCTACGGAACCCACGGAGATGCGTGAGGGACAGATGAAGGACGCCGACACCATCGTCCTGCCCCGACTCGGGTTGCCGGAGGCCGCCGAGGACCCATGGGGGGAGGGCCGCGGCGAGGCACCGGGCGAGCCGGTGAAGGGTAGCCGCCGAATGCGGCTGGCCGCTTGGCTGGTGCCAGCACTGCTGATGGGCGCACTCGGCGCCGTACGGGCCGGCACACCCGGGCCGCGGATGGCGGAACTCGCGACCCGGGCCGGGGCCACATCGTCCTGGCGGGACACCTGGTCGATGCTCCGCTCGGGCGACAGCGTGCTCTACCACCTGCTGGTGCGGGCCTGGGCGGAGTACTTCGGCACCTCGGAGTTGGCGCTGCGGGGACTCTCCGTCCTCGCCATGGTCACAGCGGCAGCGCTCGTCGGAGCGCTGGCCGCCCGGATGTTCGCACCGGGCACCGGTGTCTTGGCCGGCGTCATCTTCGCCCTGCTGCCGACGTCCGCGCGGTACGCGCAGGAGGCCCAGCCGTACGCGCTCACCCTGCTCGCCGCGGTCCTCGCCACATGGCTGCTCCAGGCGGCCGTGGGTCGGCCGAGACTCTGGCGCTTCGTGCTCTACGCCGCCGTGGCGGGCCTGATGGGTCTGTGTCAGGTGACCGCGCTCCTGCTCCTCGTCGGACACGGCTGGACCGTGCTCGCCTTCCGGCGCGAGGTGGCGCTGCGATGGCTGGCCGCTGCGGTGGTGAGCGCGCTACCCGCGGTCGGCCTGCTCTGGCACGCCACGCGGCAGGGAGTACGGCTCGCGCAGACGTCGAACCCGAGTCTGACCGAATTGGCTGCGACGCCGGGAGAACTGTTCGGCGTCACCGCGCTGGGTGCGGCGCTGCTGGTGCTGGTGCTGTTCAGCCTTCCGCTGCGGCACCCCGCCGCCGTGTTCACCGCCTGGGCGGCCGTGCCGCCGCTGGCTCTGCTGCTCGCTGCGCAGGCGACGCCGCTCTGGCGGCCGGAGTTCGTCCTCTTCACGCTTCCGGCCTGGGCGACGCTCGGCGCGGCCGCGCTCGCGCGATGCGCGTCCGCCGGTCGGCGGGTGTGCTGGCGGCGATAGCCGGGCACCGTTCCGCGACGCGGGACTCAATCCTGCCCTGCTGGTAGATGAAAGAGCAGATATGTAGCCCTTTGGGGCCGAACAGAGCTATCTGAGAAGTTTGCCGGTATCTGTCCTTACGATCAGCATGGCCGTGTTCATGAAGGCCAGGGAACTCCGACCCTTGGGGGGCAACGTGGGCGTCGTGACCGACACACGCCTGTCTCGGGACGTGGCGGAGAGGCCGCCCGGAGGCGGGCCCGTAGAGAGCACCGCGGTCCGGCCGTCACCCGCCCGACGCCCTGACCGTCGTCAACTCAACATCAGTGCTCGCATCGCGTACGCGAGTTGCGGGGCGAGTGCCGGAACTCTCGTCGCGCCACGACATCCGCAGGCGGCGGTCGAGTTCCGATCCGTCCTGTCGCCCGCGGCGCGGCTCGTACTGACCCTGCTGGTCCTCGTCAACAGTGCGGCCGGACTGCTGCTCGTCGGCTGGCTGCTGCTTCCCCAGCACGTACCCGGCTCGGGCGTGACGGGGCTCGGCGACTGGCAGACCGCCGTGGCCCGGCTCGGCTTCTGCGTGATCGTCGGCGTCGAACTGATCCGCCTCGCGCAGAACATGGTCGTCTGGGTGTTCGCGTACCACGCCAAGGATCCGATCCCGGTCGATCCTCCGGTCGGCCTGCGGGTGGCGCTGCTCACCACGATCGTGCCGAGCAAGGAGCCGATCGACGTCGCCGAGCGGACCCTGCGGCGCATGCGGCAGATCGTCTACTGCGGTCAGGTCGATGTCTGGATCCTCGACGAGGGCGACGATCCGGCGGTGAAGGAGATGGCCGCGCGGCTCGGCGTACGCCACTTCAGCCGCAAGGGAAGACCGGAGTACAACCAGCCCGACGGCGAGTTCCGCACCAGGACGAAGTCCGGCAACCACAACGCCTGGCGGGCCGAGCACGAGCACCACTACGACGTGGTCGCCAACGTCGATCCGGACCACGTGCCGCTGGCCAACTTCCTGGAGCGTACGCTCGGCTACTTCCGCGACCCGGACGTCGCCTTCGTGGTGACGCCACAGGTCTACGGCAACATGCACCAGAACATGGTCGCCCACGGCGCGTCGGTCCAGCAGTATCTCTACAACGGACTGATCGCCCGCGGTGGCAACGGACTGGACGCCCCACTGCTCACCGGCACCGGCCACCTGTACCGGCCGTCCGCCTGGCGCAGCATCGGCGGCTACCAGGATTCGATCATCGAGGACCACCTGACCAGCATCCGGATCCACGCTGCGGTGAACCCGCAGACCGGCAACCAGTGGAAGGGCGTCTACACCCCCGACGTGGTGGCCATCGGGGAAGGCCCGACATCGTGGGCGGACTACTTCAACCAGCAGAAGCGGTGGGCGGCGGGAATCTGCGAGATACTGGTCCGCCCCGAGTTGCGGGCGCCGCGCGAACTACGGTCCCGACGGCGCTGGCACTACCGGCTGCTCCAGTTCTACTACCCGAGCGTCGCGGTCAGTCTGTTGCTGGGCAATTTCGCCACCGCCGCGTACCTGCTCACCGGGGTGAGCGCGGCCCGGGTCGACATCGCCGTGTGGTCGGTGCTGTGGGGCGCCACCATCTGCACCTGGTTCGTGCTCTGGCTCTGGCTGCGTCGATTCAACATCGCGCCGCACGAGCGGGAGGAGATCGGCCTGGTCGGCATGGCGCTGGCGCTGTTCGCCGGCCCGATCTACGTGGCGGCTGCCGTCGGCGCGCTGCTGCGCCGCAAGCTCGGGTTCGTGGTGACCGCCAAGGGCAGGCTACGCACCACCGAATCGCTCAACACGTTCCGGCTGCACCTGTGCTGGGCGGCCTTCGCCGCCGGCCTGCTCGCCGTGAGCTTCGTGCTGGAACACGGCCGCACACCACTGCGGGTATGGCCTCTGCTGACCCTCCTGACTGGCCTCGGCCCACCGCTGATCGCGTGCGGGTCGGCTCTGTTGGCCTGGCGCTCGCGCCGCGCCAGTCCGACCGGGCGTCATGCCGTCCGCCACCGGCGGGTCCGGGCGACGGCACCGGTGGTCGCTTCCCGGGAGGTGCCATGGCACGGCTGACTCTGCCGCGGGTCGCCATGTCGCTGGTCGGCGCGCTGCTGCTGGCGTACGCCTTCGCCATCGCACCGGGCACCGGGTCCGGGAGGCGGGAATCCGCCCCGGCGGACCAGGCGGCGGTACGCGAACCGAGCCCTTCGCCATCCCCGCCCGAGGTCTTCCCGCCAGCGGAAAAGGTGTTCATCGGCATCGCGACCAAGGAGGGACCGCACGACTTCACACCCGTGGACGCCTTCACCGCGACGGCGAAGCACCATCCGCAGGTCATGCTCTTCGGTTCCGGCTGGGCGACCGACACCTTCGACCGGACGCTGTTCGACGCGGTAAGCGGTCGGGGCATGCTGCCGATGCTGGCCTGGGAACCATGGGACTACCGGTTGGACGAGCAGGCCCGTGAGAAGGGAGCCGCCCGCGGCACGATCGACCGGCTCCGCTCCCGTCAGCCCGACTACCGGTTGTCCCACATCACGCGCGGCGACTTCGATGACTACCTGCGCTCCTGGGCTGAGGGGATCAAGGCGCTCGACTACCCGGTGGCCATCCGGTTCGCCCATGAGATGAACGGCAACTGGTACCCGTGGTGCGAGACCGCCAACGGCAATCAGCCGGGCGACTACGTCAAGGCCTGGCGCCACCTGCACGATCTGTTCAAGGCTGCCGGAACGACAAACGTGATCTGGGTGTGGAGCCCGAACGCCAGATGGGACGGCTCGACGCCGAAGCTTTCCGCGCTCTACCCGGGGGACGACTACGTCGACTGGATCGGCATCTCGGGCTACTACGGCATGGGCGCCTTCTCGAAATACCGGTCCTTCGACGCGATCTTCAAGGAGACCATCGGGGAGATCCGTGCCTTCAGCGCCAAACCGCTGGTCATCACCGAGACCGCGGCCTCCGACATCGCCGGCCGCAAGGCGGAATGGATCACTGAGACGTTCCGGTCGCTACCCGAGCACGAGGGCATCATCGGGCTCATCTGGTTCGAGGTGAACAAGGAACGGGACTGGCGGATCGTCAGCTCCCCGGCTGTCTCGGCGGCCTTCGCCCAGGCCGTGTCCGATCCGCGCTACCGCTTCACCTGGTCGCCCGAAATGCTGCCGCGCACCGAGCCGGCCGACTGACGGTCGCCCGCCGGGGCCGGTCCCGTGCCGACTTGACTCTCGACCGGGTCGAGGCCGGACAGTGCCGGACGCGAGACACCGACCGGCAACGGTCGGCGCGATGCGGTGATCGGGAGGAACCGTGGCGGCGACATCTACCGGTAGGGCGCCATCGAGCGGCAGTGCGACAGCGGTGCCGGGCGCGTACTGGGCGTGGCTGGGCGGGACGACGCTGTCCCTGATCGGCGTTCAGGCCATGGCGTTCGCGATGGCCTGGGTGGCGGCCGGAGCAGGTGGCGGCTTCGCCGCGCTGGTGCTCACCGCCGTCAACCTGCCCCGGGCCCTGCTCCTGCTGGTCGGCGGTGCGGTGGCCGACCGGCTGGGCGCCTGGACCGTCATGGTGGTCTCGGACGCGGCGATGGTCGTCGTCACCGTGGCATTGGCCGCCGCCGTGTGGTCGGCGGCGGATCCGTGGCTGCCACTGCTGCTGGCAGCCCTGGCCATCGGGGTCGTGGACGCCTTCTACCTGCCCAGCACGGGCTCGATGCCCCGGCGGTTGGTGCCACCGGCCGGGTTGGCGCGGGCGATGTCGGCCCGACACCTTGCCGGTCAACTCGCCATGTTCGTCGGGCCGGCGGCGGGCAGCCTGCTGCTGGCCGCCCTCGGGCTCGCCGCAGTGGCGCTGGCCAACGCCTCAAGTTTCGCCCTGATGCTGGCGGTCCTGGTGGTGCTCCGTGCGGCCATGGGCGGACGGCCGAGCGGATCGCCGGAACTGCCGGACGGGCAGCCGCCGTCGCAACCACTGTGGCGGGCTGCGGTCGACGGCCTGCGGATCGCCGCCTCGCATGCCGTACTGCGGCCCGCAATGCTGCTGGTCGGGGTGGCCGCAGGCTTCCTGCTGCCGGTGTCCAGCCTGCTCGTACCGTTGCTCGGGCGGGAGCGCACCTGGTCGTCGCCGGCCACCAGTGCGGTCGTCGCGGCGTTGGCGCTCGGCACCGCGACCGTCGCGATCCTCGTGTTGGTGCGTGGCGCCCTGCCCGACCCCGGTCGGGCCAGCGCTGCCGCGCTGCTGGTGGCCGCCGTCGGCGTGGTCACCCTGGGGGCGGCGGCCGGTTCGTTGTCGGTCTCGGTCGCCGCCGGGATGGTGATCGGTGTCGGATCGGGTGGCTTCGCCACCCATGTCGGCCCGTTGATCCTGGCCGTCGCCCCGGACACACACGTGTCTCGGGTGCAGTCGGTGCTGGTGCTCGTGCAGAGCCTGCCGCTGCTGCTCACCCTCAACGTGCTCGGTTCGCTCGCCGAGGTCGTGCCGGTGGCGGCGCTGCTGTACGGCTGCGCCGGTGTGCTGGCCGTGGCGGCGGTGACGGCACTGACCTCGCCCTCCCTGCGCCGCGCCGACCGGCGTTGACCGGCGTTGGACTTTCGGCTGCCCGGTTGGGGTGCTCCGGGTGTCCGATGCGGATCCGCCCTACCGTCGGAGAGAATAGCTGACTAAAGTCAGACAACATGGAGCGTGAACTGGTGGACGTGGTGCGGGGCTTCAACCGCACGGTGACCCAGCGTGTCGGCGCGCTGGACGACAAGTTCCTGGCCCGCGATCGGCCGCTGGCCCAGTCCCGGCTGCTCTGGGAGATCGGCCCCGCCGGGGCGGAGGTGGCGGCGCTGCGCAACCGGCTGGACCTCGATGCCGGATACCTCAGCCGGCTGCTGCGCACCCTGGAGGGCGCGGGACTGGTCGTGGTGACACCGGCCGAGGGCGACGGACGGGTACGCATGGCCCGGCTCACCGAAGCCGGCCGTGCCGAGTGGGCACTGCTCGATCGCCGATCCGACGAACTGGCCTGGTCGATGCTCGCCCCGTTGACCGTCGGCCAACGTGACAGGTTGACCACCGCGATGAACGAGGTGCAACGGCTGCTGATGGCCTCGATGGTCACCGTCGAGGTCTGCCCGCCCGCCGATCCGCGTGCCCGTGCCTGCCTGCGGGCGTACGCGGCGGAGTTGGCCGAGCGGTTCGAGTCCGGGTTCACCCTCGACACCGACGACGACCAGCAGTTCGTCCCGCCCGCCGGGGTGTTCCTGGTCGCCACCCTCGCCTCCGAGGCGGTGGGCTGCGGGTCGGTCCGCTTCGACCCCGACGGGCCCGCCGAGATCAAGCGCCTCTGGGTCTCCGGCACGGTGCGCGGGCTCGGTGTCGGCCGACGGCTGCTCACCGAGTTGGAACGGCACGCCGCGGCAGCCGGTGCGGACTGCGTACGCCTGGACAGCAACCGCGCCCTCACCGAGGCGATCCGGCTCTACCGCAGCGCCGGATACGAGGAGATCCCGCGATACAACACGAGCCCGTACCCTGATCACTGGTTCGCCAAGCAACTGCACCACGCGCCGGGGGTGTCGCCGTGACCACACACGAGGTGTCCAACCAGGTCCCCCCGTTGATCGACCACGACACCGCCGACGACCCGGCGCTGCTGGAAGGCCTCGCCCGTGAGGGTGCCGGCTGGGCCGTCGGGGAGGTCCGTGACCTCGGTCGGCTCGCCGGCAGCCAGCCCGCCATCGAGCACGGTCGGCTGGCCAACGAATATCCGCCGGTGCTGCGTACCCACGACCGCTACGGTCACCGCATCGACGAGGTGGAGTTCCACCCGTCCTGGCACGAGCTGATGCGTACCGCCGTCGAGCACGGTCTGCACGCCGCGCCCTGGGCCGACGAGCGGGTCGGCGCGCACGTCGCCCGCGCCGCGAAGTTCTACACCTGGCGTCCGGACGCCGGGCACGGCTGCCCGATCTCGATGACCTACGCGGCGGTGCCCGCGTTGCGGCACGCGCCGGACCTGGCCGCCGACCACGAACCACTGCTGACCACCCGGGCGTACGACTTCGGGCTGCGCCCGCCGCTGACCAAGCGGGGACTGCTCGCCGGCATGTCGATGACCGAGAAGCAGGGCGGCTCGGACGTCCGCGCCAACGCCACCACCGCGCGCCCGCAACCCGACGGCAGCTACCGGCTGGTCGGGCACAAGTGGTTCACCTCCGCGCCGATGTGCGACCTGTTCCTCACCCTCGCGCAGGCGCCCGGCGGCCTCACCTGCTTCCTGGTGCCCCGGGTGCTGCCCGACGGCACCCGCAACCCGATGCGACTGATGCGCCTGAAGGACAAGCTCGGCAACCGTTCCAACGCCTCCGCCGAGGTCGAATACGAGCAGGCGGCGGCCTGGCGGATCGGTGACGAGGGCCGGGGCGTACGCACCATCATCGACATGGTCAACCTGACCCGGCTGGACTGTGTGATCGGTGCGGCGGCCGGCATGCGCCAGGGTGTGATCACCGCCGTGCACCACGCCACGCATCGGCGTGCCTTCGGTCGTGCCCTGATCGACCAGCCGCTGATGCGTAACGTGCTGGCCGACCTGGCCATCGAGTCCGAGGCCGCCACGATCCTGATGATGCGGCTGGCCGGAGCCACCGACCGGGCCGCCCGGGGCGACGCGACCGAGGCGGCGTTCAAACGGATCGCGCTGGCCATCGGCAAGTACTGGGTCTGCAAGCGGTGGCCCGGCCATGCCGCCGAGGCCCTGGAATGCCTGGGCGGCAACGGCTACGTCGAGGAATCCGGCATGCCGAGGCTGTTCCGCGAGTCACCGCTGAACTCGATCTGGGAAGGTTCCGGCAACGTGGCCGCGCTGGACGTGCTGCGCGCGCTCGCCGGCCAGCCCGAGGTGCTGGCGGCCTTCCGCGCCGAGCTGGACGCCGCCGCCGGTGCCGACCCGCGCCTCGACGCGGCGGTACGCCAGGTGCAGGCGGCCCTCGCCGACCCCGCCGACCGGGAGGTACGCGCCCGCCGGCTGGTCGAGCAGTTGGCCCTGGTGTTGCAGGGCGCGCTGCTGGTGCGCCACGGCCACCCGGCGGTCGCCGACGCCTTCTGCGCCTCCCGACTCGCCGCAGACCACGGCCACGCCTACGGCACCCTGCCCCCCGGCGTCGACTTCCCCACCCTCCTCGCCCGCGCCACCCCGAAGCTGCCCTAGCTGTACTGCCCCAGGAACGCAGGACTGTGGCAGCTGAGCGGTACGACACGCCGACGCAGAGCAGCTCTACTGCCACAGCCTTTCCGGCGCACCCGCTCGCTACGTCGACCGGACGCGAACCCAGTCGGTGAACCGTCGGTGCAGGTCCGGCAGGGGCGTGCTCGGGTTCAGTTCGGCCAGTTGGGCGGTGGCCTCCTCGCGCAGCGTCACCAGGTAGACCATCAGCCCGGGGGTGTTGCCCCGGTACTCGGCGAGCAGACGTACCTTCGCCGCACTGCACGGCCACACGACCCCGCACGCCCGGCAGCGCCACGTCGGACGCGAGGCGACATGATCCCGGGCGTGCGGCGCGCTCACCGGCCGACCTTGGCGCGGTGCCGCTCGGCGTACGGAACCGGTCGGATCTGCACCGGCCGCATCCCGTCCGGGCGGACGAACAACTGCCGTTTTTCCGTCGCGTCGCCGTGGCGGTCGAGCACGTAACAATCCACCCAGGCCCAACCGTCGTACGGCTGCCGCTCGACCAACTCGCGGATCACCCGGACCACGATCGGCTGACTGAACTGCGGCGACGCCGCCCGGGTCAGCAGGTACGCGCCGGGAGCGACCCGTGGTGTGCCGTCCGGTCGCGTGGGCGTCGGGCTCGCGGCCCGTCTCGGGGCGGTTCCGTGGGATGTGGCGGCGTGCGCTGGTCTCTGCGCGGGCATGGGCGGCCCTCCCGTCGGTGCGCGTCGTGGAAGGGGGCCGACCCTCGAAGGTGTACGGACAGGTCGGCCCCCGTGCAGCGCCCACGGGGGCTACTGGTCCAGCCCGTGAACACCGCCTACCGCCACCTTGCCGTCAGTGTGGAGACAGTGACACCGCGTAGGGATATGGTGTCGAGGAATCCCTTGTGTCGAGAGGTGTCGCAGTGAATGACGCACTACGAGTGGCGCTTCAGCGGGCCGGCCACACAACGGAATCCCTTGCTGGCCAGATCGGTGTGGACCCCAAGACGACGGACCGTTGGCTTCGCGAGGGACGCATTCCACACCCGGCACACCGGAGCGCGGCAGCAGCCGCACTCGGACAGAATGTGTCGGACATATGGCCGGACACAAATCGACGGCATCGGGATCTCGTGTGGTTCCGTCCGTGGGAGGCAATCGAGCGCGAGGCGCGCTCGCTGCGCTCATACCAACCGCTGGTCCTGCCGGGGCTGTTGCAGACAGAGAGATATGCGCGGGCACTCTTCGGGTCGGCCGGGCAGTACACACCGGATGACATCGAGCGGCTGGTGGCGGCGCGAATGTCACGTCAATCGGTGCTCTCCGGTGATGCTCCCCCGTGGTTGACCGCGGTCATCGACGAGGGGGCGCTGCGGCGCAGCGTGGGTGGGCCCGAGGTGATGCGGCAGCAGGTGGAATCGCTGGCTGCGACGGCGGATCTGCCGCACGTTCGTGTGCACGTGGTACCGCTGTCTGCGGGGGCATACGCTGGCCTGTCCGGGCCGTTCGTGATCGCCAGTAGCGCTGACAACCGCACCGCCGGATACCTGGACACGCAGCTGCACGGCAAGGTGGTGTCTGATCCGGCAGAGCTGGTTGCCCTTATGGCTGCGTGGGAGAATGTGCGAGGTGAGGCCTTGTCCCACCGGCAGTCAATCGAGCTCCTGAGGGAAGTGGCTGAGACATGGACCTGATCGGTGCCACCTGGCGCAAGAGCAGCCGCAGCAGTGCGAACGGCGGTGACTGCGTCGAGGTCGCGGACAATCTCTCCGGGGTCGTTCTCGTCCGGGACTCCAAGGACCGTGACGGCGGGATGCTGGCCTTCGGTCCGGCGGCCTGGAAGGCGTTCGTCGCCCAGGTGACCGAGCGGGCCTGACCGGCGAGCGGCCCTGACCCGGATGCGCGAAGCGCCCGTTCCCCGAGCCGGGACGGGCGCTTTTCTCGTCCGCCTCGCATCGGCCTTCTGGGCCCGAGACGTTGAGTGATCGCCGTACGCTGTGCAATTCTGATCTGTCGATGTGTTGTCGCGCGAGTGACCGTCGCCCGATGGGCAGCCGGGGCCCGTCCGGGCCTGCGGCGGGTGACGGCAGGTGAGCTGGTCGTTCTCTCTTCTCCGCCGCCGGTCGTGGGCTGTCGGCCGGGCGGATCTCGCTCGTGATCGAAAAAGGACAACCATGAGATTTCCGAACAGGCACGGTGTTCGATCCTCGGCCCGATCGTGGCGACTGCCCCGGCGTGGAGGTGCGCTGCTCGTGGCGGGCCTGCTGCTCGCCACAGGCGTGGTGACCGGGGTCGACGCCCCGAGCGCCGACGCGGCGACGGCACCGGTGACGGTGAGCGTGAACGCGCGGGCCGGGCTGGCCCGGGTGCCCGACACCGCGCTCGGCGTCAACCACGCCATCTGGGACCAGTATCTGGCCACCCCCGAGACGTCGGACCTGCTGCGCGACGCCGGGGTGCAGATGATGCGCTACCCCGGTGGCTCGTACGCCGACATCTACCACTGGCGCGACCACACCGCGCCCGGCGGCTACGTCGCTCCCGGCACCGACTTCGACACCTTTATGGGTGCGGTGCGGCGGGTCGGCGCCGAACCGATGATCATCGCCAACTACGGCACCGGCACGCCGCAGGAGGCGGCCGACTGGGTGCGGTACGCCAACGTGACAAAGGGCTACGGCGCGCGGTACTGGACGGTCGGCAACGAGAACTACGGCAACGGTCACTACGGGTCCGCCTGGGAGGCCGACCACCACCCCGACAAGAGCGCCACCTACTACGCGAACCTGGTGGTCGACTACGCCGAGGCGATGAAGGCCGCCGACCCCACCATCAAGGTCGGCGCGGTGCTGACCATGCCGGCCAACTGGCCGGACGGCCTGACCGCCGGCAACGACCCGGGCCCGTGGAACCAGACCGTGCTGTCCATCGCCGGGCCGTCGATCGACTTCGTGGACGTGCACTGGTACCCGGGCGGCAGCCCCGCCGAGTCGCTGCCCCGGACCAGCCACATCACCGACGCGGTGTACCTGCTGCGCCAGCAGATCACCCGGTACGCCGGGTCCCAGGCCGACCGCATCGGGATCAGCCTCACCGAGGTCAACGTCACCTCCGAGGGCATGACCAGCCAACCGGCCGCGCTGTTCCTGGCCGACGCCTACAGCGGTCTGCTGGCCAACGGGGTCTTCACCGTGCACTGGTGGAACGTGCACAACGGCATCGGCCGGGTGAGCACCGTGGCGGGGCAGACCGACTACGGCGACTTCGGGTTGCTCTCCAGCGGCACCTGCACCGCGGACGGCTCGGTCTGCGAACCGCCGGTGAACACCCCGTTCGCCGCCTATCACGGGTTGTCCATGATGAGTCGGTTCGCCCGCACCGGTGACCAGTTCATCCGCGCCGAGACCGACCAGCCACTGGTCAGTGCGCATGCGGTGCGGCGGGCCAACGGGGAGGTGGCGGTGCTGCTGATCAACAAGGACCCGGAGAACGCCCACCCGGTCACCATCGACTACGCCGGGTTCGCCCCGGCCAGCGGAGCACCGACGGTGCACACCCACACCAACGGCGCCACCGAGGTCACCACCGCCCGCAGCGGCGAGGCGACCAGCCGTACGCTGCCGCCGTACTCGCTGACCACCCTGGTGGTGCGGCCGGCGGCTGCGGTCACCGGCGCACCCGGCGCGCCCGGCCAACCCAGCGCGACCGGCGTCACCGACCGGGACGTGACGATCACCTGGCCGGCCGCCACCGCCGGGGCCGCCCCGATCGCCAAGTACGAGGTGCACCGGCAGAACGGTGCGGTCAGTGAGCAGCTCGGCGAGACCTCCGGGACCAGCCTGACCGTCGGCAACCTCGTGCCGGGCCGCAGGTACACGGTCAACGTGCTGGCCCGCGACACCACAGGACGGGTCTCCTGGGCGTCCCCGCCGCTGACCTTCACCACCGGCAGCCCCGCGACCAGCGGATGCGCCGTCCGCTTCACCAGCACCACGGACTGGGGCAACGGCTACGTGGCAAACGTCGACATCGTCAACAACAGCGAGCACACCATCGACGGGTGGACCCTGACCTGGACCTGGCCCACCTCCTGGCAGCGGGTCGGCAGCGGGTGGAGCGCCACCTGGGAACAGGTCGGCAGCACCGTGCGGGTGACAAGCAACGACGACAACCGTCGACTCTCCGCCGGGGCCTCGACCACTGTCGGCCTCGTCGGCGAGTACAGCGGGCCGAACGTCGTACCGACGGCGTTCCGGCTCAACGGCACCCTCTGCACCATCGGCTGACCCCGTGCGGTCCGCCGGCGGCGTCATCCCGCCGGCGGACCGCACCGGGTCGCCGTGAACGAGCCCAACCTGGTCGTGTCGGCCAGGTCCCGAGCGGATCGAGGAGCGACAGATGCCCCACTGGACGTACGACGACATTCCGGACCAGCGGGGGCGCACGGCTATCGTCACCGGGGCCAACAGCGGGCTCGGCGTGGAGACGGCACGAGCGCTGGCCGGCAAGGGTGCGCGAGTGGTGCTCGCCTGCCGGGATCGCGGCCGGGGTGAGGCCGCGGCCGAGGTGATCCGCGCCCGGCACCCGCGCAGCGAGGTGCACTGCCGTCCGCTGGACCTGGCCGACCTCGATTCGGTGACCGCGTTCGCCACCGCCTACCGGGCCGAGCACGATCGACTCGACCTGCTGGTCAACAACGCCGGGGTGCTGTATCCGCCGTTGCGGCGTACCCGGCAGGGCTTCGAGCTGCAGTTCGGCACCAACTACCTCGGCCATTTCGCGCTCACCGGCCGGCTGCTGCCGCTGCTGCTCGCCACCGAGCAGGCCCGGATCGTCAACGTGGCAAGCAACGCGCACCGTACCGGGCGGATCGACCTCGACGACCTGAACTGGCAACGGCGGCGCTACGCCCGGTTCGCCGCCTACGGTCAGAGCAAGCTGGCGATGCTGCTGTTCACCCTGGAGCTGCATCGGCGGCTGACCGGGGCCGGAACGTCGTTGCGGGTCACCGCCGCCCATCCTGGGTGGACGTACACCGGGCCGAGTCAGGGTCGCGACCGTCTGGTCACGATCGTCAACGGCATCGGCCGGTACCTGGCGATGCCGCTTTCCGAGGGGGCGCTGCCGATCCTGCGCGCCGCCACCGACCCGGACGCCGAGGGCGGCAGCTACTGGGGCCCGGCGCACCGGGCGGAGAACGTCGGCCCGCCGGTGCCCGCGACCCGCAGCGCCCGCGCCGTCGACGTCGAGGTGGCACAGCAGCTGTGGGCGCAGAGCGAACGCCTGACCGGCGTCCCGATCGACCTGCCGCCGGTCGACGCCACGACATCCTGAGCGGTACGCCCGCCTGAGTCAGGTCGTCGGGGAGGCGTGCCCGCGCGGACCGGGCGTGCCGGTGCCCCGGCCGTCGACGGCCGGGGCACCGATCTGGTCGAGGGGTCAGCTGCAGGCTGCCCCGTTCAGGGTGAAGCGGTCAGGCGGCGTGTTGGTGCCGGTGTGGGTGGCCTGGAAACCGAAGGTGATGCTCTGGTTGGCCCCGATGGTGGCGTTGTAGCCGACGTTGCGGGCGGTCACCTGGTTGCCGCTCTGGGTGATCGTGGCGTTCCACGCGTTCGTCACCTGCTGGCTGTTGGCCCAGGTCCACTGCACCGTCCAGCCGTTGACCGCAACCGGGCTGGTGTTGGTGACGGTGAGGTTGGCGACCAGGCCGTTGTTCCAGGTGTCGGCCGTCCACTGCACCCGGCAGGAGGTGGCACCCGGCGGCGGGGTCGTCGGCGGCGGAGTGGTGGGCGGCGGCGTGGTCGGCGGGGGAGTGGTGGGCGGCGGAGTCGTCGGCGGCGGGGTGGTGGGCGGCGGAGTGGTGCTGGTCAGACCGAAGAAGTCGATGGCGGCCCGGGCCATGCCGGTCGACGGCAGGCTGTGCCCGGCACCCTGGATGGCGTACGCCTCCACCCGCACCGTGCCGGTGGAGTCGGCGAACTGACGCCGGTTCCAGCTCGCCTGTGGGGTGTCCGTGCGGGTCGGGTTCTGGCTCAGCCCGGCCACGTTGGTCCACTGCTCCACCGACTCCTGCAGGAGCTGGAAGGGAATCAGGTTGTCGTTGGTGCCGTGCCACAGCTGCACCCGCGGGCGAGCACCGGTGTAGCCGGGGTACGCCTGCCGGACCGCGTCACCCCACTGCTGCGGGGTCCGGTCCATCCGACCGTTGACGCACTGGCTGTTGGTGGGCGGGAAGTCCGCGGCGTTGGCGAAGCAGTTGAACGGCACGCCCATGAACGCCGCGCCGGCCTTGTAGACGTCCGGGTAGAGCGCCATCAGGGCCTGGGTCATCATGCCGCCCGACGAGCTGCCGGTGGCGTACACCCGCTGCGGGTCGCCGCCGTACTGGCGCTGGGCGTAGCTGACCATCGACATGATCGACACGGGGTCACTGCCACCGTTGCGCACCTTCGAGGCGGCGGACCACACGTCGAAGCAGTTGCCGAAGCCGGCCTGCTGGGTGGCGGTGGGGTAGATGACCACGAAGCCGTACTGGTCGGCGAGGCGGCCGAACTCACTGCCGGAGTAGAACCCGGGGCCGTTGCCGCCGCAGCCGTGCATGGCGACCACGACGGCGGGATTGGCGGGCCGGACGTCCGGCACGTAGATGTGCATCCGCATGTTGCCCGGGTTGGTGCCGAAGTTGGTCACCTCGACCAGGGACGCGGCGGAGGCCGGTGACGGGGCGAAGAGCACGCCCGTCACGGCGAGAAGGGACGCGGCAGCCAGGGATCCCAGCGCCGCTACGGTTCGTTTCACGTCCACCTCCATGGACTACGACAGCGCGCCGGACCGGGCCACGGCAGAAAGGCGTGGACCGAGGACGAGGACCGGCGTCGCGATGCGCGAGGTGCTGCCCTACGGAACCTGGTGTCCGTCCACCTCGCCGTGCCAACGGTGCAATTCGTGCCAATCCGCTGCTCGCGTGTAGCCAAAGTATGGGCGTGCACCATGGGTCGGAGCAAGATGCTTGTGAATATCGATAATTCCGGTCATCCATGATCGCAGTTCTCCACGGTCGGTTTCCGGCCGGTCGACCGCCGTGTACCGGCGGGGTCGAGCAGGGGCGCGAGGTCTGCGATGATCTGCCGGTGACGGGGGTGGATGAGCCAGTAGCGACCGCGCGACCGGCCGGCTCAGAGCAGACGGGCACGGGCTCGGGCGGTCTGGGTGGCCGGTACTGGCGGTTGTGGTCGGCGTCGGCGGTGTCCAACCTCGCCGACGGGATCGTCAAGATCGCCCTGCCGCTGACCGCCGTCGGCTACACGACCTCGCCGGTGCTCGTCGCCGGGGTGGCCGCCGCGTTCAGCCTGCCCTGGCTGCTGTTCGCGTTGCCGGCCGGCGCGCTCGTCGACCGGCTCGACCGGCGACAGGTGATGCTGGCCGCCAACAGCCTCCGGGCGGCCCTGCTCGGCACGCTGGCCCTGGCCGTGGCCCTCGACGCCGGCTCGATCTGGCTGCTCTACCTGGTGGCCTTCGGCGCGGGCACCGCCGAGACCCTGTACGACACCTCGGCCCAGTCGATCCTGCCGCAACTCGTCCCGCGCGCGGCGCTGCCCCGCGCCAACGGACAGCTGTACGCCGTCGAACTGGCCGCCAACCAGTTCGTCGGCCCGCCGCTGGCCGGTTTCCTCGTCGCCGGCGGAGTCGCGTACGCGATGCTCGGGCCGGCCGGGCTCTGGGCGGCCGCCGTGGTGGCCCTGCTGCTGGTCGGCGGCCGGTTCCGGGTTGCGCGGCAGGGCACGAGCACGCTGCGCGCCGACATCGCCGAAGGCGTACGGTTCCTCTGGCGACACCGACTGCTGCGGACCCTGGCACTGATGGTCGGGGTCAGCAACCTCACCACCACGGCCACCTTCGCGGTGCTGGTGCTGTACGCGGTCGGGCCGAACTCGGCCATCGGGCTCAGCGAGCCGGGCTACGGCCTCCTGCTGACCACCCTCGCGGCGGGCATCGTGCTCGGGTCGCTCGTCGCCGCGAGGATCGAGCGGCTGCTCGGCCGCGCCCGCGCGCTCGGCGTCGCGATGGTCGCGATCGCGGTCGTCGTGGGCGTACCGGCGGTGAGTACCAACCCGTTCGTCCTCGGCGGAGTCTTCTTCGTCGGTGGGATCCTGCTCACCTCCTGGAGCGTCATCACGGTCTCGCTGCGCCAGCAGATCACCCCGGACCGCCTGCTCGGGCGGGTCAACAGCGGCTACCGGCTGCTGGCCTGGGGGAGCATGCCGCTGGGGGCGTTGGTCGGTGGCGGGCTCGCCGAGGTGTTCGGCCTCCAAGCGGTCTTCGTCATCATGGGCGTGCTGGCCCTGATCCTGCTGGTCGGCATGTTCTGGGTCACCGACGCCGCCATCGAGGCCGCCGAACGCGCTGCCGCCTGAGTTTCCGGTCGGGGCTTGCCGGTGCTCGATGATCCGGATAGAACCAGGGCGATAGATCCGATGTCTGGCCGGAGGGTGCACGGTGAAGCTACTGCGAGTGGGAGCGGTCGGGCAGGAGCGGCCCGCCGCACTGGACCGGGCCGGCCGACTGGTCGACCTGTCCGGCCTGGTGTCCGAGATCGACGCGGCGTTCCTCGGCGGGGACGGCATGGCCGAGGTCCGGGCGGCGGTGGACGGCGGCACGCTTCCCGAGGCCGATCCCACGGCCCGCATCGGCGCCCCGATCGCCCGACCGGGCAAGATCGTCTGCGTCGGGTTGAACTATTCCGATCATGCCGCCGAGACCGGCGCGAAGCCGCCCGCCGAGCCGGTCCTGTTCATGAAGGCGCCGAACACCGTGGTCGGGCCGAACGACCAGGTGCTCATCCCCCGGGGCAGCCGGAAGACCGACTGGGAGGTCGAGCTCGCCGTCGTCATCGGCCGTACCGCCCGCTATCTGGCGAGCCCGGCCGAGGCGTGGGACTGCGTCGCCGGGTACACGATCGCCAACGACGTCTCGGAACGCGAGTTCCAGCTGGAACGCGGCGGCCAGTGGGACAAGGGCAAGTCCTGCGAAACGTTCAACCCGCTCGGCCCGTGGCTGGTCACCGCCGACGAGGTGCCCGACCCGCAGCAGTTGGGCCTGCGGTGCAGCGTCAACGGCATCTTGCGCCAGGACGGCAACACCAAAAACATGATCTTCGGGGTGGCGGAGATCGTCCACTACGTCAGCCAGTTCATGGTGTTGGAGCCGGGCGACCTAATCAACACCGGCACCCCGGCCGGGGTGGCGCTCGGGATGCCCGAGCCGAAGCCGTACCTGCGCGGTGGCGACGTGATCGAGTTGGAGATCGACGGGCTCGGTCGGCAACGCCAGCCGGTCGGCACCGCGTGAGCGGGGAGTTCGCCGGGCTGGCGGCCGTGGTGACCGGCGGGGGATCGGGCATCGGCCTGGCGGTGGCCGAGCTGCTGGCCGCGCGCGGTGCCGCCGTGGCCTGCCTCGACCTCGACCCGTCGCAGGTGCCCGCGCCGCTGCACGCCATCGCGTGCGACGTCGGGGACGCCGACTCGGTGAACGCGGCGGTGCGTGCTGCCGTGGACCGGCTCGGCGGGCTGGACATCCTGGTCAACAACGCCGGTGCCGGCGCGCAGGGCACCATCGAGGCCCAGTCGGACGACGAGTGGCACCGGGTGTACGACGTCAACGTCGTCGGCATCGTCCGGGTCACCCGGGCCGCCCTGCCGTACCTGCGGGTCTCCGCGTCCGCCGCCGTCGTCAACACCTGCTCGATCGCGGCGACCGCCGGCCTGCCCGGCCGGGCCCTCTACAGCGCCACGAAGGGCGCGGTGCAGGCGTTGACCCTCGCCATGGCCGCCGACCACGTCGGTGAGGGCATCCGGGTCAACTGCGTCAACCCCGGCACCGTCGACACCCCGTGGGTACGCCGCCTGGTCGACGCCGCCGACGACCCCACCGCCGAGTACGCGGCCCTGCGCGCCCGCCAGCCCATCGGACGGCTGGTCACCCCCGCCGAGGTCGCGGCGGCGGTCGCCTACCTGGCCAGCCCACTGGCCGCCGCCACCACCGGAACCGTGCTCGCCGTCGACGGCGGGATGCACGGGCTGCGCCTGCGCCCACCGACAACCACCACCCCCACCGCAGAATCGAGGCAGCAATGAGACGGCTCGGCAACTCGACGGTGACCGTCAGTCCGCTCGGCTTCGGCGCGGCCGGGATCGGCAACCTGTACCGGACCGTCGACGAGCAGACGGCGCACACCGCCCTCGACGCGGCGTGGGAGGCGGGCATCCGCTACTTCGACACCGCCCCGCACTACGGCCTCGGCCTGTCCGAACGCCGGCTCGGGGCCGCACTGGCCGACCGGCCCCGCGCCGAGTACACCGTGTCCACCAAGGTCGGAAGGCTGCTGGTGCCCTCGCCGCAGACCGCGCACCTGCGCGACGAGGAAGGCGGCTTCGACGTGCCGGCCGACCACGTCCGCGAGTGGGACTTCAGCGCCGACGGGGTCCGCAGGTCGCTGGAGTCCAGCCTCGACCGGCTGGGACTCGACCGCATCGACGTGGTGCTGCTGCACGACCCCGACGACCACTGGCAGCAGGCGGTCGAGCAGGCGTATCCGGCGCTGCACGACCTACGGGCGCAGGGCGTGGTGGGTGCCATCGGCGTCGGCATGAACCAGTGGCAGATGCTGCACCGGTTCGTGGTGGAGACCGACATCGACACCGTGATGCTCGCCGGCCGGTACACGCTGCTCGACCAGTCGGCGCAGGAACGCCTGCTGCCCGCCTGCCAGGAACGTGGGGTGTCGGTGCTCGCCGCCGGGGTCTTCAACAGCGGTGTGCTGGCCACCGAGGAACCAGGCCGGATGTACGACTACCGTCCGGTCCCGCAGCCGGTGTACGACCGGGCGGTCCGCATCGCCGCCACGTGCCGGCGACACGGGGTGACCCTGCCGCAGGCGGCGATGGCCTTCGTGGCCCGGCACCCGGCGGTGGCGACCGTGGTCGTCGGGGTCAAGAGCGTCGAGCAGGTGATGCGTAACGCCGAACTGCTCGCCGAGCCGGTGCCCGACGCGCTCTGGGACGACCTGGCGGCCGAGGGCCTGCTGACGTCCTGAGGTGCTCAGCGTGCCGGCTCGACAAGCACGTCCCGGCCGTCGCAACGGACCACGACCGGGTCGCAGTGGGGTGCGCGGTCGGCGGTGATCGTGAAGTCGGTGACCCGGCCGGCCCGCCAGACACAGTCGACCCGGTAGCCGCCTCGGGCCCGCAGCCCCGCGAAGCTGCCGTCGGTCCAGTGTGGTGGCAGGGCCGGCAGCAGGTGGATGGTGCCGTCGTGGCTCTGCAGCAGCATCTCGGCGATCGCCGCGGTGATGCCGAAGTTGCCGTCGGTTTGCATAGGCGGGTGGGTGCACAGCAGGTTGTCCAGGGTGTTGTGCCGCAGCAGCCCGTGGAGCATGGTCCACGCCTGCGGTGCCTGGCCCAGCCGGGCGAAGATCGCCGCCCGCCAGGGCCAGGTCCACGACCGGCGGCTGTCGCCGGTGACAGTGGTGTCACTGACCGGGCCGCCGTCGTGCCGACCGCAGCGGGCCGTCAACGACACCAGGGCGGCGGCCGCGAGTGCCGGTGACCCGGCCGGGGTGATCTGGCGGCCCGGGTAGACGGCGAACAGGTGCGAGGTGTGGCGGTGCCGGTCGTCCGGGTCGTCGCGGTCGGCTCGCCACTCCTGGAGCTGACCCCACCTGCCGATCCGGTCCGGTGCGAGCCGCGATCGCAGGTCGGTGACGGTGGCCTGGTAATCGTGGTCGACGTCGAGGGCGGCGGCACAATCGAGGTAGTTCTGGAACAGGTCCCGGATGATCTGGTGGTCGTACGGCACGCCGTCCTCACGTGGGCCGTGCTCCGGTGACCAGCCCTGCGGCGCGACGAGGCGGCCGGTGCCGTCGTCGACCAGCCGGTCGGTCCAGAACTCGCAGATCTCCTTGATCATCGGGTAGGCGGTGTCCCGCAGGTAGCCGACGTCCTGACCGAAGGCCCAGTGTTCGTAGAGGTGCTGGGCGTACCAGGCGCTGGCGACGGTGTTCCACTGCCACGCGTTGCCGCCGAAGATGCTCTGGCTGGTGCGGGCCGTCCACCCTCGGGTGTGCGCGCCGAAGGCGTGGCGGGTGGCGACCCGGCTCGGCACCGCCACCTGCCGGACGAACTCGACAAGCGCCCGGTGGCTGTCGTCCAGGTCGGTGGTCTCGGCGCACCAGTAGTTCATCTGGACGTTGATGTTGGTGTGGTAGTCCGCCGCCCAGGGCGGCTGGTTGCTGTCGTTCCACAGCCCTTGCAGGTTGGCGGGCAGGCCACCGGGCCGCGAGGAGCTGTGCAGCAGGTACCGGCCGAGCACGAACATGGTCTGTTCCAGTTCGGGGTCGACGCCGCCCGCGCGGTAGCGGGCCAGCCGCTCGTCCGTCGGCAACGCCACGACCTCGTCGGCGCTGGCACCCCAGCTCACCCGTACCCGGTCGGCCACCGCCCTGCTGCGCGCCCGATGTGCCGCTCGTAGCGAGGCGTAGGGCTGCCCGGCCGTCGCGTCGAGCGCCGCGCGCACCGCCGGCTCCGGGTCCGCGCCCCGCCACCGCGCGGCGGCGTCGAGCCGGTAGTCGGTACGCGCGTCCAGCAGCAGCGTCAGCCGGGTCGCCGACCGTACCTGCAACCGATGGCCGTCGGCTCTGACCTGCCCGTCGGTGGCCGCCACCCGGACGGCTGCGGCGTACCGCAGCCCGTTTCCCAGCGTGCCGCGGAAGGCGATGGTCCCGGCGTCGGCGGTCGCGGTCGCGTCCTGCGCGCTGGTCAGGGTGATGTCGCAGTCGAGCGCGTCGGCCCGCTCGGCCGCGTAGTGCAGGACGAGCAGGTCGGCGCTACGACTGGCGAACGCCTCCCGCCGCACACGTCGACCGGGCGCACCGAAGCGGGTGGTGTGGATGCCGGATTCCAGGTCCAGCGCCCGGCGGTAGTCGACGTCCGGCTGCTGGTGGGCGTGGAAGCGCAGGTGCAGGTCGCCGAAGGCCAGGTAGCAGCCGAACCCGGTCATGCTCGGGTCGAACACGTCGTCGGGCTGCCCGGCCAGGGCGTTGTCGTAGTCGTCGACCCCGCCCCACAGGCTCTGTTCGTTGAACTGGATGCGTTCGTGGTCGGGCTGGCCGAAGAGCATGGCACCGAGGCGGCCGTTGCCGATCGGCAGGGCCTGGGACTGCCAGTCCACGGCGGGCCGCCGAAACCAGAGCAGGTGCCGGCCGGTCGGGGTGGCGGCGGGTTGATCGGTGGCTATTGTCGCGACAGTACCGGCTGATGTCCGCGGCCGACAAGACGTACCGGTGTTTCCGGTTTGACGGGTCTGATCTGCCGCACTAGGGTCGTACACATGATCATCGCTTTCATGCGCCTGCGTTCCGCCTGAGGCGGCGCGCGTCGCACCGGTCGTTGACCGGTGCCTCGTCGGCCCGATGACGCCCTCACCCCGGTGAGTGGCCCGGTCCGCGTCGCCTCGACCCTCGGATGACACACGTCTCTCCGACTCGACGGGACCTATCTCGAATGCGTAAACCAGCTCATATCGCCATGGTCGGCTGCACCGCGCCGAGCCACATCTACCCCTCGTTGGCGCTGATCCGCGAACTGGTCGACCGGGGACACCGGGTGACCTACGTGGTCGGCGAACCGCTCACCGGCCTGGTCGCGCCGACCGGCGCCGAGCCCATCGCCCACCCGACGATCCTGCCGCAGGGCGACACGCCGTGGCCGGAGGACCCGGCCACGGCGATGCGGGTCTTCCTCGACGAGGGCATCGCGGTGCTGCCGCAGGTGACCGCACGCTACGACGCGGACCGGCCGGACCTCGTGCTCTACGACATCGGCGGCCTGCCGGGCCCGTTGCTGGGTGAGCGGTACGGTGTGCCGGCGGTGCAACTGTCACCGACGATGGTCGCCTGGACCGGCTACGAGCAGGACATGGCCGAGTTCTTCACCGCGCTGACCTCCTCGGCGTCCGGGCGGGACTACTACGCCACCTTCGACGCCTGGCTGGCCGACCACGGCATCCACCAGGACTCGCGCACCTTCGTCACCTTTCCCCAGCGGGTGCTGTCGCTGATCCCACGGGTGATGCAACCGAACGCCGACCGGGTGCCGGAGACGGTTCGCTTCGTCGGCCCGTGCCTGGACCCGGCCCGGCTCACCGAGCCGGGGTGGACGCCGCCCACCGACGGGCGGCCGGTCCTGCTGGTTTCCTTCGGTACGGCCTACAACGACCAGCTGCCGGTGTACCGGGCCTGCCTGGAAGGGTTCGCCGACTCGCCGTGGCACGTGGTCATCGCCATCGGCGACAAGGTCGACCCGGCGGACCTGGGACCGCTGCCCGGCAACGTCGAGGTGCATCGCCGGGTGCCGCAGCTGGTGGTGCTGGCCCACGCCTCGGCCTTCGTCACCCACGCCGGCATGGGCGGCTGCACCGAGGCGCTCTGGTTCGGGGTGCCCACGGTCGCGATCCCGCAGGCGGTCGACCAGTTCGCCAATGCGCAACAGTTGGCCGACGCCGGCCTCGGCCGGCTGCTGCCCGCCGAGGAGGTCACCGCCGAGACGCTGCGCGCGGCCGTCGACGCGGTCGCCGACGACACGGCGCTGCGCGGCCGCCTGACCGAGGCCCAGGCCGAGGTACGGGCCGACGGCGGCACCGCCAAGGCAGCGCACGCGGTGGAGAGTTACCTCACCGAACGCTGACCCGACCTGCCCTGCATGATGTCGGCCCGCCGCCCGAGGGGTTCTCGGCGGCGGGCCGGCTGGCATGAGGCCGGAGGGCTCCCGGCCGGGTGCCGATGATCAAGGCCGTGAGGTGCCGGAGTACGGTGGGGCGGGGCGCGTTCCGGACCCCGGAGACCGCCCCTGAGCAGGTACGGAGCGAACGAGAGCGGGGGCCGATGGCCGAGGTGGTGTTGCGGCCGATGACGGCCGCCGACGCCGACCGGGTGCTGACGATCTATCAGGCCGGGCTGGACGGTGGACAGGCCAGCTTCGAGACCGTCGCCCCGACGTGGGCGGCCTTCGACGCCGGGCGGTTGCCGGCGCATCGCCTGGTGGCGGTCGACGAGGCGGGGACGGTGCTCGGTTGGGTCGCCGTGTCGCCCACCTCGACCCGGCCGGTGTACGCCGGTGTGGTGGAACACTCCGTCTACGTCGACCCGGCGGCACAGGGCCGGGGAGTGGCCCGCCTGCTGCTCGACGGCCTGATCGCCTCGACCGAGGCGGCGGGCATCTGGACCATCCAGTCCGCGGTATTCCCGGAGAACACCGCCAGCCTGACGTTGCACAGTCGGGCGGGATTCCGGGTGGTCGGCGTCCGCGAGCGGGTGGCCCGCCACCACGGCCGCTGGCGCGACGTCACGCTGCTGGAACGGCGCAGCCCGGTCGTCGACTGACCCGCGGTGATCGACTCCGTTTCGGCGTGATGGCGGCTTCGGGCGCACCCGGTCACCGCCATCGCGCCGAAACGCAGTGCCTCACCCGACGGACGTCAGGCCCGTGCGTCGTCGGGCCGCCAGGCCCAGGGCCACGTCGACGGCCAGGAAGCCGAGCAACGTCACACCGAACCACGGCAGCGCCCAGCCCAGCGCGGCGACCAGCGGCACGCCCGGCAGCAGCGCCCACCAGGGCAGTCCGCGCAGGGCACCCCGGGCAGGCGGGGCGCCGACAAGGGCCCGCCGGTCGACCCGGGTGGGGCGGCGTTGCCACCACATGCGGTAGCCCCAGACGATGACGCAGAGCAGACCGATCGCGAGGGCGGCCAGCAGGATCTGGTTGACCAGGCCGAACAGCACACCCATGTGCGCCTGGATGCCGAGCGCGCTGAGCTTGGCCAGCAGTGGCCAGTCGGCGTAGTCGCTGCGCGCGGTCACCGTACCGGCGTCGGGGTCCACTGCCACCCGGTCCCAGCCGACCGGCCAGGTGTTGTCGGTCTGGGCGACCACCCAGGCCTCGCCGGCCTCACCCGGGCTGATCTCGACCGGCCCGTCCAGCCCGGCGTCCCGGGCCACCGCGAGCACCCGGTCGAAGGTCGTCGGTTCGGCCGTCGGCGACGGTGCGCCGCCGTGGTGGTGTTCCCCGCCACCGTCAACGGGAGCGGCGGTGAGACTCGTGGACAGGGTCGGGCGGGCGGCGTCGAGCGCGGTCAGGCCGGCGGAGAAGTTGCCGCCGGCGAACCGGGACCAGGTCAGCCCGGTCGCCGAGAGGACAAGCAGGCCCACGGCGAGCCAGACGCCGAGAGTGGCGTGCCAGCCCCGGGTCCGGCGTACTCCGCGCCCGGTCGACAGGTCCGGCACCAGCAGGTGCCGTACCCGTCCCCGCCCGGTGGCGCGGCGACGCCACCACAGGATGATGCCGCCGAGCGCCAGCACCCACAGCCAACTCGCGGCGATCTCCGAGTAGTGCCGGCCGACGGCACCGAGGTGCAGGTTGCGGTGCAGGTCGTCCAGCCAGGTGGTGACCGGGGTGGAGCCGAACCAGGTGGTCAACTGCCCGGCCACCGTGCCGGTGTACGGGTCGACGTAGACGGTGTGCTGCTTGTCGCCCAACTCCGGCAAGGCGAACACCACAGCTGTCGTACGGTCTGCGGTGCCGGGTGACACGGCCACGAGGCTGCCGTCCGGGTGGGCCGCCCGCGCGGCGGTGATCTGCTCGGCCAGTGGTCGTGGCTGCTCGCCGCTGGTGGTCACGATCAGCTGGTCACCATGCAGCGCCCGGTCCAGTTGCGGCGTGACGGTGTACGCCAGGCCGGTCAACGCGGCGACCACCAGGAACGGGGCGACCAGAATGCCGGCGTAGAAGTGCAGCCGCACCAGCAGCGCCGCCAGCGGGGACGACCGCCGTTGCGGCCGACCCGACGGTGGCTCGACAGTGGACGGCTCGGGAGCGGAATCCGGCAGGCCGGAGACGTCGGTCAGAGACATGCACTTTTCCGATCGGAGTAGGAGCCTTCTGTAGCCTGGCCCGTGCCCTTCGGGTCAGTGATGCTGCGTCTCGCCCGGACGCCCGTCGCTACGGGTACCTAGTCGGACAGCAGACGACTCCGGTTCCCGCCATCTGCGGGTGCTGTTAAGAAGGGCACCTTCCTCTACCCGAGGCGTTAATAAGGTGCCCTTCCTTCAGACGGTCGGCAGGCCGACGTAGTTCTCGGCGAGGCTTGTGGCGTACGCGGGGGAGGTGGTCAGGTAGCGCAGCGCCGACGACTGGAGCTTCGCCTCGTACGGGTCGTCGGCGTTGAGGCGGTGCAGCATCGAGGTCATCCACCAGGAGAACTGCTGCGCCCGCCAGACCCGACGCAGGGCGGTACGCGAGTAGTCGTCGAGCAGGTCGGTGCGACCGTCGGCGTACCAGGCGGCGAAGCCGTCACCGAGCAGCGCCACGTCGGCCAGGGCCAGGTTCATGCCCTTCGCGCCGGTGGGCGGCACGATGTGCACCGCGTCGCCGGCCAGGTACAGCCGCTGCCACTGCATCGGCTCGACCACGAAGCTGCGCAGCGGGGTGATCGCCTTCTCCAGGATCGGCCCTTCGTTGAGGCTCCAGCCCGGCACGGTCTCCAACCGGGTCCGCAGCTCGGCCCAGATCCGCTCGTCGGGCCAGTCGGCGATGTCCTCGTCCGCCGGGACCTGCAGGTAGAGCCGGGAGATCTCCGGCGAGCGCATGCTGTAGAGGGCGAAACCCCGTTCGTGGTGGGCGTAGATGAGTTCGTCGACCGCCGGTGCGGCGGCGGCCAGGACGCCCAGCCAGGCGAACGGGTAGGTGCGTTCGTAGGTGTGCAGCACCCCGTCGGGGACGGCCGAGCGGCTCACCCCGTGGAAGCCGTCGCAGCCGACCACGAAGTCGCAGTGCAGTTCCTCGTCGCGCCCCTCGTACCGGTAGTGGACCACCGGCGACGGCGATTCCAGGCCGGACAGCCGGGTCGCCTCGGCGGAGAACAGGATCGTGCCACCGGCGGCCAGCCGCGCGGCGATCAGGTCCTTGACCACCTCCTGCTGCCCGTACACGGTGATCGCCCGGCCGGTCAGTTCGGTCATCGCCACCCGGTGCGACTCGCCGTCGAAGCGCAGCTCGATGCCCTCGTGCCGCAGGCCCTCCCGGTCCAGCCGGTCGCCCAGGCCGGTGGCGCGCAGCAGGTCGACCGAGCCCTGTTCGAGCACGCCGGCGCGCACCCGGTGCTCCACGTAGTCGCGGCTGCGGCTCTCCAGCACCACCGACGAGATGCCCTGCCGATGCAGCAGGTGCGACAGCATGAGACCGGCCGGTCCCGCTCCGACGATGCCGACCTGGGTACGCATCCGTGCCTCCTTGCTCGTCGGCGACGTGGTCGCCGTCTCCACCGCCCTCAGCCTGCCCGCTACCGTCCCGGGCCGCCGCTGTCGGTTTCCACCCAGTGGAAGGCCAACCTGCGCCGGTCAGGCGGTGGCGCGCTGCGTCGCGTCCGGCTCGTCGGCGAGCCGGGCCGCCACCTGGTCGGCCGCCGCGCGCAGCGCCGGGACCAGCCGCTGCGGTGCGGCCCCCAGGCTGTGCCCGACGACGCCGATCGCGGCCAGCGCCGCGCCGTCGGGCCCCGGCACCACGACCGCGACCGAGCAGGAACCCAGGGTCATCTCCTCGTGGGTCCGCGCCCAGCCGCGTTCGCGGATCGCCGCCAGCTCGCGTGCCAGTCGACCCGGCTCGACGATCGTGTACGGGGTGCAGCGGCGCAACGGCCCCCGCAGGTGCGCGGCGATCACCTCCGGCGGGGCGTACGCCAGCAGCGCCTTGCCGACCCCGGTGGCGTGCAGCGGCAGGCGGCCCCCGGCGCGGGAGATGGTCGGCACCGCGCGGTGCCCGGTGACCTTCTCCACGTAGAGCGCCTCGTCGCCGTCGCGGACCGCCAGGTGCACGTTCTCCCGGACCGTGGTGTACAGCTCCTGCAGGTAGGGCAGCGCCACCTCGCGCAGTTGGCCGTGCAGCGGCGAGAGCAGCCCGATCTCCCACAGCCGTACCCCGATGCGGTAGGTGCCGTCGACGCCGCGCGCCAACGCCCGGCCGGTCACCAGTTCGGCGACCAGCCGGTGCGTGGTGGCCAACGGCAGGCCGCTGCGCCGGGCGATGTCGCTGAGCGTCAACGCCGGATGGGCCGCGTCGAACGCGCCGAGCACGGCCAGCACCCGCGAGGTCACCGACGCGCCGGGGGAGCGGCTGCCACCCGCCATCGCTGCCTCCGGCTCAGAACGGGTAACGGGTGATGTCACCCTGCACGGTCAACCACTGCGTCTCGGTGAACGCCTCCACATTGGCGGCCGCGCCGCCGAAACGGGAGCCGGTGCCGGAGGCGCGGACGCCGCCGAACGGGGCCACCGCCTCGTCGCTGACCGTCTGGTCGTTGATGTGCACGATGCCGCTGGGGATCCGGTCGGCCAGGGCCAGCGCCTTCGGCACGTCCCGGCTGAGGATGCCGAGCGACAACCCGTACTCGGTGTCGGCGGCCAGGGCGGCGGCCTCGTCCAGGTCGGTGAAGCTGAGCACGGGCGCGACCGGCCCGAAGACCTCCTGCGCGTACGCCGGGGTGGCCGGGGTGACGTCGGCGAGCACGGTCGGACGGTAGAACAGCCCGTCGTAGCGGCCACCGGCGGCCAGCCGCGCGCCCGCGTCGACGCTCGCGGTGACCAGCGAGTGAATTTTGTCGCGTTGGGCCTCGTCGATGATCGGTCCGAGCGCCACCTGTTCCTTGGTCGGGTCACCGACCGGCAGGTGGTCGGCCTTCTCGGCGAGGGCCTCGACGTAACGCTCGACCAGGCTGGCGTGCACCAGGTGCCGGCCGGTGGTCATGCAGATCTGCCCCTGGTGCAGGAAGGAGCCCCAGGCGCCGGCCGAGACGGCGAGGTCCAGATCGGCGTCGTCGAGCACCACCAGGGCGGAGTTGCCGCCGAGTTCCAGGTGGGCCCGCTTGAGGTGCCGGGCGGCGGCCTCGCCGACCTTGCGGCCCGCGGCGGTCGACCCGGTGAAGCTGATCACCCGTACGTGTGGATCGGCGACCAGCGCCGCACCGGTGTCCGCCCCGCCGGGCAGCACGTGCAGCAGCCCGTCGGGCAGCCCGGCCTCGGCGAAGACGGCGGCCAGCGTCAACCCGCCCGACACCGCCGTACGCAGGTCGGGTTTGAGCACCACCGCGTTGCCCAGCGCCAGTGCCGGCGCGACCGAGCGGATGGCCAGGATCAGCGGGAAGTTGAACGGCGCGATCACCCCGACCACGCCGACGGGCAGCCGCCGGGCCAGGCTCAGCCGTGGCTGCGCGCTCGGGATGATCTCGCCCAGCGGATGCGAGGCCAGGGCCGCCGCCTCGTAGCACTCCTGTGCGGCGGTGCTGGTCTCGACGCCGGCCTTCGGCGGGATCGACCCCGCCTCGCGGACGATCCAGTCGCCGACCTCGGCGGCGTGCTGCTCCCACAGCGCACCGGCCCGGCGCAGCACCGCGGCCCGTTCCTGGTAGCTGGTGGCGGCCCAGGCGCGCTGCGCCTCGGCGGCCCGTGCGGCGGCGCGGGCGACGTCGGTGGCGTCGGCCACGCCGACCCGCCCGATCTCCTCGCCGGTGGCGGGGGAGCGGACCGCGGCGGTGCCGCCGGCCGCCTCCACCCAGCCGTCGCTGTAGAGCGTGCCGTGCCAGGCGCCGGTGTCGAGCAGGGACATGGTGATCCTCCTTGCGGGGTGGGGTGTGGTCCGAAGGAGCGCTCCGCAGGCTGTTCGGAAAACGAACGATCGTTCTCGTTCAGAACATGGCACGGGCCGTCGGGCCAGTCAACGCATGCTGTGGACATTCCGCGCACCGGAATCCGACGCGTTGACGGAGCTCGGCCCGGGCCACTACGTTCGAGATGTGTACGCGAGTCCGCATACCGAACACCGGTGGCGGTCCTGGACCCGGGAGGGCGGAAGCTGATGGCGAAGCTCGTCTCGCTGGCCGACGGCGTCGCGGAGCTGGTCCGCGACGGGGACACGGTGGCGTTGGAAGGCTTCACCCACCTCATCCCGTTCGCCGCCGGCCACGAGATCATCCGACAGCGACGGCGCGATCTGACCCTGGTCCGGATGACGCCCGACGTCATTTACGACCAGCTCATCGGTGCCGGCTGTGCCCGTCGGCTGGTCTTTTCCTGGGGCGGCAACCCGGGCGTCGGCTCCCTGCACCGGTTCCGCGACGCAGTGCAGAACTCCTGGCCGGTGCCGCTGGAACTGGAGGAACACAGCCACGCCGGGATGGCCAACCGGTACGTCGCCGGCGCCAGCGGCCTGCCGTTCGCCGTGCTGCGCGGCTACACCGGCACCGACCTGCCCCGGCACACCGCAAACATCCGCCCGATCGAATGCCCCTTCACCGGGGAGATGTTGACCGCCGTCGCCGCCCTGCGACCCGACGTGACGGTGGTGCACGCCCAACGCGCCGACCGCGCCGGCAACGTGCAGATGTGGGGCATCACCGGGGTGCAGAAGGAGGCGGTGCTGGCCGCCCGACGGTCGCTGGTCACCGTCGAGGAGATCGTCGAGCACCTGGATCCGGTACCCGGGCAGGTGATCCTGCCGGGCTGGGCGGTCACCGCCGTAGCACACGTGCCCGGTGGCGCGCACCCGTCGTACACCCAGGGTTACTCGGTGCGGGACAACGACTTCTACCGGGCCTGGGACGCGATCAGCCGGGAGCGCGCCACCTTCGAGGAGTGGATCGCCCGGCACGTGCTCGACGTGGAGGTGCCGGCGTGAGCGCCGACTACAGTGCCGACGAGATGATGACCGTGGCCGCCGCCCGACAGTTGCGCGACGGCACCGCCTGCTTCGTCGGCATCGGGCTGCCCAGCACCGCCGCCAACCTGGCCCGGGTCACCCACGCCCCCAACCTGGTGCTCATCTACGAGTCGGGCTGCCTGGGCGCCAAACCCGACCGGCTGCCGCTGTCCATCGGCGATGGTGTCCTCGCCGACACCGCCGACGCGGTGGTCTCCGTACCCGAGGTCTTCAACTACTGGCTGCAACCCGGCCGCATCGACGTCGGGTTCCTCGGCGCCGCCCAACTCGACAGGTACGGCAACATCAACACCACGGTCATCGGCGGCGACTACACCGACCCGAAGGTTCGCCTGCCCGGCGCCGGTGGTGCTCCGGAGATCGCCGCCTCCTGCGGCGAGGTGGTCGTCATCGTCCGACAGAGCCTGCGGACGTTCATCGACCGGGTCGACTTCGTCACCTCGGTCGGCTACGGCGCCGGTCCGGGCGACCGGGCCCGGCTCGGACTGCGCGGCGGCGGCCCGAAGACCGTCATCACCGACCTGGGTGTGCTCACCGCCGACCCGGTGACCTGCGAACTCACCCTCACCCGGCTGCATCCCGGCGTCACCGTCGACCAGGTCCGTGCCGCCACCGGCTGGCCGCTGGCCGTCGCCGACGAGGTGAGCACCGGCGAGCCACCCAGCACCGATGAACTCACCGTGCTGCGCGCCCTGGAAGCCACCAAGAAGGCCGGGGTGTGATGAAGCGTCGTCCGGCAAGCCCGAAGGGGACCTGATGAGCGAGACCACCCGGAAGCTGCTGCTGCCCGGCTACCGGCGCGACGACGTCGAGGCCCACCCGCCGCTGCTCAGCCCCGGCTACAAGTCCACAGTCATCCGCGCGCCGCAGCAGCCGCTGACCTACCTGCCGCAGCGGCTCACCGAGATCACCGGCCCGCTGCTCGGCGAGGGACGCCTCGGCGCACTCGACCACGACCTGACCCGGCAGCACGACGGCGAGCCCCAGGGGCAGCGGATCATCGTGCACGGTCGGGTCCTCGACGGCGACGGCCGGGCCGTGCCGCACACCCTCGTCGAGATCTGGCAGGCCAACGCCGCCGGCCGGTACCGGCACGCTGTCGACAACTGGCCCGCCCCGCTGGACCCCAACTTCACAGGCGTCGGGCGTACCCTCACCGACGACCAGGGGCGCTACGAGTTCGTCACCGTGCAACCGGGTGCCTACCCGTGGCGCAACCACGACAACGCCTGGCGGCCCGCGCACATCCACTTCTCACTGTTCGGCCGGGCCTTCACCCAGCGCCTGGTGACCCAGATGTACTTCCCCGGCGACCCGCTGTTCTCCCAGGACCCGATCTTCAACTCGGTCCGCGACCCGCAGGCCCGCGAGCGGATGGTGGCCCGCTACGACCATGCCGCCACCCGGCCGGAGTGGGCGCTGGCCTACCGGTTCGACATCGTGCTGCGGGGCCGGGAGGCCACCCCCTTCGAGGACGAGGACGACGATGAGTGAGCGCCTGGGCGTCACGCCCGCCCAGACCGTCGGGCCGTACCTGCACATCGGTCTGAGCTGGCCGGACGGCCCGTACGTGGTGCCCGAGGGCACCCCTGGCGCGTTCTGGATCCGGGGCCGGATCGTCGACGGCACCGGCACCCCGGTCGGCGACGCGATGGTGGAGAGCTGGCAGGCCGACCCGGACGGGCACTTCGACCACCCCGACGACCCGCGCGGCGCCCGCGCGGCCACCGTGCCCGGCTTCCGGGGCTTCGGCCGCGCCGACACCGACGCCGAGGGCTGGTACGCGCTGCACACCGTCCGGCCCGGACCGCTGCCCACCCCCGACGGTGAGACCGAGGCGCCGCACCTGAACCTGTCGGTGTTCGGCCGGGGACTGCTGCACCGCCTGGTCACCCGGATCTACTTCCCGGACGAGCCGGCCAACGCCGCCGACCCGGTGTTGCGTACCGTCGACCCCGGCCGCCGCGACACGCTCGTGGCCCGTCCGGCCGCCGACGGCTACCGGTTCGACATCCGCCTGCAGGGAGAGCATGAAACCGTCTTCTTCGCCGTCTGAGGTGCTGCTGCGCGGGCTGTCCGGCGCGGTCGACGTCGACGCCGAACTCGACGACAGTCACCTGTTGCAGGCGCTGCTGGACGCCGAGGCGGCGCTCGCCCGCGCCGGCGCCGACGCCGGCCTGCTGCCCGGGCCGGTCGCCGACGAGATCGCCCGGCACTGCCACGCCGACCGGTACGACCCGGCGGCGCTCGGCACGGCCGCCGACGCCGCCGGCAACCCCGTCGTCCCGCTGGTCCGCGACCTGACCGCCGCCGTCGCGCCACCGGCCCGCGCCTGGGTGCACCACGGCGCGACCAGCCAGGACATCCTCGACAGCGCCCTGGCCCTGGTGGTCGCCCGGGCCGCCGGGCCGCTGCTGCGTCACCTCGACGCCGCCACCGACGCCGCCGCCGGGCTCGCTCGCGCCCACCGCGACACCGTCATGGTGGCCCGCACCCTCGGCCAGCAGGCCGCCCCCACCACCTTCGGGCTCAAGGCGGCCGGCTGGCTGCTCGGCCTGCACGACGCCCGGACCCGGCTGGCACAGGCGCGCACCGCGCTGCCCGCACAACTCGGCGGGGCGGTGGGCACCCTCGCCGGGTACGGGCCGAGCGGTCTGGTCGTGGCGGACCGGTTCGCCGCCCACCTGGGCCTGGCGGCCGGCCCGCTGCCCTGGCACACCCGCCGCCAACCCGTGCTCGACCTGGCCGCCGCGCTCGGCGGGCTGCTCGCCGCCACCGGCAAGGTCGCCCTCGACGTCGGCCTGCTCGCCCAGACCGAGGTGGGCGAGGTCGCCGAGGGTGGTACGGGGCGCGGCGGCTCCTCGGCCATGCCGCACAAACGCAACCCGGTCGACTCGGTGCTGGTCACCGCCGCCGCCCGCCGCGGCCCCGGCCTCGTCGGCACCCTGTTCGCCGCCGCCGGGCAGGAACACGAACGGGCCACCGGCGGCTGGCACGCCGAATGGGAACCCCTGCTCGACCTGCTGCACCTCGCCGGCGGGGCGGCCGCCCGTACCGCCCGGATGCTGGGCAACCTGCGCGTACACCCGCAGCGGATGCGCGCCAACCTCGACGCCACCGGCGGCCTGCTGCTCGCCGAGGCCGTCGCCGCCCGGCTGGCACCAGCGCTCGGCCGGGCCGCCGCACACGACCTGGTCGCCCGGGCCGCCACCGCCGCCTCCTTCCGGGACGCCCTGCTCGCCGACCCGGACGTGCGGGCCCACCTGTCGGTGGCCGACGTCGACGCGGCGCTGGACCCGGCCGGCTGGCTCGGCAGCGCGGCCACGCTTGTCGACCGCGCCCTGAACATCTACGAGCGGGGGACCGGATGACACTGCACGCCACCGTCGACGGGCCGCCGGATGCGCCGGTGCTGCTGCTGGGCAGTTCCCTGGGCACCACCGGCGCCATGTGGCAACCGCAGGTGGCCGCCCTCGCGGACCGGTTCCGGGTGGTCCGCTACGACCACCTCGGTCACGGCCGCTCACCGGTACCGCCCGGGCCGTACACCATCGACCTGCTCGGCCGGGAGGTGCTGGGGCTGCTCGACCACCTGGGGGTCGGGTCCGCGCACTACGCCGGGCTCTCCCTCGGCGGCATGGTCGGCATGTGGCTGGCTGCGCACGCCCCCGAGCGGATCGACCGGCTCGCCCTGCTCTGCACCTCGGCCTGCCTGGGCCCGGCGCAGGTGTGGCGGGCCCGGGCGGCCGGTGTCCGCGCCGGACAGCTGGGCACCATCGCCGACACCGTGGTGTCCCGCTGGTTCACCCCGGGCTTCGCCGCCGCCCGACCCGACACGGTCGCCGGCTACCGGGACATGTTGACCGCCACCCCGCCGGCCGGCTACGCCGCCTGCTGCGAGGCGATCGCCGCCATGGACCTGCGCGCCGACCTGGCGGCCGTCCGCGCACCGACCCTGGTGATCGGCGCGGCCGACGATCCGGCCACCCCACCCGAGCACGCCGCCGACATCGCCGAACGGATCCCGGCGGCGCGGCTGGCCGTCGTCGACGACGCCGCGCATCTGGCAAACGTCGAACAGCCCGCCGCCGTGGCCCGGCTGCTGCGCGCCCACTTCGAGCCGGAGGGCGGGACGAACCAGTGAACGACAAGCAGCGACACGACGCCGGCATGGCCGTACGCCGGCAGGTGCTCGGCGACGCGCACGTCGACCGGGCGGTGGCCGACACCGACGAGTTCACCGCCGACTTCCAGGACCTGATCACCCGGTACGCCTGGGGCGAGATATGGACCCGCGACGGCCTGGACCGGCGCACCCGCAGCTGCATCACCCTCGCCGTGCTGGCCACCCTGCACCACGACGAGGAACTGGCGATGCACGTCCGCGCCGCACTGCGGAACGGACTGACCCCGCAGGAGGTCCGCGAGGTGCTGCTCCAGGTCGCCGTCTACGCTGGCGTACCGGCCGCGAACCGGGCGTTCAAGGTGGCTCAGGAAACCCTGCGGCAGGAGGACCGGTGACCGACGCGGCGCGATCGGGGGAGTTCGTCCAGTCCCTGGAACGGGGCCTGGCCGTGATCCGCGCGTTCGACGCCGAACACCCGCAACTGACCCTCAGTGAGGTGGCCCGCGCCACCGGACTGACCCGGGCCGCCGCCCGCCGGTTCCTGCTCACCCTCGTCGAGTTGGGCTACGTGCACACCGACGGGCGACTGTTCGCCCTGCGACCGCGCATCCTCGACCTCGGCTACGCCTACCTGTCCAGCCTGAGCCTGCCGGAGGTCGCCCAGCCGCACATGGAGGCGCTTGTCGCGCAGGTGCACGAGTCCTGCTCGGTGTCCGTCCTCGACGGCGACGAGGTGGTCTACGTGGCCCGGGTGCCCACCAAACGGATCATGACGGTCGGGATCAGCGTCGGCACCCGGTTCCCCGCGTACGCCACCTCGATGGGGCGGGTGCTGTTGGCCGCCCAGCCGGCCGACTGGCTGGACGACTACCTCGCCACGGCGCAGCTGCGACCGTTGACCCGGCGGACCATCACCGACCCGGCGAAGCTGCGCACCACCCTGAACCGGATCGCCGGCCAGGGGTACGCCATCGTCGACCAGGAGTTGGAAGAGGGGCTGCGGTCGCTGGCCGCCCCGATCCACGGCGACGACGGCGCGGTGGTCGCCGCGGTCAACGTCTCCGCCCACGCCAGCCGTGGCACCTTCGACGCCATCCGCCGGGAACTGCTGCCACCGCTGCTGGCCACCGCCCGCCGGATCGAGGAGGACCTGGCCGCCGGCTCCCGCCGGTGACCGGCAGCGCCCTCGGCCTGCGCGGTTAGCTGGCGAATCGACCCGGAGAGGCCGTTCGGCGTACCACCATGTGGTGGGCGACGAACAGGGGGCGACGTGCAGGAACTGCTGCTGATCATCGTTCTCGGGATCACCGTGCTGATCGGCACGACCGTCGGTGGACGGTACCGGGTCGCCCCGCCGGTGCTGCTGATCTGTTTCGGTGCGCTGCTGGGACTGCTGCCACCGTTCTCCCACGTGATGCTCGCGCCAGAAGTGGTGCTGCTGCTGTTCCTGCCGGCCATCCTCTACCGGGAGAGCCTGACCACCAGCCTGCGTGAAGTCCGGGCGAACATCACGGTGATCGCCATGCTGGCGGTGGTGCTGGTCGGCCTCACGATGGTGGCGGTGTCCCTGGTCGTGCAGCGCTTCGGCATCGACCCGGCGGTGGCCTGGGTGCTCGGCGCGGTGCTCGCCCCGACCGACGCGGCGGCGGTCGCCGGGCTGGCCAAGCAGATGCCCCGCCGGCTGCTCACCACCCTGCACACCGAGAGCCTGATCAACGACGGTACGGCTCTGGTGCTGTTCGCCGTGGCACTGGGCCTGCTCGGCGGCGGGGCCGCACCGAACGCCTTCGAACTGGTCGAGCGGATCGGCCTGTCCTTCCTCGGCGGCATCGCGGCCGGGCTGCTGGTCGGCATCGTGGTGATCGGAATCCGCAAGCACCTGGACGATCCGCTGCGGGAGGGCGCGGTCAGCGTCCTCACCCCGTTCGCCGCATTCTTCCTCGCCGAGGCCGTTCACGAGAGCGGAGTGCTCGCGGTGGTGGTCGCCGGGCTGATCCTCGCCTACGCCAGCCCTCGGGTGATCCGGGCCCGCTCCCGGGTGCTGGCCCTGTCGTTCTGGGACCTGACCACCTTCCTCATCAACGGCGGCCTCTTCGTGCTGGTCGGGCTCCAGATCCCCCGGGCGGTCAGCGACGTCACCAGCCTGGCGTTGACCCGCGCGCTCCTCATCGCGGTGGTGGTGGCCGTGGTGCTGGTGGCGGTACGCATGCTCTGGGTGCACGCGATGGCCCTCATCCTGCGCCTGGTGGACTGGCGCAAGGTTCACCTCGACCGGCGGGTCAACTGGCGGGTCCGTACGGTGGCCGGCTGGGCCGGGTTCCGCGGTGCGGTCTCCCTGGCGGCGGCGCTCGCGGTCCCGATGAGCATCGACGGCCAGCCGGTCCCGGAGCGCGACCTGATCATCTTCTGTGTCGCCGCCGTCATCCTGTTGACCATGCTCGTGCAGGGCACCACCCTGCCGCTGGTGATGAAATGGGCCAGGCTGACCGGGGACCCTGACCGCACCGACGAGAAGCGGCAGGCGCAACGCCACGCCATCCGGCAGACCCTGCACGCCCTGCCGGATCTTGCCGACCGGGTCGGTGCCGACCCGGACACCATGCGCCGGATCCAGGACGAGTACGAGAGCCACCTCGACGGACTCCAGTCCGACCCGCAGGACGAGACGGCGGCTGCCCAGGAGGCCGAACACCAGCTGCGCCTGGCGGCGCTGGACCACAAGCGGCGTGAGATCACCCGGCTGCGGGACCGCCGGCAGATCGACGACGCCGTTCAACGTGAGCTGGAGGCGCGGCTGGACGTCGAGGAGATCCGCCTGCTCGGACCCCGGACCCTGGAGTGAGGTCCCGCCCGTCAGCTCGCGGTGGCGATTCCGGTCGGCAGCGCCAACGCGACCGTGAGGTCGAGCACGCTGCGCGGGTCGGTGAGCCGTTCGCCGTAGAGCTGGCGCAGTTGTCCCATCCGGTAGCGCACCGTCTGCGGGTGCACGAACAGGTCGGCGGCGATGTCGTCGCGTCGGCCCTGGTGCAGCAGCCAGGAACGCAGCGTCTCGGCGAGCCGTTCCGCGGTGGCCGAGGGCAGGTCGGCGAGCGGTTGCAGGACCCGGGCGCGCAGGTCGGTCAGGGCCTCCATGTCGGCGCTGAGCAGCAGCTCGGCCAGATGCCGGTCGGTGTCCAGCGGTTCACCGTCGGGCGGTTGGGCGATGCCCAGTCCGACCACCCGGACCACCCGCCGGTAGGACGAGCTGACGTGCGCCCACGGGCGGGCCGGGCCGAGCACCGCGCGGCGGCCGTGCAGCACCCGGGCGAGCTGGCGACGCCGGTCGCCGTGCATGTCCGGCACCAGCAGCACGGCGGTCTCCTCGCCGGGCTCACCGGCGGGTAGCTCCTCGCTGCTCTCCAAGGTGTGCTCGTCGAGCAGCGCGAGCGCGCCGCGCAGCTTGGCCTGCGGCAGCAGGGCGACGGTGAGCGTCTCCGGGACCTGCCAGCCGGCCCGCTCGGCGCTGCGCAGCAGCACCTCTTCCGGCTCACCGGCGAGCAGCTGCTGGGTGAGCCGTTCCAGGTTGCGTCGCTGGGCCCGGCCGGCGCTGGCCAGCTCGTCGGCATGCCCGGCCACGCTGGCGGCGGACAGCTCGTCGATGTAGGCGAACATCAGCTCGGCGAACTCCGCCACGGTGGCCGCGGGCAGGCCGAGCGCCACGCTGGCCGCAGCCATCTCCCGCCAGGAGACCCGGGCGCCGATCCGGTAGGCGGCCAGCAGCGCGTCCACACTGCGACCGGAGCGGGCCTCACCACTGCCCAGCGCGTACGCCGCCTCCAGCGCCGGCACCAGCGGAGTGCTGGCCGCGCTGGTCTGCGGGCGTTCCAGCAGTTGCAGGAACGTGCCCAACGCGATCTGCACCGCGTTTTCGATCTTGTCCCGCATCTGCCCGGTCAGGGTGCCGGAGTAGCTGGGCACCTCGGCCGTGATAGCGCTGACCGTCTGCGCGGCGACCAGCGGTAGCCGGTCACGTAGCTCGCGGGCCACCCGCTGCTCCAGTTCGAGGCGGGATGCCCGATGAGTGGTGCCGGAAATGTCCGCCACGTTGTTCTCCCCGCACAAAAGGGATGGATCACTTTACCTTCGCTGGCCAAGATTTTATGCCAGCGGGCCGCGACCATCGTTATATGACCGCCACCGTTCCGCCACCGGGCGCGAAAGGGTCCCTCCGGCGCCGCCTCTGGCGGCTCGCCGAGACGGTGACCACGCCGGTACTGCCCGCGGACTACCTCGACATGGTCGCGCCGCTGCGGGCCGGCGCCGACCTGCGCGGCCGCATCGTCGCCGTACGCCCGGAGACCCCGGACGCGGCGACCGTGGTGATCCAGCCCGGCCGCAGCTGGCGTGGCCACGTGCCCGGACAGTACATCCGACTCGGTGTCGACGTCGACGGCGTACGCCTGTGGCGGGCCTACTCGGTGACGTCCGCGCCGGGTGGACGGACCGACCCGATCACGGTGACGGTCAAGGCGATCCCCGACGGGGTGGTCAGCAACTACCTGGTGCGCCGGGTACGCCCGGGCACCATCGTGCAGCTCGACCAGGCGATCGGTGACTTCGTCCTGCCCCGGTCGGCGCCGTCGCGGGTGCTGTTCCTCACCGCCGGCAGCGGCATCACCCCGGTCGCCGGAATGCTGCGCAGCGGTGCCCTGGCCGGCAGCGACGTGGTGCTGATCCATTCCGCGCCGACCTCGGCCGACGTGGTGTTCGGCGCGGAACTGCGTGACCTGGCCGCGCGCGGTGTCATCCGGCTGGTGGAGCGGCACACCGCCGTCGACGGCCTGCTGGACGTGGCCGAGCTCGACACCCTGGTGCCCGACCACTGCGAACGCGAGACCTGGGCGTGCGGCCCGATCGGTCTGCTGGACGCTGTCGAGCAGCACTGGGCCGCGCGGGGCGTCACCGACCGGCTGCACACCGAACGGTTCCGACCGACCATCATCACCGCCGGTGACGGCGGCACGGTCACCTTCACCCGCTCGTCGGTCACCATCGAGGCCGACGGCGGCACCCCTCTTCTCGACGCCGGAGAAAACGCCGGAGTGTTGATGCCCTCGGGCTGCCGGATGGGTATCTGTTTCGGCTGTGTGCTGCCGATGCGCCAAGGCGCGGTCCGTGACCTGCGTAACGGGCAGCTCACCACCGCCCTGCCGGGCGACGGCGTACGCGTGCAGACCTGCGTGTCGGCCGCGGCCGGCGCCTGTGAACTCGAAATTTGATCGGAGAACGTCGACGTGACCGTCATCCAGAAGAAAGCCGTCAACCCGATCGCGCACCTCAGCGCCGAGGACATCGAAACCCTCGGCAAGGAACTCGACGCCATCCGGGAACGGGTGATCGCCGACCGGGGTGAGCGGGACGCCGCCTACATCCGCAAGGTCATCTCGACCCAGCGCAAGCTGGAGGTCGGCAGCCGGGTCGTGCTGCTGTTCTCGCTGTTCCCGCCGGCCTGGATCGTCGGCACCGTCGGGCTGTCGCTGGCGAAGATCCTGGAGAACATGGAGATCGGGCACAACATCCTGCACGGCCAGTGGGACTGGATGCGCGACCCGAAGATCCACTCGACGACCTGGGAGTGGGACCACGTCAGCCCCGCCGAGCAGTGGAAGCAGTCGCACAACGAACTGCACCACCGCTACACGAACGTCGTCGGCAAGGACAACGACCTCGGCTACGGCATCATGCGCGTCGACGAGGACCAGCCCTGGCACCCGGCGCACCTGGGTCAGCCGTTCTACAACTTCGTCAACGCCTGCTTCTTCGAGTACGGCATCGCCGCGTACGACCTGGAGCTGCGCGAGAAGCTCAAGGACGGCAGCCTCAAGAACGACCCGCAGTTCCGCGCCAACCTGAAGGCCACCGGCCGCAAGCTGCGCCGCCAGGTCCTCAAGGACTACGTGCTGTTCCCGGTGCTGTCCGGTCCGTCGTTCTTCCACACCATGGCCGCCAACTTCACCGCCAACCTGATCCGCAACCTGTGGAGCCACGCGGTGATCATGTGCGGGCACTTCCCGGAGGGCGTGGAGACCTTCGAGAAGACCTCGATCGAGGGCGAGACCCGCGGCGAGTGGTACCTGCGGCAGATGCTCGGCTCGGCCAACATCAGCGGCAGCCGGCTGATGCACATCATGACCGGCAACCTGTCGTACCAGATCGAGCACCACCTCTTTCCCGACCTGCCGAGCAACCGCTACCAGGAGATCGCCCCCGAGGTGCGGGCCCTGTTCGACAAGTACGGACTCAAGTACGTCACCGGCTCGCTGCCCCGGCAGGTCTTCTCGGCCTGGAAGAAGATCTTCCGGCTCTCCCTGCCGAACCGTCGCCGGACCGCCGTCATCGAGGAGAACCCGACCCCGGCCCTCGTTCCCGCCGGCACCTGATCCGCATGCGGCCCGCGGTGGCGCGGTGCGCGGGCGGTCTGCACCGCCTGGGCGCCGTAGCCACCGCAGGGCCAGGCCCCGGCTGACGCGGGATGCCCGATCGGGTCGACCTGAGCTCAGTGGCGGTTCGGATAGTTGTGGGCCGACTGACGTCCCCGGACGAAGGCCAGGATGATCACCCCGGCGAGCGCGATCAGCCCGATGATCACCAGCCAGCGGACCGCTTCGAGGAGCAGGCCGAGCAGGACGATAATTCCTCCGACGACTCCGACGACCCAGAGCAGCGCGCGCATCTCCCACCTCCCGAACCCGCCGCCTGGTCGATCCGGACGGCCCGCTCGGTCAGCTACCCGGTAACGCCCGGTTCATGCCGGTTGGCGTTCGCCGGTGCGGCGTGGTCGTCGTGGCGGACGGTCGGCGAGACATCGACGCACCGCATATTCTGTGCGCCGATCAGCTCGCCGGAAGGGAAGCGATGCCGTCGCGGCAGGATCAGCTGCACTCCTACCAGTTCACCCTCCAGCGGGTGGTCGCCGCGCTGGTGATGCGCGAGACCGACCCCGCGCAGTCCCCGTTTCGCCGGCTCGCCGGGGCGGGCCTGGCCAGCGTTCTGGTGGCGGTCATCGGGCTGGGCGGCTTCGCCCTCTACGGCCTGTTCACCGGTGGTGCGGTGAAGTGGCGCGACACCGGTGCCGTGATCGTGGAGAAGGAGTCGGGGGCCCGGTTCGTCTACCGGGACAACCGGTTGCACCCGGTGCCCAACTACACCTCGGCGCTGCTGGTCATCGGCACCGAACAGCCGAAGACCGTGCTCGTGTCGCGGCGCTCCATCGACGGCGTACCCCGTGGTCTGCCCCTGGGCATCGCCGACGCACCCGACTCGTTGCCGGCGGCCAACCGGCTCTCCGCCGCGCCCTGGACGGTCTGCTCGACCGGCCCGCAGGCGGGCCGGCGCGATCCCCGGTCGGTGCTGCTGATCGGCACCGGCGACCCCGGCGGTCGGCCGTTGCGCGACGAGGCGTTGATCCTGCGGGATCCGGGCGGGCGGCTGCACCTGGTACGGCAGCAGCGTCGACACCTGATCCGCGACGCCGACCGGGTGCTGGCCGCGCTGGCCACAACCCGCGCCCGGGCCGTCCCGGTCGCCGCGGCCGTGCTCAACACCGTGCCCGCCGGACTCGACCTTGCCCCACTGCGACTGCCCGACCTGGGCGAGCCCTCCGAGCGGGTGGTCGACGCCCGGATCGGCGACGTCCTGCTGGTCAGCAACTCCGGCGGCGGCCGGCAGTACGCGGTGGTGCTGCGCGACGGTCTCGCCGGCGTCACCGAGTTGCAGGCCGGCCTGCAACTCGCCCGGACCGGCCAGCGCGAACCGGAGCAGATCAGCCTCGGACGCTTCGCCGCCCTGCCGAAGCTGCCCGATCTCGCGCCCGAGGGCCCCGACGCGCCACCGAGCACGCCGCCCCGACTGGCCACCCCCGGCTCACCGGTGCTCTGCGCCCTCGTCGGCGGCGACCCGATCGGCGTCGACCTGCGTCTGGACGCGACCCTGCCCGATCTGTCCGCCGCCACGCCCACCGTCGCGGCGGCGGCCGGCCGGACGGTGGCCGACCACGTGCTGGTCGAACCCGGCAGCGGCGCCCTGGTCGAGGCGACGGCGACCCCGGGCGCCGTCGGCGGCGCGCTCTGCGTGGTCACCGACCTGGGCCGGCGCTACGTGCTCGCCGACGCCGAGGTTGCCGCCATGCTCGGCTACGGGCAGACCCGACCCGTCCGGCTGCCGGCGGGCCTGGTCAGCCTCGTCCCGGCCGGAGCGAGCCTGGACCCGCAGACGGCCCGACGGGCCGTCACCTCCTAGAGTTCCAGCCGCCCATGAGATGCGTGTGCGGCCGATCCCCCGCCGAGAGTAGGTGTCCGTCGATGGCATGCCGTATCAGTGAGCTTGTGCTCAAGTGCCGCGAGCCCGAGGTGCTGGCGCGGTTCTGGTGCGAGGTCTTGGACTTCGTAGTGCTTGATCGCGAGGGGGAGGGCTGCATCGAGATAGGGCCGCGCGAAGGGTTCGGCGGTCCGCAGCCGACGATCTTCCTCATCCGCACCGACGAGCCGACGAACGGGCATGCCCGGCTGCACATCGACGTCAACGCCACCGACCGCGATCAGGACGCCGAGCTCGAACGCCTCTTGGGCCTCGGGGCCGAACTCGTCGACATAGGTCAGCCTGTGGAGGCATCCTGGCACGTCCTCGCCGATCCGGAAGGAAACGAGTTCTGCCTGCTCAAGCGCCGCCTTGACCCGGTCTGATGCCCCTCGTCGGCACCGAGAGCGGCGGTCAGCGGACCAGGGCCGGTGGCCCGGCCACCTGCTCCGCGCACGCCAGCGCCGCTGCCGTGGCCTGGGCGGTGGCGGGCAGCAGTGGTGGGCGCGGGGTCGAGGTCGGGATGCGTCCCTGGGCGTGCAACACCGCCTTGATCACCGACGGGTTGGGTTCGGCGAACAGCGCAGTCGAGAGGGTGGCGAGCCGGTGCCCGAGCGGCCTGGCGCGGGCGGTGTCCCCGTCGCGCCAGGCCGCGACCAGGGCGGCGTAGTCGGCGGTGGCCAGGTGCGCGGAGGCGACGATGCCGCCGTGTGCGCCGAGCGCGAGCAGTGGCGAGAGGTACGCGTCCTCGCCGCCGAGCACGGCGAAGTCCGGTGGCGGGTCGGCGAGCAGGGCGATGGTGTCGGCGTCGATGCCGCCGACCGCGTGCTTGACGCCCACCACCTGAGGCAGGTCGGCGAGGCGACGCAGCGCCCCGGCGGACAGCGCCTGCCCGGTGCGGTACGGCACGTGGTAGGCGACCAGCGGCACGGGGGAGACCTCCGCCAGCCGGGCGAAGTGCGCGAGCACCGCCTCCTCGCCGGGGCGCAGGAACGGCGGCACCAGACAGAGCGCCGCGGTGACGCCGGGGCGCCCGGCAAGGGCGCGCAGGTCCTCGGCGGTGTGCGCGCCGACCATGAACCCGGCGCGGTGTCGCCGACAGGCCGCGCCGAGGGTGTCGAGCACCGCGCGTTGCTCGGTGGCGCTCAGCGCGTGCGGTTCGCCGGTGGTGCCGAGGGCCACCAGACCGTCGGCGCCGTCGGCGAGCACCCGGTTGGCGAGACGGGTCAGCGCCTCCTGGTCGACCTCGTCGCGCGCGTCGAAAGGTGTGATCAGCGGTACGTACAGTCCGGTGGGTGTCATGCCACCAGCCTGCGACCGCACAGCGTGAAGCACCAGTTCCGATTCCTCCACGAATCCGTAAGCTGAGCTGATGCTTGACGTCCGTCGGCTGCGGCTGCTGCGCGACCTGGCCCGCCTCGGCACCATCGCCGCCGTCGCCGAGGCGCACACCTACTCACCGTCCGCCGTCTCCCAGCAGTTGGCCGCGCTGCAACGGGAGACCGGCGTCGTGCTCCTGGAACGCGTCGGTCGAGGGGTACGCCTCACCGCAACCGCGACGGCACTGGTACGACACACCGAGGTGATCCTCGCCGGGCTGGAAGCCGCCGAGGCCACCCTCGCCGCCGCTCGCGGTGGACTGCTCGGCACGGTACGCATCGGGGCGTACCCCAGCGCGGTGCGTCCCCTGCTGCTACCCGCCCTGGTCGAGTTGGCCCGCGAGCATCCAGGGCTGGATCTGCTGGTCACCGAGTTGGATCCGGTCGCGGTGCCGGCCGCGCTGCGCGAGCGTCGCCTCGACGTCGCCCTCGTGCACGACTACGACATCGTGCCCGTGCAGACCGACCCGGCGCTGGACTCGACGCCGCTGCTCGACGAGACGGTCTTCCTCGCGCTGCCCGCCACCCACCCGGTGCCCGACGACCCGATGCGCACGGTACGCGACGCCGACTGGATCATCGGCAGCCCGGGAACGCTCTGCCACGCGGTCACCCTGCACGCCTGTGACCTCGCGGGATTCCGCCCGAACGTCCGCCACCACGCCGACGACTTCACCGCCGTGCTCGCCCTGGTCGCCGCCGGTCAGGGCGTCGGCCTGGTGCCCCAGTTGGCCGTGGAGGGACCACCCGCCGGCACCCGCCTGGTCCCCCTGCCCATCCGCCGCCGCACCCGGATCGCCTACCGGCAGGGCGCCGCCGACCACCCCGCAGTGCTCGCCAGCATCGCCGCCCTCCGTGGTGCCGCCGCCGACCTGCCCGAGGTGGGCTGACCGGTCGTGGGTCAGCGTGGGCCGGGCCAGTGGTACGTGATGTCGGGCTCGTTCTCCTCGTTGCGGCTGCCGTCGTTGCTGTCGATCGGGCGGAAACCGTGATGCTCGTAGAACGCCCGCGCCGCGGTGTTGCGGGCGAAGACGCGGAGACTTAGCCCGGTCGGGCTGGCCTGCTGTGCGTGGGTGAGTAGGGCGGTGCCGATGCCCTGCCGGCGGGCGTCGGGGCGCAGGTAGAGGTGTGCCAGCAGGTTGCCGTCGAGGGCGGCGAAGCCGAGAATCTCGCCGGTCGTGGTGGACTCGGCGACCCAGGTGGTGCTGGTCGGCAGCATCACCTGGGTGATCCATGCTCTGGTCTGCTCGTCGTCGTACAGGCGGGGAAGGTAGGGCATGGCGGCTGCTCGGGACGCCAGGAACACCTCGGCGACCGCGTCGGCGTCGCTGTCGCGGGCAGGACGGATCACGGTGTCCGCCAGAGTGGCGCTCACGACGCGGGGCGGGTGCCCCGCACGGCGTACCGGTGCATCGTCACACCCTCGTCGAAGGATGCCTGTTCGAGCAGGTCCAGTTCCAGTGGCTCGTCGTGCGCGTCGAACAGGGGCCGGCCGCTGCCGAGCACGACCGGATGGGTGAACAGCAGCACCTCGTCGAGCAGTCGGGCCCGCAGCAGTTGGGTGGCCACGGTGGCGCCGCCGACGCCGATGACACCGTCGGTCTCGGCGCGTAGCTTCGCCAGTTGCTCGATCGCGTCGTCGCCGCCGATGATCCGGGTGTTGTGGTCGGCGTGCGTGCGGGTGCGCGACACCAGCACCTTGGGCATCGACGTCCAGATCTCGCCGTACTCGCGCAGGAAGTCGGGCAGCGAGTCGTCGTGGCGGGCGGCCGGCCAGAACGACTCCATCGTCTCGTAGATCGTGCGGCCCTCGACCGCGAGCGACATGGCCCGGGCCCGCTCGTTGAAGACGCGGTGCAGTGGCTCGGTGATGCGCATCCACTTGCCGCCGCCCGCCTCGCCCGGGGCGTACTCGATCCGCAGATCCACGGAGACGTTCATCCAGTACACGAACCGACCCGGCATCACGGTCCTTCCGGCGACGACCTGCTGCTGTCCACCGATGACCGTAGTGGAGTCGACGATTGCATGGTGGCCCGAAACGCGGTCAGCGCAGGACGAGCAGGTCGAGCGCGTCGATCACCGGTCCACTGTCCACCTGGGCGGCCTGGTGCAGTCGCCGCAGCCCTGCGGCGTACGCGTCGTCGTCGATCAGTTGCAGCAGGGTGTGCGCTTCCCGACGCAGGCTGACGGCCACCTCGCCGAGCGACGTGGCGGTGAGCTCGGGGATCTGCTCGACGGCGACCAGGGTGAAGTCCGCCGCGCCGAAGGCGGCTTCGACGTCGGCGATGCTCGGAAAGGTGTCGAGCACCGCGATGGCTTCCGGGAAGTAGCGGAACAGGCTGATCCTCTCGGGTCGGCCGGCGAACCCCGACCGGATGAGCACCGGGGTGCCGGGGCGCAGCACTCGCCGCAGTTCGTGTGCGGCGGCGGGCAGGTCGGGAATGTGGTGGATGACGGTGGAGAGCCATACCGCGTCGACGCTGCCGTCGGGCAGTGGGATGTGCGCGGCGTCGCCGGCCAGGACCGGCGCGAAGACGCTGTGGTCCCGCATGGCCGCTGATGGTTCGACGGCGACGATCTCGGCGTCGGGCAGCCAGGTGGTGAAGGCCCGCGCCCAACTCCCGGTACCGGAGCCCAGGTCGAGCACCCGCATCCCCGGTTGCGGGTCGAGGTGCCGGATCACGGCCGCCTGCCAGGCGGCGAGGCTGTCCTCGGTGACGTGTCGGTTGGCCTTGAACGCCGCCGCGTCGGCTGCGTTGTATGCGATGCGTGCCATGCCGACCAGCCAACTACCAAGCCAAGCGTACAAACAAGCATAAAATGGCCTAATTCACACAAGCGGCACGATCTTCCACCGACGACGGCGGCGGTGTTCAGAGCTGTTCGAGTTGCTTCTCGTACCAGGCGAGTTTTTCCTCGACCCGGGCCTGCCAGCTGCGAAGCTGGTCCATCTGCTGCTGGACGGCGGCGGCGTGTTCGCGCAGCAGCTCGACGCGTTCGGCGACGGTGTCGGGGTCGCGGCACAGCTCGCCGTAGCGGCGCAGCCGTTCGATCGGCATGCCCGCGTCGCGCAGGCAGCGCAGGAAATCCAGAGTGGCCAGATCGCTGTCGCGGTAGACCCGACGCCCACCGGGCGTACGCGCCACCGGTGCGAGGATGCCCTCCCGCTCGTAGTAGCGCAGGGTGTCGATGGAGAAACCGCTGCGCCGCGCCGCCTCAGCGGGTGTGTACGTCCTCACCCTCCGGACCGTACCGCTTGACCTGGAGCGCGCTCCAGGTTGAATCGTGGTCGCATGACTTCGGATCACTTCGATGAGGCTCGACGCCCGGCCGTCTCCGCTCTCGTGCTCGGCGCGATGACCTTCGGCACTCTCGTCGACGAGAAGACCTCGTTCGAGTTGCTCGACCGGTTCGTGGAACGCGGTGGCGAATGGATCGACACCGCCGACTGCTACGCGTTCTGGCACAGCCCGGACGGGCGGGGCGGGGACAGCGAGCGGATCCTCGGCCGCTGGCTCGCCGCCCGCCCTGGCGTCCGCGCGCGGGTGCGCATCGCCACCAAGGTCGGTGCGGAGCCGCTGTGGAAGGGCTCCTGGCCCGCGCACCGGGCGGGGCTGAGCCGTCGGGCGATCAGCGACGCCTTCGCCGGCAGCCTGGACCGGCTGGGAGTCGAGCACGTCGACCTGCTCTGGCTGCACCAGGAGGATCGGGCCACGCCCATCGAGGAGAGCGTGGACGCGATCGCCGAGCAGGTCACCGCCGGCACCGTACGCCGGGTCGGTGCCTCCAACCACCCGGCCTGGCGGATCGAACGGGCCCGCGCGTACGCGACCGCCCGGGGCACCATGCCGATCGACGCGTTCCAGTTGAACGCCACCTATCTGCGGGTACGCCCCGGCACCCGACCGGACGGCGTGATCCACCCGCACGGGGTGCTCAGCGACGAGCAACTCGACTTCGCCCGCGCGCACCGGATGGACCTCTGGGCCTACACGCCGCTGCTGAGCGGGGCGTACGACAATCCGACCAAGTCAATCCCGCAGGTCTACGACCATCCGGGCAACACCCGCCGGCTGGCGGCGCTGGACGCGGTGGCCCGCGACACCGGCGCGACGCGCGGCCAGGTGGTGCTCGCCTGGCTGGTCAGCCAGGGCATCCGGCCCATTCTCGGTGGCAGCAAGCTCCACCAGCTCGACGCCGCCCTGGACGGGGTCGCCCTCACCCTCGACGAGACGCACCTGGCCCGACTGAACTCGGCGGACTGACCGGCTGACGCCCAGCCGACCCGACCACGGCCCTCGGCACCACTGCGGCACCGAGCCCGCGGCCGGGTCGCCACCACGCCGAGTTCGGCGAGCGCCCCGCGCAGGTGCTCGATCGCCGCGTGCCCGCCCTGCGACATCGTCCGGACCGCCCACGACAACGGCGAGCACGTCCAACGGCGGCTCGGCACCCACCCCGGCGTACCGTTCGTCGACCTCGCCCGCACCGCCCGCGACCTGGTCGTCGACATGCACGGCCAACCTCCCGCCGACCTCGCGCACCGGCTCGACCGGCCCTGGCGGACCCGCCTGATCTCCGGCCTCTACGAGGCGGACCGCGACGAGGAGCACTACTACGAACTGCCGTCGCTGACCGAGAGCTTCGACGCGATCGCCTACCTCCCGACGATCACCCCGATCCGCCCGCTACCGCCGGGCCGCACCTCCCACGGCCGGGCCGCAGCCGGTCCGAAGGGCGCAGCCGGTATGGAAGGCGCAGCCGGTATGGAGGGCGGCGCGGCCCGAGAGGCGTGACGTGGTCAGGCGGGGCGGCGCAGCACGGTGACGGCGAAGTCCGCGTCGTCGTGCCACGGACGCAGGTCCCAGGTGGCGAAGCGGTGGTCGCGCCGCAGCCCGGCGGCGGCCACATGGGCGTCGAAGTCGGCAAGCGGATAGCCCCGGTCGGTGCCGAAGCCGATCGCGATCACCCCGTCGGGGCGTACGTGCGCGGCCACCTGACGCAGCACCGCCACCTCGGTGCCGGCGGCCACGAAGGTCATCACGTTGCCGGCCAGCACCGCCGCGTCGAACGGCTCCGGTTCCCCGGCCGTGGCGAGATCCAACGTCGTCAGGTCGGCGACCAGCCAGCGCGGCCCCGGATGGTCGGCGCGGGCGGCCTCGACCAGCACCGGGTCGGCGTCCACACCGACCACCGTGTGGCCGCGAGCGGCCAGTTCGGCGCCGACCCGGCCGGTGCCGCAGCCGGCGTCGAGGATCCGCGAGCGGGGCGGCACCAGCGCGTCGACCAGCCGTGCCTCACCGGCCAGGTCGGCACCCTCGGCAGCCAGTTGCCGGAACCGGTCGACGTACCACTGCGAGTGTTCCGGTCCGGTGTCGGTGGCCCAGCGGGTCGGGCTGCCCGGGGCGGCGCTGCGCTCGCTCATCGGACCACCGTAGCCAGCGGTGCTCAGGGCAGTCGGGCCACCGTCACGAACTCGTTGTAGGTGAACACCCGACCGGCGGCGCGGGGGAACGGGAAGGAGTACTGCCGCTGCACGCTCAGGCCGAGAGCGCCGCAGTCCTCGGCCGCCTCGGCGAAGCCGACGAACCGGACGTGCGACGAGTCGCTGTGGTAGCCGCGCTCCTGCGGGGTGATGAAGACCGCCCGGCCGCCGGGGCGGACGAACGGCAGGTACGAGGCGACCACCTCGCGGGCCTGCTCGGCCGGCATGTGCTCCAGCAGGTGCGCGGCGAGCAGCGAGTCGAAGGCACCCGGCCGGGCGTGCTCGGAGGCGAAGAACTCCTCCGTGGTGTACGCCTGAAGGCCGAGCGCGCGGCTGTGCGCCACCGACGTCGGGTTGTGGTCCACCCCGACCGCACCCTCGCCGAGGTTGATCAGGTTGCGGCCGAGCCCCGAGCCGACGTCGAGGGTCCGGCCCAGGCGCAGCCGGCGCAGGTTCCACCGGTAGGGTGCCTGCACGTCCAGGAGCCGCTTCCAGCGGGCACCGCTGAGCTGCTGCAACCGTTCGGTGTAGTCCGCGCCCTGGGTGCCCGTGGGACCCTGCCGCGACTGCTTCATCCGGGGCTCCTTCGCCTCGTCATGCCACTGGACCTGCGGCCGCCCCCGTACGCAGGGATCGGGTCTGATTCATCGAATATCTTCGACCGATATGCGCCGGTTCCTAGACTATCCCGTGATTGCTGTCCCCGGGAGTCGACGGCCGGGTCAGCGAACCTCGGATCGGCCGGAGCCTATGCTGGAACCCAGCGCTACCGGGAAGTGACACATGGTGGAACAGGTTGTGCCGGCGATCGGGCCGGGGGACACCCCGCCTGCCGACACCGCAGCAGGGGATCGGGCCGCCCTCGTCGCGGTGGCCCGGGCCACCCTCGACGGCAACTGGGAGCACGATCACACGGTGCCCTCCCGCACCCTCTACCCGCACCAGTGGAGCTGGGATTCGGCGTTCAGCGCCATCGGCTGGGCGCACCTGCGCCCCGAGCGTGCCTGGGTGGAGCTGGCCAGCCTGTTCGACGCCCAGTGGCGCGACGGGCGGGTGCCGCACATCGTCTTCAACCCGGTGGTCGCTGACGACGCCTACTTCCCGGGACCGGCCTTCTGGGCCACCACCTCGGTGGCCGGCACACCGCGTACGGCCACCTCCGGGCTGGTCCAGCCGCCGGTGCACGCCCTGGCCGCATGGCACGCCTACCGCCGGGTGCCGTCCGAGCCGGCCCGTGCCGCGCTGGGCCGGCTCTATCCGCGCCTGCTGGCCCAGCAGCACTACCTGAGCGAACACCGGGACGTCGGCGGTGCCGGGCTGGCCAGCATCGTGCATCCGTGGGAGTCGGGGCTGGACAACAGCCCGGCCTGGGACGAGCCGCTGGCCGCCGTGCCGACCGAGGAGGCGGTGCTGCGGGCGTACCGTCGGCGCGACATCGTGCACGCCGCCGCCGCGCACCGCCCCACGGACCTGGACTACGCGCGCTACGTCGCGATCGTCACCGCCTACCGGGCGGCCGGCTACCGGGACGAACAGCTGGCCGACCGGCACCCGTTCCTGGTGGAGTGTCCGCTGTTCAACGCGGCGATGGGCGCGGCCGAGTCGGCGCTGGCGCACATCGCGCGGGAGATCGGCGCGGACCCCGGCCCGCACCGACAGCGCGCGGCGGCGATCACCACGGCGCTGGTGGACCGGCTGTACGACCCGACGACCGGCACCTTCCACGCCCGCGACCTGCGGACCGGCCGGCTCACCCCGGCCCGGACGGTGCTCGGGCTGACCCCGCTGATCCTGCCCGACCTGCCCACCGCGCAGGTCGAGGCGATTCTCGTCGAGGCCGGCTCACCCCGGTTCGGGCTCGCCGACCGGATGACCCGCCCGCTGCCCAGCCACGACCGCACCGCCGTCGACTTCGAGCCGCTGCGCTACTGGCGCGGCCCCAGCTGGATGAACATCAACTGGCTGGTCCGGTACGGGCTGCTGGCGCACGGGCACCCTCGGCTGGCAGCCGGCCTGGGCGCGTCGATGATCGAGCTGGCGGCCACGGCGGGATGCCACGAGTACTTCCATCCGGACACCGGCGCGGGCCTCGGCTCCCCGGCCTTCAGCTGGACCGCGGCCCTCCTGCTCGACCTCCTCGCCGAGATGTAAGGAAGGGCACCTTGTTAACGCCTGGTGTATAGCAGGGGCCCCCTCTTAACGAAGCCCTGCCGCAGGATTGCGGAGCGGGCGCGGAGCGGGTCCGGCAGGTAGGTTGCTGGCCAGGGCCCCGGCGAGCGCGGCAGCGCCGTGCCACAGTGGTCAGCCTGACGTTGGACGGGTACCGCGGCAGGACGGGCCGTGGCCCCGGTAGGACGGAGGGGCGATGGGCCGCGACAGCTACGACGAGCAACTTGACCGGCTCACCGGAATCCTGGCGACGATGAGCCGCGAGGCCGGTACGGCGATCCGGGGCGCCAGCGTCGCCCTGCTCGACGTCGACCGGCACGCGGCCGAGACGGTGATCGCCGACGACGCGATCCTGGCCCGCCGCCGCGCCGAGGCCGAGGCGATGATCCCCGAGGTGCTGGTCCGGCACCAGCCCGTGGCCTCCGATCTACGTCTGGTGGTGTGCGCGCTGCGGATCGCCGGCGCCCTGGACCGGATGGGTGACCTCGCCGTACACATCGCCAAGGTGGTCCTGATGCGTCACCCGGTGGGTGTGGTGCCGGAGCCGGCGGTGCCGGTGCTGACCGAGATGGCCGACGCGGCGGCCCGCATCGCCGACAAGGCGACGATGGTGCTGGCCACCCGGGACCCGCTGGACGCGATGCAGCTGGGCCTCGACGACGACGAGGTCGACGCCGCGCAGGAACGCCTGCTGTCGATGCTGGTCTCCGGCTGGTCGTACGGCGTGGAGTCGGCGATCGACCTGGCGCTTGTCGGTCGCTACTACGAGCGCTACGCCGACCAGGCGGTGAACGTCGCCCGGCAGGTCGTCTACCTGGTGACCGGGACCGTCCGGCTCTGAGATCGGGTGCCCATACCGGGCATTCGACGCGTCGGTGCGCCAGAACGTCACATCCCGTTCCCGGTCGGCCATCACCGGTGCCGCCAAGTTCATTTTTCGTTCACCTGGTGCCGGGAGTCCGGCTACCTGGGCCTGACAGCTTGATTCGCGTACGGCCCGGACGGGCTGATGCACCCCGATAGAGAGGCTTACCTGGTGAACCGCAACGTGCTTTCGCGGCGCGTCCTCGCCGGCGTCGCGCTTGCCGCGCTCGCGCTTACCGGCTGCGCAAGCAACGACAACAGCACGGAGCCCGGCAGCAACAGCGGCGGCGACAGCGCCTACGCGAACCTGTCCGGTGAGTTGAAGGCGTCCGGCGCGAGCTTCCCCGACGCGTACTACCAAGAGGTCATCGAGGCCTTCAAGGGTGAGGCCGGCAAGGTGACGGTCACCTACAACGCGACCGGTTCGGGCACCGGCAAGAAGCAGTTCGGTGAGGGTCTGGTCGACTTCGCCGGCACCGACAGCCTGGTCAAGGACACCGACGGTGTGGCTGCCGGCTCGTTCCTCTACGTTCCGACGGTGGCGGCACCGATCACGGTCTCCTACAACCTGCAGGGCGTGGACAAGCTCCAGCTCAGCCCGGAGACGCTCGCCAAGATCTTCCAGACCGACATCAAGACCTGGGACGACGCCGCGATCAAGGCGGACAACCCCGGCGTGACGCTGCCCAGCACCCCGATCGTGGTCGCGCACCGCTCGGACGGCTCGGGCACCACCAGCAACTTCACCAAGTACCTCGACGCCGCTGCGGCGGGCACCTGGAAGCTCGGCAGCGGTGACACCGTGAACTGGCCGGCCAGCACCCAGGGTGGCGAGAAGAACACCGGTGTCGCCCAGATCGTGCAGCAGACCAACGGCGCGGTCGGCTACGTGGACCTCAGCGACGCCAAGGCCACCGGCCTGAAGTTCGCCGCCATCAAGAACAAGGACGGCCAGTTCGTCGAGCCGACGATCGAGGGCACCACCGCCGGCCTGGAGGGCGCCGAGATCGCCGCGGACCTGAGCTACAACCCGCTCAACGCCGCCGGTGCCACCTCGTACCCGATCACCGCTCCGACCTTCATCATCGTGAAGACCTCGTACGGCGACGCCGCCAAGGCCGAGTTGGTCAAGGGCTTCCTCAAGTACCTGCTCAACGACGGCCAGGACCTGGCCAAGGAGATCGACTTCGCGCCGCTGCCCGCCTCCCTCAAGGAGAAGGCGCTGGCCCAGGTCGACAAGATCCAGGGCTGATCAGGATCAAGATCGCCAGTTAGGGACGGGATCGAAGCGATCCCGTCCCTAGCCGGGTACCTGAGCTGGAGTGAAGATGACCTTGACGAACAAGACCCCCACCGCCCGGTCGACGCTGTCCCAACGCGGCAGCAGCGCCCTCGGCGACCGCGTCTTCTCCTGGTGGACGCTCGGCACCGGCCTGCTGGTGCTGGCGATTCTCGGGCTGATCCTGATCACCACCGTCCGCGAGGCCTGGCCGGCGTTCGACGCGATGGGCCTGCGGTTCCTCACCGAACGGACCTGGGACCCGAACCCGGCCGCCGGTGACGCGATCTTCGGCGCGCTGTCGTTCGCGTTCGGCACGGCGATCTCCTCACTGATCGCCCTGCTGTTCGCGGTGCCGGTTTCGGTCGGCATCGCCTTGTTCCTCACCGAGTTGGCGCCGCGCCGGCTGCGCGGGCCGGCGGTGACCGTGATCGACCTGCTGGCCGCCGTACCGTCGGTGGTGTTCGGTCTCTGGGGCATCCTGGTCGTCGCGCCCGCCATGGTGCCGGTCTACCAGTGGCTGCACGACGTCTTCGGCGGCGTTCCGGTGCTGGGCAGCATCTTCGGCCCGGTCAGCAGCGGCCGGAACTTCATGACCGCCGGTCTCATCCTGGCGATCATGGTCACGCCGATCATCACCTCGATCACCCGCGAGGTGTTCAGCACCGTGCCGCGCGCGGACAAGGACGCCGCCCTCGCGCTCGGCGCCACCCGCTGGGAGATGATCCGGGGCGCGGTGTTCCCGCACAGCTTCGGTGGCGTCGTCGGCGCGGTGATGCTCGGCCTCGGCCGGGCGATGGGCGAGACGATCGCGGTGGCCCTGGTGATCGGCGGCGCCACCAACATCACCGCCAACCTGTTCGCTCCCGGCAACTCGATGGCCGCCGTGATCGTGCAGCAGTTCGGCGAGTCCACCGGCACCTTCACCGCGGCCCTGATCGGCCTCGGCGTCGTGCTCTTCGCGATGACGGTGCTGATCAACGTGCTCGCCCAGACGGTCGTCCGTCGGGCCGAGGCCCGGATGAAGGGAAGCGTCGCGTGAGCGTCACCGCACCACCCGCCACCCGCCCGGCCGCCGGCCGACCCGACCTGACCCGGGCCGCCCTGTCGGGCCGTCGCCGGTTCACCAACCACCTCGCCACGGCCGCCATCTGGGGGGCCGTGCTGCTCGCCGTCATCCCGCTGGCCCTGGTGACCTACACGGTCATCGGCAAGGGCGCCGGGGTGATGAGCCTGTCCTTCCTGACCGAGGACATCCCGAACTCGTACCGCCGCGAGGGCGGCGGCATGGCGCCGGCGATCATCGGCACGCTTGTCATCACCGGCGCCGCCGCGCTGATGGCCATCCCGCTGGGCGTCTTCGGCGCGATCTACCTCAACGAGTACGGCAAACAGAAGCCGCTGGCCCGGGTGATCCGGCTGATGGCCGACGTGATGACCGGCGTGCCGTCGATCGTGATGGGTCTGTTCGTCTACATCAGTTGGGTGCTGCTCGTCGGTCAGCAGACCGGCTTCGCCGGTGCGCTGGCGCTGGCCTGCCTGATGCTGCCGGTGGTCATCCGCAGCAGCGAGGAGATGCTCCGGCTGGTGCCGGAGGAGTTGCGCCAGGCGAGCATGGCGCTGGGCGCGCGCAAGTGGAAGACCACCCTGACCGTGGTGCTGCCGGCGGCGATCTCCGGCATCACCAGCGGCTCACTGCTGGCCGTGGCCCGCGCGGCCGGCGAGACCGCGCCGATCATCATCGTCACCGGCATCGTCTTCACGCCGAACTGGAACCTCTTCGACGGTTCCAACACCGCCCTGCCGGCACAGATCTTCCGCAACGCCAGCACCTCTTTCCCGGCGGCTCAGGACCGGGCCTGGGGTGCGGCACTGACGCTCATCGTGATCGTGCTCAGTTTCACGGTCATCGCCCGCTTCATCTCCAGCCGGTTCGCCATCAAGGAGCGCTGACATGGCCAGCAACAACCTCACCACCCGCCCCTCCGTCGCGGTGCACGCCCCCGGCAGCACCGCCTCCGGTGTCGAACCCACCGACGCGCCGGTGATGCAGCTGCGTGACGTCAGCGTCTACTACGGCAGCTACGAGGCGGTGCGCGGCACCACCATGCCGATCCAGCAGAACCAGGTCACCGCGATGATCGGGCCGTCGGGTTGCGGCAAGTCCACAGTGCTGCGGGCGCTCAACCGGATGAACGACCCGATCCCCGGCGCCCGGGTCAGCGGCGAGGTGTCCTTCCACGGCCAGGACCTGTACGCCCGCGACGTCGACCCGATCCAGGTTCGCCGGCGCATCGGCATGGTGTTCCAGAAGCCGAACCCGTTCCCGAAGTCCATCTTCGACAACGTCGCGTACGGCCTGCGGATCAACGGCATCAAGGGCCGCCTCGACGACCACGTCGAGGAGGCGCTCACCAAGGCCGCCCTGTGGGACGAGGTCAAGGACAAGCTCCGCAAGAGCGCCCTGGCGCTCTCCGGCGGCCAGCAGCAGCGGCTGTGCATCGCCCGGACGATCGCCGTCAAGCCCGAGGTCATCCTCATGGACGAGCCCTGCTCGGCGCTCGACCCGATCGCCACGGCGAAGATCGAGGACCTGATGTTCGAGCTGACCAGCGACTACACGATCGTCATCGTCACGCACAACATGCAGCAGGCCGCCCGGGTCAGCCACTACACCGCCTTCTTCACCGCCGAGGTGGACGACAAGCAGGTGCGCCACGGTCGGCTGGTCGAGTTCAGCCAGACCGGCAAGCTGTTCACCAACCCCGCCGACAAGCGTACGGAGGACTACATCACCGGTCGCTTCGGCTGAGTGACGAAAGCGACGATGACGGTGGGCTCGAACGGGCGTTTCGTGCTGCTCGTGATCGACGACGACGAGAGCGTCGGTGGCGCGCTGGTCGCCGAGTTGGCCGATCATCGGGTACGCGCACACCACTATCCGCACGCCGCCGAGGCACTGCTGGACGCCGGTGCCCTGCAACCGGACGCCGCCGTCGTCGCCTCGGGACTGACGACCATGAGCAGCACCGAGGTGGTGCGGCTGCTCGCCCGCCGGGCCGGCATCCCGACGGTGGTCGGCGTCGGCGACGACGACGGTGGGGTGGCCGCCGCGGCGTTGAAGGCGGGCGCGACCGCCGGGGTCCGCCGCCCCTACCGGGCAGCGGAGGTGCTGCCGATCCTGCGGGCGATCCGTCCGGAGACCTCCGGTGCCCTCGACCCGCCGATCGAAATCGGCGGGCTGCGGGTGGATCCGGCGACGTTCGAGGTGAGCCACCACGGTCGGGTGGTGGCCCTACCGATGAAGGAGTTCCGGCTGCTGTACTTCTTCATGAGCAACGCCGAGCGGACGGTCACCCGTGAGCAGTTGCTCGCCGCCGGGTGGGGCGGGATCGCCGACGACACCTCCAACACCCTGACCGTGCACATCAAGCGGCTCCGTCGGCGGCTCGCCCTCGACGGTGACCAGGCGCCGATGATCGTGACCGTACGCGGCCTCGGTTACCGCTTCGTGCCCACCGCGACCACGCCGTCGACGTCGTGACCGAGGCGAACCGGAAACTGCCCGCCCCGCCGACGTCGGCCGCCCCGCCGGGCATGGTCCTGGTGGCGGTACCGGTGGCGCACCTGCCGCACGTCGCCCGCCTGCTGGCCGACCTCGACGCCCGGCAGCGGAGCGCCCCGCTGCCGCGACACCGGTCCACACCCCGGCCCGACGCGCCGACCCAGGGCTGGACGGTCGACGAACTGCGGCGGCTCAGCCGGGGCACCAGCGCCACCCACCGTACGGTCGCGGCGCTGCTCGACGCGCTGTCGGCCGAGCCGGGACGAGGGTTCACCGTCGAGGAGTTGAGCCAGCGCACCGGCCGACCCCGGCAGAAGATCATCGGTGCGATGGCGGGGCTGACCCGGCTGTTGAAGGCACACCACGACTACGCGGGGCGGGGGCTTCCGTTCGACAGGTCACCCGGTCGGCCGGAGGCTCCCCGGGAGCTGTGCTACAGCGTGGACCGTGATCGTGCCGCCGACTGGCGCGAGGCCCGACTGCCCCGGTTGACCGACGAGGGCTCCGGGTCGAGGTGAACGACGGCCCGGCCACCGTTTATCCGGCCGGGGCGGGGGTAACCAGCGCGGGCTTGACGACGGGAGGGTGCCGTGCGGTTTCCCCTATTCGTCGACGCGGTGTCGCGTCGGTCCGGGCTCTCACCGGACCTGTCCGCCGGTGTGGCGCGTGCGGTACTGCGGACCCTGGCGGAACGGATGACGGGTGAACCGACCACCGATCCCACCGGATACCTGCCGGACGAGCTGAGCGACACCGCCGGTGACCCGTTCACGACCGGGCCGGGGGACTTCCTGCGCCAGGTCGGCGAGCGGGCCGGAGTCGACGAGCAGACCGCAGGCCTCGGCGCGGCGGCGGTCTTCGCGACGCTGCGCGAGGCAGTGACCGTCAACGAGTTCCGCGCCCTGGTGGCCGGGCTGCCCACGGCCGCCGACGGCAGCATCGACCCGATCAGCGGGCCCGACGAGACCTGGCCCTGAGCGGCTCCGGCCGCCGGTCAGCTGCGGTTCTGCGCCGCTCCTGCGCTTCGGCTGTCGAGCTGACCCGTCCTGGCCGTCCGGCTGTCGAGCAGACGCCTCCCTGGCGTAGGGGCGGTCGGCGCCAGCCGATAGGCTGCCGCCGTGGCAGGTCTGTTGAGGAGTATGGCGGCCCGCGTCAGCGCGGTGATTCCGGCCCCGCGGCGTCCCGGGCCGACCCCGGCCAAGGTCGCGCGGCCCCGCCAGGTCAGTGCGCTGCAACGCCGGCAACTGTCGTACGCTCCGGAGCCCGACGGCCAGGCCGACCCGGGGGAGATCGTCTGGACCTGGGTGTCCTACGAGGACGATCCCCGCCAGGGTAAGGACCGGCCGGTGCTGGTGGTGGGTCGACACAGCCGGACGCTGTTCGGGCTGATGCTCTCCAGCCGGGATCGCGACGGCGAACGGCACTGGCTGGCCCTCGGGCCGGGGGAGTGGGACCGGGACAAGCGACCCAGCTGGGTGCGGCTCGACCGGGTGCTCACCATGCGGGAGGACGGCATCCGGCGCGAAGGCGCGGTGCTGGACCGGCCCCGCTTCGACCGGGTCAGCGCAGCCCTCCGCGCCGGCTACGGCTGGCACTGAGCCTGACACGCCGGTCTGCGGCTGGCACTGAGCCTGACACGCCGGTCTGCGGCTGGCACTGAGCCTGACACGCCGGTCTGCGGCTGGCACTGAGCCTGACACGCCGGTCTGCGGCTGGCACTGAGCCTGACACACCGGTCTGCGGCTGGAGCTGGGCCCGCCTTGCCGGGCTGAGCCCGGCGCATCGCCGTGGCGGCGGACCCGGGGTGGCGTCGGATCGGCGCGGTCAGCACTCGGCGAGATGCGGGGCGTCGTGCAAGGCCCGGTGGGCGCGGGCTGCGCCGATCGCCTTGGCCTCGTACATCGCCGCGTCGGCGCGGTCGAGCGCCTCGGTGAGCTGGGTGCCGTGCACCGGGGCCAGACCGACCGAGGCGGTCACCCGCACGGTGGCCGCGCCCAGCGGGATCGGTGCGGCGAGCATCTCGTAGAGCCGGCCGGTGGCGTGGTCGAGCCAGCGGTGGTCGACCGTCGGGCTGGACAGCAGCCCCGCGAACTCGTCACCGCCGAGCCGGGCCACCAGGTTGTCGCCGGCGAAGGTGGCCAGCCGCTCGGCGACACTGATCAGGACCTTGTCACCGGCGGAGTGGCCGTACCGGTCGTTGATCTGCTTGAAGTTGTCCAGGTCGAGCACCACGGCGACGAGCGGTCGGCCGGCGTTGTCGGTGAGCAGCGCCGCGGCGAGCCGGTAGAAGGCGCGCCGGTTGGGCAGACCGGTCAACGGGTCATGACTGGCGGCGTGTCGCTCGGCGGTGAGTTCGGCCTGGAGGCGGTCGATCTCGGCCTCGGCGCGTACGGCTCGGCGGCTCAGCTGCCAGGAGGAGAGCAGGGCTCCCACCGCACAGACGCCGGACGCGACGGTCAGCGGATCCGGCACCCCGTCCTCCCCTCGCCGCAACGCGCGCCCATCCCCTGGCTGGCGAGTGCCGCCAGATGCCTCGTTTCCCCTGGTAACAACCAGGTTTGCGTAACTGATTGTGAGCGGATGGGCACCATACTCATGCGCTATCATGCTCGCTGTCCATTGCAGATGCAATAGCAGATGCACGTGCAAGTGAACGAGAAACCCACACCCTCGTGCCGCTACCGCTCCTCCCACGGCGCCGGCGCCTATCGGAGAGAACAGACGCCCCCATGCAGCAGCCGCCCAACGGTGTACCCGCCAACCAGTTGCCTCCCCTCGCCTGGCTGAAGAGCCGCCGCAGCAATCCCAGTGGAAACTGCGTCGAGCTGGCGGAGTTGCCCGGCGGAGCGGGCATCGCGATGCGCAACTCCCGACACCCCGAGGGGCCGGCGCTGATCTACACCGTGGACGAGATCGCGGCGTTCGTGCTCGGCGCCCGCGACGGCGACTTCGACCACTTGATCGACTGACTCGCTCATCCCATCGGCGGGATTTGCCCCACGCGGGGGATGTTCACCTCACTGAAGGTTCATGGCATGCTTACACGTCGGTCGGGCCGGTCCACCGGCGCGACCGACGATGGCATGCGGAGGACGGCAGGTGACCATGGTTTCCGCCGAGGAGGGCCCGGCGGCAGGCCCGACCGTGCTACGGATGCTGCTGGGCGCACAGCTGCGGCGGCTGCGGGAGTCGCGCGGGGTGACCCGGGAGAGCGCCGGGTGGGAGATCCGCTCGTCCGAGTCGAAGATCAGCCGGATGGAGCTCGGTCGCGTCGGCTTCAAGGAGCGCGACGTCGCCGACCTGCTCACCCTCTACGGCGTCACCGCCGAGCAGGAGCGCGCCGCCCTGCTCAAGCTGGCCCGCGACGCCAACAATCCAGGGTGGTGGCACCGGTACGGCGACGTCCTGCCGTCGTGGTTCCAGTCGTACCTCGGCCTGGAGGCCGCGGCGGCGCTGATCCGCAGCTACGAGGTCCAGTTCGTGCCGGGGTTGTTGCAGACCCGCGAGTACGCCCGAGCCGTGGTGCTGCTCGGTCATGGTCGGGCCAGCCCGGACGAGATCGAGCGCCGGGTGGACCTGCGGATGCATCGTCAGGAGTTGTTGCGCCGACCGCGTCCGCCCCGCCTGTGGGCGGTGGTCGACGAGGCGGCGCTGCGTCGGCCGATCGGCGGGCCGACGGTGATGCGTGGGCAGTTGCAGGCGTTGCTCGAGGCCACCCGTACGCCGAACGTGCGGTTGCAGGTCATTCCGTTCGCCGCCGGTGGGCATGCCGCCGCCGGCGGTGCCTTCACGATCCTGCGCTTCGGTGACCAGGATCTGCCCGACATCGTCTACATCGAACAGTTGACCAGCGCGCTCTACCTGGACAAGCGGGAAGACCTCGACTTCTACGCGGTGGCCATGGAGCGCCTCTGCGTCGAGGCCGAACCGCCGGAGCGTACGCCGGAGATCCTGAAGCGCATGATCGCGGAGTTCGACGCCGCCTGATCCGCCACTGACCGTCCACCGTCACTTTCGGTCATTCGATTGACACTCCTCGGTCGGTGCGGCTAATCTCTGGATCGATCCAGTCTGAATCGATCCAGAGAGCGGAGGGGCCGGTGAAACCCACCCTGCGTGCGGTGGCCGAGGCGGTCGGTGTCTCCCGCAGCACCGTCTCCAACGCCTACAGTCGCCCGGACCAGCTGTCCACCGAGCTGCGCCGACGCATCCTCGACGCGGCACGGGAGATGGGTTATCCCGGCCCGGACCCGACCGCCCGGTCCCTGCGACGTGGCTACGTCGGCGCCATCGGGGTGCTGTTCACCTCCCGCCTGTCCTACGCCTTCACCGACCCCTTCGCCACACAGTTCCTCACCGGCGTGGCGCAGGCGGCCGAGCGGCACGGCAGCAGCCTGCTGCTGGTGCCGCTGCCCGCCGACGCGGCCGGTGCCCGCAAGGCCGTGGAGAACGCCGCCGTCGACGGGTTCTGCGTCTACTGCGGCGGCGACGAGGAGGGCGAGATCGTCGACGCGATCCGTGGCCGTGGACTGCCCTTCGTCACCACCTCGGCCCGCCCGCGCGCCGAGGACCGGTGGGTCGGCATCGACGAGCGGGCCGCCGCCCGCTCGGTGGCCGAGCACCTGACCGGGCTCGGCCACCGGCGGGTCGCCCTGCTCGCCGACAGTGTGCTGCCCGACGCCGCACCCGGGCCGGTGCGGGTCGGCGACCTGGCCGACGTGCCGCACCCCACCACCCGGGAACGGCTCGCCGGGTTCGCCGACGCCTTCGCGGCGGTCGGGGTCGACTGGTCGCAGCTGACGATCCTGTCGGCGGCCGACAACAGCCGTTCCGCCGGTGCCGCCGCCGTGGGCGCGCCGGACGCCCTCCCTGAGCCGATCACCGCCGTGCTGGCCTGCGCCGACGTGCTCGCCCTCGGCGCGCTCGACACGTTGCGCGAGGCCGGCCGACACCTCGCGGTCACCGGCTTCGACGACATCGCCGAGGCGGCGCCCGTCGGCCTGACCACCGTCCGCCAACCCGGTGTGGAGAAGGGGCGTCGCGCGGCGGAACTGTTGCTCGACCCGCCCGTGGACACCGACGCACATCAGATCCTGCTGCCCACCACGCTCGTCGTCCGGACCAGTGCCGGACCTGCCCCGAGGAGTTGACCATGGAACAGCCGACCGGCTTCGTCTTCGCCATCGACGCGGTCACCCGACACGTCAATTCCGCTCGGCCGGACGCTCCCGTCCGTCCGGAGCCGCCGCGTACCCCGCGGCTGAGCGGTGCCCGCCATCTCGCCGCCGTGACCCTGCGGCGACTGGCCGACCAGATCCAGCCCGCCCCGCGGACCGTCACGCCGCACTGCACCCGGTGACGGCGGGCAGCACCATCGCCACGCACCGGGGCACGTCGCGCATCACCTGCACCATCGGGTGGTGCGCGGGCCGATCGACCAGGCAGACTGGGCGCTGATGTCGCCGTTCATCCCGCACCTGCGCCTGCACGACCGCTACGTGGTGCGTGAGCGCATCGGCCTCGGCGGCATGTCCGAGGTGTGGCGTGCCGACGACGAGGTGCTCGGGCGGTCCGTCGCGGTGAAGGTGCTCGCCGCCGGCTTCGCCGCCGACCCCGATCTGCGGGCCGCCATCCGCCGCGAGGCCCGTGCCGCGGCCCGGCTCACCCATCCGAACGTCACCCAGGTGTACGACTACGGCGAGGCCGGCCTCGACGGGGCGATCGTGCCGTACCTGGTGATGGAACTGGTGGACGGGCGCAACCTCGCCGACCGGCTCGCGGACGGACCGCTGCCCTGGCCGTCGGCGCTGCGGATGGCCGCCCAGGTCGCCGCCGCGCTGGCCGCCGCCCACCGGATCGGCGTGGTGCACCGCGACATCAAGCCCGGCAACGTCATGCTCACCGAGACCGGCGCCAAGGTGCTGGACTTCGGCATCGCCGCGCTCGCCGGGCCGCTGGCCGCCGGCGCCGGACAGGCCGCCGTCGAACCCATGATGGGTACGCCCGCGTACACCGCTCCCGAGCGGTTGCAGGCCGCCGCGCCGAATCCGGCAAGCGACGTGTACGCGCTCGGCGTGCTGCTCTACCGCGCCCTCACCGGCGACGTGCCGCTGCCCGTGGGCAGCTGGGAGGACGCTCTGGTGGTGCACGCCGACCGCCGGCCGGTGCCGCCGCCGCGGGTGAGTGGGCTGCCCACCGACATCGCCGCTCTGGTGCTGGCCTGCCTGGACCCGGACCCGGTGCGGCGTCCCACCGCCGGTCAGCTCGCCGCCCGGTTCCGTGCCGCCACCGGCCCGGCCGGTCCGTCCACCGCGGTGCTGCCGATCGTCACGCCCCCGACCGGGCCTGCCGAGCCGGTCACCACCGTCACCGCAGCGGCCCCGGGGCATCCGCCGACCCTTGTCGACCGCACCGGCGACTGGTCCGCCGCCGTGGCCGGCGACGTGCACCGGACCGTCCGCTCGCCCCACCGCCCGTACGGTCCCGAGGGACCGCCCGGGTTGCTGCCCCCGGCGGCGTCCCGCCCTGCCCCGGGCCGACCCGGACGCCGGCGCCCCCCGGTCGGTGTACTGGTCGCCGCCGTCCTGGTGCTGCTCGTGGGGTTCGGTGTGCTGCTGGCCCCCGGTGGCGACGACGGGCAGTCCACCGCCGCGCCCGCCAGCACTCCGGCCGCCCCGCCCACATCGGCCACACCGACGGCGAAGCGACCCAGCCCTTCGCCGACGCCGTCCGCACCGGTGAACCTGCGGGAGTTCGCCACCGAGTTCATCGCGCTGCTCACCGAGGCGCAGCTGACCGACGGCCTCGACGGCAAGGTGGCCGACCGGCTGCGCAAGGACCTCGCCAAGCTCGCTGCGGGCCGCGCCAAGGATCGGCAGAAGCGGATCGAGGACCTGCGCGAGCGCATCGAGAAGGAAACCGAGCAGGGGCGGGTTCCCGCCGATTTCGCCGAGCGGATGGACGAGCTGCTCGACCGGGTCGAGGCCGCCCTGCCGAAGGAGGACTGACCTCAGGTCAGCGTGGCCGGTGCGTACTCGCCGGGGTCGCTGCCGGCGCGGGCCAGCACCGAGCCGTCCGGTGCCCAGATCGCCGAGCGGCCCGCCGTCTCGTGGAAACCGCCACCGGTCGGGCCGGCGAAGCTGGCCACCGCGACGTGCACGCGGTGCGTGGTCGCGATCCGCAGGGCCCGCTCGTCGGGCACCGCCACGTCGGCCGCGGACTCCACCACCGAGGCGAGGTAGACGTCGACGCCCAGGGCGCAGGTGCGGGCCGCGTGTTCCGCCACCCCGGTGTCCTTGCAGATCGCCAACCCGAGCCGCCAACCGTTCACGGCGAGCACGACCGGCTCCGGGCCGGGCGTGAAGTGGCGCGGCTCGTTTCCGCCGAGCCACATCTTGCGGTAAGCCACCCGCACACCGGTGCCGTCGACCGCCAGGGTGGCGATGTGGTCGCCGGCCACCGGCGCGCCGACCAGGGCCAGCGATCCCGCCGCCGCGCAGGCGTCGACCAGCGGGGCCAGCCGAGAATCAGCCGGGTCGACAGGTGCGGCGTCCAACTCGTAGCCGGTCAGGGACAGCTCCGGGAAGACCACCACCCGGGCCGCCGCCGCAGCGACCAGCGCCGCGTGCGCTGCCACGTTCGCGCCGACGTCGTACGCGCGGCACATCGGCTGGGCCACCGCGATCCGCAACGGGACCCGGTCGAATGCAGTCTCCACTGTGACCCAGCCTAGGAGTTCCGGTCGCCAGGAGTCGATACCGACGCAGCGCTATCGGAGTGTAGTTCGTAGGGTGGTAAGGGTGATTCACTTTCCGCGTACCGTCTCCGCTGCCGACCTGCTCAGTCAGTCCGCGCCACCCGAGGACGGGCTGGTCGGCCTCGTCACCGACCTGGTGGAGCGGCTCGGTGGACCGGGCGCGGGCCTCGCCGTCGCGTTGGAGAACCTGTTCCCACCGATTCCCAGCGAGGTGATCCTGCCGCTGGCCGGGTTCGTCGCGGCCCAGGGCCGGATGAGCGTCATCGGCGCGATCTTCTGGACCACCCTCGGTTCGCTGCTGGGTGCCCTGGCGCTCTACTGGATCGGCGCCACCCTGGGACGGGAACGGGTCCGCGCGATCGCCGCCAAGCTGCCGTTGGTGAAGCTCAGCGACATCGACCGGACCGAGGAATGGTTCCTCCGGCACGGGGTGAAGGCTGTCTTCTTCGGCCGGATGATCCCGATCTTCCGGAGCATGATCTCCATCCCGGCCGGCGTGGAGCGGATGCCGTTGCTCACCTTCGCGGTCTACACCACGCTGGGCAGCCTGATCTGGAACACCACATTCGTGCTGGCCGGATACCTGCTCGGGGACAACTGGCACCTGGTCGAGTCGTACGCCGGCATCCTGCAGAACCTGGTCATCGTCGCCTGCGTACTCGGGCTCGTCTGGTTCGTGGTGACCCGGCTGCGTCGGTCCCGGCGCGCCGGCGGCCTGCGGTCCAACGACACCGGGGCCGGGCTGACCGACGCCGAACCGGCCGGCATCCCCGACCCGCACGGCCGCGGCACCATCTACCGCAGCGCCTGGGCCGAGGGGCACCACCCCGACCAGCACCACCGCCCGCACTGATCCCACCCGTCCCGGATCGTGGCAGTCGAACTGCCCGACACGCCGACCGCCGAACAGCTCTGCTGCCACGGCCTGCCGCCCGGTTGATGGTCGGCGGTGGGTCGGTGGTGCAGGATGCGGTCATGGGTGATTGGGAGGACGACGTCGGGGTGGTCGAGTTACCGGGCGGCGTGCGGGTACGCGGACGGCGGGTCGCCGATCCCGCCTCGCCGGCCGACTTCGGGCTGCTGCTCGCGCCCGGACCGACACCGGCCTGGGAGCATCGGCGGGTGCGGTGGCCCGACTTCTGGGTGCCGACGGACCGGGCCGACGCCCTGGACGCGTTGCGGGAGGCGCTGCGCCGCGGGTACGCAGGACAGCGGGTGGAGGTCGCCTGCCGGGGCGGCACCGGGCGTACCGGCACCGCCCTGGCGGCGTTGGCGATCCTCGACGGGCTTCCCGCCGAGCAGGCCGTGGACTGGGTCCGGGCCGCCTACCGCCCCGGCGCGGTGGAAACCCCCTGGCAGCGCCGCTGGCTACGCCGGCTGCCCTGACGGCACCCGGGGGCGTCGAAACGGCCCGGGACGGACGGGCGGAGAACCGTCCATCCGGCCCGGGCCGGTCACTGCTGCGGGGTCAGCGCGCCGAGCAGGGGCGGGCCAGGTTGACCAGGTTGCCCGGACGGTTGCCGTCGACCCGGCCGATCGCGGTGGCGATCCGGTTGATGGCGGCGACGCGCCGGTCCTCCAGCGGGCCGATCACCGCGTTGCGGACGAAGTTGGGGCCGCCCTCGGGTCGGATCGCCAGCTGCGCCAGCCGGGCGTCGGCCTCGGCGATCTGCTTGTCCAGGTTGGCCAGCTCGCGTTGCACCTCGGCGGCGGCCCGCGCCGGTACGGCCGGCAGCCGGTCGGCGACGCTCGGGCAACTCACCCTCTGCGCAACACCACCACCGGCGTTGTTGCCACCACCTGCGTTGTTGCCACCGCCCGCATTGTTGTTGCCGCCGGCGTTGGCGTTGCCGCCCGCGTTGCCGGCGTTGCCGTTGAGGGCGCTGCGGGTGCCCGGCGGGTTGAGGCCGCAGGTGGCGAAGCTGGCCAGGTCGGGGCGTTGTCCCCCGACCCGGTTGATGTTGATGCCGATGCGGTCGAGGGCGGCGACGCGCTTGCTGGCCAGCGGGCCGAGAATGGCGTTGTTGATGAAGTTCGCGCCGCCCTGGGGGTTGGCGGCCTGCTGGGCGAGGCGGGCGTTGGCCTCCTCGATCTGCTTGTCGAGGTTGGCCAGTTCCTGCTCGACACCGGCGAGGGCGGCGGCGGGCACGTTGCCGAGCTTGTCCCGTACCGTCGGGCAGTTCGCCGTCTGCGCCGCGGTGCTGGCGCTGTCGTCGGCTGAGGCCAGCGTGAGGCCGGCTCCGAGCAGCGCGACCGCGACCACGCCGACGCCGCCGAGCTTCCAGGCCGCGTGCTTGCGCTGTCCTAGCGTACGCCTGACCATGCATCTCTCCTCATGATTGACCGGCCGGACGGGTCGACGGGGTCGGACACGGCCGGCTGCTGCGCGATGGGTGCCCGGAGGGCGGCCGGCCGCGGCGGTGGATGCGCCTGCCTGCCACGCCTTCCGGGTGTGGCCGGATCCGGTGCGGGAGCGCTCCCGCCGCAGGTCCGAGCGTGGGGTCTGGTTCGCTCGTGGATACGGGGGGCGCGAATGAACGGTTCAACCTGTTCGCCGTGCACCGGCGGACTCGGGGGCGCGCGGGCGGGGATGCGAGGGTCGGGATCTTGCCGTTAGGGTGCGTGTTCATGGATTTCCGGGCGCTGGCCACCGTTGTCGCCGTACTCGCGACGGGCATCGTTCCGGTGACTGCGGGTGCGTCGGTGAACACCCAGGGTGCTGCTCCTGTCGCGACGCCCTGCCCGAAGGCGAAGGCGCCGAAGGTGCTCCGGTCACCCCGCCCGACCCCGCCGCCGCCGGTGGCGGAGCACCGCGTCGTCGGCGGGGACGCCCTGGCCACCCCGGGGCTGGTCGTGCCACCGCAGGTGCCGACGCCGCCGAAGGTGACCGCGACCTCGTGGGTGGTGGCCGATCTGGACACCGGGGAGGTGCTGGGCGGTTGTGGGCCGCACGAGTACGCCACCCCGGCCAGCGTGCAGAAGTTGCTGCTGGCCGCGACCATGCTGCCCCGGCTGGACCCCGCCGAGGTCGTCACGGTGACCCGGGAGGACCTGGACATCGCGCCGGGTAGTTCGGCGGTCGGGCTGCTCCCCGGGGGTCGGTACCGGGTGAAGACGCTCTGGCTGGGGCTGCTGCTGCAATCCGGCAACGAGGCGGCCAACGCGCTGGCCCGCCTCGGTGGCGGACCCGACGGCGTCGCCGGGGGCGTGCGGGCCATGAACGAGCAGGCGCGCCGGCTCGGCGCGCTCCAGACCCACGCGGTCACGCCGTCCGGACTGGACGCTCCGGGGCAGTTCACCAGCGCGTACGACCTGGCCCTGATCGCTCGGGCCTGCTTCGCCGACCCCACCTTCCGCACGTACGTGCGCACCGAACGGACCCGCATCCCGGCGCAGAAGGCGCTGGGCGCCAAGGGCTTCGAGATCCAGAACAACAACCAGCTGATCTACCGGTATCCGGGTGCGCTCGGCGGCAAGACCGGCTTCACCGATTACGCCCGCCACACCTACGTCGGCGTCGCCGAGCGCAACGGACGACGTCTGGTCGTCACGCTGCTCGGTGCCGAACCACAGCCGCTGCGCGGCTGGGAGCAGGGGGCCGCGCTGCTCGACTGGGGATTCGGCCTGCCCCGCGACGTCTCGGTGGGCCGCCTGGTCGAGCCGGGGGAGTTCGACGCCGCACCGTCACCGACTCCGCAGGCGGACGCCGTACCGCCGGTGAACGTGACCACCTCGGCCACGGTCGGTGACACCCCCGGTGCGGGCATGTACGTGGCGCTGGCGGTGGGCGCGGTCGCGATCACGCTGGCCATCGTCGTCGCGCGGCGCGGCCGTTCCGGGCAGCGTCGACGCCGGTAGTTCGCGGCCGGCGGGTGGTCGGTCGACGGTACGGGGACGTCCGTGCTGGTCGATTCGCCGGACTAGCCGGAATTCACCCGATAGTGTCGGTGGCTGTGAGAGTCTCGGGCCTGGCCGTGGCGGTGATCGCGGCGCTTCTGACATCACCGCTGGTGCCCGCCGCCGGTGCCAGCGCGGCGGCGCCCGTGCCGTGCCCCCGCCCGGCGCCACCCGCGCCCGGCCCGACCCCGTCGGCGACCCCGCCTGCGGACCCGGTCGCGCGGGCGGTCGGCGGTGCCCGGCTGGCCACCCCGGGGCTGGTCGTGCCACCGCAGGTGCCGACGCCGCCGAAGGTGACCGCGACCTCGTGGGTGGTGGCCGATCTGGACACCGGGGAGGTGCTGGGCGGTTGTGGGCCGCACGAGTACGCCACCCCGGCCAGCGTGCAGAAGTTGCTGCTGGCCGCGACCATGCTGCCCCGGCTGGACCCCGCCGAGGTCGTCACCATCACCGCTGGTGACCTCGACATCGAGCCGGGCAGTTCGGCGGTGGGGCTGGTGGCCGGCGGCCGGTACCGGATCGAGACGCTCTGGTTGGGACTGCTGCTGCGCTCCGGCAACGAGGTGGCGAACGCGCTGGCCCGCCTCGGTGGCGGTGCGGACGGGATGGCCGGTGGGCTGCGCGCGATGAACGAGCAGGCCCGGCAGCTCGGGGCGTACCAGACCCACGCGGCCACGCCGTCCGGGTTGGACGGTCCGGGGCAGTTCACCAGCGCGTACGACCTGGCCCTGATCGCCCGGGCCTGCTTCGACGACGAGCACTTCCGGCGGTACGTGGCGACTCGGGAGGCGGACATCCCCGCCCAGCCGAAGCAGCGCGCCAAGGGCTTCACCATCGACAACGACAACCAGCTGCTCTACCGCTACCCGGGGGCACTGGGCGGCAAGACCGGCTACACCGACCTGGCCCGGCACACCTACGTCGGGGCCGCCGAGCGCAACGGGCGGCGGCTCGTGGTCACCCTGCTCGGTGCCGACGTGATCGACCAGCGCGGCTGGCAACAGGGCGCGGCGCTGCTCGACTGGGGCTTCGCCCTGCCCCGCGACGCCTCGGTCGGTGTGCTGGTACGCCCCGGCGCCACCACCGCCTCCGCGCCGCCGAGCACGATGCCACCCCAGGCGCTACCCGGTGGGGCCTCCGGCGGTGAGGCGACCGACCGGCACCCGTTGGCCGATCCGCTCCGGTCGGCCTCGTACGCGATCCTCGCGGTCGGCCTGACCGTCGGAGTGGGCGCGCTGATCGGCCACCGTCGCCGGCTGCGTGCCGCGGGCCGCGCCCCGACCTCGCGCGGCTGACCAGAAGATGGCGGGCTGGTCGAAGGGGCTGGTGGGGCTGACGGTGGGCCTGGTCACGGTGGCCGGGTGCGGCCGACCCCAGCCCAACCCGCCACCGTCCACGGCCCCGCCACCGTCGCTGCCGGGCTTCGTCGTCCTCTCCGACGTGGACCCACGCATCCTGACCGACATCCGGTACGCCGGCCCGCACAACTTCGTCGGCCGGCCCGTCACCGGCTACCCCGAACCGCTCTGCCTGCTCACCACCCAGGCCGCCGAGGCGCTGCGCCGGGTGCAGGACGCCGCCCTGGCCACCGGCCACACCCTCAAGGTGTACGACTGCTACCGCCCGCAGTCGGCCGCCGACGAGTTCGTGGCCTGGGCCCGCCGCCCCGACGAGGAGCAGATGAAGGCCGAGTTCTATCCCCGGGTGGCCAAGTCGGACCTGTTCGACCAGGGCTACCTCGGCGCACCCACCGCGCACAGCCGAGGCAGCACCGTCGACCTCACCCTGGTCGACCTGCCCGCCCGCCAGCAGGCCGGATACCTGCCCGGCCAACCCCTGGTCGCCTGCACCGCCGCCCAGCCGCAGCGCTTCGGTGACAACAGCGTCGACATGGGCACCGGCTTCGACTGCTTCGACCCGCTCGCGCACACCGACTCCACCCGGGTCAGCCCGACCGCCCGGGAGAACCGGCGGCTGCTGCACCGGTTGATGACCGACGGCGGATTCGTCGGCTACGACCGGGAATGGTGGCACTTCCGCTACCGCGACGAACCCTGGCCGGACACCTACTTCGACCGGCCGGTCGCCCGTTCCTCGGTCGGCTGACCGCCCCGGTCGGCCAGGGGCAGCCAGGCGAGCACGTCGGCGATCTTCGCATCCCAGTACGCCCAGTCGTGCTCGCCGGGGGAGAAGTCCACGGTCAGCGGCAGTCCTACCGACCGGGCCCGCTCGACGAACCGCACGTTGTCCTCGTACAGGAAATCCTCGGTGCCGCAGGCGACGTAGAGCGGGGGTGCGGCAGCGGCCGAGTCCAGCAGGGTGAGCAGATCGTCGTCGGTGCCGCGCACCGGGCGGTCACCGAAGGCGGTGTGCCACACCCGCGGATCGATCGGGCGGGTCGGGTGCTCGGCGCGGAAGGCGAGGTCGAGCGCGCCGGAGAGGCTCGCCACGGCGGCGAACCGGTCCGGTTCGCGAAGCGCCCATTTCACCGCGCCGTAGCCACCCATCGACAGCCCGGCCACGAAGGTGTCCTCCCGGCGGGCGGAGAGGCGGAAGAAACCGTGGCACAGCTGCGGCAGTTCCTCACGCAGGAACGTCCAGTACCGGTTGCCGTGCTCCTCGTCGGCGTAGAAGCTCCGCCCGACCTGCGGCATCACCACCGCCAGACCGAGCGGTGCGACGTACCGTTCGATGGCGGTACGGCGCAGCCAGATGGTGTCGTCGTCGCTGAGCCCGTGCAACAGGTACAGCACCGGCGGGTCGCCGGGGACGTCCGCGCCGGTCAGCCCGATCTGCGACTCGGTCCGCTGCGGCAGGATCACGGTCATCGACGTGCTGAGGCCGAGCGTCTCGGCGAAGAAGTCACAACGGATCAGCGCCATAGCGGTCCAATCTAACGATTCCGGAGCCGAGGCATCGACCGACACCACAACGCGGACCCGTCGGGTGTGTGCCGCGCTCATGTCGCCGGTGACCTGGATCACGCTAGCGTCGTCGTACGCCGACATCACCGCCGGCGCTCACCTCGTACCAGGGAGAGCGTCATGCTGAAACCCGCCCTGCGACTGCTTGCCGGAGCCCTCGCGGTACTGCTGATCGCCCCCACGGCACCCGCGTCCGCCGCGCCCACTGTGCACACCAGGACCCCCGTCTCCGCGAGCCTGTCGACGTACCGCGTCTCCGGCGTGTACGTCGCCGGCGTCTCCTCCGGGGCCTATCTGGCGACACAACTGCAGGTGGCCTACTCGCAGCGGATCAGGGGAGCGGCGCTGTTCGCGGCCGGCCCGTACTACTGCGCGCAGAACAACGTCGCCCAGGCGCTCTACGGCTGCGGCGACAACCTCTACCCGACGTACCTGAGCGCCCTGCAGACCTACACCCGGACCTGGGCCGGCTACGGCTGGATCGACCCGGTCAGCGGGTTGTCCGGCGAACCGGTCTACGTCTTCCACGGTCGGTCCGACACCACGGTCAAGCGGTCGGTCGCCGACGACCTGGTCCGCTACCAGCAGCACTTCGGCGCCAGCGTGCAGTACGACAACACCTCGCCCGCCGGGCACGGCTGGGCCACTCCGTACGGGACGGTCGGCTGCTCGGGCACGGCGGCGCCGTACCTCAACGACTGCGGCACCGACCCGCAGAACGCCTTCCTGCGCAAGCTGTTCGGCTCGGTGCAGCCGCCGAACACCGGGCCGCTCGGCGGCACGCTGGTGCGGTTCAGCCAGCACACCTTCGCCCCCGGCGGGCGGGCCGGTGCCGCGAGCATGGACGCCGACGGGTTCGCCTACGTCCCGACGTCCTGCGCGGCCGGCACCACCTGCCGCCTGCTCGTCGCCCTGCACGGCTGCCTCCAGGGCCACAGCCGAGTCGGTACCGCCTTCGTGGACCGGGCCAACCTCAACCAGTACGCCGACACCAACGCGATGATCGTGCTCTACCCGCAGGCCGTCACCGCCGCCGCCAACCCGAACGGGTGCTGGGACTGGTGGGGCTACCTCGGGGCGACGAACTATCCCATCAAGGGCGGCGCCCAGGTGGAAACCGTGATGAACATGATCCGACGGCTGGGCGGGTGATGTCGGCCGACGCCGACCCGTAGGCTGTCGGCCATGACTGCCGTACGTCGATACCTGAGTGACGCACGGTGGCTGGCGCAGCCGGCCCCAGCGCGCGTGCCGAGGTCAGCGGCCCGGTGAGGGATGCGCAGGTGCCGGCCCAGCGAAGCGGGCCGGTCGATCCGTCGCGGACCAGGCTGGCCGACACGTGCGCCCGGATTTCCCACTCCCGTCCGTTCGAGCTAGCCATCGTCGCGGTGATCCTGGCCAACGGCGCGGTGCTCGGCCTGGAGACCTACCCCGACCTGGGTGCGGCGGGCACCGCGCTGCATGCCGTCGAGTGGGTCTTCCGGGTGATATTTGTCATCGAGATCGCCATCCGGCTGCTGGCCTACGGCCGCCGACCGCAGGACTTCTTCCGGCAGGGCTGGAACGTCTTCGACTTCCTGGTGATCGCGGCGATATTCGTGCCGGTGCTGCACGGCGACTCGGCGCTGTTGCGCGTCGTACGGGTGCTGCGCATGGTGCGTCTGGTGCGGTTCTCGCCCGGCCTGCGCACGATAGTCGCGGCGCTGTGGCGCAGTCTGCCCGGTATCGGCGGCTTCTTCGCCCTGGCCGTGGTGACCCTCTACGTCTACGGCATGGCCGGTTGGCTGATCTTCGGCAAGGTCTACCCCGAGGAGTACGGGGACATCGGACGGTCCCTGTTGACCCTGTTCGTGCTGCTGTCCCTGGAGACCCTGCCCGACCTCATCGAGCAGGGGATGGAGGTGTCGCCGTGGACGGTGCTCTACTACGCCAGCTTCGTGGTGATCACGGTCAACCTGCTGTTGAACATCCTGATCGCCGTCTTCGTCAACTCCATGGAGGAGGCCCGCCGGTTGGAGATGACCGAAGGGCTCGCTCCGGGCTACGACTCCGACGGCGACGGGGTTCCCGACGAGGTGGACCGCATCGCGATCAGTCAACGCCTCGACGATCTGCGCACCCTCATCGTCGAGTTGGAACGCGAGTTGCGGATCGACCGCGACGACGGAAGGGGACGCCGGGTGTCCAAGGACTGAAGGGATGTTCGTGATCGAAGGGGCCCGCTGACCGTCAGCGGGTTTGCGCCGTACTGCCAACGGTGAAACGGCGGTGAACTCCGCCGTCGTTCTGAGTGCTCTGTCGCCGGACACACCTTTGATCCAATTCACGGCAGATGCAGATGGCGGTCCTTACCGGATAAGGTCGTTGCACCGACTGATGATCTCCCGAGGAGGGTGTGTGCTGGTTCTGGTGGCGGTCCATGCGCTGACAGCCGTGATCGCCCCGGCGCTGGTGCGACTCTGGGGACGGCACGCCCTCTACGTGGTCGCGTTGGTCCCTGGAGCGACGCTGGCGTGGGCGCTGACACACACCGGTGAGGTCCGCTCCGGCGAGCCCGTGGTCGAGACGCTGACCTGGGTGCCGCAACTCGATCTGGAAATCGCGTTGCGGATGGGCACGCTGTCCTGGTTGATGGTGGTGCTGGTCGGTGGCGTGGGTGCCCTGGTGCTGGCCTACAGCGCCCGCTACTTCCGCTCCGACGACCCCGGCCTGGGCCGCTTCGTCGCGGTGTTCGTGGCCTTCGCCGGTGCGATGCTCGGCCTGGTGGTCTCCGACGACCTGCTGCTGCTGTACGTGTTCTGGGAGCTGACCACCGTCTTCTCCTACCTGCTGATCGGCTACGACCCGGCGAAGCGGGCCAGTCGCCGCGCCGCCATGCAGGCCTTGCTGGTGACCACGCTGGGCGGCCTGGCGATGCTCGCCGGGTTCGTCATGCTCGGCCAGCACGCCGGCAGCTACCGCTGGTCCGTCGTCGCCGAGAACCTGCCCGGCGGCGGCTACCTGGCGGTCGCCCTGGTGCTGATCTTGCTGGGCGCGTTGAGCAAGTCGGCGATCTTCCCGTTCAGCTTCTGGTTGCCGGGCGCCATGGCCGCGCCGACACCGGTCAGCGCGTACCTGCACGCGGCGGCCATGGTCAAAGCGGGCGTCTTCCTGGTCGCCCTGATGGGCCCCGCCGTCGCGGAGGTCACCCCGTGGCGGCCGGTGCTGCTCGTCGGTGGCCTGATCACCATGTTCCTCGGCGGCTGGTCGGCGTTGCGTCAGGTCGACCTCAAGCTGCTGCTGGCGTACGGCACGGTCAGCCAACTCGGCCTGCTCATGGTGATCCTCGGTGCCGGCACCCGGGACGCCGCCCTGGCCGGCGTGGCGATGGTGCTGGCCCACGCCCTGTTCAAAGCCACCCTGTTCCTCACCGTCGGCATCATCGACCACGCCACCGGCACCCGTGACCTGCGGGAACTCAGCGGCGTCGGGCGTCGCGCCCCCGCCCTGGCCGTGGTGGCGGGGCTCGCCGCGGCCTCGATGGCCGGTCTGCCGCCGATGGCCGGGTTCGTCGCCAAAGAGGCTGCGGTCGAGGCGCTGTTGCACGGCGGTACCGCAGAACTGGCGGTGCTCGCCGGTGTGATCTTCGGCTCAGCGCTGACCGTGGCGTACACCCTGCGCTACCTGTGGGGCGCCTTCGCCGACAAGCCCGGCGTCGAGCCCACCACGGTCCGGCCGGTGTCCTGGGCGATCCTCACCCCGGCCGCCGTACTGGCCGTCGCCGGTGTCGCCGTCGGCGTCCTCGCCCCGGCGGTGGACCGCCTGCTGGCCCCGTACGCCGACCTGTACCGCTCCGCCGAACCCGGCTACCACCTGGCGTTGTGGCACGGCCTCACCCCGGCGCTCGGCCTGTCCGTGCTGGCCGTGGCGGGTGGTGCCGGCCTGTTCGACCTGATGCGCCGCGAGCGGGTCCGGGCCACCATGCGGCTGCCGTTCGACGGTGCCGTGGCGTACAAGAAGTGCATCAACGCCATCGACCGGCTCGCGGTCGAGCTGACCGGTCGGACCCAGCGTGGTTCGCTGCCGTTCTACCTCGGCGTCATCCTGGTGGTGATGGTCGTGTTGCCGGGTGGTGCGCTGCTGGCCGGCAGCCCCTGGCCACAGCGCTTCCATCTGTGGGACACCCCGTTGCAGGGAGTCGCCGCCGCCATGGTGGTGATCGCCGCCGTGATGGCCGCCCGCGCCCTGCGTCGGCTCACCGCGATGATCCTGGTCGGCGTGGCCGGCTACGGCATCGCGCTGATGTTCATCCTGCACGGCGCACCCGATCTGGCGTTGACCCAGTTCCTGGTGGAGACCGTCACGATCGTGATGTTCGTGCTGGTGCTGCGTCGGCTGCCGGCGAAGTTCTCCGAACGCCCGATCCGTTCCAGCCGGCGTGGCCGGGTCGCGATCGGGGTGGCCGTCGGCGCCGTCACCGCTGGCATGGCCTACGTGGCGGCCGGTGCCCGCCAGGCCGTTCCGATCTCCGTCGACTTCCCCGACGAGGCGGTCTCCTACGGCGGCGGCAAGAACGTGGTCAACGTGACCCTTGTCGACATCCGGGCCTGGGACACCATGGGTGAGATCGCGGTGCTGGTGGTGGCCGCGACCGGTGTGGCCAGCCTGATCTTCCGCCATGCCCGCGACCTCGGCCGCCGCGGCGACATCCCCGGCGACGGGCCGACCGAGTACAACCGGCCCCGCTGGTTGACCACCGGCGCCACCGCCCGGTCGCAGTCGGTCATCCTCCAGGTGATCACCCGGCTGCTGTTCCACGCCATCGTGCTGTTCTCCATCTACCTGCTGTTCAGTGGCCACAACGCCCCCGGTGGTGGCTTCGCCGCCGGTCTGGTCGCCGGTCTGGCCCTGGCCGTGCGGTACCTGGCCGGTGGTCGTACCGAGCTCAACGGCGCCGCACCCGTCGACGCCGGCGTGGTGCTCGGTGCCGGGCTGTTCGTGGCCGTCGGCACCGGCGTGGCCGCCATGTTGCTCGGCGGGGAGTTCCTGCAGAGCGCCCTGCTCGACTTCCACCTACCGGTGCTGGGTCACATCCACTTCGTCACGTCGGCCTTCTTCGACGTCGGTGTCTACCTGATCGTCGTCGGCCTGGTGCTGGACATCCTGCGCAGCCTCGGCGCGGAGATGGACCGCCAACACGAGACCGAGGGCGACGAGGTACGGGAAAAGGAGCTGGTGTGAGCCCCAACCTCACCTACGTCATCGTGGTCGGCGTGCTCGTCGCCGCCGGCGTGACGCTGCTGCTGGAACGCAGCCTCACCCGGGTGCTGATGGGCGTCATCCTGCTCGGCAACGGCGCGAACCTGCTGCTGCTCACCGGTGGGCGGGCCGGTGCCCCGCCGATCGTCGGCAGCGCCCCGCATGAGGAGATGAGCGATCCACTGCCGCAGGCGATGATCCTCACCGCCATCGTGATCACCCTGGGCATGACCGCCTTCCTGCTCGCCCTGGCGTACCGCAGTTGGCACCTCAACGGGCACGACGAGGTGCAGGACGACGTCGAGGACCGCCGGATCATGGACCTCGCGGACCGCGACGAGGTACCCGACGACGACGTCGACGGCGACGACGACGAGGAATTACCGACAACGGACGAGCGGCAGCTGTCCACCACGGCGAAGGGAGGGCGGGCCGGATGACGTTCCTCGTACCGCTGCCGGTGGTGATGCCACTGCTCGGCGCGGCCCTGACCCTGCTGCTGCTCGGGCGTCCCCGCGCCCAGCGATGGGTGAGCCTCACCGTCCTCGCCGCCACCGTCGCGGTGGCCGCGATGCTGCTGATCCAGTCCAGCCTGCACGGGCCGCTGGTGGTGGAGGTCGGCGGCTGGGTCGCCCCGCTGGGCATCGTACTGGTGGCCGACCAGCTCGCCGCGTTGATGCTTGTGGTCTCCGCCGCAGTGACCCTGTGCGTGCTGGTGTACTCCATCGGGCAGGGTATGGCCGACGGCGACGAGGAGACTCCGCTGTCGGTCTACCACCCCACCTACCTGGTGTTGACCGCCGGCGTGTGCAACGCCTTCCTCTCCGGCGACCTGTTCAACCTCTACGTCGGCTTCGAGATCCTGCTGGTGGCCAGCTACGTGCTGCTCACCCTGGGCAGCACCGAGACCCGGATCCGGGCGGGCACCACCTACGTCGTGGTCAGCCTGCTCTCGTCGGTGATCTTCCTGGTCGCCATCGGTCTGGTGTACGCCTCGACCGGCACGCTCAACCTGGCCCAGCTCGCCGACCGGCTCGACGCCCTCCCCGACGACATCCGGCTGCTGTTGCAGGGCATGCTGCTGCTCGCCTTCGGCATCAAGGCAGCGGTGTTCCCGCTGTCGGCCTGGTTGCCGGACAGCTATCCCACCGCACCCGCCCCGGTCACCGCGGTCTTCGCCGGCCTGCTGACCAAAGTCGGTGTGTACGCGATCATCCGTACCGAGACGCTGCTGTTCCCCGGCGGCCGGGTCGCGACCCTGATGCTGGTGACGGCGGTGCTGACCATGGTGGTCGGCATCCTCGGCGCGGTCGCCCAGTCCGACATCAAGCGATTGTTGTCCTTCACACTGATCAGCCACATCGGTTACATGCTCTTCGGTGTCGGGCTCACCTCGTCACTCGGACTGTCCGCGGCGATCTTCTACGTGGTGCACCACATCACCATCCAGACCACCCTGTTCCTCGCCGCCGGACTTGTCGAACGAAGAGGTGGCACCACCGCCATGGACCGCCTCGGCGGCCTGGCCCGGCTGTCGCCGATCCTCGCCGTGCTGTTCTTCGTCCCGGCGTTGAATCTCGCCGGCATCCCACCGTTCTCCGGCTTCCTCGGCAAGCTCGGCCTGGTCCAGGCCGGCATAGACGACGGTGGTGCGCTGGCCTGGATCCTGGTCGCCGGCGGCCTGGTCACCAGCCTGCTCACCCTGTACGCGGTGGCCCGGGTGTGGAACCTGGCCTTCTGGCGGGCGCCGCACCCGGAGATGCCGGCGGCCGACGACGCCGAGCAGGCGGCCCGCACCGAGGGGGCGGTGCAACCGCAGCAGTCCCTCGCCACCGCGCAGACCGGCGCCGTGCTCCCCGGTCTGATGATCGCGCCGACGGTGGCCCTGGTGGTCTTCGGCCTGGTGCTGACGCTGGTGGCCGGCCCGTTGTTCGACCTGAGCAGCGATGCCGCCAACGACCTGCTGCAACGCACGCCGTACGTCGACGCCGTCTTCCCGGGAGGTGCGCCGTGAGGCCTGACCCGATGACCCCGGCGGAGCCGACCGAGCCGCCGAACAGCGCACCACTGACCCCGGCTGCCCGGCGTCGTAACCGGATCACTGCGGTGATCTTCCTGGTGGTCGTCTGGATGTTGCTCTGGGGCACGCTGTCGTGGGCCAACCTGATCAGTGGGCTGGTGGTGGCCGCCGTCCTGCTGGCGGTCTTCCCGTTGCCGCCGGTGACCTTCGCGGGGCGGATCCACCCCGTGGGTACGGCCCGGTTCCTGCTGCGCTTCCTGAGCGACCTCGTCGTCGCCTCCGTGCAGATCGCCTGGATGGCGCTGCGTCCCGGGCACGTGCCGCACAGCGCCATCATCGCGGTGCGCCTGCGGGTGAACACCGACCTCAACCTCACCCTCGCGGCGGAGGCGCTGTCGCTGGTGCCGGGCAGCCTGATCCTGGAGGCCGACCGCACCACCGGCACCCTGTTCATCCACGTCATCAACGTCGACAGCCTGGACGAGGTGGAGAAGTTCCGGCGCGGGGTGCTGAAGTTGGAGGAGCGCATCGTCGCCGCCATCGGCTCGCCGGACGAACAACGTCGCGTCCGTGAACGTCCACCGCCACCGCTAGACCTGGAAGGGGCAGCGGCATGACCATCGTCGCCGTGACCGTCACCGCGCTGCTCGCCGTGGCCGGCGCACTCACCCTCACCCGGATCATCCGTGGTCCGTCGATCCTGGACCGTGCGGTGGCCACCGACGTGCTGCTGGCCATCATCGTCGCGGCCATCGCCACCGAGGCCGCCTACAGCAAGGACGCCACCGCGCTTCCGGTGCTGGTGGTGCTCGCGGTCCTCGGGTTCGTCGGCTCGGTCAGCGTCGCCCGCTTCGCCGCCCGGAGAAACGACAAATGAGCCTGGACGCCGTACTCGACATCGTCGCCGCCGTCTGCCTGATCAGCGGCGCCCTGCTGAGCCTCGCTGCCGGCATGGCCCTGGTGCGCTTCCCCGACCTGCTCGCCCGCATGCACGCCGCGGCCAAGCCGCAGGTCCTCGGGTTGCTGCTGGTGCTGCTCGGCTGTGGCCTGCGGCTGCGCACCGGCGTGGACATCACCACCCTGGTGCTGATCGGGGTCTTCCAACTGGCCACCGCCCCGGTAGCCGCCCACATGGTCGGCCGCGCCGCCTACCCGCACGACGACATCCGCACCGACCTGCTCCTCACCGACGAGCTGGCCCCCCACCTCGACCGCCTCTCCACCACCACCCCCCCAACCCCAACCCCCTGACGCCCCAATATCCATTGCCACCCCCCACACCCCCTCATACCCTCTCTCCCAGCCCGCCGCGCACCTCACCCACGCTCACCACGGCGCGCCGATCTTGCACTTTCTGCCCGGGCATAAGCCGCAGAAGTGACGTATCGGCGACCAGAGGGGGACTGTACAAATAACGGCTGATCGACCGATCAAGGGAGAGACGCCAGATGACGACCGAGATCACCTCGGGGCAGGAGCCGGCGGCCAGGCCGGCGGATGCGGTCACGGATGAGCAGTTGATCGCG